>NZ_JBLFES010000001.1:1433286-1627084 GCF_047345745.1 Maribacter algae
ATCCAACTAACTCATTATCAATCTTCAGAAGGAATATTTATTTTATCACCTAAAAATAGAGCGTTGAGGAACAGACGGTTGGTACCGTACCAAGAACCTCTAAAATTGGGATTATCGGCAAACAAGACGACTCTTCCGCTACCCAATTTACTAACAATCAATGAAGCCGAGGGTCTCAAATTCTCTTCCATATTCTTTTCGGTAATAAAACCGTCAATATGTGGGTCTTTGTTGTATTTGGCCACTGTAGCGTACGGATTTTTGCTCGGGGCCAACCAAACCGTATTGTTTTTGTATACCGGGATACTTTGGTCATGGTACCCAAAGGCTAGGGGATGGGTCACATCAATATCAGCCTTTACGATGATACCGCCCACACTTTCCTTCCCAATATTCTCGGATGCATCTACATAGGGTTTTCGTACGGCCAATTTTGTGGAATCTTTTTCGGTCTCAATCAATTTTTCTTTGACCAGTTTCTTTTCTACGGCCCATTTAGTAGCGGTTCCAATGGTGATTAGCGTATTGCCTTTACTGGTCCAATCTTTAATTTTTCCCTGTTGTTTTTTGTCAAGCTTATAGTTCCCTGAGACCATGACCAGTGTATTGTATTTGTCCAAATTGGCCCTTTCGAAGTTTCGCATAGGAATTTTGGTGATGGGCATATGCACTCGGGTATCCAACAAGTGCCATACTTCCCCAGCTTCGTAGGACCGGACACCCTCGCCAATAAGCATAGCGACTTTGGTTTTTCGCATGGGAGTCGTTAAACGACTACCGATATCACCACCACTTATATTAAGACCCGTATTCACGGCAAAAATGGAAACATTAAACTTGGCCTGTACTTCTTGTAACATTGTATATAAAGCGTTCGCATCCTTCTTCTGTAGGCTTACAGGAATGATGACCGCACCATAATTAAAGGCTTTTGCCCCATTTCCTGTTTTTGCTGTAAAGGGTTTTGGTGATGAGGATGCCACTATTCCCTTTTTCTGCAAATAGTATAGTGCCGCAGGCGCATTGTAATCGTCCCAATCCAATACGTAGGCATATTCCGATTTTTGAACAGGTATTATTGTTACTAAATTATCGGTACTTGTGATTTTTTCGCCCAGATTCAATCCGTTTACGGGCTTGTATTTCATATTGTAAAAATTGGCAACGGACCAAGCGGAAGCATCATAATACACGCTGTCGCGATATTTTTCATAGGTCTCGAACATCGTCTGTACCATTCTATATTGTGGTTGTTTGGTAGGTACCACAAAACGGTCGCCAGATTTATATACATCAATTTTATGCAACAATAACTTATCAATGAAAGCCTTGGTCCTATTCTGGTCATAGGCATCACCAAAAGAGTAACCCCTGATTTTCGATTTTGAAGCGTTGGTCAAGGCACTTTTAAAGAACTGCTGTTGGTATTTGCGCATATACGCCTTATTGGCCACTGCAGTTTTGACCGTGGTCATACTGGAAACATATTGATTTCTGATGGTAAACGGGAATGATATTTCCCCAAATGCCGTGGTCTGTCTATGTCCCCGAGAGCTGGCCTGCTCAAATAAGAGCCCTAGTCCGCCCTGTAAATCGGGATAGGAAGAACCGTAGCCGGGATAGGTGCCATCAAAGACTTCCTTCGTAAAATAGAGCGAACCGATACTGTCCAAGGCCTTGGCAAACTCGTTTCCGAAAAGTGTATTCAAGTCTTCATAATTTTCTTTGGGCATAATGGGATTTAGGGAACCATTGGTTTTCATTGGTTCAAAGAAATAAGTGCTTTGTGTACCCATTTCATGAAAATCGGTCACAACATTAGGATACCATTCATGGTACCATGTCAATTTTCCACGACTTTCAGGATTGATTCCCAACAACCAATCCCTGTTCAGATCGAACCAATAATGATTTGTACGGCCCATTGGCCAGTATTCGTTATGCTCCGCATCTTGAGGGTCCGCAACTTCCGGATTTCCTTGATAGGTATTGGCCCACTGGGTATGACGGTCCCTACCATCGGGATTAATGGTCGGGTCAATGAAAATGACCGCATTTTGAATGTATTTTTTTATTTCAGGATTCTCCGAAGCAACTAAGGTATAAGCGGTCAATAATGCCGCTTCCGAACTGGAGGGTTCGTTGCCGTGTACATTATACGCTAGATTGATGAAGATTGGAACTTCATCATAGTCCGTTGGGGTTTGGTCGGGGTCCGTGAAAGCAAGATGTTTTTTCTTGATATCACCTAAGTTGTTAAGGTTTTCAGGTGTTGTAATGGTTAGCATAATCAATTTACGACCTTCGTGCGTTCTGCCATACTCTTTGATAGCGGCTCTGTTGGACACCTCTGCCAACTTTTCCAAATAAGCGACGATTAGGTCATGTCTAGTATGGTGTTCGCCTATACCGTAGCCCAGAAAAGCTTCGGGAGAAGGAATTTGGTCATTGTAAGGTTTGAACTTTTCAAGGAAATAATCTTGTCCGTAGATGGTGGTACCATATAAAAAGAAGATACACAGGAGTTTTTTAAGCATTTGATGATATTAAATTAGCAGCTTAAATATAGGGAATATCCACAGGAAACTTCAGTAGAAGAATACTTTTTAAAAATGATTTTGATAAGAATGACAGCGTAAGCTAAAAACTTAAACTACGGGCGTTATTTGCTCCTTTATTTCTTGAAAGGTAATGATGTAGTTGGTTCCTTTTTTGTCGTTATCCTTTTTTATGGTGCCTTTTAGTTGCCGCGTGAGATTGTAGATTAATTTTAAGCCCAAGGATTTGGTATTCGTGTGGTTGATGTCATCTGAAAAACCTTCGCCATTATCACCAATATGAAGTATAAAATTTTTATCCGGTTTCTTTTTGAGTACAATATTGATTTCGCCCCCTTGCTCCGGCATTCCGTATTTTAAGGAGTTGGTGACAATCTCATTTATTAGCAAGCCCAAAGGAATAGCGGTGTCTATGCCCAGTTTAACATCGGGAATATCAATATTCAACACGATATCGTTTTCTACGCCCCTAATGGATTTTAAAAGATACTCGCTGAGTTCACGCACATAGGAATGGTATTCAATATGGGCAATATCCTTTCTCATGTAGAGCATTTCATGTACCATAGCCATAGAAATAACTCTATTCTGGGTGCCTTTTAAAACGGTTCTCATTTTTCCGTTTTCTATATTTCTAGATTGGAGGCTTAGTAAGCTAGAGACGGTCTGTAAATTATTTTTGACCCTGTGATGTACTTCTTTTAAAAGGGTTTCTTTCTCTTCCATTTGAGACATCAACGCTTTTTTCGATTTATATAAATCATTGTGCGTTCGTAACAGATTCTTGCCGAAAATATTCCCCAATAGATAGATGGAAAATAATACTGATAACAGATTAAAGATATTCCTTGATTTTTCCGGGATAACATTCTCCGTAAATGTAAAATCTGGAATGCTTTGGGAAAAAATCAAAATGACCAAAAAGAATATAAGATTAAGGTAAACTTGACCGTATTTTTTAGTCGTAGCGTAACCTGCGAAAACCACCAGAGCCAATGTGAACACAAACGTACTGTTGATACCACCACTATACACCGTTATGATAAACGCGCCCGTTAGTGCCAATATAGAGGAGATATTGTACGTAAAGGATAAACTTTCATGTTTTTTTAGGAAATACGTATTGACCAAATTGAGCAAACCAAATGCAATAAAGGTATGGGGTATTATTTGTTTGATATCCAACAAGAAATAGCACAAAATACCAAAAAGGATAGCGAGCGCACTAGAGACGTAATTGACTTTTAAAACGAGTTTGGTCTTGTCCTTAAGGCGTTCCTTGTCTATGTTAAAATCGGTCATAGATACTTGTGGTTATTCGGTCTTTTTGCACTAAATGACAATGTAAAGCTAGTTATGTTTTGTATTTAATCGTAATTTTTTAAGTATTAAATGCGCCGTAACGATAATCTTGAGAATAGGAAACACAAAAAAATAGCCATTTGACCACTTCTTTCTTTTTAAATAAGTGTTATCAGCAGCTATTGATATAGGGTATGTTTAATTTCTAAACAGCAATATTATGCTATCATCCTTTTGATGATTGAATTGATTTGGGTAAAATAAGTTTTAAGACAATTTATTGTTTAGCGGAAATGGATATCCGTTAAGCCACTTCCCCATATTTTTGATCTATATCTTTGAACAAAATGATATAATATGTTCCCTTTTTGGATGAGTCTTTGGTAACCGACCCTTTGAGCTGTTTGGCAAGATTGTGTATTAATCGCAATCCCAAGGATTTTGGTTTTTCTAAATTGGTACTTTCGGTAAAACCAATACCGTTATCACTTATATTTAAAATATAGGAATGTGGGGAGGTATCTTTTTTCAAGACCACGCCTATTAGTCCCTTTGGTTTGTTGGTAAAACCATATTTGAGCGAGTTGGTTATTGCTTCATTGATTAAAAGCCCCAAGGGTATTGCGGTGTCTATCCCCAACTGTACTTCGGGAATATCAATATGTAAAGAAATATCGCTCTCTTCCGGCTTTAAGGATTTAATGAGATAATCTGCTAGTTCCTGAACATAAGGTTTAAATTCTATTTTGGACAAATTGTTCCGCATGTAGAGCATTTCATGAACCATTGACATCACGATAACCCTATTTTGACTGCTTTTCATAATGATTTTTACCTTTTCGTCAGCAGTGTCCCTTGCTTGTAAGTTCAATAGGCTGGATACCGTCTGTAGATTATTCTTGACCCTATGATGAACTTCTCTCAATAAGATTTCTTTCTCCTGAATTCTTTGTTCTATTTCGGTTTTTGATTTATAAAGTTTGTGATGGGTCTTTAAGAGTGTTTTTCCAAAAACATCCCCTTGTAGATATACCGCAAATAGAATGCTCATAAGACCGAACGCTTTTTTTGAAGCAATAGGAACAACATCGGTGACAAATTGAAAATCCAAGAAATCAATAAGATAAATAGCTACGATCAATACCAAAATCACTTTAATGTATATCTTTCCGAACATACTGGTAGAAATATAACCTGCCAAAACTATTAAAGCGAAAACAAAAATAAAGGGGCTTTCAATACCGCCACTGAAAAGTGTTATCAATAAAGTACTTATTACTGATAAAATACTAGTGGTTATAGCCATTATGGTCAAATTCCCATGCTTTTTGAAACTAAAAACATTGATAAGGTTTATGACCGGGTATGCAAAAAAAACATAAGGAATTACGTCCTCTATTTTCAATAAGAACATACAAATAAGGCCAAAAAGTATACTTAAAAACGAAGAGACATAGTTGAATTTTATCAATAAAAGGGTCTTATTATTGATTCTCTCCTTTATTCGGTCAAATTCTTTCATAGTGCAATTTACGCTTTGGGATGGCAGCTATCCCCATCCCTTTTATCCGATATTGAAAACCGTATAAAACAAAGCCATATTTTATAACGTAAATAAATGTTAATTAATTGTTTAAAACATCTATTCAATTTAAATACCGTTGGTTAACGAATTTCTAAAGGTTAAAAACAAATATCATGAATAATAAAAAAAGGTAGCCAATTAGGCTACCTTTTTAATACGCTATGTATTTCATGATCAGTCTTCTGTAAGCACCCACTCGCCACGGTCTATCAATGGCTCCGCCTGTTTATATTTTACGGTCTTACTTTCTCCGGACATTACATTTTTTATAGTTACCCGTTCATTTCTACCAATTTTAGGTCGTTCCCTTATAATGGTTTCAGTAATTGCAGGTCGTTGTCCCTGCGTTTGTCCGGCAGCTCTATTCTGCGCGGCCAATTCATCACTATTGGGAATTTCCTCTTTTGTAGTCTTTAGATTTTCCTTTGATTTTCTTACGTTTCTGGCTTCTTGGATCTCATTGGGATTCTCAGACGGCAATTCTCCTTTGAACAGGAAAGAAACAATTTCCTTGTTCACTTTTTCTATCATTTCCTTAAAGAGTTCAAAAGCTTCGAACTTGTAGATCAATAGCGGGTCTTTCTGCTCGTGAACGGCCAATTGCACGGATTGCTTAAGTTCATCCATTTTGCGCAAATGGGTTTTCCAAGAATCATCTATAATGGCCAAGGAGATGTTTTTTTCAAAATCGGTTACCAATTGTTTTCCATCACTTTCATAAGCTTCCTGTAAGTTGGTCACTACGTTCAAGGTTTTTACCCCATCCGTAAAAGGTACCACGATACGCTCAAATTTATTGGCATTGTCCTCATATACCTTTTTGATTACAGGGAAAGCAATTGCTGCATTACGCTCCATCTTTTCCTTGTAATGGTTATACCCTGCCTTATAAACTTTGCCGGTAATCTCCTGTGCACTTAGTTTTCCAAACTCATCTTCGGAAACGGGAGAGGTCATGGAGAAATATTTGATAAGCTCAAACTCAAAGTTTTTATAGTCGTTTGCGGCCTTGTTTCCTTCTACGATAACTTCACATGTATCATATACCATATTGGCGATATCCACTTTTAAACGCTCTCCTTGTAGCGCGTGCCTCCTCCTTTTGTAGACTACCTCTCTTTGGGCGTTCATGACATCATCATACTCCAACAGACGTTTACGCACTCCAAAGTTATTTTCCTCCACTTTTTTCTGAGCACGTTCTATGGACTTGGTCATCATGCTATGCTGAATCACCTCACCTTCTTCGAGGCCCATTTTATCCATCATTTTTGCGACCCTGTCCGAACCGAACAAACGCATAAGATTATCTTCAAGGGAAACATAGAACTGTGAACTTCCCGGGTCTCCTTGACGTCCGGAACGACCTCTCAACTGTCTATCCACACGGCGTGAATCATGACGTTCCGTACCTACAATGGCCAGACCTCCAGCTTCTTTAACGGCATCTGTGAGCTTAATATCCGTACCACGACCGGCCATATTCGTAGCTATGGTCACCACGCCCGGATTACCGGCTTCTGCCACAACATCAGCCTCTTTCTTGTGTAGTTTCGCATTTAGCACGTTATGCGGTACTTTGCGTACGCTCAATAGTTTTGAAAGTAATTCCGATATTTCTACGGATGTAGTACCGATCAATACAGGTCTGCCCGCTTGACTCAACTTGGTTACCTCATCGATAATGGCATTATATTTCTCTCGCTTGGTTTTGTAAATAAGATCGTTCCGATCATCCCTAGCAATAGGTCTGTTCGTTGGAATTTCCATAACATCCAACTTGTAGATTTCCCAGAACTCCCCAGCTTCGGTTATAGCGGTACCCGTCATACCGGCAAGCTTGTTATACATTCTAAAATAATTCTGGAGCGTAACGGTAGCGAATGTTTGTGTTAATGCTTCAATCTTTACATTTTCTTTTGCTTCGATGGCCTGATGCAATCCGTCCGAATAACGACGCCCATCCATAATACGGCCTGTCTGCTCGTCAACAATCATCACTTTATTGTCCATCACTACATATTCCACATCTTTTTCAAACAGGGTGTAGGCTTTCAACAATTGGCTCATCGTATGAATGCGCTCACTCTTGACTGTAAAGTCCTTAAAGAGTTCGTCCTTCAGTTCGGCTTCTTTTTCTATCTCTAAATTCTGTTGTTCTATTTTGGCAATCTCCCCGCCAATGTCCGGCATTACGAAGAAATCCCTATCCTGGGCACCGGAAATATAATCAACACCTTTATCAGTAAGCTCTATCTGGTTATTTTTCTCATCGATTACGAACAATAGGTCTTCATCTACCTTCGGCATTTCCCTATTGTTGTCCTGCATGTAAAAATTCTCCGTTTTTTGAAGGAGCTGTTTTACTCCTTCTTCGCTCAAGAACTTAATCAATGCCTTATTTTTAGGCAGCCCACGATATACCCTCAATAATAAAAATCCACCTTCTTTGGTATCGCCTTCGGCAATTAATTTTTTTGCCTCTGCCAAAACACCCGTTAAATGCTGACGTTGTTTTTGAACTATTTCGCTCACCTTGGGTTTGAGGTCATTGAACTCGTGACGGTCTCCTTCGGGAACGGGACCGGAAATGATCAATGGCGTACGGGCATCATCTACAAGTACGGAATCCACCTCATCCACAATCGCATAATTATGCGGTCGTTGTACCAAATCTTTTGGCGTATGCGCCATATTGTCCCTCAGGTAGTCAAAACCAAACTCGTTGTTGGTACCATAAGTGATATCTGCATTGTATGCGGCACGACGCCCATCTGAATTTGGTCTATGATGGTCAATACAGTCCACTGAAAGTCCATGAAATTCAAAAATTGGAGCCATCCATGCGCTATCCCGTTTTGCAAGGTAGTCATTGACCGTTACCAAATGTGCACCATTCCCGCTCAAAGCATTTAAATAAAGGGGAAGCGTAGCCACCAAAGTTTTTCCTTCACCAGTCTGCATTTCTGCAATTTTACCTTGATGTAGGGCAATACCGCCAATGAGCTGCACATTGTAATGCACCATATCCCAAGTGACCTGCTTGCCGGCAGCATCCCAGGAATTTCTCCAAACGGCCTTATCGCCATCCAAAGTCACATAATCCTTGTCACCAGAAATTTTTCTATCGAATTCCGATGCGGTTACCGTAAGTGTTTCATTGTTCGCAAAGCGTTTTGCCGTTTCTTTTACCACGGCAAAGGCTTGAGGAAGAATCTCGTTTAATTTCTCCTCGGATAATTTGTAGGCCTCTTCTTTAAGGCGATCTATCTCCGTATAGATATCCTCGTTTTTATCGATATCGGTTGACTCCTTTACTTCTTTTTCGAGCTTTTCTATTTGCTCGGTCAATTCTTTGTAAGAATCTTTGACCTGCTGTTTAAATTCTCCTGTTTTTTGGCGAAGTCCATCATGGCTCAAACCTTCAAACTCACTTTCAAACGATTTTATCTTGTCTACTAAAGGCTGAAGTTCTTTTACATCTTTTTTGGATTTATCCCCAACAAAGGCCTTTAATATGGAATTTATAAAACTCATGTTTTTATTTCAGTTAGGATTGAAACCACAGGAACAACGTTTTCAAAAGGTTTCAATAAATTATGTAAAGCCGATTTGCATAACCGACATTTCTTCTCAGCAAAAGGTATTCCAGTCTTGGTTTTGAGCTGAAAAACCATCATAGACTGCCAAAATTACATAAAAAAAAAGCCTCCGAAGAGACTTTTAAGTAGTAATTACGATACTAAAATATTAATATTCATCCTCGTTCCAGAGGTAGTCTTCTTCCGTTGGATAGTCGGGCCAGATTTCTTCGATGGACTCGTAAATCTCACCTCCTTCCTCCTCCATAGATTGTAGGTTTTCTACAACCTCTAGAGGCGCACCGGTCCTGATAGAATAATCTATTAATTCATCCTTACTGGCCGGCCAGGGTGCATCACTTAAATAAGATGCCAATTCTAATGTCCAATACATGGTAACAGTTTGATTTTAAATTTTTGCAAAAATAATTTTTAAATGTAAATAGCCAAGATATTTTACAACTATTTAAGACGAGTTATCAACATTATCTTTGCAATAACAACTTGATAACGAAGAAATATCGAATTTATTCCTCTTTTTTTTCTGGAATCCATTTTACTTCTTCCGCCTTCAAATCTTTTGACAATTTTCGTGCCAACACAAAAAGATAGTCGGAGAGTCGGTTGAGGTAGGATAAGACGGCATCATCAAAAGGCTCGTTTTCGTACAAAAGGGCAGCCATTCTTTCTGCCCTACGACATACGGTGCGTGCAATATGACAGTATGACACGGTGATGTGACCGCCCGGTAGAATAAAATGTGTCATTTGAGGCAGTGATTCGTCCATGATATCAATAGCCTTTTCAAGAACCTCAATATCATCATCTGAAATTCTAGGAATATTCAAACGTTCCTTGCCATTTTTCAAAATGGCTTTTTGAGGGTCCGTGGCCAAAATAGCTCCTAAAGTGAACAGTTTATCCTGAACTTTTTCTAACTGTTGTTTATATTCCTTCGCAATATTTTGGTCTCTTATAAGTCCTAACCAAGAGTTAAGCTCATCCACGGTACCATAGCTCTCTATACGGATATGATGTTTGGGAACGCGAGTACCACCAAACAATGCAGTTTTTCCTTTATCCCCGGTTTTGGTATATATTTTCATAAATAAAATTCAATTTCAAGAATCAAGCTCAAATACAAAAGCTGCACATTTGATTATGGGTCAGAGGTTTTTTCTAGCGAAAGATTATTTGTTATCTTTTTTTCTTTTGTAATCGCTCATAAACTTTTTGGACTTTCGCCTTTTGGATTTATTGCGATTGGTGATGGTAATGGCGAGATAAATTGCGAATACAACCCCTAGAACAATGTAAATATTATCGTTCATTTTATTTCTGATTTGTAGGATAAAATTAGCGTATTAAATCCGTATCCTAAAATGCTGCTTGGCCTGTTGTCTTCTTAAAAACACGATACCGCAGTAAAAAAGGTCAATAGTAACTCTGGCTTGTTCCAAGCTCCTTAATTTCTTCCAGTTTTGATGATGTTCTGGAGTATTATGTATCCCTGAAATGAGTAACATAGAATCATTATGAACCTGTTCTTTGGCCACTTTTTTAAAAAATTGGCTCTGCTCATCGGCATAAATAATGTCAAAAGGTACATGTTGAAAAGATATGTCCTTATCGATTGCTTTTATTCGCTGTTTCAAAATATCCGAATTATTGACCAAGCCTATATTTTTAACATTGAAATAGGAAATACTTTTTAATAAGACCTCTTCCGTGACGGGGAGTTTTCCTTTAGTTTTTTGATAAAGGCATTTGGTTACATAATCGTAAACAAACGGGGAGTGCACCCCATGTTGGTTGGATGCCCTTGCTCTAAATCTCATATAGCTAAGAAAACGATACACTGTTTATTATCTAGTTAAGGGTTAAAACCCTGCAATTTCATTGCAGCTACTTTTAGTTTCCATAAACTTTTAAGGGCATTTGTCATTTCGAACGCAGTGAGAAATCCCATGATGAATCGATACCATGGGATTCCTCGTCGCCGTGCTCTGTCGGAACGACTCTCACTCAAAAAGAATTTCGTTCTTTAAAGAAAACTATGGATTTCAAATTTATAGTTGTTTATTCTTTGATTACTAAAAATAAGCTTTACAATCATAGATTTCAATCTTCAAGCATTGCAGAAAGTTCAAACCAACGCTCGGTTTTTGCTTCTATACTATCCGAAATTTCCTGTATTTCTATAGATAGCGTTTTTATGTCATCTGCCGAGAGGGTAGTGTCCAGAAATTTATCCTGTATCTCCTTTTTTTCATCCTCTAATTTTTGAATTTCCTTTTCCAACTGTTTGTGCTCTTTTTGCTCGGAATAGGAGAGTTTGGCTCCAGAATCAGGATTTTTCCAAGAGGTTTTGGGAACATCCGTCTGGGATTTTTGTTCTCTCTTTTCTATGATTTGGCTATCCTCGTAGGCCCTATAATCGGAATAGTTTCCTGGAAAATCTTCAATAACTGCATTGCCCTTGAAAACCAACAGGTGATCTACTATTTTGTCCATGAAATAACGGTCATGCGAAACCACGATGAGGCATCCCTGAAAATCCAAAAGAAAGCTTTCCAATACGTTTAATGTTACGATATCCAAATCATTGGTAGGTTCATCTAAAATGAGAAAGTTCGGATTTTGTATGAGAACCGTGCAGAGGTATAGCCGTTTTCGTTCTCCACCGCTTAGCTTGTCCACAAAATCATATTGCTTTTTTCTGCTGAAAAGAAATCGTTCCAATAATTGTTGCGCAGAAATCTGTCTACCCTTCATCAACGGAATATAATCCCCGAATTCCCGGATGACATCAATGACTTTTTGCCCCTCTTTTATAGCAATCCCTTTTTGGGTGTAGTACCCAAATTTAATGGTTTCCCCAACAATTACCTTGCCGCTGTCCGGTTGGTCCCTCCCCGAAAGAATATTTAGAAAAGTAGACTTTCCGGTCCCGTTTTTTCCAATAATACCTATACGTTCCCCTTTAGTGAAGTTATATTCGAATTTTTCTAAAATAGGTTTGTCGGGAAAGGATTTAGAAACCTTGACCAGTTCTATTATTTTGCTTCCCATACGCTCCATGTTCAGCTCTAACTGTACTTGGTGCTCTTTTCTGCGCTGACTTGCTTTTTCCTTAATGGCGTGAAAATCGTCAATTCTGGACTTGGATTTGGTGGTTCTGGCTTTGGGTTGGCGGCGCATCCAGTTCAACTCTTTTTTAAAGAGCAATTCCGTCTTATGTTGTTCTACCGTTTCTTGTTCAATACGGGCTTCTTTCTTCTCTAGATAATAGGAATAGTTTCCCTTGTACGGGTATAGGACGCCATTGTCCAATTCCAAGATTTCATTGCAAACACGCTCCAAAAAATAACGGTCGTGCGTTACCATGAACAAGGTCATGTTTTCTTTAGCAAAATACTCCTCTAACCATTCTATCATTTCTAGGTCCAAATGGTTGGTAGGTTCGTCCAATACCAATAAATCGGGCTTGTTTATCAAGGCATTGGCCAGTGCCAAACGTTTCTTTTGCCCACCGGAAAGCTTACCGACCTTGGCGTCTAGGTCTTCCAGTTTTAATTTAAAGAGTATCTGCTTGTATTGCGTCTCAAAATCCCAAGCCTCAAAACGGTCCATAGCTTCAAAAGCTTGCTGGTAAGCATCGGCATCTTCGGTATTTTTCAGTGCTTTTTCATAGTCGGCGATTACGCGTAAAATCTCGTTGTCCGATGCAAAGATGGTTTCCTCAACAGTAAGATTAGCATCCATTTTTGGTTCTTGGGCAAGAAAGGAAACGCGTGTACTTTTTCTGTAATTCACTTGTCCCGTATCTGGTGTATCAGCACCGGAAAGGATATTTAATATTGATGTTTTTCCGCTCCCGTTCTTAGCGATCAAGGCTATTTTTTGGTCTTTGTTGATGCCGAAGGAAAGATTTTCAAAAAGGACCAGTTCCCCATAGGATTTAGAAATATTTTCAACGGTCAGTAGATTCATATTATAATTGGGCGTTCTAAGAATGTTTTAGGTTGTTTTTGATATATCGATATAAAAACAAATAGCGGATTGCCAAGGCTAACAAAACAAAAATCAATAATATGGAAAACACCTGAAATTGTATGATCCAAAGCGCAGTGGTTACTCCAAGCAATAGGAAAAGAATTATCATATATGCCCCTAGCCATTTTGGAAGTTTCTTTTTGCCCATGTTAAAAGCAATGAACAGATTTGGAGCAAAAGCCCAAAGCACATTAAAATTTCCTTTGGTCGCCAAGTGGTCCGTACCAAACCATAAAAATAAAATTAGGGCTCCGGCCAGCCCGGTGACCAAAAACAAACCGTAGTCCAACCATTTACTTCTACCCCCTTCTTTAATGTCTTTGTATGTCACCAAAACGACCGTTAGTAAGAGAACGGCCAACCAAAAAGCGGGTGACAGCAGTAGAAACGTTCCTTTATCCTGTTCCGGTATATCCAGTAAAACCGACTCCGACTTTACAATAGGCCTTTCATTGACCGTAGTATATTTCATTTGCTTATAAACATACAACGGAAGGAATAAATGCTCGTAAGGTGTTGCTTTTTTATCTATTACGGAGCCTAAAGCCAAGTCTATTCCAAAGTTGGACCATGAATTTACATTCAGGTTCTGATGTATCAATTCCCTGAACGTAAATTGATTTTCTAAGTGGGAAAAATCAAATTTTAGATTGTCGCCAAGTGTTATTTCAAAAACCTCAGGGATTTTTGTTGCACAATTTTCAAAGAGAAAATCGTATTTATAGAATTTGTTTTCAGGTAATAGATTTTTTTCTAGAAAAGCTATGATGGCATTGCGTTGGGCTAAATTTAAATCGAGCTGTTGCTCTTTGATCCATCGTTTCTCCAATACATAACTTCGCTCAAAATAGGGGTATGGATAGCGTGAAATCGTATAATCAAGTTTACCCTTGACAAAATTCAAATAAAAATTGGGATCCTCAAAATTATAGGTGCCATAGCCGTACACCTCGTCAATGCCCAAGGTAGGGTCTTGAATGCGAATGGCACTATGTCCAAATTTTGCTGCCAAATCTTCCCCTGTTCCTACAGTAAGTAAGCTTAACTTGGAAAGTGGGGATAGCCCTTTGTTTTGAGAATAGCTCAAAAGAAAAGAGAATGCCAGCAGTATAAAAAGGCTTGATTTTTTAAACATAGTGGAGTAAGACCAATCAAAAAGCAAAGATGCAAATAATAACCAAGTTTATCTTATTTTTACCTAGACCGATTTATAAGTTATGCAAAAGCACATTCCAAATTTCATTACTTTATTAAATCTTTTTAGTGGCTGTGTGGCCACAGTTTTTGCAGTATTAAATCAGTTGGAATACGCGGCATTTTTCGTGGCCCTAGGTATTTTCTTTGATTTTTTTGATGGGTTGGCCGCTCGCCTTTTGAATGTAAAAAGCGATTTGGGACTGCAATTGGATTCTTTGGCAGATATGGTTACCAGTGGCCTGGTCCCCGGCATTGTCATGTTTCAATTATTGGGATTGTCCCAAATGGGAGGATGGAATAATGATATCCTTAATAGCATGACATATTTGGGCGATTTTCAGTTGCGTTCTTTTATACCTTTTACGGGTTTTATTATTACGCTGGCTTCGGCCTATCGTTTGGCAAAATTCAATCTGGACGAGAATCAGGTTTCCTCCTTTATCGGGTTGCCAACACCGGCAAATGCTTTATTGATTCTTTCCTTGCCTCTTATCCTCTTTTATCACAGCAATAACATTTTGAGCGAAATTATTTTGAACCAATGGTTTTTAATAAGCCTAACGCTTTTGAGTGCTTTCCTGTTAAATTGCAATATTCCATTATTTGCCTTGAAATTTAAAAATTGGAGCTTTAAGGATAATGCGCTGCGCTATATCTTTCTTATCATTAGTTTGGTGCTTTTATTGACGATGCAGTTTTTGGCCATTCCCTTTATTATTCTTTTTTATGTGTTGAGTTCGGTGGTAACAAACCTATCTTCAAGCATGAAATAAGATTTTCCTGTAACGTTAAGTTTAGCAAGGGCTAAATAGGTTAGAAGTTTTTGTCAAACACAAGGAAAGTTTCTTGAGGGATTTACATTACATTTAGTAAAAATTAAACATCAAATTATCTGAGAATTAAATTTATTTTTAAAATTGATAAATAATCTGGAATTGAATAAAGTGAATTATGCATCATTACCAGATCGGGTTAAGGCTGCCTTTGTAGACAGTCTTATCATGATTGCTGTTATGTATGCTGCAACTGAAATTTTTGCTTTGTTCGATGAGGTTCATAACAGCTTTAAAATTATAGCTGTAGCTTTTATATTCATATTATATGAACCAGTTTTTATTAGTATTTACGGGTATACTATAGGTCATTCATATATGAATATTAAAGTTGTTTCCGATACCAATATTGATAAGAAGCTTATATTTCCATTAGCTCTTTTGCGTTTCGTTTTAAAATATACTTTAGGTTGGCTTTCCTTTTTAACAGTTACCGGAAACGATAGAAAAAAGGCTATTCATGATTTTGCTGCAAAATCCATAGTCGTAAAAACTTAATAATGGGGAAACTACAAACAACTGAAAAAGCCCCTTGGTACTATCTACTCTTACTTATTTTAGCAGGCGAAACTGTTTTTATTCTTCCTTTTGTATTGGCCAGGGTTTTTCGTCCTACCGTATTGGAGGTTTTTCAGTTGGATAACACACAATTGGGAATCTGCTTTTCGGTGTACGGTTTTGTGGCTTTGGTCTCTTATTTGTTCGGCGGACCGTTGGCGGATAAATTCCCTCCAAGGAAATTAATGGCCGTCGCCCTTTGGATGACCGCCTTGGGCGGATTGATATATGCAACATTTCCCAGTTACACGGTATTGAAAATACTCTACGGGTATTGGGGCTTTACGACCATTTTTCTGTTTTGGGCGGCGATGATCAAAGCTACCCGGGTTTGGGGAGGCGATTCGTCCCAAGGAAAAGCCTTTGGTTTTTTAGATGGTGGCAGGGGACTGGTCGGTGCACTTTTTGGGACCATGGGCGTTATCATTTTTTCCGTAGTCATAGGGGAGAAGACGGTGTCCGCTAATTTAGAGGAAAATCGTGAAGCGTTCCGGTATGTAATTCTCTGTTCCGCAGGTATTGTTGTTCTAGTGGGGGCTTTTGTTTGGCTCTTTATGCGGTTGAAAAAAGAACGGGAACAAAGCTTGATACTGGAAAGAATCACTGTTTCCGAAATCAAAACGGTACTAAAACTCCCTGCGGTCTGGTTGTTGATGATTATTATTCTATGTGCATATGTTGGGTATAAAATAACGGATGTGTTTTCGCTTTATGCCAAGGATGTTATGTTGTACGATCAAGTGGAATCCGCTCAAGTAGGAACTTTTCTATTGTTCATTCGGCCTGTGGTTGGGATAATTATCGGTTTTTTGGCAGACCGTTCAAAAAGTAGCGTATGGCTCACCATCAGTTTTGTCATCGCTTTATCGGGTGCCTTGCTTTTTGCCAGTGGTCTTATTTCTGTATCCACGACCGTATTGTTTTTCGCTTCGGTATTTATAGTGGCACTGGGCGTGTATGCAGCTAGATCCTTATATTTTGCGGTTATGCAAGAAGGCAACATTCCTTTGGTTTTAACGGGCACCGCTGTAGGATTAATTTCTTTGGTAGGATATACGCCGGATATTTTTGCAGGCCCGGCAATGGGATATTTGCTGGATCAATATCCTGGAGAAAAAGGGCATCAATTGGTATTTGGTATGTTGGCCTGTTTTTATTTTATAGGCGGTATCGCTTCGTTTTTCTATTATCGTATCCATCGAAAATAGACTGTCATGCGCAAGTGACTATATTTTCTCATTTCCGGTTTGGATTGGGCATCTCCGATTTAAAAAAGAGCACATTTTTACTTCGCATTAAAACTATTTTTACCTTTATTCGTAGATATTGTAGAACAATAAAAGTATAACCTATGAAACGCATCTTGTTTAGTATAGCACTTGTTTTAGGGGTGTTCGTTTTTTCTTCCCATGAATTGTTTTTAAAGACGGATTCCCATTTTCTGAAGCCCAATATGGCTACCCAATTATATCTTCTGAACGGTACGTTCGATAAGAGCGAGAATGCCATTACTACGGATAGAATAATCAATGCGAAAATTATTGGACCGGATTATCTTTTTGAACCTACGGAATCGCATTACAACATCAATGGAAATATTACCTACCTCAATTTCAGTACAGAAGATGAAGGTACTTATATGGCCGGTATCTCTACGCTCCCTAGAGTTTTGGAAATGGATGCAAAAGCGTTTAATGACTATTTGGAGCATGAAGGTCTGGAGGAAACTATCGCTGAAAGAAAAAAAGAAGGTCTTATAAATGAAAAGGCCAAGGAGCGATATTCAAAACATGTAAAATCCATATTGCAGGTAGGTGATAAAACTTCTATCGATTTTATGAAACCCTTAAATTATCCTATCGAGTTCATTCCCTTGAACAATCCTTTTGAAATAAAGATGGGAGATGCCGTAGCTTTCAAGCTTTTAAGAAATGGCAAACCACTTCCTAATCATATTGTGCATTATAGTATTTCCAAGCCGGGGCAGGACGCGCATGAGAATGAAAATTCAACGAAAACGAATAAAAACGGAATCGTTACCATGATTCCGAATGAATCCGGGAAATGGTATGTTGCCACGATTCACATGGAAAAGAAGTCCGAGGGTGGGATTGACTATGAATCCAATTGGGCTACTTTGACTTTTGAGATTAAATAATCGTTAGCTTTTTTAAGTTGATTTGGTATTTTTTTAATAGTTTTTGTTATTTGTGTTATGACAATAGGCATTACAGGGCTTTTTGAAAAATTAGAAGCTGAAATCACACAACTGGACATAGATTTGATTCCAGACGAGAGGTTACCCGTATTACAGGAATTAATAGATTTTATTCAATTTAAAATTGATGAAGGGGAAACCGTTAATTTAAACTTTGTTTGCACCCATAATTCCCGCAGGAGCCATTTGTCCCAAATATGGGCGCAGGCCATTGCGGCCTATTACAAAATTGATTGGGTGTATTGTTATTCCGGGGGAACGGAAGCAACCGCTATATTTCCTAAAGTGATAGAAACGTTAAGTGCCTCGGGATTCAAAACTACGGTACTTTCTCAAAATGAAAACCCTGTTTACAGTATAAAATTTGCAGCTGATATTCATCCCGTTATCGGTTTTTCAAAAACCTACGATCATGCTTTTAATCCAAAGTCAGATTACGCGGCGGTAATGACCTGTTCCCATGCCGATGAAAATTGCCCTTTTCTTCCCGGTGCAGAAAAACGGATTCCGTTGACGTATGAAGATCCAAAGGAATTTGACGGAACAAAACTGCAAACAGAAAAATACGCGGAACGAAGTTTGGAAATAGCGACCGAACTTAAATATGTTTTCTCAAAGATTGAGTAGCGATTAAAAATCCAGTTTCTTTTTACGAAGTTCAAAATTCTGACCTAGATACACTTTACGTACCATTTCATCAGCGGCCAAATCCTCTGGAATCCCAGATTTTAGGATACCGCCCTCGAACATAAGGTAAGAACGCTCCGTAATGGCCAAGGTTTCCTGAACATTGTGATCGGTAATCAGGATTCCTATATTTTTATTTTTTAACTGCGCTACGATTCTTTGAATGTCTTCCACAGCTACCGGGTCTACGCCCGCAAAAGGTTCGTCCAAAAGAATAAATTTTGGGTCGGTCGCCAAAGCACGGGCAATCTCCGTTCTTCTACGTTCCCCACCGGACAACAAATCGCCTCTGTTTTTTCGGATATGGCCCAGTCCGAACTCCTCAATGAGCGACTCCATTTTCATGAGTTGCTCTTTCTTGCTCAATTTCGTCAATTGGAGTACGCTTAAAATATTTTTTTCAATACTGAGTTTGCGAAAAACGGAAGCTTCTTGAGCCAAATAGCCAATACCGTTTTGAGCTCTTTTATACATGGGGAATTTGGTGATTTCCATATCATCCAAAAATATTTGACCCCCATTGGGTTTTATGAGCCCTACGATCATGTAGAATGAAGTAGTCTTTCCGGCACCGTTAGGCCCCAACAACCCAACGATTTCACCTTGGTTGACCTCTAACGAAATCCCCTTTACGACCCTTCGGCCACGGTAGGATTTCATGATATTTTCAGCTCGTAACTTCATTCTTTCAAATCTAAACCTAATTCATAAGTGAGAAAAGGTTTTATCGTTTATTTAACCTTCGTTTTGTTCCAGAGCCTCCCAATATTCGTATGCTCTTCTCAAATGTGGTATTACGATGGTGCCTCCGACCAAAGTTGCAATGCTCAAGGTTTCCATAACCTCTTCTTTGGTAACGCCTTCTTTATGGGAGCTCTCCAAGTGATATTTTACGCAATCATCACATCTCAATACGGCAGAAGCCACTAGGCCTAACAATTCCTTTGTTTTACCGTCCAAAGCTCCGGGAGCAAAGGCATTGGTGTCCAAATTAAAAATGCGTTTTATGATTTTGTTGTTATCGGCCAATAATTTGTCGTTCATTTTTGAACGGTAGGCGTTGAATTCTTCAATTGGGTCTGACATTTCTATGACTTATTTTTAGCGCGTTCCTTGGCTAATTTTGCCTCTCGCTTCGCTTCACTTTTTAAGACTCTTTTGGAAATATAAATACTTATTTGATATAGTACAAAGATTGGTAAGGCCACCACCACCTGACTGATGATATCGGGAGGGGTGATAACAGCTGCTAAAATCAAAATGACCACCAAGGATATTTTTCGATATTTTCTTAATATTTCCGGATTTACTAAACCTATTTTGGTCAAGAAATAGACAATGATAGGGAGCTCAAAAACAAGTCCGCAAGCAATAACGGAGATTCTTACTTTTCCAACGTAATCCGATAAATCAAATTCATTGGTTACTTCTTGACTCACTTGATAGCCACCTAAAAAGTTGATGGTCAAAGGGGCAACAATATAATAACCGAACAATGCGCCCAAAAAAAACAATAACGAAGCGGTAAATATGAAACCTTTGGAGTATTTCCGTTCGTTTGGATGAAGCCCAGGACTTATAAATTTCCACATTTCATAGAGGACATAGGGGAAACCTACGATAAAACCGGCCCAAATCGAAGTCCAAATATGCGCTGAAAATTGCCCGGCCATCAACCTACTTTGAATGGTAAAGGGAAGTTCATCGGCACAGAAATCAGAGTCGACACCTAAAAAAGTTCCGATTTTACAGAAAAACCGGTAGGTGGGGAAATCCATTTTTTTTGGTCCAAAAAGTATAGTGTCGAAAATAAAGTCTTTCATCAAAAAGGCAACACTTCCTATAATTACGACCGCTAAAACAGACCGTATCAAATGCCACCTTAACTCTTCAAGATGGTCTAAAAAAGACATTTCATTGGGGGGAACCTTACTTTTTGAAGCCATTATAAAATTCCTTCGTTTATCAAATTATGAAGATGAATTACACCAACATATGTATCGTTTTCCATCGCCAATAATTGGGAAATGCCTTTTTGTTGCATGAGTTCCAAAGCTTTAATGGCCAGTGTGTTGGTATCTATTGTTTTTGGGTTGGAGGTCATGATATCCCTGGCAGTCAAAGAGGTGATGTTATCGTGTTTGTTCAGCATTCTTCGTATGTCGCCATCGGTTACGATACCCACAACTTTTTCTCCATCCAGCACTGCGGTAACTCCCAACATTTTTTCGGAAATTTCAACAATCACTTTTTTTACATCGGAGTCTTGCTTCACTTTGGGAATCATATTGTTCCCTACAATATCGGCAACGCGCAAATAAAGTTTTTTGCCCAAAGCCCCGCCAGGGTGATATTTGGCAAAATCCGTGCTGCTAAACCCTTTAAGTTCTAACAATACTATGGCCAAGGCATCGCCCATGACCAATTGTGCCGTGGTGCTCGTTGTGGGAGCCAATCCGTTGGGACAGGCTTCCTCCTTCACGTAGGTGTTCAATATAAAATCGGCTTGTTTTGCCAGAAACGACTCGGTATTTCCGGTCATTCCGATAAGCTTGTTTTTACCTCGTTTTATAAGCGGAACAAGCATTTTTATTTCAGGAGTGTTTCCACTTTTAGAAATACAGATAACCACATCATTATCTTGAATGGTCCCCAAGTCCCCATGAATGGCATCGCCAGCATGCATAAATATAGCGGGTGTCCCCGTCGAATTTAAGGTAGCAACGATTTTGGAGGCGATAATGGCACTTTTTCCAATACCCGAAATGACTACACGCCCTTTTGAGGCAATGATGCAATTCACTGCATTTGAAAAATCCTCATTGAGAAGATTTGCAAGATGATCAATGGCATCGCGTTCCGTTTTAATAGTTTTACGGGCTATATCTAGAATAGTGCTCGCAGATGTCAATGTATTATTCAATTTAGGAATTGTATACCTCAAAGATTGTATTATCTTTAAGATTACAAAATTAAACAAACTTAATTTTATAAGGGATTTATGGAGTAAGAAATTGAGCTATTTGTTTTGGTTCAACCTTGCTGAAACATCCCTACCAGTATAAAGTTGACACTTTGCTAACTTGAAAAATGTAACACACATTAAAGGTTTGGAGGAGATAGATTTACATGCTTCTTTAAAAAAGTATTTTGGGTTCTCCAAATTCAAGGGGCTTCAGGAGAAGGTAATTAGAAATATTCTGAACGGTAACAATACCTTTGTTATCATGCCCACTGGTGGTGGAAAATCACTTTGTTACCAACTACCTGCATTAATGCAAGAAGGTACGGCCATCATTGTATCGCCGCTCATTGCTTTAATGAAAAATCAAGTAGATGCCATACGTGGAGTATCTGCCAATAATGGTATTGCGCATGTGTTAAATTCATCGCTCAACAAAACCGAGGTAAAACAGGTAAAACAGGATATAACCGATGGTATTACCAAACTATTATACGTTGCCCCGGAGTCTTTGACCAAGGAAGAGAACATTGTGTTTTTACGCTCGGTAAAAATCTCTTTTGTCGCAGTGGACGAGGCGCATTGCATATCGGAATGGGGACATGATTTTAGACCTGAATATAGAAATTTGAAATCCATTGTAGGTAGGCTGGGAGAGGATATCTCCATAATAGGGCTAACGGCAACGGCCACTCCTAAAGTTCAAGAAGACATTATCAAAAATTTGGGTATTACCGATGCGAAGCTTTTCAAAGCTTCATTTAACAGGCCTAATCTGTATTACGAAGTACGCACCAAAACAGAGAACATAGAGGGCGATATTATTCGATTTGTAAAACAAAATCAGGGAAAGTCGGGAATCATTTACTGCTTGAGCAGAAAGAAAGTAGAAGAACTCGCACAGGTGCTTCAGGTAAACGGGATTTCCGCGGTGCCTTACCATGCCGGATTTGATGCAAAGACTCGTTCCAAATACCAGGATATGTTTTTGATGGAGGATGTTGATGTGGTCGTGGCTACCATTGCCTTTGGTATGGGTATAGATAAACCGGATGTTCGTTTTGTAATACATCATGATATTCCAAAGAGTATTGAAAGTTATTACCAAGAAACCGGAAGAGCGGGAAGAGATGGGGGTGAAGGGCATTGTCTGGCTTTCTATTCGTATAAGGACATTGAAAAGCTCGAAAAGTTCATGTCCGGCAAACCGGTAGCCGAACAAGAGATAGGAAATGCGCTTTTACAGGAAGTGGTGGCCTATGCGGAGACCTCTATGTCCCGTAGGAAATTTATGCTCCATTATTTTGGCGAGGAATTTGACGATGAAAATGGGGAAGGGGCGGATATGGATGACAATACCCGAAATCCAAAAGAAAAGATTGAAGCGAAAGACGACGTCCTAAAATTACTCAAGGTAGTTGAAGGAACTAGTGAAAAATTCAAGTCAAAAGAAATAGTGAATACCCTTAGAGGTAAAAGCAATGCGATTATCGCATCGCACAAAACCAATGAGAAAGAGTTTTTTGGGATAGGCGCCAATAAGGACAAAAGCCATTGGATGGCATTGGTGAGACAAACTTTGGTAGCCGGACTTCTAAAAAAAGAAATAGAACAGTACGGAGTGCTTCATATTACACCTGCTGGGAAAGAATACATGAAGAAACCTTCTTCATTCATGATGACAAAGGACCATGTATATAATGCGGAAAATGACAATGCCATAGTCGGTGCTGCAAAGTCCGGCGGCGTAGCCGATGAAAAATTGCTGAAACAGCTTAAAGATTTAAGAAAAGCACAGGCCAATAAATTACAGGTACCTCCTTTTGTTGTTTTTCAAGACCCTTCTTTGGAGGATATGGCACTGAAATATCCTATTAAGCACGAAGAATTATTAAACGTGCACGGGGTTGGGGAAGGTAAAGCCAAAAAGTATGGTAAACCGTTTTTGGATTTTATAAGCAAATATGTAGAGGAAAACGAAATTATTAGACCTGATGACCTTATAGTAAAAAGTACCGGAGCCAATTCAGGATTAAAATTGTACATTATCCAAAATGTAGATCGAAAACTTCCATTGGCCGATATAGCCTCAGCAAAAGGATTGGAAATTCCTAGCTTATTGAAAGAGATGGAACAAATTGTTTTTAGCGGCACCAAACTGAATCTAAGCTATTGGATCGATGAGGTTTTGGATGAGGACCAACAGGAAGAAATCCATGATTATTTTCTAGAAGCCGAAAGCGATGACTTGGAGGAAGCTATGCAAGAATTCGATGGCGAGTATGAAGAAGATGAACTGCGCCTGTACCGTTTAAAGTTTATTAGCGAGGTCGCGAACTAAGACTCCTATAGCCTACAATAGTCTAGGCTTTATTACCTACGATTTATGATTTTATTATCTAGTTAAAGGTTAAAACCCTGCAATTTCATTATAGTTACTTTTAGTCTCCATAAGCTTTTAAGAGTATCTGTCATTTCGAACGCAGTGAGAAATCCCATGATGAATTGATACCATGGGATTCCTCGTCGCCGTGCTCTGTCGGAACGACTCTCGCCCAAAAAGAATTTCATTCTTTAAAGAAAACTATGGATTTTAAATCTATGGCTGTTCATTTTACTTGTCATTTCAGTATAATTATGTTTTGTTTAACTTAATCAAAAATAAATTAAACAAAATTTAAGATTGTTGCCTAAATATTCGATTTACTTTTATCGAAAATCAAAATATAACAACTATGAAAATGATTAAGATTGCCTCAATGATGACATTAACCCTATTATTTGTAGGAACAACTTTTGCACAGGACAAAAATATTGTCGGTGTAGCCGCTGGAAATGATAATTTCAGTACGTTAGTTACTGCGGCAAAAGCTGCAAATTTGGTAGAAACTTTAAGCGGCGATGGACCTTTTACCGTATTTGCGCCTGTTAATGAAGCATTTGCCGCGCTACCTGATGGTACGGTAGCCAGTCTACTGAAACCGGAAAGCAAAGATGCGTTAACCGGTATTTTAACGTATCACGTAGTTTCTGGAAAGTATGAGGCTGCAGCTGTTATTGAAGCCATTAACGACAATGATGGCTCTTTTGATATTGTGACCGTACAGGGCGGTACTATCTCATTATCCCTTTCTGACGGAAAAGTAATGTTGGAGGATGAAAAAGGAAATATGTCTACCGTAATTATACCGGATGTTGCTGCAAGCAATGGCGTAATACATGCCATCGATACCGTAGTGATGCCAGAATAATTTAATTCCCCCCCCCTTAAAAAAAATCCCGATACCATTTATGGTATCGGGATTTTTTAATTATCGATTTTAAAATACACTATGGAGCAGAAGTACCGCTTGTGTTCCCTTTTGCCCTTCTTAATTGCCTTTGTATTTTCTTAATGGCCGATTCAATAGATTTTTCCGGCTCTATAATATTATATTCTCCCCAAAAATCTGGATCTGCAAAACCTATGGCTTCATCACTTAATATGATGGATGTCTTGATCCTTTCCTTGGATTTAGGAACGGTGTTGGTTAAATTCTTCTCCCAGTCCGTTATGGCCATTTCACAACTCATACTATAAACCGAATTGAACAGGCGTTTGTCCCAATCTACTTTGAACTCTAATAGTACGTTACTGTAGCCATAATACCATTTCCCGTCTTTTTCTCTATAATCTACCCTGTATGCCACTTCAGTTGGCCATACATCTGCATTTCTAGGTTTCTTTCTAACGTACATTTGCGCCGCTAGCCTTTTATCCGTGATGTTCAAGGAATAAATAGCACTCGTTAATATCTTGTTTTCGGCGTCAATATAAAGCTTGCCCTGAAACAAGGGGTCAATGATTCCTTGTTTTTGGCTAAAATTAACTACGTATATTAGTTTATTGTTCACACGCGTTGAACTGTCAAATGAAAAATCGTAATAACCAATGGACTCATCGGTAAATATATATTTTGGATATTTCACCATATCTACAAATAAAGCATTGAACGGACCTCCTTGTAATTTAAGGGCCAAAGTATCCAATTTGTCGTAATCTGTACTTTTTCTAGCCTTGTAAAGCTTTAGGGCATCTCTTTTATCTGAAGAGTACGGAGCTTTATAAATATTTACAACAGCCTCCGAAAGACTAACATTTTTTCTTCTTTTCTTGATTGTTTCCCTATAAAAAGCGGTCATTACGGTTGGGTCGTCAATATAGTTTTCACCACGCTTTTTGAGTGTTTCCCGGACTAAAGTTTCTGCATCTTTTGGTACACTTAAATCTACCTCCGTTAACTTCATGACAGATTCCGTCATAAATAGCTTGTTTTCTCCATCATCCAACTGTGAGAGCGGTAGGTTTAACGATTTATAACCTAAAAATGATACGATAATATTGGCATCCTCATTCTCATTGGGGACTTTCAGCAAAAATTCTCCTTCCGTGTTGGTTATGGTACTAACATTGGTACCTTCAACAGTTAGGGATGCAAACACCAATGGTTTTTTGGATTGCGCATCCATCACTTTACCTGAGTATTCTTTGAAATTTGCTTCTTGTGCTATGGTAAAATGAGAAAAAGCTACCATCATCAAGGCCGACAACAACAGTGACCAGACGAGGGATTTTTTATTAGGATGTATTCTTTTCTGTTCCATACGATAGGTTTTATGATTATAATTGATGACTTTTTATCTAAGTTAATGATTTTAAGATTTATAGACTGTTAATTTAACGAAATATAAAGAGTGTCTTTTTGTCATTTTATGATGCTTTTAAATATTTAGATGGAGTATGTGTCGTAAATTTTATAAAACCTTATAAAATAATGCGTTATTGGTAAAGCTTATATTTTCCACCCTAATTGTGCGTCTTGGATGAAGTATTGACCAAACGGTTGATTTCCTTGAGTTCGTCTGGACTGATGTCACGCCATTTCCCCACTGGAAGGTCCAAATGAATGTTCATGATACGGATGCGCTTTAATTTTTTTACATGATAATCAAAATGTTCGCACATTCTCCGTATTTGGCGGTTAAGGCCTTGGGTAAGTATAATTCTGAATTGATAATTACTCACTATTGATACTTCGCACTTGCGCGTAACAGTGTCTAGGATGGGAACACCGTTTCTCATTTTTCTAATGAACTCTTGAGTAATAGGTCTGTCTACCGTAACCAAATACTCCTTTTCGTGATTATTGCGAGCTCTCAAGATCTTATTGACAATATCCCCGTCATTGGTCAAAAAGATGAGTCCCTCACTGGCCTTGTCCAAACGTCCAATAGGGAAAATTCGTTTGGGATAGTTGATAAAGTCTATGATATTATCTTTTTCAACACCGGTGTCCGTAGTACAAACAATGCCAATAGGCTTGTTGAAAGCAATATATACAGGTTTTTCTTCTTTATTATGAATAAGCTGTCCATCTACATGAACGGTATCACCATCCTTGATTTTTGTTCCCATTTCCGGAACTTTCCCGTTGATGATTACCCTGCCTTGTTCTATAAGTTTATCCGCTTGTCTTCTGGAACAATAGCCTACCTCGCTCAAATATTTATTGATTCTTGTCTGTTTCGGTTCGCTCATAAAATTTTCTAGTAATCTTGTGCGATTATCTTTTTCTATCAATTTCCAATCTATATATTTCCCTGCCCAATTCTGCTAAAAAAGGTATTCCAACTTCATCATACTCATAGGCATCATCGTTAAAAATACCGTCTTTGTTCACAAGTATAGTTGCGGTGAGAAGAAAATCAACATCATTTTTCTCATCTTTTATGTATGCACAATCGGTCAAGGTACCATAGGCGAATCCTACTTTGTTATAGATTTTGATATGGTCGGGAATAGCTTCTTTGGTATCTCCAAAAAGAAAAAATTTACAATAGCCATCATAATATTCGGCTGCGTCATAACCTACATTTTTAGGTAAGGTATGCATGGCTTTTAAGAGATAGGAACGTTGTTTCTCGGATAGATTAAAACAATCTGATTCATCAAAATTTTCAGGAAATATGACTCTTTTTAATACCGAATGTTGTGAAGTAACGGGGTAATAATTTTTAAGGCTGAAGTCAAACGGTTCATTTACCAAATCCCCATCGGTATAGAAACCTCTGCCCTTTTTAATTTTATTCAATGCCAATGGTTCGGGGAACGTATTTATTGTTGGCAGGGTAGGAGTAGTGGTACTATCGTTAAGATAAATAATGAGTGGTTTGGTTTTTAGATCTTCTGTATGATACCCCAATCTGTGGGAAATGCGTACCGGTGCTATTCCTCTATTTTGTAGCCTGGAATTAATGTCATCTTGGCCTAAAAATTCGAATAGTCTATTATTGGCCGCATTATCGCTCACCGCGAATATCTGGGAAATATCTTTTGAAATAGTTGATTCTATAGAATCGCCTTCCACGTAATAACGTGTATTCAAATCAAGGGAATCTATTTCATGTAACTTTTCCAGGGCTACGACGGCAATAGGAAATTTTACGGTGCTGGCCGGGTAGAAATAGTTGTTGTCCTCTACCTGAAAATCATAATCCGTGAAGAGAACACTATCGTTCTGCCGATCGATTTTGGTATATCGTATCTGAACTTCATACCGATCTAAACTGTCCATAACCCTCTTTATTTTGGGATTCCCGGAGGTTAAGGCATTTTCCAACAAATTTTCATGCGACTTTTGGCTACAAGCCGTAAAAAGAAATAATAAGAAAAAGGTTATGAGATGCGCTTTGAACATAAAAACAATTTTAATCATTGTAGATCTCTCCCCGATGGGGTTTTAATGTATCCCTCACAGCAATCATATTTTCCTCTTCAACTACCATAAAAGCGATGCTGTACATTTCGTTGAGCTGTTGGAACCCCGTGATGCTTAGCTCAAGATTTTCCATCGCTATATATTCTTTAAGATGTTTTTCATGATGCTCTGCCGTTTTTAAAGCGGCCGGTCCCCTAAAGTCCCAAATGAGTTTTATTTTTCTATTCAATTACTGTTCTTATTTATAGAATTGATGTCGTCAACGAAAGTAACAAATTCCAAGAACTGCCCATAAATTTCTGTTAATGAAACTAGGGAGCATTTGCACAGGCTGTGGTAATTGTTATTTTTGCGGGATGTTTTTCTTTAAAATGTATTCAAAACAACATGCGTTTCCTTTTTTAGCGGTATGCATTACATTTTTGCTTTTTGCCTCCTGTAACAGGAATGATGCTAATCAAAATGCATTGGCTAGAGTAGGGAAAAACTATTTATATCTGGAAGATGTTGCCCCTTTGATAACGGAAGGAATGTCAAAAACGGATAGTGTTTCCTTTGTGACCAGTTATATAAACAATTGGGCTTCTGATCAGTTGTTGTTGTCAAAATCCAAGATAAACTTACCGGAGGACCGTTTAAAAACTTTTGATGCACTGGTTGAAGAATATAGAACGGATTTATATACGAGAGCCTATAAAGAAGCATTGATTGCGCAAGGGGCCGATTCTCTTATCTCTACCGCGCAATTGGAAGCGTTTTATGAAAAGGAAAAAGAGAATTTTAAACTGAAAGAGCGTATTGCACGATTACGTTTCATAGAGTTGCCCCAAAACTTTTTGAACAAAGATGAAGTAAGTTCGCGTTTGCGACGCTTTAAGAAAGATGATGTCAAGTGGTTGGATTCCATTGGGGTACAATTCAAAAAACTAAACTTTAACGATTCTATTTGGGTAAGGTCCTCTAGAATTTTTGAGGAAATTCCCCCTATCACGTTTGAGAACCAGGACCGCTACTTAAAAAAATCACAATTTTTTGAATTGGAGGATTCATTAGGGGTATATTTGGTTAAAATAGAGGAAGTAAAGCAACTTAACGATGTTGCTCCGTTCTCATTTATTACACCTACCATAAAACAAGTTCTGTTAAGCCGCAGAAAAATAAACTACCTGCGAAAATTAGAAACCGAAATTATAGATGAAGCAATTAAGGATAAAGAATTTGAAGTTTTTACAGATGAAAAATAGATTAGTATCACTTTTGGTTTTCATTGTATTTTGTGCTGTAGGGTTCGCTCAGGATACCATTCCGAACATACAGATAGAACCAACGGAGACTATAGCGGAAGCTAATGTCTTGAAAGGAAAATCTAATGATTTTAAAAGAGTCAAGCTAGATGGTATTGCCGCTGTGGTCGGGGATTATGTGATATTGGATTCTGACATAGAGAAAACACTTATCGATTTAAAAAGTCAAGGTGCGGATACGGACGATATTACGCATTGTGGTCTTTTGGGTAAATTGATGGAAGATCGGTTGTATGCCCACCAGGCCGTACAGGATAGTATTCTGGTTTCGGATGATGAAGTCAATGCCACCGGTGAGCGTCAGTTACAATCTTTGGTGCAACAAATTGGTTCCATGGAAAAAGTGCTCAAATATTATAAGAAACAAGATGAGCAGAGTTT
The DNA here is from genome assembly GCF_047345745.1 of Maribacter algae. Classification (NCBI taxonomy): domain Bacteria; kingdom Pseudomonadati; phylum Bacteroidota; class Flavobacteriia; order Flavobacteriales; family Flavobacteriaceae; genus Maribacter; species Maribacter algae. The sequence continues at coordinate 1,463,267 of NZ_JBLFES010000001.1, forward strand.
TAGGGAAGAACTTTATAAAATTAACAAGCTACGCATGTTGTCCGAAAAAATGCAGCAAGATATTGTATCCGAGATTGAAATCACTCCAGAAGAAGTGCGGCAATTTTATAATAAAATTCCTGAAGACGAACGTCCTGTTTTTGGTGCGGAATTAGAAATTGCCCAAATTGTGAAAGAGCCTAAACCTACAGAGGCAGAGAAGCAAAAAGTCATTGATAAATTAAACCAGATCAAAGCAGATGTTGAAGATAATGATGCCAGTTTTAGTGTAAAAGCAATATTATATTCGCAGGATCCAGGTTCTAAATCAAAAGGTGGTTTTTACAGCATCACAAAAGATACTGGTTTTGACAAAACATTCAAGGATGTTGCTTTTAGTTTACGGGAGGGGGAAATTTCCGAACCTTTTGAAACGCCCTTTGGCTATCACATTATCTTTATCGAAAAAATTAGAGGTCAAGAGCTGGATTTAAGGCATATACTTGTGCAGCCCGAGATTTCTCAGAGTTCTTTGGACAAAGCAAAAACGGAATTGGATACCATCCGTAAACATATATTGGATGGGAAATATACGTTTGCCCAAGCCGCTTTAAATTTTTCAGACGAGAAAGAGACTAAATTTGATGGAGGTTTGCTTAGAAATCCGGTGAATTTTGATTCTAAGTTTGAGCTCACCAAAATGGACCCTAACTTATATAACCAAGTACAGAATTTAAAGGATAATGAAATGTCCTATCCCATATATGAGGACGACCCAAGAGGGGGAGGGCCAAAATATAAGCTACTTCAGGTAACCAATAGATATGATGAACATGAGGCCGATTTTGCCAGGGACTATGTAAAAATCCAAGAATTGGCAAAAACCGAAAAACAGTTCAATGCCATAAAGAAATGGATGGCAGAGCATATTGAGGATACATACATCAGTGTCACGGAAGCCAACAGGGATTGTAATTTCGCCAACAACTGGTTAAAGGAATAGGTATATGTCAGACGTTGCGGCGGTAAACCAGCTGGTCGAAAATCATTCGGCCTTAAAGAGAGAAATTGCTAAAGTCATTGTGGGTCAAGAAGCTGTTATTGAGCAGATTCTTTTATCAATTTACACGGGAGGGCATTCTTTGCTTATAGGCGTTCCGGGATTGGCAAAAACACTGATGGTAAACACCATTGCCCAAGCTTTGGGATTGGACTTTAAAAGAATCCAGTTCACCCCGGATTTAATGCCCAGTGATATTTTGGGCAGTGAGGTTTTAGACCAAAATCGTAATTTTAAATTTCTTAAAGGCCCTATATTCTCCAATATTATTTTGGCTGATGAAATCAATAGAACGCCGCCCAAGACACAGGCAGCTTTATTGGAAGCCATGCAGGAAAGAGCTGTGACCATTGCAGGACATCAACACAAGTTAGAGCTTCCCTATTTTGTATTGGCCACTCAGAATCCAATTGAACAAGAAGGAACTTATCCTCTTCCAGAAGCGCAATTAGACCGTTTTATGTTCGCCATAGAATTGAAATACCCTTCTATCGCCGAAGAAGTTCAAGTAGTGAAAAACACGACTACAACAGTCCAAGAAACCATAAAACCACTATTTAACGCTAAAGGAATTTTAGAAGTTCAGGATTTGGTACGCCGTATTCCCGTTCCGGATAATGTGGTAGAGTATGCGGTTAAGTTGGTGAATAGTACACGACCCAATCTAGACACCGCTACTGACTTTGTAAAGCAATATGTAGATTGGGGAGCCGGTCCACGGGCCTCACAAAATTTAATATTGGGGGCCAAGGCGAACGCCGCCGTTCGAGGAAAATATTCTCCTGATATAGAGGATGTCAAAGCAGTGGCCTACGGAATCCTAAGACATCGCATCATCAAAAACTATAAAGCGGAAGCTGAAGGTATCTCCGAGGAAGACATCATTTCCCAATTATGGTAGGCTTACTTCATCTTAAATAGTTCAATTTTTAGCTACGGAATTTATCAATTTCGCAAACGTTGTAATCAACTGTGTATTTTTCTCCAATAGCAAAGTAATCAAGCGGTAAAAATTTTATTTGCCCCTAGTATTTTCTTAATTTTACACAATTGCTTTAACCATAAAATAAATAACGAATGGCATTTGATATCGATATGATTAAAGGGGTTTACGCCAATATGGCGGAGCGGGTTGACAAAGCACGTGAAATTGTGGGAAAGCCACTTACCCTTTCGGAGAAAATTTTGTATTCCCATCTATGGGACGGTAATCCTACCAAAGCCTTTACCAGAGGTAAGGATTATGTAGATTTTGCACCAGATCGTATTGCTTGTCAAGATGCCACGGCCCAAATGGCCCTGCTTCAATTTATGCAGGCTGGCAAACCAAAAGTGGCCGTTCCGACAACGGTTCACTGTGATCACTTGATCCAAGCAAAAAATGGGGCCGAAGCGGATTTAAAGTTCGCGAATACTTCCAGTGCCGAAGTTTTTGATTTTTTAGAATCGGTCTCGAATAAATACGGGATTGGATTTTGGAAGCCAGGCGCGGGAATCATTCATCAAGTGGTTTTAGAGAATTACGCTTTTCCGGGCGGAATGATGATCGGTACGGATTCCCATACGGTGAATGCCGGTGGTTTGGGAATGGTAGCCATTGGTGTTGGTGGTGCGGACGCTGTTGATGTAATGGCCGGTATGGCATGGGAACTAAAATTCCCGAAGCTGATAGGTGTTAGGTTGACAGGGACAATAAGTGGGTGGACCGCTCCAAAGGACGTAATTTTAAAAGTAGCCGAAATACTTACTGTTAAAGGAGGTACGGGTGCTATCGTAGAATATTTTGGACCTGGTGCCAAGGCCTTGTCATGTACAGGAAAAGGAACCATTTGTAACATGGGAGCGGAAATAGGGGCAACTACCTCCACTTTTGGCTATGATGAGTCCATGGAGCGTTATTTAAGGGCTACGGATAGGGCCGATGTTGCAGATGCCGCCAATGAAATAAAAGAATATTTAACGGCAGATGCCGATGTATATGCAAATCCTGAGAATTATTTTGATCAGGTAATCGATATTGATTTATCTAAATTAGGACCTCTTTTAAACGGTCCGTTTACACCGGATCTTTCTACAAGTGTAGGTGATGAAATGACAGAGAAGGCAAATAGTAATGATTGGCCTATTCAAGTAGAGTGGGGATTGATCGGTTCCTGTACCAACTCTTCCTATGAGGATCTGTCAAGAGCTTCTTCCATAGCACAACAGGCCTTGGATAAAGGGCTTAAAATAAAAGCGGAATTGGGTATTAATCCAGGCTCGGAACAGGTACGCTTTACAGCGGAAAGAGATGGAATTTTGGAAACATTTGAGAAATTGGATGCCAAAATTTTCACCAATGCTTGTGGACCTTGTATTGGGCAATGGGCTAGGTATAGCGACCCTAAGAATGCTCCTAAAAATAGTATTGTCCACTCATTTAATAGAAATTTTGCCAAACGCGCGGACGGCAACCCAAATACACATGCCTTTGTAGCCTCTCCTGAAATCACAGCGGCTATCGCAATTGCTGGCCGATTGGATTTTAATCCGATTACGGATACATTGATTAACGAAGAAGGGCAGGAAGTTAAATTTGATGAACCCACAGGATGGGAATTGCCCCCAAAAGGTTTTGAAGTTGAGGATGCAGGATTTCTTGCTCCAATGGAAGACGGTTCAGGTGTTACCGTAGCGGTGAGCAAGGACTCCGAAAGATTACAATTATTGGAACCTTTTGTTCCGATCAAGGATGAAGAATTAATGGGCGCCAAGCTATTGATCAAAGCTTTCGGAAAATGTACTACGGACCATATCTCTATGGCCGGCCCATGGTTACGTTTTAGGGGACATTTGGACAATATTGCAAATAACACCCTGATCGGTGCGGTCAATGCTTTTAATAAAAAGACCAATTTTGTTAAAAACCAACTGACTGGAGAGTATGATGGAGTTCCGGATACTCAGCGGGCCTATAAAGCTAAAGGAATTAAATCCGTGGTAATCGGCGATCATAATTATGGAGAAGGCTCGTCAAGGGAACATGCGGCCATGCAACCAAGGCATTTGGGTGTTGCCGCGGTCATCGTAAAATCATTTGCTAGAATCCATGAGACCAATCTAAAAAAGCAAGGAATGCTCGGATTGACCTTTGCGAATGAAAATGATTATGATTTAATTCAGGAAGATGATACGTTCAATTTTATTGATATAGCAGATTTTGCTCCGGACAAGCCTTTGACGATTGAAATTGTTCATTCCGATGGTAGTAAGGACACAATTAAAGCGAATCACACCTACAATGCCGCCCAGATTGGTTGGTATAGAGAAGGTTCTGCTTTGAACGTGATAAAACGCGAAAACGCAGCATAATAATAAACTGAAATAGTTTAAAAAAACTCCCGATAATCTTCGGGAGTTTTTTAGTTTTGAGACTTTAGGACATTTAATGAAAAGACAGACCTTTTTTACACTTTTGATTATTGCCTTTGTGCTTTCCTTCTTTGTTACTCCCCTTGGCGATTTTAGTAAATTGATATTAAATAGAATATTTGCCACGGCACCAACCATTATTCAGCCGGATAACAGAGGTAAAATCGATTCCTACGATTGGCGATTAAAAGACGAAAAATGGAATTTTATTAGTTTTGAAAAGTCTAAAGGAAAAGTAGTCTTTATTACATTTTGGGCTTCTTGGCATTTGCCTTCCAAAGCACAATTGAAAGATGTTCAAGATTTATATGAACGTTATAAAGGCGGGATAGACTTTTATATTATAACAAATGAGGAACGCGCTCCTGTGGAACTCTTTATGGAAAAGCAAGGATATACTTTTCCGGTGACCTATCAAATTGTGGGTGATCCTAGTCCCATACAGTTGTTAGAACCGCCAGGTTCTTATATTTTAGATAAAAAAGGGGCAATTGTAGTTCATCAAAATGCTATAGCGGACTGGAACAATGATTCCGTGCATGAACTTTTGGATACTTTAACAAAGGAATAATCTTTTTTTTGGGGATTAGCCTTAACTTGAGTTTAAAGCACTGGGTAACCTTTTAGTGCTGCAAAGATTCAAATGTCCCAAATAACAACACTTACATTTTTTAGATACTCCGGCCTTTCATCAAAATTATGGGCTTTTTGGATGATGCAATTTTCACATCGTTCATTGAGTACCGTTCAAGGATTACAGCAATATAAACTTATGGGCAGTGGAAAAGATGGTTTTGATCCGTTCCCGGACTGGTCCGTTTATGGATTGCTTCAAATATGGGATAACGATAAATATGCTAATACCTTCTTCGCGAAATCTGATTTAATAAAGCTATGCTTGAAAAAGAGTTCTGAATCATGGACATTATATCTAAAAAATATAAAGTCCCATGGGGAATGGAACGGAAAAAATCCTTTTGAAAAAAGTGATTTCGTTGATTCCAATAACCCTTATATTGCTGTTATTACGCGCGCAACGATAAGAAGAAAGCATTTTTTTAAATTTTGGAGGTATGTGCCTACATCTCAACAGCCTCTGGCTAAAAATAAAGGACTCATCTATACAAAAGGAATAGGGGAGGTTCCGTTTTTACAAATGGCCACTTTTAGTCTTTGGCGTGATATGGAATCTTTAATGGATTTTGCCTATAACAGCGAAGAGCATAAAATTGCTATTCAAAAAACAAGGAAGTTGGATTGGTATAGAGAAGAATTATTTTCTAGATTTCAGCCCTATAAATCTGTAGGAACTTGGAACGGGAAAAATCCATTACCCTTGTAAACCACTATAAGAAAAAGACTAAAAAAAACAATATTTGCGCAAAATACAAATGCGTTCCATACATTTTGTTTCCTTCAATCTTTAGAATTCTAAGAATAACTTGAAATAAAAGCGCAATGATAAACCATGTGCCGTAATTTTCTAGAGGGGCAACCCCGCCGTTAAATTCCCAAAAATTAAAGATTGGCGCACTATGCTCCATAAAAAAGTCGAGTGTTACCATAAGAGATGCCGAAAGGAATACCTTCAACCAAATTTTCAAATCAAAATAATCTAAAATACCCGCGGTGATAAATGTCAATAGCGACCAATAGGCACCTATTAAATAGGGTACCCCGTCTAATTTGGGTCCAAAATTAATACCATAGCTATACTCTCCGAACAAGATACCATATTGTACGCCCAACCATTCGGCAAGCATTCCTCCCACGTAAAAAATACAAAAGACAATCCCTTTTTTTAAGGTGTTTATCGGATAGATAATCAAGAATAATAACAAGCAAATACTGAGGTTTAATGGTGTTTTTGCAATAAACCATTCTTGATTTCCTATTAAAATTCCTATAATGGCAGAAATATGGAAAAGCCAAACGATGCCTACCGCCATTTGGGTTTTGTATTTTGAGATATAGTCCGCCATCTATAGTAGTTTGGGTATAGGCGTTAAATCACTTACTATTTTTGCGGATAACAGACACAACGGTATACCGCCACCAGGATGTACGGAACCCCCACAGAAATAAAGATTTTTAATTTTGTTCGAAAAATTGGGATGTCTTAAAAAAGCGGCAAATTTATCATTACTAGCGGCACCGTAAAGTGCGCCACGGTAGGAGCTGGTGTTGTTCTCAATACTCACCGGGTCCAGAATGTGTTCTGTTGTGATAAGCGATTCCAAATCTATATTCAGTATCCTGTTTATTTTAGAAATTATAGAAGCTTTCGCTCTTTTTTTAAGTTTTTCCCAATCTTGACCATAATTTCCGGGTGCATTGATCATTACGAACCAATTTTCATGACCCTCGGGAGCATCATTATTTTCTTCCTTTTTTGTTATATTGATATAAATAGTTGGGTCTGGGTGAAGTTTTTTTTCTTCAAAAATAGCATTGAATTCTTTTGCGTAAGTCTCGCTAAAAAAAATATTGTGCAAATCCAATTCCGGAAATTCCCTGGATATGCCCCAATAAAAAATTAAGGCCGAGCTAGAACGTTCCTGTTGCAATACCTTTTTTGGATGTTTCTCCTTGGGCAATAGCTTTTTGTAGGTAGGATAAATATCCATGTTGGAAATAGTGATGTCCGCTTCATATTTGTTTTTGGTCGAGGTTACTCCGGTAGCTTTACCGTACTTCACATTAATTGAGGTAACCTTTTCATCAAAATTAAAATGAATACCTTTATCCAATGCCAGTTGATATAAACCCATACTTATGCTGTGCATTCCGCCTTTAGGGAAAAAAGTACCGTAATGCATTTCCAAATGCGGAATCATGGACATAATTCCCGGTGTCTTATAGGGAGAGGAACCATTGTATGTTGCATATCTATTGAAAAGCTGTACTAATTTGGGATTTTTGAACGTTTTTCTATGAATTGTATCAAGGGAGTCGTTTACATTCAATTTACCAACTTGTAAAAGTGCCTTTAAGGTTTTTTTGGATAGATAAGTGCTTATTTTATGAAGTGATTTTTCTAAAAAAAGTTCGGCAGTTAAATCATATTTGGACTTATTTTTTTTCAAATAAGCATTAATATTTTCTTCTGGTTCGTTAAAGGTTGTCGACGCATTTTTAACAAATACATTTTTGTCTGCCGAGGCACAAAATCGAGTGCCATCTTCCCAAAAATAATTACAGATTACTTTCTTTTTAGAGTACTCAAAATAGCGTTCAGGCTCAATACCATATAGTTCAATGAGTTCGGTAACCAAATGGGGCATGGTGAATAGGGAGGGACCCAAATCAAAACGATAACCATTAAGTTTTATAGCGTGAAGCTTACCTCCTGGATAGTTGTTGGCCTCCAATACCGTAACGGTGTATCCTTTTTTTCTTAAACGTAGAGCTGTTGCAATACCACCAACACCCGCTCCTATTACTAATGCTGTAGGCATTTATTTTTTGAAGTACTTAAAGGGAACAAATAACATCCCGAAACATTCGCCGTCTCCTTTACCAAGATGTTTGTGATGCATTTTGTGCGCCCTTCTAACACCTTTGGCATACCAGTGATTGGCGTTTCTAAAAAGTTTAAACCGTTGATGTATAAAAATGTCGTGTACCAAAAAATAGGCCAACCCATATGCCATGATACCAAAACCTATTGCATAAGCGTACCAATGCCCTTGACTACCAAAATAGAAGCAAGCCATACTGACAATAGCGTAAAATATAAAAAAAGCATCGTTACGTTCAAACCAGGAATCATGGTCTTTATGATGATGGTCTTTATGCAAGCTCCACAAAAAACCATGCATGATATATTTGTGCGTAAACCAAGCCATAAATTCCATTATACTAAAAGTGGCTAAAAATATGATTGCCCAAAGAACTATTCTCATTTATACCAATTGCAATTTGTAGTTAACATAAGATTTGGCCAAAAGTCCGAATTTTTGGTAATTAGGCACTCTTATTCTGGTATTTTTTATTTCTAAAGAAGGTGTCCGCTGTAATTTTTGAAGAAGTTTATAATAATACTTATAGGCCGTATATACTCCAAATTTGGCTTCTGAGGGTAAATTGATGATACCTTCGTAACCTAATTTAAAATCTGCCTTAATTTCATCTACAATTCGCTTTTTTGAAGCCTCATCTAACTGAATCAAATCCGTACCAGGAAAATAAGATCTGTTCAAATCTTCAAAATCCGCTTTTACATCCCTTAAAAAATTAACTTTTTGAAAAGCGGAACCAAGTGCCATAGCGGCATCTTTGAGCTCCTCATAAGAGGCCTCACTTCCTTTTACAAATACTTTTAAACACATTAATCCAACAACATCCGCAGAACCATAAATATATTCTTTGTATTCTGCATCGGTCTTGTAAATACTCTTGGTCAAATCCATTCGCATACTTTTCATGAAGGAATCCATCAAATGTCTTGGAATCGAATATTTATGGAATGTATGCTGAAAAGAATTGAGAATAGGATTTAAACTTATCTTATTGTAGATAGCTTCATCCAATTCCTTTTCAAACCGTTCGAATAAATCCTTTTTATCATAATCATGAAATGTGTCCACTATTTCATCGGCAAAGCGAACAAAACCATAAATGTTATAAATATCGCCACGAATGGATTCGTGAAGCATTTTAGTGGCCAGTGCAAAAGAGGTACTATAACTTTCCGTAACTATTTTGCTACACTGGTATGAGACATTGTCAAACGTAGTTTTCATGGTACTAATTATTATCGGCAATTAATTCTGATACCAATTTACCGGATATTAAAGAGGGCGGTACTCCAGGTCCCGGAACGGTAAGTTGACCTGTGAAAAAAAGATTTTTCACTTTTTTACTCTTCAACTTAGGCCTAAGAAACGCAGTTTGCGAAAGTGTGTTCGCCATTCCGTAGGCATTTCCTTTGTAGGAGTTATATCGTTCTATAAAATCATTGACACAGAAAGATTCCTTGAATATAATATTATTTATGATTTTTTGCCCGGTTTTGGACTCAAATCTGCTCATTATAATGTCAAAATATTGCTTGCGAAGTACGGGAGTATCCTCCAAATCCGGTGCTATCGGCACTAAGAAGAAGCCTGTTTCGCAATTATCCGGAGCCATAGAGTCATCTGTTATAGATGGAAAATTGGCATAGAAAAGTGGGTCTGAAGGCCATTGCGGAGTATCGTAAATCTCCTCTGCATGTCTTTCAAAATCGGTATCAAAAAAAAGATTATGATGCTCCACATTTTTTAGTTTTTTGTCAAAGCCTACATAGAACAATAACGAGGAGGGTGCAAAAGTCTTTTTGTTCCAATAATCCGGTGAGTGTTGTCTGTAATGTTCATCAAGTAGTGTCTCCGAATGTGCATAATCCGCACCGCTCAGTACCACATCTGAAGAAATAAGTTTCCCGTCGCAGAAGATGCCCTTACTTTTCCCATTGTTCACCATAATTTTCTCCACAGTTTTATTGGTATAAATGATTACACCAAGTTCTTCTGCCAGATTTTTCATGGCCTTGATAATTTCATACATACCACCTTTAGGATGCCAAGTACCCAAGCCGAAATCGGCGAAATTCATAAAACTATAAAAAGACGGAGTGTTGCAGGGTTTCGCACCCAAAAACAATACGGGGAATTCAAGTGTGGAGACTAATTTTGGGTTTTTAAAACGTTTTCTAACTTCTGAACTAATATTTCTGAAAAATTGGTCTACTTTAAATATGGTTTCTTTGGTAACCAATTCAAAAGGTGATATTCCTGGCCTTAGTACTACCTTATTAATAGCAATATCATAATTGACCTGCGCTTTTGAGATAAATTTTCGAAGTTCTTTTGAACTGCCCGGCTCGATTCTCTCAAACTCCTCACAAATTTTTTCCATGCTATCACCGATAGTGATCACATCATCAGAAAAGAAAATTTTGTAGGCGGGACTTAATTTGTCCAACTGATAGTAGTCCGATGTTTTTTTGCCGAAATCCTTAAAAAATTTATCAAAGATATCGGGCATCCAATACCAACTAGGCCCCATATCAAAAGTGAAACCGTCTTTAGAGAATTGTGCAGCCCTACCTCCTACGGTTGCATTTTTTTCGTATATGGAAACCTCATAACCAGCTTTGGCCAAATAGCAAGCGGCGGACAAAGATGAAAATCCAGACCCTATTACAATAACTTTTTTAGCCATTGGTTGTTAATTGGTTTGTAATTTATAGCTTGCTTACCACTTCATCTATGGATGTGAACGTTTTCACGAACCTTGGTAATTTATCAGTATCTATATGTTGCACCTGTCTGCCCAATACCCAAAAATTAGGATTATCGTAATCAGAGACTAGTTTATCAAATTCCTGCATGTATTTATTGATGCGGTCTTTTTCCGGAACGACCGTAAAGTAGGAAAGGAAGTAAATGTTCTCAAAATATTTCATCACGTCCATAAGATTTTCCATAGGAATGGTCTGCCCCAAATAAATACATTTATAACCTCTAAGCACAATCTCATAATTTAGATATAGTAGTCCTATTTCATGAATTTCGTTCTCCGGCAAGAATGCTACAAAGATTTTGTCTGTCTTGGTAGGTCTTTGGTGTTGCAGTTTTTCCGTATTCAACAGAATCTTCTGCTTTATGAGACTGGTGATGAAATGTTCGTGTGCCGGACTAATAGTGTCCGTTTGCCAAAGGAGACCAAGTTCGTTCAATAATGGGATGAACGTTTCTTTGAAAACCTCACGAAATGAACTTTCATTAAGAAGGCTATTGTATGTATTAAAGAATATGGTCTGGTCAAAATTGACCATTGCTAATTTAAAAGCATTAATAGCGTGATTTTTATGGCTCTTCTTTGCTACAATTTCACGCACCACCAATGGAATATCTTTTTCTGGTATCTTGGCTATCTTTGAAATTTTATGGCCATTATGGTATAACAAAGTTACATTCAAAAGCTTTTGCAAGCTTTGTAAACTGTACGTTCTAATATTGGTGTTTGTTCGTTCCGGTGATAAAAGACTATATCTTTTTTCCCAGATTCTAATGGTGTGAGCTTTAATTCCCGAAAGGTTTTCCAAGTCACGAATACTGAAATTCTTTTTTACATTGTTCATACTTTTCAGAAAAGGATTAAACAAATTTAAGCTTTAAAGTATTACGACGTAAAAAAGCAGCGTTAAAATTTACAAAAAGAAAAAGGTCAAGGAACTCCTTGACCTCTGTGCCCACGACTGGAGTCGAACCAGCACGTCCTTGCGAACACTACCCCCTCAAGGTAGCGTGTCTACCAATTCCACCACGTGGGCCTTTATTAATGGAAGGGCAAAGATAACAAGCTATACGCCAATTCAAAATACAACTAGATTTATTTTGGTTCAACACATATCACGAAAGGTTATAGGTATATTTTTTTCCGAAATACATAGTGCTCCTAAACCGCTTTTTTGAAGGATTTGTCCAAAGCTTTATCTGCTTTTTCCAATAATATATTTTCTTTAATCGGTTTGGTCATGTAATCATCGGCCCCTAGGCTTTTTGCTTTTTTGTAGGATTCAGCGGTGCAATCTGCCGTAATTACTATAATTGGTACCTGACCATTTATATGTTCAAATAAACCGCTTCTGATTTTTTCAATAGCCTCAAAACCATCCATAACGGGCATTTGTAAATCCATGAATACCAAATCAAAATTATTTTTTTCAAGTAGGTCTAGTCCTTCCTGTCCGTTGTTTGCAATGGACAAAGAAACACCTTTCCATTTTTTAACAAATAATTTGATGACCATTTGGTTCATTTTATTGTCTTCTACCAAAAGAATATTTCTGTCCTCCATAGAGATATGTTCTGATTTTTCTTCGGGAACGATGTCAAAATCTAGCTTTACCGTACATGTGGTTCCTCCATTGGCATTCTGATTTATAGTTATGCTGCCTTTTTGTAAGTCTACACATGTCTTGACTACATATAGACCTAGTCCTAAGCCTTCAAATTCCCTTTTATCGTTAGAAGAGTGCTTGGAAAATGACTCAAATATGGTATTCATTTTTTCTTTGGTGATTCCTATGCCCGTATCAATGATAAAGAAGGAAAAAGATATCCTGTTATTTTTTGAGATGGTGTGCTTTATTTCAAGTTCAACTGTTCCGTTAGGGGTAAACTTGATGGCATTGTCCAATAGATTGGTCAATATTTGCACTATTTTTTTGGCATCCCCAATAATTTCCCTTGGGAGATTGTTGAGACTTGGAAATTTAAATGTTAGATTTTTTTCTTTCGCTCTAGGTGCTATGGTCTTTTCAATAGCCTCTAATATTTCTCTAGGATTTAACGGCGCTTCTTGCAATTTATAATTTCCTTTTTCGATGTCGGTGTAATCTACAATATCATTTATGGCGGATAAAAGCGATTTTGAAGAAGCGGTTATTAGCCCGGCTTTTTCCTTGGAATCGTTGCTTTCTGCATCGTTCTCAATTGAAGAGGCTACTCCCATAATCAAGTTCAGCGGTGTACGCAATTCATGGCTCAGATTGGATAAAAAGTAACTCTTAATGTCGTTAAGGTCCTCTGCTCGTTGAAGTGCCATAGCATGGTTTTTTTCGTTCTCCAATCTAAGTAGCTTTATACGATTGCTCATTGAAATAGAAAGAAAAATAATTTCAAGTGCCGTTCCAAATTTAGGACCGTTTTCAGAATAAAATGAGTGTGGTAAAATATTGAGGTTATTCAGGATGAAAACGATAAAGCCCATGATTAAAAAGAAGATTCCCAAAATGAAAAATATATCTGTCTTTTTCTTTTTTATTCTTCTTATAATAATGGCCGAGATGATTTCTGAAAGTACAATGATGCCTAAAATATTGGTAATGGGATAGGCATATGATAAAAATTTTGGCAGTAATACAATTCCGGTTACTGTGGCAAGTAATAAAGTGCAAGTAGTGAAATAGATTTTATCGAGTACGTGACTTACTTTGGAAACTTCCAAAAATTGCCCTCCATACTTCAAAAAGAACAGCAATGATATATTAGCAATCAGAATAACGGCCCTATCGTTGAGCCAACCACCACTTGGGGTGATGTATTGGTGGAAAAAACCATCCACCGCAAATTGCAAAAGACCTACAAAAAGAATATATATGCTGTATACGGTAAAAAGACTATTTCGTAAGCCAAAATAAAAAAAGAGATAAACTGTAAACGCCAGTAACAAAATACCGTAAAATAGACCAAAGAAAATCTGTTCATTATATGTATTTTCCAAAAGATTTTCCGGGGTGGTCAAACGTAGAGGAATGTTCAAGGCTTCGCCATCACTTTTTATTTGTACATATCCTGTGTATATTGTTTTGGGTAGTAAGTCTAGCTTGAAAAATACTTTTCTGTGCGGTAGACTTTTCATATCAAAGGCAATAGCATCACCGTTTTTCTGCTCGGATATAATGCCGTTCTCAGTGATTGAATAAAGATTGACAAAGTCAATGATTGGCCTAGCTGTCTCTAAATAATAGTTGAGCTCTTTAGTTGTATTATTGACCAATTTAAATTTCACCCAGTAATGTTCATCTGTAAAACCAATATTCTCCGTAGCGGATTGGAATGGTATAAAATTGAATCTTTCCTTATTCAAAATAATTTCCTCCACAGAAACAGGATACCCTCCCGTATTTAAGATACTGGCATGTTCATGTAATGAAACAGCTTCTTTGATAGGCTCGTCAATGTGATATTGGGAAACGAGATTTTGAACGCTAAAGAGTAGTGCCAAAATAAACCACCTTTCTGAAGAAAATATATTATAAAAACAACGCAGAGTTGAAGACATACTTAGAATATGGAATCACTGAACATGTTAACAACGCTTGGTATGTATAATAATTATATCAAAAAGAAAGAAAAATCTTAATAAATATTTATAGAACCTATTTAATTAATTGATTTACAGATTTATATAAAAATAAGATTTTATATTTCAGACAAATGATTCTTATAATATAAAACCTCCACGTTACATGGGACTACACCCCACTGTGATTGCGGAGTATGGGTATCATTTTAAAGTAAGTAGGTTATCCGAAATTTAAGTATAAAAAAACCTCTAGATTGTCTCTTGACAATCTAGAGGTTTTTTGTGACCTGGCTGGGGTTTGAACCTCTTACGCTCAGACCAGTCAGAGTCGAGTACTTGCTATTATCCACTTTTCGTGTTGACGATTTGTGAACTAGTTATGATACAGATTATGTCAATGTAACTTTCGTTTTACAAATATAATTGTTTTGAAAACTTACTATTATAAGGTTGCAAATTATTTTAACTAAAATTTAGATTGTCCACACCCCGTTCAGCACATTCCCACTACATTTCATTTCGGGCAATAAGCTTCACTGCAAAAGGTCTTGGACACAATCTCCAATTTTGTCTTTCCATTCCGTTACTCCTTTCCGTCCCGAAACTTCGGGGCTGGGAAGGAACACCATATTCCTGAGCCAAAACTGTGAATTAAGTCCGCCTTTTCATCGAAAAGGGATTACTTTGGTTTTTCTAATAGAATTTACGGTAAGCTCATCTTGAGTGCTTCTTCGAAAATTCCTGAAAACCGAACCGATGCCTTACACATTTTAAGGGATTTATAATGGATAAAGCCTTTGTTGTTTTTCGAGTTGTCGAAAAACAGGCACGACATAACCAATTCTAATTCAACCGCAGCTACTTATTTCGCTTAACTATCGGTACACTTAAATGCAACTGCGTTTAAAAGAATTGCTAATGCCCTTATGGAACTTGTCAAGACTATACGAGTTTTAGTGAAAAATAAAGTTTCTACCTCCTTGAAATTCCGAGGAATTTACTACGTCGCAGACACACCTGATTTTACCCTAAAAGTCGTGACAAACCCACTTCATCCATTGTGCGATGCATGAGGGAAAAGAACAAACACCCCTTAAAATTCAATCTGTTTTAAATCAATTTTCTAAAGATTAGGAAACAAACAGTGTTGATAGATGAATGTTCAATCCTTCGAACCCAGGATCAAGCCCAATTGCTGTGTGTGAGGAGAAATAATATCATTTTATTTAGATCAATCGAAATCGAATATTGAACTCGTTTAAAGCCTTGTTATTTGTTTGTTACATTATCTAAAATGTGTTTTCTATCTGTTTTAATTAAATCGAAAGTTAAATATTTCTAGTAGGTAATCTTTTTCTCCAGTGTAGTTTGTCCTAAGTGAAAAAGCGCCTAAGAAAAGTAACAAGATTGAAAAAAACTGTAAATACAATACTGTGAAGATTATTAAACACAACTTTTATACTTGATTTCAAGTCCCTGCATCCACCTTGAAAATCTGGCAGAAAAGCATTTTTTTATTAAATTTCGAAGCAGATAATATTTAATGGCGAGATTTATGTATTTTCCTCCTTTTTGGATCAAGTCAAATCGTTATTCAATTAGATTTGTTATTTTATATTTTAAAATCAGTCTTCGTTAATCATCTCTCTGCACCGTACTTCCAAATGAAAAATAAATTAAAACTTACCTTACTCTTTTCAATGGCAACGCTACTCATGTGTATCGCGCAGCAAAAAAAAATGCAAATCACGAAGCGTTATATGAACCTTCCCATAGAAAACAAATTAAAGACGCAACGATTGAAAATCTTAATGAACGATAACCTTTTTAGAGATTTTGATATTCAATTGGCGCAAACTGAACCAGATTTTTGGGTATTTATTGATTTAAAAGAGCATTTAGGCAAAACCTTAGTTTTGCAACCTGAGAAATCGAATAGGGAAGGCCTAAACAAGATTTATTTTTCTGATCGCATTCATGGTGCTGACACTTTGTATAAAGAGCAACTCAGGCCTCAATTTCATTTTACATCAAAGCGCGGTTGGCTAAACGACCCAAATGGTTTGGTATTTCACAATGGCGAATATCACCTGTATTATCAGCATAACCCCTACGGATGGAACTGGGGAAACATGCATTGGGGGCACGCCGTTAGCAAAGATCTGGTGCATTGGGAAGAAATATCTAAAGCTATTGTACCCACTTATGATGATATGGCGTTTTCAGGTTCGGCAGTAGTTGATAAAAATAACATGGCTGGCTTTGGCACTTCTGACCAAACGGCTATCGTGGCTGCTTATACTAGTACGGGAAGAGGAGAATGTATTGCATACAGCCTCGATAACGGACGTACTTTTACTGATTATGCAGAAAACCCTGTTTTAGCTCACGAAGGCCGTGACCCAAAAATTTTCTGGTACGCACCTAAAAAACATTGGGTCATGGTGGTTTATGATGAGTCGGTTGAAAAGCGTCCACTTAACCAAATAGTAAAAGATCGTACGCTGCAAGTGCATACTTCAAAAGACCTGAAAAAATGGACATACCGATCAGAGTTAGATGGTTACTACGAATGCCCCGAGCTTTTTGAACTTGCCGTTGATGGAGACGAGAATAATAAGAAATGGGTGATTTACGGTGCCAATGGTCAATATAGATTAGGCAGTTTTGATGGTGAAACCTTCCTCCCCGAAACTCCAAAATATGAAATGTTGCACGGAAATGCGTATGCTTCACAAACTTTTAATAATATACCTGATGGCAGACGCATACAAATTTCATGGGGCAGAAGAATTATTTCTGAAGGAATGCCCTTTAATCAAATGATGACCTTTCCTGTTGAACTCTCGCTTTCGACAACTGCCGAAGGGGTTCGTTTGTTAACCAATCCTATTGATGAAATAAAAACCTTGTACGGAAAGAAACAGGAGTGGAAAAGTAAGATCATTACAAAAAACGGTTCTTTTGATACAAAAACTAAAAATGACGCCCTTCACATTTTAGCCAATTTTGAAATAATGGACGACTTTGCTTTTGGACTAAAAATCAACGGCTACGAACTTGTGTATGACGTCCATAACTTTAAATTGAACGAGGTTTTTGTAAGACCTGTGGACGGAAAAATCACCCTAGAGATTCTAGTCGATAAAACCAGTATCGAAATATTTGCGAACAATGGTGAAACCTATATGGTAAAACCTCACGTGTCAAAGTCCGAAAATTTCCAAGTCATAGCGTATTCCTCTTCTCCCAATTTTGAAACAGACAGTAAAACCTTGTTGCGCGAACTTGTGATAACTGAACTCAACTCCATTTGGAAACCGACTAACTTGAGTGGCGAACATTGAAATTTGAAATGATTAGAAACTGTTTTAAAAATCTATGCGTGATGTCTTTCTTCAGGTAGCTTTGCCTTTCTGTTAGAATTATATGGCCTTATAATATTTTAGGGTAGCATGAGGTTTTCTTCCTCAATACATTACAACCAAATGTAAATCCGCGCACTCCGCGAACAAAAGTATTATGCGCAAAAGTTTTGTTTAAAGGTTAATCAAGATAACTACTGTTTAAAGCCAAGTCATTCAAATCAGTTTCATTATTTTTTTCTTTATTTCAAGAATACTATATAAATACCGAATACTACATAAAAGTTTTCTGATTTTGACATTATTTAAATTCAAAATTTTGGGAGTTGCGAAATGGGATCGAAAATATTAAAATTGATCGTGTTAATGGGAGTAGCGGCTGCTTTTTTGCTATGATATTTACCTTAATTTTTCAATTTTCTTATCGCCTTATATTCTTTAGAAAAACTGAAAATTGAAGCAAAAAACTACAGCGGATCACGCGACCCCCAATCTTTTGGGTAACGCCATAACACATTTCTAAAAATGAATTAAAATTAAATACACTAACTAACAATGAATCCTAGAAAATATACGCTGTGGCTTATTTATCCCCCAAAAGCAAACCATAACACCTTGCCTTTTCTTCTAGATTATAACAATTTAGCAACAATCTTTTTACACTCATATTTATGAAATTGCTTCGGCTACCTATCGTGCTCATACTTTCCACATTTATCTTTTGTACAGGGTGTTTTGATACTTCAACAAAAAAGAAGTCTAATGATGCGCAAGATGCCGAAGGCGATGAAAAGCTGGTATCGAAAAGTTTTGATGTAGCTATGGCGCAGTACGATGAAATGCTGACTACTCTCGAAAAAGATGCCAGGTTTCCTAAATCGGTAGACGATGAGGGGCAACTTACTTTAGAGCCTATCAAAGGTTGGACAAGCGGATTCTTCCCCGGAAGCCTTTGGATGATTTACGAATATTCTGATGACGACAAATGGAAGGCTGCTGCTGAAAAATGGACGCATTTTCTCGAACCGCTTCAAGATTACTCAGGTGATCATGATATAGGTTTCCGTATGTTTAACAGTTATGGCAACGGTTTACGTTTGACTGGTAATTCAGCTTACGATTCTGTATTAATACGTTCGGCCCAATCGCTTTGCAAACGTTTCAATCCAAATGTTGCGGCTATAAAATCATGGGACAAAGCAAAATCATGGGATGGAAAAACGGAGTGGTACTATCCTGTAATTATCGATAATATGATGAACCTCGAACTCTTGTTCTATGCTTTCAAAAAAACAGGTAATCCAAAGTTTGAAGAGGTGGCACTCACACATGCAAATACTACAATAAAAGATTTCTACCGTCCCGATTATAGCTCATACCACGTAGTTAATTACGATAGTATTGCAGGAAAAATATTAGATAAGGCTACCGCCCAAGGCTATGCAGACAATTCTGCTTGGTCGCGGGGCCAAGCATGGGGGCTTTATGGCTTTACCGTAATGTATCGTGAAACGAAAGACAAAAAATACTTAGATCACGCGTGCCAAATAGCGAAGTATATTATGGGGCATACTAACTTGCCAGAAGATTTGGTTCCTTATTGGGACTATCACGTGCACGAAGAAGGGTATCAACCCGATTGGAATTATAGACCCGAAGATTACCCCGATATTCCTCGCGATGCTTCGGCGGCAGCCATAACTGCCTCGGCACTCTACGAACTCTCTACCTACACCGATAAAAACAAATCTATATCATACATCGGTTTTGCTGACGAGCTATTGCAAAGTCTGAGTTCGGACGATTATCTGGCGGAAGTTGGAAAAAACAACAATTTCATTCTTAAACATAGTGTAGGTAGTATTCCGCATGGCGCAGAGATAGATAAGCCCTTAATTTATGCTGATTATTACTTCTTAGAGGCCCTATTGAGAAAACAAAAATTGATGCAAAACAAATCTTTAGTTCAATCGCTAGCGCACTAAACGGAACAATAGTTACTTGATTGAACTACAGATGCTCACTAAAAAAATACAGATGAAAATCTTCTTTCGAATGCCCCTGAGTATAAAGGTATTGTCACTTTTTCTCATTTGGTTTGGTCTAATCAGCCTCTCTAATGGGGCAAAAAGGACTGTTACGACTGAGTTGGATAAAAAATCAAAAGAAAGGGAACGGATACTTGAAGCCTTATATAAGGCAGCTGATTGGCAGTTGCAACTCCCCTTCGAGGGGAAAAAACGCTGGAATGAAAATAAGAAATACGATTGGGTATTCGGTACGTTTTACGCTGGGCTTTCTGATTTGCATACCTACACCAATAAAAAAAAATACCTCGATCACATGCTTGAACACGGTGCCTCACTAAACTGGGAACCTAGAGCAAGACCCTATGATGCTAATGAATACGCCATGATTCAGATGTACGCCGATGTTTTTGAAAAAACTGGAGATACTTCGGTAATTGATAAAGCGAGATTTATGGCAAAAATGCCATTGTTACGTTATTTAGAAACCGATGTGCGATTTAAAGAGAATACCTATTGGCAAGATTGGTGGAGTTGGTGTGATGCGCTTTTTATGGCGCCCCCCGCTTTTGCAAAATTAGGAACAGTGTTAGACCAACCCAAGTATTACGATTATTTAAATGAGCAATGGTGGAAGACCTCAGCGTATCTCTACAGCGAAAAAGATAGCCTCTATTATCGTGACGATACTTTTTTTGAACAACGCTCTAAAAATGGAAAAAAAGTATTTTGGTCTCGAGGCAATGGCTGGGTATTGGGCGGCCTCGTGCGCGTGCTTGATGAACTTCCTAAAGACTATCCTGCCCGCAAAAAGTTTGAAACTCAATTTGTTGAAATGGCGCATAGAATTGCACCATTACAAACCGAGGCGGGTTTTTGGCCATCGAGCTTATTAGACTTTGAAGCCTATCCCGCCAAAGAAACGAGCGGTACTGCCTTTTTCTGCTACGCCCTTACTTGGGGTATTAATAACAATTTGTTAGAGGAGAAAAAGTTTTATCCCGTCATAGAAAAAGCTTGGGAAAGTTTAATAGCAGCGCAGCATCCGTCTGGCAAATTGGGTTACGTACAGCAAATTGGAGATCAGCCAGGCAATTCCACTTTTGAAGATGAGCAAGCCTATGGCGTAGGTGCCTTTTTAATGGCAGGCGTAGAACTCGCTGAATTTATAGACCGTAAGCAGTCGACCAAAAACTCGCTCAAAAAAAAGGTAAGAAATCCGAATGATGAATAAATCCGCATCTTCGCAAATTACCTTAGCAGATAAAAAGCCCAAGCTCTCCTTTTGGCAGATGTTTAATATGAGTTTTGGTTTTTTGGGAACCCAATATGCTTTTGCTTTGCAGACTGCTTATATGGGGCCTATTTACACCTATTTAGATGTCGACCCGGCCAATATTCCGTTTCTGCTATTGGCAGGTCCTATTACTGGTCTGGTTATTCAGCCTATTGTAGGTGCATTAAGCGATAAAACCTGGTCACCACGCTGGGGTAGGCGTAGACCGTATTTTTTAATCGGAGCCATTTTAGCCAGTATCTGTTTGGTATTTATGCCCTTTTCATCCACGTTATGGATGGCAGCCGGATTGTTATGGATTCTAGACTCTTCCATAAACGTGACCATGGAGCCTTTTAGAGCCTTTATCGCCGATAAATTACCTGAAAAACAACGCTCCGCAGGATTTTCTATGCAAACTTTTTTTATTGGTGGCGGGCAAATATTAGCAATGTCAATGGCCATAATTTTAGTTTGGATGGGCTTTGATCTTTCTGAAGAATCTAGCGAACTTCAGAAAGTGCCAGACTACGTGCGCTACCCATTTTTTATTGGAGCATTTGTTTTTATGGCGTCGGTATTATGGACGATTTTTACAACGGATGAATATCCGCCAGAGGATGTAGAAGCCTTCAAAAAGAGAAAAGAGAACACCAACGTTTTTTTAGAAGGTTTTAAAGATATTTGGACTGCCCTATGGCAAATGCCCAAGGCGATGAAACAACTTTTTTTCGTAAAATTTTTTACGTGGTACGGCATTCCTATTTTTTACAGTTATCTCGCTCTGTCAATCGCACGACATGTTTACAATGCGCCAGATGAAAGCTTCCCCGGGTTTGCCGAAGGGGTAAAATCAGGTACTACCGCTATTTTAGTTATGAATGTAAGTACCATTATTTTCAGCTTATTATTGCCAAAAGTGTCAACCCTTGCCGGGCGAAGGTTAACGCATGCCATTTGCCTTCTATTAGGTGCCGTAGGCTTTATCGGTATGCTATTTACCACAAGTTTATTCGGCTTTCTTTTCTGTATGTGCCTTTTTGGTGCTACTTGGGCTTCGGCATTAACGATGCCTTACGTTATGCTGTCGAGTGCCGTACCTGCTGATCGCATGGGTATTTATATGGGCTTATTCAATACCTTTATTGTTATTCCCATGGCCATAAGCATGGTTACCGTACCGCTGTTTTACGATAGTTTCTTAGCAAGCGATCCTCGAAACGCGATTGCGTTTGGTGGGGCCTTTTTTATCTTGGCTGCTTTGGCCACTAAATTTGTGGGAAGAGAGGTTGAAATTGAATAGCGACTTCTCCTCGCTTGCAAAATGGTCCGCTATAAGACCTTCAAAATATAAAACGATGCGTTTATCAAAGTATTTTATAATGCAAATACCAAAAAATACTACCTTATTTATCTTACTGCTCTTAAGCTTAGGCAGTTGTACTGAAAAAAAAGACAGTCATAAGAAAAATGTTGATTTTATCATTAAAAACACATTGCCCTTAGAGCGCAGTTTTGAAACTCTTGAGCTTACTCATTCACTATTAAATGTAGCCGACTCTATTGATTTATCGAACTACGGCGTTAAAGATTTGGAAACGAACGAATTTCTGGTTCGTCAGTATATTGATGAAGATGATGATGGAAAAATAGACATACTTCTTTTTCAACCTCAGTTAGCCCCTAACCAAGAAAAAGAGTTCAGACTAGAACAACTTCCTGTAGAAAATAAGCCAGATACCCTAAGAGTTTTTTCTAGATTCGTACCTGAACGCACTGATGATTACGCTTGGGAAAATAATCGCGTCGCCTTCAGAACTTACGGCCCTACGGCGCAGCGCATGAATGAGGGGGGCATTGAAGGAGGGACGCTTTCAAGCGGAATCGATTGTTGGCTCAAAAAAGTGGAATACCCCATCATTGATAAATGGTATACGCAATTTGAACAAGATCCTATGGCTTATCATATTGATACCGGTGAAGGACTAGACAATTTTCATGTTGGCCGCAGCAGAGGAGCTGGTGGCATCGCTAAAAAAATAGGCGACCGGTATTATTTTTCCAAAAACTTTACTGCCTATAAAACCCTCGCCAATGGCCCTATTCGGACGAGTTTTGTTTTAAAATACGAGAACTGGACGGCCGACAGTGTTATCATCAAGGAAAAAAAACACATTTCCCTTGATTATGGTAATAATATGACCCGAGTAGCACTCGATGTTAGTGGTACAAATAATATATCTGTCGGGCTCACTTTACATGAAAATGATGGAAAAATTACCGCCAACGATTCACTAGGTTGGGTTAGTTATTGGCAACCCCACGATGGCTCAGAACTAGGAACGGGCCTTGTAGTACCAAAAGTGTATTATGTGGGTCATGAAACCTACATAACTAAAGAAACTGATCTTAGTAACGCCTATGCTTTATTGAATCTTTCCCAAGAAAAAACTATATATTATACAGGTTTTGGTTGGAAAGAAAACGGTAACTTCAAAACGCAGGAACAATGGGAAAACTATTTGAAAGAATTCGCTCAAAAGTTAGCAGCCCCATTACAAATAAAGGTCAAAACACAGTAAAATAATAGGTTTATATTGCACAGAAAGTGTTTATTTTTCAGAGAATCATGAAGAACAGATTATTACTTTTACTATATATTCTGTTGAGCACTTATCTAGGCTCAGGATTGCTCTATGCGCAAGAAAATATTTCTTTTACTGAAAATCCTAAGTTCAAAAGCTACACCATTTTCGATGGTCTTCCGAGCACCTCGGTAACAGGTATTGCGCAAGACATAAGAGGCTTCATGTGGTTCGCCACCCGCGACGGACTCAGCCGTTTTAACGGACTCGATTTTACAAATTATTATCGACAGGAAGGCGATTCGCTAAGCCTTAGCCATAACCAAATACAGGTGGTGTTTGTCGATAGTCGCGGATCTTTATGGGTGGGTACCAAAAACGGACTCAACCAATATATTGAGGGCACCGGGTTTAAACGATATTTCGCCGAGAAAAACGATAAAGGTATCGCAGGCAACGGCGTACTTTCTATCCGCGAAGATCGGGAAGGGAAAATTTGGTTGGGGACCAATAATGGTATTACCGCTTTAGATCCTAAAACCAATAAAACAATTAACTACCGACATAAATCTAATGACAATAACAGCCTTCAAAATAATTATGTTATGGAGGTGTACCCTGATTCAAAAGGCTACCTCTGGGTCATTACCGATCAAGGCGTTGACCGGATGCACCTAAAAACTAAAACCTTTAAACACTACGCACTTAAGAATGGTAATAAAGATGCCCTTAGGGAAGTCAATTACGCCAGTGCTCTGTACGAAGACAATCAAGGGCAACTTTGGGTTGGTAATCTATCGGGATTATGGCGTTACAGTGAAGAAACCGATGAGTTTTTGAAGCACAAAGGTGAGAACGATATCTTGGCTAACCTCTCAGTACGTGCCATAGATCAAGACAGTAAAGGAAATTTATTAATCGGTGCCTACTCCGGTTTGTATGTCGATAATTTTGAGAAAAAATCTACGGTTCGTTTTCGGCATAATCCTGAAAACCCATATAGCATTAGTTCAAATTCTGTACACGCGATTTTCGCCGATGCGTCTGAAAATCTATGGTTTGGCACCTGGGCAGGTGGTATTAATTATTTGGGCTGGAGTTTCGATTCGTTTAATCACATCGGTTCTACCTCAGGTCTAGGCTTTCCTATAGTGAGCTCCTTCGCAGAAGATGCTGATCGCAATCTTTGGATAGGTACTGAAGGAGGCGGCTTTGATTATTACGAACGAGAAACAGGAAATTTTACCAACTACAATCACAACCCCGACAATAGCAATAGCCTCAGCCATAATAATGTTCATGATTTAGTTTTAGATGGCAAAGGAAATCTCATTCTTGCCACCTTTGGTGGAGGCTTAGATTATTTTGACCCTAATTCGAAATCTCAGCAGTTTCAACATTATGTGAACGACCCACAAAATGAAAATAGTGTCGCTTCAAACTACATTCTAACCCTCTTTGTCGATAGCAAAGCGCGAATTTGGGTAGGCACCTCTAATGCTGGGTTAAACCAATTTCACCCCGAAGAAAGCAGCTTCACCCGATTTTCCGATGAAACCAATGATTTCGCGCAAATCACCGCCATTTACGAAGATCGCGATGGAAGAATTTTAGTAGGTACATCGAGCGGACTTGGGGTAGTCGACGGATTAAATAAAAAAGTAACCTATAATGTATTCGAGCACTTCAATAATCAGATTAGAGAATCGGTGCTTAGCATTCACCAAGACGAGATGGGAGATTATTGGCTGGCTTCTGAAGGTGAAGGTTTAGTGTGGATGGATGCCAAAGGCACTCAAATTAAAAAATTTCAAAAATTAGAAGGGCTGTCGAACGATCTGGTTTACGGAATACTTCCTGACGAAGCAGGAAATCTTTGGCTTAGCACTCATAATGGCATATCTCGATTTAATGTAACAGAAAAAAGTTTCGATAATTTTGATGTTCAAGATGGTTTACAAAGCAACGAATTCAATTTCGATGCTTTTATGAAAACGTCACAGAACGAATTGGTTTTTGGGGGTATTAATGGTTTTAATATTTTTCTTCCTTCAGAAATAAAAATTAATGAAAATACCTCTCCTGTATTACTAACCAATTTTAAAATCAATGAAAAACCCATAACAATCAATGAAAATTCGCCATTGACAAAACCCTTGGCGAAAACTGAACGCATCATACTTGACCACGACCAATCGCTCTTCAGTTTTGAGTTTATCGCCTTAAAATACTCCCGCCCAGAGAAAATCAACTATGCTTACAAGCTCGAAGGCTTTAATGACGAATGGTTAAATATTGGCGACCGCAGACAAGTTACTTTTACGAATATCGCTCCTGGCGATTATACCTTTAAGGTTAAAGCTTCAAAAAAAGGAATGCTGTGGAACGATGAAATCACCTCAATCGCCCTCACAGTACGCCCACCTTGGTGGAAAACCGGTTGGGCAATCTTAGCTTATTTGGTGCTTTTATCGACCATCGGCTACGCGATATGGCACTATATTCGGTTACGCATTAAAGACCGTAACGCGCTTAAAAAAGTAAATCTTGAAAGGGAAAAAGACGAAGAAATGCACGAACTTAAATTGCAATTCTTTACGAACGTTTCGCACGAATTACGCACACCACTTACCCTGATTATGGGCCCTCTAGAAAAGTTAATTGACCGATGCCATGATTTTGATGCTTCCACTAAACAAGAACTTACCGTCATGGAGAGAAATGCGAAACGCTTGATGCGACAGGTAAACAATATTATGGACTTCCGAAAAGACGAAATGGGGAAGTTAAAACTGAAAGCCGCCAAAGGGAACTTTGCTAAATTTTGCAACGAAACCTGCCTGTCTTTTCGCGAACTGGCTGATTCTCGAAATATTACCTACAAGTTTTCAAGCACTTCCGATGCGGTAAAACTGTATTTTGATCGCGACAAAATGGAAATTGTGCTCTACAACCTCCTATCAAATGCGTTCAAATTTACTCCTGACGAAGGAGAAATCACTGTACGGGTCACTGAGAAAAAGGCAGATGCAAATGGCTCTAAACGCATGGTGCTATCGGTTTCCGATACGGGTCAGGGTATTAGTGAAACGCATTTGGCGCATATTTTTGAACGCTTTTACCAAATTGAAACCGTTGGCTCTCACGCCCGTGGAAGTGGTATAGGTCTGGCATTAACAAAGCGTTTGGTAGAGCTTCATCACGGCACTATAGAAATTGATTCTAAAGAAGGGGCAGGTACTGTTTTTACAATTCAATTGCCTAAAGGAAAGCAACATCTAGTAGAGGGCGAAATTTACAAGAACTTCCGCCACGGCGAAGATGTAACAAACTATAACTCTGCAGAAAAAAGTACTTCAAAATTAAAGCAACTGAAACCTTCAAAATCGAGTAGTAAGAAAAAAGAAGATATTCCCGTCCTCTTGGTGATAGAAGATAATTATGATGTTCGAAAATTTATTGTCGGATGCTTTCAGCAGGAATATGTGGTTAAAGAAGCTTCTGATGGAGGAACGGGTTACGAACTGGCAACCCAACTTATTCCCGATCTCATTATTAGCGATGTAATGATGCCCGAAATGGACGGAATATCATTGTGCAGTAAATTGAAAAAGGATATCAATACCAGCCACATTCCCATTATTTTATTAACGGCGAGAACATCGCTCATCTTTAAAAAAGATGGCCTTGAAAATGGTGCCGACGATTATGTAAACAAGCCTTTTACACCGAGCATACTTCAACTTAAAGTAAAAAATCTAATGGATACTAGAAAAAGGCTACAAGAATATTTTATCCGCAATTATAAAGTAAACCCAAAAGAAGTGGTTCTCACATCTAAGGACGATGAATTTTTGGATAAAGCCGTAAAGTGCGTAGAAGAGCACTTATCTGATTCTGAGTTTAACGTAAGTACATTTATAGGCGAAATGGGCATGAGCCGATCAGTGCTTTTTAGAAAGATTAAAGGACTTACGGGTCAGTCTACTACTGAATTTATACGTACCATTCGCATTAAGCGTGCGGCACAAATTCTAGTACAAAACCGCCTTTCAATTTCCGAAACGGCCTATGAAGTTGGTTTTAACGACCTTAAATATTTCCGTACTTGTTTTCGGAAGCAATTTAATTCTTCTCCATCAGAATTTATCGCGAAGAACGCCGAGGAGGAAGAGAAGTCGTTGCAGGATTGAGCTAGCTGCGGATTTTATGCCGTCATGTACTTGGTATTATTGAGCCTGAGGACATCGGGAGTTATAATTGTCGGATACAATTAAATTAGTCAGCGATTATGATTGGATTTGAATTGGAGGTAAAAGGCGCCAAAACTGTTGCCGGCATCGAAAATGAATCGTTATCCGTCATTGCTTCAAAGTTATCAGAAAAGATAGTCAATCAATCGATTTGACCTTTAGTGCATTTGATTCGGATAAGGATATTTTGTCAAATGGGCAGAAGTTGCTCTTAGTGTCGGCGACACGTATAGCGTAAGGGTAATCGAGGTTGAAGAAAGTTCTGAGCCCATCCTAATAGATGAACAAGGTTCGGAAAAGGCTATACTTTAAGGCATGTTGAATTCCTATCGAAGTTTGAAGGAACGGCTTGAAGCTAAGGGTTTAATTTGAATGAATAGGATTAGCGCTTTAGTTATGACCCCAAATTTTTCACACCGGTATTTAAATGGCTCGTAATATTAGTTTCTTTAAATTAAGGCTTCAAAACCAATAAATCTTGAAATTCATGCCAATTATCTTGATTATTAGATAGATATATCTCCCCTTAATTGCTAATTGCACAATCTGACCCCCTTTTTCAAAACATGACACCCTAAAATCTTAGGAATAATAGATAACATTTGCTAGTGTACTAAAACAGCTAAACACGCGATAATAAAGAACCACAACCTAAAATTAAAACCGAACACTATTATGAAGCATTACTGCGACGTATTCTTGAGGAAGTACTCCATTTTCGGAATACTACTCTTATTTCTAAATTTTTCTTTTGTACAAGCACAAACCACGGTAACAGGAACTGTGACCGATAGCTCAGGAGCACCGCTACCTGGTGCCACGGTTGTTGTTAAAGGGACGAGTAACGGTACTCAGACCGATTTTGATGGCAATTATTCGATTACAGCACAAGAGCCTGATGGTATATTGGAGTTTTCTTATATAGGCTTCGCAGGTCAAGAAATTCCTATAGACGGGCGTAGCGTAATCGATATTGGTCTTAAAGAAGATGTATCTCAACTAGATGAAGTTGTACTTATTGGTTATGGCTCTGTAAAGAAAAGCGATGCTACGGGCGCAATGACCTCGTTAAAATCAGAAGACTTGAATAAAGGTGCGGCACTTTCACCCCAACAACTCTTACAAGGTAAAGCAGCAGGGGTAAGCATCACCCAAAACAGTGGTCGACCTGGTTCGCAAGCCACCGTACGCGTTCGCGGACCTAACTCGGTTAATTTTAGTAATGACCCACTCTACGTGATAGACGGTGTTCCTGTATCATTTGCCCAAGGTAGTTTTGGCGGCGGCGGCAATACGGGTATAGATCGGTCTAATAGGGAAGCAACCAACCCCTTAAGTTTGATTAACCCTGCTGATATTGAAAGTATCGACATTCTAAAAGATGCCTCTGCAACGGCTATTTACGGATCCAGAGCAGCGAATGGCGTTATTTTAATTACTACAAAATCAGGAAAAGATGGGGTTAATCGTTTAAACTACGAAACCTATATCGGTGCTTCTACCATACGCAGAAAACTTCCCGTTCTTACTGCCGAGCAAGTGCGACAATACGCGGCCGAAAATCCTGGTTTGGATTTTGAAGATAGAGGTGCCAATGTAGATTGGCAAGACGAAATTTTTCGAACCGCATTAACAAGATCGCATAGTCTTTCTTTAACTGGCGGAAACAAAGGCACAAATTATCAGGCTAGCTTCGGTTATCAAGATCAAGAGGGCATTATTATTTCGTCAGGTGTCGAAAATATAACAGGTAGGCTAAATTTAAACTCAAAGTTTTTAAATGATAAGCTCACTGTTAGTGCGAACGTACTATACGCTGTAGAAACCAGCGATAACGTACCTACCATTGGGACAGCCGGTGGCGACGGCGCTGGTGATGTTATTCGAGATGCACTTCGGGCAACGCCCACTACACCAGTAAGAGACCCGAATAGTCCGTACTCGGGTGGCTTCTCTTTTATTCAAACCTTTGTTCAAAATCCAGTAGAACAGGCTCTTTTAATTGATGACATAGGAGAATCTAAACGCTTGTTGAGCAATATTTCTTTCGATTTTGAACTTCATAAAAACCTGAATTTTAAGACGAATCTGGGTTATACACAAGAGCATATTGAAAAGAAATCTTTCTTTCCTTTATCAACAAGAATCGGATTTGACAATAATGGGTTTGCCAACTTTCAAACTAGAAACAATAACAACCAACTGATAGAAACTACCTTCGATTATCACAACGATTCAAATGAAAACCATAAAATTAAATTTTTAGCAGGCTACTCTTGGCAGGAGTTTTCAAATTCGGGCAGCTTTATTCGTCGTTCGGGTTTTGTTGAAGACATTATAGGTTTCAACGGAATTGATGCAGGAGAAATAATTAACAATGCCAGCACGAGTGCAGAGACCAATAAGATCATCTCATTTTTTGGTAGAGCGAACTACGATTTGTTCAACAAATATCTATTTACGGCTACTCTCCGCTATGATGGTTCTACCCGTTTTGGAGCGGATACCAAATGGGGTATTTTTCCCTCAGCCGCGTTCGCTTGGAAAATTTCCGAGGAAGAGTTTCTACGGGAAAGTTCAACCGTATCAACGCTAAAACTACGCGTAGGCTACGGTGTAACGGGCAACCAAGCCATAGCCAATTTTGGCTCATTAGCCTTAACAAATGTGGGGCTTAACCAAAACCCTGAACTTGGTTTAGTATCAACGCCATCAACCGTGGCCAACCCCAATTTAAAATGGGAGTCAACTGCCCAACTCAATCTGGGTCTCGATTACGGTTTTATGAATGACCGAATTACGGGTAGTTTTGAAGTTTATAAAAAAAGAACTACCGATTTAATACTGCGCTTTTTAGTTCCTAGCCCGACACCAGTTGAAACCCGCCTAGAAAATGTGGGCGAAGTTGAAAATAAGGGTATTGAGTTTAACACAAACATCAACTTGGTGGCTAGAGAAAATTTCGATCTCGATTTCTACGGGAATATAAGCACCAACCGAAACGAGGTAATTTCACTTTCCGAAGGAAATCTTATTACACCTGAATCGGGTATTCTCTCCTTTACGGCACCTTCGCCTCAGCAACAAAGTCAAATTTTGATTACAAAAGAAGGTGAATCATTAGGTTCTCTTTTTGGATGGGAATTTATTGGTTTCGATCAAAATGGCGAAGAACGCTTTAGAGATTTAAATAACGATGGCGTAATCAATAGCGATGATCGTAAAATTATCGGGGTAGCACAACCCGACTTCACTTACGGTTTTGGTATTAATATGAATTACAAACGATGGAGCTTTGGTGCTTTCCTTAGAGGGGTTCAGGGAATTGATTTACTCAATTCTTCAAGAAATGACTTAGAGAATATTTCGAATCTTCCTCAAGTCAATCAGTTAGATGCTGTATTAAGAAGTGGTGCTACCTTGGCACCGAGTTCGCAGGTCAGTAGCCGTTTTGTAGAAGACGCTTCATTTCTCCGAATGGAAAATGCTACCTTAGGGTATAATCTCAACGTTGATAATTTTCCCCTACTCCAAAGCTTAAACCTCTATGTTACGGGGCAGAATCTTTTTGTACTTACTGAATACAGTGGTTTTGATCCTGAATTGAACGTCGCTGACTTTAGTACCTACCCGAGAGCAAGGACTTACATATTAGGAATAAAGGCACAATTTTAATAGTAAAAAAATAGCAATGATGATACGTAGAATCATAACATTAAAAAAAATACATATTTCGGTTTTGGCTGTGATATTCTTCTCCGCCTGTACCAATCTTGAGGAGATACCTTTAGATCAACTTGATGCTACCGAATTTAACCAAGACGAAAATCAGGTAGGAGCGACCATTCGTGGTATAGCCGCCTCGTTTTCAGACGCATACGATTGGCGATATATGTTCATGATGCATGAAGTGAGTACTGATATAGGTGTTATTCCCACCCGTAACGGAGGTTGGAACTGTTGCGGCGAACGCAATTATAACGAACATACTTGGGACAGTGGTACGGAGTATTCTCGCCGTGTTTACAACTTTTATTCATTAATTATTGGTCGCGCTAATTCGGCTTTACAGTCAATTACTGATGAAGAACGTTTTCAGTCGCAAATTGCGGAAATCAGGTTTTTGAGAGCTTTGGCGTATTTTGATCTTATGGATCTTTATGGTAATGTGCCTATTGTAACCGAAGCGGTTCAAGACCCTAATAACCTTGCAGGTAACCAGCCCATAGCAGAGC
This sequence comes from Maribacter algae, assembly GCF_047345745.1. Taxonomy (NCBI): domain Bacteria; kingdom Pseudomonadati; phylum Bacteroidota; class Flavobacteriia; order Flavobacteriales; family Flavobacteriaceae; genus Maribacter; species Maribacter algae. The sequence goes on from NZ_JBLFES010000001.1 coordinate 1,495,319, forward strand.
AACGTGCTATAGTATTCAATTTTGTAGAAGAAGAACTTATTGCGGCCATTGCCGATCTTCCTGAAAAATTTACTGTACCGGATACGCATTACCCTAGACCTGTAAAAGAAGCAGCGCAAGGTTTTTTGGCTAAGCTGTACCTCAATGCTGAAGTTTACAGCGGTACACCCCGCTGGAATGAGTGTATTGCGGCTTGCAACGATGTTATCTCCTCCGGTGCCTATTCACTTACCCCTAACATTTCCGATAGTTTTGTTCCACAAAATCAGAACTCTCCTGAGATTATGTATGCCAGTGTAAAAACCAATATGTCTGCCGACCAAGGTAATGGCTTAATTGCAAATCAATTACAACTACAAGGCGAACTAGCGTGGAAATTTAACCTGCCGATAAATGGTTGGGGCGGTTTTTCAGTAATGCAAGAGCATTTTGAGACCTATGATGAAGACGACTACCGTCGGACGCTAATTTTACAAGGCCCTCAATTTGTTGACGAAGCCCAAACTGAACCCCTTTATAAGGGTGCAGGTACTGGCGGAAATGGAGATCCGGCAAACGGGCAATTTGAGATTTTTGATATCGAGAGTATAGCCGATGCCCCGGTCGAACAAGGTTTTAAAAGCGTAAAGTACGTTCCAGACCCCAATGCTACAGGTGCTTTCTCCAATAATGATGTAGTCATTTTACGCTACGCGGATATTCTTTTGACCAAGGCAGAAGCCATACTTAGAGGCGGAAGTGACCCCGATGGTGATACGCCCGAAAGTTTAGTCAACATGGTTCGAGCAAGAAATTTTGATCCAGAAAAGCCGATATTAAATCCCACATTGGGTGATATCCTTGCAGAACGCGCTTGGGAATTTTCATTAGAAGCGAAGAGAAGACAAGACCTCATACGCTTTGGACAATTTATTCCGCTAGATTATAAATTCAAGGTCAACTTCGACAACTTCCGGACGATTTACCCTATTCCTTTGACGGAACTGGACAAGAATCCGAATTTGGTTCAAAATCCTGGATATTGATTTTTTAAAACAACATTCTAAAAAGCCAACCATCCCACTTAAAAAAATTAAAAACATGAAAACATTCAAACTCATATGCGCATTGCTAATCCTTTTAGTTCTCAGTGCTGCTTGTGATAACACCATCAACTACGACCAATTTGATACCGCACCTATAATTGAAGATGTTGCTTTTACGGTCACTGAAAATCCTGATGATCCAAAAACCATCTCCATTTCGGCTATGGCTACAGGAAACGATTACTATGAAATCGATTGGGGCGATGGCACTTTAATAGAACAGAGTGATAGTGGAGAAGCTTCGCATAGCTATGCAGAAAACGGAAGCTATTCGGTTACCATAACAGCACGAAAAGACGGGCTAGTTAATGAAAAAGCGTCTCAGGTGGTTGACATAGGTCTTATTTCAAATCTGGTACTTATTACAGAACCTGACCCTAATGATTCATCCCGTATTTTGTTAAATGCTTCAGCAAATAGTGCAATCAATTACGATATCGATTGGGGTGATGGATCAGAACCCGAAAGCACAGCCACAGGGGAAGCTAGTCATGTTTACGAAGCTGGAGAATATGAAATTTTAGTAACGGCCACTGCACCCCAACGAGAACCCTTAACTAAAACGGCCATTGTTAACGTTGTAGCAGGAGGCGTTGAAATTCTTATTAATGAAACATTTGAAGATGGCTTGGGCGGCTTTGCAGCTGGCGAGGGAATAGGCGTGGCACCAAGCTGTGCTGGGCAGGGCATTACGGTTACGGGGGCGAATTCTACCACTTTCGCTTTTGACGAACCTATATCTGGCTCTGTAAGTATTGAATACCTATTTCGTACCAATAATGTTACTGGCACTTTTTCAAGTATGCTGATTAACCAACCCACCAATGGTAGAGATGGTCGCATACAAATCAACATCAACAACGGTTTGTTAGAATATAAAATCGGTACTGGCGGTGAAAACCCTAATTTGGCGCAAACAGGTCAGGTAGTCGATAATCAATGTTATACTATGCGAATCGACATTGATCGGGAAGCCAATACGATTAAGTTTTTTCTCGACGGTATTCAGCAAGGCGATGCTTCGGGTTACCAGCTTCCGTCCGATTTTGGTGATACGCTTTTTAATGCTAGATTAATCACTTTTGTTGATCCTATGAACCCCACACCCGAATTTTCGGTTGATAATTTCAAAATTTCTAAAACAACCGCTGTAGAAGCTAAGGCGGTTTTATTGGAAGAACAGTTTAATGATGGTCTCGGAGGTTTTACTGCGGGAACAGGTGTTAGCATCGAGGAAGGCTGCGCAGGACCAGGCATTAATATCAATTCAAATAACAATTCACGTTGGGATTTTGATACACCCATAGAAGGCTCAGTGGCTATCGAGTATTTGTTTCGCTCTAACAATGTTACGGGCACTTTCTCTAGCTTTTTAGTTAATCAACCCGATGGTAATAATAATGGTCGCATTCAGATCAATATTAATAACGGCCTTTTAGAATATAAAGTGGGCAGTGGCGGAGAAAATCCAACATTAGCTCGGGCGGGTCAGGTAGCCAATAATGAATGCTACGCCATGCGTATCGAGATAGATAGAGATGGAAATAATATTAAATTTTTCTTAGATGGCGTTCAACAAGGCGATGCTGCGGGCTACACTTTGGCTGACGATTTTGGAGAAACCCTAACCAATATACGCTTAATCACTTTTGTAGACCCGATGAACCCTGCGCCCGACTTTAATGTTGATAATATTAAAATTACCGAGCTTTAACATCGCGATGAAATAGCTTTTAAAACGAATTTTGAACCCAATGACCGCTCGAAAATAAATTTCAAGCGGTCTTTTGTATACTGGTACAGATTCAAACCTAATATTATTCAAAGTAGAAATGTAATTTTGATTTATGCGGATATGCTTCTTACTTTTTACGCTCTTTTTATGTTGGAATTGTTCTGAACATACTAGAAAAAATTCAGCACTGTTTGAAAGCCTCAATCCTCAAGAAACTGGAATTACTTTTCAAAACAAGCTCGTAGCCAACCGTCAAATGAACATTGTCGATTTCAATGGGTTCTATAACGGTGGGGGCGTGGCGACCGGCGATTTCAACAACGATGGACTGGTCGATCTTTATTTTACGTCGAACACAGGAAAAAATCGGCTCTATCTTAATAAAGGAGACTTTAAATTTGAAGATATTACAGAAAGTTCAGGCGCAGGAGGTACCGCCGATTGGACCACGGGAGTAACCTTGGTCGACCTCAATGCTGACGGTTATCTCGATATCTACTTGAGTGTGCTTTCACAGTACAGAGGCTTATTGGGGAAGAATCAATACCTGCTCAATAACGGCGACCTTACCTTTACCGATATGGCTGCTATTATCAATCTCGATGTACAAAGTTATGGTTGTCAGTCCGCCTTCTTCGATTACGACCATGATGGCGATTTAGATTGCTTTCTGCTCAATATGTCGAACGATAGAGCAAACGTTCAACAACGAGCAGAATTACGCGAAGGTAAAAATGAGTTTGTTGGAGACCGGCTTTATCGCAACGATAACGGCCAGTTCAAAGAGGTATCCGAAGAAGCGGGCATATATCAAGGGGAAATTGGTTTTGGGCTAGGCCTTACCGTAGCAGATTTTAACGACGATCTTTGGGAGGATATTTACATTTCTAACGATTTCTATGAAGATGACTATCTATACATCAATCAAAAAGATGGCACGTTCAAAGAATCTGGCAGTGTATTTTTTAATCACTACAGCCGTTTCTCTATGGGCGCTGACGCCGCTGATATCAACAATGATGGCTACCTGGATTTAATGACATTAGATATGGCACCTGAAGACGAAATCGTTGAGAAAAGTTCTTTGGGTCAAGAATCGTATGAATCCTACAAATACAAACTCACTTACGGATATCAAAATCAATACGGTCAAAACACCCTACAGTTGAACAATCAAGGTAAAGGCTTTTCTGATATCGCTCCGCTTTTAGGTATTGAAGCTACTGACTGGAGTTGGAGCCCTCTAATCGCAGACTTCGATAACGATGGTGTAAAAGACATATTTATCTCAAACGGAATAGTTAAGCGCCCCAACGATCTTGATCTGATCAATTATCTTGAAGATTACGCTAAAAATGCTACCCCTGACCTTGATCTCAACCGGTATTATCAAGACTATTACGATTACATGCCTTTGGGGGTTGTTCACGATTATATTTACAAAGGGCATTTGAATGAAGCATTTGAAGATAAGTCTGAAGCTTGGGGTTTTGAAGAAGGTACAGTTTCAAATGGAGCTACCTATGCAGATCTCGACAACGATGGTGACTTAGAAATCATTGTGAATCGTATTAATCGGCCTGCTTTGATTTACAAAAACTTAAGTCGAGAAAGCGCGAATTTAAAAAACCATAAAGCCAACTATTTAAAAGTAAAGCTAAGTGGCTCAAAACTAAATCGCTATGGCATTGGTGCCAAAGTTTATCTAAAATCTAAGGATAGCGTTCAAATGCAGCAACAAATGCTAACGCGAGGTTTTCTTTCTGCCATTAGCCCTGAACTGCATTTCGGGATAGGAAACCGTCAAAAAATTGATTCTGTTTTTGCAGTCTGGCCAGATGGAAAAACCACTGTAGCCACCCATGTAGCTGCGAATACCGTACTTAAGCTCGATTATAAAAAAGCAAACTCAAATACGATCCAAGGCAAGAAAAAGCTCCAATCGCCCTTTCAAATTATCAAAAACTCAATTCCGTTCAAGCATAAAGAGAACAACTATAATGACTTTAATACCGATGCGCTCGCTCCGTTCATGGCTTCTACCGAAGGCCCAGCAATAAGTGTTGGCGACATAAATGGCGATGGACTCGAAGATGTATTCACGGGAGGAGCGAGCGAACAAGCCGCTGCCATTTGGCAACAGACGCCATCGGGTTCGTTTGAAAAAGTTAATATGCCTGTTTTTGAAAAAGAGCGGTTTTACGAAGATGTAGACGCCGTTTTCTTCGATATGGACAACGACGGTGATAATGATCTCTACGTTTGTAGTGGTGGCAACCAGTTTTCAGATTCTCGCATAAAAGACCGATTATATGAAAACAAAGGCGAGGGAAGGTTTTCTCGTACCGAAGGAAAATTACCTGAATTTTTAATCAATTCCTCTTGCGTTCGACCTGCCGATTACGACAGTGATGGCGATATTGATCTCTTTCTTGGCGGTCGTAGTATTCCCGGAAATTATGGCACAACGCCCAAATCGATTTTACTAGAAAATAAGGGAACCCATTTCAAAATACGTGAAGATTTCAATAACAGCAACCCATACCTAGGCATGATAACCGATGCCCAATGGCAAGACCTTGACTTCGACGGTGATAAAGACCTTATTGTTGTAGGAGAATTTATGCCAATTACATGCCTTATCAATGAAAACGGGAATTTCTCTTCCTCAAAAATTAATACCGACCAGCCTACCAAAGGTTTATGGCACAGTGTAGAAATTGAAGACATTGACGGTGATGGCGATTTAGATATCCTAGCTGGTAACTTAGGGCTGAACTCTCGCTTAATCAAGCACCACGGAAATGAAAAGCTGCGGCTTTACGTAAAAGACCTAGATGATAATGGTAAAATAGAACAACTCCTCTGTTATCAACGTAATGGAGCTTGGTATCCTGTGAACAATCGTGATGAACTTGGTCAAGTTTTACCCGCAATAATTAAGAAAAGATTCGTATCTAACAAGGCCTATGCAGGGAAACCAATCACTGAGATTTTTACAAAACAAGAATTGAAGGATGCATTAATTCTCGAAACTGATCTTTTAGCCTCAATCTACCTAGAAAATAAGCAAACTGAAGGCTTTCAAGTTAAAAGACTTCCCTTTTTCGCTCAATATGCGCCCATATTTGATTTCGGCATTACCGATCTAAACAGCGATGGCTATTTAGATGTTTTAGGAGGAGGGAATTTTTATGGCGTGAGCCCTTATCAAGCCCGTTACGACGCTAGCAAAGCTTTCTACTTATTAGGTGGAAAAGAAGGTTTTGTCGAAGGTAAAAGTTTAGATTTAATCGGCGAAATACGGACCATCAAAAAAATAGATACACCCTATAAAAATTCATTTTTAGTTGGCCGTAATAATGACAGTTTGCTGATATTAAACCGATCTCAAGAAAATCCCTAACCAAAAGTTAAGGGCCTTTGTATCAGCAGAGATAGATGTTTACGATTTTGTAGGATTACCCGTCTCTTGCGTCAACATATCTTTAGAACTGAGTTCCGCAACAATAGCGTCACCCTTTAGCACATCATCGGAAACACGGTTAATCGGTGTATTGGCGGATTTCGGTGCCTCCTTGTAGGGCTTGTTGGACACACGGTTGAACGCCGAAATCATCGACCATCTGGGATGATCGCTGAGGTTCGCGGCCGAAGTATGTAAGGTGTTGCAATGAAAGAAGAGCGTGTCGCCCGGCTCGAGTTCCACCAATACGGGTTCGTAATCCCGCTCGAGCAAGCCATCGATCAGACTTTGTTCGATCCCGACCTGTTCCCCCTCAAAACCGTGCTGTACCAGTCCTAGTTTATGCGAGCCTTTGAGGACTTTGAGGCATCCATTTTCCTCGGTGGCCTGGGTCAGGGCGACCATCACGCTCAACATTTGCGGAAAGAGAAACCCCGATCGGTGCCAGTACCCGAAATCCTGATGCCACTCCCAAGCGCCGCCTACCTTCGGTTCCTTTTGCATGACCTTGGTGTGGTAATGCGCCGGTTCGCCGCCCAGCAATTTTTCGACGGATTTCACGATACGTTCGGTACGCACGGTAAGTCCGTAAATATCATCCCCCGGCGTGTACCAGAGGGCGAGCTTGGTCTTTTTGCCGCTTTTGTCATTGAGGTCGTAGCTGCTGTTTTTCAAGACATTGTCCGACACCGCCGCCTCATATATCCGTTCCGCTTCCTCCTTGTTGAAAAATCCCTTTGAGATTACGTACCCGTCCCGGTGATAATCCGCTATTTCCTTTTTTGTCAACATTTTATGATTCATTTTTGCGATTTGAATTGTCTTTCATAAATATAGTCGACGTCTTGGATATCGACAAGGTCAAATGTTCCCCTCCTCGGGGAGAAATTGTTGTACTACTAAAGTCGGTTGCTTGTATGTCCTAGATTCACCCCTGACCTTTGAACCATATCGCCCGTTATTGAAAGCGGATGAACCGTAACTTTGATTTAAGGTGAATTTTCAAAGACATTTAGCATAAGGAAAAGTACTCCTCAGAAAGACGTCTAAGAAGCATATCTATGAAAGTTAGCAAGCCCTCCCATTTAAATCCGTTATATGTCTATATCTCTAACTTTGGATAAGCTGAAAAAGTCCCTCGACATCGATTTGGATACCCTTCGTTCCCGTATCAATTTTGACAACCGAAATATTCGCGATAAGGGTATCCTATATTTTACGGAAGCTGATGCTGACCTTTTGACGGGCTACTCCTACGGCGAGTTCTATGATTGGGACCTGTATTTTGAAAACATTTACCTCTCCTATTTCGGGGTGGACGAATATTGCTTTACCAATTTGAAGGCCTTTTTGGCCCGGCAGCACCAAAATGGGTTCGTATCCCGCACGTTGATCGAACCGCGTCCCTATCAACATTTTAAGCCTTTTTTGGCGCAGTTGGCACTCTTGGGAAGTAAACAGCGTGGCTTCGAATGGCTATCCGAAGAGGTCATCGCAGCCCGAAATAAAGGCCCTGCCGAGGATGGGATTATGGACGAGGAAACCTACCAAGATGGCGGAACCTTTTACGAGCGCCTAAAAAAGTACCTGCACCATTGGTTTTGGCATCTCGATTTCGACAAGAACGGCCTTCCGGTCTGGAACAGTTGCGACCATAGCGGAATGGACAACCAGTTTTCCCGATCGGGCACCTTCAACGCCTTTCGATACGAAGGGGTCGATTTGGCCTGTTACCTGCATCGGGAATTACGGGCAATGGAAGTGCTTGCCGTCAATCTTGATTTTAAGAAAGATGCGGCAGATTATCAGGCTCAAGCCAAAACCTTGGCTAAGAACATCAATACCTATTTTTGGGATGATTCAGATGGATTTTATTACGACCGTGACGAACACACCGGCCATCATGTAAAGGTAAAGTCCGTCGCTGGATTCTTACCACTTTATGCCGGAGTAGCGCCCAAGGAACGGGCGGAGCGACTCATCAAAGAACACCTGCTCAATCCCGAGGAATTCTGGACCACCTTCCCCATCCCCGCCTACGCGAAAAGCGAACCAGATTACGACCAGACCGCCTCCGACCACGGCTGCAACTGGCGCGGCACCACTTGGATTCCTGCCAATTACATGGTATTTTACGGGCTATTGGATTATGGTTATACCGATATCGCCAAGCAGTTAGCTCAAAAAACTTTCGAAATGGTCTTCCATAAAAACGGTGCCACCCGAGAATATTTTAACGGAGAAACTGGTGAAGGCTACGGTCTAAATCCCTTCTGGGGATGGAGTACTCTGGCCTATTTTATGCCCTTGGAGCTGGAACTTGAGTATTATCCTATGGCTATCAATAATTCGGAGATAAAGCATTTAGGGAAGGATGTTTTTGGGGTTGAGTTTCCGTCATAAATTAACTCAAACGACTTGTGATTTTCAAAGCACTCTCTTAACGGAGTTTAATGGAGTTTAGCTATTGAGGGGGATATAACTTGATTTCCCAATATCCTTGTTTGCCGCCTTGAAGTTCTATAAATCCCTTTTTCATAATCGCTGTAACATACTTGCCAACAGCCGATTCTAAATTTCGGTTTTAAAAGCTGATTCCATCAGCAATATCTCTTTGTTGGAGATTCCTATTTCTTTAGCAATCGGCTTCCAGTCCTTAACTACTGCAACAACTTCATTTATTATAGCATCCATGTCATCTTCGCTTAAACGAAAAAATTGTCCGACACTTTTAGCCAGTTCAAAATCTAAAGCATTATCATCCATATCGATATTGATTGCCAGCCCGTCTTTTTCGATGGACGGATTCAGGTCATAGGCTGGCGAAAGTTCCCAACCCTTTTCGCTAAGGATAAATCCGTGATTTCGCAAATGGTCGTCTGTATTCGATATGGCAATATTGAAAACTATCCTACGCCATAGTTGGTGCAAATTTGCTTCAACATTAGTTCCGTAATTCTCGATGACATCAACGATATCCAAGTAGCTTGCGGTTTTGGTTTTGAGCGTTTCCTCATTGTTTCCGGTCATCGTCATTGCCGAAGCAAAATGAATTCGTCCTTTTTTTTCACGGTCAAAGCGCTTCGTAAGAAACGTGTGGTACGAGCCAGAAATCTTTTCGATTTTTGACTCAGTCATTTCTATACCGCAGCTTACGGCAAGTTTATAAGCAAGAAATTCCCAAGCCGCCTTATCCACCGTATCTGTTTTTGAAGGAAATTTGGCAATCCATAAACTCTTGTCCTTCCCCAAAATATTTGCTTTCGGTCGCGCACCCCCTAAAGATGAACCAGGCGCTATCAATACGGCCAGCCATTGCCTTGTTTCTTCGTTTTGGGTATCGCTTTCGAGTTGTTCAACAGCCTTTTGTAAATCACCAAGGGATGACCAAGGCGGCGTAGGGTTTCGGTCATCATCATCTAAAAACGATCCATCTATATCTGTCTTAAATCGTAGTGCGCCCATTCGGCTCTCGTCGTAGACCCCCAATAAGTAGTCGATTTCGTAAAGTGTTTTTGCCTTTTCACCTCGCGCCCGGGCGTCCTGTGCTTCACGGCGTTTCATCAAGGTCTTTCCCCAAGTGTCCGGCATACTGTCCAAGAATATTCCGAAGTTTTCTTTGTCGGTAGGGTATTGAGGTCCTGAATAGAACGAAATATCTGGGTCAAGGTTTTGGTATAAACCCTCGTCCAACCAGTGTTTATCGTACTCAAAGCTGAATGCTTTTTTTGCTTTCGCAAAATGCGCCGACAGTACACCGACTTGAACCGGGCCTTGTAACCCAATCCAATCCGCATACACATAAATATCAAACTTTCCCTGTACCATATCCTATAACAAATCTAGGTCTTGTAATTTACGACCAAGTTCATCATCCTGGGCAATTTTTGAAAAATCGCCTTCAAGGTTCAATACTCTTAGCACATTGAAATAGATGCCTATGGCTACGGCTGGGTCACCGTTTTCGATGCGGTGCAGCGTAGCACGATGGATTCCCGCACGTTCGGAAACCTGCTCCGTCGTCAACTTTCTGCGCTTGCGGGCGAGTTTGATATTTTCGCCGATACCATCGAATATCTTTTGATATTTAGGGAGAATTATTGCTTTCTTTGAATTCAAAATGTCACTTATTTACGACAAATATAACTATATTGTTGTAAATAAGCGACATTTAATCTAAAATCTGCACTAGAGCTTTTTAATGAGGATTAAAAGCCTATAATCGTAAATACTTATGACCCTCATTTTTCCCGAGTGCCTTCTTTCCATAGGAATAATACAGGCTTCCCATATCCCATAGAAACCTTCTACCGCAAATCGGTAATTTTCGCCGTATCCATATCCGTATAATCTAAGTTCTCCCCTGCCATTCCCCAAATAAAAGTGTAGTTCGACGTCCCTGAACCGCAGTGAATCGACCAAGGCGGTGAAATAACGGCTTGGTGGTTTTGCATCCAAATGTGTCGGGTTTCTTGGGGCTGCCCCATCAAATGACAGACCGCTTGATCTTCGGGCACATCGAAGTAGAAATAGACTTCCATACGGCGGTCGTGTACGTGGGCGGGCATGGTGTTCCAGACGCTCCCTTTTTTAAGCTCGGTCATCCCCATCTGTAATTGGCAAGTCGTTACAATACCTCCTATGATCATTTGACTAACGGTTCGGTCGTTAGCAGTTTCCAAAGAGCCCAACTCCAGTTTATTGGCATCGGACAGACTCACTTTCTTGGTGGGATGTTCGGTATGCGCAGGGGCGGAATTCAAATAGTACATCGCTGGGTCATCCGCTTTTTCGCTTTTAAAAACAACTTCCTTATTTCCCCTTCCGACATACAGGGCATCCTTATGACCAAGCGCATAAGAAGTACCATCGACTTCCACGGTTCCTTTAGCCCCGACGTTGATGATGCCCAGCTCTCGTCGCTCCAGAAAATAATCCGCTTTCAAAGGGTCTATCGGCTCCAATTTTAAGGATACTGTCGGAACAGCCGACCCTGCGATATACCGATCATAGTGCGAATAGGTAAGATTGATTTTTCCTTTTTGCATCAGGTCATCGATCAAAAATTCATCACGGAGTTGCTGGGTGTCGTAGGCTTTTACGGCTTCTGGACTCGAGGCGTACCTGCTTTCATATTTTGTTGACATACTATTTTGACTTTTAAAGATTATTGAGATAGATCATTTCCTTCGAAGATTAGTGCTGAAAATCTCGCTTTCAAACGATAACTCGATACGAGTTCAATACGTGCTTTGGGTCTATCCTCATTAAATTATTCAAGAACATCCCAAAAATCGCCATTAAGAACCTAAACCCCAAGGGGAATCGTGGATTTGAACGGGTGCAAAATGACCATGTGAAGCCATAAAACGGCTTTAATAGGCACATCTACCCCTATAATTCGCACATATCGCCTGTACAAACTTGAAGTTATAAAGGAAATTGCTGAACACAATGAAATGAAGAGAATGAGCGGATTAAAACAAAAAATTAAAAACGGGGAAGCCGTATTCGGCACCTTTATCAGCTTGGGGTCGGCGGTTAGCACGGAGATTATCGGGACGGCACCTTGGGACTGGGTCATGATCGATCTGGAACACGGCATTGGTTCCGAAAGCGATGTCTTGGGGCAATTGCAGGCCTTGGCGAATACCAATATCGAAGTGATCATACGGGTCGAGGGGCACAACCGACAGCGGATACATCGGGTGTTGGACATGGGCGCGCACGGCATTATGTGTCCCCATGTAGATTCCGCTGCGGAGGCCGCGCTGGCGACCAAGGCGATGCGCTACGCCCCTGAGGGACTTCGAGGCGTTGCCAAGATGGTTCGCGCTACGAATTTCGGGACGGATTTTGACAGCTATCATGCGAACCAAGCGAAAAACCTGATTTCCGTAATCCAAATCGAGACGGCCGAGGCCGTGGAACGTATCGAAGAAATTGCCCAAGTGCCCGATATCGACGTGCTGTTCATAGGCCCGGCCGACCTTTCCATGTCCCTTGGCGTTTTCGGGCAGTTGGAGCATCCGACCTATCTGGAAGCCGAAGAAAAGATTATCAAAACGGCGCAAAAAGCGGGAATTGCCGTCGGTTTTCTCATGATGAATCCCGAGGATTACGAAAAATACTATAACAAGGGCGTACGCTTTTTCGCCAGTGGCACGGACGCTTATTTCCTAAAAAAGACCAATCTGGAAACCGCCGAACGACTGGTGAATCTTAGAAATACCACAAAATAGCCTATGCCCAAACTCAGCGCCAGTGACAATAATCTGCGATGGGCCACGGTCGGCCTATTGTTCATCGCTATGGTGAACGCCTACATCGATCGCGGCAATATTTCCATGGCCGCCCCAGTGCTGACGGAGGAATTGCTGCTTTCCAACGAGAAAAAAGGGTGGATTTTTTCCGCCTTTACGCTGGGCTACGCGCTGATGATGATTCCGGCCGGCCGCTTGGTGGATCTCTACGGGGTCAAACGGATTTATACGATATTTTATTTGCTTTGGGGAATCTGTTCCGCCACGTTCGGGTTGGCACAGGTCTTTTGGCATTTTGTGGCACTGCGGGTCGTACTGGGGTTTTGCGAAGCGGCATCCGGCCCGGCGAGTTTCGCGTTTATCGCGGATTATTTTACGGAAAAGGAAAGAGGGTTGGCCTCCGGTATTTTCTTGGCGGGCACAAAAATAGGCCCCGCCATAGGAGCCGTCATCGCCGCCTTTTTGATAGAAAATTTCGGATGGCGGATGCTATTCGTGCTATCGGGACTCGTCCCCCTCATCTGGATTCTCCCTTGGTGGTCATGGGTTTCCAAAATCGAAAAGAGGCCGCACATGAAGGTCAAGGATAAAAAGGATGCCGAGATAGAATCGCAAAATAACAGTGTGCCCCCCAAGAAAGTCGGTTTTTTGGATATCATCAAAAAGCGAAAGACCATCGGGATATTCCTCGGCTATTTCTGCTACGGTTCGGTATGGTACCTCTACATCAACTGGTTGCCCAGTTACCTCTACGATAGTCTGGGACTGAGCATCAAGGATACCGGATGGTGGGCTGCTTACGCCTACGGCGGATTGGCGGTGGTCACCATTCTGGCCGGTTTTGCAGCGGACAAACTCATCGCCGCTGGAGGTACGGAAACCAAGGTGCGCATCCGCTTTATCGTAGCGGGATTTCTCTGCGGTGCGGCCATCATGCTGATTCCCTACGTAGAGGGGCAGACCGCCATTTTTACGGTATTGCTCATCGCGATTTCGGGGATGGGCCTGGCCACGGCAAATACTTGGGCGATTATGCAGACCATCGCGCCCAAGGGAACGGTGGGCACCCTGTCCGGCATCCAGAATTTCGGGGCCACCTCGGGCGGATTTTTGGCACCCCTACTTGCCGGATACGCCGTGGGCGACAGCAATAATTACAACACCGTCTTTATCGTCGCGGGCGCGCTGATGTTGATCGGTATCTTGAGCTATGTGGCGGTCATCGGGAAGGTGGAAGAGTTGGAATTTGAAACTTAAACAGGAATAAAAACATTAAAAAGAACAGTGATATAGAAAACCCGTGAACTCGCAATACCGAAAAAAGCCTGTCATGAATGGGTTTAATATCTAAAATCTAGCAGCGATAGCGGTTTAACATCTAAAACAAAACATGGAAAAAATAGGATTTATAGGATTAGGAATTATGGGGAAGCCTATGGCGATGAACCTACTCAAAGCGGGATATCCCATGGTCGTGTACAATCGTACGGCAAGCAAGGCGGATGCCCTAAAGGAAGCCGGAGCAGAAGTTGCCGCGGCACCTAAGGAAGTAGCGGAACAGGTAGATGTGGTCATCTCCATCGTATCCGACACCCCAGATGTGGAAAAAATCGCGCTTGGCGAGGACGGCATCATCCACGGGGTCAAAAACGGGATGTTGTACATCGACATGTCTAGCGTAGAGGCGGCCGCCGAAATCGAGATCGGGAAAAAACTTCAAGAAAAAGGAGTGGATATGCTAGATGCCCCCGTTTCGGGAGGAGACGTGGGCGCGGAAAACGGAAATCTGTCCATCATGGTCGGCGGAAGCGAAAAAGCCTTCGCACGAGCCAAACCCATTTTTGAAGTATTGGGAAGAAACATCAATCATATCGGTGATCTCGGCGCTGGACAGATTACGAAATCCTGCAATCAGATTGCCACCGCCTTGGCGACCCAAGGTGTTATTGAAGCACTGACCTTGGCCAAAAAAGCCGGTGTCGATACCGCCAAAGTCCGACAGGCCATGCTAGGCGGATTTGCGAGCAGCAAGGCTCTCGACATCGCGGGCGGCAAGATGATCGAACGGAATTTCGCACCCGGATTTAAAACAGTGCTCTATCGCAAGGACCTAAACATCGCTCTACAAACGGGGAAGTCCCTCGCGGTGCCCCTGAACGGAACGTCCCTGGTAGCTTCTGAAATGGATGCGCTCCTGGCACAAGGTAAGGGAGAGGAAGATTTTAGCGCATTACTAAAGATTATCGAACAATTGGCAGCACTCTAGGAGACTGTTTTGAAATATCACGAATAGTACACAGACAAACATGACAAGACCCAAAGTTTTTATATCCGAGCCCATCAACCCTAAAGGCATCGACCTCCTAAAGGACGCGGTGGAATTGGTACATTCCCCCGATACCACTAAGACGACCGCCCTTAAATTGATTGGGGATTGCGATGCCGCCATCCTCAGGGCGACCACGATTTTCGATGCCGAGGTTATTGAAGCAGCCGAAAAACTGAAGGTCATTGCTCGCACGGGCGTCGGTTATAACAACGTGGATTTGGAAACTGCGGCCAAAAAAGGCATTTACGTAACCCTTACCCCCGATTGCAACCACACCACCGTAGCCGAGCATGTATTGGCGATGATTCTGGCCTTGGCCAAACAGGTTTTCTTTATGGATGCCGCCGTTCGGGAAGGAAAATGGGCAGCCCGTTTTTCGCCCCATCAAATGGACATCGCAGGAAAAACCGTAGGCATCATCGGCTTGGGTTCCATTGGTCTTGAGGTCGCAGAACGGTGCCGAGCCATGGGGATGAAACTATTGGCCTACGACCCTTTTTACAAAGGAAATTTCGATGGAAAAATGACGGACGTGCTCGACGAACTTTTTGCGCAAAGCGATTTTGTCACCCTGCACTGTCCCGTCCTACCATCCACCGAAAAAATGATTAATAAAGCAACTTTGGCGCAAATGAAATCCACCGCCTATTTGATCAATAGTTCCCGAGGAGCGCTGATTGATGAGGACGCTTTGGTGGAAGCGCTTCAAAACGAAACAATCAAAGGAGCAGCCTTGGATGTCTTTCAGGAGGAGCCTTTGTCGGATAACCATCCGCTAGCCACATTATCCAACGTCATCCTTTCGCCCCATTGTGCGGGCAGTACCATTGAATCTAACGAACGTATTGCAGTGATGGCGGCGCAAGCAGTTTTGGATACGCTTGCTGGAAAAAAGCCAAAGCATATTTGTAACGAAGAACTTTTGAAAATTTAAAAATGAAAACCTCAATACACATTGACGCTTATAAAGTCCCTATCGTACATCGCCCCGATGTCTGCGTGGTCGGTGGTGGGGCAGCGGGCATTTCGGCTGCTATCGCCGCGGCACGGACGGGCAAGAAAGTCCTACTCATCGAAAAATACGGATTTTGCGGAGGTGCGACCGTAGCGGGACTCAGCGGAACGATTTGCGGACTTTTCAACAGCGGCGACGTCAAACGCGAACAGATCGTCTTCGGTTTTGCGGATGAATTCTACTCTAAACTAAAACAGCGAAACGGGGTCGTAAAACCCGTAGATTTTGGAAAAACATGCCTGATACCCCATGACGGACTCGTCTGGAAAGAACTGGCCGATGACCTGCTGCAATCCGAGAATATCGAGATTCGCTACCACACCAATTTCCTCAAGGCGATAACGGACGAGTCCGGAAAGGTCACCGCGCTGATTGTCAAAAGTTTTGAGGGGCAATTTGCTATTTGTTCTGAGGTCGTCGTCGATGCCTCGGGCGATGCGGAGATCATCCACAACATCGAGGGCGAAACCTATTCGGGTGCCAGCGGAACCGTACAGACCCCCACCATGATTTTTAAGATGGGACATGTGGATATGGAAGTCTTCCTTAAAACATCCCCAGAAAGCATCTGTGAAAAAGTGGAAGAAGCCGACAAGGCGGGCGATTTCAAACTGCCGCGCCATCATGTGTATGCCTTCCCGCTGCCCAACAAAAACGAGGTCATCTGCAACATGACCCGCATCACCTATCCCGACGGTACGACGCCCTTGGGGATTTCTTCCGAGGACATGACCTACGCCGAAATCGAGGGACGCAAACAGGCCCGGGAATACGCCGATTTCCTGATTGAAAGGATTTCCGCCTTTAAGGATGCATATATGGTCGATACCGGAGCGCAGGTAGGTATCCGGCAGTCGCGATCCATCGTCGGGCACCATCAACTGATGAACGAGGAGGTGTACAACGCCAAAAAATCCAAAAGCGCGATCAGCCATTCCGCCTGGCCCATCGAGGCTCACGGGTCGGGCGATCTGAAGATTGTCTATCTCGAAAATGACCATTATGACATTCCGTTCGAAACCTTGCAGCCTACCATCGGCAATAACATTTTGGTTGCGGGACGTTGTATGTCCGCCGAGCACGAGGCGCTGGCATCCGCAAGGGTCACGGGGCAGTGTTTTGGGATGGGCTACGCGATAGGCGCGGCCGTTTCCCTGATGCTCGACGAGCGCATCGCATCCCAAAAACTAAAGGGCGAAGACGTGCTTTACTATATGAAACAACACCAATTAAAGAACAGTTATGAGTGATAAAAAACTACGGAGTAATTTCGAGGAAGGCAGCACCCGATGGGCCGTACAGCGGGCGCAGTGGATTGCCATGGGTATAGCTGAGGGGGATTTTGACAAGCCCAAAATCGCGATTATCAACTCCTCTTCCGGTCTGTCCGTTTGCTATCAGCACCTCGACGAGATGTCCGAAATCGCCCAGAAGGCAGTTCGCGAGGCGGGGGGACTTCCCTTTGAGATCAACACCATCGCCCCGTCCGATTTTGTGACCTCGGCGGGAAAAAAGGCGCGCTACATCATGCCCTCGCGGGATCTCATGGTCAACGACATCGAAGTCATGGTTGAAGGTGCGGTTTTAGACGGGATGCTGATGCTAACCTCCTGCGACAAGACCACTCCCGCACACCTGATGGCCGCAGCTCGTTTGAACATTCCTTCCATTGTGGTGCCCTGCGGTTACCAGTTAGGTGGTCATTGCGGTGCTAAATCTGTGGATATCGAGGAAGTGTATAAGGGGGTCGGCAGTGTGTTGACAGGCAAATTGACCCTGAACGATTTAAAGGATTGGACGCGCTGTGCCATTAAAGGTCCGGGTGTATGTGCGGGACTGGCTACGGCTAATTCCATGCATTGTATGGCCGAGGCTTTGGGGATGGCACTGCCAAATACGACACCGATTCGGGCGGCCGGCGACCAATTGAAGGAAGTTATTAAGAAAGCCGGAGCCCAACTATTGACCTTGATCGAAAAAGACATCCGCCCGAGGGATATCCTCACCGTGGCGCAGTTCGGGAACGCGGTTCGGGTGGCGGTCTCGACGGGATGTTCCGTAAACACCATCCGCCATTTGACCGCAGTTTCCGTAGAAGCGGAACTCGATTTGGATGTCGTCGCCCTTTTTGAGGAAACCGCGAACCATTTCCCACAATTAACCTTGATTCGACCCAACGGCCCTCATCGTATTGAGGAATTCGATAAAGCGGGCGGCACCCATGGCGTGCTACGTCAGCTCAGGGAAAAACTGAATACGGATGTGCTGACCGTAACCGGAAAGACGCTGGGCGAAATTCTGGAGTCATCCGAGGTCGAGATCGATGAAAATTACATCCGCCCTTTTGAAAATCCTTTTCGGAAGGAACCTGGACTCATGATTATCCGAGGAAACGTTGCGCCCAACGGTGCTATCGTCAAACTTTCCGCCGTTGAAGGTGCGCACCGCCGATTCGAGGGTCAGGCCAAGGTCTATGAGGATGAGGATGTTGCACTGAAAAAATTGGGTCAAGGGGAAATCAAGGCTGGCGATATTGTTATCCTAAGGATGATGGGTCCGGTAGGTGGGCCGGGAACGGTTTTCGCTTGCAGTTTTATGGCAGCTTTGGCCGGAGCGGGACTCGTTGATACGGTCTCCGTGGTTACGGATGGGGAACTATCTGGACTCAATAAAGGCATTACCATCGGGCAAGTCATGCCCGAAGCAGCCGTGGGCGGACCCTTAGCGATCGTTAAGGACGGCGATACCATCGTTATCGACCTCAACGAAAGATATATCGATGTACAACTTCCGCAGGAAGAATATGAAAACCGATTAAAAAACTGGAAAATAAAGGAACGAAATCTGCCCAACAACTGGCTCAAATTTTACGCCCAAAATGTGATGCCCTTGGAACGCGGGGCGGTTTTTGGGAAACGAGATTAATCCTAAAATCACTTTGAAAAAGAACAATATGATATCAAATTTAAAATTCATACTGGCGTGCATCTTATTGGTCATCACGACATCCACCTTGGCGCAAAAACCCGAGCGCGTCATCGTGTATATGATCGATGGCCTACATTGGAAAGCTCCTTCCAAACTAAAGATGCCGAATTTTAACCAGTTGAAAAAGCAGGGCACTTTTATCGAACAGAGTTATATGATAACGCCCCATCATCCTACCGTGGGGGATTATGGGAAGATGCACACCTCGTCTTTTCCCAATCCCGTGCTGCAGTCCGGCACCCTGTTTATCGGCAAAGACGACAAATTTCTACAGGAAATGTTCTCGCCAGAACATCCTACGGCTTTTGTGGCGAATACCCCTGCCTATCAATCTGTCAGCAGGGGCTTTACGACCATCGTTTCCGACGGCGGGATGTCCGATACCGAAGTGGTGGAAAAATCCATTTCCATCCTAAAGGATAAAGATCAAAAATACATGCGCATCCATCTTCAATCGGCCGGAAATCAAGGCCGATACCTTTCGTACACCACTCCTGACAAACCCTATTTCCGGAATATCTGGGGAAAGGATTCCCCTTACATCAAGGCTGTGGAAGAGGCCGATCAGCTATTGGGCGAACTAGTGGATTATCTCAAGAAAGCTGGAAAATGGGAATCTACTTTATTGATTGTCAGTTCCGACCAAGGCCAAGCCGAGATCGGATGGCATCCTATGATTACCGAGGATAGTTGGCGTACACCGATGGTTTTTGTCGGCCCAGGAATCGCCAAGGGACGCACCTTACCCTATTTTGAGCATACCGACCTGACCCCGACCATCGCCCACCTGATGCAAGTAGAGACCCCGACCAAAAACGGCGGTACGGGCAAGGCGATCAAGGCCGTTCTCGCCTCGGAAAAAGCATCCGAATTCAAGCATCCCAAATACATTAAAACCATTAATCAACAGATAAACGATTTTAATTCCCTACGTTCAAAAATCATGCTCGCGGCGGAGCAAGATCCGTACTATTCCAGTCTGATCACCTTTCTGGAAAACGAACTGTTGACCCCCAAACCCTTCTACCATCAGGACCGCTTTTTGGAATGGAAGCGCGCGGGTAGCACGGAGCATTTGATCGAGGTCAACGACGGAATTTTAAAGCAGATGCGGGAAGAACTGGAAGGGGCTTCAAAGGAATATGTGGTGCCAGAGCGGAATTAGGGAAACGATTGTAAAACACGAATAAATGAATAAAATAATCATTGTTATAAGCCTATTTCTATTTCAAGGCCTGAACGCTCAAAAAAAGAAGAACAACACTCCCTTTTCCAAAAACGAAGTCCTCGAAATCTGCGACCAGGTGGCGCAATGGGAAATCGACCAGCCTTTTGCACCCTCAAAATGGAACGACGGCAAGCAGAACGACTGGGTGTACGCCACGTTTTGGACGGGATTGAGCAATTTTCACGCCTATCGGAACAATGATGCTTATTTGAAAGCGATGTTCGATATGGGAAGGGCATCCAATTGGGAACCGATGGCGCGGCCCTACGATGCCAACAGCCATCTCATCACCTACACCCATTGCGGACTTTTCGAGATTACCAAGGATTCCAGCATCATCGAAAAATCCGTTTGGATGGCCGACATGCCCCTGCTACGATGGATCGACGAGCCGGATGTTACCTTTGCCGACAATACCTATAAATATGAATGGTGGACTTGGTGCGATGCGCTTTTTATGGCTCCGCCAGCCTACGCCAGATTGGGAAAACTGCTCGACAAGCCCGAATATTTCGATTTTATGAGCGATTCGTGGTGGGCCACCTCGGAGTATCTTTACAATCCCGATGATCGGCTGTTTTATCGCGACGATACCTACTTTGATAAGAAGACCAAAAACGGTAAGCCCGTCTATTGGTCTCGCGGCAACGGATGGGTGTTGGGCGGCCTCTGCCTGGTACTCGATTACCTGCCCAAGGATTACAAGACGCGACCAAAATTTGAAAAACAGTTCAAGGAAATGGCCGAAAAGATCGCCGCTTTACAGACCAAGGAAGGCTATTGGCCTGCCAGTTTGTTGGATGCGAAGGAATATCCGGAAAAAGAGACCAGTGGTACAGCATTTTTCTGCTATGCCCTTGCTTGGGGAGTAAACAATGGGTATTTGGAAAAGGACACCTATCACCCGATTATCGAAAAAAGCTGGAAATCGCTGGTGGAGGCAGTGCATCCGGACGGTAAACTGGGATTTGTACAGCAAATCGGTCATGCGCCAGGTACTGCTACTTTTGAGAATACACAATCCTACGGAACGGGTGCCCTTCTGTTGGCTGGAACAGAGATTTTAAAAATGATGGATGCCGAAAGTACAGCTACAAAATCCAGCAAAAAATAATTTTAAGATATGATTACATTGATACGTTTATTACTTGCCTTCCTGCTTACGTGCTTAGCTACTCTCACGGTTACAGCGCAAGAGCGGAAATCTCAAAAAGACAACCAAGAAACCGCCATCACAGCGGATGCATCGCAGCGAAATACGAGTGAAAAGAACACCTTAGGACAGGATAAGGTCGTAATTCCTGTGCCTCCTAAAACCCGCCCCCGGGTACTGGTCAATCCGAATACCTTGGGGAAAATCCGCAAGCGGTTTGAATCTCGCAGCATGAAATCGGTCAAGGCCAAAATTCTTGAGCAGGCCAAGGCGGTCGATAGCGGTACTCCACCCGAAGGAAAAAAAGTTAGCAAGGAAATCTACCGAGCCATTGAGTCCAATGCAGTATTGTACCTGCTCAAGAACAATAAAAAAGCCGGCGAAAAGGCGGTGCGGATGATTCAGGAGGCCATGCCCGCCCTCAATCCCCAAAACGAAAAAATGGTGGACGACCGCCTGAATCACCGAGTTATTTATACGGCGGCCATGGTCTATGACTGGTGCTACGACCTGATGACCGACGAAGAGCGTGAGTTTCTATACGACCAGACCATCCGTCTGTTGGAAAAATCTGAATACGGCTGGCCGTTGGCTGAGGGGCGTATCACCTATTTGGTCAATCATTTTGGGGAAGAAAAAGTGCCCAGTGCCCTGGCTTTTGGGATGGCAGCCTATGAGCAATACCCATCCGTTTACAACGAGGCCGCCCGCCATCTCTATGAGGGGCTGGTACCTTCCCGTAACGGTTTTTATCCTGCGCATCGGCACCATCAGGGCTCTGCCTACGGTCCCGGTCGCTATGAATGGGAGGTGCTGTCCACTTTTTTGATAACCCAGATGGGCGCGGAAAGGCCTTATATTGATGAACAGGGCAAGGTGCTCTATCATAATATGTACAATCGCCGTCCTGATGATGTCATTTTCGCGCAGGGCGACGATTTTAATCCGAGTTTCATCTATCGTGCCGAGGGAAGTGGCTATTTTGGACTGCACGGTGCCATGGTCGCCGCCAACGAATACCAAGATCCTTATTTACAAGACGAGGTACAGCGCCATTTGGACTTCAAAGAAAAATTCGATCATCTGGATGATGGCGTTCTGTTATTGCTCTATCAAGATGAGATTTTGAAACCCGAATCCGTTGAAAACCTTCCGCTGACCAAGTTCTTTAACGAGCCCATCGCCTCTATGACCGCCCGCACCGCTTGGGACATGAAAAAGGGCATGGGCTCGAATGCCGTCATCGCCACGATGGAAATGAGCAACTATTACTTCGGCAACCACGACCATTTGGATGCCGGGCATTTTAACCTCTATTACAAAGGCCCATTGGCCATCGATTCCGGCGCTTATGCCGAAAGCGAAAAAGGCAAGGGCAAGCACGGCGGCGATTCGGGACATTGGAACAATTATTTCCGCCGTAGCGTGGCCCACAATACGATTTTGGTACAGGATTATGACGAACCTTATCGCCCTATGTCCATCTGGGATGCCCAAAACGAAGGCGGACAGGTCATCAATGCCGGTGGGCCCATCGAGCAGTACAACGGTGGGGCTCCGCTCTCTTTTCAGGAAATGGTGGAGGAAGGCGGGGAGCAAGTGAAATTACTGGGGCGCGGCTTTGGACCGGATTCCATTGCCCCTGATTATTCCTACCTCAAGGGCGATATGGCGAATGCCTACGCGTATAGCTACCTCAAGATGGAGCCAAAGGTCGAGGAAGCCAAGCGTTCTTTTGTGTTTCTAAATCTAAAAAACAAACAAGTGCCCGGTGCGCTTATCGTGTTCGACAAGGTGACCGCCCGAAAGCCGGATTTTAAAAAACGCTGGCTGATGCATTTTGTGGAAAAGCCCGAAGTAGAAGGAGCTGTAACGACGCTCGTCAAAAAACCTGGTCGGCTCGATTACTCCGGAAAACTTGTCAACGAAACGATTCTTCCCCGAAAGGAAAACCTCAACATTGAGGTCATCGGCGGCAAGGGCAAACGTTTCTGGACGGAAAGCGCCGACACCAATTGGGCCTTAGCCAAGGAAGAGGATGTAACCCGTTTCGAGGCGGGCGAATGGCGGATCGAGGTCTCCCCAAAAAAAGAATCCGCCACCGACCATTTTTTCAACGTCATGCAGGTCATGGACAAGGGAACGGAAGCCTTGTCCACCAAAACTGTGGAAACCGAGCAACATATCGGCGTACAGATTTACGATCGGATGGTGCTGTTTGCGAAGGATGGAAATCGGCTCACAGAATCCTTTGACCTTAAAGTGGAGACTTCGGAAAAAGAACTGAAAGTTTTGATTACGGATATAAAGGCAGGAAAATGGAAGATTACGGGGGATGCTATTTCCGAAGCATATACGGTCTCCGAGGAAGCGGGTGTTTTATACGCTGTTCTTCCTGTCGGAAGCTATCGCGTGGTACGGGAATAATTGGATAATTTTTATGGTAAAAGGGTCATGGCTCACCCGCCAGAAGCAATTAAAAGAAAAACTCAAAATAATGATTAGCAAACAAAAGTTCTTGATTTTCAATTTCTTGATATTAATCGGAACGTTTTCGCTTTCCGCCCAGAAACAACATCCCTTTATGTTGGTATCCGAAGCGGACTTCCCGGAGTTGCGCCAAAAATCCAACTCGGAACCCTTCGCCATGCTAAAACAACAAGCTATGGACGGTTGGGACGATAATTTTGAAGGGGAAAATTGGTACAAAATGGCGTTTATCCTGAACCACAACACGCTTCTCTATGCCTTGGACGATTCCAAAAGGAAGCGAAAAGCCTATCGAGGAAAAATATTAGAGACAATTGCCCAATGGGAGCGTTTATACGACAAACTGGGCTATGGCCATGCCAGCACGGTCGACGCTTCCAGTGCATTTTTCAATTCCATATTAGGCTTGGATATGGTGTACAATGACTTATCCACCGAAGAACGCCAAGCTGCGGAAGTCCAACTGGATAAAATCTACCAATGGTTCCTCAAAAACCGCCTGCCCAGCGGCGATCATAACTGGTGGGTGCTGAGCCGACTCGGAATCTTGGCCACCTATAACATTTTTATACAGGATGCCGAACAGGCGGCCCTTTGGTCCGAACGCTACAGGCATCACCTAATGGAAATCAGTATGGCCGATGACGGTTCTTGGGTGCAGAGTACGGGTTACGCCCATGCCCGTATCGCCGGATCGCGGATGGCCAAATCGAACACCATCGATATTATTCAAGCCAACGGACTGCACGATTTTTACGACGACCCCCAAATGGAAAATTTTATGCTCTGGCTCAACAGCTTTGCGTTGACCCCTTTCGAATCCATTCCCCGATTTGGCGAGACAGGCTCTACGGGTCCGCACCCCAATGGCGTGATGGTAAAATACATTGCAAATCGTTATAGTGATAAGGCAGGTGCTTGGGCAGCTTGGAATTTTCAGGATACGGCACTCGAATCGCTGAATTCCATCAACAGTTTTGTGAATTATTGCTTGTTACCGCTAGAACTACCGGAAATGGAAAAGCCCGAATCGCTGTTGATGGAGCATACGGGTGCCACACTTTGGGGCGCAGATATGGGATCCGAAACCCTTCAAGGGATTCTTTATTCGCTGAAGCGGGACAATTGGGAGCCGGGCGGATTCCACCACGCCAGCGAGGATGTCAACAGCATCGGCATTCAAGGCTACGGCGAATACTTGATAGCCAATCCCGGTACGAACTACGAACCATCCTACCCCGGCCAAACCCCTGATGGCGGACGCTGGTACGAGGCCTGGATGCAGAACACCGTACTTATCGGCAACGAGGAACGCCATGCTATCCGCGGGGAGGGCGGGGGGCTCATAGACGGACTTACCAGCGGTGATTTGGAGTTTGGCACCACCGATTCCCGGGGCGCGCTGGGCAACGGGATGCACCATCGTTCCCTCATTATGGTACACGCCCAAGAGAACCGCAACCACGGATATTTTGTTTTGGCGGACGAGGTAACTCCAAAATATGTAACCGATACGGTTAAAATCTTGCTACAGCCCAACACCCAATGGAAATCGGTCAAAGAACTCAAAAAGGATGAAGTCTACACCGCACCCATCAATGGTTTCATACAGGAGGATAGCGACGGTTCCGAAGCGGTTTCCATTTTTTATGCCTTGCCTCCTAAGAAATTAGTGCGTTCCAAAGCTTGGAAAGCGGCCTTCGATTTTGAGGATTTCGAAAACGATCGACTGGTCGCGGAGTACACCACGGACGGATTGGGTGTCGCGCGCGGCCTTACCGTAATTTTTCCTACGGACAAGGCACATGGGCGTCCCGATTTCGAGCGGATTACCGGTGATAACTGCGCCGGCGGAAAGGTGGTGCATGGGGGCGAGCATCACGACCTATTGCTGATGTCCGACGGGGAATATCCGGCATCCTACAAGAACCTCACTTTTAAGGGTAAAACTACAGTGCTGCAATTCGATGGAGAGGCTGTTAAATCGGCATTGCTAATACAGGTTCAGGATTGGAAGCAAGAAGGACAATTTGGTTTCGAGTCCGACCATCCTCTAAGCCTTTACCTCAAAAACGAAGAAGGACTCATAAATGCATCCAAGGATAGTAAGGTCAAATTCATCCTATCGTACGGTCGTTCCCTAAAACTGAACGGGGAATCCCAAAAAAGTCTATCCCAAGAAAACAATATGATTACTGTATCCATCTCCAAGGGAAGGCATCGTATCGAATTGCGATAATACTCCAATAGATCAATTTGCCCCCCATCCCCAAAACAATACCCCCCGAAAGTTGCGCGAATAGCTGGTATTTTTACGAATAGTTCCTTTACTTTTTCTTAAACGTACTTAACCCACAAGAACATTTGATATGAAAAAACTATTACATTTTGCTCTGCTGACCATCTTAATCTTAGGAGTTCAGAACATTCTAATTGCCCAAGAACGGGTCAACTATATCGACGAGCCTTTCGAGACCAATCTCGATGATTGGGAGCAGACCCTGGCTAGTGGCTCTATAGAAATCGTCGATAATATCGATGGGGAGGGGAAAGTCGTAAAGCTCGCATCGGTCAATGCGGAGCAGACTTTTATGACGCTTAACCTTCCCGAAGCAACCCCCGAAGGAGAAGAATATTTCATCGAATACGACTACCGTACCGAAAATACGGACAGGCGTTTTGACAATATGCAGATTAATAATGGTCCCGCCAGATTGCAGACCTCCCTTCGCGCTGATGCCCAATATTGGGTGCACGACAATTCGCTCAACCGCTCGGAGTCTCCGGTAGGCTTTATTCAACCCAACATCTGGTATCACATCAAAGTTCGCGTTAATACGGCGACTAACACCGCGGAACTTTCCATCGATGATGTGGATTATGGGGAATTTACCTCTGATGTTGATTTACAGGGCGTTTCTTCGTTTTTAATCAAGGTACTGCTTGACAACACCTTTTACGTAGACAATTTGGAAATCTACACCTTTGGGGAACCTGTGACTCAAGAAAGAGTAACCTATCTTGACGAACCTTTCGAGACCAATCTTGATGACTGGAATCAAACTTTGGTTAGTGGCTCGATAGAGATCGTTGACAATATAGACGGGGAAGGCCAGGTTGTAAAGCTTACCTCCGTCAATGCGGAGCAGACCTTTATGTCAATCAACCTCTTGCCCGCGACCCCAGCGGACGAAGAATATTTTATAGAATACGACTACCGCACTGAAAATACGGATAGACGTTTCGACAATATGCAGCTCAATAGCGGTCTCGCCCGTTTGCAGACCTCGCTTCGGGCCGATGCACAGTATTGGGTACACGATAACTCGAACAACCGCTCGGAAAGTACGGTCGGGTTCATCCAACCAGATATTTGGTATCATATCAAAGTGCGAGTAGACCCAACGACCGATACCGCCGAACTCAGCATTGATGATGTCGATTATGGAGAGTTCCAATCGGATGTCAATCTGGTCGGATTATCTTCCTTTCAAATCAAGGTGCTGTTAAACAATACTTTTTATGTGGATAATCTGGAAATTTACACATTTGGAGAACCTTTGGCAGAACCAGTAAATATTCCCGAGGTGCCCGGTGCGCATCCAAGAGTTATGGCCAATCCTGATTTTGTGTCCACTTTGCGCATCCGCTTCAACGCACCTTCGATGGCCAACTATAAAACTTTATTGGAAGAACAGGCTGCGGCCACCGATGATGGCACGTTGCCCAATGGAGTCGTTTCTACCGCCAAATACCGGGCTTTTGAATCCTCAGCTTTTCTATATCTAATTAACGGCGATTTGGAAGCGGGCAATAAAGCGAAGACCATGTCCTTGGACAACTTAAGAACCATGGAACAGCTAACGTCTGGAAATCAAGATCGAGCCATTCATAGAGCGATACTCAGTGCTGCTTTCGTGTACGATTGGTGCTATGATTTGTTCACACCCGAAGAACGCACGGCGATGATTACGGATGTTAAACGCTTGGCGGCGACCACGGAATACGGATTTCCGCTTACCGATCCTGATTATTTGACAGACCATTTTGGTGAAGAGAAAATACCTGATTTATTGGCCTTCGGAATCGCCTGTTATGATGAGGATACCAAAATTTATGACGACGTGGCTACTCAGATGTATGAGGGACTAGTGCCTTCGCGTAATTTCTTCTACCCTTCGAACAAACATCATCAGGGCAGTTCGTATACTTCGACCCGTTACGATAGTGAGATATTATCTACAGTCTTGATGACCCGTATGGGCGTGGAAAGGCCTTATATTGATGAGCAGGGACAGATTCCCTACAGTTTGATGTATACTAGACGGCCCGATGGGAATTTGATGACCGAGGGCGACGATTTCAATCCCGACCTACCAGATCCCGATCATTTTGGTATTCTCGGCGTTTTTATGGCCGCAGGAGAATTTCAGGATGCTTTTGTACAAGGTGAGGCATTACGTTATGAAGATTTTATCGAGCAGTTCACCTCGTTGCGAGATGCTACTTTGATTATGTTAATCAAGGATGAGACGCTACAGCCGCAGTCAATTTCCACCCTGCCGCTATCTCGCTATTTTGGTTCACCTATTGGTACCATGGTGGCCCGCACAGGATGGGATCTTGACGGAGGTGCGGAAAGCAACATCGCCATCGCGACCATGAATCTGAAAGAATATTCCTTTGGCAACCATGCCCATCAAGACGCAGGTCATTTTTCATTGTATTATAAAGGTAACCTCGCTTTTGATTCTGGAGCTTTATCGAATGCGACCACAGGATCTAAATTTGGTGGGCGAAGCGACCATTGGTTTTATTATTATCAACAATCCATTGCCCATAACACTCTAGCCGTAACCGATCCGGAAGAACCACCTTTAACGAACAGTAACTTTCCGGGTGTTGAACAGAATGAGGGAGGACAACCTTGGCGTCCTGCAGTAAAAAGTTTTGAGGATGTGTTGGCTGAAGGCAGACAAGCCGAAATACTGGCCAATGGTTTTGGACCAGATGCCGATACTCCAGACTATACCTATCTGAAAGGGGATATTGCACCCTCTTACGCCTATACGGGTCGTACCCCGAAAGTTTCCGAGGCCAAGCGTTCATTTGTTTTTCTGAATCTTTTTGACGATTCCCATCCTGCGGCCTTGATCGTATACGACAAGGTAACCGCGGCGAATGCAGATTTTAAAAAACGGTGGATCATACATACCGAAGAAGAGCCGCAGATTAATGGCAATATCATGACTGCCCTAAATACAGCCGAGGGTAATAACGGGAAACTTGTCAACCATGCTCTGTTACCGGTAGCGGACAACTCCTCGACCGCAGTAATCGGAGGACCAGGCAATGAATTCTATACGGCCAGTACCGATACAAATTTTGCACTACAGTCCGACGGGGAAATTGCCGTGCACAAGGCAGGACGATGGCGAATGGAGCTTTCTCCAAATGCAGCTTCCGCGACCGACCGTTTCCTGAACGTAATGCAAGTAATGGATGCCGGGGGCGAAAATTTAGAAGTTTCCCAAGTGAGTTCCGATAAAATGGTAGGCGCAAGAATTGCCAATCGCGTGGTCATGTTCAGCAAAAGCGGCAATGCAGAGAGTTCACAGCGGGTCATTCTACTTCCGAAAAATTCCGACGAGCTTAAATTTTTGGTCACCGATCTTGAGCCTGGAAGCTACGATGTCTTTGGAGAAGAGAATCTTACCGGACTGGTTGCATCCGAAGAAGAAGGAACGATATATTTTACAGGACCTTCTGGTAACTATACTATTGTCCCTAGCGGGGAAGCCCCAGAAGAAATACCAATTTCGCCCACCAACTTCCAAGTCAGAACAACGGATGCCACTTGTGTTGGTTCGAAAAATGGAACTATAGAACTGAATGTTGTTGATGAAAGCTACACCTATGTTGCCACCGTTACGGGTCGTGAACCAGTGACCATCGACCCGACCGAATCAAAAATGGTGACCTTAAGCGATTTTAGCGGCGGAGAATACGAGGTATGTTTTACTATCGAGGGCCGGGATGACTTCGAGCAGTGTTTTGAAGTGACAATCGCTGCGCCGCAGACCCTTTCAGCAAAAGCTAAAGTGGATCATAAGAAACGTGCACTCAACTTAAAGTTAAAGGGAGCGGATTTCTACAACATTACTATCAACGGCGAAACCACCGTTTTTGGCGGTGATGAATATACAGTTCCTCTTCAAACGGGTTCTAATCTAATTGAAGTAAGTACGGATTTAGAATGTCAAGGTATTTTTAAAAAGGCGGTTTTTATTGCCAATGGCGTTATGTTCAATCCCAATCCGACTTCAGGTCCACTTGAAGCGTTTATTGAGGGGGAAGATTCCAAAATCAATCTTAAGATATTTTCTCAAGGAGGACAGGCCTTGTTAAAGGACAAGTACGACGTGCCTCCATCCCGAAAGATTACGCTTGATATCGGTTTTCTGCCCCAAGGGATTTATTTTATCGAGGTAAAAGGAAAATCCCTCAAACAGACTGTAAAAATTTTTAAACAATAAAAACTTGTTTTATGAAAAGAACCTTAATTATGTGGTTCACGGCAATGGTATTGACATTTGTTTTTTCCTCCTGTAAAGGCGACGATAGCGTAGATACCGAACCTGTAGCTACTATGCCACCCGCCGATGTTACCCTAGTCACTCCAGCAGATAATGAACCCTGTGAAGAAGGTGAAAGCGTCAGCGAAACAGAGCGGGCGGTGACCTTTGAATGGAATGCTGCGGAGAACACGGCTTCGTACGATTTTCAAATCACCAATTTAGAAACTCGACAAACGAATACGCAAAGAGATATTGAAGAAACGAGTACCACCGCCGTATTAGTGGAAGGTGCACCTTACGCTTGGAAAGTCGTTTCAAAATCTGACCAAACCGGGCGACAAGGTACGAGTCCGGAATGGCGCTTATACCTTGCCGGAGAGGGCATCGCAAATTACGCACCTTTTGCAGCGGATTTATTCGCACCGTTAGACGGTGCTACTTTTAGTACTACCACTGAAGAAGTTACTTTGGAGTGGCTTGGTGTTGATGTAGATGATGATGCTTTGACCTATACCGTATATTATGATACTATTGATGGCAAACAGGAGCCAATAGAAGCTTTAACCGACCTGTCTGCGCAATCAGTGAAGGTCGCTGTTGAAGCGGGAACTACGTATTTTTGGCGCGTTAAAACATCAGATGGGTCTCATAGTAGCTTTTCGCAGATAGTTGAATTTAGCACAGAATAATTGATAATTTTACAGTCCTAATTTAATTTTGTTCTATTTTCTGTTGATCTAAAAACGGCAAAATTGTCTCAGCCATTATGCATTGTTTATCCACGACCATTCAAGAAAAATTCAAATGACTAGACATTTTCTAAGGGCCTTGTTTTTGTTGCTCATTTTAGCTTCATCCTGCAAGCAGGAAAAAACAAACGAACAAATTGACAAACGCCCTAATATTCTTTTTTGCATTTCTGACGACCAAAGTTGGTTACACACCTCTTTTGCAGGTGCTAAAGAATTGAAAACTCCAGCTTTTGATGAAATCGCTCGAAAAGGCATCTATTTTGAAAATGCATATTGTGCAGCCTCCTCATGCGCCCCCTCTAGAGCTGCCGTGCTCACTGGGCAGGAAATTTGGCGCTTAGATGAAGGGGGATTACTTTTTGGTGCTCTACCCAAAAAACATCAAGTATTTACGCAATTGCTACGCAATAACGGATATACTACAGCATGGACCGGAAAGGGATATGCACCTGCAAAACTAGAAGGAGAAAACTATTGGAATCGGCCCATAGGTGAAAAGTTTGAAGCGCATAAGGGCAATTATTCTGAACATTATATGGCTAGCGATTATGCGGCTAACTTTGAACAATTTATGGAAGAGCGCGATACGCTACAACCCTTTTTCTTTTGGTATGGCGGCCACGAGCCTCATCGTATTTATGACACTGGTATTGGGCAAAGATCGGGCAAGAATCTGAAAAATATTGAAGTTCCTTCTTTTTTGCCAGACGAAGAAATTGTTCGAAGCGACATCGCAGATTACTATTATGAAATTGAATGGTTCGACCGTCATTTAGCGCAAATGCTTCATACATTAGAAGAAAAGGGAGAATTGGAAAATACCATTATAGTAGTAACATCTGACAATGGCATGCCCTTTCCTAGAGCGAAAACCACCAGCTATGAATACGGTACGCACATGCCGTTGGCCATCTGTTGGGGTGATAAGATTAAGGGTGCTAGAAGTGTGAAAGATTTTATAAGTTTTACCGATTTTGGTCCTACATTTCTAGAAGCTGCTGGGATTACGATTCCGGTGGAAATGACCGGAAGAAGTTTTCTAGAAGTTCTTAAAACTGAAAAGCAAGGGATGGTAAATATAGACCGAGACGAGGTGTATACCGCACTCGAAAGACACACCTATTGCCGACCTGATGGTATGCCCTATCCCATACGCACTTTGCGAAAAGGAGATTATCTCTACCTCCATAATTTTGAACCCAGCCGCTGGCCCGCTGGCGATGCAGATTTTTATTCGCCGCACCAAGGTTATTACGGCGATATTGATACAGGTCCTACTCGTGAGTTTATGATTGAAAATACGAATGCCGACGAGGTTGAGGCAATTTTTGAAGCTTCCTTTGGCAAAAGACCACAAGAAGAGCTCTACAATGTGATTGAAGATCCAGAGAATATGAACAATCTTGCTGAGAAAACAGAATACCAAGAACTAAAAAGTGAGATGAAGGAAAAACTTTTCTCCTATTTGAAAAAAACTGGCGATCCTAGAATGTTGGGCAAGTCTCCATGGGATGATATGCCTTATTTCTTTGAGGGCTATGAGAAAAGACATCTAACCCAAAATATGCAATAGAAAATTTATTACGTATCAAAATTTCTGCAAAATCAAACGCTACGCTTTTTAACTTTGCGATTGAGGAAAAAGCATATGAGATCATCCCGAAAATCAGGGATTTATGAAAAATATAGATATCAAGTAAACCTTAAATGACTGTTTGATTTTTATACAAAAGCTGCTCGAATACGCAAGAACATTCTTAAATTACAGATAGAGATAATATCTACAAGTACCATAAACTAAACCAATATGGACTGGAAGCTCATAGGTTTCTTAAAAATAGGTATAAGAACGAAATTCTTATTCAAGTATGATATTGTCGTTGTCCATGTTGGACAGATTGCGACAATACTCGAGATATTCCTCCACCTTATTGTCCGTGATACAGCCCGTGCTCCATACACCGTACCCGAACGCCCAGAAGCCTGCCCCAGTATTTTCTTGCCAAAGGCCTTGAATTCCTCTTAGAGGCGTCGCAAGGTCCTTTCTTTGAATCGCTTTACAAGGTCGCTTACCTTTTGCGAGGGACGATACTCCATATCTATATGCACGTGGTCCTTGCTTATGACTTCCTTAAGGATGCGGATATCCTCTGAGTCGCAAATCTGCTTAACAAGATTCCGACACCTTACCTGGATATCTCCCTTGAGAACATGGAACATGTATTTGGTGACCCAGACTATATGGGCCGTCAACCAGTTCAGGACGAATCTTGGGCTATAACGCTTTCAATTGGGTGCTCCACAATACCTTGAAAAAGACATTTTCGCAACAGGAGAAGTTCGATAGACTGTTGTTCGAAGAAATATATGCAATGGTCTAATCGGCCAAATGGTTTATCCAGTACCTTAAACTGGAGTTTTAATTATACTCGCTTTAGGAACAATCGTTATCATCATATTTGTCCGTCTCTGTAGGCACCTGTTTTATATATTGCTATTCTCCTTAAGAAAGCTCACTTTAAAATCTTCACGGTCCAAAGCAATTAGATTACTTGTATCCCCCAATATTTCATCAACAATTCCATAATCCTTAGCTTCAATAGCATTTAGATATCTGTCGCGTAAGAAAAATGCCTCGATTTCTTCCCAGTTTTTTTTGGAATTTTTTCCCATGATATGAAAGATTTGCGTTTGTAGCCGCTCCTGTTCCCTAATTGCTATGCGTACGTCCTCCGTATACCCTCTTGATCCACCTCCCGTAGGATGCATATGAATAGTTGAATGGGGCAGTGCGTATCTGTTCCCTTTCGAGCCGGAATTTAACAAGAAGGTACCCATACTTCCGGTAAAGCCAATTGAATATGTGGATACCGGTGCAGTCACCATTTTCATTGTATCATATATTGCTAGACCCGAATATACTTCTCCTCCCGGACTCTGGATATAAAGATTTATTGGACGTTTGCCATCTACGCTATTGAGATAAAGAAGTTGCGCGATAACCACCCCCGCCAGTTTTGAATCTATAGGTCCATTTAGAAAAATGATGCGTTCTTTTAGAAGAAGGCTGTAAATATCGAAAGCACGTTCACCAGGGCCTGTATTATCAATCACCATTGGTATTAAATTGGATTGAATCATATGAGGTTGAATATCTTGTGAATTTTGAGTTTAAATCCAGTTTTTTCAGGATCGCTGAATATAGTTTTGTGCAATGTTTCCAATTCTTCCTTTAGCTTTTTGCGATGATAGAATTTAACCATTTCAAAAACCTTTTTTTGAGAATGGTACTGCTCAAAAAGAGTGGGGCTTACAATGAGTTTTACTTCAAACAATACTTTATCAGAAGGTTTTAAGGAGCCTTCAATATATTTCTCAATTAATTTTGTGTTATTTCTTAAAGTCATCATACGAAAGTGTTTTTTCTTTAACGAAGTTTCTCATCTTTTCAAGGCACTTATATTTTTGTACACTCGCAGCGTGTTTGTTTGGATATCCTAAAACTGTAACCAACTCCTCCAATAAAGTTTTTTTAAAATAAAAAGTCCTTAGTAACTCCATACATTTTTTCCCCGTCTGGTTCAGCAAACTAAAGAGGTTTTTATCTGGTACGTCCAAATTGTAATCCTCAGGAATTGAAATCTGATTTTCAATATGGCTTAAGGAAATGTGGTTGCGTTGGCGATTGTATTTTCTGATCCACATATGCTTGGCTATCCCTAAAATATAAGCTACTTCAGAGGTGTGGATTTTATTTTTCGTTCTAAGTTCATAGTAAACAATTATCGCATCATGAAAAATATCTTTTGCATCGTCTAAAGTGCCACCCATTTTTTTACAAATCTGGCAACTTTTGGAAAAGCCGCTTCATAGGTTTCTTTGATATTTTTAGCTTTCCCACGTTTAACTCTAGGTTTTTCTTTTAGTTCCATTTATTCTGGGTATCTATCATTTTAGTGCAGTAATTAATGAAAATATCACCAAAAAGCGAGATTTTTTATTCCTTTTCTTAATACCAATATAAATGATTGAGTAGACGAGACAATATAAGTTCAGCTCTATACAGCCCATTCCGCTGCATTCCGCAGAAAAGCTCTATTCCGAGAAAAACGCTTCAATACAAAGGTCTTGGACACAACTTCAAAGATTCCGATTTAAACCCTACTTAAAGAGGAAAATCCGTTTATTAAACCGTTCAGCACTTTACCACTACATTTCGCGAAAAGCTACATTCCGGGCAAAGAGCTTCTCTACAAAGTCTTGAACCTAACCCCGAAATTTGGATCTCCATTCCGCTATTCCCGCTGAAATACGCGGGACGCTACATTCCCAATCGAAATTTCGGGATCAAGTCCGCTTGAACTGAATTTAAGTTTTAGTGTTTAGTTCCGCTTTCGATGATTCGGTACTTCACAAAAACCATTTAGACCTACTTCCCGAGCCGCCGCCCATCCCTTTTTTTGACAGCAAAACAACAACATCCGTTCTTGGACGACGGCATAAACCGCTCCCGCTGCGCTCCACTTTTTATACGTCTTACCAAGCCCGGATATTGTATCGCACCAAGCAACAAAAAAAGGTAACAGCGGACGGCTCTATGGGAAGTAAATCTAAAACGAATCTTATGAAATCTTACGGAATCATCAACAGGAAAGCGGAACTAAAGTTAAAAAAACAAAAAAAGGAAAACGCTCTGGATATAATAAGTAAATCAATTTTAAAAGGGTTGAAGGGTTCAGCCCATATATTAATTAATCTCTAAATATTTAATCATGAGTACAATTAGAAATCACGTACAGTTGATCGGGAACATCGGGCAAGACCCGACCATCACGAACCTTGACAGCGGTAAGAAAGTAGCCCGCTTTTCAATGGCGACCAACGAGTATTACAAGGATGCGAAAGGCGAAAAGCAAACGGACACCAACTGGCACACCGTAGTAGCTTGGGGCAAGACCGCCGAAATTGTCGAGAACTATTGTCATAAGGGCAAAGAAGTCGGTGTAACGGGGAAATTGAAAACACGTTCCTACACGACCGACGACGGAAACCAACGGTATGTAACCGAAGTAGAAGCCAACGAAATCCTGTTGTTGGGTGCTAAGAACGGAAATACATCCGAGGGTAAGTAACCTTAAAAACAAAGAGGGCGTTCCAGTCAGAAAGTAACGCCCTCTTTTCATTATTCACTAGGTAAAAATAGAAAACAATGAACGCTAAAGTTAACGAAATAAAAGAGGGATTAAAAGGATTTGGCGGAACCAATTTCTTTTATCAAATCCCCTTGATACGAACACGATTTACGGACGGACTGAAATATCTGGCCGATGTTGCCGAATGTTTTTGGTTGATAACGGACACCTCCGTAATCGCCAAAAGCCTGATGAACCGTAGCAGTTTCATTACAATCGACTTCAAAAGATTTTCCGAGGAGAAACAGGATTTTTTGGGCTACGAGGTGGAAATCGTTTATAGTGATGGGGACGGGAATGTATTCGAGAAGCATAGATACAACGATACCGATTTTCCGTTGGAAGAACTACGATTGTTCTTTACGGACGATACGCTGATGTTACCGAGCGAATACTAAATCCCGGGCCATGATATACATAAAATTTCAGGATCTGTGTTTGGAAAAGCAAGAGGAACTTTTACAATGTTCCAGGGAACACGTTGTACATCTTTTTGGGGATTCCATTAAAAGTACATTGACGAAACGGGTGCGGATTACGAACGTCTGATAGACGAGGCATGTCCTGAGCGAAGTCGAAGGGAAACAATTAAAAATCTGTATACCTACGACTACGCATTTAATATCTAAGAGCTCCAATTAGTTTCATAGTGAACAGGCCTTTGGGTTTCCAAGGGTCTTTTTTTCTTTCCATTATTCGCATCGATTTTGCCATTTCCTTAAAGATAATGCTGCGTTCCGAGATTTTAAATCTTAAAAAATCCAACTCTTTTGAGAACCTAGAAATTAGCCATTAAATTCCTGTTTAATGGTTCGAAAATTTCTGCGCGCGCGCAGAAAAAGGAGAAGCAAGAGGGTAACGGGCGGAGCCCCGTTACAGGTTTAATTTAATTTTCAATTACTTGAAAATCAGTTGTTTAAAATGGATTAAATCGAGATTTATTTGCCGAGGCAGGTAATTTTTTACTAAAAAACACCGTCGGCCCCGATAAAACGGCAACTTTTTTACTAAAAAATGGATGAGGATCTAAGAAAGGAGAAGTTCGAGACTTTTAAAATAAAGGCTTCCGTTGCTAAAAAATTCAGACGGTATTGCAGGGCGATTTCCCGATCGCAGTCGATGACTTTGCTCTTGATGATAGAGTTCTTCGAACACAACAGGATTTCCCCGATGGAATCGATGGGACCCAATATGGAAACGCTAAAGAGCCTCATCAAAAAACGGAACAATGCGGTCATCGCCATTATGAAAAGCATCGAAAAGGACCAGACCAAACCGGCCATTGCCATATTACAGTCGCTTTTGGAAGGAGGCGAACCCAAAAAGAAACCGCTCATTCTGGAGAAAAGGCAAATTATAGAGCAACGGGAAGTCCGTTTTCGGGAAAAGAAAAATAGGTTAAAACAATAGCACATGTATATCACGATTACACCGCAGAACCTCGGCAAGAACTTTTCGAAGAGTTCCGCCGGCTATGTAGAATATCTGGAAAAGGAAAACCAAGGGTTGGAGCAGGAGGATATGGAACACTTTTTCAACCAACATGGGTACGAAATTTCGGCGGAAGAGGTAGTCAGGGAAATCGATGGCAATACGGCCAAATTGGAAAAACATGAACCTCGGTTCTATTCCATAACCGTAAACCCTTCCCCACGGGAACTGAAACGGTTGGAGAACGGCAGCGAGGACCTGAAACGCTACACCCGTGAACTGATGAAGGAATACGTCAAATGTTTTAATCGGGAAATCAACGGTAGGCCCATAACGGTGGACGATATAAAATACTTCGCCAAAATCGAGCACCAACGCACTTTTAAGGGCACCGACATACAGGTACGGGAGAACCAGCCCTATGCCACTAAAATCCTGAAGCTAAAACAAGAGGTTCGGAAAATACAGCGGGGCGAGGCAAAAGGGAATATCGAAAGGCTCAAACTTAAAATCGGGAAACTGGAAAAGCAGGCCCCGTACCAACAGAACGGCAAACGGATCGTTCAGGGGATGCAAAAGGCCGGAAATCAGGGCCATATCCATATCATCGTCAGCCGGAAGGATGCCTCGAACCGATACAGCCTATCCCCTGGAAGCAAGCACAAGGCCTCCGAAGTCGTATTGAACGGAGAAAAAGTAAAGCGGGGCTTTGATAGGGACGCATTTTTCGAACGTGCCGAAAAGGCCTTTGACAGGACTTTCAAATACGAACGGAATTACGTGGAGACCTATCTATCACGGAAGCAATTCATCAAAGACCCCAAACTGTATTTCAATATCGTTACCGGACTGCCAACGAACCAACGTGCAATGGCCTTCAAGATACTACGGGAGTCCAAGATGCCGATGTTTCCGCAGATACCTACCAATAAGGTCCAATTGGCCCTAAAGACGATCAAACAATTGAAGCGTGGCGTGGATGTTGCCATCAAATCAAGTTCAATAGGGATTTAGGGCATGGAAAGTTTTGAACTCATATTCATTGTAGCACTGCACCTTGGAATGGGGCTGGCTTTTTTTGCAAGCTATAAACTAACCCGATATGCCTTTATCATCAATACAATTTTATTGACGGCTTGCGTGGGGATGTTGTATTATTTGGCTCCGACTATTATCGGTTTGGCCAAGACCATACTTATAATCGGTTGTCCGTTATTGTTGTCCAACACCGTTTTCTATGTGTTCCTTCACAACGCAGACGATGAAGGGGCAATCGAAGAAAAATACCGTGTACGTTTCAGGTTAAAAGGGGGGAAGCTAGAGATTGCCAACATCAAACGCGGGGTTTCCATCATTGGTTCGGCGGGAAGTGGAAAGACCGAAAGTGTGGTGTATCCTTTT
Source organism: Maribacter algae (assembly GCF_047345745.1). Classification (NCBI taxonomy): domain Bacteria; kingdom Pseudomonadati; phylum Bacteroidota; class Flavobacteriia; order Flavobacteriales; family Flavobacteriaceae; genus Maribacter; species Maribacter algae. The sequence continues at coordinate 1,534,425 of NZ_JBLFES010000001.1, forward strand.
CTGCAACATTTTTTCAAGCACCGGTTCTGTGGGGTCATCCACGACCATAAAAACTTTGAGATAACAGAAATGGCCCATCCGCTCTATGAAAAAAGCGATGTGGATTTTTATATCGTTGCCATTGACCGGATTTTTCATCGGTGCAATCCTATTGCGCCACGCTATATGCAGAACGAGGAAAGCGTGAACGAGGTGGCAAGAGTGCTCATTGAAAATCTTTTGGAACAAAAGGAGACGGGAGCTTCCGGAAGCTCAAAATTCTTTAATGATGCCGCGGAAGGTCTGATAGGCGGACTGATATGGAAACTAAAGACCGCCTATCCCGAATACTGCACACTGCCCCATCTTATCGCCATTTATCAACTTTTGGATACGGACAGCCTGATTTCCTTTTTGGAGACCAATACGATTTCAAGGGCAATGGCCGACGCCTTTATCAGTGGCAAGGATTCCGATCGGCAAACTGCAGGGGTCAAAAGTACCTTGGCCAATGCCCTTAAAAAAATAAGCTCACAACGGATATTTATGGCCCTCTCCGCGGATGAAGTGCCTTTGGATATCAATACCCAAGAAAAGCCAACGGTCATCTCGGTGGTCAACAACCCCAAATACGAAACGGCCTATTCGCCCGTAATCGCTGCCGTGATCCATACCGTTACCAAACAGATGAGCGTGCGCAATGCAAATCCTTCCTTCCTCCTGATGGAAGAGGCCCCGACCATACGCCTCTTGAATATGCACCGTATTCCGGCAACGCTAAGGAGTTATGATATCGCTACCATCTATGTGATGCAGGACAAGATCCAGAACGATATCCTTTATGGGGATAAAACGAGCAAGGCCATTTTGAGCAACCTTTCCTATCAGTTTTTCGGGAAGGTCAACGACCCTGATACAGCAAGATATTACGAACGTTTTTTCGAAATAGTCAAGGACGAGACCAAAACGGTAATGCGAGGTGCCGGACTTGATTTTGACACAAAGATATCGACAGGGGAGCGCGAAGTTTCAAAAGTGAGGGCCAATGTCTTCTTCCGGTTAAAACAGGGCGAGTTTGTTACCTATGCGGATGGGGTGGATAAAAAAGTGCATTTCAAACTATCAAACATCCAACGAGGACTACCATCAAATGCTGAACGGTTTTCGGATGCTGATATGGAAGAGAACCTAGATAGGATTTATGATGAGGTAATGGAGATATTTAAATGAAAAAGAAGTAGAAAAGCAGTCCCATAAAAGGTGAATATACAGGACAAAAAAGAGACCGCGATTGAGACACTCGGGGAATAATTCTTTTGAATTAATAAAGTAGTCCTATAAATGGGCCGTGGCTGTTGCACAACTCTGATCTGCGTCAATTCATGCTTTCATAAGCGTTCGAAAATGGGTAACTTATGGTATGCAAGGCAGAAAAAACTATACCGAAAAACTGTTCCTCAGCTTCAGGCTGTCGGACCGTGTTCCCAAGGACAACCTTTATGGGAAGCTCCGCGAAACGCTCGACCTGAGTTTTATCTATAAGGATACAAAGGAACTATATGGAAATACCGGTAACCCCTCAATCGACCCCGTGGTTTTTTTCAAGCTGTTGATTACGGGATACCTTGAGAATATCACCTCCGACCGCAAACTGGTGGAACACTGCAGCATGCGGATGGACGTGCTCTACTCCCTGGGCTATGACCTTGACGAAGAGCTGCCATGGCATTCAACGATCAGCAGGACGAGGCAGCTTTACCCGGAATCCCTTTTCGAGAAACTGTTCAACAAGGTATTCGCCCTGTGCGTCGACAGCGGGATGGTGTCCGGCCACACCCAAGCGGTGGATTCGGCCCCGATAAAGGCGAACGCGTCCATGGAAAGCGTGGTGCCGAAAATGCCCGCCACTCCTATAGACAGCCATTTGAAGAAAGTGTCGGAAGAGAACGGGGCAAACGGGCAAAAACAAGCGAAGACCGTTTCCCCTGCACATATTACCGCTCCCGAACACGAGCTGAAGCGCGTGGAAAAACACCACCGAAATCTTCGGGAGGGTCCGGTACGACTGGTCGGCGGATTCCATAAAAAGGCACGCCTGCTGAGCAACAAGACACACTACAACCCCCACGACCCGGACTTGCCTGCCGGCAAGCATGTGCCCACATATCGGTAAAACCGGGCAAGGCCAAAAAGTTGAACTACCGTTGCAGCATGGCAGTGGATACGGCGGAAAGGGTCATCTCGCACATCCAGGCGGACTTTGCCGACGGCAGGGACAGCCAATACCTGAAGGGTATCGGCCTTCGGGTTCAGGACCGTCTGGGGAAGAACGAGCTTACGATGACGGACCTGTTGGCGGACACAGGGTATTCCAACGGCTCCAACTACGACTTTCTCGAACAATGGAAGGTCACCGGATGGATACCCGTCTTCGGGAAATACAAACCTGAGATAGAAGGTTTTCCATACAACAAGGAAAGGGACGAGTACAGTTGCCCGATGGACAGACCGCTGCCCTTCAAGGGGTTCAGTACCAACAAGGACGGCACCGTACTGAAAAACTACTGGGCGGCACCGAGGGACTGCAAGGCCTGCCCCATGAAACTCCGATGTGCGCCAAAAAAGAAATGCAAAAGTATCACCAGAACGATATACGACGAACCGTACCTGAAGGCCTACGCCCGACAGCACAGCGAAAGGGGCTGGCAAATGAAAAGACTCAGGCAAAGTACGGTGGAACCCGTGTTCGGCAGCCTGACCCAGTTCTACGGCCTGAGAAAAATAGGCGTACTTGGCAAGGCCGGGGCGCACAAGGTCATGCTCATGGCCGCCATTGCCTTCAACCTGAAAAAGTACCTCAAGAAAGGGGGAAGGAAACCCTCCATTGGTATTTTAAGGACCATTATCGATGTACTTCAAGGCTACCTGACCGCTTTTTATCGGCAAATCCAACCCAGAGCGGTTCTCATAAAGACTATGTAAAAACAGTCTACTCGGCTCAATATCTTGTTCAAAGACCACTTCTGCAACGGCCACGGCCGTTTTACGGAACATATTTTCATAATTCATTTAACATTCCCTTCAAAGTGTAACACTTTCTATTTCAACTCATCTTTTAAATAGCCTTAAGTTCTATTTGAACACTCTTAGAATACGGGTAATTTTATCATTCATCAAAATCAGAAGTCATGAGAACCAAATCGAAATTTAATTTCTATGTTCTATTATGCTTTGCATTTTTATCTATTTATCATATCAGAGCACAAACGGATACCGATAAAATGAAACAAACCGTATTAGAGGCTGATGCCAATTTTTGGACAGCCTATAACAATTGTAATTTTGAAGGATTCCAAAGTTATTTGACAGAGGATTTAGAATTTTATCATGATAAGGGAGGGCTTACCTCCGGATTGAATACATTCTTAAAACAAGTAGGGAATGGCCTTTGTTCAAATAAAAACGGCAGATTACGGCGGGAAGCGGTGGAGGGATCCGTCCAAATCTTTCCATTGAAAAATTACGGTACCGTTATGACAGGGGAGCACGTTTTCTATCTAACGGAAGACAACAGTGCAAAAGAAAGACTTATCGAAAAGGCAAAATTCACTCATGTATGGCAACTACTTAAAACTGGTAAATATAAAATGGCCAGGGTCATTAGCTATGATCATCAAGCCATCTCGCTAAACGATTTCAAGATGGAGGTGGTTGTTTCCCGAAAAACTCTGGAAGGATATGTCGGGAATTATTTGGCTCCAAAAACAGGTATGGTAAACATTTCGATTTCAAAAGAAAACTTCCTGAACCTGGATGCCGGTCCACTTAAGGCAAAGTTGCATCCAGAATCCAATAGTGTTTTCTTTATCAAAGAAGCCCCAATTTCATTGGAATTTATCACGGACAACAAAGGTTACACTAACCAATTCATCGTTAGGGAAAATGGCCAGGTAGTGGAGAAAGCTATTAGGCAGTAAGAATAAATGCCATTATGGCCATAGCGGTTCCGTAAAAAGAACCTTTTAGGGACTTTCGCTTTTTCTCTAATAAATTTTTTATCTGGCGGTTCTTAAAACCCTTTGGCATTTTATACATAAAATAATTTTTGATATGCCTTAGCATTGGGAATCTTGGTTGGATTTCGTTATTTCGCTCATAGCTTTTTGGTTTTAGGGGTTTATAATAAACGTTCCTTGGCAACCTTAAAATTATAGGTAACCTCTATCTCACCTATTAGTTTGTGATTCATTTCTAACTGGTAAAACGTGCTTTCGTCAAAATTTGGAGAATCCATCCGCTCTTTTACCTTGAGTATTTTATCAATAGTCGCTCTTTTTGAGATGTAGTCTCAAAGTTCAATATCCGTTATTCCATAATCGATGATTATATAAATTCTTGCCTTCAAAACTGGATAGATAGCCCTGCATTTACAATGCCCCGATATCCGTAGCCAACTTCCGCAAAGACACCGATTACCCCTCCAGCACGTATACCAATAGCATTAATATGATATCCAAGACCGTGGGTTTTTTCCTCGGATATCTTCGTATCAGTGGATGTTGCGGTGGGTGATGATTTAGTATCGACCATATTGTATCCCAACCCGACACCTGAATAGAGTCTCCAACAATTGGAATTGGTCCAGCTATAGTCTGATTCTATTGCTATGGTATATATCTTACTTTTTCTTTCGGCTACGATATTCTTACCAACCTTTTCTTTGTCCTCCGCTTTTTCATAGGCTCCAGAAATCCCTAGTAAGAGATTGCTGGCGATTGCATATTTATATCTGGCATGAATCGCTCCGGCATATTCCGTATCTATATAAGTTACCGTACCTGCTGTAAAAATCGTGGTCAACATATCTCCAAGTGTATTTCCAACTTCATTATTTGTTAGCCGCCCATAGCCAAGACTAAGTTCACTTGTTCCCTTCTCCTGCGCATTTCCCGCAGAGATGATGGCGATTGCAAAAATGATAGTAACAAACGTAATTTTATTCATAATCACTGTATTTATATGCCTAAACAAATTGATGTATATTCTAATGAAGTCTTCACAACGTATATCAAGAATAATGTCATCAACATCATACTCATCTTTTTCATACAGATTCTCTTTAAAGTTTATATTAATTAATAATCTGTTCAAAAGTAATATGAGGACAGGGGTTAAGGGTTGTCAAAAAGTCAAGATTTTAAGCAATAGTTACGTTGCTGGAAAACCTTCTCCATCATCCATAATTCGAGAAGCAATATTATCCTATTCATTAAAAAAAAGCAGTTCAAATGGTGGATGGTTTGTAAGAGTAGCCAATCTGTTTTTATCTCGAAACTTAGTTTACTATAGCATAACCATAAGCACTACGAACCACTATATTTTACTCTTCTTCAAATTATTTTATCTAAGCAGAATTCATCAAATTAATAGTTTTTATAAGGCGTTTTTGGGCAGCTTCGAAATCATAATCTACATGTACTGTACCTGTCACTCGATAAATTATGCATAGTCGGTCATAAATTCTCTTGTTTTTGGCAGAAGATTTCAACCAGGCCTCTAGTCTGGATTTGGTTTTAATATCCGCTCCTTTTGAGATATGGCCCCAAAGTTCGATGTCCGTTAATCCATGATGTTTCATAATTTTTACTATAAGTTCAGGTTTGCTAAAACTTTACATCAATCACATATATTTCTGAAGTAGCTTTAAAACTGAATGGATAAGCCTGCATTGATGATACCCCGATATCCGTATCCTACTTCCACAAAAACCCCAATAGCTCTGCCCGCCCGTATGCCTATGCCATTGATATGATACGCCAAACCATGTGTTCTTTCATTGGAAATTTTGGTGTCCGTAGAAGCGGCAGTAGGCTTTGATTTTGTATCGACCATCCTGTATCCAAGCCCTACTCCGGAATATACCTTGAAGTGTTTTCTATTAATATAACTGTAATCCGACTCCAGCGCGATCGAATATATCCTGCTTTTCCGCTTCGCCACATTAGCACTGCCAAATCTTTCTTTGTCCTCGGCCTCCTCGTAAACTCCGGATATACCTACTAAAAGGTTATCGATGATGGCATATTTGTATTTGGCATGGAAAGCTCCGGTATATTCCACATCGTCGTAGGATACCGTACCCAACGTAATGATTGTGGATAGCATATCGCCCAACGTATTTTCGACCTCATAGCTGGTAGCACCCCCATACCCAAAACTAATTTCGCTGGTGCCTTTTTCCTGTGCGATTGCCGTAGCTGAAAATACCAATGCATAAACGATTGCCATCATCTTAATTATCTTCATAATGTAGAAAGTTTGATTTATACACTAACAACAGGTTACTTTTTATCGACCCTATTTTTTTGGTAAAATTTAACTCTCGGCTTTGTGGAAAAATAATCTGCCGTTCACCAAAAGGAAATGTTTGACTTGATGAATAGGTCGGCACTACTTATTTCAGTAGAGTAAAAAAGGTCTGAACGGTTGATTTATTGTCTTGAAATTAGAAAGGTTATCACTCATTATAACAAGATGGAAAATATGTATGGATTAGACCAATGGAAGTCTTATATCCGCTTTTTTATTTTGTAATCAAATTGTACTTCTTTATCTCTTTTTTGAATATAAATTGCATATTGTCGGTATCTGCCACACTAATGGTGAAATAGTAGAAATCCTCGGCCTTTTTTCTCGAAAACCTAGGGAAATATAGTACTTTATATAGGGTAGATGATTGGAGTGGTCTACAGGAAAATCCTTGGCCTGAACTGATTCGTCTTTATTCGACCATGAATCTACCCCGATTTTTGTATTTGCCCCAGCCGTGCGCCGTTTCCCTGCCACGAAAAAATCGATACCTCCGGATTTGATCAGTCCGTTATCCGGTAAATACGTGTTTATTACAAGATTATATTCCCGATTCGATAGTTTTAGATTGGTTTCATCATCCGATGACCCATCATATTCTTTTATTCGAATAATTTTTACATTGGGAAATGCAGATATAATGTATTAAAGATTTCAACGAGGGACTATTGATAGTCCCGTTCATTTGTATAGATGTATCCCCAGCCATAACCTTGAATATTCCAAGAGTTCTTTGGTTTGGTCCAATACCAGTATCATAATCTTTGTTACAAGCTATGAAAAACGTACATGTAAATTGGAATTGAAACTTTTCTCATTTTCTAAGATTTGAAAGCGATTTGTGGTTGCAAAGTATAGGTCCTGTGGAACATTCGACCCTTATTGCTTCAGACAATATTGCTTCTGCACTACCAAATGGAATGACCATCGTTGATGCAGTGGATACCAATATATTTCTATATGGAGACTATTCGGGCACCAAGTTTGCGATGTGTAATTTTCCTAATAGACCCTCTATTTGAGTATCGACAGCTTTCAACGGCCCATCGATAGTTGAAGCCTGGTATTCGAATTCCCTTCCATTGGGTTTCAGGTTAGTAACAGGTAAGTCCCCAACTTTTTTTGGATATGAAGAATATTGTAAACTGTATTCCAGCAACTGTGTTAAATCGTCAATGTCCTTTCCGGATAGAACACTTCTAACCTCTCCGTATTCTGTAGGCCCATATATCTCCTTGTATAATACTCTTCCATCCGTAAAGACCCACAAGTCAAATTTGGGATGTTTTCTTGAACAAGGCCTCTTGGAGTAATACAAAAGAACCTTGTTTTGTTCGGTCCTCAATGCATTGTACTGTCTACCATCACTTGGGAACAGGATTATACCAAATATGTACATCACATTATTCATTTTTTAAAAAAGAATCCCGAACGTTTTTTGAAGTAGCCGTCTCAATGGTATGTCTTTGGTTACCTTTCACGTTCGTCGGCTTTTAGGGATTTTACTAATGCCTCAATTCCATCGTTCGCCTCTTTTAATGGATCTTTGATTTTTGAGGCATGATATTCAAACTCCTTACCATCGAATTGCAGAATGGTTACGGGCCGATCTCTGATTCTTCGAAAAGGTGTGGGGTAGCCTAAACTATTTTTCAAGAGGTTGGTTAAATTCCACATTTCCTCAGTTGATAATTTACCGGAGATTGTTTTCTTTTCCTTGGCCATGAATACCTCTCTATAAAGAACTGTGCCATCTACAAAAACCCACAAATTATAAACAGGGCATTTTCCCATACAGGGTCCTTTCGAATAGTATAAAAGAACTTCTTTTTCAATATTGTCCGTACGAGCATGTTTACCTGTTTTGCACGAAAAGAGCAATACTATCAATATCATTATTACATTTTTCATAGATCTTCATTAGGAAAGGCACTTTAAACCATACTCAATGCACCCCTTTTCGCTCATTACTTACCATGTTTCGTACAATTTATTTTTTTTGGATTACCGAAGGTTTCAGCCTTTTTCCATGCGCCTGCAGCGGGCAAGAAACTTCTACTTTTCGCTCTGGCCGTATTACCTCTAATGTAGTTTCGCAATTCTATCACTTCGGGATGATCGTACATGAGTTGTATTTTTTGCTCAGCTATGGAGCTCCCATTTGGGCCTCCGTTTCGGGTAACAAAGGTGGCGAACACTTCTGCAATATCCTCCCCGGGGTTGGTGGAGGCATAACCCGTAACAAAACGATCTTGGTATTTCTGATAGAATTTCTCCTGTTCGTCTTGGTCTTCACTTAGATCTGAATGCTCTTTGGCGATATCGGACCAATATCTCGAGAAAAGCTTGTTGATATAGGATTCTTTTTTCGAGCAGCCCTCGCCTGGAAAGTAGTTTTTACAACTATTCTCTGTGATGGCGTGATCTATTTGGGTATCGTTTAGTGTCAATATATGTCCAAACTCGTGCACGATGGTATAGGCAAGCTCGCCATCGGCGTTGAAGCCACCCAAGTACGCAAAATCAATGGCAATGCCCATGGCCCATTTGGACAGTTCCTGATTCGTACTGTAGACATATCCGGCCGTGCCGTCCTTTTCCCCGGCAAAAATTATGAATTCGCTCATTTTAGACCGATAATTCGGTGGGATTATTTTTTTGGTCAGTTCCCAAATTTCTTGATGCTTTTTAGTGTCTTTTTGAAATTCCAGTTCTTTTCCGGTAACCTTATAATCCGTTTCCTTGATAAGATTGTCTCCATCTACGCGATACTGGGTTATCGCACCTTCTTCTCCTTCTGTACTGGCATCGTTTCCGGGAGTTTCGTCCGCATCTGCATCAGGTTCTTTGGGCGCATTGTCAATAGTATCGGTCTCTGTATTGGTTGCTGCGTCCTGAGTAACGATAACATCATCCTTGTTACAAGATTGAAACGATACAATGGTTAAGAATAGGACGATGAGGAAATTTCTGTATTTATCGGTTTTCATAAAGATTCATTTTTAATTAACCCTTCTTTCTTTCACAACAGGATACTTTTGGTTTACCCTATTTTAACGTCTTATTTTTTGAAGAAGAGTTTGGATAATCCATTCTTACCTTAGTAGTGTCTTGATATATGTAGACTTTTGCCTTATCTTAAAAATAAAGACGGCCTTTGCACGAAACAAAGGCCGTCTTGTCGACACGAAGTAAATCAACACCAATAAAATAACTATGAAAACTAACTCTAAATTATACTTAACATATCGACATCATCTAAAACATACTCTTTTGGAAATGCACCAATACACGCATTCCATTTAAACCGTTTCAAAATTGATAGGACAGGCCTACATTAACAATTCCTTTATATCCAAAACCGACCTCGGCAAACGCCGCAAGGGCATTACCCACTCTAATACCTAAAGCGTTCACGTGAAAATTGAAGTGGTTGAACTTTTCCTCTTGGTTCTTAATGGTAGAATCAGTGGAAGTAAACTCCTGTTTATTAAAACTGTATCCTGCCCCTAATCCGGAATACAGCCTAATAAAGGTTTGCGAAATATAATAATATTCGGCTTCGAGGGCGGCTGTGTACGTTTTACTGTCTCGTTCCCCGATTTTTTTGTTGCCAGATATCGCATTATCCGTGACACGCTCGAAGGCCACAGTCCCGCCTAGCATGATATTGTCATTGATGGCGTGCTTGTAACTTCCATAAATAGTGTTACCATACTTTTTGTTTTCATAGGACATGCTACCCAAGGTACCCGAAATTATAGTCAGGTCATTTGCCAAGTCTAAAAATTGGATGGACGATAATGCTCCGTATCCTACCTTTAATTCGTTTGCTCCTTTGCTTTGGCCATGGCCGAGATTCACGATAATCGTTACTAGGAGAACGGTCATTGTTATTGTGATCTGTTTCATTTTTTTGAGTTTATGTTATTGTTCTTAAGAGACTTTATATGTAATACTGTGGAAATCCATCGTCTCGGATGATTATTTGACGTAGATTTCTTTTGAAACCACGACCTCTACGATACGGCGGCCATTGTTCTGTTTTCCATCCGATTGGGCGATTCCGGTCAATTCTTTTCGCCTTGTGAGTATGACCGTAGTCTTTCCTTTTTTCAAACCTTTTATCAAGAGACCGTTCAGTCGCAGTTCCTTTGCACCCTCTAAACTTACCGTTCCGGTACCTCCTCCATTAACGTTGTCTTTCTGCACAAAGGAGATACTCACGTTTTCTTTCTTGCCAACTGACGCACCCTCCCATTTTAAAACCGTACTACCGTCAAGTTTCACTTCCTTAAAATCAACAGGTATTTGAATGGTTTCAATTTCTTTTAAAGAGATGGTGTTCCGAAAGGATCTCGACTTGTTCTTCACATAGGTAAATTCACCATCGATCAGTTGACCCACCTTCCATACATATTCATAATCCGTAATAGCAGCTGCGAATGCACCGAGCAATGAGCTGCTCAAAGACTTGGCTTGATTCGGTTCTTTTTTGTTGAACAAAATGCGTTCCCCTGTACGGTTCAATTCAAGTCTCACTCCTTTCTTGTCCCGAAGCGAAGCGGCTGCACTCGTTTTCTTGGCAGACAGGTCATAGCTAACCAAGTAGTCCTGATATATAGCTTCATCGACCAATATTTCAGAAGATTCCCTTTTTTCACAGGACATGGCGATTACGGCCAAGACAATTAGAATCGCTCCTTTAAGAACCGTACGTTTAGATTTGTTGGCCCTACTTTTTCCTATTACATACATAATGCTTGATTTTTAATTTAACCCTGATTACAAAACCTTCTTGGTTTCTACTTCTACAACAGGCATACAACACTGCACCCTATTAGTTCGGCCTTAATATTTTATAAAAAACTAATTTTCAATGTATTATGAATTTTTTAAAATTGAACTTGATAGGAGGGAGGTAATGGTTCAACAAGAAAATTAGCCCGGACGGCGTGACTTCTTTCGTTTCAAATTGGTTATTGATATATTGAGGGGATTCTGCTGAGCGGATAGCAACTTGCTTTTTGTCACATAGTATAAGACACCTGAACCTGTACGTTCGCTTTGTTGCGACAAAAGTCCGTTCGCGATCGGTATCATCATCGTTGTTACAGGATAGTACTGTTAGAAATAATACTGAAAAAAATGTAATTAGATTTAGTTTTTTCATGGTTTAAGATTTGGGATTAAAATGGATTTTATTAAGTAATAACCTCAAAACTAAACACGTTTGCACCTTCACCGTTTGTCAAAAAATCAATATTTCAAAAAAGGAGTCCTTGCATCACTGTAGTGAAACCGTTTAAATGACATGAAATCTCAAATTATAAAGTGGATATGTAAATTTCATAGGCGATTACGAAAACGCTAATCTGAATATTTTAGAATTGCCTTGGCATTATTAGTAGTTTAATTGATACACGCACATCCTATAACTAGTCAGAATTCCAATGTGAATACGGGATATGCGTGTGTCAATTCAATTTCGGCACGGAAAGATTCATGCCATGTTTCTTATGTACGGTACCAAAGAAGGTTAAGCCCTACCTCACTTTTGGCGTATTCTAAAAGTATCTTATAAACTTTATTGAGGCCACCAGTCATATTATGACATCCAAATAAATGTTTATCAGATGGCAAGCGGATAAGAACTACTGGTTGACTTGTTAGCTTTTGCCATCTTCCGGATGATTACTCCATAATCTGTTTTCCCATGAATGAACCTTCACTATTTATGCGCAGTGATAAAATCAATGACTTCTTCTGCAAACAGATCAGGTTCGGTATACATAGGAGAGTGAGCGGATTTTTCGAAAATCACCAATTCTTTTGAGGCAGAGCCTAGATTACCAAAAGTCTCCTGGGCAAATTTAATAGGTACTACCATATCATATTTTCCCCAAATGGTCAAGGAAGGAATGGTGATTTCACTAAGTCTGTCGGCAAATGAAAGGCTTTCGAAAATACCTTGGTCCCTTACTAGAATTGACTGTGTGATTTTTCCGTTCCAAGCTACGGTCAAAATATTGTTCCTGAAAAAAGTGTTTATAACCGCTTGACCTTGAATTTTGCTATTGAGTCTATTGACAAACCCATCATCCGAAAGTTTTTCCTGGGCCTTTACTGCTTCTTTGTTCATGGTATAAAAATCGTCATCACTATAAACGTCCGTGTTTAATCCGTCTATTTTACGCTGGACTCCTTCCCAATAAGAAACATTATTGCCTAAAGCTATTTGTTCATCCGCAACTCTTCTGAAATTTTTTGGATATTCAAAATAAATATTTTTGGCATCGTTGGCACTTCCAACTTCAATCCAACCCTTGAATATATCTTGGTTCTTTAGCATCACAGAAGTGCCTAATGTTCCTCCCCAGCTATGTCCCATCAAAAAAAATTTCGAATCGTCTCCATATTTATTTTGTATCACTTTCACTAGAGCGAGAACATCTTCCGTCATGATTTCAATACTGATACCATCTTCGGAATATCTCCCTTGAGACATGCCCGAACCTCTTTGGTCGTAATAGACCACGGCGCATTCCTTTTCTATTTCACTTTTAATAGTTCCGGACCGATACCCCAATCCTTCCCCGCCAGGACCACCATGCAATAGGATGAGGAATACTTTTTCCGAGGCGTTGCCATAAATATGGGCCGGCATATCTGCACCTTTGTGGCGTACATATAGCGTATCGCTCAAATTATCCATATCTTCCTTTGCACACGAAAGGATAAATAGGAATGAAGCAATTGTTAAAAGCATTTTTGCGTTTTTGTAAATTTTCTTTTTCATCTTAGTTTTTCTTTTTGAAGTTGAAGCGATAGCCATATTCTATGGCTATAGAAGGCAGGAAATTCGTATTGTAGGGGGTGCGAAGCATATAGGTTATATTTAGATACCTGCCGGATAATGTTTTGCCTTTTCGCAATTTTCCAAAACCCAAGGATATTGAGGGAGCATAATAGTTTCTGCCCGGGAGGAAAACCCTATCCACATTATCACCTGACACTTCATAGGTTTCCGGTAAGAAAGCACGATAAATACCTAAAGGATTAAATTGAAAATTAAGCTGTTTTCCTTTGGTATTGGTTCTGCGCCAAAGAATACCATAATTGGTGAAAACCCCAAGCTCGGTTCGTGGATCCCAGCTCAGTCCGACCATACCATTAATTAACCACTGTTTAGTGACTACTTTAGTCCTGCGCTTTTTTTGCTTGGTTTCTACTTTTTCACTTAAGAGATATTCCGTTCCAAAAGTAAGACCCGGATTCCAAAAATAGTTTCCGTAGTATCCTGCCCTAAAATCTATCCTATCCATAAAATTAGGGGAGAGTTTTTGAACTTGACTATCTGGTCCTAGTTGATTTTGAGCAAGAAGTGTACTGCACCAAAGGCACAGGAATGCGAAGCAATATTTATTCATTTTATCATTTTGATTTTGAAAGGCGAAACTAATTGTAAAACACTCTGAGGCACTTGTCAGAAAGTCTCTTTTTTAGTTTTTCGATAGAAGCAGAGTTTTTGAGGTATCTAAAAGCTTTAAATGCGAACAGGGAAAAGACTCAAACTTTTTTTACTGAATTCTTGTCATAACTCATAAAAATATTAATCCAAATATTTCTGGAAAGCCTTAAGATAATTGGTAATGCCAATACCATAATAAAAACAATGATACCATAACTGGTCAGTATGCTTAATTTAAATATCAAATAGGCTACTACAAATGCCGAGCCTGCGAATACAAGGCCGACACCGTAGCTGACGTACATGGCCCCGAAAAAAAAGGAGGGTTCGATTTTATACTTGGTTTTGCAAATCTTACACCGCTCGTGCATCTTCAGTACCGTGTTGATATGGTAGGGGTTGCTAGTGAGGTACATATTATCGCTGTGGCACACAGGGCAACTCCCAGTCAGAATACTGTACAATTTTGTTCCTTTTAGAATGTTCATCAAACAGGTTTACAGCATTTGTATTAGTAAAGGCTTCGGTTGAATTTGGGTTTTAAAAAATATCGACGGAACGATTTTTTTAAATTTGAACGAGCATCAATAGGTAATTGCGTACCTGTACTAGAAAATTATGTAACGTATAATTAAACTTTTTTGGATTGTCAAAGTTTAAAAAATGCCCAGCGTTTCTGATTGTATTCAAATAAAAATTATTTCGTCCCTTAAATTTCTGAAGCGTACTTTTCAGTCCTTTATTTATAGCCTTGTCATTTCCACCTATTATAGTGAGAATAGGAACTTTACCTTTATCGATGACATTTAAATAGTCAAAATTTGAAATATTCTTGATGGATTTCAGAATTGTCGATTTCGGCGTGCTTTCTATCATGGTTTTAATCAAATTCCTTGCATATGGGGTCATACCACTTTGACTAGATAGGTAGCCTATAATATTACTATTGAATGTGTTAACGAAAAAAGTTATAAGTAGTACTGTGAATCTATTTTTATTCAATTTGGGCGTGGTACCAAAAGTCGTGAGGGATAATAAAAGGGAGGGGCGTGCATTCATTATTTCGTAACCTACATTCCCACCCATGGAATTCCCGACAAAGTGGGCCTTTCCGATTTGAAGCTTCTCTAATAGTTCAATAATATCGGCGCCCATTTTTTTTAATGTAAAAGTATGTGCTTGCGAGATACCGGTTAGGACTGAATTTCCATGACCTCTCAGGCTTGGTGAGATAACTCTAAATTGCCCACTAAAATAAGAATGTTGTTTTTTGAACTGGTTTAGATTAGCCCCTAGACCGTGTATGAAAAGTAGCACTTCGGTATTGGTATCCCCGGTCTGGAAATATTCCACTTTTAACTCCTCCAATTGAATAAAAGAAACTTCGCTTTCTTCCATATTCTTTCTAGTAACAACCGAGTTTAAGAGTCTTCAAAATTAAGGTTGGATTGTATATCACTATTTGTCAAAAAATCATTTTTTTGAAATATTGACTTTTTGACAAATGATGCTAGTTGTTGACTATTAGTTTTATAGTTTGTTTAATAGATGCCTTGCTTACTAAAAAATGCGGTCATGGGCAATAGGCAGAGAAATTATGAAAATACATACAGTAGAATTAGGATTTCTTTTTCTCCCTAAGCTCGAGCAAAATGTGATAAAATTTGAATCCGATTCAACTTATAACTCTTTTGAAGAATATCTTCTTGAACTCCTTGGAGTTTTAGCGAGCTTTTAATAAGTAAATATCGAAAATGAAAAAACTCGTTTTATTAGTATTCTTTTCCGCTTTATTGTTCAGTTGTTATTCAAACAGAACAGTACTTTATCCTTTAGTGTCAGAGACATTGAAAATCGAGAAGGTAAGTGAAAATGTTTATATACATACATCTTATCTGGATATTCCCAATTACGGCAAGTATCCCTGCAACGGGTTGGTGTTTTTCAGTAAAAAAGAGGCGATCGTTTTGGATACACCAACTAATGATTCCAGTTCGGCAGAACTATTGAAATGGATAACCAATGTGCAGAACAAAAAAGTTAAAGCGGTTATTATAAATCACTTTCATAACGACTGTTTAGGTGGTTTGAAAATGTTCCATGAAAGACATATAAAATCGTATGCTAATATCAGTACAATTCAATTGGCAAAAAAGAGCAATGAAACAGTGCCGCAAATTGCATTTGATAATCAAATAGAACATAGCATTGGAAATGAGACTATCATTACGGAATACTTTGGGCCAGGACACACATCGGATAATGTCGTGAGTTATATACCGAGTGAAGCGTTATTGTTTGGAGGTTGCCTAATCAAAGAGATGGGTGCGGGAAAAGGAAATCTTGCCGATGCAAATACAACGCAGTGGCCTGTAACCGTAAATAAAATAAAACTAAAATATAAAAATCTGATAACAGTAATTCCAGGTCACGGTAAATGTGGCGGAAAAGAGCTTCTGGATTATACGATTAAACTATTTGAAGAAGAATAAAAATCATTCAAATCATAATATATATGGGTAATTGAAGGCTTCCCTGTTTTTGAGCAAAAAAAGTATTGTCAGTCAAACCTCTCATGAAGTCAATGGACTTCTAACGGTCAGCGATTAGGGCATAAATCCGTTTCGGATCTTAGAAATAATACATCTAAGGACTCAAATAAATTTATAATATTTAGACATAATAAGAAAATAAACATTTTGATTATTTACAATATTGCACTGACTTTAGGTGCTATTTTTCTTCTATTTAATAGAGAGTTAGGGCTGGATAACCTTACTCAATTTAAGGAAATAAACGTAGAACGTATAAATGTAATTGAAAAAGACGGTACACCTAAAATGATCATCACCAATAAAGAAAGACAGCCTACGGATTTGGTGATCGAGGGGAAAAGTTATGATTTTGGAAGAGGCAAAGCAGGCGGAATTCTAATGTATAACGATTTGGGCGAAGAAATGGGAGGATACTTATTTTCAGGTAACAAAAATAATCATGGTTTTCAAGTTTCTTTCGACCAATTTAAGAATGATCAGATTCTTGCCTTAAAAAGTTCTGAAGTACTCAGAAATGGAGTGAGGAAAAAACTATATGGACTGGCACTATGGGAACGCCCTGATTCCATAACGAGTAAACAAGTACTTGAAGAAGAGGAACGGATTATGAAATTACGGTCTGAGCAGGAAAGGCAGAAACAATAAGATAGTTTGGAGAAACAGGGTTTTTACGGAGCCAATATCTTTTTTGCGGGGAGATTGTGGAACGGGAACCATGGCTTATTCCTGTCCGATAAAAAAGGGAACGGTAAGATAAAACTTTACTTGGATAAGGATGGAAACCCAAGATTAGAGCTTTCCGACAAAAATGGAAAGCAAATTTCATTGTCCGAGATAATGAACGTTAAACACTAACTTCTTTATTGATATTGTTATTAGTCTGAACCAATACAGATATGGTAAGAAAGAAGTCTTTAAAGTTGCTATGAATCAAAGAATATTTCGAAGGATGCTCGGGGATGCTATCATTTTTATTAAAACTCACTTGAAAATTGGAGCTTCAAATAGTTGACACAAAATTTGGCAAAGTAGAATATGTTTCCAGAGGTAACGGAAATCCAATTCTCTTTTTGCATGGGGGTCATTCAAATTGTCATGAAACACTATTTCACAAGGGTTTTAATTTGGATGAATACCGTTTGATAACCCCGTCAAGACCTGGATATGGGAAAACGCCCCTCAACAAAAACGACACTCTTAAAAGTGCTGCCAGGTTGATTGTATCTTTTTTGGATACTTTAGGGGTTAATACTGTTGTATTGTATGCCATTTCTGCTGCTGGACCAACTGCGATGCATCTTGCCGCAAATTATCCGGAGCGGATACATAAGTTGGTATTGGCCTCTGCCGTAACCCAATGTTGGCTTCCGAAAAATAGCGGTATTTATAGGGCTGCCAAACTACTCTTTAATCCAAAGGTCGAATGGATTACCTGGGGAGCCGTACGGTTATTTTCGCCTTTATTTCCAAATCTAATTGCCAAAAATTTTCATTCTCAGTTTTCCTTGAGCAAGTCACATGATATTTTAAAGACTGATGTATATGAGTTATTGTCTACTTTCAAACATTTCCGTTCAAAGAGAGGTTTTCTATCCGATATTGAACATAAAATCAATGACGATATAGCAAGAAAAATCAGTATTCCTACCATAATTGTCCATAGTAAAAACGATAATAGTGTTTCGTTCGACCATGCTCTGCATGCTCAAAGATTAATCGAAAACTCAAGACTTATAGGGTTGGATAACAAATGGGGTCATATGTTTTGGATAGGTAATGATGCTAATGACACAACAGAAAAAATAATCGATTTTATTGCTTCTTAAGCCCTAATAAATGTCAATAGCCTTTCAATTGTGTTTCGTTGATAAATAATCCACCTTTAAAATTAAGTCAGTAGTTGGAAAAGCAAACAGACCGAACAATTTTACTCCCTTATACGCAACTTTATTCGCAATTAGCATCTATTAGGTGTATAATTTATAAAACTATTGAACGTTTTAATAATCAATACACAAGCTTGGTCGATAAAGTTAATTTTAAGTTATCGTTCGTTTGGACGGTGTAACTTTTAGCTAAATTGACTATTAATCTGAAAGTACAGAATTCTATGTCGTTGAAGTACGAAGGAAAGTTTTACAATCATTTTGAGAATCAGGAGTACAAAGTAAAGTTCGAAAAAAAAGGTTTAAAAGAAGCGTCTTATTATAAAAAGGAAGATAATCTCTTATTGCGATATAGGGCCCGAATTCCGGAGTTTGTCTTTCCCAAGACCAACTTGACCATAAGATATTTTAAGGAGGGTAGCGGCGAATACGTTTTAAACGGTAAAAGATTAAAAGTCAGAAACGATCGGTTTTTGATTATGAACCCTAACGATGGTTGGGAATACATAAATGAGAACAACGGCTACGTAGATATTCTAAGTTTCGCAGTCTGTGATGAAATGGCGAGCAAGTATAATTTCTATGTAACGGAAAAATATGAACAATTACTTGACAATCCTTTTGGTGAAGAAAAGGAGGAGTCTTATTTTATGGAGACCATGTTAGCTGCTAGTCATTATTCTACAGGTCGTTTATTAAAGTCGATTTATGATTTGTCAAACAAATTCGACTTTTATTTCACCTGCCCTTACGAATTGACTATAGAAATACTGCAATCCTTGTATAAAGAGCAAGCGTTGGGATATAAAATGGTTGGTGAAATAAACGCTAAAAAAACATCAACGAAATTGGAAACCTTGAAAAGGTTACTTGTAGCTTACGAATTCATTCATGACAATATAGGGAAACCAATATCAATTGAGGAATTGGCTACCATTTCTTCGCTATCCAAATTTCATTTATACGATTCTTTCAAAAGAGCATTCGGTAAAACGCCACATCAGTACATAAATAGGTTGAAAATAGCCAAAGCCAAAAACGCATTACAGAATACCGATGCATCTGTAAGTGAGATATCTGATTCCTTTGGTTTTAGCGACCCAGAGGTATTCAGCAAAGTCTTTAAAAAAGTCTATGGAAAACCACCATCCAACTATTTAATTGCAAATTAAAAGCATGTCCTTTCTATACAGTATTGAATTTCCAAGTTTAGCCGATAAAATTCATTTTTATTCTGAAATGTGAAAAAGTTAGAGAGAGCACTTTCGGCAATGAATAAGAGGTATTATTTACAAAAAACAAAAATGATGTCAATCACCTACAAGGACAAATACTACGATCATTTTTCCAAAAATCAATTTACAACAGCTCCATATTTCAATAGGGACAAAAACTATTTGATGCGTTTTAATGCTCCTTTGGAAAATTATAGATTCGACAAAAATAATTTGTCAATAATTTTCTTTAAACAAGGAATAGGGGAGTTGCATTGGAGAGATAGAAGGGTGAAGATCGGGGGGAATAAATTCATCGTTACGAACCCTAGTAATGGTTGGGAATATATAAATCCGGACAAAGATTATATAGACGTTTTGAGTTTTGTAATCTCACCTCAATTGAGAAGTCAGTTCAATTATTTTAAAACTGTTTCCCAAAATCAGCTATTAAATAATCCATGGGGTGAAATTGTTAATGATTCCTTTTTTATGGAAAACCCATTAAATGCCAGCTATTATTCATCCGGCCAATTATTGGAAAAGATTCATAGATTAAGTAGGCAATTGAATTTCAATTTTCTTTGCCCTGAAGAATTGGCCATAGAGGTATTGCAGCGTATAACTCAAGACCAGCTAAAGGCCTATAGGCTGGCCGGTGTGATACAGGCCAAAAAAAAATCGACCCAATTAGAGACTTTTAAGAGGTTGCTGACGGCTTATGAGTATATTCACGATAATGTAATGAATCCTATATCATTACAGGATTTGTCTTTGGAGTCTTCATTGTCAAAATTTCATCTTTATGAATCCTTTAAGGCAGTCTATGGAAAGACTCCGCATCAATACGTGAATAGGGTAAAAATAACCAAGGCGAAAGAATTTCTTCAAACGGGGCAATACTCCATAGGCAAAGTCTCTGACTTGTTAGGGTTTAGTGACCTTGCCGTATTTAGTAAAGTTTTTAAAAAAGCTTATGGAAAACCGCCTTCATATTTTCTCGCCTAGAGATAGAATTCATTATAATTATTTAAGCATATGTACTTCAATAGGTTTTCCAAAAAGACTTAGAACGATTTTATGTTTCAGTTAGTAAAGAATGCCTGAAGATTATTGATGAAAAATATCCATATACCAGTTTATGCGAATTGATGATACTTATAATTGAGCAAGCAAGAATTCTTTGAGGGGTTTTCAGTACCTCGTAATAAGGAACTGATGCGTATTTTAAAGATTTAGAACTGATAGAGCAATTGGGTTCTGGCATACCCCGAATCTTGCAACATTATGGAAAAGATAGCTTCAGCTTTACTGATAGTTTTCTTCGAATGACTTTTGCTGCTAAGGAAACTGCTACAGTCACTACTGGAAAGGCTGAAGTAGAAGGTGGTCAAAAGAGTGGTCAAGTAGGTGGTCAAATAGATGGTATTATCCAATTGACACATAGACAAAAAGAGATATTAAAACTTATAGCTGAAGATAATAGAATAAGCCGTGCTGGGAATTGCAGAAATACTACATATTAACGAATCTGCTATTCAAAAACATTTAAATAATCTCAAAAGAAAAAGGATTTTTGAAACGTACTGATGGAACACGTGGTTATTGGAGATTTAATATTGATAATAAAGATTGAAAACCACCTGTGCGAAACGTAGCAATTTGTAAAGATGTATTAGCAATTTTCTGACTTATAATGTTGTCAAAAAGGCCCTTTCTCCCGCAACCCTTTCTCAGTAACTTTCCATTGCCTGTCCGATTTTATTAGCTTAAAAATTTCAGGTTTTTCCTCGTAGGAGGTTGTGAACTTTACCCAGGCAGTATCGCCATCTACCGTTTCTTGCTCAATTACAAAATTAGAGGCACCACTTTCATTGGCCGTCATCATATCTTGAATAGCAATAAAAGCAATATAACTTTCTAATGTTGTGTGCTCTTTTAATTTGGAATTGTTTTTTTGATAAAAACTTTCCACCACGATTTTTGCTGTTTCGGTGTGGGATAATTGTTGTTCGGTACAAGCGACGAACAGTATGATCAAACTAAAAAGGAGTAACTTTTTCATGGTACTATCAATTGGGGTTGTTAATATATTTATGCGATATTTTCACTTTAGGGTTACGACTGCCGTTTTTCTCGTTAAGCTCGACAATGACCTTATGGTCGGCACTCAACGAAAATTTAGGTAACACGTACACCAATCTTTTGGTTTCGTTTTCGGCAATCCTTTCCGGTATGCCGAATCGGTATTTTGGTTTTAGGGATAGGGTCTGTAAAGACTTTCTTTTCCCTCTAGGTCTGGTTTGGATGGATAGGTCTAAAAAATTCAGGTCATAGGCCAAGGAGGACCTATTCTCGATCTGAATTACAAAATAGAATTCGTCCCGGTCAAAAACGATATTCGCTACACGCAGCGTTATATCTTCCTTGGTTTTTTTAAGTCTTGGAATCCGCCGCTTTTGGTCGGCTAAATAACTACAAAACCGGTGGAAATACGCGTTGCGATATTTAATGCGATAAGTACTATCGTTGCTGGCGTTTCCAATGGAAGCATCGGGTTTTTCATTGCCGATACTGTCCGACGCAGGAACAAAATAATTTAGTTTTGGAAGGTCTCTTTTGTACTTTACAATATACGAAAAAATCGCACCATTTTTATTGATTACCAGCAAATTACTTTCCTTTCCGGGAGTTGCTTGGAGCAAGCCGTAATAATCCTCTTTTTCCCGATTGTAGGTAAATACAAAGTTCTCGGAGCCTGTTATTCCCCTTCGAATCGGTTCGGGAAAGAACAGCGTCACATTTTTATTCATGTTGGCATAAATGGTATCCAAAACCTCCATGGTCTGTCCGTTGGACACATAGGGCAATAGGGCGAAAAGCAAGAGTACTATAAAGTGTCTCATAATTGTAGTTTTAACATGATTTTGTTTTTATTGGAAATGGTGGCGCGCACATTCCCGTTATTGCGCCGAAAAACCCTTGTGATGCCACTAACCTGCGGAACGCTTGGAATGTTTATATCCTCCACGATATCGTCCAGTACCTCGGTCGAGGCTTCCGCTCGAAAGTTGTTCTTCACATAAATGCCCTCGCTGCCATCCTCTAAATCATATACCTTTAACTTAACGGGGCGATGGCCAATGTTCTCGATCTCGACCATGGCACGGTTCGGTTTAAAGCTAATAAACCCGAAAACAGGGGTGTTCTTGGGAACTACTATGCCATTTATTTTGGCCGATCGGGTCAGCCGCATACGCAGGCGATAATCCGCTTTTACGACTTGTTCCCCATCCACTTCTGCATAGATTTCGGCATCCGTATCCGTAGTCAATAAATATTCGTTTGGGACTGGGGTAGAAGCAAAGAAGAGTTTATGCTCCAATCCCATTTCCTTGGAAGTCGTTTTAAGTTCGTTCTTCAAGTCGGCGGAATCGATTTCCGGTTCTGTGGGATTTGTAGTCTTCCGGTTCCCGACATTCCGGTAGTTGAGTTCGGAATACCTTGTCCTGCCTAAAGCGTAGATACTATCCACGATCCGTTCCTTGTTTTTTTCTTCAAGATTCGGGTCGTAATAGCCTGAAGAATCGATCAATTTTTCATCATAGATACTGGGCACGTTCCGTTCCTTGACTTCTTGAAGATCGTTGACGGCATCCAGTTTGGATTCGTATTCTTTTTGTTCTTCCTCAAGTTCGGGTACCAAGGTCTGTTTTATACTATTTTCATCGGAATCATCCTCGGACATCGCTATATAGCTATATCCAATTAGGAATATCAGTATAACTGCCAACACCGAACTAAAGACGATTTTGTTTTTTTCTATCTTCATAAGTACAAGTTTTTAAATGCCGATTATCGGTCATCGTTTATCTTTTTTAGCGTTTTTTCGTAATAATTCGTTATCAAAAGGCCATGCGTATTGTTCGGGAAATGCCTATTCCCAAAAATCAAATCCCCAGTAGTAATCAACTCATACTTGTCCGTTGTTGCCCCTCGGTTGATCTCAAAAATGGTCTTGCTCTGGAATGGAAAGGGTTCTTCGGACAGATCTATTTCCGATTCCACACTGAGCACCCTTTGTGTAAGGGAATATTGAAGAATACGGTTATAGACCCCTTCGGCCTTTTTCTGTCGATAGACATTGTCCACCGAGCTTTTGCCCAACCAAAGTGCCTTTGCAAGATTTGATTCGTAGTTGTTGGCATCGATTCCGTAGAAATATTCATGGAAAAGCTTAAGGTGGTCTAGGGCCTCCACCATAAGGTTCTCCTTTTGATTGACCATTTCCAAGGGAATTACCTCTCCGTCGGTCTTTATGGCAAAGGCATTATTGATGGCTTTTTTATGGATGTTGAAAACCATAAGTCCTGAAATAAGGCTTGTGAGCATCGCCCCCAATACCACGGTTATGACTACAAAGCGATTGGTCTTTAGGACGGTGTATATGTTTGTGTACGGTGTTTTCATTTTTATTCGACTTAGGCCGTAAATAATCTTAGGGTAAATGAGGTCGCTCGCCTATAGAGCTTAAATTTTAGGAAGACAATGAAGCCTATGGAGCCAAGCTCTACTACGGGCGCGAAAAAGCGACTACCGGTATCCGTTCCAAAAAGGTTGACCCAAAAATTGGCGTTTATCTCTGTATATATGGCATTGATAAAGACATTGACCAAGAAGAACGCCGGAACCAGCATATAAACGGCAGCGTATAGTTTAAAGAAGTTATAGGCCAGCGAGCGGAACTTCTCAAAGACCGCCATGCTGAGCACCAATGGGAAAAATGCTTGCATGATTCCTAGCAGGAAGTAACGTTCGGCTAGGAATAATGGATAGATAAACAAGTCCAGAATCCATAGGAACAAGCTAATGATAAAGGCAAGTATTTTGAAACCGTAGAGCGGTGTTACCAAAGCTTCGTATAATAGGGCCATTGCCTTTTTAGTGGCTTCCAAGGCACCTACATCTTCTTCCAAGGGAATATCCTGCATTTGCAGCGGGAGTAGGGCAGGGGCAGTTCCACGGTACTGCTCTTCTACGGCTACTAGGATGCTATCGAACAATGAAAGTATCTGTGTCGAAAAGATGACCAGTAGCACTATCGCAAAGTTCTTCGCCAGTTCGTTAGGGCTTAAACCCCATGTGTAACCTTCCTTATCGGCGACCCCCTCATTGTACTTTTTGAGTATGTTAATCAAGAAAAACAGTACGGCAAGCGTCTTCATTCCGGCAATGGTATATTGCGAGAAATCGCTGTTCTGTATCGTTTGAAAAACAGTATCTATATATTCCAGACCTATGCCCAAAAAGATTGTTGCGGTCATTTTTAATAGTTTGTTTTTCTATTGTTGATTTTATCCTGCATCTTTCTGAAAGAAACAATGTCTCGATAGCGTTCTGTTTTTTTAGTAATCTCGGCGACCATTTCCTTTGATTTAGTTTCTTTTTCCTTCAGGATGGCCGCACGTTCTGCATCGGTCATTTTTAGTAGATCGCTTGACAATATTTGCTTGATAAAGTCTAGATCTTCCATTGAATTTTCAATGATGGCATTGAATGATTCCGATACCCGACTGACCTCGTAAGGTCTAATGTATGGGGAGTTTAAAATATCGCGTAGATCTTCTTGTACAACTTTGTAAAGACGTTCATTATTTCGAACCAGTTCCTTTACCGCGTTGAGCTGTTGAATGGCTCCGCTGACCTTATCGATATTTTCCTTTTGTTCCTTCAGGAACTTCATGGTCTTGATGATATTGGAGGTCTGTTTACCGGCCTCAACGAGCTGCTTGGCAAATGAGATAAAGTTTATGTTGTCATAAACAGGCATTCCCTGGGCCGTAGCACGGCCAGGCAATAAAAAGATTATAGTTAGTACCATTAGAATTACCGATGTTTTGATTTTGCGTTTCATTTTTTTGGGTTTTAATTGTTAATGTTAAATGCGGTCTATGACCGCTTGATAAATGTTTTGATAGCCTCCTCCATAGAGTTGGTTTTATGATACAGGGCCATTATCTCCTCATTTTCTTTTCCGTCCGTCAAATAGGCTGCATATACTTCTTTGGGAACTTCAAGCCGGAAGATGTTACTCTCCTTGCCGATCTTGATGAACATCTCAGTGTACTTTCTTTCTCCGGTCAGATTGTTTTTGATGGATTTTAACTGGTTCAGGTCGTGGCTTGAAAGGTTGAGCCGTTTGACGATTTCATCATAGCCCTTTTCGTTGTTCAGGCTGTAAACGACCTGGGTGTTTTCAAGGATACTGGCCGAAGTTGAATTGTCGGGAAGCTGATTGATAGATTGCAGGATGATACCGATGGCCCCGTTCTGTTTCCGGATGGCCTGATAGTAGAATTCCACGCTTTCCAGTACATTGTCGAACTTCAACTGTTTGGCGAACTCATCGAAGAGAATAATGCCTTTTTCGGCCCTATTCTTCCAAATCGTTCGTTGTATGGCGGACTTTATCAGCTTCAACATCACGGAAAGGATTTCCTTGTTGTCTTTTACTTCATCGAGTTCAAAAACGATAAGGCGCTTGTCCTCGATTTTATAGGTCTGGTCTTCGCTTACTTCAAAAAGGAAGCTGTACAGGCCATCGCCAACATATTCCGACATGATGTGCAGGAAGTTGGTAATGTTGAAATAGTCGGGATGAATCTTAAGGGTCTTGAGGAGCGTTTCCCTATGTTCCTCTATAAAGTCATAAAAGCTGCTGAGCGAATGACCGATCGCGGACTGTTTGTAATAGTAACGAAGGATTTTCTTGACGGAGACCGATTGTGCCTTGGTCACGTTCAGGTCGGAAGCGAACAGTTCAAAAAGGAAAACCGATAGGTCTTCCAGCCGTTCCGGTGTCAGGTCTTTTTTATCGCTGATAAAGAACGGGTTGATGCCCAGATTCTGCCCACTTTCATAGCGTAGTACCGTGTATTGTTCGGGATAGAGTTTGGCGAACTTGGTGTAGGATCCCCCAAGGTCGATGATGACCAAGCGGACACCGCTCTCGAAATATTGCCGCAGGATATTGTTGGCCAAGAAAGATTTGCCTTCGCCCGTAGGTGCGAAAATGGCAAAGTTTCTTGCCTTGATGCGTTTCTTTTGCTCGTCCCAGACATCTTTCAGAACGGGTACGTTGTATTCCCGGTCATTGAAGACGATGCCCGTTTCGTCGGATTTGTAGCTGGTGTTGTTGATGAGCAGGCACAGTGCATGCTTTAAATCGGTCACATATAGGTCTTCGTTGGAGAAGTTGGACGAGAAGGCGCAATAGCTGTTCAGGAAATAGTTCTTGCGTTCTTCGCCTCTCGGATAGTAAGGGGTAATATCCAATTCCTTGAACTCCGCCTTGATTTGGGAAGCAATGGCCTCCAATTTATGAGGTTCCTTATGGCAGTAGATGATGTTGAGTTGTCCACGTATGACACGGGCATTGTCATCGGCATTGATTTTATCGAGAATATGCTGGATTTTTCCAAGGACCACCTTGTTCTGCGAACCGAAATTGGAACTCTTTTTCAGTTCCTCGACCTTTTTGTCCAGCAGTTTGCGCCATTTTTGCTTATCGTCCAGATACAGGATCTGGTTGACGATATGGTTTTCGTTCAAGGTCAGGCCGATACCGTCGATAAACCCCTGATGGAATACGAAATCGTCCGAGGTAAAACGTTCGTTGGTCTTGCTGCTGAGGACGTTTTCGCTAAAGCACGATTCACTGTTGACGGCCAGAACATCAAAATGGTTCTCGCCGATGTTGATATTTGCTTTGTCCAATAGGATATCGGTATCGTACCCTTCATTGAATCCATTGAAGTATAAATGGGTAAGCCCCAAGATTTCATCGGAAACCAACGAGGTAAGTGCAATCTTGCGGCTATTATTTACGAAGGAAACAGAATCGTTTATGGCACCTATGAACCGGTTCAGGTTATCGTCCAGTTCTTTGGGAACGGACTTGACAACTTTTTTAAACGGATTGACATATTTGGGATTGTTAAGTGCCTTGTTCTTGGTCAGGATAAAGAACAGATAGCACTGATGTTCCATATACTCCCTTCCCCTGAAGTGTTCGGATGTGGCCTTCGCCAAAAAAGTATCGTTGGGAAGTTGTTCGGAGGTATATGATTTTTTCAGGTAGATATCCTGTTTGTGAACGACCGTACCGACAGGAAGAGATTTGATGGCCTGGAACCAGGCACCGTGCAAGTCCTCGAAATCCTTCTCCGAAAGGGAATAGATTTCCGGCAAGTCGGCCTTGTAGCAAAGCACCACGTTGCCATTGTTGGCAAAGAATACGTTCTTGCGAATGTCCGCGATGGGATGGTTCGATGCCAGATTAATCTTCCTCATAGTCGAATAGCGTCGCCTTTTTATTAGTGATGATTTTGGGAAAGGGATTGGAAAGCTGAACGGGTTGCGGATTTTTGGACAATCGGATAAGTACGATATATAGACAGCCGTTCAATATAAAGGCACCTAGTATGATACCCAGACCAAACGAAAAGATGATGACTAATAGCGATGCCACTATTGCAACCATCATCAGGGCGAACAATGATACCGGAAGTCCGAATATCATCGCCCGCTTCCTGATGTTCTTATAGACCTCGAACCGCTTCATTACACTACGATGCTTATGAGATAGGTAAAGATGCCAACGATCGCTCCGGCGATGAGTACAAAAACCAGAACACGGGTTATCCCTTTTTTAAGGTCTGCGTTCTCGCCGAAGAAGTGGCCTGCATTAAATAGGAAGCCGATGAGAAAGATGACTCCTAAAATGATTGGGAAAATAGTACGTATGGTATCCGAGACATCGTTTACGGAATCTTCAATACCTCCGATTTGGGCATAGGTCGGCAGGGTAGCCAACAGGAGCAAGAGTGCTCCCAATCGCTTGTTTTTCATGACTGTTCGTTTTTTGTGCCTGATGAGGGCAGTTGATGAATGAACTTTTACGAAAGCTATTTAGGAATGATTCGGAGGTGGAGAAATCTTCAAATTTTAACGTAGAAGGGAACTAAACCTTTAGAAGATTATCAAAGGATGTATGAATTCTTTAAAAATTGTGTAAACAAGAAATTACAAATGAGTTGGTCAACAGTTTATTTGAGAAGGTACTTTTGGACGATTTTTACCTGTTTACGGCTTTCATCATCAGACAATTGGAAAAGAAAATCATCGTCATTGACTCCGGCCCCGAGAAAGAGATTTTGATGTTATTTGAATTAATAAAATGAGGGAGAAGGTAATTTAAACAAACAGCGACTCTTTACAGAAAGCGGATTTTGTAAGGAGTTCTTCTTTTTTGAAGTATGTTATTGGGAGTTAATCTGCAACTTTGAAACTACCTCTATACGGCCTAATGTAAAGAGTTTAATTATTATCTCTTCAAAGGGTAATAGAAGTTGTATCAATTGACCTATGTTTGAAGGGAGGACTTGCATATGAAATGGAATTTTTAAAGAGTTTTTAGAAGGTTTTGATCTGTTAATAGATACAGATTTTTCCTATTTTTATAAATATTGAAAAATCATTATGCTTAACCAATCTTTTTCTTTAAAAAACTTTACAAAGATATTTGAAATAGAAAATCGTAAGGGAAATTTTGAATCTAAGTTCTATTCTGATGAATTTCATAGGCTTTCGGGTGAATTAAAAAAACAACGTGCAATCATCAAACTCTATAAAGGTGGTAGAGAAGTTCCAAGGGAAGATGATAAATTAAAGGATTTGTACGATGAAAAAAAGAAGCTAGAAAATCAAAAAAAAAATGAATTAGAACTGACTCTTCAAGAATATTCAGGTACAGTAAATTCTAAAGATTTTAAATTCAGTATTTCAAAGACACTACACAAACCAAGCGGTAAATACATATATCCCTTAACTAAAGACGCACCTTCATTTTTTGCAATGAAACAATTGCAATATAATGTTAATAGGACTTTCGGGGTAAAACAAGGTAATCGATATCTTATTTCTAAGCAAGTTCAATCGCTACTAAAAGACAACATTTCAAAAATTGTTTTAAGAACCGATATCAAGAGTTTTTATGAGAGTGTTTCACAATCTCGTCTTTTAGAGAAAATTTTTAATAACCAACTTTTAAGTCCTAAGTCTAAAGCCCTCATCAAGAGTTTATTGTTTAGTTATAACCAGTTAACTGGTCAATTAGGTACAGCAGAAGAGGATAGGAAAGGGATTCCTAGAGGTGCCGGAATTAGTGCTTACCTAGCCGAATTATATATGCGTGAGGTAGATGACAAGATTCGAAGAATGGACGATGTAATATATTATAGCAGATACGTTGACGATATTGTTGTTGTTTTTCGGCCCAATTGGAAACTGGCCAAAGCAGACTATAAGACACAAGTACAAAAAGTGATAGTAGAGAGTGGCTTGGAAATGAACAATTCTAAATCCTTTACTTATGATTTAGAGAATGACAGGAAGGAAATAAACATTGAGTTTCTAGGATATGTTTTTAATCTAAAAGACCTACAATATCTCAACACTTCCATGTCCTCAAGAAAGATTGATAAATACGTTTCGAGAATTGAAAAAAGCCTGAATGCATTTTTAGAACAACGTACGTTTGGTTACAATGAGGCTTCAAAGTTACTAATTCACAGATTCAATTACTTAACTAAAAACACCAGACTACATAGACCGAAGAAAGGGTTAGTTGGTATTTACTATTCAAATAGTTTAATTGAAGTTGATTGTAAAGACTTGAAATTTTTAGATTCTGAGTTAAAAAGACTAGTTGGTGAAAAGTTACCTACGTCTCATTTTCCAAAGCTGAACAGGAAACTAGAGGAATATAGTTTCGAGAACGGTTTTAAAAACCGATATTTCTTCAATGTCAATTCAAAAAGAAAAAATATCGCAGATTTAAGACCAACAAAATTAAAAGAATCGAGAAAGCTTGTTAACAATTTTGAACGAGTAATTTCAATTTGGAAATAACATGAGAAAAGGAAAAACAAAAAAACCTATTAAATATGCAATTGAAAGGGCTTTATTAAGCGATGTTCTACCCTATGAAACACCTATTATCTTTTCAAATAGACATTTTTATAGGTTTTTAGTAAAATATAAAATAAAGTATTGCCCTATTCAAAAAGAATTTTCTTGGGTGAATTGCAAAGATGAAGAAACCATACAGCAGGTAGTGACAATACTCTTTGATGTGCATGGCGAAGCCGATACTAATAGAAAGAAATTGACTGTCAAGGAGTCAAGAAAAATACCTTTTTATTACAGAATAACACACAAGAAAAATGATTTTAGAGTATTGGGGTTACCTCATCCAAAAAGTCAAGTAGAACTGGTGGCGCTTTACGAGAGCTTTAAGGAACTAATTATTTATTATTCAAAGCAAAGTCCATTTTCAATTAGAAGACCTGAGACCATTGCCAAATTTGTTTATACAAATGATAGAACCTACAAAAAGAAAAAAGGTGAAGAAAGTGATTTAATTGAACAAAATGATAAAGAATACAAAAGTCTAAAGACTTTTTTTACGTATGAAAAATATTCAAACATCTATAAGTTTTATGAGGACTACATTTATCATAGAGCTGAAAAAAAATATGATAAGATGTTGAAGTTTGACTTGGCCAAATGTTTTGATAGTATCTATACCCATTCTATTTCTTGGTCTCTATTGGGAAAAGACTTTATTAAAAATAATTTAGATAAGGAGGGGCAAACATTCGCTGGAAAATTTGATGAATTCATGCGAGATACAAATTATGGAGAAACAAATGGAATAATAATTGGCCCTGAGTTTTCAAGAATATTTGCGGAGATAATACTGCAAGGGATTGACAAATCTGTGGAAATCAAACTCGGAAATAATAAAATATTTCACAAAGTACACTATGAAATATACCGATATGTAGACGATTTTTTCCTTTTTTTTAACGATGATACAACAAAGGATGCGGTTCTGGAAAACTATAAGATAGCTTTAAAGGAATATAAAATGACCTTGAATGATTCTAAAACCATTCCTTATGAAAAACCACTCATAACGGAAATTACTATTGCAAAAAATAAAATCGTTAACCTATTAAGAGAGAAAATAAAATTTAAAGCAAAAAAGGAGAAAACAAATAAAGAAAAAGATGAGGATGGTACGAAAAAGGGTAGCACAGAAAATAAAATAAAGGTAAGTGATGTTGACATTAGATGTAATTCCAATAAGCTAATAACGGAATTTAAAACCATTATTGTGGTATCAAAGGTATCCTACAAGGACGTAATGAACTACACCTTAGCAATCATCAAAACCATTTTGACAAGAAACATAAAGAAGTATGAAGACTATAAAAAAAGAAAGCTCAAAAACCAGCTTGCTGGTTTTTTGACAAAAGAAGAAGAGAAGAAACTTGTAAAGCAGGAATATAACTTTACCAAGTATACAACTGAGATGCTAGATTTTGTATTTTTCCTTTATGGAGTATCTCCAAGGGTTAATTCTACTATTAAATTAGTTGCCATTCTGTCATTGATAATCAAATCTTTTAAGAAAAGACTTAAACTTAATGACGCTCATGGTAAAAAATATGCCCTATACAACCAGTTTCAACAAATTAATCAAGAGATAATATTTAAAAAAATATCGGATGAGATAATTTTAACTCTTGAACGTAATAAACTAAAAGAGCATGTTCAAATTGAGACTTTATATTTATTAGTGGTTTTAAAGGAATTAGGAAAAAATTATAGATTACCCGAAGAACAATTGGTAAAATATTTGAACCTTCTAGAATTGAAAAATGCAGACGATACAAGTTATAAACCAAAACGGTATAAATTCGATAATGAAATAAACTACTTTGTAATAATTGTTTTACTGTTTTATTTTAAAGACATAAAAAGATACAAAGGGCTGAAGGTCGTTTTGAAAAATGCAATTAGAAAAAAAATTGGTAGAACAAAGAAATCTTTTAGGTCAAAAAACTCTGAATTAGTGCTACTATTGTTCGATTTATTGGCATGTCCTTATTTAAATGAGAATAACAATAAGTTTAAAAAAGAATTGCTAACTTGTTTTGGAGTGCTCAAACCAGAGCATGAAAGTTTTATCACGTTTATAAACCGACAAAAGTATTGGTTTACGAAATGGGATAATTTTAATTTAGTCGAAGAGCTGAATGCCAAGAGTTCACTAGAACCTTATTCTTAATTTAAGGACGCACCAGATAAATAATGCAGCTTCGGTTGCCACACACAAGCGTTCTAATATGTCCGTAAAAAGACAAATACAAAGTTAGCTTTTTCTGGGGCTAGCTTTTTTTAATACTAATGAGTAGATATTTAACAAAGTCTAGATTTAAATTAGGTTTGGAATGCCCGAATAAGCTTTACTATACAGGTAAACTAGACTATTCAAATATCAAGAAGGAAAACCCATTTCTGGAAGCTTTAGCTCAAGGAGGGTTTCAAGTCGAAGAACTTGCAAGAATGCATTATCCAAATGGAGTATTAATTGAAGGCAATCCATGGGAATATAAACTTGTATCGGACCAAACAAAAGAACTTTTAAAACAGGAAAACATCATTATATATGAAGCAGCTTTTCTAATTGATGGTCTATTTGTTAGGACGGATATTCTAATAAAAAAAGATAATCATATTGAGCTCATAGAGGTGAAATCCAAATCATTTAGACCTGAAGACGAATATCTTCTATTGGGAAAAAAAGGTGGCTTGGTGGCCAGTTGGAAACCATATTTATTTGATGTGGCATTTCAAAAGCACGTAATTCAAAAATCCTTTCCGTCTTGGGATATTAGGTCTTATCTCATGATGGCTGATAAATCAAAGAAAACTAGTATTGATGGTTTGAATCAATTATTTAGAATTACAAAAAAGGAAAACAATCGTACGGGAATTATAAAGAAAGTACAGTCAATTGAGCAAACTGGTGATTCTGTACTAGGAAGAAAGGAAATTACTGGTATTATAAGTGATATTGAATCAAACAAGTTCATGTATTATCCGAACTTACCTTTTCAAGATGCGATTCTATTATTTAAAACCCTCTATGAAAAAGATAAATATGCAAATTGGCCAACCTCTTTCAAGTCTTGTAAAAATTGTGAATTCAAGAGTACTGATTTAGAAGGTCAACGCAGTCTAAAATCAGGTTTTAAAGAATGTTTTAAAAAGCAACATAATTGGTTAGATGGAGACTTTATTAAACCTAATATTTTTGATATTTATGATTTTAGAAAAGGTAGTAAGTTATTTGAAGATGGGATATATTTTAAAAGTGAACTTACAGAAGAGAATATAGGGTTAAAGGAAGATACAGAAAGATTAACGACTTCAAATAGGCAATGGTTACAGATTGAAAAGGAACAAAATAATGACACTTCCATATATGTGGATAGAGATGGGCTGAGAGAAGAAATAGAAAAATTTAATTTTCCGTTACATTTTATTGATTTTGAAACGAGTACCGCTGCGTTGCCCTTTAATAAAGGCTTAAAACCATATGAACAGATTGCTTTTCAGTTTTCACATCATATTTATCAGAAAAATGGGGAAATAATTCACGCTAATGAATATATTAATAATGAGGCTGGTGCCTTTCCAAATTTTGATTTTTTAAGAGCCTTAAAAATTGCTTTGGAGAATGATAATGGTACTATCTTTAGGTATTCACACCATGAGAATACAATTTTAAATGCTATTTACATTCAACTAGTGAACTCTAATGAAATTGATAAGGATGCCTTAATTGGTTTTATTCAATCCATTTCTCACTCAAAAAAAGAAAGTGTTGCGAAATGGAAAGGGAAACGAGATATGGTTGACTTATGGGCCATTGAAAAACGATATTATTACAATCCGCTGACCAAAGGTTCCAATTCTTTGAAAGCAGTTTTACCTGCTGCTTTAAGTAAAAGTAAATTTCTAAGAAAAAAATACTCAAAACCAATCAATCAAATAAATGTTACTAGCAAGAATTTTTCTGATGACCATATTTGGCTAATGCTTGAAAATGGAGTCGTTAAAGACCCCTACAAAATACTGCCCTCTGTTTTTGAAGGATGGAGTGAAGATCAGATAGAAAATACACTATCAGATATAGAGGATATTGCCGACGGTGGTGCCGCTTTGATAGCATACAGTAAACTTCAATACACAGATATGGCTCCAGATGAAATTGATGAACTGACTAAGTCCTTATTGAAATATTGTGAGTTAGATACATTGGCTATGATTATGATTTATGAACATTTTAAAGAGTTGATAGAATAAATGATTTTTCCCAATAGTTATTAGAGTTGCAGAATGAATATCAAACTAATTAAACAAAACACTCTAAGTATTTTAAAAACTTATGTTCCCAATCTACTTATTTACCTATCCGAAACCGAAATTGAATCCTTTATTGATAAATCTTTAGATTTTACAAATGGAAAAGAAGTAGCTAAAATGAATGGGAATTTTTTGGTTTCATTTTTTCTTCTTGTAAGGGAACATAAGGAAAATAAATCTTCCGTTATAAGAAATGAATTTGAATACATGAACTACCTATTAGGCAAGTTCAATGAAGTAAACCCAAACTCCAGAGCTTTCAAAAACTTTTTGATAGCTGTAATCTATGATTTCAGACAAAATGGGTTTCTTCATGCATTGGGTGAAATTTCTGCCTGTCTAACTCTACTGGACTACGATTGTAAGTTCTCTACATATGAGAAAAAAATAACCAACGGGAAAAGTATAGATTTCGAATTCATCAAAAAAGATGGCAATCCTATACTGTTCGATGTGGTAACTATAAACTTCGATTCATCAAAGTATGAAAACCCTAAAGGTTTACAAAGTCTTGTTTGCAAGCGAATATCCGATAAGTTTAATAACAAAACTGATAGCCTAGAAGAGAGTGATAAAGAAAATATTTACATATTCCCAATATTCTCGGGGTTAACAATAGATATTATAAAAGAGAATAAAATGTTTTTGAATAATATAGATAGCGATGTTTGCCCCTCAAAATTCAATTGCTTCGAAGCTCATATATTTGCTAACCTAGACAGTCAATATTTCAATTTATTTACTACGAATGAAATAATTGAACTTGATAAAAAGAAGGCGAAAAATGTGCGAGCTAAAAAACGTTATTAAGACATTATTCCATTTACAGACACAAATCTACCTAATTGTTGAAACTCTAAACGAGATCGGAAACAACTATCAAATATTGCAGAAAATAGAATTGAAAAATTTCTTTGATAAAAGTATGAATTTGGAGATTTCTTCACATGCATTGCTTTCTAATTATTCTATTATTATGTTTTCTTCTTTTATTGAAGAGTATGATAAATACTTCAATCCTGGTCATTTAAGTGCCGTTGATAGTCGAAGAATCTTAAATGTAAAAGAGAAAAATTTGCCTGGATTAAAACGAATAAGGAAATGGAAGGATATTTCACGTTTTAGAAATCATATGGTAGCACACAGTTTTCGTTTTAAAAACAAATCATTTTTTTCGGATGAAATAGAAGAGCTTAATTTTAAGATTCCAAACAAAATATCTGAAAAGAACTTATTTGCTGGAATTGTTCATCTAATATGTATGAATATTAGAGATGAGTTTCTGGAGTATGTAATTAATTTTGATAATAATCAGGTAATGCTTGACAAAATGAAATTAATGGGTGAGGACATCGATAATGAGAAGGAGCTAATTGAATTGTATGCTCGGATGAGAGGTTAACTTCAAAAAAATGTATATAATTCAATAAATGAGTGAAATGCATAGAGTGAATAACCTAGAGGAAGCAATGAATCTTGCTAAAAAATTTAGTGATTCTGGAAAGTATAACCTTTTTAGGGGTCAAGCTCAGAACTGGAATGTAACACCTTCATCAGCAAGGCTAAATCAAAACGAATTCGAAGAAGGAATTGAAAAGTTAAAACGACTGTACAGTTTTTTTGAAACATCAGAGAATTTATTAAAGTATCAGTCAAATATAGATTGGTTTTTTGCTGTTGCCCAACACTATGGTTTGCCAACTAATTATATTGATTTCACAACTAATTATAGAGTATCAGCATACTTTGCCACGAATTCTAACTCTAATGAGATTGGAAAGGAAAGTGTTATTATTTGTCTTAATGAAACTGACTTTGCCGATTTCATAAAACACACTCAATCAATTTATTTAAATGATAAGGTCATAGCACCTTATATAAGTAAAATTGACGTTCACAATCTATGGCGCCTTCAATCCCAAGAAGGACTTTTTTTGTTTACCCCTTACTCAAATATTGAATCCTATTATAATTTTGATAGAATTATATTCCCTTATGAAAAACCCTATAAAGGAATAACTAAAAACCTAATATATCCAGAAAACAAAAGTGAATTAGAAATTCACTTGGATTACTATTTCAATAGAGAAGAAAGATTAATTGGCCAAAAAAGATTTAGAAAGTTCGCTGATGAAATGAAAATGCCAGGTTTTACAATGCCTGATTTAAAAATCGATAATTTTCTTAGAAACAAGAAAGAACATAAAAGTTGGGAATCTGAGCATTTTTCAAAATGGAGTTATGCTTTTCTAGAAAACTGGAAGACTTTAGAAAGCGAAAGCGTAATAAATTTAAAACTACCCATTGACTCTAATTCTTATCAAGAATTTTCAGATACCTCGATGTTGTCTTTTAATGATCTAGATAAAGATGTAAAAAGGAATCAAAATTTAAAATTTGTGATAGACTTAAATGGGAATACTAAATCGTTTAAGGACTTGGCTAAAAGAATAGAGAACAGTTGTGTAAGAATTTGGGACGGAACACGTAATTTACCTTTCACAAATTTCGATATTTATAAAATAATTATAGACTATATTTTTTTCGAATATTACGAACATATCTCAGAAAAGGCTTTCTCTTATGGTGATAGAGAGCTAATTGTACTTGAATTGACAAACAAACATCATAGTATGACAAGATGTTATGTAACTAAAAGCAAACTAGAAGAAGCTTTCAGAGAAGATATTAAAGATGTATTAATTGAAGATTATGAACAAGATATTACTTCGCTAGTTTTATTAAAGGTAAATATCCCACAGATAATTTTTGATTTTGAAAAACTCTTAGCCTTGTTTAAGGAAGAAATGATTGCATACCAAGTAGTCTACAATAGTGAAAAGATTAATCCTGTAATTTTCTACTCACCAACTGAATTGAACATTCTCGGTTATTCATAAATACTAAGTCCAAAAAGCCTCCCATGTAAAGACATAGCCAAGTTCTCTTAAAAATAAATCAAGTAAACTCTTTACAGAACACACCAAGAGTAAAGAGTGGAAATGTCCCAAAGGCTAAATTTTAAAACTTGCCCAAACTGCGGGATGTTCGCTTGCTTCATGCTCCTTCTTAGAGATATTAGGGTAAATAGACCACACCGGCTTTTTATTAGGCCAAATCGCTTTTCGGTTCAGCCCACCTTGCTTGACGTTCTTGAAAAGTTGGGGAGACAACAGTAGATAGTCCTTTTGCTTGATATTTACCCCCAAGCGATAGGCCCCCAATCGAAAGTAATCCGCATCAACACCCTTGTCAAAATCAACATTAAAACGTTCATGTTTTGGAATGTCTTTTAAATCGGTTTCCTGAAGTAATGGTGCCAGGGAATGACAATAGGATACCGAGTTCAAAGTTCCAAGAACGGCAATTTGGGTTCTACCCTCAGAACGAAGTTTTTGATAGACTTCCGCAACCCGTTGCGCTTGTTTTTTTCGCAGATTGTCCGAATGTTCTTTATCCTTCTCTTGGGGTTGCAAGTGAACGGCCAATAACCAAATGGTGGTTTTGGAAGGAGTCTGTATTTCATATTCCAAAAAATCATTTTGAAATAAAGGGTTGCCCGAATCATCCGTGTCGTATTGATGGCTTTTTACGGAAAGGATTTGGTATCCGTTTTTGGTAAGTATCCCCGTTTCGTGACCGCCTTGGTTGTTTCCCTGGATCACAAACAACTGTTCAAAAGGTTTGCAATTAAATTCGGGGAGTAGCTCCGTGTTGAATTCTGAAAGCGAGGCCTTATCCTCTATTTCCTGTACCAGTAAAATATCCGGGTTTACTTCTGCAATTACCCGTGCTTTGTTCTTTATAGCGATTGCGTGTATGGGAACCGTTTGTAATGCGATCCAACCGTTCCAATCGGTAAGCTCGGAGGCTTGCAGTTCTTTGGAATAGTCCATTCCTTTTAGAAATAAAAATCCTGCTCTTCGGCGCATAACGGCATAGGGTAGCTGATACGATTTATCGAAGCCGAGTAGAAAGGAAAGTTCCCGCATCCGGTTGCTATCGGTAGGGTTGTAGTTTTTCTTTCTGATCAGGTTATCCATCTCGGCTATCCAATCATAAACACATTTACTGTAGGGCTTTTCTAAAAAACTTCGGTCTCTATGGAACAGGTTTTGGATATTGAATGTTGCTATTTTCATAAGTATGTTCGTATATGTCATTCCTGTGAAAGCAGGAATCTAGTTTTAAATTCTTTTATCCTTGGTACTCTTATCAAAAGCGATCAGATTGAACATTTGGCGCATTCTACTGCGGACCCGTTCCCCATAGCGTTCCTCTAATTCCGCAGCATTCAAGTTGGTAGTGGCATGTGTAGGAATTTTGCGTTTCAAATAGAGCTCGTGGCGGGAAAGGATGACTTCCCCCATCACATTGCAGTCCTTTCCAAAGTGGCGTCCAATGGGTTCAACGCCCAAATCATCGAAGCAGTAAAAGCTACCATCTCCATAATCCTCAATAATTTTGTAGCCCACATGATTGAAAGCAAAAGCAACATTTCTGGCCGGAATGATTTCATACGGTCTTCGATGGGGAACGATGTGCCGGAGCAATTTCATTAGACTGGTTTTGCCACATCCGACCGGGCCGGATAGCAAAATGCCCTTGTCCGGGTCAATACCTTCCTTTCTGCAATTCTCGAAATCACGAATAAAGTAGTTGCTTAGTTTAAAAAGAATGGGTTTGTCCTCCTCGTATATCTTGAATTCTTTGCCAAAGAGCATTTTCCCTTTGGCATCCAGATAGGTCAGGATTTTAGGGAAATCATAGCTGATTTTACGGCCATCAAAACTTCCCAGAGCATATTCCAAACTGCCCTCGATAATGATATGTGGTCTTCTTTCTGCCATTTAGAGGGGTTCACTATAGTTTTTTTCCTTTTTCGTCTTGAGAAAATCTTCATGTTCCAATGAATTTTGTTGTTCATTTTTTGATCGGCCATTGGCCGTTTTTATTTCTTGGGCCTTCAGCATCCAGTTTTCTGCCGTCGAATGCCAATCCAAAATTTTTATTTTACCACCGACTTTCCATCCGATGGAATTGTAGTGGTTAAAGAATTTTTTGGCCTCGATAAATGGCCATTTTCTTTTTTTGAAAAATTCCAAAACCTCTTTTTCATTTTTTGGTAGCTTAGGTTTACTACTGTTTTCTATTTGTTTAGAATAGTTTGTATTAGGTACCAATGCTTGTACCACAACCTGTTCATTACTTGGTTCGGTAGTCGTGTCACTACTTGTACCGGAACTTGTTTCGCTACTTGTACCAAAAATGAACATCTTGATTTGACTGCCTTTGTAGGGATTATGCGAGGGTAGATAATGCACGTATTTCCAGTCGCTAAGATTCTTGATACAGCGATGGTAGGTGGCCTTCGAGCCTATTTTAGAGAGTTGCATCATTTCTTCACGGTTGATATGGAACTTTTTCGGAAACCGGTTGATGTTCCAAAATTGGAACAAGGCCATATATAGGCTGATGTGCGTTGGGTTCAATCGGGAGTCTATGGCAAATTGTTGAAAGACCGTATTGAGATGTGTGATATAGTTCATACATCGCTATTCGTATTTGTGGTAGATGCGGTTCTCGGTCATTACCTTTTGGATTTCATCGATATCGTAAAAGATGATGCCACCCACTTTGGAGTAGGGGAGCGTACCATTGATACGAAGATTTTGGAGTGTGCCCGGACTGATCTTGAGCATTTCCATGACCTCGGAAGATTTGAGATATTTTTTAAGCCTTCCGGTTGCTTGCTGGGTCAATAGATTTTTGATGTCTTCGAGCAGTTCCAGTTTGAATTCTCGAAGGTCATCCGTAGTGATGATGCTTGTCGGCATAGTAGAACATTTTTTAAGAAAGGGGCTATCAACGATTACGCTTTTTAAATGATAGCCCCTGACCCGATTTGACTTTCGTTCTACAAAATTGGGATGGATTAATTGATTTTATTCCCAAGGTGAACCCAAGTTGGGAGAAAATTTAACATCATTTTACTTTTACGATTTTATTGCTATTTGGCACTTCAAAATGGGGTATTTAGCAGAAAAAAACTTCTTTTTCGGATATAAAGGCCAACACCCAAGTTGGTACCAACTTGGGTGTTTTTTTAACATTTGGCAACTGGTCGGAAATTAATTGTCCACTTCTTCCATGCGCCTTAAAAGAGCCATTTTTAAGGTATCCAAAAACTTGGTAGGGTCATTCGTCCTATTGCGAATTTCAATAAAAGTTCTATAAAAATCGCCTAGGTCCATGTTGAAAATCATTTCAAAGGCTTTGATGAGTTCTTTAATGTCGCCTTGTACCGCACCGGATGCAATCAATGAATAGGTAAGTTCAACGATATCGGTTTTTGATGCTGTGCATTTTAGGTCGAAACTTTGTATCGGAACAGAATTTCCTGCTTCTCTGGATATACTTGACAATTTCTCTTTTAAGTAGCGTACCATTAGGCCATACGCCTTAAACTGTGCGAATAAAGCATCCTTTGGGGTATTGAATTCGGGGTCTTGCAAATAGAGTCTTGAAGGTGCTACGGGCATTTCATTGATGGACACTCTTGTAAAGTAATATGAGTCAAAGTGGGTACAGCCCAACTCGATGTACTGTCCAAAATCGATATTTCGAAGGAAAAAGGAATTGTAATAGTTCAGGTGTTTCTTGATGTACTTCTTTTGAACCTGTATGCAGTTTTCCGGAAAGGATAACTCAAAATTATGAATTTCAGTGTGGTAAATGAGTTGTGACAGCGGTATGGGCTTGATTTTCTTAAAAAACCGTATTTCCTCTTTTGAAGCTTTAAATCCTTTTCCCACCATTTTCTTTCTAAGCAACGAAAGATATTTACGGCATATTAGAATGGATCTCAAAGCCCTTTTGTTGACATTGGAAGTCTCAACTTGTACCTGGTCAAGTTCGCTGTGCAATTTTTCCGTGAGTTCCAGATATTCCATAGAAAGTCGATACTCTAAGTTTAGAGCCTACCATCTATGGGGAACAAGTTCAAATTATGTGGCGAAAGCCAATAAAAGTGTGGCCCCATATGAAGTGGGCAAAAGGGGTATGGATTTTTCACTGTTTTCAGCAATTTTTTGGTCGGAAAGTATGAGAATAAAAATACGTAAATATGGCACTAAGAGATGTTAAGAAATGGCGTATTTACTTACTGCAGTAAACGTATTTTTGTACGTACTTTAGGAAACTACCAGTTAAGAAGTTAGAAGACTATCTTTTCTTACTTCCAAATTTAGATAAGAATCCCGTTTTATTCCTTACACCTGTCTTTTTAAAAATATTGGAAGCATGTTTCGAAACGGTTCGCTCGGCGATAAAAAACGTTTCTGCTATTTGTTTATAGGTATGATTGCTCAACATGGATACGGCGATTTCGACCTCCCTTCTAGTAAGACTCTTGTAAAGCAATTTTGATTGCAGCAATTCGCCCCTATTTTCATAGAAGGAGATTACGCCAAGCATCTTGCACTTATTTTCCAAAAAGTACAGATACCTATCAATTTCGATAGCGGTAATTGTATAAAACGCAATGTTCATTACCGTAAAGGTCAACCATTGATAATCCCCGATGACGGTCAATAAGGGAAGTAGCACCACGCATCCCGCACTAGTAATCGATAGCCTGCTTCTCCGATAGGCAAAGGAGGTAGATTTAGGAAAACGACCGATTCGTTGGCAAAAAGAACCTAAGAAATAAAATCCGATGAGGGCAAATGGAATGGTAAAACAAACCCGTGCCTTGTCCAGCGAACCGGTAATAGAATATGGGACTAAAAATAGAGCTATAAAGCCTAAACCCAACAATAAAGAAATGTTAGTAATCGACCAGTACAGCTCAAATATTGCGAAATCATATTCTTTGTAAAGGTAATAGAGTATGTAGACGCATAGGGCGATGGCCGTGCCGTAAGTGATAATGTACTGAAGAATAAATAGGCCCGGAAAATTTTCCATTGGGAGAAATCCTCCCGTGGCATTGTAGGCAATAAAAAGGATACCTAAGATAATATATCTTCTAAAGCCAAAATGTTCCAATCGCAATGACTGTAGAACTGCAAACAATACAATG
The DNA here is from genome assembly GCF_047345745.1 of Maribacter algae. Taxonomy (NCBI): domain Bacteria; kingdom Pseudomonadati; phylum Bacteroidota; class Flavobacteriia; order Flavobacteriales; family Flavobacteriaceae; genus Maribacter; species Maribacter algae. Next base: position 1,577,324 of record NZ_JBLFES010000001.1, read on the forward strand.
ACCGTATCTATCAAAAGATAGAAAAAGGTTGTCCAATGTATTGAGGTGCCGAACATTTTTCATGATTTTCTGGGCAACGTTTCGAATCGCTTATTTTGAGGATTTTTTCTAACATTGTCCCAATCAAAAATCTTTCCGTTCATGGCAATATAGACCCCGGCACTTAAACGTCCGATTATCGAAATCGCAAACCCTAAATTAAAGGGTGCATCGGAACGCACATTGGTACCCGATATAAAAGCTCCCGTAAGTATAATTGTTTTGCCAAGATGCTCTTGGGCTAGAAATTTCGCTGTTTCAACCATGGTAATCGTACCGTGTGTAATCAGTATTTTATCCGTACTTGATGACTTTATCTTTTCTGAAAGTAAATTACGGTCTTTAACGATAATAAAGCGGCTGTCCTTCTTGAAAAGACTACTGATTTCGTAGTTAAACGAAACATTGGCAGCCTTTAGAATATGCTCGACTACCGAAGGTTCATGTTTGGGCTTTTCGTTTGGATTTTGATAATCCAGCCCTCCAATAGTTCCACCTGTCGTGATGATGTATATCATTTTTCCAATTTCAATTATACTTTGGGGCATATCGAAAATTCTTGTTTTTCAATTAATTGAAGGTTTTCCTTGATTCTAAGTGCTCTTCGATTCTTCTATTTATCAAGTACTGGATTGTATCCAAATCTTCAATAGGGTATTCTTTTACACTGTTTAGGGAATTGCTGACACTGCCCAATTTGAAGGTTGAATCATTTTTTCGATATTGCTTGAAGAGTTCTAAGCGCCTTCCATATTCTTCCTTGAATCCATCTTCCAATAGGCCATCATAACCCAAAACCAATTTGAATTCTGAAATAGGCTTGTAAAAAACGTATCCTTTAAAAATATCAGCGTATCTGTAATCACTCGCCCGGTAAGGATAGTAATCAAAATAATCGTTGCCGAAAGGTGAGTCTGCAAAGTCGAAACCGATATTCGGATTACCCTCAAGCTCAAAGGCCGCATCCCATTTTCCGTTTTGGATGGGAACCTCCTTACCTTCATTTGCGGAGTCTTCCAGTTCATGGGATACTACAAAGCTTTTGGCATGGATAAAAATATTGGTGATTCTATCGCCATATTTTTTGAACAGATAGTTTGTACAGGCATTTTCGCTTGTGAAATTATCGTTGAAAGCATGGTGATAGTTTAAAATCAACAGAGCTTTTTGCTTTTTACCTGGCTCATGAACAGTAAGGCTGTCTATGTCGTGCATAATGTTCAACGCCATAATGCTATCCTTGACAGCCCTATATTTATGGGCATTCTTCATATCTGAAAAGGTTTTCGTAGTATTCCAGTTCATGGTGAGCCCCGATGGATATACCTTTATCTTTTCGGTAGGCTTCAGAGTCTGATTGATTTTATAGAGTTCCCTAAAAAAATAGGCATAGTTATGTTTCTCCCAGACGGGAAAATACCACGCATTGCGCTGAATATACTTTATCTCCTTATCGATTTCGGAATCGCTCAAACCTTCTTGGGACAAAAAAGCATTCATTCTTTTCTGTAGTCTTTTGGTACCAATTTCCAAGAAAATGTGTTTGACCTTGCTTTTGAAAATGGAGTCGGCAATTACCTTCACAATTAATTCATATTGGGTGATATCCCTATGGTCACGTTCCGCAAGGACAACAAAATCATAGGTGTCGAATTGTTGGAGAACATAATCCTTAGCCGATGTTTCCTGCTTTTGTACAAATGAGATGTAAGGATCTAGAGGGCTTGATGATGTTTCGCTTTTCTTCTTTTTACAGGAGATTAAACCAAAAAGTATCGACAAAAACAGGATGATGCTTTGTATAACAATGCATTTAATCCTGTCTTTGAACCCTCTAGAAAAACTATATTTTAAGACATTGAACCAGACCATACAAGTTTGGATATCGATTGGGGCAACTAACTTTCACATTGGGCATTTTGGTCTCTTGCTAAATTTAAACCGTCATCTTCCATATCACAAATCTCTTTTGGAATGATGGTAATTTGGTTTTGTATTATGTTCAGGATAAGAAGGTTGCCGAGGTTGCTTATTTCTAAAGGTAGATTTGTTAGGGAGTTTTTAAAAAGTAACAATTCCTCCAATTTCTCAACGTCTCCTATTTCGGTTGGTAATTCTGTTAGCGAGTTGTTGCTTACGTTTAGTATCTTAAGGTTTTTGAGATTGCCTATTTCCGGGATAAGCTCCGTCAGGGAATTACCTTGTAAAAAGAGCGTTTCGAGATTTACCAAATCATCTATTTCAGAAGGTACGTTAGTCAGCGAGTTATCGCTCAAGCGAAGGAATGTAAGGCTAGTAAGGTTATCCAATATTCCAGCTGGGAGACTTGATAGGGAGTTATCACCTAGGCTTAGGGTTTTCAGGTTAGTCAGGTTGCCAATTCCAGAGGGAAGTTCTGTTAAGGCATTTTCGGATAAACTTAGGGTTTCAAGATTTGTGAGATTGCCTATCTCTTCTGGCAAACTCAATATTGAATTCTTATATACATCGAGAATTTCCAAACTACTAATATTCCCTATCTCCTTAGGTAAACGTGATAGCGAATTCTCCCTAGAACGGAGTATTCGAAGTTTTGTAAGATTCCCAATTTCTGCGGGCAGACTGGTCAAAGAGTTGAAGGAAACATACAGTTCGTTAATTGCCGTAAGGTCACCTATTTCAGTAGGTAACGCTGTTAAGGAGTTGTCCCTGACATCAAGGGATTTGAGTTTTGGAAGATTGCCCAGCTCAGCAGGTAAGCTTTTTAAGGAATTCCCTTTTAAACCCAAAATTTTGAGATTTTCAAGAATGTCAATATAAGAAGGTAAGATAGTAATACCTTTATTGGGTAAATCCAACTCGGTTACCCTACCTTGCTCTACAGTAACACCTTCCCAACCGGACATATCCTCATCTTCCAGATTCCAATTCAAACGATTTAAACTATTTTTTGGGCTGGCACTGTATATCATCTCAAGTACATCTCTATCCGTAAGTGCTACTTGATTCACGTTAATCTTATAAATAGCCGTACTACCGTCTTCCGCTGTTACTGTATAGGTGACTTCTGTGGAAAAGTCCGTTGCTACCTTTTGTTTAGGATTGATTGTTGCTCCTTCGGAAATAATAATCGTTGGTTTCAATGATGGTAAGTTAGCGCTTGAGGGAACAGAAGCAGTAATCGTCTTTTCATCCTCGTTCAAGACAGCCTCTATATCTTTCCAAATACCTTCGTTTTCCGATGCCAAAAATTTGAAACCGATGATTTGCTTTTCGGTTGATTTGTCGATAGCCACACTGACTTTATACTTTTGAGTGCTACCGTCTTCGGCTGTAACGATATAATCCACGGCCGTACTAAAGTCCACTACGGTCATGTCCTTCGGACTTACCTTGGCCTTTTCCGAAATGGTGATTTTGGGTTTCAGTGACTTTACATTTGTTCCGAAAGGTACCTGTGCCGTAATGGTCTTTTTCGCTTCATCAATATTGGCTTTTATATCTTCTGAGAGCATATCGTTATCCTCTGATTCAAAAGAGAACGCGGTAATTTTTTTCTCTTCACTGAGTACGACTTGGTCGTCATCGTTGTTGCAAGCTATTAGGCTTAAAAGCAAATAGCCATAGACTAGAATTTTGTTTTTCATGATTTGGGTTTTTAAGGTTAAAACAAATTGGCCGGCAAATTACAGCGTCCTAAACCCAAACCGTTTGTCAAAAATTCAATTTTTGCTAGCCTTTTGAGACAAAGCTTTAACTCGATTCAAAAAATCGAGTAGAATATGGTTGAAGAGTTGCGGATTATCAAGATTGGCGAAATGACCGGCATATTTCATGTTTTTTATCTGAAAGTTGCCGTGTCGTTCGAATTCGTGCAGTGTACTGGCAATAACATTATTGATTTCAGTGTCTTTTGCCCCTTGTATAATCAATGTGGGAATTTTAGAAAGTCTTATAACCGGCAGATAATCAAAATCAGAGAGTAACGGTAAGGCATTTATAAATGTCGACTTTGGGGTCCCTTCTACCATTTTCCGTATTAGATCCTTGGAATATTGTGTCGTTCCGCTCCGACTTGCCAGACGGGATATCATCTTTATGCTGATCAGTTTATAAAAAATAGCCATCAAATGAATTAGGTACTTTGGTGGTTTTAGTTTGGCAGTTGTTCCGAAGGTTGTGAACGATGCAACATACGATGGAAAGTACCGTATAATTTCGTAACCAATATTGCCGCCCATAGAGTTGCCTATATAATGTACTTTTTCGATACCAAGAACATTTAGCAACATGATAATATCCCTCGCCATTTTTTTCAAGGTAAAATCTTTAGGCTCATAGGGCGAATGAAGTATCGAATTACCATGACCTCGGAGGCTGATAGAGAGTACCTTGAAATCTTTACTGAAAAAATCATGTTGCCTTTCAAACTGCCGATAATCGGCACCTAGACCGTGCACAAATAGCAATACGTGCCGATTGGTTTCACCGGTAAGCAGGTATTCCATCCGTAGGTGGACCAACTCTATGCAGGTTGCCTTATTTTTAGAAATTGATTTCGAAATGACTGCTGCTAAAGATTTATAATCAGATGAAACTTATTCTTGGGGCTGTTGAAGTTCTTTTAATCTTGAAGCCCAATACTCTTGTCAAAGGTCATGAAGATGTTTATCCAAATATTTCTTGACAGCCTTAAAATTATGGGCAGCAAAAGTATTTGGGTAATTACTACGGCTATAAATGTAGTAATCAGGCCAAAATTGAAGATGAGATATACCAACACAAAAACCATTCCCGCAAATACAAGGCCTACCCCGTAGCTAACATACATAGCACCAAAGAAGAAAGAGGGTTCTATTTTGTATTTTGTATGGCAATACCCACAACGTTCATGCATTTTCAACACTTCGGCTATTTGGTACGGATTTTTTCTTAAGTACATACTTTCTCTATGGCAAACCGGACAAGACCCGGTCAGAATACTGTATATTTTCGTTCCTTTAAATATTGTCATAGTTGTCAATCAGTTTTTTTGGCACTAGAACAGAAACTGGTTAGTGCCGAATTAAAATCTCCATTATTTTATCCATTCCAACGATTGGTCCTTTACTTTTTGATAGTTTTTTCCATTTTTCAGATGAATATCAATAAAATCAAGTATCACGGATGATTTTAAAAGATGCCCCTTATGCTCGTCATAACTGTCAGTCTTCATAATCGGGAGCATAAAAGGGACATCCGTAAAATCCATGTGTCCCGCATTTCTAAACCTTACCCAGTGAAACCCGATGGTATTTCTATCGTGCAATCGATATACATTTTCAAGTTCCCATTGTTTGACCCTCCGATATAGCATGGCATCGGGCAATCCTTTTTCCTCAAGCGACTTATCCGATATATCCGGAGAAAAGGAACTCATATATAGGAAAGGAAGCTCTAGCTGTTCAATACTGGCGGTATTTAACGGCCCATCCATATTAACAATGGCTTGTATGCCTTGAACGTTAAAACTAGCATCGGTAGCCGTTGTTCCCCCAAGGGAGTGTCCCATCAGAGCAATTTTTTCAAAATTTATGTGATCGACTAAATTGTAATTTGAATTCGGAAGGTTCCCTAGAATAAATTCAATGTCTTGAACTTGATTCGGAACGACTTTGTCAATTAAATCCGTGATGAATGCTTTCTGGGCTACATATTCCAGGGTCATGGCATCCGATTTTTTTAGATTATAGTCGCTGAACGAAAAATCATGATCTAGAGCCAACACCACATAGCCCTCACCCGCGATTTCCCGTAACAAACCTGTGTTGTCTAAATGTGAACTTGCCGCGCCATGAGAGTATACGACCAGGGGAAATTTTATGGAATCGTTTAAGATTTCTGCATTGTTGTATGTTTCAGTTTCGACCCGGTTTAAATGTCCGAACACGAATCCTGGCATATCAAACAAACCGTCTAAGGTCTGTACTGGATTTTCGCTGTATACCCCATCTGGACTTCCTATTTTAGAGGTCGGGAACCAGAACTTCATATTGAGCTTTCTATTGGACCTTTTAGAGTCTTCAAGAGTAAAATTACTTGTGCCAACTGCATATCTAGAAGTTGTATCGGGTAAGTCAAATACTGGAACCAGTTTGGCGACGGCGCCAGATACCGCTAATAATAGCAAGCAAAAAATCAGAATGGTCTTTATATACCATTTCCGTTTTCTTAGAAAGTCATGATTGTAAAATAGAAGTATAAAAAAAGCCATTAAATAGGTAGGGTACATCTGCCATCTGATGCCTTCCAGGAAATAATGTGCTACTAACGTAACCAGGACAAATGCAGATACAATGCGTCTGTTGAGCAGCTTTTTACCGAACAAAGAAAGTAAGAGTAAAATGCCGATTTCTAGGATTAAAATAAATTCAAAATATCTCAAAATAATGTTATGCTTCGGTGGGATTACTTCTCAGGAGAAGGCAGCCCGTACAATGATTGATAAATAGGGCATCGCTCGTTGTCTTAAAGATTTGATTGTTAAGTGGTAAACTTTATCAAAAATAGAATCAGGGAAAAGATTTGACTTGTCAAAAAATCAAGTTTTTGTATACCTCCCAAAAAAAGATTTTTTGACAAACGTTTATACTAGTCTACATATAATTTTACTTCTCGTATAGCTTAGAAAATCAATAGTTAAAAAGAACAAAATATTCTTCACAATTATGAAAAAAAGACAATTGCTCATGAGCCTAGCCGCCTTTCTCAGCTTGTTATTGACTGGGTGCCTATCTGATGATAACGAGATTGTATGTATAGAGGATTTTGAAGGTGAATTAAAAGAAAACGAGACTGAGCTGGTAGGGCAGTGGATGCTTTCGGGAATTGTCTCAGAAAAAGAAGTCGATCTTACGGATGACGATGCGGATAATCCGATCAAGGATATCTTCGTCCAATACACCGATTGTCAAAATGATAGAATATATACGTTCGCTAACAATCGGAGGTATACTTTTATAAGAGGAGGCAATGATACCTTGGCCTGTAAAAATAAATCGGAATCCGATGGGACTTGGAGACTTTCGGGAAAAACACTCAGTTTTGTTACAGAATGCAACATTCGCAATATGAACATTGTCCTAAATAGGGAAGAATCGTTTTTCTCTGTATCGGATGATTTTGAGATTAAAGATGTGCAGGGAAAAGTTATCCGATCTGAAGTAACCTTTACTTATACTATGAAATAGTGCCACTTACTTGAATATTTAAGGAATGCCGGGAATATCGCAAACCAAATCAATATCTCAGTATTTTTTGCTCAAAATGTTTATCTCTATTCGCGGGGTTTGTGTCGGTTCGATAAAAAATGACTTTTTGACAAATGGTTAAGTCCAATCCGTTCTTATTTTTGGAGTTAATTTTTAGTAATCCAAATCTTACTACCATGAAAAAGTCAAATCTATTGATGTGCGTATGTCTTCTATTTTTTACCTTGATATCCTGTGATAAGGAAGACGACAATGAACCTGTAAAAAGTGATAAAAAAGCGATTACCGCTTTTTCTTTTCTTGCCAAAGACAATGATGTCCTATCCGCGGACAGTAAAGGCAGCATTGATCAAGATAAAAAAACAATAACTGTAGAACTGCCGGAAGGAACTTCAGTTACTGCATTAAGGCCTACTATAGCCATTTCCGAGAATGCCTCTGTAAATCCCGAAAATCAAAAAGTTACGGATTTTACAAGCCCTGTTGTGTACACCGTGACCGCGGAGGATGACACTACCGTTAAATACACCGTGACGGTAAACGTCAAGAAATCCGACGAAAAGCAGATTACATCGTTTGTATTCCCGGCGGCGGATAACGAGGGACTGTCCGAAGATGTTTCGGCAACAATCAATCAAGATGCTAGCACCATAAGCGGTGAACTTCCTTTCGGCACTAATCTTTCGGGACTCAAACCCACCATAACCGCATCAGATTTCGCAATGGTGGACCCGAAAAGCAAAACCGAAACGGACTTCTCAAGTCCGGTGGTCTACACAGTAACTGCTGCCAACGGAAGTACCCGGGCGTACACGGTAACCCTGACCGTAAATACCACGATTACCGATAGGGACGTGCTGATCGCTTGGTATAAGTTGAATCCGAACAATACCCTGTCTTGGGATTTTTCAAAAGAAATTGATGAGTGGGAGGGAATTACAGTAGAAAACGAAAGGGTAGTACGTGTGGCATTGCGGGACAACGGACTGTCGGTCATGACGCCTCTTATTAGCCATCTTTCTGAGCTTCGCACGCTTGAGCTGGTGGAACAGGGTATCACCTCATTACCCCCAGAAATCGGCAAACTCCAGAAACTTGAGGCTATGGACATGACCCACAATTCATTAACTTTTCTTCCAGAAGAGATAGGAGACCTGACCGTAATGAAACTTTTGCAATTCCATAACAACGATATCCAGCAATTACCAGCTTCCATAGGAAAGCTAAGTTTACTTATCGAACTTGACCTTACCTTCAATGATTTAAGGAGCTTGCCAACGGAGATTGGAAATCTCAAAAGCTTGTTGGTATTCTCCGTATATGGTAGCCGACAGTTAGAGGTAATCCCGAGTAGCATCGGCAATCTGACCGAGTTGTATTACTTAAGTTTTGGCTGGTGCAACATCGCGAGCATCCCAAAGGAAATAGGCAATCTGACCAAGCTGAACGAGTTGCGGGTCGATGAAAACCGCTTGACTCAAATCCCATCGGAACTTGGCAACCTTACCGCGGTTAAATCCTTAAAACTTCAAAAAAACCAGTTGACAGAGTTGCCCGAAGAATTGGGAATGCTCGCCAATTTAGTGGAGCTTAACATACAGGAAAACAACATAACTTTGATTCCAAAGGAAATTTGTGATCTTGACGTCGATCCGTTTACGCTCATAAAAGATCCTGAAGCGAAGTGTGAACCATAAACAACGGGTAATGAATCAAGCTCTTTGTCGCTTGTCGGCCGAGAGCTTGGTCATTATTTTTTAAATTTTTCAAAGAATTTGGTATTCAACTCCTATGGCCAAAAAGATAGTTACTATACCCATTTTACTTGTTCTGAATTTTGTTGTGGGGCAAAAGATGCTCAACAACTATATTTTTTTTAATATCGATAGACACCGGATTCAAGAAAGAAGTTTTCTACAATGTGACGCATGCGTTGGTGCACAACTGAAATATAGTTGGAAGGAACTGGAACCCATAAAGAACACCTATGATTTTTCTGAAATCGATAAAGATTTGGCCTTTTTGACCAAAAAAGGTAAAAAGCTTTTCATTCAAGTGCAGGATGTTAGTTTTGACACTTTAATTGTTAACGTACCGAATTATATTTTGAAAGACCCTATCTATAGCGGTGGTGTTGCCATTCAGTACCTTACCACCGAAAGTGATTCTATCATTCGACAAGATGGTTACGTAGCCCGTAGGTGGGACGATACTGTGGCACAACGTTTCTACAGATTGTTGCATGCCCTGGGCGAGCATTTCGATGGTAAGATCGAGGGAATTAACCTTCCCGAATCCATCGTTGGTTTTGGTGAGACCGGCAGACTGTATCCCGAAGGGTTTACCCCTGAACGATATGCAAATACCATCGCGACACAGATGAAAGTATTGCGAAAGGCTTTTCCGAACACTACGGTGATTCAATACGCCAACTATATGCCCGGTGAGTGGTTGCCCTGGGAAGATAAGGGTTATCTTGAAAGTCTCTATGAAACGGCAGCGCATCACGATGTTGGCATGGGAGGTCCCGATATCAAAATCTACAAAAAGTCTCAAATGAACCACAGTTATAAATTCCTAAAAGAATACTCTAATCTTATCAAGACCGGTATTGCTGTTCAATGGGGCAATTATGAGGAACCGAACCCTAAGACCGGCAAGCGGGTTCGGGTTGAGGAAATCTATAACTTCGGCGAAAATGAAATAGGTCTGGACTATATCTTCTGGTGTACCCAGGAGCCTTACTATTCCCAACATCTTTTGCCATTTTTAAAAGAACGGTCAGGGCATGATTGAAAGGCATGCAACGTACCGACCTCTAAAAAGAAATACCGCAATAGATATACTTCGGGGGTTCTGCATACTTGCGGTAATATTGTTGCACCTGAATATACAGGTCCCTTTCAAGGAAACCGCAATCGGGGAATGGTTGCCTAAACGATGGTACAATCTGTTTTTTTGGAGCGGTTTTTACGGAGTGATTATATTTTTCACGGTATCGGGGTATCTCATTACAGGTTCAGCGCTGCACAAATGGAAGTATCTGACCAAAGTCGATACGAAGCACTTCTATATCATGCGATTTGCACGTATAATGCCCCTTTTGTTGGCATTGTTGGTCGTTTTGGCAGCATTGCATCTCTGCAACGTGCCCAGTTTTACGATTCCCTCGGAAAAGGTGTCGCTCGGACGGGCGATTTTTGCGGCATTGACCTTTCATATCAATTGGCTCGAAATCAAGGTAGGTTATCTTCCCGCAAATTGGGACGTACTTTGGTCCATATCGATTGAGGAAGTATTTTATCTTTTCTTTCCGTTGCTGTGCTTGTTGGCACGGAAGGAATGGCATTTTGCAGTTTTGATAACGGTATTCCTTTTTATTTCGCCTTGGGCGAGGACGGGCATGATTCCCAATAACGAGTTGGGCGATCGTAATCACCTTGCATTTTTGGATGCCATTGCCATCGGCTGTTTGGTCGCAATGTTCGCCTATCGAATAAATTTCGGTAGAATATGGGCCAGAATTTTTGGCCTGTTGGGAAGCATACTGCTCGTGCTTACACTGTTTTATCGAGGTGAGGTTTATAGAGCGGGCTTGGTAGGTGTAGGTCTCAACATCACCCTCTTGGCCCTAGGTGTCGGCCTTGTTCTATTATGGATGCATTATCGGCTGTATTGCGGAAAACATAAAAGAAAATTTTGGTCTGGCGGCATTCGAAGTTTGGGAGCATTGAGTTATGAAATGTATCTGACACATATGTTTGTAGTGATTGCGGGGGTATCGCTGTTCAAGAAAATGGATCTTTCATCGGAATGGATATACGTGATGTACCTCACCGTGATTATCGGATCGGCACTTCTGGCAAAAGCTTTACACGTTTGGTTTACCGAGCCTGTCAATCGGTGGATACGGGCAAAGTATATAAAAAAGGAAGGATAGCTCGCCAACGAGAAGTTTGTATAAAAAATTGGCCTTTTCCTTTTTTGAAAGATATACCTTGGCCAAGCCAATATGAGGTGATTTTATCCCCTCTGTTTTTCGACATAATCAATGAAGCCCCGTAAGTCGTAGTTAAAAATTAAGGGTCGATCAAGTTTGGCGAAATACCCAGTGTTCTTAGTATTCTTCTCCTGAAAATCCTTGTAAAGTGCTGGTTTGGTCAAGGTGACTTCTACTTTTTTATTAATTGAGACATTCTTATTGCACATTTTCTTTTCCACGAAATTTTTACTTGCATTTATATTAGTAGGCGGAAGTCTAATATAGAATTCAATAGACCGCATAAAATCCATCTCAAGTTCTTTCCCAAGAAAGTTCGAGATAGAATTTTTTAAACAAATGAATTTTCGTCACGAAACGTCGATTGCTAAAACATAATCTAACGACTTCTGTCCATTCCATAACTTATAAAGTAACCTTTTGCCTAAGTTGGGAGGTTGTCAAAAAGTCCTTTTTCTGAAAGATAGAATAGGTTTCTTGACAAGAAGATATCTATTTCAAAATCTTGATTTTTTGACAACTGACGAGCTTCGACTTCAACTTAGTTTTACCCTGAAATTTATAATAAGTATTAACCTTAAAAAGAGTAAGTATGAAAAAGATGAGTATGTTATTAGCTGCATTGTTTTTGGTAGTTGTATCCTGTAGCGATGACGATGACGGCGACGATGTTAAAAAGAGCAGTGAAAAAGCGATTACCGCATTTACGTTCTTGGCGAAGGAGCACGATTCCTTATCCAAAGATGTTAAAGCGGTTATCAATAAAACTGCCAAAACGGTGAAGGCAGAATTGCCGAAGGGCATGTCATTGACCAAACTGAAACCGACCATCACCGTATCGAATAAGGCCTCGGTAAACCCGAAAAGTAAAACGGAAAAAGACTTTTCCAAGCCGGTTGTCTACACTGTTACGGCAGAAGATAAATCTACATCCAAATACACGGTGACCATTACCGTTGAGAAGGATTAGGATAGCCTCAAATGAAAAAATAAGTGCTTTCATAGTAATTGTTTTGGTTTGGTTAATTGAGTTGAAACGCCGTGCGGTTGCGCGGCGTTTTGAACATACCTACACCCAATAGGACGATTACAACCTACTGTATTCCCATGTTTAATTATTAGTATGCTGTTATGAAATTTTCAGGAACCAAAAATGTACTATTGCCTATAGCTTTCGAAGATTTAGGGTCAGGGAAAGATAGAATCCACCCAAATATCAAATTACTTGAAGAAGTAAATCTTAAGGAAAAACTTAGCATAAACAAGAAATTTTCGCCACGAGTAATTTGGCGTTTTTTCAATCCCATGATTCCAGATATCGCCGGTGATTACGAAGGTATCAATGGTGTTATAAAATTGTTTGAAGTACTCGATATTATAACACGGGGATCATTTGAATATATACCGGTCAGGACCATCACAGTAGGTAACGAATTGGTAATGATGCACGTAAAAAACCGTATGAATACCTATGCGAATCAGATTGAAATAGATACAATTTTGGTTTGGCGGATCGTCAATAAGAAAATAGTAGAGGTCTGGAATATACCATCCGTCTACAACGACCAAAATCCATCGCTTTAGAATTCTTCCTATGAGTAGGGGAGATTTGATTTCAAGCTTCTCCGTGGTTTCGAATATAGCTTCCTGAAAAACCCTCAGTTGCCTTTCTAAGTTACTTTGAAATCCCATAATCAATTGAAAATTTATGATCAAAAATTCTTTCAAAACGACTTTGCCCAGCAAGACTTTTCGGGACAGCTTAATATCATTTAGACAAGCTATAATCACCCTAGTCTTTATGATGGCACAGTTAATCGCTAACAGTCAGAAAGAACCGTATATCATTACTCTAGAACCAATACAATTAAAGGAGCAGGAGTTTTATGTCTCGGAAGTAGTCGATTTCAGGCGCTATAAAGGTAGCGTGGGAGTGGCCGTTAAGGGACTCTTTGATGCAGAGGTGCCGGCGAAATTCAGTGAAGATTTTGTAATCCACTTGACAAATACCCTTAATGTTTTATTGCCAAAAAATGAAACGCGCATCCCGCTGACCGTTCGGGTCAGAAAATTATTCGTGTCGGAGAGCATTTCAACATTTTACGAGCTTGGAAGATGCGAAGTGGTGTTGGAATTCCTACGGCTAAGGGATTCAAGATATTATTCATTGGGAACATTTTCGAGTGTTGTAGAAAAAAAGGGCTTGGATCTGACCGAAACGCATCATGAGAGAATCTCGGACGCCCTTACAGATTGTATTTATCAATTCTCAAAGTCCGATTGGAAAAATACCAATATGCGGTTTGGCCGGAGCAAACAAAAACCACACTTGTTTACCACTGGAAATCATTTAAAGAGGGGACTTTACCTGAGCTTCGAGAATATGGTGAGTAATTCCCCAGTCACGGATACTGAATACGACATCAAGAACATAAAGAGAACAAAGGATTTAGATAGGTATCAGATATATCGAAAGGGAACCAAAAAAAGAATTAAAAACCTTTTTGGTTTTTCTGATGGTAAATCGGTTTATATAAGTGCTTCAACCTTCATCAGTGCCCAGTACTTTCTTAAATCAAAAACGATGGGAAGGTATATTTACTTTGAAGATGAATTCACCTTACCGGGAATGGGATTGGCATTCGGATGGATAGGGGCGTTGGCTTCATTGGAAAATCGAGGTATAATACTGGACTCCGAATCGGGATTGACCACGATACTTACCCAAGAAAACATCGAATCATTGCTATCCGACCAACCAGAGCTACTGAAGGAATATAAAAAAAGTGACAAAAGTTTCGATGTGGTAAAAGAGATGATAATAAAATTGAACGCAATAAAAGCTGATGCATCAGCACTCGTTGATTGACCTGTAAACAGGCCTTTTATCATTCGCTCAGTTTCTAGCCTGTAGTGATCAGTATATCTTGTTCGTTACGAGGACTGGTTCGAAAAGAACATTTTAAAATAGGATTGTGGATACGTTCAAGAAAAAACGAATCCCCTTTGATTTCATCGAATGCATTATCCAAAGCTTTCAAAAAAAAGATTTTTTGACAAAGCCGATTTTACCTTACTACTTTACTTTGCATTTCTTTAATTAATTAAAAATCAGATTATTAATACATGGCACAAATAAAAAATTATTCTAAAGTTTTTAAAAACAACTCCTTTGCATATACGTTGACACTTCTCATATATTTTCTTGGGTCAATGGGCGATTCCCACGCACAGGAAATCATCTCGGAAGAGATTCAAAAAACTATCGGTACACGCATCGATAACGGTGTCAATACCGGGATAGTAATCGGGGTAATTGACGGTGAAAATGTTTCGTATTACAGCTATGGTGCTCGGTCTCTCAACGGTAACGAACCGGTCAACGAAAAATCGGTTTTTGAAATAGGTTCGATTTCAAAAACATTCACCGGTCTTTTATTGGCCGATATGGTATTAAAGAACGAGGTCAAACTAGATGACGAGCTTCAAAAATACCTACCCCAAGGAATAACGGCCCCTGTCCAAAATGGGGAAACCATTAAACTGGTTCACCTCGCCAATCACACATCCTCCCTTCCCCGTATGCCCGATAATTTTAGCCCTTCGAATCCTGATAATCCCTTTTCAGACTATTCAAAAGAGCGGCTTTACGAATTCTTGAATGGATATGAACCCCATAGGGACATCGGTTCGGAATATGAATATTCTAACTATGGAGTAGGATTGTTAGGGCATGTATTGGCATCAAGAAAAGGGAAAAGCTATGAAGAACTATTGTTAGAACGTATATCAAAACCTTTGGGGTTAAAAGAAACGAAAATCACGCTCTCGCCGAAGATGAGGAGAAAGCTTGCCGTTGGACACAGTATGGGAGTGGAAGTTTCAAATTGGGATTTCGAAACACTTGCTGGAGCGGGTGCCATTCGGTCTACGGCAATGGACATGGTTCAATTTTTAAAATTCAATATGGGTGTCGACGATAGTCCATTAGACGAAGCAATGCGACTTTCCCATACCAATTCGCGTAAAGAAGGAGCCAAGCCTATGGTAGGTCTGGGGTGGCATTTAATATCCGCAGACAACGATGAAGTAGTCTGGCATAATGGGGGTACGGGCGGTTATAGCACTTTTATCGGCTTTATAAAGGATGGTAAGAAAGGAGTGGTCGTCTTGTCGAACTCCAATGCTAGCATTGACGATATCGGTCTACATCTTCTGAATTCCAAATCTCCTTTGAAAGAAGTAAAACCATCCATTGTCATAAAAATAAAGAAGACGATAGATGCAGAAGGGATAGAAAAAGCAGTTGCTACTTATTGGGATTTAAAAAATAACAATGCGGAGGATTATAACTTTTCGGAAAATGAGCTAGAAAATCTGGCCTATAGCTATTTTACTTCGGATAAATTAAAGGAAGCCCTGGCCTTGACCAAATTGAATACTGAGGCCCATCCAACTTCTTCCAGTGCTTTCGCTAGTTACGCGGATGTATTACTAAAACAAGGCGATTCATTAAAGGCCATAGAAAACTATAAGAAAGCAATTGTCATACATCCTGATAACCAAAGGGCCATAAAGCAACTGGAAGAGTTGGGAATAAATACAGAAACCCAAGTAGGTGATATTAAAATCGATAATTCGATACTGGAAAGCTACGTGGGCCGGTATGAGCTGGCCCCGAGCTTTATCCTCTCGGTCAGAAAAGATGGAAACCAAATAAAAGCACAGGCAACGGGGCAGCCGGAATTTCCGATTTACCCCAAATCTGAAAACGTATTTTTTTTAAAAGTGGTAGAAGCCCAACTTACTTTTAATACCGATGAAAACGGCGAAGTAGCCAGTGTGACATTGCTCCAAGGGGGGCAAGAGATTACGGGAAAGAGAATAGAAAATAACTGATTATTGAAAACGACAGAAAATAACAAAACGTAATCGAATTATGAAGACATCCTCTGCATCCCTTAAAAACACTAAAATAAGATAATTGGCACATTATCAATATACGGAAAAGGGCGAAGGCCATACCCTTATTTTTCTTCACGGTATCATGGGCGGCCTGAGCAATTTTCAAAGTGCTGTCCGCCATTTTGAACTAAAAGGATATCGGGCAATCGTACCGGAGCTTCCCGTTTTGAACATGCCGATTTCGGAAGCCAACGTGGTCGGTCTTACCCATTACTTAAAGAATTTTATAGCTTACAAAAAACTGGATAGTTTTACGTTGATCGGAAATTCTGTGGGCGGCCATATTTCCCTCATGTATGCTAAGCTGTTTCCGGAAAAAGTAAAAGCTCTCGTACTGACCGGAAGTTCCGGGCTTTATGAGAGGTCTATGGGGCGAGGGTATCCCAAACGGGGCAACTATAACTACATCCAAAAACGCACGCAAGAGGTTTTTTTTGACCCCACCATGGCGACGAAGGAAATTGTCGATGACGTATTTGCAATGGTCAATGACAATTCAAAATTACTCCGCACATTGTCCCTAGCCAAAAGTGCGATTCGGCATAATGTGGCAGGTGATCTTCCTTATTTGGATATCCCGACCTGTATCATTTGGGGCAAAAACGATACGGTAACACCCGCTGCCGTTGCCTTGGAATTCAATGAACTAATGCCATTCTCGGAACTGTTCTGGATTGCTGAATGCGGCCATGCCCCAATGATGGAACACCCTGAAAAGTTCAACAATATTCTAGGAACTTGGCTGGAGACACAAAACTTATAGGCACAGAGGAAAAAATCACCATGGCGTTATGAATTTTCGGTTTGTCTTTTTACTTCTTTTTAGCATAGCAAGTTTATCCCTAAAATCTCAAGTAGCGGAGCTGCCGTTTAAAATCGATAATGGGCATATCATTATCAAAATCAAGGACGGTGGAGGCATACCAAGAAATTTTGTTTTCGATACCGGTTCCGAACCATCCGTCTTGGATATCAAAGTGGCCCGGAAAATGAAGCTCGAAGCCGACGGTGAAGTCGAGGTGACCGGTGGGGGAAGTAAAAAGTCTTTGGAATATGTTTCGAATCAAATGCTCTACCTCTCAAAAGATATCACGTTAAAAAGCATACATTTTATCTTATCCGATTTGTCACGGTTGAACCCAAAGTACGAAGGAATAATCGGTTACGACATGCTCAAGCGATATGTCGTTCAAATCGATTATACGTCACAGAAACTAGTGCTCTTCAGAAAGGCAAAGAGTCTAGACCTAGATGATTACGCGGCTATTCCTTTCAAATTCGATAACGACACCAAAATTCCTCAATTTGATATCTCCTTAACATTAGAAAATGGTAAACGCTTTAAAGGTCCTGTTCTTTTTGATACAGGAGCTGGTCTAACCCTCAGTGTATCGCAGAAATTCGTGAACAGCAACAAAATAATGGACCATCTGGGCAAAACTGCCAAATTTAGCGGGAAAGGATTACATAAACCTCTGGATTATGCAATAAGTACTATTGCCGGATTACAACTAAATCGCTTCTCCTTGGGAAAAATGACAATTCGTATCCCTGAAAGCGATTCCGGAGTTTTCAGTACGGGCAGCTATCTTGGAATATTGGGAAACAACGTCATCTCCAGATTCCACATCATCTTGGATTATAGAAAAAAGATGCTATATCTCAAACCCAATGCTCGTTTTGAAGATTCGTTTGAATTTCCTTCGGCGGGTATCGAGCTTAGAACAGTGGGTTCAGAAATTGTGGTGGGGAATATAATTTTAGAATCCGCTGCTTACGGTCTGGGATTAAGAAGGGGGGACAGAATTATTTCAGTCAATGGGAACAGCTCGAATAATGTGATGTATACAAAAAAACGTTATCACAAGTTGGCGATAAAGCCACCATTATCTTTTTAAGAAAACATGGAGCGCCCGAAAAGAAAATAGAATTTTTTGTGGAAAACTATTTATGATACCTATTATGAAAAAATTGACTCTTCTGTTGTGTGCCATCTGTGTAATATTGTCCTGCTCTATGAAAAAGGAGGTTAAATCTTCAAACTACCCTCAAAAATGGATGCTTGTGAAGATGACCGGGCAAATGGCCGATTCAGAAATTACGGGAGAAAATATGGCCTGGCAAGAATATTATCTTCTTGAATCAAGTGGTAAGTTTGTCAAATATCGAAACCAAAATGGAAAGAAGTCCAAAGGTATGGGGACATATAAAATAGTTGAAGAAAATGATGGAAATTATCTAGAGTTGGTCTACAATACCCATAATCCTATTATTGGTAGCTGTTCTATAGATCAAAAGGAAGTCTTGTGGTTTCAAGAAGAAAATAAACTACTAGGAACTTGGCAGGCATGTGACGGTCCGGGCTTGGAGTACAAACGCGTAAAGTAATTCGATAAAATTCAAGGGCTGCTTTTACAGCACTATTTTTTGGTTATTCCAATGCTATTGAACGTGTTGGAGTTCAGCAAATCCATTGAATTTCCAAGGGTATCCAATACTTCTAGCCGTGCGTTATCGGAATCGTCAACGTGAAGTTTAATACGCATCCGGCTTTTGGAATCATAAAGGAAGAGGCCTATATCACCGTTTTCCTCCCTGCCTAAAAACATTCGGTATTTGTTGATGTTTTCATCAATATATTTTTTGAATTTTAGGTATTCTTCCCTTTTACGTTTCTCGTCAAAAGACTGTGTTTTTTCAGCGAAATCCGCATATAGTTTTTCAACACGTACGGAGTCTGCCCGTTCCCTGAAAAACATACCGTACCATCGCTTCCAGCTATCGCCGTCTTTGTATTCGTCTTTCATGATGGCCATAATCTGGTCATTCTTTTGCTGGTCAAATGTTATTCCCGCGATATTTTCAGTATCGGTACCATCATAATAGATGCCACCAACCTCGTCTCCAACCCTGTTGAAAAAAATGATGCCCGGCAGATCTCTTTCGGAATCGGGATCGTTCACAACTCCGTTGGTTGTGGCCAAAGCCTGTCGCTCGGGATTGCTTAAAACCATGTAATGATTCTTGTCGGAACCTACCACATTCAATCGTTCCACGGTAAGTTCTGGAATGAAATTGATTTTCGGGGTTATTACATCCCTATACACGATATACAACAGCATTAGGAACAGTACCGTCGAGTTCAAGATTTTCAAATATGTTATTTTCGTTTTTTTCATTTCAAACTGAGTATTTCATAAAGCTGTTACTGGCTTTCATAGGATACAATCAAATGATATCGATGTTTTCCCTTACTAAAGTCATGTTGCCAAGTGGCTTAAATCTATTACGGTAGCAAACAATTCGTTTGTCAAAAAATCAATTTTTTCCCGACAGTACAAGTTCAACCTGTTTTATATGTTTATAAATCGATTCAGGTGAGTGTTCGGAAATCTCGGGCTAAGAAAATTTATATGTTGTGCTATTCTTCTTTTGGGTTTTTCTAACACGGCCATAATAAAAAAGACTTTTTGACAAACAGTATTTACGTATCTGAACCTATCTTGTCAGTTATGTGAATATTTTCCGAGGATGAAAACTATAATTTCAATTATACTAAGCTTGACTTTGGTTTCTTGCAAAACCGAATCAAAAAAGACAAATCATCAAGAGGGGCAAATTTTGAAACCTAATTCTTTAAGAATTGCCCAAATAGATAGCCTCATAAGAGGTTTGATAACCGAGAAAAAATCGGCAGGGGCCATTTTAGGAATTCAAGTTACCGATAATCACCCTGTAATAAAGACCTACGGTTTTGCAGATATTTCAATGAAGAAGGAAGTCGATAAGAACCATCAATTCAGGATAGCATCCATTACCAAGCCATTCACCGCTGTGGCGATTCTTAAGTTGGTTGAAGACAAAAAACTGGCTTTGGAAGATACCCTCGATAAATTCTTTCCGAACTTTCCTAACGGCAATGAAATAACTGTTTATCAGTTATTATCGCACACTTCTGGAATTCCCAACTGGTACGAGGCAAAAATGCCGAAAGAGACCCCTCCTGATTTTCCAATGTGTTTTTCCCGACAAAAGTTTATATCCAAAATGTCGCCGTCATCCTTGTTTCCACCGGGTACATTGTACAGTTATTCGAATACTGGCTATGTGCTTTTAGGAGAAATCATCGAGATGGTCTCGGGAATAACCTATGAAAATTATTTACAAGAAGCCATTTTTGAACCTTCAGGTATGACCGATACCGAAATGGAACGAGAGGGGAATGAATCCGAACAGTGGGTGATGGGATATGGTTACGATAGCACATTAGAGAATCCGTTCATACAACCCGAACAATATGCGATGCCGTTCTCTGCCGGTGGCCTTCGGTCAACGGCAATCGATTTATTGCGATTTATAGAAGCATTGAACGATGATAAGATAATAACAAAGGGACTAAGAAATAGCGCCATGTCTTATGCTAAGGTGAAAGATGGCAATGATGTGGACGAGGATAGATTTTATTTCCCCGAAGACTTCAAACGACCGGATCCGCCAAGTTGGATGCAGAAGTACGGATATGGATTGGGATTTGAAGTGATGCAAATCCATAACACCGAGGTCGTGTCGCATGGTGGTAGCATCGCAGGGTTCAGAACACTATTGATGTATATTCCCGAAAGTAGCGCCACGATGATACTTATGACCAATACTGGCAATCCGGGAGGATATTCGGATATTACAGTGGATTTACAACGTCTTGTTACTGAATTGGAATAGCACAAAAAACTTTGCCATATCCTCAGTCGAAAAACTTGAAGACTTCGGAACAAGCGGGGCTATCGAACCAATTAAAGGTAATCCATTCTTTGAGGAAAGCAATCCATATTAAAAACACCGCGCTAGGGAAAATCGAATATTCGATTCAGGGAAATGGGCAACCTATCCTATTCTTGCATGGTGGCCATTCAAATTGTAAAGAGTTTTTAATTCACAAGGGATTTGATCCAAAGGACTTCTGTTTAATAACCCCTTCACGACCTGGTTATGGAAATACGCCTCTTAAAGATAACTGTACTCCGAAAAGAGCCGCCGATTTGATGATAGCATTGCTCGATGAGTTACAATTGGATAGGGTAGTGGTCTATGCCGTTTCCGCTGCCGGTCCTACCGCTATCGCTTTGGCAGCAAACTATCCCGAAAGGGTTTTAAAGTTAGTTTTGGCTTCGGCCGTCACCAAAAAGTGGCTCAGTAAGAATGAACTGACCTACAAGATGGCCCAGTGGCTTTTTCACCCAAATTTACAAGGAATGACTTGGGGAATGATTCGGTTCTTTTCACGCTTGATGCCAAATACAATCGCAAAAAGCTTTTACCAACAGTTTACAAAGAACAAAGCCCACAAAATTTCAAAAGACGAGGTATCGGAATTATTGGCGACCCTAAGACACTATCGTTCCCAAAAAGGATTTCTATGTGATATCGACCACATCATAGAAAGTGTTGTTCTTTCGGAGATAAAAGCCCCCACCCTGATAATTCATAGCGAAAATGACAAAAGCGTTTCTTTCGATCATGCCCTTCATGCCCATAGGATGATTGGCAATGCCAGGCTTATTAAATTGAACAATGAATGGGGTCATTTGATTTGGATAGGGCAGGACTCGAGAAACAGCATTAAAGAAACGATTGATTTCATAAAAACAATAGCTCAAGACAGGTTCAATAAATAGAAGGAGAGAAATAACTCGAAAGACAAAAATCCTATTCAAAAGTATAGTCTTGACTATTGAACTCACTTAAGGCGAAATATCCGTATGGATAATTTTCCGGATTTGTAGAGTTATTACAGTTTCCTTTGACATTTACAGGAGGAATTACGAATGGGCCACCTTCGTCATCTTGGTCTTCAAGAATGTCAAGATAGTTATAAAACGCCTCGGAAATTCCGTAAAGAGTCACTTCAAATTGGTCGTCTTTAGAAAAATCATCTTCATCCTCTTCTTCGTAGAAATTTAAAATTTGATTACCATCTTGGAACTCATCACTAAAAACGAAGTTTTCAAAAATAATGGAAACTATCGCTCCCTCAGCTCTTCTGGTTCTACGGTAGTTTACCCTGTAGTAGTTTTCTACATTTTCCATATCTGTAAAAAAAACACTTATTTCGGGATTATCTTGGCTAAAGCCTTTGTCGGTACTCTGGTTCACCTCGTCGATTTCAGGTGCCGCTATTAATTGTTCAGAAGCCGTATAGGTTTCCCCGTCGTAGACCACAGTCAGGGTATATGACTCCCCGATTTCGGGCACAAAAGAGTCGGTGAAATAGTCTCCATCATTGGCCTCTTCAAAGGCAAATACATTTCCTTCAGAGTTTTCAACCCTAACGGTAGCACCGATAGCAGGGGTCAACCGACCCTCATAAAAGGGGGCCACTTTTTTTAACCTAATCCGTTGTTCTTGACCGGACGTTCCTTTCTCCCATTTTATAAGACCTTCAATGACCAATCGCTCTTTGGAAGAATCTAGATCAAGCTCGACGGTTTCTTCACAAGAAGTAGCATGCGTAAGAATAAAGGATAGTAAAAGATATAAAAGTAATCGTGCTAAATTTGTCATGCTTAAAATTTGAAATTATAGGTTACGGTAGGCATTATTCCGAAAATCCATGTTTTAATGGCTTCGTTTCGGTATATGGGTTCTTCATCGAGCGTAATCTGGCTGTTTCTAAACGAAATACTGGCAGCATTTTTTCTACCGTATAGGTTATAAAGCCCGAATACCCATTCGCCCTTCCATTTTCTGTTATCGTTACTTTTTGGGGTTAAAGTGGCAGATACATCTATCCTATGGTATGTGGGTAATCTTTGTTCATTTCTTCCCGTAAAAACGGGAACGAAGTATCCGTCAAAATCGTAGTAGCCCGAGGCATAGTTGGTAGGCCTTCCAGTCTGGAATATGAAATTGGACCCAAAGCTCCATTTATCGTTTAACACGTAATTACCAGTCAAAGAAATATCATGGGTTCTGTCATATGCGGTGTTATACCAATCGCCGTTGTTAATGCCAATTTCTTCGTCAGTTCTTCCTCTTACCCGTTGTTCAGACTTGCTCAATGTATAGCTTAGCCACCCTGTAAGACGTCCTGTATTTTTTTTGAGTAAGAGTTCAAGACCGTAGGCACGCGATTCGCCGGGCAATATTTCGGTCTCGATATTATTGTTGGCTATTAAATCAGCCCCATCGATATAGTCTAAACGATTATCGACAGTTTTGTAATAGCCTTCGATTTCCATAGTAAATTTATCGTCTTTAAAGTTTTTGAAATACCCTACACCATATTGGTCGGACCGTTGTGGTTCTATGAATTTTCCACTAGGGGCCCAAACATCCAAAGGGGTTGCTGCGCTTGTGTTGGATATAAGATGTATATACTGGTTCGTGCGCTGGTAGCTTGCTTTTACGGAAGAAGCGTTATCGAATACATAGGAAAGGGACAAGCGGGGTTCTAAATTGAAGAATGATTCAATGATTTCTCCGTCATCGAATGCCTGTTCCCCATTAGGCTTCGCACTTCGGTAAATATCAAAGCGAGAATCATAGATGACCGCTCTTTCGTTGGCGTATGTGTTGAGCATTTGGCCACCCAACCGGGCAAAAGATGATAGCCTAATCCCATATTGAATGGATAGGTTGGCCGCTAAATCCTGTTCCGCCCCGATATATAAGCTAGGTTCCAAAGCATATTTTTCATCCAGTTTTGCATCATTTATCCTTGAATTCTCCCCAGTAGACGTTACCTCTCCGGGATTGAAATTGAAATATCCGGCGCTTAGTCCAAAATTCAACTTTAGATTATTATTCAGATAATAGCGAAAATCGTATTTCAGGTCAAAGTTGGTGATTCCCGAATCCAGTTCAAGGCCATTTGATGAAAAGGATAGACCATAATCATAACTACTATAAATCAAGGATAAATTGGAGAACAATCGGGTTCCGAACAGATGATTCCATCGCAGATTAAAAGAGGTATTGCCATAACTATTTTTGAAATCCTCGGCGATGGTTAGGTTGTCCTTGCCAAAATATCCCGAGAGAAAAAGCTTGTTTTTACTATCCAGTTCATAGGAAAGCTTAGTGTTCAAATCGTAGAACGATGCCCTATTGGGCTCATCTGCCAACATTAAAAAGAGATTGGCATATGAGGTTCTACCGGCCACAAGAAAAGAACTCTTGTCTTTTTGCAATGGGCCTTCGACCATGAGTCTGCTTGAAATCAACCCGATACCCCCGTTCAGATGTAACTCTTTAGTGTTACCGTCCTTTTGGCGTACATCCAAGACCGACGAAATCCTACCCCCGAACCTTGCCGGAATACCCCCTTTGTACAACTTTATATCCTTGACCGCATCAGCGTTGAAGACTGAAAAGAAACCGAATAAATGTGAGGTGTTGTAAATAGTGGCTTCATCAAGAAGTACAAGGTTTTGATCGGCCGCACCGCCCCGAACATGAAACCCAGTAGAGCCTTCATTGGCATTATTGACTCCGGGCAATAAGGTTATGGTCTTCAGCAAATCGATTTCCCCAAAAACTACTGGAGCTTGCTTTATGGCTTTTGCGCTTAGCTTATTTACGCTCATTTGCGGAACCTTTATTTGGGATTTCGTATCATTGTCATCTGCCAAAACCACAACTTCGTCCAATTCCGTAGCTACCTCTTCCAGCTCTATATTTAGAGTAAGGTCTTCATTGAGTTCAACCTCTTTTTCATAGGTGTTGAATCCCATATAACTGAATAGCAATTTGTAGCTGCCGTGGGGTAAGGTGATGCTGTAGAAACCATATTCATTGGTAATGACTCCTCGGTTTTCGTTGTATACGGTGACGTTTACGCCAAAGAGTGTCTCCCCACTGGAACTATCGGTCAATTTTCCACTGATAGTACTTTCTTGGGCATAATTGTAGAAATTTCCAAGACACAGGAGAATAAGCATACCAAAAATCTGTCTTTTCATATAGCATTTGCGTAATTATCGTAGTCGCTAGGACCTAAATCTTTAAAACAGCTGCAAAGCTATTTGACAGTAGGGTGGATGACTTGTCAAAAAGTCTTTTTTAGGTGGAAGTATATTATACTATGTGAAGTCTAAATGTTGTGCTCCCTCGCCGGTCAAGTTTTTTTTCATGGTATTGGAAGCCTGCACGAGATGCCTTTCATTATGGTAAATAACTACCCTGAATATATCGCCCAATTTTAATTTAAGCCATTTGGCAATGCTTACAGGAACTCTGGCCTTGTTTAGATTAACACGTTTTGCAGATTCCAACAACTGCAATAATTTTTGTTGTTGAATAATGAATTCCTGTAGGATGTCCTTTGTCAATTTTTCCTCCGATGGATTTTTGCTTTTGAACGTTTTTATCTTTTTCATCT
The DNA here is from genome assembly GCF_047345745.1 of Maribacter algae. NCBI lineage: Bacteria > Pseudomonadati > Bacteroidota > Flavobacteriia > Flavobacteriales > Flavobacteriaceae > Maribacter > Maribacter algae. Next base: position 1,602,933 of record NZ_JBLFES010000001.1, read on the forward strand.
GCTCGCCTGGTAACATGCTCTCGGCAAAACGATTTCCAAGAAATCCACTTTTGAAATTGGTTTCGGCTGAATGTTTACTCTTTAGAATGCTTTTTTCTATTTCAGGTAGGTAAAAAATACCATATAGGTTAAGATGCTCGATACATTGTAAGGCACTCCAGCTATCTCGATTTTTTCGCCAATTGAGTTCTTCGAGGGAATTTTTACGTAATCTTGTCGCAAAATCCAAGTTTTTCTTGGTCAGTGCTATTAAATCGTTCAATAATTCCTCAGATTTCATGGTCATGTTCTTTGTATTTACAGGTTATCAAGAATTTCAGGTATGATTTCTTGAAAAAAGACATTGTTGTAGTGCTTCCCGCTGCAATTAGTAAAAACATTTATCGACGTTTTTTTCTTGGGATCATAAAACATAAACGACTGATATTTTAATGTGCTTCCGGCGTGGCCGATATATTCTTTTCCGCGGTAATTTAATTTCATGATGCCGAATCCATAAGAATTGATGCTTCCATCCCCTATGGGAATTGACATCGGATTCATGGGAATCCAGCTTCTCATTTTTGATATTGTTTCATCTTTTAAGATGTTCTTTTTAACAAAGAACCCTTGAAGGAATGCGTTGATTTCTTTCGGAGTACCAAATGCACCACCATCGTAGCCATAATTTTCTCGCCAACCGGAGACGTTGGAACTTGCTTTATCATCAGTTGCATAAAAGGCTTGTAACCCTAGATTCGCATTGCCCAAGTTGAGGTTTGATAGACCGTGGTTTTTAAAAAAATCATTGAAAGCCATAGTATATGGTTTGGAAAGTACTTTTTCCACGACCCCCTGCAAAATCAGATAGTTCGAATTGCTGTACATGTAACGCCCCCTATTTCTAAGAACTTTTTTTATATAACTGAATTTTTTGTTAAAATCCTTGGGCCCACCTCCATTGACCACAGCTTCTCTCCAATCCGAATGCGCTGTGTAGTCCGAGAGTCCACTAGTGTGGTTGAGCAAGTTACCTATCGTTATACTATTTCCATCATCGATCTCGACCAGTTCTTCAACATAATCGACTGCCATATCTTCCAGATTAAGTTGCCCTTTTTCTATCAATTTGAAGACTAGAGCTGCCGAAAGAAATTTTGTTGTACTACCTATTCCGTATATAGTTTGTTTTTCCGTATCCGGATGGTGATAGTCCACTTTCAAAACATCATCTTCAGTCTCAACATAAACAGCCAGCGATGGAATGTTGCCTCTTTTGGCGATTCTGATAATTTTCTTTTCCAAATTAGATAATTGAATGGGTGCCTCTTCTGCACCCTTTTCGCAAGACGAAAGAAGTATAAGGTTGGCTAAAAGGATGATTAAATGCATTTTTGAAACTTTTACTTTCTGAAATAATATCTCGTTTAAAGATGATATATGTGTTTGTTGATAAAATTGAACCCTCATTATCATGATTTAAAGCTATCCAAGGGAATAACCATAATAAAATTCAAGAATCTTCAACCTAAGAATATACTCATATTTGGTTTGGATAAGTAGTGCCTCTGCCTCATCGACCCTTACTTTCGATTGAATAAAATCGAAGGTATTCATCATTCCCGTATTAAACCTCTGAATAGAATACTCATGGGCCAAACGACGTGCTTCCAAAGTTCTCAAAGCCGCTTCATAGCTTTTCGAAAAAGTGGAAACATCTACATAAGATCGGTAAATATCGGCCTCCAGTTCCATTAAGGTTCTTTTGTAAGCAACTTCTGCCAGCGCATGTTCTATTTTTGCCCTTTTGATATTGTTATTAATTGTGAAGCGGTTGAAAATAGGGAAGTCCAAATCGGCACGTATCTGTATACCATCGTTTAAGTACAGTTGGTCAAAAAAATCAAACCTCAAGCCCGTTCTGATATCAAAAAACAAGTCTGAATAGCGGGTGTCATACTCGAACACCCCTGTCAAGGTTGGATAACGTGCTCCCCTTGCTATATCGAGATTTTTATCGGCCAGTTCAACACCAAGCTGAGAGAATTTCACATCATTTCTGTGAATGGTGGCTTTGTGAAAAATATCGTTTGCCGAATTGGACATGATGTTATTGGAGGGTATCTCTTGAAGATTATTCTTAATTTCAAAATCCTCAGGGTTCTCGACTCTTAAAAGTTGGGCAAGGTTCAATTTTGAAATTGACACCATATTTTCTCCTTCAATTATTTGCTGCCCTTGATCTGCCAAAGTAGCTTCTATCTCTAATAAATCCCCTTTGGGAACTACCCCTGCTAAAACCAGTTCTTCTGTTATTTCAACTTCTTGTTCAGTAGCAGCGTATTGCGCCTTTAGTGCCCTTAATGATTCTTTATTGGATAGTACCTGAACAAAGGCATTTGCAACATTGAGACGAATGTCATCCTTTAGATCTTCTAACCGATACTGTTCGGAAACTTTGTTAAGCCGAGCCCTAGCGATAGCATTGTAGTTTCTAAGGCCATCGAACAGGGTAATCGAAGAAGTAAGATTTCCGGAACCGGTCAAAAGTGGCTCGGTAACCACATTATTGGTTATTGGATCAAAACTCAGTCCCCTTCTCTTGGTTACGTCTATAGTAGTTTCAAGGCTTGGAAAAAGTGCGCCGATGGCATTGGACTTTTCAATATCGACTTCCGAAACATCCAACTCAAGTTGTTTAATGGAAAGGTTGTTTTCCAAAGCGAATATGATACAGTCGTTCAAACTCCATTTTTGGGTTTGACTGAACACAGAGGAGTATGCAAGGATAAAAATTGCAATGGTTAATTTTAACTTAGTGCTACAAAATGGCATAATGTATTTTTAAATTCGACCATCCCGCGCCTGTAAATTTTTTAAGTAATAAGAACGGGAGCGCTTATGCCGAAAATAGAATACGCCAGTATAGAAGCATTTGTCAAAAAGTCAATATTTACCGAAATGTATTCGGAAAACGTAAATTGAACCATCGCGGTATCAAGTAAATCTAGGGTAGATTAACGATATTGACCGACTCGGAGTTACAGAGACGAGTTCGCAGAAGATTAATTTAAATGTTGGAAATGTGAGGGAGGCCGCCCATAGGCTTTTTTAAAGACTTTGCTGAAAACCGAAAGATCACTGAAACCCAATGAATCGGATACTTCGCTGACCGAAAGGTTTCCATTCTGGACTAATTCTTTGGCTTTTGCAACTTTTATTCTGTTCATATATTGATGCGGTGTTCTACCAAAAGCTTTTTTAAAGGAATCGAATAAATGAAATTTTGATAAAGAGGAAGTTTTTGATAATTCGTCGATGGATATGGCCTCACCCAAATTGTCATGAATGTATTCATAGGCGACTAATAGCCTTTTCAATGTTTCCTCTTTTGTAGAAAGTTTTTTTGCCTCAATTTTATCGGTAATCTTATATCCAATTTTTTGTTCCCTATACAACGATTGTAACAATTCTATCGTCAATTCATCAGCACTCGTGAGTTCAAAATCTCTTTGGCCGGATAGATTATAAATCTGCTGAAGTAATATACCAGTTGAATAGTATTGGGCATTCAAAGAATTTTCGAGAAAAAACGAATCTTCTTGAATTTCCCCAAAAGGATTATCAAGCAACTTCAAAGCTTCTTGTTGTAGATAATAGTTGCACTCGCTGATCAGTTTATTTGTAATATCAAAGCTTAGAACATCTAAATATTCATGTTTATCGTTAATATACTCCAGTCCCTCATTGGGATTTAAAATAACAAAATGACCAGATTTGACTTTTATTTGATTTGGGTTCGAAACAAACACTCCGCTACCGTTTTTAAAATAGAGTACTATCAGGCCATTTCTATAAAATTTATGATGATCTAAATGAACTTCATATCGCATCAAAAAATTTTTGTGCGGATTGTACTCGGGAGGAATCCTATACTCTCTTTTCTCGAAGTGGTTGTAAAATCTATTTTTATACCTTAAAGTCATTTGTCAATTTTAGTTTCAATCTTTCCTTTTAAAATAGCTTTAGTCCTATCTCTGCAGCGAGTTAGTGCTGCGAACCATTATATTAAATATTGCGGATTTACATATCAGTTCATATAATATGAAGGCGGGTGGCCATACACTTTTTTAAATACTTTGCTAAATACGCTCAAATCACTAAACCCAAGTGAATCGGACACCTCAGATATAGATAGCTTCCCTGTTTTTACAAGTTCTTTGGCTTTAGATACCTTTAATCTATTGATATATTGATGGGGAGTTTTTCCAAAGGCCATTTTGAAGGAATTATAAAGGTGAAATTTGGATAGGGATGAAACGAAAGACAATTGTTCAATAGAAATATGGGTTCCTACATTGTCATGTATGTATTCGTATGCAAGAAGTAGCCTTCTGAACGTTTCCTTTTTTGTCACTGATTTTTTAGCCTGTATTTCTTTCTCGATTTTATTCCCCAATTTTTGTTCTCTATAAATTGATTGCAATATCTCGATGGTCAGTTCATCAGGGCAAGTCAGTTTGAAATCATCTTGATTTGACAACCCATATATGAATTGAAGTAGCTGCCCAGAAGCGTAATGCTTTGCCTTTAAAGGGCTCTCAATAAAAAAAGTGTCGTGACTAGTTTCGCCTAAAGGATCGCTTAATATTTTTTCATTTTCTTCTTGCAAATAGAAATTGCATTGGCTTATCAAACTATTGGATATACCGAAACTCAATACATCTATGTAATCGTTTCGTTCATTAATAAATTCCCACCCGTCATTGGGATTAAGTATCAAGAAATCTTCATCCCTGACCTTCAATCTTCTGTCTTTAAGCATAAGTTCACCACTGCCCTGTTTAAAATAGCGTATGGTCAAACTATTTTGATGAAAATTAAAGTAAGGAATTCTCGCTTTGTATCTTAATAATAAATTTTCCTCACTTTTATAATTAGTGGGGAAATCCTCAACTTTGGCTTTATAACTTTGGTTTTCAAAATGGTTGTAAAAAAGATTTTTATATATATGGGGCATTGGCTTTCTTTTTGTAACAAGTCTACCAACGTTAATAATAGTTACTATTTTTAACATTATTCTAACTTATAGCATCCTTGTATTAGCGATTTAGTTTTTAAACAGTTATTCAAGATTTTGATTTATGAGAAAATCACACCATTTAATACAAGCATATCATAAAGATTCAAGAATCTAAAACTGGTTGCGTAAAATTTGCTCCTTTAACTTTTATTATCCCATTTGTAAAGCAATATGGAACAAACAGGTCAGATACCTAGACAACTACTAGATTGCCTTTCTTGGGCTTACATATTTTATCTTTGAGCACATTCATGTCCTCACTTATCTTCTTCTCAACTACACGGGCATAAATTTGAGTGGTAGCTAGTTTTGTGTGCCCTAGGAGTTTTGATACCGTTTCAATAGGCACCCCATTGCTTAACGTTACTGTAGTTGCAAAGGTATGTCTAGCCATGTGGAAAGTGAGGTTCTTTTTAATACCGCTGAGGTCGGCAATTTCCTTTAAATAGCTATTTAATCGTTGATTCGAAATTTTTGGAAGTAAAGTTTCGGTTAGTTGTGTTCTATGATGGTTTTCATATTTTCTGATTAAACATTCGGTCATCTGCAATAGTGGAATTTTAAATGGGATTCCAGTTTTGTTTCTATTGGCCATAATCCACTTGTTTCCATCAATACCCTGCACGATATTTTCTTTCTTTAGATTGATTACATCTCCATAGGATATCCCGGTATAGCAACTAAATATAAACAGGTCTTTTACCACGGCCAACCGCTCTATTTCCACAGTCAAATTTTCGATACTTTCCAGTTCGGTTTCCGTAAGAAATTCTCGCTCTTTACGTTCTATTTTAGGTTTAAATTTTACGAAAGGATCGCGTTCTATCCATTCCATGTGATAGGCCAAGGTAACCATTTTTCGAAACCGTTGAATGTGCTTCATAACGGCATTGTTTCCTATTCTTCCTTGATAATGGCTAGGTTGATAAGACCTTAGAAAGCTTTCAAAACTTAATATGAAGGCATAATCCAGGTCTGGCAAGAATCTATCCTGTGATTTGAATTTTTTTTTGACAAACTCGAGAATGTATTTCTGGCTAGTTCGGTAATGGCAGAGTGTTTTCGCACACAGTTTTTCTGCCATTGTTTCGTTGTGATAATCAAATATATCCTTTAGGGAATGAACTTTTTTGTCTTCGCCAAGAAATCTAGATTTGATAAGTTGTGGCGTTATAACTCTGGATTCTGCCTTTAGGTCACGATAACCTGTGACAATATCGGATTTCACTTCATCCAAGTAAGAATTTATTTCTCTAGCTTTTTGACCATTACCTTTTGCTCGTTGTCTTTTTGAATCCCATGAATCAACATTAACTTTTTGTTTGAGGCTGATATTGACCTTTTTTCCGTTCAGAGTGATTCGGACATAAATCTTGCAGTGATTATTCTTATCGGCCCTTTGTGTATAGACCCAAAAAAGGATTGAAAATGTGGTCGTACTTCGCATGTTTTTCGTCTTTAAATGAAACAATCAGTGAGACGAAAGTCAAATCAACAATGCAAATTTTCAGGTTGTTGGGAAGTCAATTTATAAAAGTGTTGACGATTTTGTTGACGATTTTAAAAAATGTTGACGATTTGTGAACTTTTAAAACCAAATCATATCAAATAAAATGATTCCCCTAAAAACATAAAAGCTTGCTAATCATAAAATTAGCAAGCTTTTGATATTAGATGACATTTCTAATAGTGACCTGGCTGGGGCTCGAACCCAGGACCCTCTCCTTAAAAGGGAGATGCTCTACCAACTGAGCTACCAGGTCAAAATTTAAGTGCGTTCATTTCCCTGAATGCGGGTGCAAATATAAAGCGATTCATTTATTTTACAAGTCAATTTTAAGAGAATTTTCTTTTTTTTTGAAAACGCTATAAATTAGTTGAATTTTACACAAAACAAACGGGTGAAAATAATTTTGGTAGGGTATATGGGCAGTGGTAAAACTACCATTGGCAAGCTATTGGCTAAACAGCTGAATACTAATTTTTTAGATTTGGATGAATATATAGAATCATCGGAAAGGTCCACTATAAAAAAGATTTTCGAGGAAAAAGGGGAAATCTATTTCAGGAAACGAGAAATATTTTATTTGAATGAAATTTTAGCCTCTCAAGAGTCCGTAGTACTCTCCACAGGCGGGGGAACACCTTGCTTTGGAACAAACATGGATGCTATAATTGCCGCCACTCCAAACACCTTTTATCTAAAGGTTTCTCTTCCGGAATTGGTAAATAGACTTTCAAAAGGAAAAGAAGAACGGCCCTTGGTGAGTCGTTTTGAAAAAGAAGAAGAACTAATGGAATTTATCGGAAAGCATCTTTTTGAGCGAAGTTATTATTACAACAAGGCACCTAACGTAATCAGTACCGATGATAAAACGCCCGAGAAAATCGCCTTGGAAATCACCAATAAGTTAGTTTAGGAAAACGCGGTCATTTTTAGTTTCAAAAATTACGTTTACATGTTCTTGCAGTGAGGTAGAAAGGCTTATTCCTTTATAATCCGCTTTAACGGGATATTTTTTATGATTTCTATTGACCAATACAGCGGTTTTCAACTGTTTCAAAGGCGTTTTTAAAAAATGGTGCACGCCGTAGATTAGGGTAGTCCCTGAATTAAGTACATCATCCACTAAAACAATAGATTTATTTTCATAGACCGTTTCTCCCAAAGAGGTCGTTACCTCTTGTTTTAAAGGGTTCTTTTTATCTATATTGACCTTACAGAGCGTAATCTTGGCATCTGTAATCTTATTCAAGACGCGGATAATCTTTTTGGCAAAATGGATTCCTCCCCCTTCAATACCTGCAATGATAATTTCGGTTTCGTCCACATTGGCCTCATAAATTTGATAGGCGATGCGTTCTACCTTATACTTTATTTGCCGATGGGAAAGTATGTTCTGTTCCATAGAATACGTTATTGGTCTAAAGATAAGTATGTTTCTGATAAGTAAATGTTGATAATTTATTCTTTATTGTCGGTCTCTTCTTCATCTGTTGGAGTTTCCAAATAATCTTCAATTTCTCTACGGTCCTTTTTGGTAGGTCTCCCCGTTCCCTTTTTACGATAATAATCTTTGGAATATTGGAGTAGTTCATTGTGTTGAAACGCTTCTTTTGGTGTAGTATCTTTTCTGTAAATAGCGACCAATTTTGCCCCCACACGGCTTTCAGGTGTCGCTAGCACGGTAAGTTTATAGTCGATTTGATTTTTCCTAAGAACAATTTCATCCATTGGAAAAACCTCACGACCAGGTTTGCACACTTGACCGTTAATCTTTACTTGGCCTTTTTTACAGGCAGTGGTCGCTTTGTTTCGGGTTTTAAAGTACCGCGTACTCCATAAGTATTTATCAATCCGCATGAATTCAAAATCTTTGTTAAGGTCTTCCACAAAAATAGTGGAAAATTGTATCTTGCCGCCTTAAAAGCTATGTTGATGAAATTGAAAAATAGTGCTGTTATTGCCTTTTTGGCAATATTGATTATCTCCTGTAAAAATGATGATGAAGGACCAGATATAGAAGTGGTGCCTCCTAGAGTTTTAAGTGAGGTGGCGGCTGAAGATGATGCTGAAATCAGAGAATACCTTGAAACTCATTTTTATAATTATGAGGAGTTTGCATCGCCCCCAGCTGATTTTGATTTTAATATAGTTATCGATACCATTTCGGGAGATAATTCTTCTAAGATTCCTTTAATCAATCAAATTATAGAAAAAAAAGTAATTGTTTCGTCTTCTGAATTTTTGTTAGAAGGAGAAGAGAATGTCGAGCATACATATTATTATCTAGAGGCCAAAGGTGGGGTAGGTGCTAAACCGACTATAGCTGATTCTACATTTGTTAAATATGAGGGAACTTTGTTGAATGGCGATGTTTTTGATAATATATCAACTGGTGTATGGTGGGATAATCCTAGTTTTCAATTTCCCGGACCTGGTAATCAACGAGCTTTCAGAGGAGTAGGAGAAGGCGTTACAAATACGGCTGGCGGAAATAATATAATCGATAATCCAGATGGAACTTTTGAGGTTGAAGGCTTTGGTGTAGGTATGATAGTTTTTCCGTCTGCGTTGGGAACTTTCAACGGACTCAGAAATCCCATACCTGCATACAGTCCGTTAATTTTTAAATATCAAGTCCTTACATCTACCGAGAATACGGACCATGATAACGATGGTATACCATCTCTTTTTGAAGATTCGGATGAGGATGGATTATTATATAATGATAATGCAGATTTTGAATCAGAGCCAATAAATGGTAGATTTCCCAATTATTTAGATGCGGATGATGACAATGACGGAATTCCAACACGAGAAGAAATAAATTTAGACGAGAACGGTAATTTCTTAAGTTTCCGATTTACGAATGGCGGAGATGTTCCTGATCACTTAAATTCTGATATTTAGGATAAAACATTATCTAATAAAAAAGGCCCGCCGAGAAATTTCTCGGCGGGCCTTTTTTAATCTACTATTTTTTTATTAGATTTTAAGCGAAAGACTCAAGATAAGCTGGTCGGGGCGCGTATCAATTCTACTAGGCCCTACGTTGGTAATATTGGTGTTGATAAAAGTAGCTTCGTTATCACTAAAACCACGTTCATAGCGTAAATCTATTCCTAATTTTCCTAGGTTTACTCCGGCACCAATATTTAGGCCAACAGTAAAATCGTTGTTGATATTGTCAATAGAAATACCATCGAATTCGGTATCAAGAATATATTGGAACGACGGACCTGCAAATAAATGAAGTGGGCCAATTACTTTTACACCCAATAAAATAGGTGCATCTAGTTTGCTCATATTAAAATCGTCACCGTCATAGTCGGATTTTGTTTTTGTATACACCAATTCTGGACGTAAATAAATACGGGCGACTCCAATTTTTCCAAAAACCCCTAGATGATATCCAATATTTCTATCTGGATTACGAGCCGCATCACCGGCAGATTCAAAGTAATCGCCATTTGCGTTATAATTTAAACCACCTTTGATTCCAAATCCGGAACCACTCTGTGCATATGCCGTAAAACCGGCAAATACCATAACAGCTAAAAAAAATACTTTTTTCATAATAGTCTTGTTTTATTGATGAATATTAATCAAGAATAGGGCCAAATGTTCTAAACCCTCCTTATACCATCAGAACGCAAAGCCTGTTTCTTTATTGCCGTATAAAATTATGGGGAACGTTAAAGATGGTTAAACTTTTCAATATGGATATTGACCCGTTTAAAATCGTTTTTCTTTGGTTTTTATTAAGCCTTCCCCATATGTAGTTCGCTATCTTTGCAACTTTATCAATAACTATTGGAATTTACTTTACACAAAACAGATAGCCAAACCAAGGCTAGGGCAGGAACCATGAAAACGGATCATGGAACCATTGAAACCCCCATTTTTATGCCTGTTGGTACGGTAGCATCGGTTAAAGGGGTGCACCAAAAAGAACTGAAAGAGGAGATTGATCCAGATATTATTCTGGGCAATACCTATCATCTTTTTCTTCGGCCAAGAACATCGATTTTACAGAAAGCGGGAGGACTACACAAATTTATGGGATGGGATAGGAATATCTTGACGGATAGCGGAGGATATCAGGTGTATTCTTTATCGGGAAACCGAAAAATAAAGGAAGAAGGGGTAAAGTTCAAATCGCACATAGACGGTTCTACACATCTTTTTACACCCGAAAATGTGATGGAAATACAACGTATCATTGGCGCGGACATCATTATGGCTTTTGATGAATGTACGCCTTACCCTTGCGAATACAACTATGCAAAGCGATCCATGCATATGACACATCGTTGGTTGGACCGTTGTATCGATCATTTGGAAAAAGTTCCTGTTGCCTATGATTATGCACAAACATTTTTTCCGATAGTACAAGGATCTACGTATAAGGATTTAAGAAAACAATCGGCAGAATATATCGCGAACGCAGGAGCGGAAGGAAACGCTATTGGAGGACTTTCGGTGGGCGAACCGGCAGAGGAAATGTACGCCATGACAGAGGTAGTCACGGAGATTTTACCGGAAGACAAACCCAGATACTTAATGGGCGTGGGTACACCCATCAATATTTTGGAAAATATAGCTTTGGGTATAGATATGTTCGATTGTGTGATGCCCACTAGAAATGCCCGTAACGGAATGCTCTTTACCGCGCACGGCACCATCAATATCAAAAATAAAAAATGGGAAGATGATTTTTCTGCCATAGATGAAATGGGAACTACATTTGTAGATAGGGAATATTCCAAAGCCTATCTACGCCATTTGTTCGCCGCTAATGAATATTTGGGAAAACAGATAGCGACCATACATAATTTAGGTTTTTATTTATGGTTGACGCGGGAAGCCAGAAAACATATCTTAGCTGGCGATTTTAGGGAATGGAAGAATAAAATGGTCAAACAAATGGATAAACGTTTGTAATGCTATCGATTATAGACAAATATATTTTAAAGCGATACCTGACTACCTTCGGGCTGATGCTGTTGTTGTTTATCCCAATCGGGATAATGGCAAATCTAGCGGAGCAGATTGGAAAGATGATCGATAATGAGGCACCGCTAAACGAAATTCTGGAATATTATTTGAATTTCACCATTTATATTGGAAGTCTTTTATTTCCCATTTTTCTATTTCTTTCTGTAATCTTTTTCACCTCTAAACTGGCCAACAATACGGAGATTGTAGCCATTTTAAGCTCTGGGGTTTCGTACGGGAGGTTTCTACGGCCCTACCTTATTGGTGCCACATTGATTGCCATACTCATGTTTTTCATGACCATGTTCGTTGTACCGCAGGCAAGTGCGGGTTTTAATGAATTCAAGTTCAAATATCTTAAAAAAGGAAGGCAGGACAGGGTGACCAGCAATATCTTTAACCAATTGAATGAAACAGATTTTATTTACGTAAGCAGTTTTGACCCGAAGCGAAAAATAGGACATAATTTTACGTATGAACGGTTTGATAGCATTAATCAGCTGGACTTTAAAATTTCGGCACTTAATATAAGATGGATAGATAAGGATAGTCTGTATAGATTGACTTCCTATAAAAAAAGAAAAATAGTAGGGGATACAGCATTGATTGAAAGTAAACGAAGGTTGGACACACTTTTTACTTTCCAAATTGATGATTTGACTCCGGTATCCTATGTAGCGGAGACAAAGAACCTTTATGAACTGGATAAGTTTATTCAAGACCAACGTCGTAAAGGAGCTTCCAATATCAATGCCTATATATTAGTAAAGTATAAAAGATGGGCCTTGCCGCTGACGGCTTTCATTTTGACCATCATCGCGGTTGCTGTTTCTTCGGTAAAAAGAAGGGGAGGTATGGGGATAAATCTTGCTTTTGGAATCCTTGTGGCCTTCATCTACGTGTTTTTTGATAAGGTTTTTGGGACCTTGGCGGAGCAATCGGGGTTTTCTCCGTTGTTGGCCGTAATGATACCCAATGTGGTATTTGGTGTTGTCGCATTTTATCTATTACAAAATGCCAAAAGATAGGATCGTAAATCTGCTACACCTTCATTTTATAGTTTTTATTTGGGGGTTCACGGCAATTTTAGGAAAACTGATAACCATAGATTCCTTACCCTTGGTATGGTTTCGCATGGGTTTGGCCACTTTGTTCATTCTTGTTTACATTTTATGTTCAAAGTTCAGTCTACGTATTGATAAAAAAACGGCAATATGGCTCATTGGAGCTGGGATTGTAGTGGCCTTGCATTGGGTAACTTTTTTTCTGGCGATAAAAGTAGCCACCGTATCCGTAACATTGGCGATGATGTCCACCGGGGCACTTTTTACGGCTCTGATGGAACCTTTTTTGTACCATCGGAAAATTATAGGCTATGAGATAATCTTCGGTCTTATTGTTGTCATTGGATTATACCTCATTTTCAGGGTGGAATCCAAATACATATCAGGAATGGTCATTGCGCTCGTTTCGGCCTTTTTGGCGGCAGTCTTCTCATTGATCAATGGGAAATTGGTGAAAACGCATCGGCCATCGGTCATTTCATTTTACGAACTTGGGGTAGGAGTACTGTTCCTTTCGATCATATTGATGTTTCAGGGAAGTTTTTCAATGGAATTTTTTAATTTGAATACAACAGATTGGATATATTTACTGGTGTTGGCACTTATTTGTACCGCTTATGCTTTTATCGCTTCGGTCAAGGTAATGCGGATATTGACTCCCTATACTGTGATGCTTACCACCAATTTAGAGCCTGTTTACGGTATTGTGTTGGCCATTTTGTTTTTTGGTACGGAGGAAAAAATGAACCCGCTTTTTTATGTGGGTGCACTATTGATTTTGACTACGGTAATTGCAAACGGTATTTTAAAGCAACGTGCAGAGAGAAAAAGAAACTTGGGCTAAAGATTCCCTATTTAAGTTTTATATTTGTCCCTACCAAAAGCTAAATCAAATTAACTATGGAGTATTTGGATTTTGAACTTCCAATTAAGGAATTGGAAGAACAATTGGACAAATGTATGATTATAGGGGAGGAAAGCGATGTAGACGTCACCGAAACCTGTAAACAAATAGAAAAAAAGCTTACCGAAACACGAAAGGAGATTTACAAAAATCTCACCGCATGGCAACGAGTACAATTGTCAAGACATCCCAACAGACCATACACCCTAGACTATATTAAAGCTATTTGTGGAGAGACTTTTTTGGAACTTCATGGAGACCGCACGGTCAAGGACGATAAGGCAATGATCGGTGGTCTTGGAAAAATCGGAGATCAGAGTTATATGTTTATTGGTCAACAAAAAGGATATAACACCAAAACACGACAATATCGCAATTTTGGTATGGCAAATCCCGAAGGCTATCGCAAAGCGTTACGTTTAATGAAGTCTGCCGAGAAATTTCAAATACCTGTGGTATGCTTTGTGGATACACCCGGTGCCTACCCCGGTATCGAAGCAGAAGAACGTGGACAGGGGGAAGCCATTGCGAGGAATATTTTTGAAATGACAAGACTTAAAGTTCCCATCATCGTAGTAATCATTGGAGAGGGAGCTTCAGGAGGTGCATTGGGTATTGGTGTTGGCGATAAAGTACTGATGTTGGAAAACACTTGGTACTCGGTAATTTCCCCAGAATCTTGTTCCTCTATATTATGGAGAAGTTGGGAGTATAAAGAAACGGCAGCGGAAGCGCTAAAGTTGACGGCCACAGATATGAAAAAATTGAAATTGATCGATGAAATCGTACGTGAGCCGGCAGGAGGTGCACATGCCAATAGGGAAAAGGCTTTTACGATGGTAAAAAATAAAATTGTTTCCCATTTTGAGGAACTGCAAAAGTTATCACCAAAAGAATTAGTGAATCAACGAATGGATAAATATGCCCAAATGGGTGTTTTTAGTGATTGATAAGCTATTTTGTCAAGCTCAGAAAAATCCAAGAATTTTAATTCTTGGATTTTTTTTGTTATCAACATAAATCGTAACTTATTAACAGCAAAATTGTTAGTTAACGGTGAACATCACTTAAGGATTTTTTCATGTTAACTTAAGGTTAATTGCATATTTTCGCAGGTATGGAGAACACTAAACCTTTAATCGGTCGTAAGATCGATAAGTCTACTATTATCAACCTCGAAAGAGGAAAGATACCGCCTCAAGCTGTTGATTTAGAGGAGGTTGTGTTGGGTGCGATGATGATTGACAAAAAAGGGGTAGATGAAGTAATAGATATCTTACATCCCGAGGTTTTTTATAAGGATGCCCATAAATTTATTTACGAAGCCATTTTTGTTTTGTTCGAGGAATCCCAACCAGTGGATTTATTAACCGTTTCGGCACAATTGAAGAAGGCCGGAAAATTGGAAGCGGTAGGAGGGGATTTTTACCTTATAAAACTCACCCAAAAAGTGGCATCTTCGGCACATATCGAGTTTCACGCCCGTATTATTCTTCAAAAATTTATCCAACGGAGTTTAATCAAGATTTCCAACGAAATCATTGAAGAGGCATATGATGAATCTACCGATGTTTTTGAGCTTTTGGATGCCGCCGAATCAAAATTATATGATGTTACCCAAGGAAATTTGAAACGTTCTTCGGAAACGGCTCTGGATTTGGTAATTCAGGCGAAAAAGAAAATTGAGGAAATTGCCAACAAAGAGGGCATGAGCGGTATTGCTACGGGCTTTGATAAGTTGGATAGATTGACCTCGGGCTGGCAGCCTAGTGATTTGATTATCATTGCAGCGCGTCCCGGTATGGGTAAAACGGCATTGACCTTGTCCATGGCTAGAAATATAGCGGTTGATACGGGCGAAGCGGTTGCTTTCTTTTCCTGTGAAATGTCCTCCGTACAATTGATTACCCGTCTAATTTCATCTGAAACAGGATTGTCATCCGAAAAACTGAGAACGGGAAAACTGGAAAAACATGAATGGGAACAATTGAACGTAAAAGTAAAGGCATTGGAAAAAGCGCCTTTGTTCATTGATGACACCCCTTCGCTATCCATTTTTGATTTGAGGGCTAAAGCCAGGCGTTTAAAATCACAACATGACATTAAAATTATCATTATTGATTATTTACAGTTGATGACCGCCGGTGGAACGCAAAAAGGAGGAAACCGAGAACAGGAGATATCCACAATTTCGAGAAACTTAAAGGCCTTGGCCAAAGAATTGAACGTTCCGGTAATCGCGCTATCACAATTGTCCCGTGCGGTAGAGACACGAGGTGGCAGCAAAAGACCACTACTTTCGGATTTAAGGGAATCAGGCGCCATTGAGCAAGATGCGGACATCGTTTCCTTTATTTATAGACCGGAATACTATAAAATTGAGGAATGGGATGATGAAGAACGTACACCTACGCAGGGTCAAGGAGAACTCATTGTGGCCAAGCACCGTAATGGGGGGCTTGACAATATCCGACTGAAGTTTATCGGCCAGCTTGGTAAATTTGACAATCTCGACGATTTTGATTCTCCTTTTGAATTTCAATCTAAAATGAATGCCAATGAGGAAAATCCGTTCATCACAAAAGGGCTGCCAAGTGCCGATGATGCTTTTGGAAGTTCAATGAACGATAGTTTCAATCCAGAGGATGATAACGATGTTCCATTCTAGAAGTTTCAGGCCTAATTGTAAGTATCAAGTATAAACCTAGTCTTTGGGAAATTTAATTTCAAGAAACTTTTTATTTCCAATCTTGCACCTCGTACTTTGTAAATTCTTTAACGCGCCTCAAAATACTTCACGGTTATTTTTCGTTTACCTTTGAGTAGGTTCAATTAACACCGATTATGCGTAAACTTCTTTTTTCTTTTTCTCTGCTTCTTTTTTCGGTGCAGCTGTCAGCTTCCTCTATTCTTATTCCAATGGATGCGGAGAGTCAAAAGAATCATTTAAAGGCATATGGCATTACATTTTGGGTGTTGTCCAAACAACAAAAAGTACAGTGGTTGCTCAATTATCGGGGAGGTTCCTTTTTATTGCCCGATGGCGAAAGCGTTCGTAAAGAATGTCAAATAAGGGGAGTTTCTTTTGAAATTCTATCCGATGGCCAGGCAAATGCCATTTTGGATGAAATCAGTAGTCCGTCTGTAAATCAGGACGCGGTCATCTTGGAAAAAGCACCTAAAATTGCAGTCTATTCCCCAAAAGGAAACCAACCTTGGGACGATGCCGTGACCATGGCACTTACGTATGCGGAGATTCCTTACGTGACCATTTACGATGAAGAAGTTTTGGACGATAAGCTTGCATTGTATGATTGGTTGCACTTGCACCATGAAGATTTTACGGGACAATATGGTAAATTCTATGGGGCGTACCGAGCCACGCCTTGGTACATAGAGAGTAAAAAAGAGTCTGAAAAACTGGCTAAAAAACTGGGATATGAGAAAGTTTCCGAAGAGAAACGGGATGTTGCATTAAAGATTCGGAATTATGTCATAGGAGGAGGTTTTATGTTCGCTATGTGCTCCGCTACGGATAGTTTTGATATTGCCCTAGCCGCGGACGGAGTTGATATATGCGAGCCTATGTTTGATGGTGATGCTTCCGACCCTAATTATCAAGCGAGTCTGGATTTTCAAAAAACCTTTGCCTTTACCAATTTTACGCTAGAAAGAAGCTATTTGAAATATGAGTTTTCATCCATAGATATGACACAAAAACGGGGAAACGTACCCAAAGAATCCGACTACTTTTCTTTAATGGATTTTTCGGCAAAATGGGACCCAGTTCCAACGATGTTGTGCCAAAATCATACAACTTTGGTAAAAGGATTTATGGGGCAGACCACGGCCTTTGATCGCTCAGAAATTAAGCCGACAGTATTGGTGCTCGGGGAGAACAAAATCAATGAGGAGGCACGGTACATCCACGGTATAAAAGGAAAAGGATTCTTCACTTTTTATGGAGGGCATGACCCTGAGGATTATCAGCATAGGGTAGGGGACCCAAAAACAGAATTGGAATTACATCCTACTTCTCCCGGTTACAGGCTTATTTTGAATAATGTTCTATTTCCTGCGGCCCGCAAGAAAAAACAGAAAACCTGATTAGCTATTTAGAAGTTTCTCCAAGATTCGTTCTACACCAAAATCATCGTTACTGGTAGTTTTATAATTTGCTGCTTCCAGAACGTTCTGATGGGCATTGTCCATGGCAAAACTGTACTTTGCCCTTCCGAGCATTTCCAAATCATTATTATAATCTCCAAATACCAGGGTTTCATCAGGGCTAATGTCAAAACGGTTCTGTATTTTCTCAAGTGCAAATCCTTTGTTGGCGTTGGTATGGTTCAAATCCACCCAATGAATTCCTGAAACTTTTACCCTTATTTGACCTTCTAAATCTTTCATGGCCGGGTAAATATAATCCTCTGCACTTGTATTGTGGTATACTGCAATCTTTATGATTTCATCGGTTACTGTATTAAAGTTATCATGGATTTCATAACTGGCATAGTATTCCTTTAATTGCTCAAGAAAAGGAACGGATTTCTTATCAAAATATGCATTGTATTTACCGCATATCATCGCATGGGCACCTTCAATATTATCGATTTTGGATAACAAAGAGCTTTTAAGATGATGCTGAATAGGAGTAACCAAAAGTTCCTTTTCTTTATCCTTGACCAAGGCTCCATTTTCGGCAATGACCAAAATCTCATCTTTAATGGGAGCCAGTTTGTGTACAATACTATCGTATTGCCTTCCGCTTGCCGCTATGAAAAGAATATCCCGCTTTTTTAACGCGGTGAAAAGCTTAAAAAAGCGATCGCTCACTTCGTGGTCGGAGTTTAATAAGGTCCCATCCATATCGGACACTACCATTTTGATTTTAGACAAATCCATTTCAATAATTTAACGGTGCAAAGGTATTTGTTAAGAACGGTTTAATGGAGTAGTTTTATCGGAAATCAATATAATTTCAAATGAACTGGTATCAGAAAGAGTTAAGATTACCTACAGCTGAAAGAGGCTTTCATTTAATTACCGATAGTGTTCTCAGGGCCATTCCTGAGCTACAGACTATTAAAATTGGGATGCTACAAGTTTTCATAAAACATACTTCGGCCAGCTTGACCATCAATGAAAATGCAGATTCGAGTGTTCGGGTAGATTTTGAAAGCCATATGAATAAAATGGTACCGGAAAATGTACCTTATTATATTCACACCTATGAGGGCCCGGATGATATGCCAGCGCACATAAAAGCTTCCCTCATGGGTACTTCTGTTCAAATACCCATTACCAATGGCAAATTGAATTTGGGCATTTGGCAGGGAATTTATCTATGTGAACACCGTAACCATGCTTCGGGAAGAAATTTGACAATAACAGCTTTTGGCGTATAAAAAAATCCGATTCGCGAGAATCGGATTTTTTAAGTGAGATTGTATTTAAAATTTATTTTACCTGCTCTACAATAGCTTTGAAAGCTTCTGGGTGGTTCATCGCTAAATCGGCAAGAACTTTTCGGTTCAGTTCAATATTGTTAGCTTTTACTTTTCCCATAAATTGTGAGTAGGACATCCCGTGCATTCTTGCACCTGCGTTTATACGTGTTATCCAAAGGGCACGGAAAGTTCTTTTCTTGTTTCTACGATCTCTATAAGCATATAACATTGCTTTTTCAACCGCATTTTTGGCTACTGTCCAAACGTTTTTACGTCTCCCAAAGTAACCTTTGGCTTGCTTCATCACCTTTTTTCTTCTGGCTCTGGAAGCTACTGCATTTACTGATCTTGGCATTTCTTTTTAATTGTTTTTTGTAGTAGGCGGCTAATTTTGTTAAAGTTCATTACTCTGAACTCATAACTCACAACTCTTTTTAAAGGCCTAACTCCATGGTTAATAATTTACCTGTATAAGTACAAATTACTTTAAACGTAATTGTTCCTTAATGCTGTTGACATCATGATCGTGTACTAAAGTACTGTGTGTCAAAGCTAGCTTACGCTTTTTAGATTTCTTCGTAAGAATGTGACTCTTAAAAGCGTGCTTTCTTTTAATTTTTCCGGAACCGGTAAGCTTAAAACGCTTTTTGGCACTGGATTTTGTTTTTTGTTTAGGCATTTTCTCCTAGTTTATTTATTAATCTCACTTATTAAAAACTATTCTTCCTTATACTGTCATCCTGAGCGCAGTCGAAGGACATACTAAAAACTACTCACTATTAAGTAAGCAGCGTTTAGTATTTTATAAATCCAATCGGTCGCTGAGCGAAGCCGAAGTATTATTTTTTTGTCTTTGGAGCAATGAACATTGTCATTCGTTTACCTTCCAATCTTGGCATTTGTTCTACTTTCCCTAATTCCTCCAACTCAGATGCCAATCGTAATAACAAAATTTCTCCTTGGTCCTTGTAAACTATAGACCGACCTTTAAAAAAAACATATGCCTTTAATTTGGCACCGTCCTTGAGAAACTTTTCGGCATGTTTCTTTTTGAACTCGTAATCATGGTCGTCCGTGTTCGGACCAAAACGTATTTCTTTTACAACCACCTTGGAAGCTTTCGCTTTCATGGCTTTTTCGCGTTTCTTCTGTTCGTATAAGAATTTTTTATAATCAATTATTTTACAAACAGGCGGTTTCGCTTTTGGTGAAATTTCTACCAAATCCAATTCCAATTCTTTGGAGATATCCAATGCTTTTCTGATAGGATATACACCAACCTCCACATTGTCGCCAACCAACCTTACTTCTGGAGCAAGTATTTTTTCATTGATATTATGGGGATTCTTATTTTCCCTTCTAGGCTGGGGCCTGAATCTTTTACGTATTGCTATGACTTCATATTTTTAATTAAACTTAATTTTCTCAAAACGACTTTAAGGTACTATTTATTTCCTTAGTGACCAAGTCAGTAAATTTTTCAATGGTAATGGCACCTAAATCATCTCCGCCATGTTTTCTAACGGATATTGTATTTGCCTTTTCATCATCTTCACCTACAATTAGCATGAATGGTATTTTGTTCATTTCTGCCTCTCGTATTTTCTTACCAACAGTCTCGTTCCTGCTATCAATGAGGGCGCGAATTTCGTTATTTTCAAGTGATTTCAAAACTTTTTCCGCATATTTTTCATGTTTCTCGCTCACAGGCAATATTATTGCTTGTTCAGGAATCAGCCATAAAGGAAAATTTCCGCCGGTATGTTCCAACAATAAAGCAATAAAACGCTCCATACTTCCAAATGGCGCACGGTGTATCATAATTGGCCTATGAAGTTCATTATCACTGCCTTTATAGGTCAAATCAAATCGCTCCGGTAATGTATAATCAACTTGAATCGTACCCAGCTGCCAATTTCTTCCAAGAGCATCCTTGACCATAAAATCCAATTTTGGGCCATAAAAAGCGGCTTCGCCTTCTTCGATTACATAATCCAATCCTTTTTCTTTCGCCGCATTGATAATTGCATTTTCCGCTTTTTCCCAATTATCTACGGAACCAATATATTTATCGGGTGTTTTTGGGTCCCTAATAGAAACCTGGGCGGTAAAATCCTCAAAACCCAAAGACCCAAGGACATATAAGGAGAGGTCAATGACATTCATAAATTCCTGGTCCACTTGGTCCGGCGTACAGAAAATGTGGGCATCGTCCTGAGTAAAACCCCGTACACGTGTCAGACCATGTAACTCGCCACTTTGTTCATATCTATATACTGTACCAAATTCCGCATACCGTTTTGGGAGTTCCCTATAGCTGAAAGGTTTGGAATTATATATTTCACAATGATGCGGGCAGTTCATCGGTTTCAATAAGAACTCTTCATCTTCTTTTGGTGTCTTTATGGGTTGAAAACTGTCTTCGCCATATTTGGCGTAATGTCCGGAGGTAACATAAAGTTCCTTTTGACCAATATGTGGCGTTACCACCATTTCATAACCCGCTTTTTTCTGTGCTTGTTTCAAGAACTGTTCTAGGCGTTCACGTAAAGCGGCGCCTTTTGGTAACCATAAAGGAAGACCTTGGCCAACTTTCTGCGAAAACGTAAAAAGTTCTAGTTCTTTTCCCAGTTTTCTATGGTCCCTCTTTTTGGCCTCTTCCAATAACTCCAAATATTCGGTGAGTTCCTTTTGCTTCGGGAAAGAGATGCCATAGACACGGGTAAGTTGTGTATTGTGCTCGTCCCCTCTCCAATAAGCACCCGCAACACTAAGGATTTTTATGGCTTTAACGATTCCGGTATTCGGTATATGGCCACCGCGGCAAAGATCTGTGAAGGTATCGTGGTCGCAAAAAGTAATGGTGCCATCTTCCAAGTTCTCTATAAGCTCTACCTTATATTCATTCCCCTGCTCCTTGTAAAAGTTCAGGGCTTCGGATTTTGAGACGGAACGCATTTTATAATTATGTTTGCCCCGTGCGATTTCCAAGGCTTTTTGTTCAATTTTCGGAAAGTCTTTTTCAGAAATAGTGTCGTTAGGTAAATCCACATCGTAATAAAATCCATTATCAATGGCAGGTCCAATAGTCAGTTTTACTCCTGGATAGAGTTCTTCCAATGCCTGTGCAACAATATGTGATGTAGAATGCCAAAAAGCGGTTTTCCCCTCCTTGTCCCTCCAAGTATAAAGCACAAGGCTCCCATCTTCCTGTAGCGGAGTCACCGTTTCTATAACAGCGCCGTTGAAATTGGCCGAAATTACGTTCCGAGCCAATCCCTCACTAATGCTTTTGGCAACTTCCATAGGAGTTATGCCGCTTTCAAATTCCTTAATAGAGCCATCGGGCAAAGTAATATTGATCATAAACCTTGATAATGAATAATTCGCAAAGATAATACCTTGTTTGCAGGCCTACAATAAGATGTGACTTTGTTTTTTGGCGTTTCCCGCTTTAGAAAGCAGGTCGGGCCATACGTTATATCTCTCATTGCATTCGAGGATGCCACTGCTGTCCCTAACGCAAATAAGCGATTGGTTAAAAAATTTGTAAAACCAAAGAAAATTCTTTAAATTCAATGTCCTTTTTGGATTTTTTTGCGTTCGTAATCTACTAGGTTTTAGAAGCTTAAAAATTAGTCGAAAAAAAAGTGCAAAAAAGATGCAATATCCATTGTGTAATTAAAAATGCTGATTATATTTGCACCCGCTTTGGGGGATTCCCGTGGCGTTGGTCGGGGCCTTAGGGGTCCCGTCCATGAAGGGTAGTTCATTGAAATATTGTGGAGAGCGAGGTACCGGGGCATATGCCCTGTGTACTTCGGAGAACAGAATAAGATATCAAGAATTTAGATCGATAGGATCGGGGCCGGGGACGGAATTTGGAGACGTTGGGACGAATATATAAGAAACAACGATGAAGAGTTTGATCCTGGCTCAGGATGAACGCTAGCGGCAGGCCTAACACATGCAAGTCGAGGGGCAGCATTTCCAGCTTGCTGGAAGATGGCGACCGGCGCACGGGTGCGCACCGCGTATGGAACCTGCCCTCTACAGGGGAATAGCCTTTGGAAACGAAGATTAATGCCCCATGGTACCTTTTGCAGCATTGCAAGACGGTTAAAGCCTTCGGGCGGTAGGGGATGGCCATGCGTCCCATTAGCTTGATGGTAGGGTAACGGCCTACCATGGCCGCGATGGGTAGGGGCCCTGAGAGGGGGATCCCCCACACTGGTACTGAGACACGGACCAGACTCCTACGGGAGGCAGCAGTGAGGAATATTGGACAATGGAGGGGACTCTGATCCAGCCATGCCGCGTGCAGGAAGAATGCCCTATGGGTAGTAAACTGCTTTTATACGGGAAGAAAGAGGGCCACGTGTGGCCCGTTGACGGTACCGTAAGAATAAGGACCGGCTAACTCCGTGCCAGCAGCCGCGGTAATACGGAGGGTCCGAGCGTTATCCGGAATTATTGGGTTTAAAGGGTCCGTAGGCGGGCCATTAAGTCAGGGGTGAAAGTCTGCGGCTCAACCGTAGAATTGCCTTTGATACTGGTGGTCTTGAGTTATGGTGAAGTTGGCGGAATATGTAGTGTAGCGGTGAAATGCATAGATATTACATAGAACACCGATTGCGAAGGCAGCTGACTAACCGTATACTGACGCTGATGGACGAAAGCGTGGGGAGCGAACAGGATTAGATACCCTGGTAGTCCACGCCGTAAACGATGGATACTAGCTGTCCGGGTCCTTGAGACCTGGGCGGCCAAGCGAAAGTGATAAGTATCCCACCTGGGGAGTACGTTCGCAAGAATGAAACTCAAAGGAATTGACGGGGGCCCGCACAAGCGGTGGAGCATGTGGTTTAATTCGATGATACGCGAGGAACCTTACCAGGGCTTAAATGCATATTGACAGGGGTAGAGATACCTTTTCCTTCGGGCAATTTGCAAGGTGCTGCATGGTTGTCGTCAGCTCGTGCCGTGAGGTGTCAGGTTAAGTCCTATAACGAGCGCAACCCCTACCGTTAGTTGCCAGCATGTCAAGATGGGGACTCTAACGGGACTGCCGGTGCAAACCGCGAGGAAGGTGGGGATGACGTCAAATCATCACGGCCCTTACGTCCTGGGCCACACACGTGCTACAATGGCCGGTACAGAGAGCAGCCAC
>NZ_JBLFES010000002.1:0-990765 GCF_047345745.1 Maribacter algae
GGACAACGAACTGACGACCACTGTAGTGGAAGGATCGGGAACGGACGTAACCACGAGCGTGGTAGGGAACAACACGGAATATACGGTATCGGCAGAGATCAGCAGTACGGCGGGCAATGCGCTCAGTGTAGATGCGAACGGACTTTATGTCTCTGACGTGGACAACGACACGCAGTACACTGCAGGCAATGGACTGAACCTTGACGGAAGCAACGAGTTCACGGCAGCTATCAGTGGTAATGCAGGCAACGCACTATCATTGGTTGGCGGTGAGCTTTTCGCCACGGATACGGATACGCAGTATAGTGCAGGAACTGGACTTACTTTGAGTGGAACTACATTTTCTGTAGACGCATCGAGTGTTAATACAGACGATCAAAATGCTACAGAAGTTGCGATTTTTCCATCAGAAGATACTAATGCAGACTCGAATATAGACAATCTTGATACTGTTACTTTAGATATGGATGGCGATTTTGGAGTGGATCCAGATGGTGTAGGACCTTTGGCAGCTGGTGTGAGAGAAACGACAGTTCAAGAAGCACTTGTAGCGATAGAACCTATAACATCAAAGGCGGCAAGAATATTTTATCCACCGTCAATTGCTATAGACGTATCTGCATATTCAGGTACTAATATTACTGGAGAAACTAAAGATTTATATCAGGAATATATAAATCAATATGCACCAACTGCACCACCTTTTACAGCCACTTTTGTTGCCAGTACGAATGCACCAACGGCAATACCTACTTATGAAAAAGAAGAATTATATTACTATGTTACTTTTTATGATGACACTGTTTTTGATAATGTGAGTATAGATGCCGATGGTGTAATGACTTACGATATTATTGGTTCACCAGCAGATTATAATTCATTGATTAACGTAGTATTTGTTGTAAAATAATTAAAGCCTACCCAAGTCGATTTGAAATATATTAATCTACATAAAAAAACATTCTTAAGTATTGTTCTTACATTGCTTGGGATTGTAGCATCCAACGCACAGTTTTTGTTACAGGCCCCAGATAGCACCGATGAAAACAATTACAGATGGTATGAGGCTTCGGATACTGCTACAGTCCTTGGAACAGATTCCTTTTATGAGGTAACGGCACCGGGTATTTATTTTGCGACCTATGACGGTACTTTATGCGGCTCCAATGCTACAGGGTACTTTATTGTAACGGATTGTAATGCTCCGGACAATGAAGTGATATTAGATATTTCAGCAAATGTAACATCAGGTGCATCGGTAAACTGGACTCCGGCAGTGTTGGGAGACACATTACAGCCCACGGTTACGGCTACCGAAACGGTAGTACGATACACCGCTACGGTTACCAAAGCCGGTAATGATAAAGCATTGCCAAATTTTACGGTAGTTTGTCTGCAACAAGCTGCTACTTTAATAGATGATATCGTTACTACGGACGAAGATGTCCCCGTTACCGTTGATATTTATGGAAATGATTCCGGTTTGCCAGCTATAGGTACGCTTACGGCAACAGATCCTACTAATGGTTCGGTCTCAATAAACGATAATGGTACTCCTAATGACCCTACCGATGATATGGTTACCTATACCCCAGACGCAGATTATAACGGACCCGATAGTTTTGATTATACGGTTTGTAATGATTCCGGAGCGTGTAGTACTGCAACCGTGGATGTGACAATTCTACCTATTGTTGATGCCTTTGATGATGCTATAGCTACCAATGAAAATACGCCAGTGGATATTGATGTGCTGGACAACGACAATGATATTCCTATGCTTGGAACATTGACTACATCAAATCCAACGAATGGAACAGTTTTAATTAATAATGGCGGTACGCCAAACGATCCGTCTGATGATACGGTAACGTATACTCCTAACCCTGCTTTCATAGGTACGGATACTTTTACCTATACCTTATGTGATGATACAGGAAATTGTGAAACAGCGACCGTTACGGTCATTGTGAATCCTGTGGGTGCCGATTTGGATAGCGATGATGATGGAATTGTAGACAGTTTTGAAGATTTGAACCTTGATGGCGATAATGATCCGTCTTCAAACATCACGGATTCCGATGGCGATGGAATTGCCGATTATTTGGATATAGATAGTGATGACGATGGTATACCTGATAATGTGGAAGCGCAGACCACTGAAAATTACATTGCCCCTAGTGGAGATGATGCCAACGGAAATGGCTTGGATGATGCATATGAAGGACCGGGTGTTCTGGGTCTCTTCCCAATAGATACAGATGGTGACAGTCTTCCGGATTATCTGGATGATGATAGCGACAATGATAATGTACCTGATGCTACCGAAGCACATGATTTTAATCGAGATGGAATCCCGGATGTAGTTTATATCGGTTCAGATAAGGATGATGACGGTTTGGATGATGCCTATGAAGGAGCTATCAGCGTAGATATTGATATCAACGATGAAATAGATGACCCAATCAACCAGTTACCAAATACTGATGGTGATAATGAATCCGATTATAGGGATACGGATGATGACGATGACGGAATTGATACTATTGATGAGGATTCAAACGGTGATGGTGATTATGCCAATGATGATTTTGATGGTGATGGTATTCCTAATTATTTAGACTCGGATCTAGGAGAAGAACAGCTAGAGGAAATAGAGGTATTTAACGTAATTACGCCAAATGGCGATGGCGTTCACGATGTTCTTCAGATTGTAGGCTTGGAAAATTATCCGAACAATACCTTAAGAATCTATAACAGATGGGGTGTTTCTGTCTACACTACTAGGGCTTACAATACAGAAGGAAATGTTTTTGATGGTACTTCAAATGGCCGTGTTACAATAGAGGTAGACAATAAATTACCTGTAGGAACGTATTTCTATATTTTGGACTATGAAATTCCTAATGGCCAAATGAGAACCCGTTCAGGATATATTTATATAAACCGATAGAAAGTAATGTATAACATAAAATCAGTTTTATTAAAATATGACCAACTGCCTAAAAGGCTGTTACTTCTATTGTTTTTTGTAGGCATTTCGGCCTATGGGCAGCAAGATGCTCAATATACCCAGTATATGTACAACACAGTGAGCGTGAATCCGGGGTATGCCGGTTCTAGAGGTCAGATGAGTATTGCTGCCCTGCACAGATCTCAATGGCTAGGATTAGAGGGTGCTCCTGTAACGCAGACCCTAAATGTACATTCCCCTATAGGCTACCGGGGTATGGGACTTGGAATTTCTATCGTAAACGATAAAATTGGACCTACTTCCGAGACTAATTTTGATATCGATTTTTCATATACCATTCCGTTATCTTTTGAAAGTAAATTAAGTTTTGGACTAAAAGGGAGTGTAAATTTATTGGATATTCGTTTTTCAGAGCTAAATCAGTTTGCGCCAGATCAAACGCTACAACAGGATATTGATAATAGACTTTCTCCTAATATTGGAGCAGGTGTTTATTATCATACGGATAGATTTTATGCAGGTCTTTCCGTTCCTAGATTTTTGGAAACCTCCCATTTTGAGGAATCTACGCTTTCAACGGCCAAAGAGCAGATGAATTTCTATTTTATCACGGGATATGTTTTTGAACTGAACCCATTATTGAAATTTAAACCGACCTTATTAAGTAAACTAACGCAAGGTGCTCCGTTACAGGTGGATGTATCGGCCAATTTCATGTTCAATGATAAGCTTATACTGGGCGCAGCTTACAGGTGGGACGCTGCAGTCAGTGCCATGACAGGATTCAATATTTCCAATAAATTCCTTATTGGGATAGCCTATGATCGGGAAGTAACGGAATTGGGTAGTGCGGCCTTTAACAATGGTTCTTTTGAAGTGATTTTAAGATACGATTTCATATCGACCAAGAACAACCTAAAATCGCCTAGATTCTTCTAGTTTTTAAGCCCTATTATTCTCAATTATTTTAAAATCGAACTCACTTAAATTATGTAAAGGTCTTATTTTTACATAATGAAGGAAGAGAGAGTTATACTCGTCAACGAACAGGACGAGCAGATAGGTACCATGCCCAAGATGGAAGCCCATGAAAAGGCAAAACTTCACAGAGCGTTTTCCGTATTTGTTTTAAACGATGCAGGTGAAATCATGTTACAGCAGAGAGCCGGGCACAAATACCATTCTCCATTGTTATGGACAAACACTTGTTGTAGCCATCAAAGAGTGGGAGAGACCAATATTGAAGCCGGAAAAAGACGCCTTCAGGAAGAGATGGGTTTCTCGACCGAACTAAGGGAGTTATTCTCTTTCATTTACAAAGCGCCTTTTGATAATGGCCTAACGGAACACGAATTGGACCATGTAATGATCGGTTCCTATAACTCTGAACCCAACATCAATAAGGATGAAGTTGAAAGTTGGAAATGGATGAAACCAAATGCCATTAAAACGGATATGGAAAATAATCCACGAGAATATACAGTATGGTTCAAGATAATCTTTGAAAAATTCTACCAGCATTTGCTGGATAATATTAAATCCAAATGAAAGTAAAAGTCAGTAGAAGAGCACATTTCAATGCTGCCCATAGATTGTACAGAAAAGATTGGGACGATGATCAAAACAACGCTGTTTTTGGCAAGTGCAACAACCCCAATTTTCACGGCCATAACTATGAACTGGTAGTAAGCGTTACTGGAGAAATAGACAAGGAGACGGGTTTTGTCATTGACGTTAAGATTCTAAAAGATCTTATAAAGTCAGAAGTAGAAAACGCATTTGACCATAAAAATTTAAACGTTGAAGTTCCCGAGTTTCAAGATCTGAATCCTACTGCGGAGAATATCGCTGTAGTCATATGGAATAAATTGCGACCACATATTAAAGCTGAGAATGATCTGGAAGTAGTCCTTTACGAAACACCACGTAACTTTGTAACCTATACCGGATAAATGGGGCTGAAAGTTGGGGATAAAATTCCTTTTTTCTCATTACCGGATACGTTTGGTAATACCTTTTCAATAGAGGATATCATTGGTAAAAAGAATCTGGTTATTTTCTTTTATCCAAAGGATAATAGTCCGGGTTGTACAGCGGAAGCGTGTAGCTTTCGAGATCATTATGAAGATTTTCTGGAAAAAGGAGCGGCAGTCATTGGTATAAGTGCAGATTCTGCTAAAAGCCATGCAAAATTCTCAAAAAGAAATAGGCTTCCCTTCGTACTTCTTTCTGATGAAAACAATAAAGTCAGGAAACTTTTTAAAGTGAAAAATAACATGTTCCTACTTCCTGGAAGGGAAACGTATGTGATCGATAAAGAAGGGAAAGTGGCTATGGTCTTTAATAGTGTAAATGCATCAGGGCATATGAAAAGAGCTTTAAAAGCACTATTAAAACTCTAAAACAAACCAGTAAAACTATCCTTATGAAGTACTATCCGTTAAAGTTCAAACCTATTCTTAAAGAACGTTTGTGGGGAGGAACCAAATTAAAAGAGGTTCTGGAAAAACCAATAGAGAGCAATATTACTGGAGAGAGTTGGGAGCTTTCCACAGTCTCGGGAGATATTTCTGTAGTAGCTAACGGAGCATTGGAAAATACTTCTTTGCAAGAATTGATAGACAAAGATGCAGAGGCTATTTTAGGTAAAAGTGTTGTAGATAGATTTGGAAAAGATTTCCCCATCCTAATTAAATTTATAGATGCAAAAAAAGATCTTTCCATTCAATTACATCCTAACGATGAATTGGCCAAAGAAAGACATGATTCTTTTGGGAAAACAGAAATGTGGTACATTATGGATGCCGACCCTAACGCCGAATTAATCGTAGGATTCAACAAGGACGTAACCAAGGAAGAATATTCCAAAAGTCTCGAAGAGGGCAAACTTATGGAATTGTTGAACTACGAACCGGTCAAGGAGGGCGATACGTTCTTTATAAACACAGGTAAAGTTCATGCCATTGGTGCCGGGGTATTACTGGCGGAAATTCAACAAACATCAGATGTCACCTATCGCGTTTTTGATTTTAACCGAATGGATAAAAACGGAAACTTAAGGGAACTACACACGGATCTTGCTCTAGATGCCATTGATTATAAAAAGAAAAATGATTTTAAGGTAAGTTACGAGAACAAGGAACAGACTTCCAATATCATGGTAGACTGTCCCTATTTTAAGACTAGTTTTCTCAACTTGGAACGGGAATATCTAATAAACACTATCAAAAGGGATTCATTTTCCATTTATATCTGCGTAGCTGGAAATGCTAAAATAATGGCATTAAATGGCGAGGCAGAAATCAAAAAAGGGGAGACTATTTTGGTGCCCGCCTGTACCGAATCCATATCAATCATTACGACCGGAGCAAAATTACTGGAGGTTACAATTTAATGTAGCCCCTTGTTCACAAGGCCAATTGAAAATTGTATTTTTGACAAAAATAAATAGTAATGGCAAGTATTAGAGATTTAAAAAAAGATATCAATAACGTTCTTGGAGATATTATAGAGGCGGTCTATATCGTGGAAGCTGCCAATGGTAAGCAAGACTCAAAAGAGGGTTCTAGAATTATTGATAGTGCAATTGCCACTTTTGATGATTTAATAGCCAAGGTAAACCAAGATGTTGAAAATAGAAAAGCACATTTGAAAGGAGTTCGCGCAGAATTAGAGACCAAAGCAAAAGGCTTGGTCGAAGAAGTGAACAAGTTAAGTTAACGTAAAACGAATTCAATAAAAAGAGCATTCCGAGAAACCTTGGAATGCTTTTTTTATACGCTATTTTTCAAGATAGGCCTGTAGCCCCCTTCCATATTTTGATGCCGCTACTTCCGGAGTAAGTACACTTAAAATAGAGTCCAGATATATGGTGTTGGCATCGGGAATCTCTTTTAGTGCAATATATGGTGCCACATAAGAATCTTTGTTGTTCAAGGCAAAGTTAATCGCAAAGGCATATCCTCTTTGTGTATTTCTGGCACCTAATCGTTCTAGAGAGTCAATAGTTGCTTGATCGAGCGCTTCTTTAGTTTGCGAAGTACCTAACAGAATTTCCAACCCCTTTTTATTGATGTTGGACATCACTTCTTTGTATTCCTCAAACTTTTTATGACTTTTTGAACCTGATATTTTTGCATTCGCATCAAAGGTGTTCCAATTTGTCTGTATGGTAATGGTTCCGGGTTCTCCAAAAAAGGGTATCCGATCGTTAACATCATTGTTGTCTTTTTTGTTCAGATACAGATAAAAGAGTTCTGGGCTTTCAATTTCGGTTTTGAACATAAAGTTTCCATCGCCCTCAATTTCCAAAGAATCCAATGCCACAAGCAATGTATCCGAAACATGTTGTAAGTATAGTTTCCCTTTTTTTAAACCTTTGATGTTCCCGGTAACCGTCATGGTTTTTTCTGTGTCGCTTTGACAAGAACTCAAAAAAAGAACAATACCCGTTAAAACGATCAACTTTTTCATAGTATAAATTTAGGAGGCAAATATCATTATTTTTTCGGAAAAAGTACTATGGATTTTTCTTTCAAATAAAAGAGGATGTCAAAATTCAAAAACCGCTATACCTTGGATGCAATTTCCATGAGGATGGCACAAAAATATGCACCAGCAGTACCCACCACGTAGCCGAACACGGCCAATAGAATACCCACGGAGGTCAAGGAGGGATGAAATTCCGCTGCAACCACGGGTGCGGAGGCAGCTCCACCAACATTTGCCTGACTTCCAACGGCCAAGAAAAAATAAGGTGCCTTGATCAATTTGGCAATGAGTATCAATAAACCGGCATGAACGGAAATCCATATGAGCCCTACGGCGATCAATCCCGGATTCTCAAGGACTTTACCCAAATCCATTTGCATTCCAATAGTGGCTACTAAAATGTAAATGAACATTCCACCGATTTTACTTGCACCCGCTCCTTCATAGTTTTTCGCTTTTGTAAAGGATAGCGATATCCCAATGATGGTAGCAAAAACCACCATCCACAGGAACGTGGAACCTAAAGAGGATAAAATTTTTGTTTTGTCTCTTATAACGTCAAAGGTATCGGTCAAAAACGCAGCAAAATGATTGCCCAAAAAGTGTGCAGCTCCCACGGCAGTAAAGGCCAAGGCCAACAATATCATGTAATCGTGCAATGTGGCAACGCGAGTGATTTTTGCGGTATGCTCGGATACTTTTTTCTTTAAGGTTTCAATTGAGGAAGTATCCGCTTTTAACCAAGCATCGATTTTTTTGCTTTTGCCCACACCTAAAAGAATGATGGCCATCCAAAGATTGGCAATCACGATGTCTACCAGTACCATTCCACCAAATTTCTCGGGATTGTATTCAAAAATCTCGAACATGGCCGCTTGGTTCGCGCCGCCACCGATCCAACTTCCAGCGATGGTCGAAAGGCCTCTCCATACTGCATCCGGGCCAACGCCACCAACAGTTTCCGGCGAAAAAATAGAAACTAAAAGAATGGCAATAGGTCCCCCAATGATAATACCAAAACTACCCGTTAAAAACATGATCAATGCTTTTGAGCCTAAATTGGCTATCGCCTTTAAATCGATACTCAGCGTCATTAAAACTAACGCTGCCGGGAGTAGGTATCTACTGGCTACAAAATATAAATTGGAGGTTTCGTCAGAGATAATACCCAAACTGGTTAAAATACCGGGGAGTAAATAACACATCAGTACCGTAGGGACTACACTATAGAATTTTTTCCAAAAACCGGTTTTTATAGCGGAGGTGTAAAAAACAAACCCAAGACATAATGCGAGCAGGCCAAAGACTATGGTATCATCTGAAATTAGTGGTGTTGGCTTAATTTGTTGTAGTAAGATCATGAAAATTGCTTCTGCTCAAATATAGTCAAAACTCCAAGTGATTGTTTAAAAAGTGCGCCACACCATTGTCGGTATTTTTTAAGGTAATTTCATCCGCTATAGCTTTCACTTCTTCCCTTGCGTTCCCGACCGCAACCCCTAGACCGCAATGTTGCAACATCTCTATATCATTGTAATTATCGCCAAAAGCAATCACATCTTGCAAGGTTTCTTTCTCTTTTAAAAGGAGTTTTATAGCGGATAGTTTAGAAACCGTTTTTGGGGCTATTTCAATCAACGTATCATTGGACCGGTATAAATTGATTTGTCCCGAGAATTTTTCGGACAAAATGGGCATGAGACGGTCCGCACTTTCTTGAGTACCCATAAGCATAATTTTATGGGCACCCACTTTTCTTTCTTTCCAATTGGACAATGTCTCGTTAGTAGCTTTAAAAACAGGCTTCGTTTTAGTATATTTTGTTTCTTTCCGTACCCGTTCGGAATCCTTTGGAACATACCATTCGTTGTTATAGTACAGTCCCAAATCCGTTTTTAGGGCTTCTGAAATTTTATGTATTTCCTGAACGATGTTAATGGGGACGGTTACCGAGAATTTTTTACTCTGGCCATCCAAGATCAATGCGCCATTATAACAAACTATGGGTTCTCCAAAGATATGCAATGCCCTTTGTAGGTAAAACATTCCATTGGGCATTCTAGCGGAAACCAAAATTATACGTCTTGTTTTTTTCAGTTTTTGAAAGGTTGAAATCGTTTCTTGGGAAACGTCACTTTTTGTGGTCAATAAAGTTCCGTCTAAATCAGAACAGATTACCTTATATTTCATATTAAATATTTAACCAATATGTAAGTTTCAAATTTATGGACCTGAATTTTGGTTCGAACAGATTTACGGCGTAATTGTCATTATACACAATAAAAAGGTCGGAAAGCGGGGCAAAACGCCATTGTAATCTTGAATTGATGCCCAAGTTATCCCTTTGATTGCTGTATTGGATAAGTGTGGACCAAAAAACCGATTTGCTAAAGGTTATATCTATTTTTGGGCTGATCAACCAAATATTGGCACTAGGATAAGGTTCCGGTAGATGAATCTGATCATAATTGACCAAAACCGAAACGAAGGCTTTAGGCTGAAAGCGAACGGTCATGTTTCCTTCGACCGAGAATCTATTCCCATTGAAAAATCGGCCTATGGATGATTGTAAATTATAGGAGAAAAGTTTTCGTTGATCGGCGTCGTAACTAAACTCAACACTGTTGTAATGGTAGCCCTGGTTTCCCGGTAGTTCTATGGCTCCATCAGTGCCGGTAGGGTCAAACGAGTCAAATAGGAAGGTGAAACTGTTGGCGAACTCTATTCTTGCTTGGGATTGATTGTTGAATTGAACTTCATATCTGCCAAAAAGGTCATAATCCGTGGTCTTGAAGTCTCTACTTGGACTCCAAAGGACAATCGGTAGAAATTGAAAGGAATGGTTTTGGACCGGTCCTTTCTTGGGCCAAACGACCCGCTCCACGCTTATGATACTTTTTACAATATTAGTCCTCCTTACAAAACCTAAATCTGACCTAAAATCCTCATCGATATAGATTCCTTTTAAAAATAGATTAAACTTTCTGGTATTGTACCGTAAAGTGGAACCTGCGGCCAAATTACCTATATTATCGTCCGGTTGGATGGACTTATGCGCAAAAAACTGCCCTGTCCAAGTATTGTCACGCGAAGCCAAATTGTAATCCATACCTAAAACACGGTTGTATTCATCTTCCCGATCAACAAAATCATAGTCTTTAAAAGATTGTTTGTTGATGAAGAACATACCGATATTAGAACGGGAAAAGACACGTTGTTGTAGGGCCAACATGGTATTATTGTTAGAAGGTATTTCATTCTCCAGATCTTCTGCAGTTTGAATGTTCAAAACACCGATCCTTAAATCCTTGGTCAGTTTTCCACTGAGTCTTACCCCACCAATAATTTTGTTTTCAATGGTATTGCCAGCGGTATCCTGAGCGATTCCGATACGTCGCGAAAAAAAAGCACTTGCATCGCGTTGATCCCCAAAGCTTGCGAACAAATCATTATTATCAATAAAAAACTGTCGTTTTTCTGGAAGTGAGACCTCAAAACGGGTGAGGTTCGTGACTTGGTCATCCGCTTCGACTTGAGAAAAATCAGGATTTATAGTGACGTCTAGATTAAGCGTATTTCCGATGGATATTTTTGAATCCCCTCCAAATCCAAAAGTATTTATGCTTTCGTCATTTTCATAGTCTTTTTGTGATAATCCGTTGATATAGGGAATGAGAGCGAGGGGAGTGCGAGATTTACCGAGGGGTTTTTCAAAGACCATTTCCCCCATAAAGGCCAAGTTATAAATCAATTGGTTCTGTGGGATTTTAGTCCATGTGCTCCGTTCATTTGATTGTGTTTCAATGCGATAGCTATTAAAACGCCATTTAGTGCTGCCTTGTTCAAATTTCAGGGAAGTAAGGGGGATAATCATTTCCGCAGTAAAATAATCGTCTTGAATTTTGGCATCCCCTCTCCATTTCACATCCCAAGAAAGATTAAAATCTTGCCGAGTGGTTCCCCCGTTTGCAATAAGGGCCTCACGTCTTACCCCATACGGATTTATTCCAAATAAAAACGCATTGGTGCCATCGTTAAAAGTGTCAAAAACCAGTGAAAAACTATCACTTCCGCTGCCTCTAAAATCTCTTTTTAATGACTGTGTAGCATAGTTTTTACCGCTTGAGTACGCCTTTATTCCTATGTAGAGATTTTTGTCATCATAAAGCATCTTGATGTGGGACTGTTTTCTCGCCTGAATGGAATCCAAGGGAAAATACTCCCAAAAATCGTCGGCACTTTCTGCTATTTTCCAAATGGCTTCGTTCAAATAACCATCAGGGACAATGATTTCAGAAATATATTTTACATTAAAGGATTTGGTTTCTTTTTGCGAAAAGATATTTGATACAATAAGACAGCACACAAATACGCAAAAGGCTCTTGCCATGAATTGACTTTTATCTACAGATTTATGGCGCTGCGTCTTGGACAACTCCAAAAACCTCTTTCTATTCTGAATCTTACTATGAACTAAATATTTAACCAGTATGTAAGCTTTAAATTTATGGACCTGAATTTTGGTTCGAACAGATTTACGGCATAATTGTCATTATACACAATAAAAAGGTCGGAAAGCGGGGCAAAACGCCATTGTAGCCTTGAGTTGATGCCTAAATTATCCCTTTGATTGCTATACTGGAACAAAGTTGACCAAAAGAGCGATTTGCTAAAGGTAATCCGTACCCTTGGGCTCACCAACCATAAATCCGCGCTAGGGAAAGGGTCTGGTAAGGAAATTTTATCATATCTGACATTAAGGCTGAGCAGTGCCTTGGGTTGTATACGTAACGTAGCTTGACCTCCAATGGAAAAACGGTTACCGTTAAAAAATCCGCCAACAGAACTTTCGGTCTCAAACGAAAAGACTTTTGCCCGGTTTGACTCATAACCAAAAGCAACGCGATTAAAAGAGTAGCCTTGGTTTCCGGGAAGTTCAATACCTCCTTCCGTACCCGTGGGGTCAAAAGAATCCAAAAGGAAAATAAAGTTGTTGGAGAATCCAAAACCGAACTCGGAAAGATTCTTCATATTAAAGCGATAGGCAACTTCATATTCATGATCGGTCTTTTTATAACCTAAGTCACCTTTCCAGGTCACTTTTGGGAAAATCTGCAACCCATGACTGTTGATAGGGCCTTTTTTTGGCCAAAAAATACGTTCAATAGAGGTCACTGCTTTCAAGATATCTTTTCGCCTGATAAACCCAAGATCAGAATTAAAATCTTCATCTACGTAGACCAAGTCTCCGAAAACACTCCAATTTTTTGTATTTTTCCCAAGATTGGCCCCAAAAGAATAATTTCCGGTCTTATCGCCAGGTTGAAAGGATTTGTGCGCGTAGAACTTTCCGTTCCATGTATTGTCCTCGCTTGCCAAATTATAATCCAGGCCCACCACGCGGTTGTACCTTTCTTCGGGCGGACTAAAATCATAATCTTCAAATGTTTCCCTATTGATGAAGAAGAAACTTATGTTGGATCTGGAGAAAAGTTTTTGTTGCAAAGCGAGCATTGTATTGTTGTTCGAGGCAATTTCTTGATCGAGGTCCTCATCGGTCTGGATACTCAAAAAGCCCAAACGTAGGTTTTCACTCAATTTACCGCTCAACCGCAGTCCGCCAATAATTCTATTTTCTACTGAATTGCCTGCGCTATCGGTGGCAATGCCTATTCGTCTGGAAAAAAACGGAT
This sequence comes from Maribacter algae, assembly GCF_047345745.1. Classification (NCBI taxonomy): domain Bacteria; kingdom Pseudomonadati; phylum Bacteroidota; class Flavobacteriia; order Flavobacteriales; family Flavobacteriaceae; genus Maribacter; species Maribacter algae. Next base: position 13,159 of record NZ_JBLFES010000002.1, read on the forward strand.
TGGCATCCCTACCACCTCCAAAATCCCCGAAAAGGTCATTATTGTCTACAAAAAATTGCCTCCGTTCGGGAAGGGAGATCTCAAAACGGGTGAGATTGGTGAAAATATTATCTACTTCTACATTGGAAAAATCAGGATTTACGGTAATGTCCAAATTCATGGCATTACCAATGGCCAATTTTGCATCACCTCCCACTTTGAATTTGGTTTCACCTTGGTCTATGGTAAAATCCTTATCCGCTAAGGCGTTTACATAGGGAATAATGGTAATAGGGGTTCGTGATTTTCCCAACGGCTGTTCAAAGAACATATCGCCCATAAAGGCAAGACTAAAAATAGATTGATTTTGCGGAACAGGATGCCACACACTGTTTTCATTGTTCTGTTGGTCAAACCGATAACTTTGAAACCGCCACTTGGTCTCCCCTTCACTAAATTTAAAAGAAGTTAATGGGATAGCGAATTCCGCCGTATAATAATTCTCATATCGTTTTACATCGCCCTTCCATTTCACGTCCCAAGAGGTTGTGAACCCTCCTACGTCGCCACCTCCACCGGAAATAAGTGCCTCTCTACGAACACCATAAGGATTTATACCAAAAAGAAAGGCATTGGTCCCGTCATTAAAAGTATCAAAGAGTAGACTTATGTTGTCGTTTCCACCGGCCCTAAAATCACGTTCTAAAGAAGGAATGACCCAATCATTTCCTTTTCCATACACTTTTAGTCCTATGTACAGCGTGGTTTCACTGATGAGCATACGTATTTCCGTCTGATATTCGGCATCTTTACCATCCGCGGGAAAGTATTGTTGAAAAGGGCTGGCCAGTTCCGCCTTCTCCCAAATGGGTTCGTCCAGAACTCCATCCGGAATGATTGTCTCGTTAATTTGTTTTACCTGAAAAGAGGGAGTCTGCTGTGAAAAAAGAGAAAATAATGTAAATGAAAATATAAAAACACTAAGTGTCTTGGTCATTGTTAGCTGGAATTAGTCACTACAAATTTAGGAGATTCTTGCGTTAAAAAAATCCTAAGAAAACACTTTTAAAATAGGAGGATTTATTTTTCTAGAATGAATTGAACAATAGTATTTACCAGTTCATTAGATAGTGGAAAACCTTCGCTGCTATAGGACTTTTGATTTTCTTCCAATGAATTTACCTCTTTTAAAACGTGGTTCATCTTTGGAATAATATGCAATTTGCTCTTGGGATTTGAGCTACTTAAACTACGCGCATCTTCAACCGATACCTGTAAATCAGAATCGCCCTGTAGGATGAGTATGGGAACGGTGATTTTTTGTATTTCCTCGGAAGGCGTAAACTGCATCCAACTCGCCATAAATTTTTGATTTTGCGGAGCGAAAAGCGATAACAAGAATGGATTAACTTTTTGAATCGTATCGGTCTCTTTCAGTTCCTTAAAATGATTTTTGGCTATTTCCGCGACTTCCGCACTTTGTTTAGTTAATTGGGATACTATAACCGTATTAATTGCATCGCTTGGCCCTGCCAAAGAAATATAACCATCTACGTTCTTGTTCATACTGAGCATGGCCACTAACGAACCTTGGCTATGGCCAATAAGGTAAATAGCATTAAAGCGATCATCCTTGGCGAAACGGGTAATTGCTACCTTTACATCATCTACAAAGTCAGCAAATAAAATGCCCTCCAAGTGAGGCATATTTGAAGGGATACTAGTTCTTTTATCATAACTGTAAAAAGCAATTTTCCTATTGTTTAGGCTATCTCTTAAAGCCTTTATATAATTCGCTTTGATTCCTACTCCGGCCTGATTTCCATTTCTATCCACATTGCCAGAGCCATGGACAAAAATGATGAGCGGTACTTTGCCAGATGTTTCCGGATAGGAAAGTGTGCCGGGAATTTGGATTTTACCATTTGTAAGTTCAATTTCTTCGGAAATAATTTGTTGGGCAGAAAGAAACGATGATGAGAAAATCAATGCGTAGATAATTTTTTTCACAGTTAAGAATCTTTCTTTTTGGGTTCCCTTTTTGCTTCTTTTAAGGCTTTCATAAGCATCCACTCTATTTGACCATTGGTACTACGAAACTCATCTGCCGCCCACTTTTCAATAGCTTTCAACATATCTTCATTTACCCGCAATGCGAATGCTTTTTTCTTACTCATTACCTATTTTAGAATATCGCTCAATAACTTTTGACGCGTCTTTTTCCTTTTGAGTACCGAGCAATAGCTTTTTTCCGGATTTTAACGCTATTTGAATACCTTGATTGCCCTTTACATTTATTGCCTTATTTTTTCCAAAGGGATTTCTGTATCCCCAACCACCATATTCTTTTAAAGGATTATACTCACGAACATAACACCTATGGATTTCATTCCAACGAATGATCTTTGGTGTAAAATGTAAAGGAAAAAATTGGTAATGTATACCTGCTTCGTCAATTATAGTTTTTACTTTGATACTATACAAATACAATACAGGAAGAACAAAAGATATAAAAACGGTTGCCTGCCCTATGTAATTATTCACTTCAACATTCCCAACGGACTTTTTTAAGAAATACCAATTATAGGCGCAATAAATTAGAAATGCCAATAAACCAAAGTTGACAAGTTTTATCCACCAATGATCAAATCTTTGCTCTTCCTTGAAGACACGCATTTTAATGGTTTAAAGTACCTGTATTTACTATGGGCGAAGCATCTTTGTCCGAGCATAAAACCACCATAAGATTGCTCACCATTGCGGCTTTACGTTCTTCGTCCAAATCTACCAATTCTTTTTTACTCAGTTCCTGCAGGGCCATTTCTACCATACTTACTGCACCTTCCACGATTTTGTGGCGTGCGGCAACAATAGCGGTAGCTTGTTGTCTTTTTAACATGGCGTTCGCAATTTCCTGTGCATAGGCCAAATACCCTATTCTGGCCTCCAATACTTCTATGCCGGCCATTGATAAACGCTCTTGAACCTCTGTTTCCAAAGCTTCGCTTACTTCATTGACACTGGAACGTAACGTTATGTCTTCGTCCAAGCCTTCATCGGCAAAATTATCATAGGGATACATGCTTGCCAGTTTTCTTACTGCCGCATCTGTTTGCACGCGAACAAAATTTTGGTAGTCATCAACATCAAAAGCTGCCTTATAGGTATCCGTAACACGCCAAACTAAAATGGTGCTGATCATGACCGGATTGCCCAGTTTATCGTTTACTTTAAGGCGCTCACTATCAAAATTACTGGCTCGTAAAGAGATTTTCTTTTTGGAATATAATGGATTAACCCAAAAGAAACCGTTTTTCTTAATGGTACCCACATATTTGCCAAATAACAATAGGACTCTTGAACTGTTCGGGTTTACCAAAACGAACCCCATGACGGTTGCCGCTGCTGCAAAAATCAGGAGTACCCCAATATAAATTTTTAAAAGTGCAATACCTCCAAAAAGAAGTATCAAAAAAACCAAAAGCATAACGTAGCCGCTTATGGGTTTGTAATTTTTTTCGGTTGACATAATATATGATATTAAAATGATATCATAAATATATCATTTATTTTTTAATGATGAATTGTTTTTTTATTTTTCTCCTAATTCAAGAACGAAATTTCTTGCTCTTTTTCTTCTTAGGATTTTTGAATAATCGCTTAAAGAAGCCATCTCTTTTGATAGGGTCACAATCCAAGGCTTCAATCACTTTGGAATTTGGCTTGGGAAATTTTGCCTTAGTAATCGTATCAAATCCGACATTTTTATTCAATTTTTGATACCACAACGCAAATAGGGGCAGGGCCGCACTGGCGCCTTGTCCTAAGGCCGTGCTTTTAAAACCTATTTCATGATGGTCCGATCCCACCCAGCTAATATGGACCACTTTGGGCGTTAAGGCTACGAACCAGGCATCTTTGTTATTTTGGGTGGTTCCGGTTTTTCCAGCGATATCATTTCTCAATTTATAGGAATTCCGTATTCGGGATGCCGTACCGGAATTTATGGTCGCTTTCATCATTTCTAACATTATTTGACCATTTTCCTTCGAAAACGCTTCGTTTTTATTCTTTTTTGGTTCAAAATGGGCCAAAACAGAATCTTTTTGATTCGTAATTTGTTTTATCATAAAAGGTTCTAAAGCTTTTCCTTCGTTCAGATAACTGGTATAGGCTTTTGCCAGTTCCAGGATTTTTATTTCTGCTGTTCCCAAAGCAATGGAAGGCAGCTTTGGTAGTTGTTCCGTAATCCCCATTTTATTGGCTTGTTGAATTACGTTTTCTATTCCCGTTTTTTCCAACACTTTTACCGCTATCGTATTGACCGATTTGCTCAACCCTTCTTCCATGGAATAGTTGAGGTAGGCTTCGTCCTTATCTCCCGAATTGCTGGGAGACCAACCTTCTAAATTTTTATATTCCACCTCTTGGGCAGAAAAATAGGAGCAAGGTTCAATCCCGTTTTCCAGGGCGGCGGTGTAAACAATTGGCTTAAAGGTGGAGCCTACTTGACGTTTGCTTTGCGAGATATGGTCATATTTAAAATGTTTATAATCAATACCGCCAATCCAGGTCAGCACCGCTCCGGTCTTCCCATTTACGGATAGCGAACCTGTATTCAGAAATTTCATAAAGTGTTGCAGACTATCCAAAGTACTTGTGCTCTGTTCTTGGTTACCGTTCCAATCGGTCAGTGTCATTGGTTTTTTATCCCTGCTCAAACTATCCAAGATTTCGGTCTCGGACAGCCCATCAGCTTTTAGTTTTTTATAGGGTACGGTTCTTTTCATCAATTTAGCGATCAATTTTTTGTCCCTTAACCAAGGTGCCGTCTTACCGTAGCTTTTTTCAAAACGGGATTGCAATTGCGTCATGTGTTGTACCATGGCCTCTTCCGCCAATTGCTGCATTTTGTGATTTAAGGTGGTATAAATTTTTAAACCGGAGGTGTAGATATTATAATCCTGTCCTTTTTCATTTTGTTCGGCTACCCATTTTAAGGTTTGTTTTCGTACTTCTTCCCTAAAATATGGGGCAATACCAGCATCGTGGTCGTATTCCCGGTAGTCTAGTGCCAATGCTAGCTTTTGGAGGCTATCTTTTTCCTTTGATGTAAGAAATCCATTTTTTTCCATGGCCGAAAGCACCAAATTTCGCCTGTTCAGGCTTCTTTCCGGATAAACCCTTGGGTTATACCCATAAGTAGCTTTTAGCATGCCAACGAGAACGGCAACTTGTTCTATGGAAAGGTTTTTGGCCCGCGAATTGAAAAATTTCAATGCCGCGCTTTCTATGCCAAAAGTATTGTCTCCAAAAGAAACGGTATTTAAATAGTGCGTAAGAATTTCCTTTTTATTGAAGGTGCTTTCCAGTCGGCGTGCAATGATCATTTCCTTGATTTTGTCCACAACGATATTGGTCTTGTTCCGGTCCCTTCTTGGGTATAGATTTTTGGCGAGCTGTTGCGTAATGGTGCTACCACCACCTGAAGAATCATCCCCAAGCAATATGGTTTTAATGCCCACACGAAATAAACTGGGATAATCTACCCCGGAATGTTCATAAAAACGTTCGTCTTCAATAGCAACCAATGCCTGTAGCAAATGTTCTGGAAATTCAGCGTAAGTGACAGGTTGCCTATCGTTCAAATAATATTTACCGATGAGAATACTATCGGCCGTAAAGACTTCGGATGCTACTTGATATTGAAAATTGGAAAGTTCCTTTTTATTGGGAAGTTTTCCCCATGCGCCCAAGTTTATACTTAAAATAAATAAGGATAATAAGACGGTGGTTCCCGCAATACCAACGATTGGATAGCGTAAAAACTTAGGTTTTATCTTATTTAAGATCGACTTTATCCAATTCATTCGCGCAATATCCTATTTTATAAGGTAGTCCAACTAAAGTTTAACAATACCTTAAAATCCGATGTTCTATTTTTGCCAAAAATATTGGAATGAAAAGATTAACCTTACTATTATTTCTTATAGTTCAAACAACCTTTGGCAACGATGTGTATTGGTCCAAAACGGGCCATAGGGTAGTGGGTGAAGTAGCGGAACATTATTTGAGCAGAAAGGCAAGGAAGGAAATAGCAAAACTATTGAACGGGCAAAGTTTGGCCGCTGTCTCCAACTTTGGCGATGAAATAAAGGCCGATAATAAATACCGGAAGTTTAGTCCTTGGCACTATGTGAATTACCCGGCCGATAAAAAATATGGAGACGTACCCCCTAGTGAACACGGCGATTTGGTCATGGGAATCAATGAATGCATCACCATCGTTAAAGACGAAAATAGCAGTAAGGAAGACCGGGCTTTTTATCTGAAATTCTTGGTGCACTTGATCGGAGATCTACACCAACCCATGCATGTGGGAAGATTGGAAGATAAAGGCGGCAACGATTTACAGGTGCAATGGTTCGGTAATGGGAGCAACTTGCACAGGGTTTGGGATTTGAACATGATCAAGGATTACGGGATGAGTTATACGGAACTGGCCGAAAAGCTGCCCGTCATCAACAAAGAACAAGTGGAGGAGTTGCAAAAAGGGGATGTTTATGATTGGGTGGAAGAATCCCAAGATTTGGCTAACAGCCTTTATGAATCTGTTGAGGTGGGTGAAAAGTTGGGATACCGATACAGTTATGAATGGTGGAACACCGTGGAAACACAATTACAAAAGGGAGGCATACGGTTGGCCGTGGTTCTAAATCGGATTTTTGCGTAAACTATCTTTTTGAAATCTTGTTTCCACTGATATTACGTTGGCGGGAACACTTAAAGCGGTTTACGTCATCCGTTCTTAGTTTTGCGTGTTTGGTAGCTCTGCCCTGAACCCGCTTACGCCACATCTTAAAGCTACTGGTTTTCATCTCACGGCGCATGATTTCAATGGTTTCCTGTTCCGAAATTCCAAACTGAAAAGTGATGGCGTCAAACGTGGTGCGGTCTTCCCACGCCATCTCAATAATACGGTCCAGTTCCCGTTCTGTAAATTCTTTTTTCATAGCATAGCAAAGATACGAACCAAATTAAAAACAGGCTTTGGCACGACATTTGAAATGATATAAATTGAAGTTGGATATGAGAACATTAAAATAATAGCCAATATTTTAAAGATAGTATCGGCTTTTGGTAAGGCATAAAAAAATCGGGTACCACAGCCGATTTTTTTATTTGATGACCCTAAAAGTAAGATTGATGCGCTCTCCGATGGGCCGTGCAGTTTTTGGGATTTGGTGTTTCCAAAAATGTTGTGTTTCCCCCTTCATTACAAGCAGGCTTCCATGTTCCAGCAAAATTTTATGTTTTTGTCCAGCAATTTTATTGTGTTTTAAATGAAAAAAACGCTGCGCTCCTAAACTAACCGAAGCGATGACCGGATTTTTGCCCAGCTCTTTTTCATTGTCGGCATGCCATCCGTTACTATCCTTCCCATCACGATATAAATTCAAAAGACAGGTGGTGAACTTTACGGAAACAAACGTTTCAATCTTTTCTTTTATCGTTATTAATTCCGGACTGAATTCCTGCGGATGCATGGTAATGTTAGAATAACTATATGGTTTTTTATTATTGGCATAAAGTGCAGTAAGCCGTGGTTGGGGGTACACTTTTCCAAACACTTTAATTTCATCTTCTTGCCAAGGGGTACGCTCTCTCAGAACCTTAAAATAATAATCCGCTTTTTCTGGACTTAAAAAATTAGGGAAATATTGAATATCGCTATTGGGTAAGTTCAATTGTTGTTCCGGGAATAGCGTATTCATTATTGCAGCACCGTTTTTAATTGGTTTCTGTATTCACTTGGATTTTGACCGGTAAAATTTTTGAACGATTTATTAAAGTGCGAAAAATTATTGAATCCGCTTTCAAAACAGACTTCCGTAATGCTCAAGGGTTTTTCCGCCAGCAGTTTGGAGGCGTGTACCAACCTGTACTCATTTACAAATTGCGTAAAGGTCTTGTTCGTTATCTTCTTAAAGTACCTACAAAAAGAAGGTACGGTCATGCTTACCATATCCGCCATTTCCTGAAGGCTTATTTCATCCTTGAAATTATGCTTCACAAAATTGAACACCACATTAATACGGTCATTGTCCTTGATATCCGTCTCCATGGAGAACCCTTCTGCATTCAATAAGCGAAACTCTTGTGAATTTCCTAGTTCGTTTAAAATGTTCAAAATAGAGAGTAACCGTTGAAAATCGGTCTGGTATTCTAAAATTTCCATTTTTTCCCCTACTTTAAGCTTTGTTTTTCCGTGAAAGGCAATTCCACCCGAAGCAGTTTCAAAAAGCTGGCCTATATTCTTCATTTCGGGTATTTTAAAAAAATCGTTTCCCAAAAAATCCAGTTTCATCTGTATGACCGTTTCGCTTGTATTTCCGGTAAGAGCATCTGTAAATCCGCAATGGGGAATATTACTGCCAATAAGAATAAGATCTCCTTTGGTATAATAGGAAACATGACTGCCAATTTGCCTTTTGCCGGTACCACCGTTTACATAGACCAATTCTATTTCTGGGTGGTAATGCCACACATTATTTTTATTGTGTTTGGTCTCGTCAAATTTCTGATAGGTAAAGGAATGACCAAAATTGGGTGCTATTGCTTCAAAAGTAGGTTTTTGTTGCATGGTATTACAAATTCCGTTTTACAGGATTAAAATTAGATAGTATCGGGAATACGCATCACTACAAATTTAACCAAAATCTATGCTAAATTAACCAATGGTAGTTTAAGTAATCGTTAACGGGTTAAAATAGCATATAAATATGAAAATTTAGCGCTAGTGAGGGGTTCAAATGTAGCGTAAGTTTGTCCTGTAAATAATTTATAAATCTTTAAATCAGATTATTATGAAAACAATCTTAAAATTTACAACAGTTATCGCTTTTCTGTTTACAATAACAGTAAGTACGGCAGCCGAACCGAAAATTGATTTGATTACGGACAATGGCGCCAAGGGTTTAATTTTGACATTACAGGAGACCACGGAAAACTTAACCATCCGAATGAAAGATGCCAATGAGTATATCCTATATAACGAGAAATTTTCAAGCGGGTTGTTCCGAAAAAAGTTTGACCTGGAAAACTTGGATAACGGTATCTATTACCTGATCAGTGACAATGGCATCCATAAATATACCTACACGATTGAAATTTCCAAGAATAATGTTGAAGTTATCAATAAGCATAAAAAGGAGATGCCTTTTTTCAAAAAGAAAGATAGAAAGGTTCTTGTACACTTTTTAAACCTAAACGAGTCACAAGTGAATCTTAAGGTATATGATGACTCTTCCAGACTTCTGTTTTCCGAGATTATGGAAGAAATGATCATAGAGAAATCATTTAATTTCAATAATGCATTTCAAGGTAGTTATACAGTAGTTATAGAAGATGATACCGAGGTGTTTTCAGAAGAACTTACTATTGATTAGGTTTGTTTAATTTGAGTCATAAAAAGAGAGCTATTCAGCTCTCTTTTTTTATGGATTTAAATAAGCAAAAGCCCAATAAATAAGCCCAAACTGCAATGGGATTCTTAGGATTAAAATCCATTTGGGAATTCCGGCCGCTTCTTTTTTCCCTTTTAGCATATAAACATGGACTAAAAGAAAAATTACTAACATCGTTATAATACCATAAATAGCAATATTTTTCGTCTGTGGGACAGCAACTCCAATTCCTAATACAATTTCTGCAAAGCCACTCCATAGTACCAGTGCTTTAGGGTTAGGTAAGTAGTTGGGCATTACTCTTAAATACATTTTAGGTCTTATGAAATGCATTGCCCCTGCCATGATGTAGAGTGCGGCCATGAGGTATAAATGCCATGGATTTTCCACAGTTAAACCAGGTATTTTCTAAATCTATCTTTCTTGTATTGCGGCACGGCTAAATTCTCCATAAATAGCTTAAGTGTTGCTTGCGGTTTAGGTCTGGCATATATCAATCTATAAAAATCCTGTACGGTCAAAGGGTTGTCAGATCGTTCCATTAATTTCATTTCATCCCCTTGTTTAACGGCTCCTTCTTCAAGAATTCTCACATAGGTACCTGGATGGCTGTGGTCTACAAATTGCTTTACGATATCTTGATTCTTGAAGCGAATGCCCAATTTATAACAAGGTTCACGGGGTTGGGACACTTGAACCAAGGCAGTTCCAATTTTGTATACATTTCCGATTCTTATGACAGATTCGTCTAGCCCTTCTACAGTTAGATTTTCCCCGAACATACCCCAGTCCCAATCCAAATCTGGATATTTTTCTTTCCAATATGGGTAATGATAAGAAGCAAATAGATAACATGCTTTGTTAACGCCCGCGTGGTGTACCCTGTCTATGACACTATCTCCTTTAACATCTGTTTTTCCCAAGAAAAGTGGTTCGTCAGAAGGATATTTAAAAATACCCGTTTTTTCTGTTTCCCCCTTCCATAATATTGTGGTAGGCTTGCCTAAATTGGTCGAGATAATTTTCATACCCTAAAGATAGAAAATAGAGACAAGCCATAATAGTGTAGTGGTAATTATTAGTTATCCGAAAATTGTGAATTCTGTAGCATCTCCCATTTATTGGACTTTAAATGCTCTACAACAGTAATTTCCAATGGATGTTCACCAATATTTTCTAAATCGCTTATCAAACCTTCATCTTCCAGGTCCAAATATGAAGTGTCTCCTTTATCAAAGCTTAGCAGTGAAATTTTCCCATTTGCATATCTGGAAATTGCCAATCCTCCGGTAAGGCACGTCCAACTAAAACTTCCTCTTTTCTTTCGAAAGGGCAACCGTTCTTGGGGCAAAAGAAAAATCATCCATAATTTTACCAAATTATTTTCAAAGATGAGGTTGTCACTTACCGTATCCGAAATCCTATCGGTTTTTAGCTCTTCTAATTTTGAAGTTTGCCACGTGTCAAAATTACCAGCTTTATTAAGTTCTGCACATTTCATTATTTGATACATTTCTTAATCAAAGTCCAAAGGGAATAAGAAGTAAAAATCAATAGAATAGGTAAAAATAACAGGTCATACCTAAAAATATTCGCTAATACATTTTCTGGCAAACTTTGTACATCCATTTCCCAAAAAAAGAAAACCATCCATAAAAAGGCTAATAAAAATAGTTGTTGTTTGTTTTCTGCATTCATGATTATTGTTTTATTGAATGCAAATATTTATTAAAACCAAACTGCCTTCCTAAGAATTGTACTTTGAATAAGTCCTGATTTCTGAAATCCGTACCAACTTGACATTTAACCCATTATAAAGTTCCTTTTTCAGGAATCAGGACTACGCTTATAGCTTAAACGAAACCTTGATTATGCCGAAATATACTGTTTGTATTTGGTTGGTGTTGTACCGGTTACTTTTCTAAACGCGGAATAAAAGGCACTTTTGCTATGAAAGCCAACTTCATTGCCAATACCTTCAATGCTAAGATGTTCTTCTTCGTTGTTTTTCAGAATTTGTTCTGCCTTTTTGATGCGGAATAAGTTAACGTACGAATTGAAGTTCTGATTTCTTATTGTATTGATGGCCTTGGAAATACGTTTAGGGTGTACATCCACTTTTTCGGCTAGATCTATAATGGTCAATTCTGTATGGACAAAACTTTCAGAAGTATTCATATAACCATCTATTTTTTCTACAAGTTCTTGTAAGTATTCCTTTGATAGTGAAGGCAAAGGAATCACTTCTTGGGATTTTTTAGATGCAACGCTATCATACATTTGTTTCTTTGCCGCAAGGGAGAGAATATTACGTTGCACCACGCCATGATAGGATACCCAATAGATTACGATTAAATCGAAAGCCAAAAAAAAGAACCTTGAAAATTGGTTTTCACTTAGAAAGTGTGCTTGGGCCATGTATAATATGGTACCCGTTAAACTAAAGAAGAGAAAGGTGCGTGCCCATTGTAGTTCCCTTGATACTAACATTGAAAAATGATTCCTTACTTCATTACGGTGATCGCTCAGTAATTTTAAGTTCCAAAAACCAACGATCCAACTGTAAACAGCACCGGAAACAAAGAATGCTCCTCGCCATAAATTGGGTGCAATATAAAGTTTAGTTTCATAAGGAAGAAAGAAAACGATTACCTGAATAATAAAAGCTATGATGCCGGGGAACAATAACCAATATTTCTTTTTGTTAGACGAAAAAACAGAAATTTCTTGGGTGTACAAATAAAACAATGGCATAAGCAGCCAAAAAAAGTTCAAGGGTAACATGTACAGTTCCGGGTAATTATCATATACTTTTAAGTCTCTAAGAATGACAGGTACCCGCTGGCATGCATAAAGAATCAAGAAGAGTCCTAAAAACGTAGTAGTCCTATGTTTCCTTTTATTAAGGACTATAAGCAGAATACCCAAGACCAGACCTTGAACAAAGCCAGCAGTATCCAGTAAAGAAATTATGTTAAAATCCAAGGTCATATTAGTTAAAATATGTCTATACTAATATAAGCGTTTTAATTTATTTATAGGTATTTTCCTTCTATGCAAAGACGCTTTTGCTTACCAACAAATAGTAAAGAATTAGGCCGATTGCCGTTGAAATTATAGTTGTTGATATCGAAAAGTTCTATTCCGATATGATTTTTGATGCGAAGTATAAAAAAATGACCTACCTGCCTATAAAGTCAATCTTGAATAGACGAATTTTTATTAAAATGTACAACGGAGATACATTGGATTTTGAATGTGATGAAAAGACCAAAGACTTTAAAACGAAAAAACCGCTTCATATTTAGAAGCGGTTTTAAATACTTAATAGTGTGATGCGATTACTTCACCATTTCATAACTACGCTTTATGAATTCGGTCAATTCGGCACCTTTGAGCAGCCCTTTTGAAAGTTTTGCCAAATCCAAGGATTGGTTGATCAAACGTTCTTTCTTCTTGGCCGTTTTGGTGTTCAGGATTTCACTGACCAATTCATGATTGGTGTTGACGATGAGGTTGTACATCTCCGGCATATTGCCCATACCGAACATTCCACCGCCACCGGTCTGTTGCATCTCTTTCATTCTGCGCATAAATTCCGGTTCTGTAATGATGAAAGGAGAGGCATCACTGTCCATAGCTTCCAACTGAACGGTGTAACTGCTCTTTTCACCAAAAACAGTTTCCAAATCTGTTTTAAGCTTTTCTTTTTCCTCATCGGAAAGTTTGGAAATCTGTGTGTCCTCTTTTTGGATAAGCTTATCAATATGGTCCGCGTCTACCCTTGCAAAGGATATTTTTTCTTTGGAAGTTTCCAACTTCTGCATTAGGTGACCAATAATTGGGGAATCCATCAACAGGACTTCGTAGCCTTTGGCCTTGGCAGCCTCAATATAGCTATGTTGTGCTTCTTTGTCGGACGTGTAGAGGATAACAAGCTTATCGTCTTTATCCGTTTGGTTTCCTTTTATTTTCTCCTGTAATTCTTCAAATGTGAAGAAAGATTCATCTACGGTTGGGTATAGGGCAAACTTATCCGCTTTTTCAAAGAATTTATCCTCGGAAAGCATTCCGTATTCTATGACGATTTTAATATCGTTCCATTTTGCCTCAAAATCCTCTCGGTTGTTTTTAAAGAGCGAGTTTAATTTGTCGGCCACTTTCCTTGTGATGTAGGACGATATTTTCTTAACGGCACCATCGGCCTGTAAATAGGAACGGGAAACGTTCAGCGGAATGTCCGGTGAATCTATTACGCCACGTAACATAGTCAAAAATTCTGGTACAATACCTTCTACGTTATCCGTTACGAAAACCTGATTTTGATATAATTGTATCCTATCTTTTTGGATGTTCAGATCATTTGTCAATTTTGGGAAGTATAGAATACCGGTAAGGTTAAAAGGGTAATCTACGTTCAAATGAATATTGAACAATGGTTCCTCAAATTGCATGGGATATAATTCCCTGTAGAAACTCTTATAATCTTCCTCTTTTAGATCGGCAGGTTGTTTGGTCCATGCCGGATTTGGATTGTTTACAATATTATCTACCTCTTGCGTAGGAGCCGGGTCATCTTCCTTGGCGCCTTCCGGTTTGGGAAGGGTTTCTGTTTTGGTTCCGAATTTGATGGGAACGGGCATGAACTTGTTATACTTGTTCAATAGCTCACTGATCTTGCTATCCTCTAAAAACTCTTTGGAATCATCTGCTATATGTAAGATGATCTCCGTACCACGCTCCTCTTTTTTGGATTTTTTAATGTTGAAGGTAGGTGAACCGTCACAAGACCAATGTACCGCTGGTTCTTCCTTAAAACTTTTGGTGATTATTTCCACTTTGTCCGCTACCATAAAGGCCGAGTAGAAACCAAGTCCAAAATGCCCTATAATGCCTGAATCTTTGGCAGAGTCCTCATACTTGTTCAGAAATTCCTCGGCACCGGAAAATGCCACTTCATTGATGTATTTTTTCACTTCGTCCTCCGTCATTCCCAAACCTTGGTCAATAACATGAAGTTTTTTTCCTTTTTTGTCCACTTTGACCTCGATCATGGGATTACCATATTCCACTTTTGCCTCTCCGATAGAAGAAAGATGTTTTAATTTCAAAGTGGCATCCGTTGCATTGGATATTAATTCCCTTAGAAAAATTTCATGATCGCTATACAAAAATTTCTTGATCAACGGAAATATGTTGTCTACCGAAACATTTATTTTACCTGTTGTCATAATGCTTATATTCTTTTTATGTATTAAACTATTTTATAAAAAACCATTAACTGTGGTTTGTACGTCCAAGTGACAAAAAAAATACCATACTTGCATTCAATGACAAACTGACATATATACTTATGTAAAAGTTTAACATATTTTTTGTTTAATTAATTTTATTAAAAGTTAAACATTACTTATCTTTACATTGTGATTATAAGAAATTGCTATGAAAAAGATTTCTAAAAGTATAATCACGTTTTGATTATTTATTGGTTAGGTTGTTTGAAAACGTGCTTTCTCTCGAAAGCACGTTTTTGCTAAATAAAAGTCAAACTTTTAGATAACCTGCTCCCTTTCCATAATTCGGTTTAACTTTAAAGATAAAACAATCATATGGCCACAAAAACGAAGAAAATTACAGCTAACGATATCGTTTCCATGTATATGGACTATGTTTTGGAACATGAGATGGTGCCAAAGTCGGTCTATAAATTTTGTAAAATCAATAAAATCAAGGAAGAGGATTTTTATCTCTTTTTTGGTTCGATTTCGTCTTTACAAAAAGGTATTTGGGAACAATTTTTTTCAAACACGATTGCATTAATGGAAAAGAACAAAGAATATGAGTCTTTTTCGAACAAGGATAAAATGCTTACTTTTTTCTACACTTTCTTTGAAATGTTGACATTGAACAGAAGTTATGTATTGTTTACGTTGAAGCACGAGCGTAGCCCGATGAAAAATCTGGAACAATTAAAAGCGCTTAGGAAGAATATAAAACATTTTGCAAAAGATTTAATTGAAGATGGCAATGCCAATAAAACCTATGGAATTACCAAACACAATCCTACAATTTTTTCGGAAGGCGCGTGGTTACAATTTATGTTCATTCTGAAATTTTGGATGAACGACGATTCACCGAGTTTCGAGAAGACAGATTTGGCCATTGAGAAATCTGTCAACACCATCTTTGACCTTTTTGACAATACGCCTTTGGACAATATACTTGATTTTGGAAAATTTCTCTACAAAGAAAATTTTGCCTAATCCTAAAAATAAGATCTATTGAAAACACTGGATAAAATACCTACTGGAAAAATTGAACGCGCTAGTAAGCTTGTTAAAACCGGTGTTAAAATTGGGGGTAACTATGCGAAGTACTACGGTAAAAAACTGGTAAATCCGGAACTTACCAGGGATGAACTTAATGAGGACAATGCCGGGGATATTTATGATGGACTCAAAAGTTTAAAAGGCAGTGCGTTAAAAGTTGCGCAAATGTTGAGCATGGAGAAAAATCTTTTGCCGAATGCCTACGTAGAAAAATTTTCCTTGTCCCAATTTTCGGTACCACCACTATCCGCTCCCTTGGTCCGTAAGACATTCAATAAATATTTGGGAAAGTATCCTGAAGATATCTACGATACGTTTGAGAAAGATTCCATAAATGCGGCAAGCATAGGGCAGGTTCACAAGGCTACTAAAAATGGAAAGGAACTGGCGGTGAAAATTCAATACCCAGGAGTGGCACAGAGTATAAGCAGTGATTTAGCTTTGGTAAAACCCATTGCTATTAGAATGTTCAATATTAAGGGAAAAGACTCCGACAAATATTTTAAAGAGGTAGAGGACAAGCTAATAGAAGAGACCAATTATTTATTGGAAATAGCGCAAAGCCAAGAAATTACCAAAGCTTGTTCTAAACTAGACAATTTGATCTTTCCAGAGTATTACGAGAATCTTTCGAGTGAACGTATTATTACTATGGATTGGATGAAAGGACAACATCTTGGAGAATTCGTAAAAACAAATTTCTCCCAAGAACTAGGTAATAAATTGGGACAGACTTTATGGGATTTTTACATGTACCAAATTCACGGGCTTAGAAAGGTGCACGCAGATCCGCATCCCGGCAATTTTTTGATCAGTGAAACCGATGAATTAATCGCGATTGATTTTGGTTGCATCAAAGAAGTTCCGGATTCTTTTTACAGACCCTACTTTGAACTTGCCCAAAAAGAGAATATTTCGAATGATGCCATTTTTACCGAAAAAATGTACGAGCTTGAAATATTGATGCCCAATGACACTCCAAAAGAGGTTAAATTCTTCAAAGCCTTATTTCATGAGTTGTTAAGCTTGTTTACATCTCCGTTTCATGATGAAGAATTTGATTTTGGTGACGACACCTTTTGGAACCAAGTGGCCCAGTTGAGCGAGCGTTTTTCTTCTGACAAGGAACTTCGTAAAATGAACGGCAACAGGGGCTCTAAACATTTCATTTACATGAATAGAACATTTTTCGGATTGTATAATTTACTCCATGACCTTAAGGCAAAAATTAAGGTGAACCATTTCCAAAAATATTTAGACTAATAATTATTAATGTCCGATGAATCTGTAGGATTCGTTTAAATTACAATGGATTGCAAATAGTTGATTATATTGCAAAGCTAGTTGATTCAAATAGTTGATTAAATCAAAATTATACGAATGTATAACTCAAAAATAATAGGATTAGGCTACTATGTTCCTGAAAATGTGGTCACTAATGATGATTTATCCAAAATGATGGATACCAATGATGAATGGATCCAGGAACGAACGGGAATCAAAGAACGCAGGCATGTCATAAAGGGTGACGGGGATACAACCACTACAATGGGTGTAAAAGCTGCTAAAATAGCTATTGAACGTGCCGGGATTGACAAGGATGATATCGATTTTATTGTCTTTGCGACCTTAAGCCCTGATTACTATTTTCCTGGGCCCGGTGTTTTGGTACAAAGAGATTTAGGGATAAAAACCGTGGGTGCTTTAGATGTGCGCAATCAATGCTCGGGATTCATTTACGGAATTTCTGTGGCAGACCAGTACATAAAGAGCGGTATGTACAACAACATTTTGGTCATAGGTTCAGAACTGCATTCCCAAGGTTTGGACATGACCACTAGGGGTAGGGGAGTCTCGGTAATTTTTGGCGATGGTGCCGGAGCAGCAGTTTTAACAAGGGAGGAAGACACCCATAAAGGAATACTTTCCACACACTTGCACTCGGAAGGACAACACGCGGAGGAACTTTCTTTGATCGCTCCTGGAATGGGCAAAAGATGGGTGACGGATATTATTGAGGAGAACAACCCAAATGATGAGTCTTATTTTCCGTATATGAACGGTCAATTTGTTTTTAAGAATGCCGTTGTTCGTTTTAGCGAAGTCATTATGGAAGGTTTGGCCAAAAATAAATTACAACCCTCGGACATTGATTTGTTGGTACCGCACCAGGCCAATTTGAGGATTTCACAGTTCATTCAAAAGAAATTTGGCTTAGAGGATAATCAGGTATTCAATAATATCATGAAATACGGAAATACAACTGCCGCTTCCATACCTATCGCTCTGACCGAAGCTTGGGAGTCCGGAAAGGTAAATTCTGGGGATTTAGTAGTTCTTGCAGCCTTTGGCAGCGGATTTACCTGGGGCAGCGCCATTATACGTTGGTAAGGAACAAAATATAAAAACCCGTGGCAAAAACCACGGGTTTTCAGATGAATTCCAAACAAGAAAACCAACCAATTCATAGTCTGGGTTCATCCTTATACAATAGACTACTTTTAAAGTACAATTGTTACATTTCAGTAGTTTTTTAACGCAAACTTAACGTGCTAAAAATTAAACAAAATGTCGGTTGGACTAGATATGGCCAAAAAACGAAACCCGAACAAAGTCCGGGTTTCTTGTGCTGATAGGCTATACTAAACACTAACCATTAACTATAA
The DNA here is from genome assembly GCF_047345745.1 of Maribacter algae. Classification (NCBI taxonomy): domain Bacteria; kingdom Pseudomonadati; phylum Bacteroidota; class Flavobacteriia; order Flavobacteriales; family Flavobacteriaceae; genus Maribacter; species Maribacter algae. The sequence goes on from NZ_JBLFES010000002.1 coordinate 31,600, forward strand.
ATATATAGCGTTATCAACAACATTTATAATTTATAAGTACGTTAGGGGAAACTTCTTTGCCATTACTAAGAGACGAAATTTTTATGAAATAGTTACAGTTCTGTTTAAAGTTTAACATCCTTCTTAACAAATGAAAAAGACACTTGTGTTTGGAGCTTCCTTAAAACCAAATCGTTATAGTAATATTGCCATCAATCGTTTATTGGATAATGAAATTCCTACGGTCGCTTACGGACTTCGGTCGGGTAAGGTTCGGTCTGTTGAAATAATGACGGATTTGACGGATTACAAAGATTTACATACCGTTACATTGTATTTGAACCCCAAACGGCAGGAGGAATATTATCGGGCAATTATTGATTTAAGACCGGAAAGGGTCATCTTTAATCCAGGTACGGAAAATCCTGAATTTTATGAGTTGTTGCGTCAACATCATGTTCATGTTGAAGTCGCCTGTACGCTTGTCCTTTTGGCTACGGGACAATATTGATAAAGTGGCCGGGATTTTATTTATTGTTTGAGGCTATCATGGATTCTTTTTCTTTCAATGCCCACGCTTCCTCAAAATTAGTTTCCAATAAGTTTTTCCCTTTTAATTTGGAATGCATCACTTTGTTCAACCAAATAAGTTGTTTAGGGCTTAGATACTCATATCCGGACCTTCTGCTGCCCAAAGCACTATTTATTTTGGTCTGCTGCAATTCCGTCAAAGGAATGTACCTATAATCGGTATGTCTTAAATAATAGTGGATATCATTTTTCGCCGGCCTATAGGTTCTACTGGCATCAATTGGCTTAAAGCTGTTCTTTTGGGCATAGTTTTCTAAAGTAGCCTTGTCTACAACGGTCGGGTCATACTTAACTTTTACAACTTCGCTATGATCGGCGAAACCGGATTTTGTACTTACCACGCCATCTACTTTACCAAGTTGTTTTTCCCCGGTCCAAAAACAGTACATTTTAAAATGTGCTTCTTCCAAATTTCCTCTTTCAGAAGTAGAGAGCTCTTTTTCCAGTAAATTGATGTAGCCGGGAATCTCAGCATTCCTACTTTCCAAAGCCTCTATAATTCTTTTACTCAAGGTAGATACTGAATAATCTCTGTTAATAGGCTGTACAACATCCTTGCCATTAAAATCAACGATTCTGACGACTGGATTGTTCCAAGTAGGTTCATTGAATTTATTCAAAACCTCCCTATCCTTTCCACCTTTATTATTAAATATCGCTAATGGAATAAAAGAGTTTTCAATGGCTTCTACCATAAGTGGACTACTCAATACATTATGTCCGTAATTACGACAGGTGCTGCATCCCGGAACCTCCTGAAAAAGAATTAAAATATCCTTGTTCTGTTTTTTTGAAAGTGCAACTGCTTTGTCATAGTCCCTATACCAATGTACTTGGCCTAATTCTTCGCTTTGCTTTATGATAGATTGTGCACTGCTATATGTTACACCACATACGAACACTAGTATTGCTATGATTTGAATATACTTTTTCATGTGAAATAATTTTAGAACAAACATAGAAGCTAAACATCACAAAAGCATAACAGTAAAAAGTTTTAGAGAATTTTAACGCATCAATATAAAAAGTTCTCCAAAAAAATGTCGTTGAATGGTCATAGGAGAGATGGTGAAATTATTTCAAAAGTTGCTATAAATCCTTTTCATCTTCTGGTTTCAGTCTGATGAGCTTTCGTATCAAAATAAAATGACTCAATACTACAACGGGAACAATAAAGGTTGGCAGCAAATTATATGGAAAGTATAAAAGCGCAACATTTGGTTGGTCAAATGCAAACTGTTGTAAGGGGAAAGGAGCGGAGAGCACAGCGATGATAAAAATGATTGCTAAAAACAGAATGCCGATACCGTTCCAAACCAAAAGAAAATGACGTCGAAGCAATTTCCCCTTAAAACCGAAATAAAATATCAATGGTGCCGTAAGTCCCATGATGATATCAAAATTCCATCCTTCAAAAGTCATAATAATGGGGATTACTTTCTGCTGAAACAACCAGAGCAATGTAAATTCCACGGGAATGCGAACAAGATGAATTATCGTTAACTTTTTGATGCATAGACTATCTATAAAACGTTTTCCTGTTTTGGTCAGAAAGAGCAAAAACATAACAGTGATGACAGGAAGAATACCCAGAAGAAATATTCTTGGCGGCAGTACCTCAAGATTTTCGTAAAAAACGCCCTTGGCGGCCAGAACTTCCTGTACCGCTATCCATGCCAGTAAAAATAACAAGATAAGATTCGCTTTTTTTCTGATTTTAGGAACGCTGGCATTTTTTACGATCCAATAGAAAAGTGCCAGCGTCAGGAATACGGTCAAACAAAAAACTATTGGAATGTATAATGGTAATTTTTCCATTAGCTCACTTTTTTCTGATAAGAAATAGACCCAAGAAAGTCAGCAATCCGTTCAGGGGCAATAATTCATATCCAAAAATATAACCACCTAATGATTCAGATGGTATTTTGGCGAGCAATACAATGAGGGTTACGGATGCAAGCGCCACCAACCAAACATAATTATCCCTCACTTTATACGTGGTGAAAATACCGAAGGAAAAAAGTCCCAATAAAGGCCCATATGTATAAGACGCTACGGTAAGTAGACCGTCAATCACGTTCTTATCTAGAATGTATTTAAATGCAATGACCACAACAATAAGCAGTAAGCTCATACCTACATGGGTAAACCGGCGTATGCGTCTGGCCAAAGCTCTTTCCTTTTTTTCGGTACCTAAAAAATCCACACAGAAAGAGGTGGTCAAAGAAGTGAGCGCACTATCCGCGCTACTATAGGCCGCAGCAATGAGGCCAAGCATGAACGTAATGGCTACCATGATGCCCAAACCGCTGTTCAAGGCTATTTCTGGGAACAATAAATCAGATTTGGGTTTGCCGTCCATCAACGGTAACGCTATTTGGTATTTGTTGGCATAAATGAACAGTAAGGCTCCCAACAGCATGAATACAAAAGTCACTATGACCAGGACCACACTAAAAGAAACCATATTTTTTTGTGCCTCTTTCAGGTTTTTGCATGTGAGGTTTTTTTGCATCATATCTTGGTCAAGACCTGTCATGCAAATAGTAACGAACATGCCCCCTAAAAACGATTTCAGGAAATGGTTTTTGGCGAAAAAATCATCCGTAAAAAAGGTTTTACTATAGTTAGATAGTTCATCGGAGCCTAAAAATTCACCAAAAGTCCAATCCAATTGGTCTAGAATAAAATAGATGGATAGCCCTACGGATAGTAGCATGAACAACGTTTGTAACGTATCTGTCCAAACAATGGTTTTTATCCCCCCTTTAAAAGTGTATATCCAAATAAGGAGGATAGAAAGCGTAACGGTAACTTCAAAAGGTACACCCCAAGCATCAAAAACAAATTGTTGTAGCACAATAGCGACTAAAAACAATCTGAAAGCAGCACCCAAGACCCTTGAAACAAAGAATGAAATTGCACCTACCTTATAGCTCACAAAACCAAAACGATTGTCCAAATATTCATAAATACTGGTTACATTCTGTTTGTAATAGATGGGCAAAAGCACAAAAGCAACAATAAAGTACCCTAGAAAATAGCCTAAAACCACTTGCATATAGCTAAACTGGGATGCTTCTACCCAACCGGGAACGGAAATAAAGGTAACTCCGGACAGGGAGGCACCCACCATTCCAAAAGCGACCAGATACCACGGCGATTGTTTTCCGGCCTTAAAAAAATCTTCGTTGGAATCGTTTTTTCCGGTGAAGTAGGAGATAATCAACAATACCAAAAAATATCCACCGATTAGGAAGAGAATGTGTGCACCGGACATGAGAAATAATTTATTGGCAAAGTACAAAAAGTAAAAATAGTACGTAATTTTATGCCCAAACGCTACGGAATGGATTTTTCTTCAAAATTATTGGAAAACGCGGTCTATGAAATGTCCCAATTACCGGGCATTGGTAAGCGTACGGCACTCCGTTTGGTATTACATTTGTTAAAACAGCCAGAGACCCAAACAGAACACCTTTCCACGGCAATCTCTAAATTAAGAAGCACGGTCCGTTACTGTGATAATTGCCATAATATTTCGGATATGCCCACTTGTGAAATATGCGCCAACCCAAAAAGGGATGCCAGTTTGGTCTGCGTGGTAGAGGACATACGGGATGTAATGGCCATTGAAAATACAGGTCAGTTTAGGGGATTGTACCATGTTCTTGGAGGTAAAATTTCTCCAATGGAAGGTATTGGCCCCCAGGATTTAAAAATAATGTCGCTTGTAAATAAGGTAAAAGAGGGCGAAATAAAGGAACTTATTTTTGCGTTAAGTTCCACGATGGAGGGCGATACCACCAATTTTTATATTTACAAACAGATTGATGGGATGGAGGTACGTACATCAACTATTGCCAGAGGAATAGCTGTTGGTGATGAATTGGAGTATGCAGATGAGATTACCTTAGGCCGGAGCATCTTGAACCGGGTGCCTTTTGAAGGTTCCCTGAAGTCTAACTGATGATTCTTAAAAGTATGGTAAAATCAGTTAAGCGGTCTAAATTTTATTATTTTTGCAAAAAATACTGCCAGATATGGCTTTAAATTATTGATATGTCAAAATTTGAATTAAAACTACCACGTATGGGCGAAAGTGTCGCGGAAGCGACTTTGACCTCATGGTTGAAAGAAGTGGGAGATACTATTGAAATGGACGAGGCGATTTTTGAAATCGCTACGGATAAGGTAGACAGTGAGGTTCCCAGTGAAGTAGATGGTGTTTTGGTCGAAAAACTTTTTGACATAGACGATGTGATAAAAGTGGGTGAAACGGTAGCTATTATTCAAACGGATGGTGATGCTGTAGAGGAGAAACAAAAAACTACGGAAACTGTTGAGGAGGAACCTTTTGAAGAGGAAATGGTAGCGGCTGCGGAATCTGCCATGATAAAAGCAAAAGAAACGACTACGACATCGGTACAGGATTATAGCGGGTCTGAACGCTTCTATTCCCCTTTAGTGAAGAATATTGCAAAAAAAGAAGGTATTTCCCTTGATGAGTTGGATGCGCTTTCCGGTTCTGGCAAGGAAGGTAGGGTTACCAAAAACGATATTATCGCGTACGTGGAAAGTCGCGGTGAAAATGGGACCACCCCTCCGAAACCTAAAGAAGCGATATCGGAAACTAAAAGTGCTCCCGCCCCAGAACCCGTTAAACCAGCGGCTGTAGAGAAGGTAACTGCAAATACTCCAGTACAATCTGCTAAGGGAGACGAAGTCATTGCCATGTCCAGAATGGGGAAACTCATTGCAAAACATATGACGGATAGTGTCGCTACATCGGCACATGTGCAGAGTTTTATTGAAGTGGATGTGACCAATATCGTGAATTGGCGTAATAAGATGAAAGACCAATTCCAAAAACAAGAAGGCGAAAAGTTAACGTTCACGCCCATCTTTATGGAAGCTGTGGCAAAGGCCTTGAAAAAATACCCAATGATGAATATTTCCGTAGATGGGGATAACGTCATAAAGAAGAAGAATATCAATATCGGTATGGCGGCAGCCCTACCGGATGGAAATCTCATTGTCCCTGTCATCAAAAATGCGGACCAGTTGAATTTGGTCGGCATGGCAAAAGTGGTCAATGATCTGGCCGATCGTTCCAGGAACAACGCCTTGAAACCAGATGAGGTTCAGGACGGCACCTACACGGTGACCAACGTGGGTACTTTTGGCAGTGTTTTCGGCACACCTATTATCAATCAGCCGCAAGTGGGTATATTGGCCTTGGGCGCAATTCGTAAGATCCCCTCGGTGATAGAGACTTCGGAAGGAGATTTTATTGGTATCCGTAGCAAGATGTACCTCTCGCACAGTTATGACCATAGAGTGGTCAACGGTGCTCTGGGAAGTATGTTCGCCAAAGCGGTTGCCGATTATTTGGAAGCTTGGGATGTGAATCGCGAGATTTAAACCACTTTTACTGTTTAACGAAACAAGAGGTTTTTAGTTTCTCTGCTAGAGGCGAACACTTATATTTGCTAAAAGTCCCAAAAAAATGGAATTAAAACTCACCCGACCCATTTGTTTTTTCGATTTGGAAACTACAGGTGTCAATGTTGCCAAAGACAGGATCGTAGAAATTTCTATCCTAAAAGTTTTCCCCAACGGAAACAAAGAAAGTAAAACGTGGTTGGTGAATCCAGAAATGCATATTCCTGAGGAAGTCGTTGCCGTTCATGGTATTTCCAATGAGAAAGTCGCCAATGAACCCACCTTCAAACAGCTGTCCAAAGAGATTTATAAGATGATAAAGGATAGTGATTTGGGCGGATTCAACTCGGACCGATTTGATATTCCCTTATTGGCCGAAGAAATGCTACGTGCGGATATCGATTTTGATATGAAGAATACGGTTTCGGTAGATGTGCAGACCATTTTTCATAAAATGGAGAAACGTACTTTAGGTGCGGCATACAAGTTTTATTGTGATAAGGACCTTACGGATGCCCATAGTGCGGAGGCGGATACCTTGGCCACTTATGAAGTATTGCTGTCCCAATTGGACCGCTATCCAGAATTGGAAAATAATATCAAGAAGCTTTCGGAATTTTCAAGAAGAAAACAATTGGTAGATTTTGCCGGGTTTATCGCTTTGGACGAGGAAGGCGAAGAGATTTTTTCCTTCGGGAAACACAAAGGTAAGAAAGTACATGACGTACTCGAAAAGGAGCCAGGTTATTTCGGTTGGATCTTGAATGCCGATTTTCCATTGTACACCAAAAAAATATTGACACAAATTAAGCTAAGTAAACTAAACAATAAACTAAGCTGATAATCCGCTAAAAGCGTATGAAACTTATTTGCATCGGTAGAAATTATACGGACCATATTACCGAACTACAGAATGAAAGACCTTCGGAGCCCGTTGTGTTCATAAAACCGGATTCTTCCGTACTTCCCAAGCAGCAAGATTTTTATATACCCGATTTTTCAGATGATATTCATTACGAGGTAGAAGTGTTGGTGAAGATCAAAAAGGTAGGCAAGCACATTGCACAAAAATTTGCGCCCTCGTATTACGATGAAATAGGTTTAGGGATAGATTTTACGGCCAGAGATTTACAGGCTCAACTCAAATCAAAAGGATTGCCTTGGGAAAAAGCCAAGGGTTTTGATGGCGCAGCGGTCATTGGGAAATGGCTACCAAAAAATAATTTTAAAAATTTAAACAATCTAAATTTCAATCTAAAAAAGAACGAGGAAATCGTTCAAGAAGGAAATACAAGTCTGATGCTGTGGAAAATAGATGAAATAATAAGTTACGTCTCTACGTTCTTCATGTTAAAAAAGGGGGATGTCATTTTTACGGGCACACCGGCAGGCGTTGGTAAAGTAAGTGCGAATGACTATCTTAGGGGAAGTTTGGAAGGTGAAGAACTATTTACGGTAAAAATAAAATAATGATTTATAGCTTAGATAAAATTAATGAAATGGCAGATGGTGATGAGGATTTTATAAACTCTGTAATCACTGTTTTCCTTGAAGAAGTTCCTGATGATCTAGAAGCTTTGGAAACCGCTTTGGAAGAAAAAAACTATGAGCAAGTCTACAAGATGGCGCACAAGATAAAACCCAATGTGGATCTATTGGGGATGGAGCAGACTCGTGCAGTGGCCCTAGAAATAGAAAACTTGGGGAAAAACGAGGCGAATATGGGCGATATCCAGACACTTTTTCCGATTTTAAAAACAGACATTCATCAGGTAATCGGAGAGTTAAAAAACGATTTCAATCTATAATGCTTGCCGAAATCATCACTATTGGCGATGAGATTCTCATTGGTCAAATAGTGGATACCAATTCTGCCTTTATTTCCAAAGAACTTAACAAGATTGGTGTTTCCGTGTACCAGATTACATCAATTCAAGATGATAGGGAACATATACTCAAGGCACTTGCAGATGCACAATCTCGAGTTGATCTAGTGATTGTTACCGGAGGTTTGGGCCCTACCAAGGATGATATTACCAAACACACCTTTTGCGAATATTTTCAAGATTCTTTGGTGAAGAATAAAAAGGTATTGGAACATATTGAAGCACTCTTTGCCAAACACATTACTACCCCAATTTCGGACATGAATAGGCTACAGGCCATGGTACCGAGTACCGCCGAGGTATTGTACAATGAGTTTGGTACCGCTCCGGGAATGTGGTTCCAAAAAGACAATACGGTTTTTGTGTCCTTGCCGGGCGTTCCTTTTGAAATGAAAAACCTGATTACGAATCGTGTAATTCCTAAAATTACCGAGTTTTATGAACGTCCTTACATCATTCATAAGACCATAGTCACGTATGGGTTGGGAGAAAGCGCCATAGCGGAACGTATAGAAGCTTGGGAAAATGCACTGCCGTCTTTTATAAAACTGGCATATTTGCCGAGTTTGGGAAGAGTTAGGTTACGAATGTCCGCGAAAGGGTTTGAGCGTTCCCTATTGGAGGATGGGATAGCCAAGGAATCCAAGAAATTGGTTTCATTGATTGGGGATATCGTTTATGGTATAGAGGATGAAGAAACTTTGGAGCAGTTGATCGCTAAATTACTGACCGAAAAAAAGCTGACCTTGGCCACGGCCGAAAGTTTTACCGGAGGAAAAATAGCCAAGACCATGACCGCTATTCCTGGAGCTTCCGCCTATTTTAAAGGCAGCGTGGTAAGTTATGCTACGGAGGTTAAAATCAACGTGCTTGGCGTTCCTAAGGAATTGGTAGAAAAACATTCCGTGGTAAGTGAAGCGGTTGCTGTAGCGATGGCCAAAGGAGCTCAAAAATTATTAAAGTCAGATTTTGCTATTGCTACCACAGGGAACGCCGGTCCAACAAAAGGAGATTCGAATGCTGAAGTGGGTACGGTTTTCATTGCCATTGTCACTCCAAATAGGGTTTTTGCCGAAAAATTCAACATGGGCAATCACCGGACAAGAATAGTGAAAAAGTCCGTAAACAAGGCGTTTGAGCTGCTTCAGAAAGAAATTTTAAAAATGTGAAGTAGATTGTTGGCTGAAAGATAAAAATGATATAAATTTGCACCCTGTTTAAAATAAAATTCGACACAATGTCAAAAGTTTGTGAAATTACGGGAAAGAGGGCTATGTTCGGGAACAACGTATCGTTCTCTATCAACAAGACCAGAAGGAGATTTGACGTAAATCTTTCCAAGAAGCGTTTTTACATTCCTGAAGAAGACCGTTGGATCACTTTGAAAGTTTCTGCAAGAGCTTTAAAGAGTATCAACAAGAAAGGTATTTCCGCAGTGTTGAAAGAAGCAAGGGCACAAGGGTTGGTAAAGTAATCCTTTAAAATTAGCGTAAGATGGCAAAGAAAGGCAACAGAATTCAAGTTATTTTAGAATGTACCGAGCATAAAGAGTCAGGACAACCTGGAACTTCTAGATACATTACTACAAAGAATAAAAAGAATACTCCTGAGCGTATGGAATTGAAAAAATTCAATCCTATCCTTAAGAGGATGACGGTTCATAAAGAGATAAAATAAGAAGTCATGGCAAAGAAGACGGTAGCGAGTTTACAAACAAGCTCAAAAAGATTAACAAAAGCTATAAAAATGGTAAAGTCTCCTAAAACAGGGGCTTACACTTTTGTAGAATCCGTAATGGCACCGGAAATGGTGAACGAGTGGATTGCAAAAAAATAAGATTCTTTTCTTTTAAGAAGTAAAAGCCCCTTTCATACGAGAGGGGCTTTTTTAATTTTTATATTTGATGAACTATTGATTACAGCATGAGTTTATTTAAAAAGATTTTTTCATCGGAGAAAAAAGAGACTTTGGATAAGGGCTTGGAAAAGACCAAGACGAGCTTTTTTTCCAAACTGGGAAAAGCCGTTGTAGGGAAATCCAAAGTGGATGATGACGTATTGGATAATCTGGAAGAGGTATTGGTTTCTTCTGACGTTGGCGTGAGCACAACGCTCAAGATTATAGAACGTATAGAAGCTAGGGTCCAAAAAGATAAGTATGTAGGTACGGATGAATTAAATAGTATTCTCCGGGAAGAAATTGCGGGTCTATTATCTGAAACGCATACCGGGGAAGCAGCAGAGATTCAAGTGCCCAAAGACAAAAAGCCATATGTGATTATGGTCGTTGGCGTTAACGGTGTCGGTAAGACCACGACCATAGGTAAGTTGGCATATCAATTTAAGAACCAAGGCCTTAAAGTAGTTTTGGGGGCAGCGGATACCTTTAGGGCAGCAGCAATTGACCAATTACAGGTTTGGGCGGATCGGGTAGATGTACCCATCATAAAACAACAGATGGGAAGCGACCCTGCGTCCGTAGCTTTTGATACGCTAAGCTCCGCGGTTACGCAAGATGCGGACGTAGTGATTATAGATACGGCCGGGCGTTTGCACAATAAGGTCAATTTAATGAACGAGCTGACCAAGGTAAAACGGGTGATGCAGAAAGTGGTGGAAAACACGCCGCACGAAGTGCTTTTGGTATTGGACGGGTCTACCGGGCAAAATGCATTTGAGCAGGCCAAGCAATTTACGAAGGCGACCGAGGTAACATCACTGGCGGTGACCAAATTGGACGGTACGGCAAAAGGGGGTGTGGTCATCGGTATTTCGGATCAGTTCCAGATTCCCGTAAAGTATATTGGCGTAGGGGAAGGTATCGAAGACTTACAAGTATTCAATAAGTATGAATTTGTAGATTCTTTCTTCAATATTAAAAATTGAAACTAGCTGTATTATTCTGTATACTTTGTTTTTGCACCGTGAGTTGGTCCCAAATCGAGCATCCCAAAGCCAGCCCGTTTTCTAGTATTACACAAAACGTAGGGCTTTCTGAAATCACTGTAGATTACTCAAGGCCAGCTACCAAAGGGCGAAAAATTTTTGGTTTTCGTACGGAGGGTCAACCGGGCTTGGTACCTTATGGTCGTATTTGGCGTGTGGGTGCCAATGAATCTACAAAAATCACGTTCGATTCCGATGTGACCATTCAAGAAAAAACACTTCCCAAAGGAACCTATGCACTATACGCTTTTCCCGAAAAGGACACTTGGGAAATTGTATTTCACAAGAATACCACTCATTGGGGCGATGGAAGAAATAACTATGACCCGCAGGAAGATGCATTGCGCATCAAAGTAAAACCAATAAAAACACTGTCTTTTCAGGAAAATTTTCAAATCGATTTTGACAATATTACCCATAATTCCCTAGATATGGTCTGGCATTGGGCGCATACAAAAATTACTGTACCTATGTATTTTGACACCAAAGCGATGATGACGGCACAAATAGTCGAAAAACTAAAGACCGATCTATCCGCACAGACACTCTATGAAATCGCAAGGTATTATCAAGAACAAGGCATCGAATACCCAAAAGCACTTCAATTATTGAACAATGCTATAGAAAAAGGCGGCGATACATATTATTTCCATCGCGTAAAATCATTGGTCCAAGCGGCTTTGGAAGATTATGAATCGGCTATCGGCTCTGCACAAAAATCATTGGAGCTAGCAGAGAAACAGGGTAAAGATGAATTCGTTCGTATGAATCGGAAGAATATAAAAAAGTGGCAAGCCACTCTAAAAAACAATTGACTAGGTTTTTTACCGAAGGGGAGAAATCTTATATTTAGAATTCACAATAACAAACCCTTCAAAATGCTAAACTCATTTAATTTTGTCTTAAGAAAATTATCATTTCCCATCTTTTTAATACTATTTGTAGGTTGTAAACAGGAAAAGCCTGTCGAAGAGGTAGTATTATGGCAACCGTATAATGATTCTATTGAAGTTGCCGCAAATGCCGACCATGAAATTGGCAGAATGCAGTACAAACTTATCCAATCCAAAGTTTTGGATAAAAATGATGTTTTTCTCCCGTTATACGATGAGGTTTCCAAAATGACGGATGACGAATATGAAACTTTAAAACCGCTCATTTTAGAGCAGAATATCTTTTCATTACAGCAGTTAATTGATGAAGATAAGCTGAGTTATGAGGAATTGACCCTTTTTTATCTCTATAGAATTTATAAGTATGAGTTGGATAATGCCACAACCTTAAACACGGTCATTGCCTTAAATGACGAGGTAGTGGAACAAGCTAGGGCTTTGGACAAACTGAAAAGCGAGGGAAATCACCCGTCATCCAAACACCCTATTTACGGAATGCCTATTTTATTAAAGGACAATATCAATACGGCCGGTATGAAAACAACGGCAGGTGCTATTGCGTTGATGGACAATGATGTGGAAGACGCTTTTATCGTAAAACGATTAAAAGAAGAAGGAGCATTGATTTTAGGGAAAGTAAATTTAAGCGAGTGGGCCTATTTCTTATGTAGCGGCTGTCCCGTGGGCTATAGTGCCGTGGGAGGACAAACGTTGAATCCTTATGGAAGACGTGTTTTTGAAACCGGAGGTTCCAGTTCCGGTAGCGGAACATCAGTAGCGGCCAATTATGCTGTTGCCGCGGTAGGAACGGAAACATCGGGCTCTATTTTGTCACCAAGTAGTCAAAATTCTGTAGTGGGCCTAAAACCAACCATAGGTCTTTTGAGCAGAAGTGGCATCGTACCCATTTCCAGTACGTTGGATACGCCGGGCCCCATGACCAAAAATGTGTTGGACAATGCTTTGCTATTATCCGCAATGACAGGTTATGATGGAACGGACAGTAAATCCGTACAAGAACAATATCCTGGAATTATCTCTGCGGGAATGCATCCAACGGATTTCAGTCAAATGCGATTGGGAGCTTTTAAAAATTTGATGGAGAGCGATTCCATTTACAGAACGACCATAGAAAACTTAAGGGCCAAAGGAGCGGAAATCACTGAATTTACTCCTCCCGAAGTGGCAATGGACGGTTTTTTAAGTATCCTGAATATTGATATGAAAAATGACCTGCCAGCCTATATTGAGACGCACACAAATCCTGAAAAAGTAAAGATTAAGTCCATTTCAGATGCGGTAACATTTAATGCGGCCGATTCATTGACGCGTATTCCCTATGGGCAAGCTTTGTTTGAAGGAATTTTGGCAGATTCCACCACTACCGAAGGTCTGGAGGAAGTCAAAACCACGCTAGAAAACAACGGGCGCACTTTCTTTGATACCGCTTTGGATGCACACGATCTGGATGCTATCCTTTCCATTAATAATTACCATGCCGGGTATGCCGCCGTTGCGAAATATCCTGCACTTACCATTCCTATGGGCTATAAAACCAGCGGCGAACCCATTAGTTTAACCTTTATTGGAAAACCATTTAGTGAAGCTGATCTATTGCGTTTAGGCGCTGCTTATGAAAAAGAATTCCCCAACCGAAAGATGCCTAAAGGGTATGAGTAATAGTCAATAACAGTATTTAATTATTGGCAATTTTTAAAACAAAAATTTGAGAAAAAAGAATTCCATAGATGCACTAGTTGAAAACCTACAAACGGATTTTTCTAAAATTTCAAATTTTCATTTAACCCAAACTGACTCATTAGGAAAAAAACTATTCAATTTTGTAGTTAGACTTGCTGCTGAATTTCAAGCATTTCAGAATCTATTTGTTCAATATTATTTACCTGCTTCCCTGAAATCCGTGCAGGATTTCAAAAGAGAACTAAAACACTCAAAATATAAAAGTTCTTTTAAATTGACGGAGGAAGAGTATATGGAAAACTACTATGAAACTGTGCGGTTAGGCTATGTTGGTGCTTATCATAAATATGAAAGCTTTCTAAAAAACGTAGTTCCTTTAATGGATGAATTTTTTGAAGAATTGGATTTTGAAGATGATTTTCTACCTATGAATGAATATCTCAAAAAAGAGTTCGATTTAGAGCTTAATAAAACTATCTATAATTTTAAGATAACAAAGAAAATAAACTGGATTTCAAATTGCGTAAAACATTATGACGGATATCCAATTAAGGAGCCAAGACCAAAAAGCATTTCCAATCTAGATGAAACTAAAAAAATTCAAATAGACTCAAAAGAGTTTAAAGCAGATATGCAGGATTTAATAAAACATAATCAAATTATCTTAAGCGCTCTATTCTATGTTGGATTTCATCAGGTTTTCGGAATGAAATTTGAATCATTAAAAAGTCAATTAAAACCTGAAAATAGAAAACATAATAAAGTAGTAATTGAAAGGGCACTCCTAAAAGTTTCAATTCAGGGCATGTTTAACGCAGAAAAAAACGTTGCCTAACAAAACCTCGCCATGCAAATCCCTAACCAAAGATTGGATTGAAAAACTTCTGGAACATATTTTTAATATCAACTGCGGCCTTGTCGGTTGGTATTTTCCTTTCGGTACGATATTTTACTAAAAACAAAATAGAATCCATTACCTACGATTCGAAGATTGATAAAACCGAACTAAATCTGTGTGACAAAGACCAAATTGGACAGTATTATATGTTTTCAACCGATTATAATGGTGGAAAAAAAGCAATAAAAAATATACTGTTACCAAAAATTAGAAAAGACGAACTCTCATTTGGAAAAAAAAGTGGTACCATAACAATACGCTTCATAGTCAATTGTAAAGGCGAAACGGGAATTTTTAGAGTAAAAGCTATCAATAAAAAACTCATAGCGACAGATTTTGATAATGCCAAAACGGAACATCTAATATCGCTGGTCAAAGAGTTGAAAAATTGGACAGTTGAAACCAAGAACGGCAAAAAATACGATAGTTATTATTTTATCAATTTTAAAATAACAAATGGACTTGTATCCGATATCTTTTAAGGCATGAAACTGTTTTTTAAAATTCTAAAAATAGTATTCTCATCAATATTCCTAATGTTCATATTGTGCATAGTATACTTTGTTTTCTTGGCCCCAAAAGAAGATAGGTTTTCGATGGCGGAACATATGCAAGGTTCTCTGTTATCCCAACAAGTTTTCGATTTATTAAAAGCTCAGTATCCGGACTATTCCAATGCCTATTTTGAACAATCAGTTGCCTTTAATAAATATGGAAATCATGCAAGAGGTTTTGAACTTTTAAATCAATCAGTTGAAATTGACCCTGTACTTCATTTAGGCTATCGCGGTTATATGAAACTTCGTTTTCTTAGGGAATATGATGATGCGTTGGAAGATTTTAAAAGGTTGGACAGTTTGACACCAAATGTTGTGGACGCACCTTGGGGAGAAAATATTGACTTTCTTAGAGGAGAGTGTTATTTTGGCAAGAAAGATTTTTCAAAGGCGATAGTATGTTTCAATCGCTACATCAAAAATGAAAAAGAAGATTGGGCGGATATTCAAACTTTTGTTTACCTGGGCCTTTGTGAGTATGAGCTTGAACATTTTGAAAAAGCTATTTTAGAGTTCAATAGAGCATTGTCACAATCGGAGCATATTTGTGAAGCCTATTTTGGTCTTGCGAAAACCTATACAAAATTGGGAAAACTAGAACTAGCAAAAAAGCATATCGCAAAAGCAGAAGAAAACATTACTTACAAAAGAGATAATGAATACAACGAGTATCTTAACGAAATATATTTATGGGAGATACGGGAGTTTAAACAAGAATTGGAAAAAGTAACTGTAGACGACAGATTTTCCCATTAAAAACTATAGTCCAATAAAGTGAATTAATACTTTACGTTTTATTTTTCTTTGTAAGGAGAAACAAAAAGTTATATATGAAATTTACTCGAACAAGGCTCCTTCTATTATCGTTTTAAAATAGCATTTAACAAGTTCCAAAGTTCGTTGTCAAAGTTGGAAGGCCCCAAAAATGTTTCTCCAGAGTCCCCTCCCATTCGGATAATGACCAACTTTTCACTGGGGACTACATACATTTTTTGGTCATTTGCGCCCAGACCCGCATAAAGGTCTTCCGGAGCGTTAGGGATCAACTTACCCGAAAATGCAACCTCCAAACTGGGAACGCGATAGTTTTCCTTTCCGTTCAACCAATAGAGATAGCCATAAGCTTGGTTCAAGTCTTGCGAGGTATTGGTCATTTCGGCAAAATAGTTTTTATCGGTTAAAATAGCTTCACCGTCCCACATGCCTTCATTCAAGTTTAAAATTCCATAACGGGCCATACTTCGGGCGGTACTAAAATAATTGTTATTGAACCCCAGTTTTAACCAGAGCCCTTGCATTCCTATTTTGTTCCTGATTTTGTTGGCAAAATAATCCTTGAAATCCATCCCCGTAGCATTGGAAATAATATCGGTCACCAACGTATAAGGTGCATTATGGTAATACCAAAAATCGCCCGGAGCATTTTTATAGGTCAAACACTCGGGATCGGTACAATAAAAATCATCGACCGTATAATCTAATCCGGTGGTCATGGTCAGATGGTTCCAAACTGTAATGTTCTGTTCCTGTTCCGTAGTAAGGTTGGACCAGCCCGCTCCCAAGTAATCGGCGGAAACATCGTCCAAGGATAAAAACCCTTCCGACTGTGCGATACCAGTGGTCATGGCAGTCAGGTTTTTTCCGGCGGAGTTCCATACGTGATTGTCATTTTGGGTAAAATCGCCAAAGTATTTTTCGATTACAATTCGCCCGTTCTTCAATACCAAAAAAGCATCCGTATTCCTTTCTTCCAAAAAGTTGAACAACGGCTGTTCGGCATCCGAATCCCAACCAAGGAAATCCAAAGAAATTGTTTCCCATTCATCGGAATCGATTGGTGGAAAGTAGGCTTCTAGCATCGCCGGGTCATCCATTGGGTTTTCTATTGGCTCGGAGGTAGAATCCTTTGAACAATCCAACAGAAACAGACCCATGGTAATATTTAGTAGAATGAACCGCTTTTTCATGATACTGGTTTTAAGCTTAGACATCTATTTGATGTTATGGTTTAACGCGAAACATCAAGAAATCGTGTAAGTTGTGCATACTTCATAACCCTTGTTGTATTTTTGCGCCTGCCCCGACGTATTGCCAGACGGGAACCATTTTATAGTTATGAGAACAAAATCCCTTAAAAAGAACAAAATCAATGTAGTCACGCTCGGATGTAGCAAGAATGTGTACGATTCCGAGGTGCTCATGGGCCAGTTACGGGCCAATGACAAAGAAGTGGTCTATGAGGAGGAAGGTAATGTGGTGGTCATCAATACCTGCGGTTTTATAGCGAATGCAAAGCAGGAAAGTGTAAACACTATTTTGGAGTATGTAGAAAAGAAAGAGGCCGGGATAGTGGATAAAGTATTTGTGACCGGTTGTTTGAGCGAGCGGTATAAGCCGGACCTACAAAAGGAGATTCCCGATGTGGACGAGTATTTTGGGACCAGTGAATTGCCCAACTTGTTAAAAGCGCTAGGGGCCGATTATAAACACGAACTGATCGGGGAACGATTGACCACAACACCAAAAAACTATGCCTATTTAAAAATAGCCGAAGGATGTGACAGACCTTGTTCTTTTTGTGCCATCCCCTTAATGCGCGGAAAACATAAAAGTAAACCGATTGCCGATTTGGTCACCGAAGCGGAGAAGTTGGCCGCCAAAGGTGTTAAGGAATTGATATTAATCGCACAGGACCTTACCTATTACGGACTGGATTTATATAAAAAACGAAACCTTGCCGAGTTATTGGAAGCACTGGTTAAAGTAGATGGGATTGAATGGATACGTTTGCACTATGCCTTTCCCACTGGTTTTCCGATGGATGTTTTGGAGGTTATGAAAAGGGAACCCAAAGTCTGCAATTATCTTGATATTCCGTTACAACATATTTCGGATTCTATTTTAAAAAGTATGCGCAGAGGGACCACGCAGGCCAAAACCACCAAACTATTGCAGGATTTTAGGACCGCCGTTCCCGAAATGACCATCCGTACTACCTTGATTGTCGGATATCCGGGAGAAACCGAAGAAGATTTCCAGACACTTAAAAATTGGGTCATGGAGACGCGCTTTGAGCGGTTGGGCTGTTTTACCTATAGTCATGAGGAAAACACCCATGCCTATCATTTGGAGGATAACGTTCCTGAAGAAGTGAAGCAAGAACGTGCCAATGAAATCATGGAAATACAGTCCCAGATTTCTTGGGAACTCAATCAGCAAAAAGTAGGGGAGACCTTTAGGTGTATTATAGATCGAAAAGAAGGAAACTATTTCATCGGTAGAACCGAATTTGATTCGCCCGATGTGGATAATGAAGTTTTAATCGATGCTGCCAAACATTATGTGAAGCAGGGCGAATTCGTAAACGTGAAAATTACCGAAGCGGCCGATTTTGATTTGTACGGGGAGCCTGTTTAGTGATAAACGTGTTCTTCCATAATAAATCATATACCGTTACGAGTCCTTCGTGTTTCTTCGGAACAGGCTTTAAAAGATTTTTCATTTAGATATCTCGTCGCGCTTCAGTGCTTTGTCTGAATCGCTCTGTCGATATGGCGCACTTCACCAGAAAAATATTTTAGTGAATAAGGAGTATCATTTCGAGCCAGGAACGAGGAGGAATCTCAAATCATTAAATTTTTTGTCTCACCTACAGATTGGTATATGAAAACATAATCGATATGACTAGTTATCCAATATTCAGGCTTTCTTCTGCATCATTTTAAAGGTAAAGCCACCCAGTACTACAATAGTGAGTCCCATAATGGCCCAAAGCCAGATTTTATTTTCAAACAGTGGAGCGTTTTTCACTTGTGGTGTTTTGGGAATAATTTCTTCCTTCCCTAAACTTAAAAGAGGAGCTTCCGATAGTTTTATGGACACTAAATCCTCAATATCGTATTTGGGAAAATCCGCATTTTCATTACCATAGACCAGATAGTAGTTCGCTGGTTTGGTAAAGCGGGCTATCAAATGATATTCGTACCCTTTTACTTCGGCATTATTAATATACAAAGCTTCGTTATCCCTGTTGGTTATGACTAACCTAAGTTTCTGGGTTAATACTGTATTAAACGTAAAATTGTTTTTTGTATCGGAAGATAAGGTTGTAGAAAGCACATTTCTATAACGGTATTGCCAGCCTTTTTCGGTCTGTACACTATCCGAAAGGTATGATAGTGTTACTGGTCTTTTGTAAGATATGGTACTATCTATATGGAGCTGAACAAGACTAACGGGTACACGCTTTTTTAAATCGATTTCTATGATAGTGGATTCCCCTTCTTCCCGCTTTTCATATTCGGAAACTTCATAGTTTACATATTTGGCAGGTCTTTTTTTACGGGTGTAGACCTTGGAGTCCACCAATGTTAACGCATCATTTGTTTTTATCAAGACCCTAAAGTATCGGTATTTGGAATTTGCAAAATTTAAATCCGTGAACTTATAATCGGTATCCTTATTGCGTACGGAAAGAATTCTATAGTCCTCTAGAATGGTAAACCATTCCGATTGATCATTACTTCCCTCAAGATTTATTTTCCAATCAAAATTGGTATTCGCAAAATGAAGTCCAATTCTATCAATGGTGAGCGGTTCTTTTAATTGAAAGGTGTAGTATTGTCCTTTTGTATTGGATACTTGATTGATGAGGTTAAATTCGATGGGCGTCTGAACTTTTTTTTCCGCCGAGACGTCCAACAGGTAAGGTGCCTGTAGGGTATCCGTTGCTGTCTCGCCATAAATGCGTATATCCGAAAAATCATCGTTTATATCGGAAAAGATTGTCTCGGGCAACCGTATGGAATGCCATTTTTCGGTAATACCGCTCAAAGGAATCTTCTTTTCGTATTCTTTCAGTTGACCAAATAGAGAACTTACGCCAACACTTACGAACAAAAATGCAATTTTAAGCTTCGTTTTCATCTTCTGTAATAACGTGTTTATATTTATTATAAAGGAACGAGATAATTAATAATAATACCCCGAGCGATACAAAAACGATAGTTTTTGAAATGGTATTAAGGGACGCAATATCGTAGAAAAACAGTTTTATCAGGGTGATTCCGAATAAAGATATGGCAGCAACACGCAGGTATTTTTTCTTTTTCCAAATACCCAAAACTATAAGTAATAAAGCATAAACGCCCCAAAGAATACTAAGTCCCAGTTTATAGGTCTGGTTGGAGCCGGAGATATCCATCCAATTTAATAACTCGCTGCTGGCAACCCATAAAATGGCGGTGTGCATCAACAATTCAAACGGAATTTTAAAGTTGATTCTAAGGAAAGCTTGCCGTATGAGTCTATGCATAGTGAACAAAAGCAGACCGAAGAACACCAAGGCAACGTATCTGATGCCAATGTTAAAGAAGTCGATATTATAGTATGCCGCTAGTTCTTGGTTCAAATAGCTTTCCCTAAGCTCGCTAAGTATGTACAGACCGTTGGTCAAGAATATTAGGCTCGTCAATAGCCCTAAAACCAAAGTTATGATACCCAAGACCCTGCTTCTTATTTTTTTCATATTGATGAAAGCGAGTAGCGTCACAAACAAAAGCGAATAATTGATAAGCCAGATAGCTTTAAATTCTCTTAAGTCATAATTATGCTGCGGATATGAATAATTATCCGGATTGTCTATTTCTATCTCGGAGACAAAAAACAAACTATCCCAATAGTAATTAATTTCTAGATAGAACGAAAAATAGAGGGTCACAAGCAGCAAGGCGGGCATACCTACCCACATCATTTGAGATAATATCGTTTTCCGTTGTATGGGATGTTTCGTATGAATCCAATTGACGAAAGCATAGGAAGCTATCGTTAATATCGATGTCAATAAAGTAATGTTCAAAAAGGGGCGAACAGCATCTGCTTCATCTTTAAAACCGGCATCGTTATAGCTTAATCCCCAATCGTGCATAAGACTTAGAAAGGCAAGTCCCATAAGGGGATAGGAAAGGTGCTCGTATACGGCTACGTTCTTTGTACGCCCGATCCAAAATAATAATACAGCTTCCAAGGCCCATAAAAGTGTTACCCAGTTGCCATCCAACTGCACAGGTATAGCAATGGTTATAAAAGTCAGTACGAGACCGGAAGCCAAAAAGAATAGGTTACGGTCCGCCAGTTTACGTTTGTATATAATAAGACTCACAACAAAATGGACCACGGCATTTGCCAATGTAAACAATCCCAACAATTCCTTACCTATTTCATGTCCGCTTAAAAATGCATAACCGATGGCATAGAATATAAAGGAATTGGACAATAATAAAGCAATGTCCGATATTTTGAATTTTTCCGACTTGATCAATTTATAGGCAAGGAAAATGGTATAAAAAATGAAGAAAAATACACTTAGAAAAATCAATGCCATGGAAAAATGCTCATGTCTCTCATATGAGAAAACGGCCCAACTCCCATAAATAAGCCAAGTAAAAATAAAAGCGACGTAGTATAAGGGTTTCCAATGTTTTTTAAAGGCAATGACCAAAATACCGATATTGATAATCGCCATGTATCCAAAAAGCACAGCTGCATTACCAGAATCGTTACTTAATAAAAAAGGTACGGCATAGGCACCTACCAAGCCAATATGGGCAATAATCTGCTTGTTGTAATGAAGTGCCGCTACCACTCCAAAAACGGTAAAAAACAGCATGATGACGAAAGCCATGGTTTGCGGAAATAATTCATAAAAACTATATCCAGCATAGGTTATAAAATACATTATGGCCAAAGCGCCACTAACCAGCACGGCACTGTAATTCTCGTATTTGGCTTTTAGTTTTATGCCAAAGCCAATTAAACCGAGCCCAACAACATAACCTAGAACAATTCGCGTCAGCGGGCTGATCAGATTATTTTCAATGGAATATTTTGCGCCTATGACTACCCCGATTATCGTAATCAGGATGCCTATTTTATTGATAAGGTTTTCACCAATGAACTTCTCTAGGTTCGATTTTCCTTTAGGTTTTACTGGGACCGTTGGTTTCGGTGGTTCTTTTTTTAAGGTGGGTGCCACAATAGTTGCTGCATCTACCTCCTTATTGGTATCGGACGCTTCCCTCTCCGCTACTATTTTTGCTATTTCCAATACAGGTTTTTCAGGAGTCGCTCCGGTTTCCAATGGTTTTTCTACCACAGTTTCACTGCGAAGAAGTTGAATTTCCGTTTTCAGAGCTTCCAGTTCAACATCAAAATTATGTTGTTTTCTTTGTAATAGCTCTAATTTCGCCACAAGTTGGGCTATCTTATCCTGATTTTGGTCCATCTTGGTCTGTTTTTATTCCATTCTTTTGGGTTAACCAACCCATAAAGAACGGTATAGTCACGGATTTGTTGGCAAGATAACGGGATTTATACCAATGTAACACCCTGAATACAGTGTTATGGCTTTTGTATCGGTTTAGTTCAACATAAAGAGTGCATTGGCAAAAAAGAGTTTGCCATTTTCCCAAAATCCTCTAAATAGGGGATTGTCTACCATATATACGACCTGGCCTTTTCCTATTTGCTCCATACCGTAAATAAGGGTTTCATCGATTTTTTTCTGCGCTTCGCTCCCCGCAAAACCGGAAATGGGTACGTTGGCTTTTTTGTCTAAATACACCGCATTTCCCTTTTGCAGGTAGTTATAGGCCCTGTCCCCCAATTTAAGCGTGAAGTAAGTGTCATCATACCCGTAGGCCAACGGATTAGTATTGTCTACCGTTGCTTTAAATATAGCTCCCGTAATGGCAGATTTTATACGTTCTCTTTGGCTGCCTTCAAACGATTCCAAGTTGGGAATAGTATCTTTTTCGGTTTCCTTTTTCGAAATACCAAAAGCATCGTCCTTTGCCAGACCATCTATAGCGCCCCCTAGGGCAATGAGCCTACCACCATCTTTCACCCAATCTTTTATTTTCTTAAACGTATTTTCCTTTAGGAAGTCATGATACTGGTAACCATCGGGGAATACGAGTACATCATACTGGGAAATGTTTACCTTATCAAAATAGGAGGCGTCCAGAACCGTTATCGGATAATTTAATTGTTGCTCAAAGAAATGCCATATTTCACCAAACCGCAGTGTTGAGGTCGGTTCGCCGGAAAGAACGGCAATCTTTAAGTCGGGAATCATGGCTACGGAACTGGAACCAAAATCCTTACCACTATCCACAAAACCGGTTTTGGCCACGTGGAGTTTTTTTGTGGGATAGTTTTCCGAAACTTTTTTCAAAGCACCGGTAAAATCCAGATGCATTCTATTATCGCTCTTAGTGATTATTAAACTTCCCCTTTTATGGGACACGCCTTCCAAGACAAATGGCTGGTTGGCAAACCGTACTTTTATTTTTTCCTTTAATAGCGTGGCTAGAAATTTAGCATCTTCCATACTGTTCCAATCGGTGATGTAGGCGTATGCATCAGTGGTGATATTATTTAAGATAGATGAATCTGGTCTATTGGTTTGGGAAATAATGATATTTTCAGTCGCTATAGCATCTAACCCATATGCGTAAGGTAATGACCAAGCTGTAATATCATAGGTAACGGAATCGCTCAACTTGGCCTGAGGTTCAAATAAAACCTTCACTAAAGTACTTTTCGGTTGGTCCGAAGAAATAATCATGGTGTTATCTGTCATTGCAGTATAACCCGGTTTATTCCTGAGGTAACTAAAACCCTTCGCATTACCGCTTTGACCGTAACCATATTCAATTTCGTGTGCCGAAAGCAGTTTTTCCAAGGCCCGGAGTTTGTCCGGATTTCCGTTTAAGACATAGGTCTTGTACTTGTATTTTTTATCCTCATAGAATTTTTTGAATTCGTTATTTAATTTTTCAACATTTTTGCTGGCCACTTCCACGGTTGAAAGCCCTGTAGTATGGTGATGGGCAATCCGGTCTTTTAAGGTGAGGGTATCCCCGATTCTTGTTGTGATTCCCAAACCGGCCCTTCCACTTCCACCTTGTTCATAGGTCATGCCAATGCCACCATTATAAGTAGGGTAGGTATCGCCATAACTGGGATATAACAGGTCAAAAACTTCTTTTGTAAAGTAGAACCATCCATTTTCATCAAAATATTTTGCATGGTTTTTTCCAACGGTTTCTTGAAATTCGCGTTGAAAGTCAGTAATGACCTCATGAAAAGGTTCCGCCGCAGGCGCAAAATAATAGGGATTGTCCACTCCCTGCTCATGAAAATCCACATGGATATGGGGAAGCCACCTATTAAACTGTTTTAAACGCTGTTGGCTTTCTATCTGGGTAAGCCAGGCCCAATCCCTGTTTAAATCGAACATATAATGATTACTCCTACCGCTCCACCAACCTTCATGATGTTCCTTGGAGTTAGGGTCAATATTATACTCGGTATTTTTATATTGATTATACCAGTTTACGTAACGGTCCCTACCATCAGGGTTTATGCATGGATCAATGATTACGACCGTTTTTTCCAAATAGTCGCTTTTGGAAGCCAACAGGTCATAAATAGTTTGCATGGAGGCTTCCGTGCTTACGCTTTCATTGCCATGTACATTATAGCTCAACCATACAATAGCGGTTTCGGATTTTCCTTCACCAGTGGTATTTTTTAAGTGTTCCGAACGAATTTCTTCAAGATTTTCAATATTGGCTTTAGAGGAAACATAAGCCAAAAGCAAAGGCCTGCGTTCATTGGTCTTTCCGTATTCCATCAATTGAACCCGATCCTGTTCCTGCTTTGCCAAATAATTATAGTAATCCACTACTTGATGATGTCTGGTAAACTGGCTTCCCAATGCGTAGCCTAAAAACTCGGAAGGAGATTGAAGTTGTGCGGAAAGAAAAACCGGGATTAGGATAAGTAGTGCGCGTAAAACTTTTTTCATAGGTAATTTTTCAAATCGGGATACTGTCAAATCTAACAAATTATCCTCAAAAAAATTACGCCATCCTGTGTATTTTGACGAATAAACAGGTATTTAAAAAGACCATCTAATTAACGTATTTTTAGGAATTTCAAAAATAGGAGAGTTTTATATTTACCCACATTTTATCTTATATGGATATTGACTGTTTGCCCTTTAGAAAAACCGGTTATTTCTCAAAATTTATTTGTGATTATATAGAAGGAGATAAAAAACTCAGACCGTTTTATAATCACTTTCCGGACATCACGGGCTTTAAAAATCAGCTTAAAGAAAAGAGCGAACATTTCCCATCTGTGAACAGGTCTATTTTGAGCAAATCGTTATCAGAACAATACAACGGTTTTGACACAACTGAGTTGACATTGGAAAATATAAGTTTGCTAAAGGACGAAAAGACCTTTACCATAGTAACGGGCCATCAGTTGAATCTATTTACGGGCCCCCTATATTTTTTGTACAAGATCATATCTACCATAAACCTTAGCGAACAACTCAAAAATGAGTTTCCGGAGTATCATTTTGTGCCCGTGTATTGGATGGCAACGGAGGACCATGATTTTGACGAAATAAATTACTTTAATTTTCAAGGAAGAAAAATCTTGTGGAACCGGGAGGCAAGCGGAGCGGTAGGCCACCTGAAAACAGAAGGTTTGGAAGAAGTTTTCAAAACCTTTGCCAATGCGCTGGGAAACAGTAAGAATGCCAATACCTTAAAAGCGCTGTTCAAATCGGCCTATCTTGAACATGGCAACCTAACGGATGCTACAAGATATTTGGCCAATAGTTTGTTTGGGGAATATGGGTTGGTCATTGTGGATGGCGATGATAAAGCATTAAAAAAGTTACTCATTCCCTATGCCAAGAAAGATATTTTGGAGCAAAAGGCCTTTAATGCTGTTTCGGATACAAGCGAAAAAATCCAGGAAATTTCATCGGATTATGGTATTCAGGTGAACCCGCGGGAAATAAATTATTTTTATTTGATTGATGGGATTCGCGAACGAATCATAGCACAAGATGGCACTTATTTCGTGAACGATACAAAAATTTCTTTTTCGAAGGAGGCACTGTTGGAGGAATTGGAAACGTATCCTGAACGGTTCTCGCCCAATGTCATTGCACGACCCCTATATCAAGAAGTGATTTTGCCCAATCTGTGCTACATTGGCGGTGGAGGGGAAATTGCCTACTGGTTGGAGCTTAAGACCGCTTTTGAAGGAATGGAGGTGCCTTTTCCCATATTGCTCTTGCGTAATTCCGCTTTGGTGGTTACGGAGAAGCAATCGGGTAAATTGGAGCGAATGGGACTTAGTACCGAAGACTTATTCTTAAAACAGAACAGTCTTATCAACAAGAAAATACGTGAAATTTCCAATATCGATATTGATTTTTCCCCGCAGAAAAAGCTTTTGGAAGAACAATTCAAGGAAATGTACGTATTGGCGGAGAAAACGGACAAATCCTTTTTGGGAGCTGTAAAAGCGCAAGAAGTAAAACAAAAAAAAGGACTGGACCATCTTGAAAAACGTCTTTTAAAGGCACAAAAAAAGAAGTTAAGGGAGCACGTTATACGTTTGACCGATATTCAAAACGAACTTTTCCCCGGTCAATCCTTACAGGAACGTAACCTGAATTTCTCGGAATTGTATTTGGAATATGGAGCCGAATTGATTCCCTACTTGATAGAGAACCTTGTCCCGTTAAGCAAATCTTTTACCATTCTTACCAAAAAGTAGCCTAATGGGCCTAAAACATATTTTTTCAAGCAGAATAAATATTCTTGCCCTACTATCTTTTTTTGCCATCACTGGGATACCTTTTTTTAAAAGTGCTATGGAACTGGAGGATGCCGAGCAGGCATACTATTCGCAATGGCTCCGATGGGGTTATGACGACCAACCGCCTTTGTACACTTGGCTTCAATTTGGTGTCAACCGTATTTTCGGAGTGTCTAAATTTTCCTTTTCCTTGTTAAGGGGACTCATTTTTTCAAGTATTTTAATCGCTTTACATCGGTTGGCCAAGCATACGTTATCAAATAGCGCTAAAGCAGAACTTTCTGTACTGTGTTTTGCGTTGGTGCCCGTTTTTATGGATTTTACATTTCGTAGGCTCTCCCATACTTCATTGTTATGCTTACTGATAGTGAGCTCGTTTTTGATCATCCAAAGATTGACGGTTAAAAAATCTATTTTGAACTATTCGGTTTTAGGACTGCTTATAGGTCTGGGTATGTTGTCCAAGTACAATTACGTTTTGTTTTTGGGTGCTTTGATGCTATCGGTGCTTTTTGACCGTAACCTGCGCCAGTTAATAGTACATCGTTATTTTGTAGTGACGATGTTGCTTGCCGCACTGTTGGTAGCTCCCCATTTTTATTGGTTGTTGGGGCCGGAAGGATATTTGGAAATCTTGAAGGAAAGTGTTGTCCTAAAAGTGGAAAGTAGCAATCCAAATACCATCCCCGTTGTTACACCGCTATTTTCCTATACAATGACCATGATAAAGCTTATTGGCATTTTGGGAGTCGGGTTACTCGTTGCTTTCCTGTTCAAAAAATTGAAGTTCATCACTTTTAAAAAGAATTGGTTTTCTAAATTCTTCTGGGCACAATTGGTAGTCTTGGCACTTTTCTTTATCGTATTGAATATTCAAAAAGTTGAACCAAGATGGCTTTTGCCATTGTTTTTGCCTTTTTCGATAGTATTAATGAGAACTATAGATTTTAAATCGATTGAAAAGTGGTCAAGGTTTGGGTTTGTTTTATTTCTAATAGTGATTTTTGGACAAACAGTAAGAACGCCTATTGAAAAGGTTTTGGATATTCCATCTTCCGTGCATTTTGGATTTGAACCGGTATCCGATAAACTGAACAGCAATTATCCCGAAAAAGAGTGGATTCTTCCCAATGTGACCTATGGTGGAAATGTACGCATCTTAAATCCCCAAAAAGAAATTTTCGCCCTAGATGATTTTTCATTGCCCAAATTCAAGTCAACCACAAAAAATAGTGTCAAATTGGTTTTTAAAAAAGAAGATCTTAAAAATGATATTTTGATCGATAGTTTAAAGGGTTTCGGAAAAGAAATGGAAGATTTATATTTTATTGTGGACTAAGGGACTAAAAATTCCCCGTTCCAACCCCTATTTTCTTTTGAAAACCGTACGCGGAGGTGGTTGGGCCGTTTTAATTTTAGATACTCAATCTTAATAGGTTCTATTTCCACCATACAGAAGTAATTTTCGTTTTCAAGATATTCTACATGATCAGGATTGTCTATTTCACTGCCCGGAGCATTTTTGGTGATATAATCCTTTCTACTGCTGGACTGTACACCGTTCCAATATTTATGTAACGTTTCCTTATCCGTGATTGGAGTAGCGGTTCCTTCGATTTTTAGCTGCATTAATTTCTTCGGATGGTAGAATAGCAGACTTACCTTGTTGTTTTCTTTGATATGGATTATTTTTTTGGATCGTCTATCCGTATAAAAGATTAGGCCCAAATCCGCCTTTACTTGTCTAAGCACTACTGTTCTTAAGCGGGCCATATTTCCCAAACCTACTGTAGCCAAAGTGAAATATCGAAAAGGATGTCCTTTTTTGATAGTTGATTTCTTTAGTTCTTCGGTCAGTTCTTGCCAGAAAGTCTCGGTCATAAAAAGTGCTTTTTTTAAAGTTATGAAAAATAAGAGGAAAAAGAAGTAGGGTATTCTTAAAGTGGATTGTTCTATATAAAATTGCGATGAAGAAGATTTAATCCACTTTGAAAAAGATAAGAGTTTAGGTTGGTTTTTGATTTTGATTAATAAGCTCGGGGTGGTTCCCGAGCTTTCCTTTTATAAGATAGTTTGTAAGTAATGGTAAAAATGTCCGTCTAAATTAAAGAATACAGATTGCTATGAAAAAGAATCTCAGATTCAGATTCTTCAACTGTATTCGGTTGTTTGATTGGTTGAATAGAAAGCCCGGCTGGTTACCGGGCTTTTGTGTTTATAAATCCTCTATTTCAGTTGTTCTTTAGGTAAGTGGGATATTTACAAATACAGTATTGCGCGAGGGTCGGTTTTATTGTATCCATTTGAATCATCTTACTTTCATTGATTTTTTCTTCGGTAGTAAATCGTTTTCTTTTGAGATCGATGTTGGAAAAGACAATCTAATTTTTTACGATTTTTGAATTTGTAGGAATAGATTTAAAGCTATAATAACCAATGATTTATATATCATTATATAAAGTTTAAGTTTCATTTTTTAGTTTCTATAAATTATTATAAAGATAATCACCAAATAATTGTTTGGTCGCTATTGGACGAAGTGTATCATGGTATTAATGGATTGTTGTAAATTGTTAACAAACAATATGTTTATTATAATTCTCCCTAACGCCAAAAAAGGAAAACCGATAGAAAACAGGGTAATTTTAAAAATAGAATTTGGTAATCATTTGGATAGTTTTGTATAGGGAAAGTATAGTCAAAATACTATTTCTTGCTCCTTGACCAGTTGTTAAAAAACCGTCACAAATATCCTATAAGATTACTTCCTTAAATTGCTAATTTTCCTATTTTTGCCCATGCAAAATAACGTCCTTATCCTAGATTTTGGTTCGCAGTACACCCAGCTTATTGCAAGACGCGTTCGAGAACTGAATATCTTTTGTGAAATCAAACCCTACAACAAACTACCGGAAGACCTCTCCATATATAAAGCGGTAATTCTTTCGGGTTCTCCATACTCCGTTAGGGCGGAAGATGCTCCCCATGTTAATCTATCAGAGATTAGAGGTAAAAAACCCTTACTTGGGGTGTGCTATGGAGCACAATATTTGGCTTATTTCAATGGAGGCAACGTAGAAGCTTCCAATACGCGGGAATATGGCAGGGCCAACCTATCACATGTTTCAGGAGATGAGCCGTTTTTTAAGGGTGTGTCAAAAGGAAGTCAGGTATGGATGAGCCATGCGGACACTATCAAGGCATTACCGGAGGGAGCGCAATGTTTGGCCAGTACCCACGATGTGGAGTTTGCCGCCTATCGATTTAAAAATGAAGATACCTACTGTATTCAATTTCATCCAGAAGTGTATCACAGTACCGATGGTAAACAAGTCCTTCAAAATTTTCTCGTAGATATAGCAGGTGTGGCACAGACTTGGACACCCGATGCTTTTGTTGAGACTACGGTGGCAGATCTACAATCTAAAATTGGGTCTCAAAAGGTAATTTTAGGATTGTCCGGTGGAGTGGATTCTACCGTGGCAGCAGTTCTTTTGCATAAATCCATCGGTGAAAATCTCCACTGTATTTTTGTCAATAATGGATTATTGCGAAAAAATGAGTTTACAGATGTGTTAAAACAGTATGAGGGGATGGGCCTTAACGTAAAAGGTGTGGATGCTTCGGCACGCTTTTTGGATGCTTTGGCCGGAGAAAGTGACCCGGAAAAAAAACGGAAAATCATTGGCAGGGTCTTTATTGAAGTCTTCGATGATGAATCCCACAAAGTAGAAAACGCACAATGGCTTGCACAAGGTACCATTTATCCGGATGTGATAGAATCGGTTTCCGCAACGGGAGGGCCTTCGGCCACTATAAAAAGTCATCATAATGTTGGTGGTCTGCCGGATTTTATGAAATTGAAAGTAGTGGAACCGTTAAAAATGATTTTCAAGGATGAAGTAAGAAGGGTAGGGGCCAGCCTTGGAATAGATAAAACATTATTGGGAAGACATCCTTTCCCAGGGCCTGGTCTTGGGATTCGTATTTTAGGGGATATAACCCAAGAAAAAGTAACCATTTTGCAGGAAGTTGATGCTATTTTTGTCAATGGATTAAAGGAATGGGGACTTTATGATAAGGTTTGGCAGGCCGGAGCCATGCTTTTGCCCGTAAATAGTGTAGGAGTTATGGGAGACGAAAGAACTTATGAGAAATGTGTAGCTTTAAGAGCCGTAGAAAGTACGGACGGTATGACCGCGGATTGGGTAAATTTACCTTATGAGTTTTTACAGAAAACGTCCAATGAAATTATCAATAAGGTCAGAGGAGTGAACAGGGTAGTTTATGACATAAGTTCTAAACCGCCCGCTACCATAGAATGGGAGTGATTTTAAGTTCTGAGTTAAGAGTTATGAATTGCAGTAATAATCAACGAAAAATAAACAACCAAGATAACACATGAATCGAGTTTTTAAAAATATGCTAGTATTGCTTTTGTTTGTTTTTATAGGTTGCAAAGCAACTGCCCAAAAGTTTACTACACATCCGGTCAAGGAGGGAGAAACGCTGGAAAGTATAGCTCAAAAATATGGGGTTACCGCAGAGAACATCCTAAAATACAATAGGGAGATACGTGCTAACGAACCATTGGAGAAAAATACTATCCTAGTAATTCCCGGAGAAAAGAAAGAAGCTATCGGCACCGATAATTCAGAAGGTGTAACCGATTTGCTAAAAGGTATCGTGCAAGATTCAGTGGTCAAAAGGGAACCGATAGGATTTACGACCCATAAAGTAAGAAAGCGGGAAACGCTTTATGGAATCACCAAGCGCTATAATATTACGGAGGAGGAGCTGAAAAAATACAACAAGCAGCTTTATGCCGCACAACTCAAAAAGAAAATGGAGTTGCGGATTCCGAAATATAGAACGCCCCAAGAAGACGAGGAAGTGCTAAATCCTAACAATTATGAGAAATATGTAGTTGCCCCAAAAGAAACGCGATGGAGCATAGCCCATAAATATGGAATCACAATTGATAGTATGCTGGTCTTGAATCCTAGTCTTTCAAAAACAAGCGATTATTTGGCAGAAGGGTTTGAGCTGTTGCTTCCAAAAATTCCTGGGAGTACGGTAGAAAATCAGGAAACGCAGCTTTTTATCTCTTATACCGTTCCTCCAAAGATGAATTTTTATCGATTGGAAAAGGAATTTGGAGTAAAATCGGATGAAATAGTCCGGTTGAATCCAGAAATAGTGGAAAAAGGAGGATTAAAGGAAGGAATGGTAATCAGAATACCCGAAACGAAAAGAGACCCAGGAGAAATCAATACGGAGAACTATATTTTTTATGAAGTAAAGCCAAAGCAAAATGAATTTCGCCTTACTCGAAAATTTGGAGTTACTTGGCAAGAACTCGTTCAATTAAATCCGGATTTACAGGAAGGTTTAAAAGCGGGCATGATTTTAAAGTTGCCTAAAAATCAGGAAGGTGATTTTGAGGTGAGAAATTCGCTCGTGCTGGACAAAATAAACTTATTGGACAGCATTAATGTGGAAAACAGACCAAAGGTGTTGTTTCTGTTGCCTTTTAGGTTGGATAAATTGGACCTGAGGGATAAGAAAGAAGTTGCCAAAACTATAGGTAATAGAAATAGTCTAAAATACAGTCTTGGTCTGTACTCCGGGGCACTGGTGGCATTGGATTCTGTTAAATCCTTGGGGATTTCCGTTGATGTTAAGACCATGGATAACCAATTGGACTTGGTTAAGACAAAACAAATTTTATTACAAGAAAACATCAATGAATATAATGCCATTTTTGGCCCTTTGGATGTAGCTTCGTTAAAAGAGGTTTCCGTGCAAGCCTCTAGAAATCAGATTCCCGTTATTGCTCCAGTTCCGGCCAAAAGCGATATTAGTTTAGATAACGTGTTTTTCTCCTATACGAATGAGGAGGTGCTGCGTGCACATATGCTAAAATTCGTTCAAGACAAAAGAGTGGACCAAAATATTCTGGTCATTGCCGAAGAATCCAAGAAAGCGGTATCCGATTCCATTGTGGCTCTTTTTCCGGACGCCAAAGTGGTCAGCGTAAAAGAAGAAGAGAAAAACATTGGCATTAATCGCGATAAGATGGCCACTTTATTATCGGAAGATGTCGAAAACTGGGTATTCGTAGAATCACGGAATTTCAAATTGATTTCCAGTGTCGTCTCCATCTTAAACGCATTTAATGGAACTCCTTTGGACCCCGAGAAATCAGATAAGGAGATAAAATTGAGAATGTTCACTACGGACATGAACAATGCCTTTGAAAATGATGTTATATCCAGTACACATCTGTCCAATTTAAATTTCACTTATCCGTCAGTATATAGAGAAGTACAAAGCAATGCTTTTGTAGAGCGGTATAGAAAAAGATTTGGTGACGATCCGGATAGATACGCCGTTAGAGGATTTGATCTTATGTACGATCTTTTGCTTAAACTTGCCTATAAAAAAGATTTGATGTATGTATCCAAATATGTTGGCTCTACGGAGTATAACGGAAATAAGTTCGATTATGAAAAAGATGCGACATCAGGTTATTTTAACCAAGCATGTTACATCATGTCTTATGAAGATATGAAAATTAAAGAAATAGAATAGAAATGACTTCTAAGGTTACTTACAACGGAGAATTAAGAACTTCATGCGTTCATTTAAAGTCCGGGGATACTTTCGTAACGGATGCCCCAACGGATAATAATGGTCTAGGTCAGGCTTTTTCACCTACGGATACCGTTGCAACAGGCCTGGCGAGCTGTATGCTTACCATGATGGGCATAAAAGCCCGCAATCTGGAAGTAGATATCAAGAACGCTACGGCAGAAGTGACCAAACATATGGCCTCCGCTCCGAGAAGGATTTCAAAAATTGAAGTAATACTTACTTTACCCGCATCCGTCTCCGAAAAGAACAGAAAAATATTGGAAAATACGGCCAATACATGCCCCGTGCATTATAGTTTGCATCCGGACATAGAAAAAGTGATTACGTTCCATTGGACTTCTTGAAAATTTGTACATGTATTTTTGTTTGCCTTCTGATAGGTTCGCAAAGCGTGTTCTGTCAGGAAGAAATGGCGTGGAATGAAGATAGGAGGCTACGTTGGGAAGATTTTAAAGGTAACGTTCCATTAGGCTCTTCCGCTGCGGCTACTACCGCTAGCGGAATAAGCTATCAATTTTCGACATATTATGAAAACGATGAATTAAAGTTAGACTACGAAGTAAACTCTTTTTTTTATCCAACGAAATCTTGGTACAAACCACAAATTTCCAATGAGATTATACTGGCCCACGAGCAACTCCATTTTGATATTACGGAAGTTTTCACTCGAAAAATGCGAAAAGAATTGGCTCAAAAACAGTTCACAAAAAATGTCAAGAAAGAAGTAAGGACCATTTACAAAAGAATATTAAAGGAACTCAACGACTATCAAAACGATTACGATAAAGAAACCGATTTCTCCCGAAATATTGAAAAGCAGGATGCTTGGGTCAAGAAAATTAAAAAGATTCTAGCTCAAAAATAATATTTGACCGCTTGTTTAATTTGCGGCAGCACAGGCCTCACGGAGCTCGTTGAACTGTTCTCTGTTGCTTTCGGAAATAATATCGCCACAGACCCTTTCTATCTCATCAATGTCCGCAATTACCTCATCGCACGAGCGATCTGGATTATTGTCGGTTCTTTCATCCAATGCTACGACAAGATTTGCGCATCTAACGGATAACGCAGTATCGTCAATGGCATCTTTAACACCACATTGAGTGTTGAGCATTAAAATCAATAAAAGACTACTGAGCAATAAAATTCTGTTTTTCATGGTAAAATATATTAAACGATTTATAATTTTTCTAGTTATACTTAACAAATAAGAAAAACCTGTTTTAATAACCCTAATTTTTCTCATGATACATTTTAAACACCTATCTCGAAATTACTTCGATGGATGTTTTGAAAAATATCTTTAATAAAAGTGTTTGTGTTTCTAAGTTAAATTTATTCGTGTTTTTTAAAGGTTAGATGTTCCATATCTACTTCCGATACCTTTTCCAAAAGATCTAATTTCGTATATACTTCTATAATGGGGTCGGTATAGTGGTAAGTATATGAAGGCCTATCTAAATATAGATTTCCTTTATATATTTCTTTAAAAACCAATTTGGTCTTTGTGGCAAAATATAAGGTTTTCGTATTCCATTCGCTCAATTGTGATTCAGCGATTTCAGGGTCTATTTTTACCAATACAATAGCATTGTAATATTCTGGTTCACTTATCTTGTTAAACAAAGTATTACCATACGTGGTCTGGGGGAGATACTCAAAGAAATAATTGCTATGATCAGAATCTTCTATACCACTAATGTGTTGCCGCATGGGTAGGGATACCCAATATCCCATATTGTCAAAATCATAATTACTGATTTTGTGGCTAGTTACGCTATATACTTCTTCGCCATCGTCCTCAAAGAAGGCATCGCTCCATTTTAGGATTGTGTCCAAATGCTCGTCTAGGAAAGCTATGTATTTTTCATTTTCAGTAAAGCTGTCGGCATCTTTTCCGCCCCACTTACCACTAAAAGTGCAGCTACCATCTGTACGAGGCTGGCTGCAAAAATATTTTAAGATAGTTTCTTGTGTGGCCATATTTGAAGCAAAACGAAGTATAAGTTGTTGTGCAATGTAAGATTCAACATCAACTTTCTTTGGACTTCTGCTTTGAGCGGTAAGGGCTGTTTTATCCATATTTTTAAAATAGTCTTTCATAAAATGGATTTTTACCAATTTCTCAAAACCATTATAGTCTATTCTTTGCAGCTTTTCTCCTATCTCGCGAGACCTATCCGGGTTTTGATAATCTGACATATAACGATTTTGTAAGCCAAATCTTGGCAGGCCATTGAACTTTTGAATTACAATATCCTTGAATGCTGTGGTGGGAGACTTAAAAACCAACAAGTCGGAATTATCTGTAATAACTGTGTTATGCCTGCCCTTTTTTTTGTTGATCGTTTGTGATTTAGAATTACTTTCCTTTGAAGTTTGGGACGTATGTTGCTGTTCATGGTCAGTGTTGTTCTTCTGTTTTGATTTTTCCCCGTTCAAGATTTCGTCCGTTTTCGTATCTGCCTTTTTAACTACTTTATCCTCTATTTTTTTCTTAAACTTTTTAAGAATTTGGGCATCAACGGGTTGGTATGCTAAAATGCTCATTAGAAGAAAAAGACCGAAGTAATATTTATTTTGATTTTGCATCTTTCTATTTATTTGACAATTAAGTTGTTAGTGTCTAACTCCCCAATTTTTTCGGTGAGGGCGATATCCTTGAATAGTTCAATTTTTGAATTTTCCAATTCATATTCAAACTGCACGTTAGTTTTATCTTGACCGGGTTCCCTATACCTGACTTTTACTTTGAAAACCGTATAAACAGATATTTTTCCTTTGATTTGACGTTCTTCCAGTTGTAAGGTTTTGGCTTTTGTTGGAGACATGGGAAGAAAAATAAGTTCTGAATCGTTTTTTAATAGTTTTTCTCCACTGGTATAGGCTAAAAAATTGGAGGGATGTATCAAAAACCCCCTAGTACTATGTTTTAGATTAGAGACCCAATATCCTTTCTTTTTGAAATCGTATTTTGCATTTATCCAACCTCGGTCAACATAATAAGCAACTTCATATCCGTTTTTGAAAAACGTAGCGGCCCAAGTCTGTAATTCTTCAAGATGATTTTTTACGAAGCCGGTATAACTACGCATTTGTTGAAATTGATTTTGTTGATTACCGCCCCAAGTGTTAGGAAGTATTCTATCCCCGTAGCGCCCAAAAAATTCGCAATTGGTCCCGGATTCAGAATCACAGGCATATTTTATCAATAATTTTTCCGAACCGATATTTGCTAAAATGTTGAATAAGTGCCGCTGCGCGAAGATGGAATGTTTTACGCTCGCATTTTGTTCGGAACTGTTCCTACTGCCTTTGGTCAATGTAGTGCGGTCCATATCGGCATACACATCGGTCAGATATTTAAGTTCCAACAGGGATTGATAACCTTTGTTGTTAGTGGGTGCGGTAACGTTCCTCCGAAAATAGAGGTCTCCAAATCTGGGCAAGCCATTGTGTGATTGTATGACTATATCGGTAAAATTTTCCGAAGGTGCTTTACAAGTGATGATATTGGCATCATTTACCGCAACTTCGTTACGCTCCAATGTATTTGTAGAGTCCTTGGTGTTTTGGTTTTTGGAAGCTGTATTGGCTTGCTTATGAACCAATTTTTGGTCATCCTCTTTTTCACCTTTGCCGTTTAAAAGTTGGTCGGTCTTTTCGTCCGCTTTTTTCTCCAATTTTTGTTCCATTTTTTTCTTTAAATTCTTGAGCAGCTGTCCATTGGCATTTTGAACGCCGCCTATCAGAAAGGAACCTATGAGTAGTGTGTGTACGATTCTTCTTTGTAACATTTTATAAGATTATCTTGTTCTTGTGGTCATATTGGTGATGTCCAATTCCCCAATATTTAGAGTAAGACTATCATCTGTATATAGATTTATTATTGGACTGTTAAGGCTGTAGGATGTTTTGAGGGTATCATTGCGATAACTTTTCACTCCCTTGATTTTTGCCTTTATATCAAAGACCATAAATATATATTCATGGTTTTTAGAAAATGATTCTGCCACTTCAGGCGACATTTTCAATAAAATTTGCGTCCCGTTTTTATGCAATAGTTTTCTTTCATAGGAATCAACAGGTTCCAGATTATAAAAGTTTACCAGAAAATTATTGCTTCCGTGAAAATCCCGTAACCAGTACCCTTTCGCCTTAAAATCATATTTTCCCAAAATGGATTTTGCCACAAAATAGCCGTCTACAACGTTATCGGGTATCACCTCTGCACTCCATTGCTGCAAGGTTTTTAAATTGGCGTTCACAAATTCTTTATAATTGCGCAATCGTTGAAATTCATTGGCGCCCATACCGCCCCAGTATATCTCTTGGCCAATAGAACGGTAGGAGTAGTTATCGTCCCCATATGTTCTTTCACATTTCTCCTTGGTAAGATCACTATTGCAGAAATAGCGTTTCATCTCTTTTCTGGTGGAAAGAGAATTGGCCGCTTTTAGTATGTGATTTTGTGCAGTGTAGGATTTCAAATCCTCTTCATACATATTGTTGGTTCTTTCGGTAAAATATTCTTTATCCATATTGTCAAAGAGATCAGCTTGAAATTTCATTTTCAAAAGCGTGATAAAACCTTGTCTTCCATACGCTACCTCGACTGTTTTCATGTCAACTTTCAGGTACTCCTCAGCCTTTGCATTTATGTAATCTCCGTGCGGTGTTATAAAGTAGTTATCTTGTTCGCCGAACCGTAGTTTTTGCTTATGGGTTTGTAGAGCCAGCGAAATCAGGTTGGGCGATGGGGATTTAAAAATTAACAGGTTTTCATTGACGGATTCACCTTGACCATGAGCAGAAATCCCAATTAATAAAATAATCAGCATATATTTTCTAAACATATTTGATCGTTATTTTTTGAGTATTAATTCTTCGAAAGAAATACTGGTTATTTTTTGTGTCAATGCCGCATCTTGGTATATATCTATTATAGGGCTTTCATGATAATAAGAGAATTTTAATAAGCTCAGGTTTTCCCTTGGTTCTGATGGTATGGAAAGCTTTATTTTGCGAACTAGGTAAAGCATATTCTTATTTTTTTGAAAGCTTTCGGCAACGGCCACATCTATAGGAATCAAAAACTGAATATTCTTGTATGGGCCAAGGTTATCGTTTATAGTACTTTCATACTGCGCTTTAGGTTCAAAATGCGACTCTAATTTAAGATTTCCTGATTGTCTTGGTCCAAATAAATTAAAAGACAAACTACCCCAAAAACCCTTTTTTTCAAAATCGTAAGATCTTGGGGTAACTCTGGATACGTAGTAGATGATCTGACTATCTTCTTTAAAAAATGTTTTAGACCATTTCAAAAGATCAGGAAGAACTTCTTTAGTGAAATTCCTATAATTTCTTAAAAGTTCAAATTCATTATCCCCTAAATACATATTCTTACAGGCATCAGAATTGCAAAAATTCGGGGCCACCATATTTCTAAGCATATGTTGTACCTCTTCATTATTTCTTGTTTTTTGATCACTGCTTGAAGGGCGATTTGTAGTAGGCTTTTCGGTATCCAGATTTTTCATAAATGTATCTGAATATTTTAGATTCACCAGACTTTTGAAACACTGAAAGCCGGTATTTATAAGTTTCATTTTTTTATGATACTCCTTTTCTTCGGCATAGCCTTTGTTGGCAGGATTGTAAAGATTCAAATCACCAAATCTGGGCGTTCCCTTATGGGTCAACAGAACAAAATCATTAAAATGCTCAGAAGGCGATGCATAGGTGATTATGCTCGGGTCCTTGGAGAAATCTTTGTTATTCTTTGATTTCTTTTGAACGGGCTCGACCGTTTTTTGTGTTTTATTTTCGGATGGTGTTTTAGTGGTAGGATTTTCTTCTTTTGATTTTATAGTTTTCTTGTCTTTTCCGTTCAGGAGTTCATCGGTTTTTTCATCAGCTTTTTGCTCTACTTTTTGCTCAATTTTTTTTTGAAGCTTTTTAAGGAATTGCGCTTGGGTATTTTGAACATTGCCCAATAGGAAAAAGGCAATAATCAATGTAAGGACAAATGAGTCTTTCATATATGATAATTAAATAATTACTTACGATAACTATCGTAGGTGTCAAACTAAACATTTACGAAGTTCTGTGCCACTATCAATTATTTAACGTCCCGTTTTTAGCGTTAACTGTTATCAAGTTCATAATGAATGTTTTTTGTGATATATTAAAACATGTATCATGAATAGTAAAAAACTATGTAGATTTGATTTTCAGTAAGACCAAATGATTACGGAAACCATCCAAAAGACTATACTTTCCTTTTTATTTTTTTTTGTTTCATTTTTGGGTATTTCCCAAGAAAAAGAACTGGATTCACTCTTAAGGGAACTAAAATTAAATCAAGAACAAGACTCTAGTAAAGTAAACATTTTGTTGGGTATTGCTCAAAAAATGCGGCATTCAAATCCGGGAGCCGCCTTTTTGCATGTGGATAAAGCCATTGATATTTCGTCTGATTTAAATTGGCAAAAGGGCTTGGGCCTTTCATATACTCAAAAAGGAAATTTATATTACATTGTTGCGGACAACTTAAATGCGCTGGACGCGTTTCAAAAAGCATTGGACATAGGTCAAAAAACCGGAGACGAGTCATTAAAGCTCAGCATGCTCAACAATTTGGCCAATATTCACGCTGATTTAAAGGAATACGATGAAGCCTTGGAAAAATATGGTACTTTTCTCTCTACCTCCGAAAATCTAGGAAATGTACCGAACCAAATACGGGGCTTGACAAATATTGCGATAGTGTACACGGACTCGGATAGACATGAAGAAGCAGTGTCCTATTTAAAGAAAGCGCTAAGACTTTCAAAAGAAGAAAAAAACGATTTTTTCATAGCCGCTATCACAAACAACCTGGCTTTGGCATATAAGGGTATGGGAGCTTACCAAAAGGCACTTGAATTTTATCAAATCGCCGTGGATATTTCAAGAAAAATAGAGAACAATTATATAGAAGCTTCGGCCCTAAATAGTATAGGTAAGGTAAACATATTGTTGAAAAATTATGACAAGGCCCTTATAAGTGGTGAAGAAGCCTTAAAACTTTCAGAAGAAATAGGTGCCGTAGAATGGCAGGCAGATTCTTGGAAGGTATTAAGTACGGTGTATGAAGAACAAAATAAAATGGAAGATGCACTTACGGCCTATAAAAACCACATAAAATTTAGGGACAGTGTTTTGAACGAGGAAAAAAAATCGGAAATCACCAAAAAGGAAATGCAGTTTAAGATGAAAATGCAACAAGATGTTGCAAATGAAGAGATCAAACAACAAAAAATAGTAAAAAACGGATATTTAGTCGGTGCCGTTCTTTTGATGATTTTCGCGATAGCCGGATATTTTTTCTACAAACGTAGACGTGACATTTTAGAAGAAAAAAAGATAGCCGATTTTAATACCAAGGTGGCAGAAACTGAACTCAAAGCACTTAGGTCGCAAATGAACCCTCATTTTATCTTCAATTCCTTAAGCTCCATTAGCGATTTTATGGTTAAAAACGATATAGAAAAGGCAAACGAGTATCTTATTAAATTTGCAAAGCTTACACGTTCCATATTGGAAAATTCTGAAAAAAAATGGATAACGCTCAAAGAAGATCTTGAGTTGATGGAGCTTTACATACAAATTGAGGCCATCCGCTTAAAGAACAAGCTTACCCATACCATAAGTGTTGGCAGGGAAATAGATGTAGAGAATACCTTGGTGCCACCTTTAATGTTACAGCCTTTCATAGAAAACAGTATCTGGCACGGTATTGCAAAAAATCAAAACGGCGGCCACATAAATATTGAAACCAAAAAGGAAGGGGATTTGTTGGTCTGTAGTGTAGATGACAATGGAGTAGGGAGAACTAAAAATGTAAAACTTAAAAGTGAAAAT
The DNA here is from genome assembly GCF_047345745.1 of Maribacter algae. Taxonomy (NCBI): domain Bacteria; kingdom Pseudomonadati; phylum Bacteroidota; class Flavobacteriia; order Flavobacteriales; family Flavobacteriaceae; genus Maribacter; species Maribacter algae. The sequence continues at coordinate 72,751 of NZ_JBLFES010000002.1, forward strand.
ACCTCAATGGGCATAAGGATTACCAAAAATAGGCTGGATATTCTAAGCCGATTAAAAGAAACGAAGGGCAATGTCGTATTGATAGATAAAACTCAGGGATTAAGAGTTGAATTAAAATTACCGCTAGAACTTCAATTTTAAAACATATTATGTTAAAAGCCATTATTGTTGATGATGAGGAACATTGCAGGAACCGTTTGGTTCACTTACTGGCCAATTATGAAAATAAAATAATCTTGGTCGCGGTATGTAGCACGCTTACCGAAGCAAAAGAACAAATCGAATCAAAAACACCCGATATTGTTTTTTTGGACGTGCACCTGAATGATGAGACCGGCTTTGATCTTCTTAAACAATTGACCAAGATAAACTTCGAAGTGATTTTTACAACGGCATACGATACCTATGCCGTAGAGGCCTTTCGTTTTTCGGCGTTGGATTATCTTTTAAAACCTTTGGATGTTGATGAATTTGCAACAACAATACAAAAGTTAGTTGAAAAAACCGATCAAAAAGAAATAGCCAAAAAACTAGAAACGCTTTTCCATAACTTTGAACATAAGTTCAATGGAACAAAAAAGCTTGCCATTCCAAGACTATACGGGCATAGTTTTGTCAAGGTAGATGATATCGTTAGATGTCAATCCGATGGTAACTACACGGATATTTATTTGAATTCGAATAGAAAAATAACCGCAACCCGTACACTCAAATATTTTGAGGAATTATTGAACGCTCCACAATTCTTCAGGGCGCATAAATCTCATTATATCAATATGGATTACGTAGATAAATACGTAAAAGGTAAAGGAAGTTATGTTCAAATGGCAGATGGCGCCTCCGTAGAGATTGCAACACGTCGTAGAGAGGAATTTCTTAAGAAAATGAATTCTTAAAAAAATCTTTTTCAATACGGGAAGGCTTTTAAAACTTAAAATTTAAATATCACAAATAGTAAAAGCTGTCTTTAAAGAAGAAATTTTATCCTCTTTGGCAGGTATAAATTCCTGTGCCACATATCCCTGATATCCAGTTTTTAGGATGGCCTTCATAATAGCAGGGTAGTAAAGTTCTTGCGTGTCATCAATTTCGTGCCTTCCGGGGACTCCCGCAGTATGGTAATGACCAAAATACTGGTGATTATCCTGTATGGACCGTATGATATCACCTTCCTGTATTTGCATGTGATAGATATCATAAAGTAATTTAAAATTTTCGGAACCTAACGCTTTACAAAGCGCAATCCCCCACGCGGAAGTATCACACATGTAGTCGGGATGGTTTATTTGGTTGAAAAGTTCCATTTGTATGACAACGCCGTGTTTTTCTGCCAAAGGGAGTATCTGTTTTAAGCCTACCACGCAATTGGCCAAACCCGTTTCATCATCCATGCCCCTTCTATTGCCACTAAAACAAATTAGATTTTTATAGCCGGCCTCCGCTACTTTTGGAATAATTTCAGTATAATTTTTTATAAGTTCCTCGTGATATTTCGGGTCGTTCCACCCTTCTGTCAAACTAATTTCCGCACCGTTGCACATGGCGCAATGAATATCGTACTTTTTGAGCAATGGCCATTCGTTTGGCCCCATCAGATCTACGGACTTTATACCAAGTTCGTTCAATGTTTTTAGAAAATCCTCTAAGGGAATATCGTTAAAACACCAATGGCAAACACTGTGATTGATGTTGTTTTTTAGTTCAAATTTTTTGGAGATTTCCATTGCATTTCCAGTTTTACAGGCCAACAATCCCACAGAGGCCGCAGCGGATGTTCCAATAAAATTACGTCTTTTCATTTTGGATTTTTAAAAGGTTTCTAAAGATATATTTTTTAGTTTTAAAAATGGAAATTAAACCGGATAAGCAGAAATTAATTGAATTGGCACATTATAGGATGCCCTTTGGAAAATATAAAGGGGATTATTTGGTAAATCTGCCTGAAGCATATTTGATATGGTTTCGTCAAAAAGGATTTCCTGATGGTAAATTGGGCGATTTATTGCAAGCTATGCTGGAAATTAAAGTAAATAATCTGGAATCCATAATTTGGAAGATACAGAAAGATTTTCCCAGAGAAAACGGCTGATTTCCTTGGGCAATTTGTATTTTTGTTTCCCGTAACATAGAAACCCACAAATGGCACAAACCAAATACATCTTCGTTACGGGCGGTGTAACTTCTTCGTTAGGAAAAGGAATTATAGCGGCATCACTGGCAAAACTTTTACAGGCCAGGGGCTATAAGACCACCATCCAAAAACTGGACCCATATATTAACGTAGATCCCGGAACATTGAACCCATACGAGCATGGGGAGTGTTATGTTACGGATGACGGTGCCGAAACCGATTTGGATTTAGGCCACTATGAACGATTTTTAAATGTAAATACTTCACAGGCCAATAATGTGACCACGGGCAGAATCTATCAAAGTGTCATCGAAAAAGAACGAAGAGGTGAATTTCTGGGAAAAACGGTTCAAGTGGTACCCCATATCACCAATGAAATAAAGGAACGGGTACAGCTATTGGGAAATAGTGGGGACTATGATATTGTAATTACGGAAATTGGTGGAACCGTGGGTGATATAGAATCGCTTCCCTACATTGAAGCGGTGAGACAACTTTTATGGGAGTTGGGCGATAACAACGCCATTGTGATACATTTGACTTTAGTGCCATTTTTATCAGCTGCGGGCGAGTTGAAAACAAAACCCACACAGCATTCGGTAAAGACCTTAATGGAAAGCGGAATCAAAGCTGATATTTTGGTCTGTAGGACCGAACATGAGATTTCCGATGAGATAAAGGACAAATTGGCACTTTTCTGTAACGTTAAGAGAGAAGCTGTAATCCAAAGCATTGATGCATCCACCATTTATGATGTACCAGTATTGATGCAGGAAGAAGGTTTGGACACCGTAACGCTTCAGAAACTGAACCTGAAAAACAGCAATGAGCCAGATTTGACCCAATGGAAAGAATTTTTGAAGCGACATAAAAATCCAAAGAACGAAGTTGTCATCGGTTTAATTGGAAAATATGTGGAACTACAAGATTCGTATAAATCCATTTTGGAAGCTTTTATTCATGCCGGAGCCGTTAATGAGGTAATGGTCAAGGTGCGCTCTATCCATTCCGAATACATCACCGATAAGAATTATGAAAGCAAGCTCAAAGGGTTGGACGGTATTTTGGTCGCCCCCGGTTTTGGGGAAAGAGGAATAGAAGGGAAGATAAAAGCGGTGCGCCATGCACGTGAAAATGATATTCCGTTTTTAGGAATTTGTCTGGGCATGCAAATGGCAGTTATCGAGTATTCCAGAAACGTATTGGGTATAGCGGATGCCAGCTCAACGGAAATGGATGAAACAACAGCGCATCCGGTCATCAATTTAATGGAAGCTCAAAAAACTATAACCAATAAAGGGGGTACCATGCGTTTGGGGGCTTGGGATTGTACCTTGTCAGATGGCAGTCTGGCCCAAAAAATCTATGATGGCGCTCAAAATATTTCTGAACGTCACCGTCATCGTTATGAATTCAATAACGAGTATAAAACGCAACTGGAAGAAGCGGGACTTAAAGCATCCGGGATTAATTCTGTGACCAATTTGGTGGAAATAGTCGAAATTCAAGATCATCCTTGGTTCATTGGGGTGCAGTATCATCCGGAATATAAGAGTACGGTTGCCAATCCACACCCACTTTTTGTGAGCTTTGTAAAGGCTTCTTTAGCGCATAAAAAAACACAAACTAATGCCACTATGGCATAAAAACCACATTTGGGTATATATTTGCACATCGTAAATCGGTTTTAGGGCAAAAGCTGACCATTACCTTATTATTAATAGAATTTTAGATGGAAGAAAAGAAATTAGATGTTAAGTCTATCATCGGTTTTGTACTGATTTTTGGAATACTCATCTACATGTTTTACCAGAACAAACCTACTCCAGAAGCGTTGGAGGAACAGAAAGCCAAACAAGAACAGGTAGAAGCTAATGAAGCGGAAAAAACTGATTCCAATATTGTTGAAGAGACCAAACCGCCAACATTAAATCTTCAGGATTCCGTGGCGGTCGCTAATTATAAAAGCCAAATAGGTGCTTTTGGATTTACCGCCCCGAACGAAGGAAGCACGGTTTTGGAAAACGATGTACTTTACTTAAAAATAAGTAACAAGGGAGGGCATGTAGTAGAAGCGAAAATGAAGCATTTCGTCACCTATGATTCTGTGCCCGTTTATTTGATAAAAGATGGGAACGGTTCTTTTGGGTTGAATTTCTCGACATCGGATAATAGGTCGCTCAACACGAAGGATTTATTTTTTGAACCTTCATTGACCAATGAAAACGGAAATAAAGTACTTTCACTAAAAGCGAAGACTTCCAATAATCAATTTTTAGAATATCGATATGAAATGAAACCGGGCGAATACCTGGTAGACTTTACCGTTCGTAGCCAAGGTTTGGATAGAATAATCAATGAAAGTAAACCTGTAACCTTGGATTGGAGATTAAAGGGAATACGCCACTCCAAAAGTATTGCATATGAAAACAGGTACACACGTTTGACCTATAACCATGAAGACGATAAAATAAGCAAGCTTTCCGAGGGTAGTGACGATGAGGAAACGGAGGAATCCCTAAAATGGATATCCTATAGGCAACACTTTTTCAGTTCTATTTTGGCAACGGACGAGCCGTTCAAAACTGGGGAGCTAAGCTCTAAAAATTTGGTAGAGGAAGAAAGTCGCACTTTTGGTTTTACTAAAGATTATGCTTCCGTATTACCATTGGAAGTTAAAGGCGGAGAGCTTAGTAAAAATATGTATTGGTATTTTGGCCCTACTGATGTAAAAGTATTGTCCAAGTATGAAGATTTGGGCTTAGAGGATTCCATTCCTTTTGGTTGGGGTATTTTTGGCTGGATCAACAGATATGTTTTCACACCTTTCTACTCCTTATTAAGTTCTTATTTCCCGTATGGTATCGCCATTATTATCATGACGATATTGGTGCGTTTGGCCATGTCACCAGTGACCTATAAGTCTTATTTGTCTCAAGCTAAAATGAAGGTTTTAAAACCGGAAATCACGGAGCTTGGGGAAAAGTACAAGGACAATGCCATGAAGAAGCAACAGGAAACCATGAAACTTTATAGTAAGGCAGGCGTTAGCCCTATGAGCGGTTGTGTGCCGGCATTATTGCAAATGCCTATATTCTATGCCTTGTTCATGTTTTTCCCAACATCTTTTGCATTACGGCAAAAATCCTTTTTATGGGCAGATGACCTATCTTCTTATGACACTATTTTTGAGTGGACAACAAATATTCCTCTCATATCCACGTTTTATGGAAATCATGTAAGTTTATTCCCAATTTTGGCATCTATCGCTATTTTCTTCTATATGATGATGACCACAGGACAGAATATGCCCACACAACCAGGTATGCCCAACATGAAATTTATCATGTACCTGATGCCATTTATGATGCTAATATTCTTTAACAACTATGCAAGTGGTCTAAGTTTATATTACTTTGTTTCAAACTTGATTACTATTGGTATCATGCTGGTGATAAAGAACGTAATTCTGGATAACGACAAAATACACGCGCAGATACAGGAGAATAAAAAGAAGCCTAAAAAAGAAAACAAATTTCAGCGTAAGATGCGTGAAATGATGGAACAGGCCGAAGCGCAAAAAAAGAAGTAATTTTTCTTAGAAACTTCGCTATTGGACATAAAAAGCCCCTGAAAAGTTCGGGGGCTTTTGCCATTGATTAAGGTTTGGTTTGATAAGATTTGGGGTTACAAATATGTGTCTAATTCTGACCGGAAAAAAATTAGAGTTGTCACCAACGTAAATTTGTATGCTAAAGAGAACATACTTGATGTTTGCCTTAAGCCATAAAAAAACCTCGCAAGAATTTCCTTGCGAGGTTTTTGATTCAACAACCAATCAATAAATAAAATATTAGTGCGAGGCAGCAGGGTTCAAAAGGTCTACTACTTCCTGTGGTAACAATACCTTGTCTATAACGTGGACTATACCATTGCTCGTTGTAATATCTGCCGGGCCTACATTTGCATCGGTATCGGATTTATCCCTAATCCTGATGCCATGGTTTACAATGGCAAAAATCGCTTCACCATGATTGGCGGTTTCAATCCTTTGATGGTCTCTTAAATCCGTGGAAGCCACTGCTGCACCGACTACAACATGATATTTTAATACTCTGGCAAGCAAGGCTTTTTCTTGGTCTGTATCAAAATCGGCCAGGCTGTGATAATCATCGCCTAAAGCATCCAATAAATCGGCAAAAGCTGCATTTGTAGGAGCAAAAACCGTGAATGGGCCGTCACCACTTAAAATTTCTACTAGTCCTGCATCAGCTTGTATCAACGCATCTACCAATAAACTTAGATCCGCTACGCTCTGAGCAGTTTCTACAATATTTGGTTCTGCCGGAGTGAGGGCATCTAAAGCAGATTGTGGCAATAATACCTTATTGATTACATGTACTACACCGTTGCTCGCTTCCACATCTGGAGTAACGACGGTTGCATTGGTTTCCGTAGCATCCTCTATGTGGACCGTGCCACCTTTTAGATCGATACCAACGTTTTCCCCTTGAAATGTTTCTATGTGCTGCCCGTTGCTCAAGTCCGTTGAGAAAGCTGCTGTGCCAGCAACTACATGATATGTAAGAATATCAACTAAAAGTGCTTTTTCATCGGCAGTATCAAAATCGGAAAGGTCATTGTAATCATCGCCCAAAGTATTCAATAACTCCGCAAAAGCTTCATTTGTTGGGGCAAAAACCGTAAATGGACCTTCACCACCCAAAGTTTCAACAAGACCGGCATCAGCTTGTTGTAACGCACCTACCAATAGGCTCAGGTCATCTGTAGCTACGGCAATCTCAACAATTGTTTTAAGGCTCATTGCAGCTAAAGCATCCAATACTTCTTGTGGCAGCAATACCTTGTTGATTACATGAACTACACCGTTGCTTGCTTCCACGTCTGGAGTTACAACAGTTGCATTGGTTTCCGTCGCATCCACTATGTGAACCGTGCCATCTTTTAGGTTGATGCCCACATTTTCTCCTTGTACTGTTTCTATGTGCTGACCATTGCTCAAGTCCGTTGAGAAAGCTGCTGTACCCGCTACTACGTGATAAGTCAATACCTTGACTAAAAGTGCTTTTTCTTCGGTTGTATCAAAATCGGAAAGGCTGTTGAAATCATCGCCCAATGTATTTAATAACTCTGCAAAAGCCTCATTTGTTGGAGCAAAAACTGTAAACGGACCTTCACCGCCCAAAGTTTCGACCAGCCCCGCATCAGCTTGTTGTAACGCACCTACCAGAAGGCTTAGGTCATCCGTAGCCACTGCTATATCCACAATATTCTTTAACGTCAATGTCGCTACGAAATCGACAGCGGATTGTGGTAATAATACTTTATCTATAGTATGTGCAACACCATTGGAGGCCATAACGTCCGTTGCGGTAATATTGGCATTGGTCTCTGATGCGTCCCCTATCACAAAAGTTTCACCTGAAGCTATGATTTCTACGCTATTGCCTTTCAATGCAGTTTCCACCGCTCCTTCTGCTAAATCGGCCTCTTTTACTTCTGCACCGGCAATCACATGAAAGAGTAAAATATCTTTAAGTAATGCCAGTTCTTCTTCCGTATCAAAATCATCCAGACCATTATAATCCTCTCCTAAGGCTGTTAGTAAATCAATAAAGGCTTCATCGGTTGGAGCAAAAACTGTAAATGGTCCTTCGCTGGACAACGTTTCGGCTAAACCAGCCTTTATGACTGCCGCTTCTAAAATAGATAAAGCTTCCGTAGCAACGACAACATCTACCAACGTTCCTTCTTCATTTTCCATACCACTGTTCAAGGCATCAATAATGGCCTGTGGCAACAAAACTTTATCAATAACATGTACAATTCCGTTACTGGCCTCAACATCTGGTATGACTACCTTTGCATTTGTATCGGTAGCATCGTCTATGAATACTCCACCTTCAAGGGTAATAGCAACTTCCTCTCCCTGTACGGTCCCTATTTTTTGTCCTTCCTCTAAATCTGTAGATTTAGCAGCAACACCGGAGACTACATGATACGTTAATATCGTTTTTAGTATTTCCAATTCTTCGGCAGAATCAAAATCCTCTAAAGAATCAAACCCTTCCAATTGATCCAACAATGCTGCAAACGCTTCATTTGTAGGGGCAAAGACAGTAAAGGGGCCATCGCCGCTCAGTGTTCCTGCCAAATCGGTTTCTTCTAAGTTGTCCACAGCGGTCAATGCCGTTACCAAAGAGGATAATGCATCCTCTCCCGATGCGGTTTCAACAATGGTTTTTGTTTGTGATCTTTCTGTCATGGTATCCTCTTCTTTTTCGCAAGAGAGTACAACAGAAATCAAAGCAAAAAGTGCTAATAAATTTTTAATCGGTACAAATTTTTTCATTTTTAGTGTTTTACGTTAATGTTTAATTAATAGTTGTTTAATTAAAACAATTTAAAAGCATTGAATTTGATTTTTTAATTCGACATTAATATAATTTTGTGGAGTTATACGTCGATTTATACTAAAAATCATCTATAAAGTTCAACAATACTTCATTTTTGTTTAATTTATAGAAAAGATGTAAAAAATTAAAAAGGTTGCTTTTGTTTATAAATAATTTAGAAAAGTTTAACAAAATATAGAATACGGATTTCTGAAAAGAACTGCATTAACGAAAAAAAGAGCCGCTTTTTAGCGGCTCTTAATATTCGAATATGTATTCCTTGTTTACTAATTAGTCGTATCCGGAATCATGACTTTATTGATAGCATGGATAACTCCGTTTGCGGCTTGAACATCGACTGCAATAATTCCAATATCCATATTTCCAGAACCATCCGTAATGGTGACATTGCTACCGTCTATACTGAATGTTAACGTGTCTCCTTCTAATGTAGCAGGGGATACTAAACCATCACTTAAATCTCCTGAGACAATATTCGATTCTGAAATAACATGATGGTTTAATACAGCTGTTAATGCATCACCACTTGGTACTTCGGTTAGCGCATTGAAAGCATCGTTAATTGGTGCGAATACTGTAAAAGGAGCAGGAGTTGTACCATTTGCAGTACTTAAAGTACTTACAAAATCGGGCTGACCTTCAGCGGTCAATGCCCCGACCAATGAACTAAAGTTGGGATCGGCCGTAGCGAACGTAACCACAGTAGGTAAGTCTATTACAGTATCAACGGCATGAATAACTCCATTAGTGGCCACGATATCTGCAGCTGCAACAGTACTGGTCCCATTTAATTTGACTCCGTCGTCCGTATTGATATAAATACTCAGAGCATCACCATCTGTATTTGTGGCCGCAGTATTTGCATATGAATTGGATAAATTTGCTTCGAAAGCTGCAGTTCCGGAAATTACATGATTTGAAAGTATATCATTTATATCATTCATATTTGGGTTTTCAAAAGAAGTAAAGGCACTGTTTACAGGTGCGAAAACCGTGAAATCCGTCATAGCGTCCGAAAGCAAATTGGTGAACGTGGTATTTCCATCAGCTGTCAAGCTGCCAACCAATTCTGTCAAATCCGGGTTGGCCACTGCATGGTTTACAATGTTCGGTAGCGCAATAACACCATCAACAATATGGACTATACCGTTACTCGCCTTAATGTCTGAAGATGTTACCGCTGCTCCCCCATTAGTCAAGCCTCCATTTAATACAACACCATCAGCAGTGTTTATAAACATGCTAAGAGCGGCATCTTCAGGTCCTGAGGTTGCTAATGTAGATACATAGCCTGTAGTTAAATCCGTTGATAAATTTGTTCCGGTAACAACATGATTCAATAATACTTGCGTCAATACATCCACAGGGACGGCTGCTAAATTCTCGTAGTCATTAGCCTCTAAAAATGCTGCAAAGGCATTATCTGTAGGAGCAAATACGGTAAAAGGCCCTTCTCCGGCTAAAACTGTGGGTAAATCACCGTTTGCTGCTTGTAACGCCGCAACTAGATTGCTCAATGTTGGAGTGTCAATCGCTAAATCGGTTATAGAATTCAAAAGGACACCTTCCAAAGCATCTATTGCAGCTTGAGGGAGAACAACTTTGTCTATAATATGCACTACTCCGTTACTTACAATGACATCTGCCTCTGTTACGGTCGCGGTTTCTCCAGCTGCATCTGTAAAAGTCACATTGCTGCCAACACCTACGGCCAAGCTTTCACCTTGGATAGTTTCAACAGAAGAACCATCTGTTAATTGTGCAGATGTAACTGCCGTGCCTGATACTACATGATAACTTAATATGGTGGCTAATAGGTCTTGTAATTGCTGGGAATTGAAATCATCTAAGGAATCAAAACCGTCCAATCTATTTAGTAAGTTGGCGAATGCATCGTTTGATGGTGCTAACACGGTGTATACAGCTGTTTCGTCACTAAGATTGGTTACAAAATTGTTGTTTGTACTTTCATCCGCTTTTTGTAATGCTGCTACTAAGGTACTTAGGGAAGAAGTGGCTTGTGCAGCTTCAACCACATTAGATTCCATATTTTCGGGCATATCGGGTCCGTCATCATCACTACAGGAAAAATTGATAAGTAGGAGGGAAGCGAGTGTTACTTTTAAAATTTTTGAAAATCCTTTCATGTTAAAATGTTTTAGGGTTAAATGTTTAAAATATTAATTATTTAAATGAACAATTTATAGAATCACTATTATTTTGATTCTCAATATAATACTAGAAATATTTAAATTATCGAATGAGAATGACTGTTATACATTGAATAATAGATTGATTATTAAAATTATTTCGTTTTATTTTCTGTTAGATGATAATAGTAACGATAGGTTGCTTTTGTTTATTTATTTTTTGCAAAAGTTTAACAATAAATGATTAACCGCGTTATTTTTCATTGGATTTAAGCACAAAACAAGATTTTTTAGAAAATGAATACATGTATATCGGCGTCATAATTATTGAGCTAGTATATAGCGTCAAGTCTTTTTTTATAGTAAAGGAGCGTAATTTTGTATTTTTGCAAAGACTTAAAATAGGTTATGAAAAAAGTAGTTATCGGACTTTCCGGAGGCGTAGATTCCAGTGTTGCCGCTTATCTTTTAAAAGAGCAGGGATACGAGGTCATTGGACTATTTATGAAGAATTGGCATGATGAATCCGTGCTTATTTCCGAGGAATGCCCATGGTTGGAGGATAGCAATGATGCACTGATTGTAGCCGAAAAATTAGGCATTCCATTTCAAACTGTAGATTTAAGCGTTGAATACAAAGAGCGTATTGTGGATTATATGTTTCGGGAATATGAGATGGGGCGTACTCCCAACCCGGACGTGCTTTGCAATAGGGAAATTAAATTTGATGTATTCTTAAAGATTGCGTTGGAATTAGGTGCGGATTTCGTGGCCACTGGGCATTACTGCAGAAAGGGAACTATCGTTAATGCTGACGGTACGGAAACATACCAATTATTGGCAGGCAAAGACGGTAACAAGGATCAGTCGTACTTTTTATGTCAACTATCACAAGAGCAATTATCAAGGACCCTGTTTCCCATAGGGGAATTGACCAAACCTGAAGTACGAAAAATAGCCTCGCGGATGAATTTAATTACGGCTGATAAAAAAGACTCCCAAGGACTTTGTTTCATTGGAAAAGTACGATTGCCAGAGTTTTTACAACAGCAATTAAAACCTAAAACCGGGAAAATTGTGGAAGTCCCGGAATCGGTCGAACAGTATAAAAGGATATTGCCAGCGTTCGATTCCAAAATAGAGGAACTGGCGTTTTATGCCAAAAAACCTAATTATAACCCGGAGGACGGGAAGGTAGTAGGTGAACATCAAGGAGCGCATTATTTCACCAAAGGACAACGAAAAGGCCTACATGTGGGCGGTACCAAAGAACCGTTATTCGTAATTGAAACTGATGTTGAAGAAAATATCATATATACGGGACAGGGAAAATCGCACCCAGGATTGTACAGACGTACCTTATTTGTGAACGAGGAAGAAATACACTGGGTAAGACCGGATCTAAAGTTAAAAGCGGACGAAAGTTTGGCTGTGATGGCAAGAATCAGATATCGGCAAGAATTACAAAAAGCGACCTTGTACAAAATTGATAACGGACTTTATGTAGACTTTGAGGTAGCCCAATCCGCGATAACCGAAGGTCAATTTGTAGCATGGTATTTGAACGATGAGCTTTTGGGTTCTGGTGTCATTTCTTAATTTCCTGTCAGTTCTAGTGGAATCGAGAACAATATTCAGGATAAACATGCCTATTCTACTCAAGGCACAAAAACTCAAATAAATGCAAAATAGCGTCACGCAACTTTTTAATATTAAATACCCCATAATACAGGGAGGTATGATCTGGGCCAGTGGATGGCGATTGGCATCGGCAGTTTCCAATGCGGGCGGGTTGGGTATTATTGGGGCAGGCTCCATGTATCCAGAAGTGTTGCGGGAACATATTCAAAAGTGTAAAAAAGCCACTAAAAACCCTTTTGGAGTAAACATTCCTATGCTATATCCTGATTTGGACAAGCTCATGGATATCATCGTTGAAGAAAATGTAGGTATCGTATTTACTTCGGCAGGAAATCCAAAAACATGGACTGCTTTCTTAAAAGGGAAAGGGATAACCGTAGTACATGTGGTCAGTAGTGTCAAATTTGCTTTGAAAGCGCAAGATGCCGGTGTTGATGCCATTGTTGCGGAGGGCTTTGAGGCTGGCGGACATAATGGTAGGGATGAGACCACTACCATGGTCTTGATTCCTGCAGTTAAAGAGATAATCAAAATTCCGTTGATAGCCGCAGGTGGCATCGCTTCAGGAAAATCTATGTTGGCAGCCATGGTTTTAGGGGCGGATGGAGTTCAAATTGGGAGTCGGTTTGTGGCGAGCCTGGAAGCCTCTTCACACCTTAATTTTAAGGAAAAAGTTGTTGCTGCCAAAGAGGGCGATACACAATTGACCTTGAAGGAACTGGCACCCGTACGTCTTTTAAAAAATAAATTTTACCAAGATATTCAAGAGGCATACTCGCATTGTGCGTCACCGGAAGAACTTAAATCCCTTTTGGGAAGAGCGAGAGCAAAAAAAGGAATGTTTGAAGGCGATATGGTGGAGGGCGAACTGGAAATAGGTCAAGTTTCCGCTTTGATCCATGAAATAAAATCCGCAAAAGAAATCATAGAAGAAATTATGACAGAATTTGAAAGTACGGTCAAAGACATGAATTCCTTTCTGATCTAGTTTGATGAAGTTCTCTGACTGCCTTATATTTATGCAAAACAAATTCTTATGAAAAGTAGTGCCAAAGTGTATTTCTTACCCGTTTTGTTGGCTTTTTTGATGATGGGCGGTAGTACGGTTGCCCAACAAGTAGACCCGTTGGAAGGAAGATGGAACCTGACGATTTCCAAGGATGGAGAAGAACTACCTTCTTGGTTAGAAATAAATCATTCTGGCAACAGTACGCTTGTTGGAAGGTTTACCTACGCATTTGGTAGTGCCAGGCCTGTTGCCGAAATAAAGAAATTTGATGAGGTATTTTATTTTGCCATTCCCCCACAATGGGAAGAAGGTGCGGCCTATATGGAATTCCAAGGAAAGAAAGTGGGAGAGGAGCTTAAGGGCACTATGAACTATACCGATGGCACCACTGCAGAATGGAAAGCCGTCAAGGCCCCAAAATTAACCTACACCGCGAATCCAAAATGGAGAAAGACCAAAAAGATATTTAATGGTAAAAATTTAGATGGATGGAAGGCCGATAGGGAAAATCAATGGCAAGTAGTAGACGGAATCTTAACTAGTTCAAAATCTGGGGCAAACCTTATCACTGAAGAAAAATTCACGGACTTTAAACTTCATGCAGAATTTAGATATCCAGAGGATAGTAATAGCGGAATCTATTTGAGAGGGCGTTATGAAATACAAATAGCCGATAATATTGGTTTAGAGCCCTCTTCCATCTACTTTGGGGGTATTTATGGTTTATTGACACCCAATGAAAATGCAGCCAAAAAAGCTGGCGAGTGGCAAACGTATGACATTACTTTGAATGGGAGACGTGTGACCATTACGGCCAATGGGAAAACCATAATTTCCGAACAAAATATTCCGGGAATGACCGGCGGCGCATTGGATAATGATGAAGCTGCTCCAGGCCCCATTATGATTCAAGGAGATCATGGCCCTGTGGAGTTCAGAGTGTTGGAGATTACTCCAATTTCTGGAAAGTAGTAGTTGAGGGTTGGTTGACCACAGCAATTACCTATTCACTGTTAGTGTAACTTTATCCAAAGTTTTATTGGAAAATTTATCGACTGCGGTAAAAATCAATTCAAAATCTCCAGTCCGAGTTGGCAATCCGGATAATTTCATTTTATTAGTGTCAAACTCCAACCAATCGAATTCATTTTCATTACTGCTTAGAGTCAATTGTTCGTCATCTATATCTTTAAAATAATCCGAAGGAATAGGTAATTCAAATTTATCGCCCACTTGTACTACCATATTGGAGAGCGGATTGTAAACAAAAGGTTTGAACACTTTTGAGGTATTTACCCAATAAATATCCGATTCGGTCAAGCCCTTTTCTCCAATCTGTAGGCGCGTAAAAAATAAAAATTTGTTATCGATACTTATAAAAGGCCTCCTGTCCCAATCTTTTGAATTTATGGTCGCGTCAAGGATTTGTGGTTCTGTCCAATTATTGTTATGATCGCGATAACTGATGTATAGATCCATCCAACTTTCATTATCCGTAAATCTACAGAACAGGATATATTCTTCCTTGGGAGAAATGAATACACTTTCTTCATCATTTGAAGATTTGAACTTGGATATTTCTTGCGCACTTTGGTACTCGTCATCCATTAACTTTGAGTAAAATAAATCGGCGGTGTAACAATCTTCTTTTCCCAAACAATTTCTATTCGATGAAAAATAAATTGTTCCATCAGAGGTCATGCAGGCATTGGCTTCCCTACTTACGGAATTAACGGGAGCTTGAATTTTTTTAGGAGAATCCCAAATACCGTTACTCTTTTCAATTTTCCAAATATTGGTAGCTCCGTTAACGTCGTCGGGTTCACTTTGGGCATAAAGCAACGATTTTCTGTCTGGCGTAAAATAAGGCAGAAACACACTTTTGTTTTCCAAAGGCTCAAAGGCCTCGGGAACAGTCCATTTCTTGTTAACTTTTCTTGAATAATGGATAGCTCCACTTACCCCATCTTTGTTCAGAATTCCAAATGCAAGCTCATTTATATTAGGAGTAAACGAAATCCCGTGCTCAAATCTGCCTTTTTGAGAAATTGAACCTTCTCCGAATATGACCGGAGTTGCTCCAGGTTCAGGCTGTCCAAAGTAATTCACCGTTATATTATTTGTGGCACAGCCCATCATTCCGAGAAAAAGAATGAAGAGAAGAATATTTTTTGTCATAGTTTTAAAATCTGAGTTTCTACACCAACAAAGTTGCCAGCAACCAATAGTGTTACTTTTATAATTTTGGTTTATTTTCTACACATTTTTACCTACTGGATTTTCCGTACACTTTTCAAAAGATTTTACGAATTTTTTCAATTCTGTTTCTGTTTTCTTGTCCAATATTTTACCGTCTTTCCCTATTTTCCCCTTTACTCCTTTAATTAAAAGAGTTGTTTCATCCGTGAATTTAGTTTGTATGGTTTTCATAATCAATTTCAATTCCTCATGTCCTTTTTCCCCACTAGCAGAAGCGGTTATAAGTCCAATTGGTTTGTCGGAGAAAACAGTTGTAGATACGCACCACTCGATCATATTTTTTAGACCGCTTGGAATACTGAAAAGATATTCAGGTGTACAAATAATAATTCCATCTACATTTTTGATTTTACTTCTAAAGTCAACTATTTTTTCGGGTACATTTCTATCGGTCAGTTCCGTTTTAAAATGCGGTAATTCGGTTAAATCATCTATAATTTCCAAATTGAAATCAGATTTTTCGGATTCGGCTATCCATTTGAGAATCGATAGGTTTGCGGAGTTTCTACTGGCACTTCCACAAATTCCAACTATATTTTTAATTTTTAACATTTAATCTGTATTCTAACAGTTTTACTGGCTTGAGGATATTATTTTTATATGAAAAGCGAGGAAGTTTAAACGGGTTCAATTATACGTATAAATTTTATGCTGTATAATTTACTGCCTATCAATATAAATTGATATTGGCTTTTGTAGTTTTTTTATCATCTAGTTAAAAGTTAAAACCCTTCAATTTCATTGCAGTTACTTTTAATTTCCACAGACTTTTAAGAGTATCTGTCATTTCGTACGCAGTGGGAAATCCCATGATGAATCGATACCATGGGATTCCTCGTCGCCGCGCTCTGTCGGAACGACTCTCGCTCAAAAAGAATTCCGTTCCTTAAAGAAAACTATGGATTTTAATCTATAGTTGTCTATTTTCTAAAAATAAAAAACATCAAAGCTGTATTTATTTTGAAATAAGGTATTTTACTCATTTATACCAACTACCTGTTTTACAATTTCCTCGGCTTTGGCAACCTCGTCCTTGTTCACGTGAATTTCTACTGTATCTTTCATTGCGGTAGCAAAACCTGCCATCCGAGCAGATTCCCCTTCATTTTTTACAATAGGGGTAATCCCGATTTCTTTTAGTTTCGCTTCAATTTGTTTTCCTACGAATTGATTGCCCGTGAATATCTTATAATAGTCAGATTCCATAATATCGTTATTTAACTGCGTTTAATTCTTGGAGAAATATCGCTAAGTTTTTGAGGGTTTTGGTAAGCACTTCAATCTGTTCCTGAGCTTCTTTCCAGTTTTTTTCTTCTACCGCTTCTCGTACTCCCGGTAAAGTCTTTACCCCATATCCCGTATAAAATCCCGGAGCATAAATTTGATGTTTGTACCAAGGCCTTCTAGGTAACCCTTCTTCGCTCGTCAAAACATGCTCCGCCATCATTAATTTTTTGTTGCGCGTATTTTTAAGGATTTCCGATAATTTTGAAATATCAATCTTATTCGTATCGATCAACGTTTTTAATATGGCCATTTGATTTTGCAGCGGAGAGAAATCCAAATAAGGAACGGGCTCTTTTTTTTCAGGTTTCATAAATGGTTTCATTGGGTCTGCAGCCAATTCAAAGAGATTTTTATCGACCATCATATTGTGTTTTTCAACATCGGAACGCATATTTTCCGTAAGTGACATAATTTCATTCAGATACCTGTTGACGGTATTGTGCCACTGCTTAAAATCAAACGGTAATACATCTGCATTGGCCAACCGTAAACTTATGCGGCCAGCAGTATTGGCCAGTGCGACGCCGTAGGCAAACTCCGGGTCCTTAAATCTCTTGTAATGTGGATAGGTATCATAAATGGTATGATATTCTCCCCCGGCATTTTCTCCTCCAAAGCCTAGATTTAAAGATGGAATCCCGGCATGTTGTATAAAAGGTGTGTAGTCCGAACCGGAACCCAACGCATATAATTCAAAAGCATCTGTTCCTCCGTTAGTCATATCTCTGGCCATACTGCGGTCTTTGACGGAAACTTTCGTTTGCGGGTCCGTAACGACCTCCGTTACTTCACCTACCATGGCCTGTAGCGTATGGGAACCTCCGGCACGCAGAAAACCACGTCCATTACCATCGGTATTGATATAGGCTATCACTTTCTGTTGCAATTCCTTTTTGTGGTCCTCCACCCATTCCGTAGAGCCTATAAGTCCGGGTTCTTCCGCATCCCACGCACAATACACCATGGTTCTCTTGGGTTTTTGTCCTTTTTTCGCCAATTCCCCAACAACTCTTGCTTCTTCCATCAAAGCGACCATTCCGCTAATAGGATCATTGGCACCATGTACCCAAGCATCGTGATGATTACCGCGCATTACCCATTGGTCGGGATAATCGGCTCCCTTTAGCGTGGCGATGACATTATGTGCCGGGACCAGTTTCCAATCGAATTTTAATTTCAGATGCACCTTTGCAGGTCCAGGTCCAATATGGTAAGTGATGGGCAGCGCTCCACGCCACAAAGTTGGGGCAACGGCACCGTCCAAGGCTTCCAACAAAGGTTGTGCATCTTCATAGGAAATGGGCAATACCGGAATTTTGGTTATGGTGGGCGCATTTTTTCTATCCAAACGTTTGGCATCTTTAGTGGCGCCATATCCCGGCGTTAGTACATCTCCCGGATAGGTAGGCATATCCATCACAGAACCTCGCTGTACTCCGGTCTTATTCTTAAAGGCTCCTTTTGGATATACATCTCCCCGCCCATAACCATCATCTTGCGGGTCTGAATAGATGATGCAACCAATAGCCCCTTTTTCAGCAGCAAGCTTTGGTTTTATACCACGCCATGAACCTTGATATTTAGCGATGACAATTTTGCCTTTTACACTAATTCCCAACTTTTCCAATACTTCGTAATCTTTTGGGATACCATAATTCACAAATACCAATTCCGAGGTAACATCACCATCTATGGAAAAAGCGTTGTAACTGGGCAACAAAGCATCACCTTGAGCCGTAAAAGGGTCTCCTTCTACAGGAACTGCGGTGAGTTTTGCTTTGTATATGGTAGGTCCTGTTAGTTCCAAAACTCTTTCCGTTGGATATGGAAATAGTATTTGATAGGTCTCTATCTTGGTGTCATATCCCCAGGATTTAAACTGTTTTTGCATCCATTTGGCATTCTCTTCTCCATATTTAGTTCCTACCCAATGGGGTTCAGCGGCCATTTTTTGCATCCATTCCTCCAAATTCCGGGCATTCAGTTTGCTTTCAAAAGCAGTTTCCAGTTGAATTTGTTTTTTGGCGTTTTCAGGGGCAAAGCCCAAAATGGATTCTTGGGCCATCACGGTGGTTATTGACAGGAGGCCGAGTAATATTATCAGTGGTGTTTTCATTTTGGTAGAATTAGCTGTTTTTAAATGTACTATAAATTCAATTTTTTATGAAGTATTTTTATCAGGTGTTGGCTATGGTATCAAGTGCATCGATCAACATATCAATATTTTTTTTAGTGATGAATATGGCAAATGAGAGCCGCACCGCATTGAGTCCAAAAGTGGACATGGGCCTAGAATCAATTCCATAGTTATCGAATAATTGCTCTTTCACTATTTTCACATCCTTCCCTTTTAGTTCTACTACCTGTATCCCCGCAGAAAGTTCATCATTAACAGGTGTTTTGGAAATAATATTCGGGTTCCTCTTTATTCCTTCTAGAAAATAATGTTTTAGGGCATAGGTGCGCTGGTGGATATTACTTCCGCCTATGGCTTTACGATAATCTATAGCAGCTCCCAGGGCCAATAGCTCAGGAAGGTTTCTGGTATTATAATTTTCCAATCGCCTAATACTTTTGTCCTTATAACCACGGGCTACGATCAAAGGTTTGAGGTACTTTTGACTATCTTGCTTGGCATAGAAAATACCGATGCCTTTTGGGGCAAAAAGCCATTTGTGCGCGCTTACGGTATAAAAATCACAACCCATTTCCTTTAAGCTGGTTTCAACCATGCCTGCACCTTGTGCACCGTCCACGGCAACTAAAATTCCATTTTCATGTGCCATTTTAGAAATCTCCTTGATGGGGAACATCATTCCGTTGGTGTTTACGATATGGCAGATAGAAATTACCTTTGTCCTTGGGGTGATAGCTGCCTTGAAAATCGTTATTATTTCCTCTTTTGTCTTGGGTAAAATGGGAAGTACCGGTCTCACCAATTTTATTCCTTTTTCTTCTTGCCATACGGTCCAAGGGGCTACTGCACTTGTGTGCTCATGATCTGCTAAAATAACTTCATCATCCATATTCAGTTCCAGACTGCGGGCTATCAGGTTCATACCTTCCGTCGTATTATGTATAAGTGCTATTTCTTCTTTGGAAACAGAAAATAGATCGGCCACTTTTTCGCGTGTTTCTTCTTTTTCACCTTCCCAACCGCCCCACATGTATTTAGAAGGAAAATCATCTAGCGTATTTCTAAAATCATTAGTGGCCTTACGAATAGGCAAAGGACATGCACCCAATGAGGCATTGTTGAAATAGTTTATACCCTCGGCAAATTGAAATTGGGAAGCAACCGTTTCCCAATATTCTTCCGAAGTATCCGATTTGATTTTTAATAAATCGGTAATCGCAGCTTTTAAGGGAGGAGAATTCTGTGCCCAGTTTTGTAAAGGAAACGCTAAGGAAGCCGCAGCACTGGCTCCTATATTTTTGAGAAATTTTCTTCGGTTCTTTTGCATGTTCCTAAAGATAGGAATTTGCCCTAGACTCATCGAAAAAACAGTACCTGACTTTGATAATTCATGATTAAAATTTCAAGCTAGCTTACAGGCTCATGGGTACTTCCATAATGAGGATTTTTGTTTGGCCGGACACACTGATCTCAATATCCGCTATTTCCCATATGCCAAGGGCATCTCTTCTTGATAGAGAAAATTCACCAACTGTGGCATTTCCCTCAAGGACAAACAAATAGATTCCGTTATCTTCTTTTTTCAAAGTGTATGAGGTGTCGGTATCGGCATCAAATTCCCCAAGGTGGAACCAAGCTTCTTGATGAACCCAAACTCCTTGTTCATTAGGGTTAGGTGAAAGAATCTGGTAGAAACTGTTTTTTGTTTTAATATCCGATGTGGATATTTGGTCATACCGAGGTGTAACGTTTTCCTTGTTGGGAATAATCCATATCTGCAAAAATTTTACTTCCCTTTCCTTATTTTTATTGTATTCGCTGTGGGCAATCCCGGTACCAGCGCTCATGACTTGCACATCCCCTTCTTTGATGACCGTGGAATTGCCCAAATCATCCATATGCTGCAAATCGCCTTCCAACGGGATGGAAACAATTTCCATATTGTTATGCGGATGCTTTCCGAAGCCACGTCCTCCGGCAACCGTATCATCGTTCAGTACGCGAAGGGCACCAAAATTCATTCGCTGTGGATTATAATAATTGGCAAAACTGAAGCTATGAAAGGAATTTAGCCATCCGTGATTGGCATGGCCTCTCGTGTCAGAAGTATGGAGTATTGTTTTCATAGTTTTTAAAGAATCTTAAATTATTTAATCCAATGTTGGGCCATTTCTTTATTAAAGACGGTTTTTCTGAATTCGTTCGGTTTTTTATCGTTCAACAATTTTAAGCCACCGGATGCTTTTATAAGCTCCTGAAAGTGACTTTCCCTTGGTTTATACTTTTCCATATTCGCATAGGTCGTTACTAAAATAATGTGAAACGGAGCATCTTCGGTCGCTTTGGTTTCAATGATTTCAAAAGAATGAATGTATCCTTTTTCAAGAGCCGTTTGTCTCAATTTTTTCCAATTGTTTTTGTAATAGTATTCGGCTTCGGCATGATTTTTATTCAAGATTTCAACAAAATCGATGGTCGAAATTTTTTCTCCCTTTTGTGCATTGGTTTTAAAAGCAAGTAGCGCAAGTACAACTAAAAATTTAAATTTCATAATAAGATGCTTTTTTGATTGATGACTCCCATAAAAATAAGGAATGTCTCGTTTTACTTAATAGAACAAAACGTTAAGGATTAGCCAATCTTACTAATTCGGATGATTTTGATAGATAGGCGAACAACACTATCTATCTTGAATTTATAAGAGGCCTCTTGCCTTTATTTCCAAGTATTTGTTAATGGTGTTTATGGTCAATTGCCCAGGCTTTGTGAGGATGGTCTGGATGCCGTATTTCTGTAATTCTTTCTGCATTAGTTTTTTCTCCAAGGAGAATTTTTCCGCAATTGTTTTATGGTATATGGCTTGTATATTCTCGGCATCCGTAGCAATGAGTGTTTCAAGTTCCGAGTTTTCAAAGAAAATAACGACCAATACATGTTTTTTGGCCAACGCCAACAAATACGGGAGTTGCCTTTTGAGGGAAGAGATATGTTCAAAATTAGTATAGAGAAGTAACAGACTGCGTTGGTTCACTTTTCGTTTTACATGGCCGTAGAGCATACCAAAATCGGAATCGGTAAACTCGGTATCAATATTATAGAGTTTTTCCAGAATGGTATTCAAATGGGTGATTTTTTGGACTGCCGGGACGTATGTTTCAATCTGCTTGGAAAACCCTATAAGCCCGGTTTTTTCATTTCGCTTTAAGGCAACATTGGAAAACGCCAAAGCACTGTTAATGGCATAATCCAACAATTTGAGTCCGTTAAAAGGCATTTTCATAACACGGCCGGTATCGATGATAGAATAGACAGGCTGTGATTTTTCATCCTGATATTGGTTGACCATCAATTGATTTTGCTTCGCCGTTGCCTTCCAGTTCAGGGTGCGAATATCGTCTCCTTGCACATACTCCTTAATCTGTTCAAACTCCTGGGTATGGCCAATTCTTCTGATTTTTTTTAACCCAATTTGTGACAGCCTATTGTTTATGGCCAAAAAATCATACTGTTGCATTTGTATAATAGATGGGTAGACCGGCACCATTTGGTCTTTTTGGAACGTGAAACGTCTTTTCACGATTCTTAGGGGCGAAGAGGCATAGATATTCAGGTTTCCAAAAATATATTCGCCGCGGTCTACAGGTCTTACGGAATATTCAAATTCCCTGCTTTCTCCCTTTATGGCCGAGGTGATATAATTAAAATCGCGCTTTTGAAATTGTTCCGGTAGCTCATCGATTATGGAGGTAATGGTTTTAAAGGGATATTCGGTCTTAAACCGAATGAGGACCGGATTCATATCACTATTGGAAAATTTTTTGGGCAGCACCCTGTTCGCTACCATTCCTTTTCCTGTGGCGTAGAGCAGAAAAACATCGAATAAAAATAGCCCGACCAACACCAAAATCAATATCCAAGCGATAGGGTATAGGTTTTTAAACCAAAAGGAAACAATGAAACAGGCCGAGAGAATGGCCAAGTATTTAAAAAAAGTATTGTGTATGTAAAACGATTTTAGGAATTGCATCTATCGTGGAATTTCTACACTTTCCGTTATCATTGCTATAACGCTCTCCGTGGTCATGCCTTCCATTTCGCGTTCCGGGGTCAATATTACCCTGTGGTTGAGTACGGGGACCAATGCCTTTTTAACATCTTCCGGGGTTACAAAATCCCTTCCGTTCACGGCGGCAAAAGCCTTTGCGGTGTTCAATGCGGCAATAGAAGCTCTTGGGGAACCTCCCAAATACAAATGTGGATGCTTACGCGTCTTACCAATGATATCGGCAATGTATTTAAAGATTTTTTCTTCTACGATGATATCTTGGATCTGAGCTTTGAAAGCGGCTAGCTCCTTAGGTTTCAGCACGTCCTTTATTTGTGTTTGAGGCAGTTTTCCTTTTCGCTCGTGGTGCGTTTTTAAAACAAGTATTTCTTCTTCAAGCGATGGATAATCTACTTTTATCTTAAAAATGAATCGATCCAATTGTGCTTCCGGTAGCGCATAGGTGCCTTCTTGTTCAATCGGATTTTGCGTGGCCAACACCATAAAGGGAGCATCCATAGGGTAGGTAGTGCCATCCATGGTCATTTGGCGTTCTTCCATTGTTTCAAAAAGTGCCGCTTGGGTTTTGGCCGGGGCTCTATTGATTTCATCGATCAGTATGATATTGGAAAAAATAGGCCCTTTCTTAAACTCAAAATCCGAAGTTTTTGCATTGAAGACAGAGGTTCCTAAAATATCGCTGGGCATTAGGTCTGGCGTAAATTGAATACGGCTGAAATCTGTTTTCAAGGTCTTGGCAAAAAGTTTTGCGGTAACCGTTTTTGCGATTCCGGGGACACCTTCTATCAATACATGCCCGTCCACCAAAAGGGAAACGATCAGTAACTCCATAAATTTTTCTTGTCCCACGATGACCTTGGCCAGTTCCGCTTTAATGTCCGCAACTGCTTTTTGTAAGTTTTCCAGAGGTATGCGGTTGTCAAAATTTAAATCGTTTGTGTTTTCTTCATTATGCTCCATGTGCTCCGGATTTGAATTTTTGTATTAAGTTATTTAGTTTTATTAATTGGGAATCAGTTATTTCTGTACTATTCCTGATTTCTTCTATAAATATGAAAAGCGATTTTACCCACTCAAAGGAATGCCCACTTCTTGATGCCAGATTCTTGTAAAACTCGTCTTCCTTGGTAATTGTTCCCAAATAATAGGTTGAACGGATTTTGTGCAAAAAAAAGTTGATCTTATGTTCGGCAATGTTCTTTTGGTCACTCTTTTCAAAATACATGTCAGATATCGTTCGGGTAAACGCAAGTGTCTGATTTTTTAACGGAACAACCACCGGTATGGCCCGCTGTTTTCTTTTCCCCTCGAACAAAATATAGACAAACGCTCCAATGAGTGCAATGTAATAGGCCCATTTTAGTTCTTTGGTATTCAAAAAGATATACATGGGAGAGGTGTAGAAAGACTTTCCGCTTTTATAGTGGTTGTCCAGATATATTTGGTCCGCGTCACTAAAATAGGAGAGGAGCCCGGCCGTATATTGCTTATTGTCTTTTTTTAAAATAAAATAATTGGTAAAGGCTTCCGGAAAGGTAGAGAGTATAATTTCTCCATTTCCGAAAGGTTGGCGAATAACATTGAAATTTTTATAATTTTGCTTTCCACCACCTTCTGACGAGGTACTCACTCTTGCCAATAGTATCGTATTTAGAGTATCTATCTCACTGAAATAGGTGGCTTGTGTACTTTTTTCAAAAAGTATGGAATCCTGTAGCTTTAAATTGGGATTCACTAAAAAATGTTCTTGTTTTTGATTGGTCTCAAACCCTGAGTAGATATTGGCAACACCCAAATGCAACGTGTCCAATAATTTCGCCTCAAAGCTTTTTGAGGCGATAAAAGTTATATTTCCCTTCGCGGTCCATTCCAAAATTTTTTTCAGTTCACTTTCTTCAAAAGAGACGCGGTTGTTGATGAAAAGATAAGCACCTTTTATACTGTCATTTTTACCCAAAAATTCAAATGGGGGCAGCTGTATTTGCTGTACTTTGCCCGGAAACAACTTTGGAACCAATTCATTGAGAACAAAAGTGCCGTACGGAATCTTATGCGTTGCCACATAGGACTCGAACCAGTTTATTTTTTTTGGTTTATTGTACTGTAAAAGCATCAATATACCAATAGTGAGGACAGCAATAACAATATATACCGTAGACTTTTTAAGCATTGTTCAGCAAGTTTTGTAAGGACTCAAATGAAGATGCCGCCTTTTTGTATTTGTTTTCATCGATTGGAAAATCCCCATACCAGATGTAATCGTATAAACGTGTTATGCGCGTAAAAGGGTATTTAAGGTTCTCTTTTTTTAGTTCGGTTATATAATCGGTGTTCGTTTTTTGTTGTTCCCAGTCAATGAGTTCTTTATTGCTCATTGTTTGGAGTGTTAGTAGATAATAGTAACGTATGGCCAAGCGATAATTCTTCTCGGCCAACGCATTTTTTATCAGTTCTTGAATGTCTTCGTTTTTTATGATATGTTCTTCTTCGGATAACGTAACCAGGGCCTGATTCTTTTTTGCATAGCTCATGGACCTTGCATTCACGTTCAAGAAAAACTTGATCAATATAAAAAGTAGGACAAGAATCAAGAGGTATGGTAAAAATTGTAAAAATGTATTGAACGCTCCCGCTGCTTTTTCAACTCCAAAAAGCCATTCAAAAAACTTGAGTAAAAGATTGCCCAGCCAATTTTTAAAAGCCAACCACCACTCCGGTGCTTCACTTTTTACCTCTTCATAATCGAACTTTGGATTTTCTTTGAATGTGGTCAGGTCCTCTTCTGTTATCGTAAGTTTTTCAACATTGGAGGCATCGTACCTTACCGCGAGCGAGTCTTTTTGTCCTTGAACCAGTAGGGCATAAAGGCTTAAAAGAAGAAATATCCAAAGGGATTTAGGCATATTAATTATCTCGAATTTCCCCAAGGTTATCAATACGTTCATAGGTTCCGGTAAAGTTCTTTTTCTCATTTAAATTGAAATAGATAAAGGCACCGGCTATTATGATTATTATATTAAGTACAAATCTAAAAATTATCGAGGCAAGATATAATATGATATATATAGGATCTAAAAATATGCTAAATGGTGTAGATTCAGCATCATATTCACCAGCTGACGTTATTACTTTAATCCAGCTATACATCGTTGCTGGCATACTTAATGCAATCCCAGCTACCGCAATTATAATGCCTATAATCAATAGAGTTGCGAATGTAATCCACCATTCATCTTTTACTAACTTAAAGCAATAATTATAAGACTCAATCACACCTTTCTTACTAAATGCATATACGGCAAAAGCTAAGGAAAGAGGGACATAAAGAAATATACCCGGAATACAACAAAATAAAATACCTATACCAACACTTAGGACAAACAGAGAAAACAGTCCAAAAAAATTCCAAAAATTTTGATAAACTTTTTTCTTTATTTCCGAAAAATGCGTTTTTCCATTATTATCAATATATGATTCAATAAAATAGAGTATTGAAGATTGTGACATTATGATCGTAACGATAGCTGAAATTATCACTGAGATAACTAAAACGATAGTTAATAGGACTGAGTAAAATTCATTAGGAGACTCAATATTAAAATCAAAAATTGAATTTAGGACGTAAAAATAAAGCCCTGAAGAAATAAGCATTATCAAAATGTATGGGCTAACAATTTTAAAAAATGTAGTCAATAATGGTTTAAACTGACTTCTTAAAAAACCAAAAGAATCAGACAAAACATCGCCCAATTCACGTTGTTTTTTAAATTCGATATAATCGGTTTTCATGCTTGATGGTATTTTTTATGTAATCGATATGGATATATAACGTAGTAAAATAAAATGAGTGCCAATGACGCTGTAATGATAAAAATAGCCAGCCAATCCGGCATCTCGGTATGGCGTGTTACGAAACCTTCCAGAAATCCGGCCAAAATAAAAAAGGGAACGGTACTCACCATAATCTTGAGTCCGTTTTTGACCCCTCGTTTAAAAGATTCTAATCTCGTGAAAGTCCCAGGAAAGAGCATCCCGTTGGCCAATACCAAACCCGCGCATCCGGCAATGACAATGACCGAAATTTCAATCGTACCATGAATCCAAATGGTACGAACGGATTCCCACAACAGTCCTTTTTCATAAAAGAAATATTGAAAGCTCCCCAACATAATTCCATTTTGCAGCATGACCATTAAGGTGCCAATGCCTAGCATAATGCCATAAACAAAGGCCATCAACGCCACGCGAATGTTATTGATCGTGATTCCTAAAAACATATTGAATTCCCCCATTTGTTTGTATACGGCCATGGGGTCTCCTTTTTCAATATTGTCCAAGGTCATGTTCACATAGCCGTCCCCCAAAATGGACCGTACAAAATCACCTTCATTAGCGGCAGAATAAGCACCCACAAAAGAGAAAAAGAGAAAGACCAGAAAGGCGATCAACAATTCCCGATGATGTTGCTTGAACATCATGGGAAATTCGGTTTTCCAAAAACTAATGATCCTGTTTTTGGGTTCCCGCTTGGTTTTATAGATTTTTTGATGCGCTTGCGAAGCAAGGGAATTTAGATAGAATTCCGTATTGCTGGAAGGGTAAAAAGTTTTGGCGTAGCTGAGATGGTCCGTAATTTCAATATACAAATCGGACAATACATCCGATGCCAGATTCGTTTTGTTAGCCAATGCGTTTTCAAAAGTAGACCATTTGTCTTTATTTTGCTTTACAAAGGCAGCTTCGCGCATGTACGGATAGGGTTTATACCAAAGAAACAAAAGAATGGAACAATTTCAAATAGAAACCGCTCAAAATATAAGCATAGACCAAAACACCGCCCACTTGGGAGATCGTATGTTGGCTTATATTATAGATTCTTTGGTAATCGTCATTTATTATGTGTTGATGATCTGGCTATTATTGGCACTGGATGTGGAGCCTGGTGACCAATGGGCCATATACATGGTAGTGGGGTTGCCCGCGTTTTTGTATTATGTGTTGCTAGAAACGTTTATGGACGGTAAGACCATTGGTAAAAATCTCATGCAGTTGCGCGTAGTGAAAATAGATGGAACAAAACCCAATTTTGCGAGTTATTTTGTACGGTGGATATTGCGTATTCTGGATGTTTCCCTGAGTTCAGGCGGAGTGGCAGTCTTGACCATTTTAATACGTGGAAAAGGGCAACGTGTAGGTGATATTGCGGCTGGAACTACCGTCATAAGTGAAAAGAAGCGCGTATTCCTCAAAGACACTCTTCTTAGGGAACTGCCGGATGATTATAGTCCTGTATTTCCGCAAGTAACTGTTTTTAAGGACAGGGAGATGCAAACCATAAAAGATTTGTACGATGGGGCAAAAAGAAACGGAAACCATAACGTGATTCTCTCGCTTAGCGATCGTATTCAAAAAGTAATGGATATTTCTACGGATTTACAACCTATAGACTTTGTGGATATCGTAATAAAGGACTATAATTACTATACACAACAGCTATAAGTTCATGTTCTACTTGGTCATTGATATTTTAGGTACGGTCGCTTTTGCCATTTCCGGTGTATTGGTGGCCATGCAAAAGAAGCTGGATTTGTTCGGAGTATTTATCATTGCCTTTGTCACCGCCGTAGGAGGAGGAACCTTACGTGACTTATTGATAGGCAATACACCCGTGGGTTGGATGAAAACGCCTATTTATATTCTTACGATTACCATCACGGTCATTATCGCAATTCTATTTATAAATCAAATAAAACATTTGCGTAAATCCCTATTTCTGTTCGATACGATAGGTATAGGCTTGTATACCATGGTGGGGATTGAAAAAGGCCTTGCTGCCAATCTTTCCCCTATCATGTGCATTGCGTTGGGAACCATGACCGCCAGTTTTGGGGGAGTTATCCGGGATATTCTTTGTAATGAAATTCCGGTAATTTTCAGGAAGGAAATCTATGCTACCGTTTGTATTCTAGGGGGGCTCGTTTATTTTATCTTGATACAATTTTCTGTGGATACCCAGATCGCTTATGTCTTTGGTATTTCTTCCATCATTGCCATGCGATTGATCGCCGTAAAGTTTAAAATTAGTCTTCCGAATATTTATAGAAGATAGTAGTTAGTAGTTAGTAGACAGTAGTCAGTATTAAGTAATAAGTTTTTTGTGTTTATAATTTTAAAATAAGTTTCTTACTCTCAACTCTCAACTCTCAACTCTCAACTCTCAACTCTCAACTCTCAACTCTCAACTCTCAACTCTCAACTCTCAACTCTCAACTCTCAACTCTCAACTCTCAACTCTCAACTCTCAACTCTCAACTATTCACTCGACCACCTCCGCCTTTTCAATATAGATATTCTGTGAGGGCCAATCACCTTTTTCTACAGGTTGGGAATTTATTTTATCAACAATGTCCATTCCTTCTATAACTCTTCCGAAGGGCGTATAATCACCGTCCAAATGATAGGAGCCTGGCTTGGTTACCACAATGAAAAATTCATAGGGCGAGGCCAACATATGTGGATTATTGATTTCGCTACTGGGCATTGAGATGGTGCCTCTGTGATGTTTGTGTCCTTTTCGGGTATCCGGTGGAAGAAGATATCGGCCAATTTCCCTTCTTTTTTTGGCCGTTTTTTGATCGTCCGAGTTGCCTCCTTGTATAATAAAATCCTTTACCACTCGATGAAATTGGGTCTCGTCAAAATATCCCTTTCTCGTGAGGTAAATAAAATTGGCTTTGTGGTACGGTACGTTATCGTATAATTGAACGGTAAAGCTACCAAGACTCGTGGTGATTTTTACTTTGTCTACTTTTAAATCTTTTTGGTAATCAAAGAAGAAATCTATGGCATTAACTTCGGTAAGCTCAAATTGTTCTTCCTGAGCGGTTGCCACGGTATCCACAGTAATCATAGTGTCCTTTTGAATTGTAGATTCTGTTTTAACGCTTTCCGGTTTGTTAGGATTATCTTTGCAAGTCCAATACAAGAGTGGGCAAAAGAATAAAAAGGACCATAATTTAAGCAGACGCATGGATTTCAACATTTTTGAGCAACGAATTTCAAAAATAAAAAATCTGCCCCTACCGGGCGAAGCTTCGCACTATAAAATGGCTCCCGAAATGCGGATTAAAGAGTTGGCAGCGGCACAATTTGATAAAAGCAACGCTAAGAAAGCCGCGGTGATGGCTTTATTTTATCCCGATTTACAACAAAAGACCAACCTTTTGTTCATTCTGCGAAAAACATATAAGGGCGTACATTCCAATCAAGTGGCTTTTCCGGGTGGAAAAGCGGAAAAGGAAGATGAGAGTTTGGCGGTTACCGCACTCAGGGAGACCCATGAAGAAGTTGGGGTACATCCGGGCGATGTTTCGTTGATTAGGGAACTTACGGAAGTGTACATTCCCCCTAGTAATTTTGAAGTGGCGCCTTTTATCGGCCTTTATAAAGAACCGAAACCCTTTATACGCCAAGAATCGGAAGTGGAGCTGCTTTTGGAAGTCGCCTTAACGGATTTCCTGTCGGAAGCCAACATTGTTTCTAAAAAACTGAACACCTCCTACGCAAAGGAAATAGACGTACCTGCTTTTAAATTAAACGGTTATATCGTCTGGGGAGCGACCGCAATGATGATGAGCGAGATTAAAACCTTGTTGAATCAAGTGTTGTAATGCTTATTTACTATTTTAGCATTTATGGGATTGTTTAAAAAGAACCCTTTTGGACATAATCTGTTTCTTAAAAAATGGCTTATCCGTATTTTGGCGGTATTGTCCCATCAACGCTATAAACGCTTTAATAAATTAGAGATCGAAGGTTCCGATATTATCAGAAACTTACCGGATACCAATGTACTTTTCGTCAGCAATCACCAGACTTATTTTGCGGATGTAGTGGCCATGTTCCATGTGTTCAATGCAAGCTTAAGTGGGCGGGATGATTCCATTAGGAACATCGGTTACATTTGGCAGCCTAAATTGAACATGTATTACATTGCTGCGGCAGAAACCATGAAAAAGAGTCTTTTGACCAAAATCTTGGCCTATGCAGGTTCTATTAGTGTTGAACGTACTTGGCGTTCCGAGGGAAAAGAAGTCAACCGACAGGTAAAAATGAGTGATATCACCAATATTGGAATCGCTTTGGACGACGGATGGGTCATTACTTTTCCACAGGGAACCACTACGCCGTGGAAACCGTTAAGAAAAGGTACGGCCCATATCATCAAGAAATATAAACCTTTGGTCGTGCCGGTGGTCATCGATGGTTTTAGACGCTCTTTTGATAAAAAGGGATTACGTGTCAAGAAAAAGGGCATCCTTCAATCCATGGTCATCAAAGAGCCATTGGAAATAGATTACGAAAACGAGACGAACGAGGCCATCATTGAAAAGTTGGAGTATGCCATTGAACAACATCCATCTTTTTTAAAAGTAATTTCCAAGGAAGATTTATTGGCGTACGAAGAGGAAAACAAACAGCGTAAATGGCGCTCTGGTTAAATTTCCAATCGCTTTAGTTCCCCGTAGTTTTTATTCAATTTTCGCAGTAACAGCCCGTAAAGCAAAAAGTAGATACCACCCATAAACAGCGTTAAAAGTACGCCACCAACACCAACGGTAAGCATGAGCGTTATCTTAAGTTGTTCAGGTGTAATCTTATCAATATTCTTGATATCATCAAAAGCACCGACAAGATTATCGTTTAGATAAATACCGATGACCATCATGATAACGGTAACCATAATCATGGACAGTGAGAAAATAACATAATGTTTTACCGTTTTACGGGTCTTTATAATTTTTTTCATTAAACTCCTAGAGTCGTCCAAGACCGATATCTCCTTAAATCTTTTGTAAAACTGAAATATAAAATAAGCGGCCACACCGTAGGTAATGATTGAAGCTATCCACAGGTATTTGGAAATTCCAAGATTATCATAGATTTCCATCCCTTCCCTCATGGAAGGCAATAGATATAATAAGTGGGGAATGGTAAATTCTAAAATACTGATAATCAATATCCAACGAACAATAGATGATGATTTTTTCCATATCATCTTATGTATATCGGAATAGGACAATTTAGGCACGTCAATTTCCTTTTTCTGCCAGTCTTTTTTTAATAATTCCAATTCGTCCGTCATAACTTCAAGGATTCAAAATGGTTCTTAATTTTGTTTTGATACGGTTCATCTTCACTCTTGCATTTACCTCTGTGATACCCAAAGTTTCCGCTATTTCCGTATAATTTTTATCTTCCAAATACATAAAGACAAGGGCTTTGTCAATATCGCCCAATTGTTTTACAGCTTTGTACATCAACTTCAACTGTTGTTCTTCGGTTTCATCATATTCGTCGGCCTTTATCTTAAAAATTACCGATTCATAATCCTGGGTGTCAATTCTTCTTTTGGATTTTCGGTACAGCGTGATTGCAGTATTTAGCGCAACTCTGTACATCCAAGTGCTGAATTTGGCCTCTCCCCTAAATTTTGGATAGGCTTTCCACAGCTGAATCGTTATTTCCTGAAACAAGTCGTTATGGGAATCACGGTCGTTCGTATATAGCGTACAGACTTTGTGAACAATGTTTTGATTGTTCTGCAATTCCGTCACAAATTGATGTTCCAGTTCTTTGTCCACTCGTGGTTGGTAGTTCTTACGGAATAAGTAGCAAGTTATACTGCTTTGTTACAGCGGAAGTGAAATTATTTCGGTCTGGGCAGGTCTTTTAATTTCTGTAATCCAAAGCGGGAGCCCTATCCCCAAGGAGTGGAATATATTTAAAATCCGCCCCTCTTTTTTCTTGAAATTCCTTTTGTGCGGCCATCACCAATTTTTGGTCCTTGAATAGATCTATAGCTGTTAGGGTCAGTGTTTTTGCGGCGACCATCATTCCCTTTTTACCAATGCTTGTACCACCGGCCGCCACCGCTTGCCAACTATGTGCGGGTGTTCCGGGAACCCAAGTTGCGGTGCCCATCCCAACGGTAGGTACTTTAAAGCTTACATCACCCACATCCGTGGAGCCATAAGCTCTTGCCTCCGTTTTGTAGGGTTGGATGTTTTTTGCGGTGGCCAAATCCGCTTTTTCATAACCTAGGCTCATGGCAATTTTATCGGCAAATTCTTTTTCCTCTGCGGTATATTCTATTCCTCCGATTTTGGAAAGGTTATTATGCATTAATTCCTGCAGCGTTAGGTTGGGCAACAATTCATGGGTACCCCCGATCATTTCGTAAGTCATGCTGGTTCCGGTCCCCAAGGCCGCTCCTTCTGCCGCTTTTACGATTCGGTCAAAAATATCGATGACAACATCTCTTTTATTGTGTCTGGCGTAGTAATAT
This sequence comes from Maribacter algae, assembly GCF_047345745.1. NCBI lineage: Bacteria > Pseudomonadati > Bacteroidota > Flavobacteriia > Flavobacteriales > Flavobacteriaceae > Maribacter > Maribacter algae. Next base: position 106,216 of record NZ_JBLFES010000002.1, read on the forward strand.
ACCTCTGCAAAATCGGGAACCACGTTCGGCGCTTTTCCACCATCGGTAATGACATAATGTATTCTGGCCTCCTGTGGAATATGCTCCCGCATCATATTCACCATCATGTTCATGGCCTCGACACCATCCAAGGCAGAACGTCCTTTTTCCGGTGAACCTGCGGCATGTGCCGAGATTCCGTTGAATCTAAATTTAGCCGATTTGTTGGCCAACGCAGCACCGGCACTTGCCGCGTTTTGCGCACTGGGATGCCAATGCAGTGCCACATCAACATCATCAAATAACCCGGCTCTTACCATATATACTTTTCCCGAACCACCTTCTTCGGCAGGTGTTCCATAAAAACGAATGGTTCCGTTCTTCTTATTTGCCGTAAGCCAATTTTTGGTGGCGATAGCGGCAGCTGTAGATGCCGTACCAAAAAGGTGATGCCCACAGGCATGGCCGGCCGCTTTTCCGGCCGATTTCTTTTCTGGAACAGCCTGTTGGGAGAGACCCGGCAAAGCGTCGTATTCTCCCATAATGGCAATGATCGGGGAGCCGCTCCCGTATTCCGCTATGAAGGCGGTGGGGATATCCGCTACACCGGTCTTTATGGTAAAGCCCGCAGCTTCTAAGGTATTTTGTAATAACTTGGAACTTTTCTCTTCTTGATAACCCATTTCAGCCAAATCCCATATGCTTTGGGCTATCGTATGATACACTTCACTATTTGCGTCGAGTGCTTTTATGACATCATCTACTTTTTTTTGTGCGATGGATTGACCTGTAAAAACGAATAAAAAAATAGATAATAGTATTGGGTTTTTCATCTGAAGGTTTTCTTTAAAGAGTTCGTTGATAAATATACTAAAAACCCCATATTCTTTTTAATTGGAAAAGCGATTGATTAATTTTACAAAATAGATTTAGACTATGAACATACCACGCTCTAGCTCCCCCAGAATCGTAATCATTGGCGGTGGCTTTGGAGGAATTTCCCTTGCCCAGAAGTTAAGTAAAAAAGACGTTCAGGTCGTATTGCTGGACAAAAACAACTACCATACCTTCCAACCCCTTTTGTACCAAGTGTCCACGGGAGGATTGGAGCCGGATTCCATTGCCTATCCTTTGCGAAAGGTTCTTATAGGTTACGAAAATTTCTTTTTTCGCTTGGCGGAGGTTACAGAAATCATACCCGAAAAGAAAATCCTGAATACCACCATTGGGGAACTGTGTTATGATTATTTGGTCATCGCTACGGGTTCCAAAACCAATTTTTTTGGAAATACGGAATTGGAAAAAAACGCCATGGCGATGAAATCCATTCCCCAATCCTTGAACCTTAGAAGTCTTATTCTTGAAAATTTTGAGCAAGCTTTACTTACGGATGATTATCATGAACGTGCCGCTTTAATGAATTTTGTTATCGTAGGAGGAGGCCCCACAGGAGTTGAGTTGGCGGGAGCATTGGCAGAAATTAAAAAAGGAATTTTGCCTAAGGATTATCCTGATTTGGATACCCGGCGCGCCCAAATAAATTTGATACAAGGGGGCGAAAGACTTTTGGATGCCATGAGCGAACAGGCCTCTAGAAAGGCCGAAGAATTTTTGGAGAAATTGGGTGTACAGGTATGGAAAAATACGCGGGTTACCGGATATGATGGAAAAACCGTGACCACTAAAACAGACCTCACTTTTGAAAGTGCCACCTTAGTTTGGGCAGCCGGAGTGATGGGAGCTACTATTAAAGGTTTGGATGCCAAGGAATTGATTGCGGGCGGTAATAGGATTAATGTAAACGAATTCAATCAAGTTGAAGGATATCCCGAAATTTTTGCCGTAGGTGATATTGCCTGCATGCAAAGCGATGATTATCCTAGAGGTCACCCTATGATGGCGCAACCTGCCATTCAACAAGGAAAACACTTGGGCAAAAATCTAATACGCCTGCTCGATGGCAAACCCATGGAGCCATTTAGTTATTTTGATAAGGGCAGTATGGCAACGGTCGGCAGAAACAAAGCGGTTTGTGATTTAAAGAGAATCAGGTTTCAGGGAGTTTTTGCCTGGTTTGTTTGGATGTTCGTGCACTTATTTTTTCTAATAGGCTTTAGGAATAGAATGGTAGTGTTCATCAATTGGGTCTATAATTATGTTCGCTTTGACCGTGAGGCACGTTTAATTATAAGACCTTACAGAAGAAATTATAGTCAGTTTAAGGATTAAAACTTATCTAACTTTATAAACAATTGCTTGATACGGCATTAGCTGGAATTTTCCATCTCTAATCTTAGAAACGGCTTTGCCATTCGAGATTACCGGTTCCAAATGTATATTGCTAAATTGTTCCAAGAACAACTGCTCCTGATTTATAGAAAAACTTAATAGAATTAAGTACTGTTCGTCTTCAAAAGTCCGAGTATATGCATAAATTTTTTCGTTTTCAGGTATTAAAAGTTCATAGTCACCGTAAACGAGTGCAAGATGATTCTTTCGCACTTGAATCATAGCTCTAAAATAATGCAATACGGAGTTAGCATCTTTTTCTTGAGTGGCTACGCTTATGCCTTGAGTATAGTTATCATTGACCTTTAACCACGGGACTACTTTTGAAAACCCGGCATTTTCTGTAGTATCCCATTGCATGGGCGTTCTGGCATTGTCCCGACTCGCTTCTTTTTCATTCTCCAAGAATGCCTGTAAATCGCCGTCTTCGTTTTGGATTGTTTTGTATCGGTTTATCGTATTGATGTCTTTGTACTCTTCTATGTTTTCAAACTTTATATTGGTCATACCTATCTCTTCGCCATAATAAAAATAGGGTGTGCCACGCATGGTCAATAAGAAGGTGTGTAACATGGTAGCGGAATTATACCAATGCTGTTGGGAGTCATTGCCCCACCGGCTTACGCTTCTAGGGAAATCATGATTGTTCAAAAATAGGCTGCCCCATCCTTTTTCTGTAAAAACGTTATTCCACTGGCTATGTATCTTTTTGAATTCGGTTAGCTTCCAAGGCTTATCATTCATTTTAAAGACTTCATTGCCATCCCTGTCCAAAGCCATTAAATCAAAATGAAAGAACATATTCAGTTCTTTCCGGTCCTCGTTCACAAAGTCCAAGGCCTGTTCCAGATTTACTCCTGGGGCTTCGCCAACGGTCATAATATCGTATTTTGAAAGAACTTCCGTGTTCATCTCCCGTAGGTATCCGTGCAATTTTGGACCTTCTGCATAAAAGGGGACAAAATTACCACAATACCGCTCTGGGAGTTCAGGATATTCCGTATCCTTTGAAATAAAGGAAATCACATCCATCCGGAAGCCGTCAACGCCTTTGTCGAACCAAAACCGCATACAGTCATATATCTCTTTTCTGAGCTCTGGGTTTTCCCATTTTAAGTCGGGCTGTTTTTCAGAAAAATAATGCAGGTAATACGCATCTGTAGTTTTGTCATATTTCCATGCGTTTCCTTCCACATCAAAATAGCTCCAGCGTTTGGGGGGCGTTCCTTTTTCGGCTGGCCACCAATGGTAATAGTCTCTGTATTTATTGTCTCGGGATTTTCTGGATTCTTGGAACCAAGGATGTTCGTCACTGCTATGGTTTACTACAAGGTCCATAATGAGCTTTAACCCTTTTTGTTTCATGTCCTTGAGCAGTTGGTCAAAATCTGCCATAGTACCAAACGCTGCCATGATGCCTCTGTAATCACTAATGTCGTAACCGTTGTCGTCATTTGGTGATGGGTATATAGGATTAAGCCAAATGATATCTACCCCCAGGCTTTTTATGTAGTCCAGTCTCTTGCGAATACCTTGAAGGTCACCAATTCCATTACCGGTGGTATCTTGAAAACTACGCGGATATATTTGATATACGACACCTTCTTTCCACCATTTTCTATGCATATAGTCTTTCAATTCCGTAATGTTTTAAGCTAAAATATCATTTTGGACTCTAAAAATGAACATTAGAATGCACTAATAAAAACTATAACGTTTGAGAAGCCGAGAAGGTTATATTATTCCGTTGGATAGTTGTAATCCATGGGGTTATAATGGCGAAAAATTCTATAAATTATTTTTGACTTAACATTTTAAATTTTTATCACTTCAAGAAGGGATTTAACGTTAAACTGGTCATAAGGGAGTAGGCCGATCTGATTTTTTGATATACCTTTCTTTTCATTCAATCATCAAAACCAATGACTGCCAAATCAATATTCATTTGGTCTTTTCCTTTGTTTTTTACTTTCGCTTCTGCGCAGCTTGTCGAAACCCCTCCTGTTTCTTCGGATAGTGTAAAGACAGGATTGTCCATAACGGGTTTTTCCTATCCCATATTTTTAAATGGGGAGGAACACAGTAGTTTTGCGGTGGAATATCGGTTTAATAGTAAGTTGGCGGCAGAGCTACAAGGTTTCTATGATACGTATCTCCATGCAAATCGTATTCGCGGTAATGTCAGATTAAAATATTATCTCACAAAGAAGTTATTTGTTTTTGGCGGGCCAGAGGTGGAAGGCGACCAGAATAAGTATATAGGTTTACAGGTCCAACCGCCAAGAATCGGTTTGATTATGGGTGTAGGATATGAAGTGGATAAAAACTTTATGTTGGAAGCAGGTAGCAATCTTCAAATCAATAATTCTCCTATGGGAGCTTATGGCGAGCCTTTGATCAATATGCCCAGTGTTTGGACTTTAGGCGGCAAAGTAAAGTTCTAATTTCTGGGGTGAAATTTCTGGAGCACATCCGCTAAATGAGAGCGGTCTACATGCATGTAGACTTCCGTTGTGGTAATGCTCTCATGTCCCAACATTTGTTGAATGGCTCTTAAATCCGCACCATTTTTCAACAAATGGGTCGCAAAAGAATGCCTGAAAGTATGGGGGCTGATGTTTTTATTTAGTTCAATTTCCTTGGCAAGATTTTTTACAATCGTAAAAACCATGGCTCGGGTTAGTTGTTTTCCCCTTCGGTTTAGAAAAAGAATATCCTGAAATTCCTGTTGTACTTTTTGATGCACGCGAACCTCGTTTCTGTAAATATTGATATATTTTTTGTTGATGGCGCTTATAGGGACAAAACGTTGTTTATCGCCTTTGCCCGTAACTTTTATGAAATCCTCATCAAAATAGAGGTCGGAAAGTCGTAAACCGATCAATTCCGAAACGCGGAGTCCACAGCCATATAAAGTCTCCAACATGGCCCTATTTCGCTCTCCCTCCTGTTTACTTAAATCTATAGCTGCTATCAAAGTGTTGATTTCGGTCAGGGAAAGTGTATCCGGAAGCTTTCTGCCAATTTTTGGGGATTCAATTAAATCTAACGGATTATCAACCCTATAATCTTCAAAGACCAAATAACCAAAGAAGCTTTTTAGCCCAGAAATGACACGGGCCTGTGATCGCGGATTTACAACTTTGGCCATTTCGTAGATAAAACGTTGAACAGTATTTTTTGAAATGTGAATCGGAGATTCCGAAAGGTTATGATCATTTAAAAAATGAATTAACTTTTCAACATCCAATAAGTAGTTTTTAATGGAATTTTCAGCCAGACCTCTTTCTAATTTTAAATAATGGCCATAATCTTTAAGTGCCTGATTCCAATTCATAATTAAAGATACATTTTCTGTTAATAAATGTATGGATGACCGTTTTTATATTATAAAAAGCATCTAGTATCGTTTACCTGCCAAGTAAAGATTTATATCTTTGCGGCATCAATCGTAACACACATATAAAATGAAAAAATTAAGTTTATTTATTGTTCTTTTTTCAATCGGTATTTTCGGCTTGTCCGCTCAAGATGATATGCGTTTTGGGGCAAAGGCAGGTTTGAATGTCTCCAGTCTAGGAAACGATTTTGGGGCAACACCCGGTTTTCACGTAGGTGGTGCCTTGGAAATTCCTTTTAGCGATAAAATTATTTTACAGCCGGAGGCCTTGATTTCTTTTCAGGGGAGTGATGGTATTTTTCAAGATAATTTAAGATTTACCTATTTGACTATCCCTGTAATGGCCAAGTATAATGTTTGGGATGAATTGTATGTGGAAGCAGGACCATATCTTGCTCTCTTGCTTGCCGATAACTTAGACGGAGATAATTTTGGAACTATCGGTGCTTTCGAAGAATCCAATAGTATCGATTTTGGATTGGGCGTGGGCGCGGGCTACAGACTTAACGATAATTTTTATTTTCAGTTAAGATTTAGTGCAGGTGCTATCAATGCTATAGAAGACGTTTCTTCAAAGAACAATGTATTTCAGGCTTCCGCTATTTACTTTTTTTAAGTAAATCCATAATATTATTAAGTAAGGCGAAAGAAATTCTTTCGCCTTTTTTATTGCCATTTTTTAAAGGATATAATTTCATTTCTCACTAAAATATAGGGTTTTACAACAGTAACCGGGAAACTGACAACTTAAAATTAAGTTTTGAAGGTCAAGATGTTATGTTTGTACTGTAACCATATCAAACCAATATTTTAAGATGAAACGTTTCACGACTCTTTTCGCCTTTGTGGCTGCCTGTTTTTTTACCCAAGCGCAATTTGTAGATAGAACCAATTTTAGAGCCGGGATCAATGGCGGAATTGTTGTTGGGGATTTTTCGGAAGCCTATAGCCTTACACTTGGCTTGGACGTCTACCATCATTGGGGCATTTCCAAGGCAATTGATATAGGGGTAGCTACAGGATACATGAACTCCTTTGGAGAAAAAGAAGGTGTGCTCCCTAGCGGTGGCAGTATTGTGACAGAAGATAATTTTCAGTTTATTCCCGTTGGAGGTTCCTTTAGGATTTATCCGGCAAAAAAAGGCTTTAAGTTTGGTGCGGATGTTGGCTATGCGGTGGGGCTTAACCAAGGAAACAATGGCGGTCTATATTACAGGCCTTCCATAGGTTTTGATATTACCCGTGGCACTACGGAAATGAACATTTCCTATTTTGCCGTAAACGATGAGGTAACTTTTTCAACGGCCTTGGTGGGGATTCTCATCCTCTTTTAGAACATTTCAAAATACCGATATAAATTTTTTAGAGCGATGGTCCCCCGGGTTATCGCTTTTTTTGGATTTAAAAATAATAGTACTTTTACGCCATGCGTATCATCATCATCAATGGCCCCAATCTTAATCTGTTGGGAAAACGAGAGCCGGAAGTTTACGGAAATAAAACCTTTGAGGACTATTTTTCCGAGTTGCAGGCGAAATTTAAGAATGTGAACCTTGAGTATTTTCAATCTAACATAGAGGGTGAGCTTATTGGTAAAATTCAGGAAACCGGTTTTACCTATGATGGCATTATTTTAAATGCGGCGGCATACACGCATACTTCGGTAGGAATAGGGGATGCGATAAAAGGTGTTAAAACGCCGGTAGTCGAGGTGCATATTTCCAACACACACAAAAGAGAGGATTTTAGACATGTTTCCTACATATCTTCTGGGGCAAAGGGCGTAATTCTTGGTTTTGGCCTCCAGAGTTATGATTTGGCCATTGAGAGCTTCCTCTGACTACATCCAAAGGGAATTCTTTTTGCGTACATAGTATAAACCCCCACAGCTATGAACAGATTTTCTTTAACAGTTTTGAGCCTTATTGGCATACTCTTTTTTTCGTGTAGTAATGATACGGATGTAGCACCAAAGGATATCCCCGAGAACGCGATAAATCTTGTAAATGCCTTTCCGAATCTAAGTTTTTCAAGGCCATTGGATTTTCAAAGTCCGGATGACAATAGCAATCGCATATTCATAGCAGAACAGGGCGGAACCATAAAGGTTTTTCCGAATGATAGTACCGTGACCGAAGCGAACAGTTATTTGGATATAAGTAACAGGATAATCAGTTCTGATGAGTTAGGACTTTTGGGTTTGGCCTTTCACCCTGATTATGAAAACAATGGATTTTTCTATATCATGTACACTCCGTCCGATGATGTTTCCGTACTCTCCAGATTTAAAGTCTCGGATACGGATGCAAATAGCGCAGATGCTTCCAGTGAAACGATTCTGTTGCGAATTCCGCAGCCTTTTGCCAATCATAATGGTGGCCAATTGGCTTTTGGTCCGGACGGTTTTCTGTATATAGCATCGGGCGATGGTGGTTCCGGTGGAGACCCGCAAGGGAATGCTCAAAATTTGGAAAACCTCTTGGGTAAAATACTGCGCATAGATGTTGATAATCCCGAGAATGGATTACAATACGGAATACCGAGCGATAATCCTTTTGTAGCAACTGAAAATGCCCGAAGTGAAATTTATGCGTATGGTTTGCGCAATCCTTGGCGGTTCAGTTTTGATGTACAAACCAATAGGATTTGGGCCGGTGATGTAGGTCAAGGGGAATTGGAGGAAATAGATATCATAGAAAAAGGAGGTAATTATGGGTGGAATATTTTAGAAGGTACCTCTTGTTTCAATGCGGAGACTTGTGACCCGGCCAATACTATTTTACCGGTTTTCGAATACAACCATGATACAAACGATAAATCCGTTACCGGAGGATATGTCTACAGGGGTTCGGAAATAGCTACCCTCAACGGACGCTACATTTATGGGGATTTTATTTCTGGCCGAATTTGGGCACTCAGTACCAACTTAGGAAATCCGTTGGACAATCAATTGATTATCGAAACCGGTCTTAACATAGCATCTTTTGGTACGGACAACGACAATGAAATCTATTTCTGTAGTTTTGATGGCGTTATTTACAAGTTAGTCGAGAATCAAAACCTTTAATGGATAGCTTCCTCTTTTATCCTTTTAAGCTCTTTGGTTTTGTGCCATCCGGCGAAGATTCCTCCAAGTCCCAATAACGAAAAAAGGCCTAAAATGGCATTTTTACCACCCAAATCATAAATTTCCCATAGAATTAGGTGCATACTATGTTCTTCCGTTGGGTCTGTAGTAACCTCCCATGCGGCAATATCAAAATATTCGTAAATACCGAAACCGATTAATGCCAGACCCAAAAGACCGTAATAGATGAAGGGCATATTAGGGTTTCTTGACGATTTTCCTGTGTACATCTCGCTCATTGGTTTGTATTTTTAATTAATTTTTTGGTGAATCCTGAAAATGGTGGGTCACTACTGTTCCATTCGGTCAAATACCCAATTTTAAAGCTATCGTATCGAACTTTAAATACTTTTGAAGTAAAGTCGGTCGCCTTTAGGTTCAACGTATCTATATTTTCAATGGAACTACGATGTTGTTGTATATAGACTGTGTCCTCAACGATTTTATTCACTTTAAAATAGCTCATTTTCGTAGCTCCCGTATTATCGAACAAGTGCACCTCCACCTTTAATTTATCATTTACTTCTGCTTCGGCATATTCTTCTTGGATACCCAATAAATCATCAGGGTCTATATACTTAAAATACACATACACACCAGAAAAAAGTAGTAGCAAAGGTATCATAAGAATCGCCAAAATTCTGAATGCCTTTTTGTTCCATCTTCTACCTGTAGGTAGCAGTTTCTGCTTTGTTTTTTCTGTTTCAAAATAATCCACTATTCTATCGGACCATTGTACGGGAGGTATTTCGGTATCGGTGTGATGACAGTACAAAACGCCCGATACCTTCTTGGTCATATTGATAATATAGCCCGAATTGACTTCTTTTTGATAAAAAAACAATTCGAGCACTTCAGAGTTACCGCAAGATGGACATTTCGCAGGAATTCGCTTTTGCCCAATCTGTTCAAACTTTTCAACTCGTCCGTAATAAATCATAGTTGGTATTTATAATACGAAATTCGGCATATTCAATAGGAACTTATACCCTGTTTTCGGTGAAATTTAAAAACATGCTTTCGTAGTATGTGTATTTTGACATTGAATGCATATTGATGCTTACCTTCAAATCATTCAACTAAAACGCAAAATTTATTGCAATCGTATAGTATGGGATACTACGATTGTATATGGAAGAATTATATTTAATCAAAATATCTCCCGATGGCTCTGCCTGAGGGTTTCCGGATTCACCTCCCCTAAGGGGAGGTCGGAATTGGCTTTTGCAATTTCGGGCGGGGCAAAATATAAAATTTCGGTTTTTGGTCCTGAGATCAAAATGAAATTTGCGATACCTGCCGGCCGCAGGCAGATAGCCTTACGACTTGCCTCGGGGATAGTCGGTTTCAAGAAATTTTATATTTCTAAACAGGTTGGGTATTTTCCGGTCTAAGGTATTTTTCTTCCACATAAAATGTAGCGAAAGGAAGAAGGGAGGCTATCCCAAAAATGATAAATCTTTTAATACCCCATTTTTTTTGAAAGCAAACAATTAAGGCCAGTACAATAAAAGCAATGAAAAGCCCGCCATGTGCATAACCAACAGGTTTGTTAGGTTCTGGTATTTCTGCCCAATATTTTAAGGGCATCGTTATGCCGAACAGTGCTATATATGATATTCCTTCCAGTATGGCAACTATTCTAAAGAGTGCTAACATAAACTATTGCTTTATTGGAAGTATCAGAAGCATCGAATACAACTTCTTAAATTTCTGCTTAAAGGTGTATGACTTCATCATAGGCATCGGCAACCGCTTCCATCACGGCTTCGCTCATAGTTGGATGTGGATGCACTGCTTTAAGGACTTCATGTCCCGTAGTTTCCAGTTTTCTTCCTAATACGGCTTCCGCAATCATATCCGTAACACCGGCACCGATCATATGGCAACCCAACCATTCTCCGTACTTGGCATCGAAAATCACTTTTACAAATCCATCGGAAGCCCCGGAGGCTTTTGCCTTACCGCTTGCCGAGAACGGAAATTTACCCACTTTGATGTCCAATCCTTGTTCTTTGGCTTGCTTCTCGGTTAAACCAACAGAAGCGATTTCCGGTGAGCAATAGGTACAACCGGGAATATTTCCGTAATCCAAAGGTTCTACATGCATCCCGGCGATTTTCTCCACACAAAGGATACCTTCGGCAGAAGCTACATGGGCCAATGCAGGTCCTTGAGTAACATCACCAATAGCATAATATCCTGGAATATTGGTTTGGTAATAATCGTTTACCAAAATTTTATCCCTATCCGTAGCAATGCCAACATCCTCTAAGCCGATGTTTTCTATATTGGTTTTGATTCCAACCGCGGATAAGACCACGTCCGCTTCCAGAATTTGTTCGCCCTTAGCGGTTTTTACCGTTGCTTTAACGCCATCACCTGAAGTATCTACGGAAATGACTTCCGCTGAGGTCATTATCTTGATGCCTGATTTTTTGAAGCTTCGTTCCAGTTGTTTGGAAACATCTTCATCTTCTACCGGAACGATATTGGGCAAGTATTCCACTACGGTAACTTCCGTACCCATTGCATTATAGAAATAAGCAAATTCGATACCTATAGCGCCACTGCCCACTACTATTAACTTTTTAGGTTGTTCCTCTAAGGTCATCGCTTTGCGATAACCGATGATTTTTTTACCGTCTTGCGGTAAACTGGGCAATTCTCTACTTCGTGCTCCAGTAGCTATAATAATATGGTCACCGTTATATTCTGTTTCAGAACCATCTTCCGCTTTTACGGAAACCTTTTTTCCGGATTTTAAAGTCCCGTAACCGTTGATGACTTCAATCTTGTTCTTTTTCATCAAGAATTGAACTCCCTTGCTCATACCATCCGCAACCGTTCTACTTCTTTTTACGACTGCATTAAAATCCTTGTCTATCCCATCTGCTTTTAAACCATAGTCCCCTGCATGTTGTAAATATTCAAAAACCTGAGCTGATTTCAATAATGCTTTCGTTGGAATACAGCCCCAGTTCAGGCAAACGCCACCAAGACTTTCTTTTTCGATAATTGCCGTTTTCAAGCCCAATTGTGATGCTCTAATGGCGGTTACATATCCTCCAGGTCCACTACCTAAAACAATAACATCAAAATTGCCCATATTTTCAGTTTTTTGAATTTGATTAAGAGTTGTTCAAAAGCGGTGCAAAAGTACAAAACGGCTAAACAAATACCATATGCGAAGGGAGAATTTAAAGCACGAAAAGAAAACTGTTTGTTATTTTAAAGATTTTCCGAACATCTTATCGTTAAATGCTTTTGAACCTCCCTTGGGAACGGAAAGGGAAATCCATTTCTCTCCACGAATCATTTTCCCCAACAATACTATTTGTCCGGCGTGATTGGCGTAATGCGCTAATTGGCGATTTATAGCTTCGATTATAGTATGTGGCTCATTTCTGATGTGGATTTTCTTCTCGAAATTTGTATCGTCTATTTGTGATAAGGCATCAAAAAGGCAATCCCAATCTTTCTCCCAAAGCAATAACAAAGCTTCTTTTGCTTCAGGCGGATTTACAAATTCCTCCTCCCGGTTTCGCCATGATTTCTCACCATCCTCGTTTAAGAAATTTGTCCATCTACTGAGCATATTTCCGGCCATATGCTTTACAATGAGAGCAATACTATTATCGGCATCATTATACTGCCAGTATAAATCTTCTTCTTGTAGTTGTGCGAAAGTGTTGTTCCCAAGTGCCTTGTATCGCTTAAATTCAAAAATTGCGCTTTCCAAATAATTTTTACGGTCCATGCAGTAAAAGTATATCCCTAAAAATACAAAACCGGATACCTATTATGAAAAATAGATATCCGGTTATCAAATTCGTATTGAACTTCAATTCTTATTTGGACGCAGGTACAAAGTTTAGGGCCACTCCATTGATACAATGCCTTTTTCCGGTAGGAGCAGGGCCATCATTAAAAACATGTCCCAGATGCCCTCCGCAAGTAGCGCAATGTTCCTCGGTACGGGCGTAGCCTATTTTATAATCTACATCATAGCCTACGTTGCCTTCTATTTCTTCATAAAAGCTTGGCCAACCGGTTCCGGAATCAAATTTGGTTTCACTCTTGAAAAGAGGTGTAGCGCATGCTGCGCAAACATAAGTACCTTCTTTTTTGTTATCCAAAAGCTCACTTGTGAAAGCATTTTCCGTTGCCGCTTTCCGCAATACATAAAACTCGGCATCCGTTAATTGTTCTTTCCATTCCTGTTCCGTTTTTTGAACCGGAAATTCGGCCTTTGTTTTGGTTTCTTCTTTTACCGCCATGTCCTTTTGTTGGGAAGTGCCTTTGCAACTAGCGAACAAAACAAGTATTCCTATTAAAAATTTAAACTTCATGATTTTCTTCTTTTTCTTCTTTGACGCATTTTTTTTGAAATACTTTCAAAGGTAATATACATCTCTAAGTTCCCTTGTTAAGAATTATGTAATCCCACAATTAATAACCCCAAGGCCTGAAGCATTGGGGTTTCCAAAAATACGGGTTTATCATATATTATTCCAATCTCATTTTCAAGACATCAGCTTCTGAAATACCATATTTGCCCATAACGGCATTTATGTTAGATGTATCGAATTTTCCTGTAGTATCAAATTGTCCTGGAACGATAACAATTCTAAAAATTTGTTCTTGAGTGAAATCTGTATTCAAATCAATCAAATCAAAATTGCCATCTATGAACATATCCATATCTACAAAATTATGGGCAAAAGTGTATTGAATGGTTCCTTGATCGAGGAAAAAATTCTGAGGTAAAGGACTCCAATTATCAGCTGGACCATCCGTTAAATCTACAGTGCCATCAAATCTATAGACAAGAATTGCATCTGATTGTCTAATTTCTAAATTTGAGAGGTCTCCAAAAGTTATTCTTGTAGTGTACCAGTTATTTGCGTCTTCATAGGAGAAATTTACATTTTCAACCTCAATAACGGTCGCTTCACGACCATCTCTGCCGTCTTCTCCATCAAATCCATCAAACCCCGGAGGTCCTTCCGGTCCTTCACAAGAAATAAATAATACGGTCAAGAATGAGCCAAAAAGTATTTTTAATTTTTTCATAATGATAAGATTTATGCTATTTGTACATTGAATTTAATCTTTCTTTTCAAAAAGCGTTCCACTTTTACGGATTCCAAAATTTAAATTTAGAAATAGCTTCAATTTAAAAGTAAAATTTGCGATGTATAGGAGTTCATGGAAAGTTAGTTAGATTTGTGATTCAATAATTTCAAGATTTATGGCTCAAGTAACCGTTCATTCTTTATTTACCGATTTTGACATTAACTTATTCAAAGGTGGGAAACACTTTAGACTTTATGATAAATTAGGTTCCCACCCTATAACGCTAGATGGCAAAAAAGGAACCTACTTTGCTGTATGGGCCCCCTCCTCCAAATCCGTTTCCGTAGTGGGAGACTTTAATTTTTGGAACGAGCAGGAGCATCAATTAAATGTTCGTTGGGATTCCAGCGGTATTTGGGAAGGCTTTATCCCGAACATTGGCCATGGGGAAAAATACAAGTACAAAATTCAATCTAACAATAATGATATTTGGACGGAAAAGGCCGATCCGTTCGGTCGCCTTTGTGAGCATCCGCCCAAAACGGCCTCTATCGTTTGGTCTGAGGAATATGAATGGAAGGACAAGGATTGGATGGGTTACCGAAAAGATAAAAACGGACTGGACAGGCCTTATTCCGTATATGAAGTGCATTTGGGTTCGTGGAAGCGAGGCAAAGACAATAGTTTCCTAAGCTACAAACAACTTGCAAAGGATTTGGTGTCCTACGTGAAGGAAATGGGCTATACCCACGTGGAGTTTATGCCTATCATGGAATATCCGTATGATCCTTCTTGGGGCTATCAGTTAACGGGGTATTTTGCGCCCACTTCTAGGTTTGGAACACCGGAAGAGTTTAAAATGTTGGTGGATGCGTTTCACCAAAATGACATTGGCGTTATTCTGGATTGGGTGCCCTCCCATTTTCCGGAAGATGCCCATGGTCTTGGATTTTTTGATGGTTCACATCTGTATGAGCATCCGGATAGGAGAAAAGGCTATCATCCAGATTGGAAGAGTCTCATTTTTAATTATGGCAGAAACGAGGTGCGCGCGTTTTTGATCAGTAATGCCTTGTTTTGGTTGGACCAATTTCATGTTGATGGGCTTCGTGTAGATGCTGTAGCGTCTATGTTATACTTGGATTATTCACGTGAAGAAGGGGAGTGGGAACCTAATATGTACGGGAACAATGAAAACTTGGAGGCCATGTCGTTTATCCGAGAGTTAAATCAAGAGATATATGCCAGTTTTGACGGAGTACAGGTAATTGCCGAAGAATCTACTGCTTTTTCCGGTGTATCCAAACCGGTAAATTTTGGTGGACTCGGTTTTGGTATGAAATGGATGATGGGCTGGATGCACGACACGCTGGAATATTTTAAAAAAGAACCAATATATAGAAAGCACCATCAGAACGACCTCACTTTTAGCATGACCTATGCCTTTACGGAAAATTTCATGCTGCCTTTTTCACATGATGAAGTAGTTTACGGCAAACAATCCCTGGTGTATAGAATGCCAGGGGATGAGTGGCAGCGTTTTGCGAATCTGAGATTGCTTTTCGGCTATATGTTCACACATCCCGGGACCAATTTAATGTTTATGGGAGGCGAGTTTGGACAGACATCCGAGTGGAACTTCCAACAAAGCTTGGATTGGCATTTATTGGAGTATGATGTGCATTCCGGAGTACAGGAATTTGTGAAAGACTTGAACAAATTATACAAAGGTGCCCCGGCGCTTTATGAAAAGCAATTTAGTTCGGAAGGCTTCCAATGGATAGACTATGGTGACCATGAAAATTCGGTTTTGACCTATATTAGAAAAGGACATAACGAAAAAGATGACTTAATCGTTGCCTGTAATTTTACACCTATCCTTAGAGAGAATTATAGGGTTGGAATTCCTAAGAAAGATAAGATTACTGAGGTGCTGAACAGTGATGACAAAAAATATGGAGGTGGCGGAAACCTCAATACTACCGTAAAATCTTCTACAAAGGAATGGCACGGATATAAAAAATCAATAGAAATAACCATTCCTCCCTTGGGAATTGTCATTTTTAAGTAGCTTTTAGTGTTGAAATCGTTATAGTTGTTTATTGCATTGAATATATTTCTTTTATTCATGTTTATATATTTCTTTTGCTAGGTCCTTAAAAAAGAAAGAAGATGATTACCAACACGGAATTAGAATATAAAGGAAACCTTTACCCAAATCATATAGTAGAATTTAAACAGGATACGGATAAAATCTATTTTACTACAGAAAACGGCGTTGTGTTACAAATTACCATTCTTAGAGGTAGTTTGATTCGCTTTAAATATGCCACCGAATATAATTTTGAACCCGATTTTTCCTATGCCATAGATGATGAGGCCACTTTGGGATATAGCACTTTGGAGGTTGATGAGCGCGATACGGAATATGTTATCAAAACGGCCAAAGTCCATATTCTGGTAGATAAAAAAACCTTACGGATACAGATTTCTGATTTAGAGGGAAATATCATCAATGAAGATGAACTAGGTTTCCATTGGGAGGAAAACTATCAATATGGGGGCAACACCGTCAAAATGAGTAAAATCACACAAACCGGTGAGAGTTTTTATGGTATGGGCGATAAGGCCACACATAGTAACCTTAAGGGAAAAAGGGTACACAATTGGGTAACGGACCAATATGCCTATGGCAAGGACCAAGATCCTTTATACAAGGCGATTCCCTTTTTTATAGGTTTGACAAAAGGTGTTGCGTACGGTATTTTCTTTGATAATAGTTTCAAAACCCATTTTGACTTTGCCCATGAACGCAGAAATACGACCAGCTTTTGGGCGGATGGCGGCGAGATGAACTATTATTTTTTCTACGGTCCAGAAATGTCAAAAGTGGTATCTGCCTACTCCAATTTAACCGGAACACCGGAATTACCACCTTTATGGGCACTGGGATACCATCAATCCAAATGGAGTTATTATCCGGAAAAAAATGTAAAGGATATTGCCAAGCAGTTCAGGGATTTAAAAATTCCATGTGATGCCATTTATTTGGACATTGACTATATGGATGGGTTTCGCTGTTTTACTTGGGACAAAAATCATTTTCCCGACCCTAAACGAATGATCGGTGAGTTAGAGGAAGATGGTTTCAAGACGGTGGTCATGATAGACCCGGGAATTAAGATTGACCGTGATTATTGGATATATAAGGAAGCGGTTGAAAATGATTACTTCTGTAAACGTGGTGATGGACCGCTTATGCATGGAAAGGTTTGGCCCGGGGAATGTAATTTCCCGGATTTTACGAATCCGGAAGTACGTGAATGGTGGGCGGAATTGTATAAGGAATTCATGACGGATTTAGGAGTACATGCCGTTTGGAACGATATGAACGAACCGGCCGTAATGGAAGTTCCTACAAAGACAGCTCCATTGGATACCAGACACAATTATGACGGAAATCCTTGTACCCATAGAAAGGCCCATAATGTTTATGGAATGCAGATGGTGAGGGCTACCTACGAAGGTGTTAAAAAATATGTGTATCCTAAAAGACCTTTTGTGATTACTAGGGCGGCCTATTCCGGAACGCAGCGTTACGCGTCTACTTGGACAGGCGATAATGTGGCCACTTGGGAACATTTATGGATTGCAAATGTACAGATGCAGCGTATGTGTATGAGCGGATATTCCTTTGTTGGTTCCGATATTGGAGGGTTTGCAGAGCAACCCAATGGCGAGTTGTTCGCCAGATGGATTCAACTCGGAATATTCCATCCTTTTTGTAGGGTACATTCCAGCGGTGATCATGGCAGTCAAGAACCATGGTCTTTTGGCTCTGAGATTACGGATATCGTCCGAAAGTTTATAGAGATAAGGTACCAGTTGTTGCCCTACCTATACACGATGTTCTATAAGTATAGTAAAGAGCAGAGACCCATGCTACAATCCTTGGTTTATTTTGATCAAGAAGATGAGCAAACGCATTTTAGAACGGACGAATTTATATTCGGAGAGCAAATATTGGTATGTCCCGTCCAGGAACCAAATGCGCAGGGCAGAAGAATGTATATACCAAAAGGGAAGTGGTATGACTATTGGACGGAAGAACTTACCGAGGGTGGAAAAGAAAAATGGGTAGCAGCCGAGTTGGACAAGATTCCGCTTTTCGTAAAAGAAGGTGCTATCATACCCAAGTACCCCGTGCAACAGTATGTGGGCGAAGTGGAAATCCAAGAACTCATATTAGATGTATATTTTAAGGAAGGAACGGAATCTTCAGAAGTGTATGAAGATGCCCTAGACGGCTATGACTATAAAAAGGGAAGGTATTCACTGCGCAATTTTAAGCTTACCGGAAAAGAAAAGTCCCTGACCATTCAACAATTTAAGGATGGCAGCTTTATCACGGAATATGAAACCTTAAAGTTCAGTTTCCATGGATTGCCTTTTACTATAGATACCATTCAGGTAGATAATGAGGAAGTTAGCTTGGAATCTTTAAGACCAGTTGGTGAAAAGAGTTTGTTTATAGACAAAAACTTTACTGTTTTGCACATTATTGGAAAATAATATTTTCGTATTTTACTGGGCATTAAACACTACATAAAATGAAGAAATTAGCAACAATAATGGTACTGTTTTTAGCGGTATCAGCATGTAAAGTAAATCCGTTTACAGGTCAAAAGACCTTGAATTTTTATCCCAATAGCCAAATATTCCCGATGGCTTTTGCGCAATACGACCAGTTTTTGGAAGAGAATAAAGTCATTACCGGTACTTCGGAAGCCAATATGATCAGGAAAGTTGGTCAACGTATTTCGGCAGCAGCGGAAAGATGGTTGTCCGCAAACGGTCACCCGGGCTATTTAAAGGATTATAAGTGGGAGTACAACTTGGTCAACGATGAAACGGTAAATGCTTGGTGTATGCCCGGAGGTAAAATTGTTTTTTATACGGGTATCCTCCCCATCACGCAAACGGAAACAGGAGTCGCCGTGGTAATGGGACATGAGGTGGCCCATGCCTTGGCTGATCATGGTGCGCAGCGCATGAGTGCCGGTACGTTACAACAAATAGGTGCAGTAGCGGGAAATGTGGCTATCAAAGATCCTCAAAAAAGAAATATGTTCAACCAGGCATATGGTATCGGCTCTCAATTGGGTGCCATGCTTCCTTTTAGCAGAAGTCATGAAACCGAGGCGGATCGTATAGGTCTACAGATTATGGCCATTGCAGGTTATAATCCTGATGAGGCCGCGAATCTATGGAGGCGTATGAAAGCGAATAGCGGAGGCCAGGCACCACCCGAATTCATGAGTACGCACCCGTCCAATGATACTAGAATCAATAATCTTACGGCTTGGGCGCCTTTGGCAAAAGAAGAGGCCGCTAAATTTGGAGTGACCAGTTATAAATAAACGTAAATCTTTTTATTGTATATTGAAAGTCGTTCTACATAGAGCGACTTTTTTTTGACCAACATTCAAACGACAACATGACCAGAACCATTGCTTCAAAAGGCAGTAAGAAATTATTGAATGCCTGGGCATTTTATGATTGGGCAAACTCGGTTTACACCTTGACCATTGCATCTTCTATTTTCCCCATTTTTTATGCGAGTCTATTCGTTTCCAGTGATGAACCGGTTTCGGCTTTCGGGTTCGAAATGAAACAAACGGTTTTGATAACGGCAGTAACGGCATTTACCTTCATGGTAGTCGCTGTTATGTCTCCCATTTTATCGGGTATTGCAGATTATGTAGGGAACAAGAAAACCTTCATGAAATTCTTTTGTTATGTAGGCAGTTTGGGCTGCGTGGGGCTCTATTGGTTCAGTTTGGATAACATTCATTTAAGTCTTCTATTTTATTTTATGGGTCTTATAGGCTACTGGGGCAGTTTGGTATTTTACAATTCTTATTTACCGGATATTGCCTTTGAAGAACAACAGGACCGTATCAGTGCCAAAGGCTTTTCCTTGGGATACATTGGTAGTGTCTTGTTATTGGTTTTCAATTTGGTAATGGTGATGTTTCCTGAATTTTTTGGTTTTGATATTGGTGTAACGGAAGAACAAAAAAATAGGGCCGCCGTTGAAGCAATGAAAGTTTCCTTCGTTACTGTCGGTATTTGGTGGGCGCTTTTCAGTCAATATACATTTGCCATCCTGCCGGCAGGAATCTCAACCGGACATAAGGTAACAAAGGATATTGTTTTTAATGGTTTTAAGGAATTGAAAGGAGTGTGGGTAGAACTCAATAAAAGCATAAAGTTGAGAAGATATTTATGGGCCTTTTTTGTTTTTAGTATGGCAGTGCAGACTATTATGTTGGTCGCCGTTTATTTTGGAGAAAAAGAAATAGCATGGGTAGATAAAGACGAGAAAACCCTGGGGCTGATCGTAAGTATTTTGATTATACAATTAGTGGCCGTGGTGGGTGCGGTACTTACTTCAAGGGCTTCTGAAAAGTTTGGTAATATAAAAACGCTCATCGTTATTAATGCTATTTGGATGTGTCTTTGCTTTTACGCATTTTTTATGGTTTCCCCCATGCAGTTTTACATCGCTGCCGGCTTGGTGGGATTGGTGATGGGAGGCGTTCAATCATTGGCCAGGTCTACGTATTCCAAACTTTTACCGGAAACGGAGGATACAACGTCCTATTTTAGTTTCTATGACGTTTCCGAAAAAATAGGCATTGTCATCGGTATGGCGCTATTCGCCATTATTGATCAAGTGAGTACGATGCGTAATGCCATTCTTTTTCTATTTATCTTCTTTTTGGTCGGAATCATATTATTATTCAGGGTTGAAAAGGTAAAAACGGCCCAATAGTCAAAGTATAGTTATGATTTAGGTATTTCTATTATCGCGTAGCTAATCCATTATTTCGTTCATCTTAACGAAATTCGCTTTATATGGCCCAGGCGATTGCAATTTTAGCAAAATACCCTCGTTTTTATTATGATATTTATAGCCCCAAACCATGAAAGAAACCTACAAATGGTATAAAACCGGTAAAGCACGCTATGGCTTCTATGGCTTTCTATTTGGATGTTGTTTTCCCATATTGGCAATAAGCATAGATTTGTTCAGGATGAACCTTGATTTTTCGTTGTATAACATCAAACATATCCATCAAATTTTCCCAATACATTACATTATAGAAACCGCTCCTTTGGTTTTGTCCTTTATGGCTTTCAATTGTGGGAGGTCCTTTGATAAAATTCAAGAAAAAAACCGTCAAATAATTGAGGCTTCAAAGTTCAAGGATAATTTTTTGGCCAGTATGAGCCATGAAATCAGAACACCTATGGCCGGAATTATCGGGGTTTTGGATTTGTTGAACCAAAGCAAAAATATTAGGGAAAATGAAAGAGAGTATGTAGATATCATCAGAATGTCTTCTAATGATTTAATGGACATTATAAACGATATTTTGGACCTATCCAAGTTAGAAGCGGGTAAACTAGCTATATACCCTGCCAAAACAAATGTTAGGGAAATCTGTTCAAATATCAATAACCTATTCATGGCAGTAAGTAGATCAAGGAACATTGACCTTGTTCTTGAGGTTGCCAGTGATATCCCTGAATACCTTATGCTAGACGGGATAAGAATTAAGCAAGTACTTTCTAACCTGATAGGAAATGCGATAAAGTTTTCAGAAGAAGGTACCGTTAAATTAAAGGTAAGTGTTGATAGCTTTAGGTCACAAACGCCTCAAATAAAATTTGAAGTCATAGATCATGGCGTTGGAATTAAGGAAGAAAAATTACAGGTATTGTTCTCGGCATATGAACAAGTCAAGGATTATAGCAAGGAGCATATAAATGGCACCGGTTTAGGTCTACTGATCTCAAAGCAATTAGTAGAATTAATGAACGGCAGTCTAAAAGTACGCAGTGAATATAAAAAAGGCAGTAATTTTTGGTTCAATTTGGATTTAATCGAAGTATCAAATAATGAAACCTCTAAAGAAGGTAAAGGAAAGACGCAAATCAGGGCTTCTAAAAATTTAGACTTGCACATTCTTATTGCAGAAGACAACAAAACGTTATGCAAGGTTTATGAAAGAATGTTACGAACCTTTGGATGTCAAACGGTGATTGTTGAAAATGGATTGGAGGTCACCGAAGTTTTTAAAGAGGATGTATACAATCTTATTTTAATGGATATAAATATGCCCAATATGGGCGGTGTACAGTGTATGGAATATTTACGGGAAAACTATAAAACTGTGCCGCCAATCATTGCGGCCAGTGCCAGTGCTTTAAAAGGTGATATTGAAAAATATATGGCACTTGGTTTTGATGATTACATTACCAAACCTTTTACCATGAAAAAGTTAAGGTCAAAAATCATGGATTGGAATCATATGCTTCAAAATAAAAAAACATCCAAGATTTCGGCAAACCTTTTTGAAAGTATAGAGCCGGAGATATTGGATGCAGAAACAAAATAAGGTTCTACATAAAAAAGCCTCTTTTAAAAGAGGCTTTTACAGTTGTTGATTGTTCGTGATTTGATTATTTATCCTTTAGAAATATCTCCGGAACCAGATGTTTTGGTATCTACTTTTTCAGGATTTCCTTTGTAGGTGATATCTCCTGAGCCAGATACTCTAGCTTTTAGCATTTTGTTGGCGGTAACCTTTATATCGGCAGATCCAGATACGGTAGCATCTACATTATCGGCATCTAGATCAAAAGCTTTGATATCACCACTGCCGGAGATGGTAGCTTCAAAATGAGTAGTATTTCCACTTAAAGTTATATCGCCAGATCCGGACATAGAAGCATCTACCTTCTCGGCATCCAGCTTAAGGGTAATATCCCCAGAGCCGGACATGACTGTTTTAAGCGAATTGGTTTTGATAATAGTTTTGCCTACAATATCTCCGGAACCGGATAGTGAAATAGCATCTACACTTTCAACAGGCACTGTGATACGAATACCGCTGTTCCAATTGGAAGGCTTCAGATTAATTCCTTTTTCGGTTTTAATGATCAGTTTTCCGTCTTTGACCTCGGTTTTGATATATTCCAATAAATTGGATTCTCCTTCCAAGGTCAATTCCCCTTCGTTGCCATCGACTAAATCTACATCAAACCAACCAGAAACCGCTATGGCATCATAGTCCGGAGTTGAGCGTTCAATAGTGGTTTCATTGCCGTTTCCTTTAATCTTTTTGCCCCATTGGGCCGTACATGAAACGGTGAATAATAGTACAAGTGTTAGTGCTGCTAAATTTTTCATTGTCGTTTGTTTTTTGATGTTGATTGAAATTATTTTTTTGTGAAGCTAATACCTCCGTATTCGCTATTCAAGGTAATCATATTTCCACTTCCTTTGCTGCCATAATATCCTTCATAATGTTTGGAGGTAGATTTTACATTGCTAATATTTATGGTAAAATCATCTTTTCCGCTCACTCCGGCATAATCCGTTGAAATATCAAAGTCAAAATGATAATTGCTATTGTAGCCTAGCTTGATACCGGTATAATCTGTTCTCATAGCAACATTCCCCGCATCTTCGGCAAGTTCGTCAATACGGATAGAGCCATAATCTGCGGTAATATTCACATTACCATGTATGGTTCCCATTTTTACGGCGATGTAATCTCCGTTGCCATCAACATTGTTTGCTTCTAGTACTTCCATGTTGCCATAATCACTTCTGTACTTTAGGTTTTCCATTTTTTTTACCAAAACATTGGTATAATCGGCATTGATGTCCAAGTTGCCCGCTTTTTCAATGGTGAAACCGGAATAATCTGCCCTGATTTCTCCGCTATTTATGTAGTCTATGGTAGACTTTGAGGTATAATCAAAATTTAGTTGATTGTTTCTGCCCCTTAATTCGCCCAGTTCCAAACGACCGTAGTCACAGCTTATCTTGGCATGGCCATCCACTCTGTCCAAAATAATATTACCGTAATCGTTGTCCAGGTTTACACTGTTCTTTACGGGCATTTTTATCGTGTAATTAATTTGCATATTTACGTTGTTGCTTTTGCCCCAGTTCCAGCCCCAGCTGCTTTCTTTTTCGCCATAGGTGGTCTTAGCGTACACCATGCTATTGCTGGATTCAAAATTTACTGAAATATTATCCAGTTTACGTTGTACCTTTTCTTCATCGTTTCCATTTGTTTTAATGTTAACCTCAATGACCACTCTGTTTTCGTTCCATGAAGTAATATTGATGTTACCATAGTTATTGTTCACCTTGAGCAACGCATCTGTATTAACGTTGAATTCTTTTTTAATGGTTTTTTCCTTGGTATACTTACCGCCAAGTTTTCCATGGTTGGCCATAATAAGTCCAGGACTCATTACGATTAGTAAAACTGTATATTTAAATAGTAAAGTTCGCATCATTAGAATTTTTTAAATTTTTAATTGTTTCAATTTTGTTGAGCACATCGTTCAATAAATCTATTCTTGTCTGAAAATTAGTAATCATAGCACTCAAAATCATTTTAGAGTTACCTCCTTTTATAAGTTCCCGTTCAAGTCCTGAATAATCGGCCTCTAGATTTTTTAATTGTTTCAAGGTGTCCGAAATAATTTTTTCCGTTTCGGGAGTGCTTTCGGACTCCAATTGTTTTACCTGTTCCTCTATTAGGTTGGCAAAATAAAATTGTGAATTGCTTACTTCTGGAGAAATTTCCGCTACTTTTTCGTCAATACTTTGATTGTTTTCCAACTGGGTCAAAAATATCCCACATACTACAGCAACTGATGCCGCTATGGATAATGGTTTCCACCAGTTTGTCTTTTTCTTGGTCAAAGTTACCGCCCCGTGGGACGCATTAAGCTTTTCCATGAACCGCTGTTGATGTCCTTCTGCGGGATTTTCCGTATCCAAAGTGCCTCTTAGGCCCTCAAATAAATTATCTAAATTGTCCTTTTCCATTAATTCGCAATTACGAGTTGTTTTCTCAGGCTATCCTTTGCCCTGGAAATTGTTGTTCTACAATTGGCATAACTGATATTCATTATTTGGCTAATTTCCTCATAATCATATCCTTCTATTAAGTATAAGGTCAAAGAAAGTCTGTAATTATCTTTTAAGCGTTTCATGGTTTCCATTACTTTTTGAGCCTTTAGTTCTGTAAACACATGATCCGAAGTAATTCCGTCATTATCTTCGACCTTGTACATTATATCATCCAGCGCAACCTCATTGTTTTTTTGTTGCTTTCTGTAATGATAAATACTGTTGTTTACTACAATCCGCTTCAACCAGGCTCCAAAAGCAACTTCCCCTTTGAAAGAATGCAGTTTCGTAAACGCGTTTAAAAACGATTCTTGCATTACATCCTCGGCCTCTGCGCTATCTTTTACAATTCTAAAGGCCGTATTGTACATGGCCTTGTAATAGCGATTGTAAACTTCTAGCTGTGCACTTTGTTTTCCTTCCATGCACGATTGCAATAGCACATCAATATGTTCTTTCGTTTGGCTCAAAAAGTGATTGATTTGTAATAGAGATAAACCAATTTACAGATTGTTACAGTTGTGCTGAAATTTTTTTAAAATCGATGCGACGTTTAATTAACATCGTTGTTTTATGAAGTTGGCACAAGAATTGAATTAAAGGAGTAGAAAAAGAAAAGAAATTTGCGAGCACCCATTGAATAGGGTTATAGCGCAATATTGGTTAAGATTAAAAAACTTAGGCCGGTGTCAATTTAATGACATAATGACCGAAATATACATATGGGAGATTCCAAATTTTCAAATTTTGACAATATGTCCTTGCAAGGAATTGATGAGGATTCTGAATTAATACCCTTATTGACCGCTGAGGACGAGGAGCAGATGAACAGTGAGTTGTTGCCCGAAACATTGCCCATTTTGCCGTTGCGCAATACCGTTTTGTTTCCTGGTGTCGTCATACCCATTACGGCAGGTAGGGATAAATCCATCAAACTCATTAAAGATGCGAACAACGGTTCAAAAGTAATTGGGGTGGTATCCCAAAAAAACGAGGAAACCGAAAATCCGGATGTAAAGGATATCAATACTTTGGGAACCGTGGCTAGAATTTTACGAGTTCTTCAGATGCCCGATGGGAATACTACGGTTATCATCCAAGGAAAAAAACGCTTTGAGGTAGCCGAGATTCTTACGAAAAAGCCTTACATGACTGCAACAGTAAGGGAAACGGAAGAAATGCGACCTGGAAAGGACAGCAAAGAGTTTTTGGCAATTATTGAGTCGATCAAGGATTTGGCATTGAATATC
Organism: Maribacter algae; assembly: GCF_047345745.1. NCBI lineage: Bacteria > Pseudomonadati > Bacteroidota > Flavobacteriia > Flavobacteriales > Flavobacteriaceae > Maribacter > Maribacter algae. The sequence goes on from NZ_JBLFES010000002.1 coordinate 132,348, forward strand.
ATTAAGAATAATCCCAATATTCCGAGTGAGGCTTCTTTTGCTATTAAAAACATACAGAGCAACTCGTTTCTTATCAATTTTGTTTCCTCTAACTTGAATTTGGATGTCAAGGCGAAGCAGGAATTATTGGAAATAGGTGATTTACAGGAACGCGCATTGGCCACACTGAAATATATGAACGTGGAGATGCAAAAACTGGAGTTGAAAAACGATATCCAATCCAAAGTTAGGAGCGATTTGGACCAACAACAGCGAGAATATTTTCTGCATCAGCAGATGAAGACCATTCAAGAGGAACTGGGTGGTGTTTCCTATGACGATGAGTTGGAGGAAATGCGGGCCAAGGCCAAAAAGAAAAAGTGGGGAAAAAAGGTAAAGGAGCATTTTACCAAGGAACTTTCCAAAATGCAGCGTATGAACCCGCAAGTGGCGGAATATTCCATTCAGCGCAACTATTTGGATTTGTTCTTGGATTTACCATGGAATGAATTTTCTACGGATAAATTCGATTTAAAGCGGGCACAACGTATTCTAGATCGGGATCATTACGGTTTGGAAGATGTAAAACGAAGAATAATTGAATATTTGGCGGTCTTAAAACTGCGTAACGATATGAAATCCCCCATTCTTTGTCTGTACGGACCACCGGGAGTGGGTAAGACTTCTCTGGGAAAATCCGTCGCTGAGGCATTGGGTAGGGAATATGTTCGTATGTCGTTAGGTGGATTGCGAGACGAGGCAGAGATAAGGGGACATCGAAAAACCTATATCGGTGCCATGCCCGGCCGAATTATTCAAAGCCTTAAAAAAGCAGGAACTTCCAATCCGGTGTTTATTTTGGACGAAATAGATAAGCTTTCCAATAGCCATCAGGGAGACCCATCCTCTGCCATGCTAGAGGTATTAGATCCAGAGCAAAATGCCGAGTTCCATGATAATTTCCTGGAAATGGGTTATGACCTTTCCAAAGTCATGTTTATCGCAACGGCCAATAATTTGGGTACTATACAACCTGCGCTGCGAGATCGTATGGAAATCATAAATGTAACGGGTTACACCATTGAAGAAAAAGTGGAGATTGCCAAAAAGCATTTGTTGCCCAAACAGTTAACGGAACATGGTTTAAGTTCCGAACATTTAAAAATCGCAAAACCACAGTTGGAAAAAATCGTTGAGGGATATACGAGAGAATCTGGAGTGCGTTCTTTGGAAAAGCAGATTGCCAAGATGGTTCGTTATGCGGCAAAATCCATTGCCATAGAAGAGGAGTATAACGTGAAAGTGACAAACGAGGATGTTATTGAAGTTCTTGGAGCACCAAGAATGGAGCGCGACAAATATGAAAACAATCAAGTAGCTGGTGTTGTGACCGGTTTGGCATGGACCAGTGTTGGGGGTGATATTTTGTTTATAGAATCTATCTTGTCCAAAGGGAAAGGTACATTGAGTATCACTGGAAATTTGGGGAAAGTAATGAAGGAATCGGCCACAATAGCCATGGAATACATAAAATCGAATGCCGACCGCTTTGACTTGAATCCGGAAATATTCGATAAGTACAATGTGCATATTCATGTGCCGGAAGGTGCTACCCCCAAAGACGGACCCAGTGCAGGTATCACCATGTTAACCTCCTTAGTGTCTTTGTTTACCCAACGAAAGGTAAAGAAGAGTTTGGCCATGACCGGTGAGATTACCTTAAGAGGAAAAGTATTGCCCGTAGGCGGTATCAAAGAGAAGATATTGGCGGCTAAAAGGGCAAAAATCAAGGAGATTATTCTTTGTGCCGATAATGAAAGAGATATAAAGGAAATAAAGGAGTCTTATTTAAAGGGACTTACTTTTCATTACGTAAAGGATATGCATGAGGTTGTAGATTTGGCCCTGACCTCACAAAAGGTCAAAAACGCCAAGAAGCTATAATTTCAAATTGCTGTTAGTTAGAGTGCAGTTGAGCATTATTTCTTCCTATATTTAGTATTAATGAAAAAAATAACCATAGCTGTAGATGGTTTTTCCTCTACCGGAAAAAGCACGTTGGCCAAGCAATTGGCCAAGGCTTTGGGCTATGTTTATGTGGACACTGGAGCTATGTACAGGGCTATCACCCTTTTTGCCATGCAGGAGGGCTTTATAAGCGAAAAATCCGAGGATATTCGGTCACTTGTTGAAACATTGTCAACAATCGATTTAAAATTCAAATACAATGAGGCGCTTGGGTTTTCGGAGATGTATTTAAATGGAAAAAACGTTGAGAAAGAAATTAGGTCTTTGGAAGTTTCTAAGAATGTGAGTCGCATTGCTGAATTGGAAGAAGTTCGAAAAAAATTGGTCAATCTTCAAAAAGTTATGGGAAAGGAAAAAGGTATAGTCATGGACGGTCGTGATATCGGTACTGTTGTTTTTCCGGATGCGGAGCTTAAAATTTTTATGACGGCATCTCCTGAAAAAAGGGCCTATAGACGCTACAAAGAACTGTTGGACCGCGGGGACAAGGTGGTTTACGAGGATATTCTTGAAAATGTCCAAAAACGGGATTATATAGATTCTCACCGTGAGTTTTCGCCTCTAAAAAAAGCGGATGATGCTATCGAATTTGATAATAGCGATATGGGACTGAAAGAACAATTTGAACGTATACACAATTATGCGTTACGGGTGATTGAGAAGGAGTAGGGTAATTTACTATAGAGTATTAGATTAGGGCTTTTTATGGGAGGTATTGTTGTATACCATTTTTATTTTAGTCAAAGTTTATTCTTTTGCTAATATCATCTATATTTTTTTGGTGTTGTTCTCTCTCAATTCTCTCTCTTTCCGCTATTTGTTTTTTCTCAAATTTATTTCTGCTATTTGTTTATTAGCAACTTCAACTGTTAATTTTAAAGTATCCTTATGGTATTTTTCTACTTCTTCAATTGTAGTTCCATCAAGTATGACTTGATTTCCATATGCTGAAGCAATTCCGGGTCTATGCATTGACGAGAATCGTGGCGGACGATTCCAAGCATTTACAAACAAATCTCTCCATTCATAACTTGGTGTTCGGTTTAGTTCAAATGGTATTTTATATAACGCACTGCCAGCAGTTCCGTCATTTTTAGGTTGTGTAATTTCATCAATTACAATTCCTTTAATCTTTATTGGTTCATCCTCCGATACAGGTTTGAAAACTTCTTTGGAAACCGAAGAATTAGCTTTCCTAGTTTTTATCCCAAGTTTAGGTGCTGTTTCTCTTGCCTTGAACAATGTTGTTGTTAAATCAGCGTAGTTGTTGTCGTAGTGAGTTTGATTGGATAAGTCAACGTAATATTTTCCTTGAAGCCAAGATGGTATAGAAGTTTCTTTTGTTCCAGATTTAAGGATTGGAATAAATTTTCTGTGATTTGAAGTTTGAAGTACTTCTGCTGTCATTATATCTCCTTCGTATCCGACACCTCCAATTCTTTTCTCTGATTTTGATTTGTATTTAGGTGTACAGATAATTAATACATAATCATTTTCACGAACGGAATTTTCCATAAAATGCGGCATTTGATCTCCAGGAACTACTTCCCATTGGTCAAGTTTTGCGTCAATTCCGTCATTTCGTAATTCAGTCGCAAGTCTTTTAACCCATTCTTTTACTTCGTCACTTTCCCAAGCATAGGATATAAATGCTTTTGGTATTTCCATATCTTATATTATTTCATTTTGTTCTTCCAATAATTGATTGTGTATGCAATCAAAGTGATTACAAGTGATAGAGAGGTAATACAGCTTAAGATTAATCCAAACCAATATAGAGTGCACAATTCATAATATTCGGATGCACCAAGGGTCAAAAGGGCTAAAAATAAGCCCCATAAATTTTGATTTAGATTTATCTTAAAATTTTCAGCACCCATTTTTTATTTTTTTGAATTCCAAATGACATACAACGCCGCGCTATGTGCAGTCCGGCTAATTTTAAGGAAATATAGCGAAATCCTGTAAAACCATAACGAGAGAAAGGTTCCTCCGCTTAGTCTTTCGTTATGGTTCCCGGCCAGGCCTGCTTGGCAGGCCGTGAAGCCTTGGGATTTTGCGGTATTGGGATTAAAATTAGCCGAACCGGATTGCATATAGCGATTGATATGTCGAGTAATGGAGCCGTTGCGGCGATATTGGCAAAAGGGACCCTTGTCCTACGGATTTTGGCGATCCGGCATAGCGCGGCGATGATGTCGACCCGCTTTTGGTGCGGTAGCTGCGTTAGCAGTGCAACAAAAGTACGCCGCAGGCGTATTCGACATCATCGGTCTGGCTATGGCAAGTAGGGCGGGCAAGGAAACTTTTTGTTTCCGTCTGCGCTCGTAGCCAAAGCCTTTTGTTTTGTATTTATCTTTTTTGTTTTAAATGCCAAATCCAAAGGATTTGGCGGACTCAGTAAATAAACCCAAGCCATTAAATTTAGCACTTTATGCCCTATTTGCTATAGGTATTGTTGGCAATAGCTATTTAATCCAAATACTCATAGGTTTCCTCATATTTCAACTGCTCCGTACCATTATACTTATCTACTACTTTACGAGATTTTGGACGATTATTTTCGTCGTATTCGAATGAAATATATTGGTCTTCAGATTTATAATCAAATCTCATTCTTGTATAATTGTTTACTGAATACTTTAAATTCAATATTAATCGATAGATGTATTCCTGAGAATTAATTACCCCTATATCATCAGTATAGATAACAACACTTGGTTTATCGTCATAGTCAAAATACTCTAATCCATCATTAAAAGAAAAATCATTACTTATGCCTTTGATATTTTCATTTTCATAAAGAATATCAGTGTTTTCTTTTCTAATAATTAAGTTATTTGGATTTACTAAATATGTTGTTCCAGTTATCCAACCAATAAATTTTCCATTGTTATCAAGCTCATTCTGACTAATTGTCAATTGCTCAGTTCCATTATTATTTTTATTACGCTCAAAAACAACTTCAACATAATTTTCAGGTAATATTCCAAAATTCCAACCACAATCGCTTTCCGAACAATCTAAAACACATCTGGAAATTTCGTTATTATCATCTAATTCTATTGTGTATTTGGCATATGAAGTTCCAGAGATGGCGTCCTCTTGATTGACTTCTAGGGTTTTCAATTTTAAATTTCTATCGTATTCCATAGAATAAATAGTGACTCTATTGTCTAGATTTTCTCCTTGCCGAATAATTACTTTTTTTAGCAGACTACTTTTAGTAGTGTTATCAACATCGATGGAATTTTCTTTTGAACATGAATAAAAATTTGTTAGTAGTAATAATAGAATAGATATTTTTTTCATAGATTAAATTAAAGATGTTTATTTTTCTTGTGCGGTCATAATTATTGCCAACAATTCGATAAGCGCACTCTTACGCTTATAAATTTATAACGTTAATATAAAAATATTAAAACAAAAAAATACCGTTCCAAAAAGCAACGGTATTTTTAATTTTATCTAACGTCTAACGTCTAACGTCTAACGTCTAACGTCTAACGTCTAACGTCTAACGTCTAACGTCTAACGTCTAACGTCTTAAGGATTCGGAATCACCAAAACTTGGTCTGGATGAATTACATCCGGATTGCTTAGGATATTGGTATTTGCGGAGAAAATTTGCTTGTATTTCATAGCGTCTCCGTAGTAATGCTTTGCAATCTTGCTCAAAGATTCTCCACTGGCAACGGTATGCCTGTGATACACAGAATCATCGGCGACGGTAATATTTGCTTTTATATCAGAAGCGTTTTCACCACCTAGAGCCTTGATTTTATCCCATATTAAGTCCTTTTCATAAGGCGTATTTGCTTGACCTTTTATTTTAAGTACGCCACCTTCCTCGGTTACGTTTCCATCTTTGATTCCTAATTGCTCGCCAAGGTCCAAAACCCCTTGATACTTCGCTTTTACACTCATTGTTTAATTTTTAACGGTTAATATTCGTAATGGGAAGATAAGAATATTTTAAGGTTTTACGGATAAAAAAAGTATCGAATCCCTTTGTATTTTAACTACTTCGTTGCAATACTTTGTTATTGATGAAATTAATAGTATTTTTGCACACCTTTTTTACGGCAGTATCAAGAGCAAAAAAGGAGAAAACAAATTAAAATAACAACTTCTGTGTTAGTCGTTTAACTCTTGTAAAAACACGGGATACAAATTTATGATCAGCAAATGGCTGAAGAAAAAAAAGAAGCTGAAGCAGTAGAAACTGTTGAGGCCACTCCAGAAACTGCGGAAGCAGTGCAAGAAACCAAAGAACAGGCTCCTGTTCAAGATCCAAAAGAATTTTTAGAAAACTTTAATTGGGAAAAATACGAACAAGGTATCGAACGTGTTGAAGATTCCAAATTAGAGGAGTTTGAAAAATTAGTAGCTGAAAACTTTGTTGACACGGCCGATGAGGAAGTAGTAACAGGTACAGTGGTTTATCTTACGGATAGGGAAGCTATCATTGACATCAACGCAAAGTCTGAAGGGGTTATCTCCTTGAACGAATTTCGTTATAATCCTGATTTAAAGGTTGGTGATAAAGTAGAAGTATTGATTGACATCCGCGAGGATAAAAGTGGTCAGTTGGTATTGTCCCATAGAAAGGCAAGGACTATCATGGCATGGGACCGTGTAAATGCGGCTCACGATAAAGAAGAAATTGTCAGTGGTTTCGTAAAATGCAGAACTAAAGGAGGAATGATCGTTGACGTATTCGGTATCGAGGCATTCTTGCCAGGTTCTCAGATAGATGTGAAGCCCATCCGTGATTACGATCAGTACGTGAACAAAACGATGGAGTTCAAGGTGGTTAAGATCAATCACGAATTCAAGAACGTAGTGGTATCGCACAAAGCATTGATCGAAGCGGATATCGAAGAGCAGAAAAAAGAGATCATCAGCCAGTTGGAAAAAGGACAGGTATTGGAAGGTGTTGTCAAGAACATTACTTCTTACGGTGTCTTTATTGACCTTGGTGGTGTTGATGGTCTTGTACATATCACGGACCTTTCTTGGTCAAGAATCAACCACCCGAACGAGGTTGTTGAGTTAGACCAGAAATTAAATGTGGTAATCCTTGATTTTGATGAAAATAAATCAAGAATCCAACTAGGTCTTAAGCAATTGGAGAAGCATCCTTGGGAAGCACTTAGTGATGAAATCAAGGTAGGTGACAAAGTAAAAGGTAAAGTAGTCGTTATCGCAGATTACGGTGCTTTTATAGAAGTTGTTGAAGGTGTGGAAGGATTGATTCACGTTTCTGAAATGTCATGGTCTACGCACTTACGTTCCGCTCAGGATTTCGTAAAAGTAGGGGATGAGGTAGAAGCTGTAGTATTGACCCTAGATCGTGAAGATCGTAAAATGTCTCTAGGTATTAAGCAATTAACGCCAGACCCATGGACAGATATTACATCTAAGTACCCTGTTGGTTCCAAGCACAAAGGTATTGTACGTAATTTCACCAACTTTGGTGTATTCGTAGAGTTGGAAGAAGGTATAGACGGATTAATCTATATATCCGACCTTTCTTGGACTAAGAAAATCAAGCACCCATCTGAGTTCACCAATGTTGGTGATACGTTGGAGGTCGAGGTATTGGAATTGGATGTTGAGGGCCGTAAATTAAGTTTGGGCCACAAACAGACTACAGAAAACCCTTGGGACAAGTACGAAGCTGAGTTCGCGCTGGGTACTACACACAAATCAGCAATTACGGAGATTGTTGATAAAGGTGCAACCATTGACTTCAATGAGGACATTACGGCATTTGTGCCACAGCGTCACTTGGAGAAAGAAGATGGTTCCAAGCTTAAAAAGGGTGAGGAAGCGGAATTCAAGATCATTGAGTTCAACAAGGACTTTAAACGTGTTGTAGCAAGTCATACCGCAATCTTTAGAGAGGAAGAACAACGCAACGTAAAAGCTGCCGTCAAAAGACAAGCGGCCGCTGCAGATGAGGCGAAACCAACTTTAGGGGATGCCAATGATGCTTTACAAGCGTTGAAGGATAAAATGGAAGCTGATTCTAAAAAGAAGAAGTAGACCACTTTTGATATTTTCCCCTTCGGGGTAAGGTGATAATCCTCGACGACTTTTTAAAGTTGTTGGGGATTTTTTTTGAATGCTCTTTTTTTAAATGAACAGTAGTTATTGCTCATCGTTAGTGTACACTATTTTTCAAGGGATTCAAAACTATTTTTATTTCACTATGGTCGATTAGAAATAACGTTGTTCTTTTTGTTTTAGTTTGCAAATCAAAATCTGCACTATGATTAAAAATTTCGGGTTAATACTCTTCTTACCCTTTTTATGTTCTACTAATGCTCAAATGGAAGCTACGATAATCGACTCCATTACTGGTGAATCAGTTTCTCAGGTAAATATCTGGTTAACAGACAAAGGCCAAGGAACCTTTTCAGATGAAAAGGGCTTTTTTAGTTTTAAAAAAACTTTTGGTGCAGAAAAAGTGATTTTTTCAGCTGTTGGGTATAAGACTAAAGAAGTACCCATAAATCAAATCCACGAAAAAATCTTGCTTTCCCCACAAACTACAGTCTTAAACGAAGCAGTGGTACAAGCCCGTAAATCGAAAAGACGCTTAACCAAAAGGGTCAATAGAATTAATAGACTAAGAATTAAAAGTATTTTACCAGGTTTTGAAAATCCGCAAATACTAGCCAAATACTTTCCCTATAAAAAAGAGTACCGTAAAACACGTTTTCTTAAGGAGATAAGATTATTTACTCAAAGTAGTTATGAACATGCATCATTCAATATTCGATTATTTTCGGTCGGAAAAGATAGCTTTCCAGATGGTTATATTTATTCCAAAAATATTAGAGTTTTAACTAGAAAAGGAAAGAAAATAACCAGAATAGATCTCAATGATGAAAATATCGTTTTTCCTGAAGATGGTTTTTTCTTGGGTGTTGAATGGGTGAGAGTAAAAGAAAATTTGAGTATTTGGAACAGTTTTGAACCTTATATCGGTTTTGAAATTCATGATAACAATGAAGGAAGCTGGTTTTACCGTAGAGGCGTATGGAAGCCTATGTGGGAGCTGTCTAACGAAGGTGTTCCTAGAGGTGAGTATCGGCACTTGGCCGCTGAACTCATATTGAGCGAATGAGAATTAGTTGATTTCAACAGCTTTTAAGCCTTGAGTTTTAAAGTCAAAGTAAATTGCCAATTTAGTTTTGATATATGTCATTTTACTTAAGATGATTTTAAATTATGAGTAATTTCTTTAATAGATTAAGTATCGAACCACCTATTCTCATCACTTTTCTATTATTATATGGTGTATGTAATGCGCAAACAAATGCAGTAGTAATTGATTCCCTTTCTAACAAACCAATACCACAAGTTAATATCTGGTTAACATGCAAGGGCCAAGGAACCTTTTCAGATGAAAAGGGCTTTTTTAGTTTTAAAAAAACTTTTGGTGCAGAAAAAGTGATATTATCGGCGGTAGGCTATGAAACTAAGCGTATAAGCTAAAAAAAATAAAGGATACAATCTACTTAGAGCAACAAATTATTGAATTAAATGAGGCTATTGTTCAAGCTAGAAAAACAAGACGCAGGCTACGCAGAAAAATAGGTCATTTAAGAAGAGCCGATACAGAAATCTTTATACCTGGATTCGGTAAACCTATAATTTACGCGAAATACTTTCCGTTTAAAAAAGAGTATAATACAACTCCTTTTTTGAAGGAAATAAGGCTGTTAATTAAAAACGATCGCACTGAGGCTCCTTTTAACGTTCGACTTTTCGCAGTAGGAGAAAACAGTGCTCCTGAAAATTATATTTATGCAAAGAACATTAAAGTGATACCGAAAAAAAGGGAAACATATCTGTAAAATTGATATTGATAAGGAGTCTATTTTTTTTCCAGAAGAAGGCTTTTTTGTAGCTGTAGAGTGGCAGAGAACCAAAAATAATGTAGCTGTTTGGAGCAGTTTTCAACCGTATATCGGCTTTGAACAACTCAAAACCAGCGATGGAAGTTGGCTTTATGAACAAGGCCATTGGAAAAAAACCGCGGGCTTTACAAGATTATGAAAAGTTTCGAGGAAAATTTAATCATTTAGCAGTTGAAATTATATTAAGCGAATAACGAATATATTCAGCTGACGCTTGAGTTATCTTCTCGTTAGTCTAGAGTCTCCCCCTTCACCCACTCCGTAATCACCTCCAAAGCCACAGGCGAAATCGTCTGCTCTATAATCGCGTATTCCGTTGGTGAGCCGTATTGACTTTCTTGAAAAAGGTGATTTAAATTGGCTTAGCTTTGCGTGGTAACGTCATTGTTACCGCCCGCATTAATACTCTTTTTAATAGCCGCCAAATTTTCTTGAGCGGGTACTTGCAAATCTTTATCTCCATTAATTGCTAAAACAGGGCAGTCAACTTGCATCAAAGTTTCAGTGGGGTCGTATTTTATAAAATATTGCATCCAAGGAGAGGTGAGTAATTCTACCTGCTGCGCAATAAAATTCTTATCTTTTGAAACGCCAACGGGTAATTCGTTATCGGGAATATCGGCAAGTAAGCCTTCAATTTGCGCTTGTAGTTTTGGTTTGAGTCCTGTTACATCCTCTGAATTCTTAATGGTTTGCATCACCGCAGTATTAATTTCTGCGGCTTTGATCAAATCTTCTTCACTCATACCATACACTTTACCAATAAGGCGTTGTTGTTTGATGAGCAATTCTTGTCCTGTGATACCTATACCTGCCATCAGAACAATAAACGCAACATCTTTATTTTCAGCCGCTACCATAAGCGCAATAATGCCGCCTTCACTGTGACCTATGAGTCCGATTTGCTTTGGACATCACGAGGCGTTTTTATTCAAAGAGTTTGAATTGACATCTACATTTAAAGCTGATTACCTTTTAATCGGAAAGGTATCTGGAGATTGCAACTTTGTTTTTGTTGAATTGGAAAATCCTAATGGTCAGAAACTTTCCAAAAGAATTTTTAACATTGGACAAGTCAAGGTTAATCTATGCCGTATTCGCGGTACGCAGAACAGATTTTAAGGAAAAAATATATGAGTTAAAGAGAAAGTATTTAAAAAGAAATAATATAATGATTCTGCATTATGACAATTTATTGGATTTGTTTGAATTATTAAAGTCAAGTAAAAACTATTAAATAAATCATAATTGGTAATGTGCGTCTTCATTTTTCTGAATAGAATGGAAGTTCCGACATGTATGTTGGGGCTTTTTTATGCCCTAGGACTGAGTTCAGCATCAATATTTGGAAGAATTACCTATTTTTGCCTTGCTATACCTGTGGATAGACCAATATGAGTCAAAAAGTACTACTCTCCTCAAAAGAAATAAACATCATTCTACATCGTTTGGCTTGTCAACTCCTTGAGAATCATCTTGATTTTAAGAATACCGTTCTGATAGGAATTCAACCTAGAGGAATTTTCGTGGCAGAAAGGCTTTGTAAAATTTTGAAAGAGGAGTACGGAGTAAAAGAAATTGACCTTGGCGTATTGGATATTACATTTTACCGGGACGATTTTAGAAGGGGCGACAAAACACTGGAAGCCACAAAGACAAAAATCAATTTTTTGATAGAGGATAAAAAAGTGGTCTTGATCGATGACGTTCTTTATACAGGACGAAGTATCAATGCGGCGCTTACGGCCTTACAGTCTTTTGGAAGACCTCTAGAGGTAGAGCTACTTACCCTTATTGATAGACGTTTTAGCAGACATCTACCCATACAGCCCAATTATAGGGGGAGACAGGTTGATGCTATTGATAATGAAAAAGTGCAGGTCATGTGGAAAGAGAACGATGGTGAAGATAAAATATACTTGATTAATAGATAAGGATGAGCGAACTGAGTGTAAATCACTTATTGGGCATAAAATATCTGAAAGAATCGGATATTCAACTCATTTTTGAAACCGCAGATCATTTCAAGGAAGTCATCAACAGATCTATTAAAAAAGTTCCTTCCTTACGTGATATTACCATTGCCAATATTTTTTTTGAAAACAGTACCAGAACTAAACTATCTTTTGAACTTGCGGAAAAGCGACTTTCTGCGGACGTGCTTAATTTTTCTGCGAGCCAATCTTCCGTTAAAAAAGGCGAAACTTTAATTGATACGGTCAATAACATTCTTTCCATGAAAGTGGACATGGTGGTCATGCGACATCCCAATCCGGGAGCGGCCATATTCTTGTCCAAACACGTAAAAGCATCGATCATAAACGCCGGTGACGGAGCACATGAACACCCTACCCAAGCACTTTTAGATTCCTATTCCATTCGGGAAAAACTTGGAGATGTAACGGGTAAAAATGTAGTCATTGTTGGGGATATTTTACATTCAAGGGTAGCCTTGTCCAATATATTCGCTTTAAAATTGCAAGGGGCTAACGTGAAAGTATGCGGACCTAAAACATTGCTTCCAAAGTATATAACGTCTTTAGGCGTTGATGTAGAGACGAATCTAAAAAAGGCACTGGAATGGTGCGATGTGGCCAATATGCTTCGCATTCAAAATGAAAGATTGGACATTAGCTATTTTCCGACCACTCGGGAATACACACAGCAATTCGGGGTGAATAGAAAACTATTGAATAGCTTGAACAAGGAAATTGTCATCATGCATCCTGGCCCCATCAATAGAGGGGTGGAAATTACAAGTGATGTGGCCGATTCCAAGCAATCCATCATCTTGAATCAGGTCGAAAATGGTGTGGCCATAAGAATGGCGGTCATTTATCTTTTAGCCTCTAAAATTAAACAGTAAAATTATGATTTTTGATAAGGAAGGTACCATAATTACAGTGTATCAGGAGAAAACATCGTTACCTGTTTTTTTGAAAAATTTAGATGAGGCATACCCAAAACTTAAAAATGACAATTTGATCTTAAACCTGTTTACGTTCAAAAAACTGACATCGGATGATGTGCTGGAATTCTTGGATATTTCAAACAAACATAGGGATGGAGGTAAATCTTTTGTCATCGTAACGGATAAAGTGACCTATGACGAAGTTCCTGAAGAAATTATAGTAACACCCACCCTTCAGGAAGCCAAAGACATTATTGAAATGGAGGAAATAGAGAGAGATTTAGGAATTTAATCGAAAATTTCAGATTGAAAAGGGAAAATGTTATAACAGACAAAGTTTTCAATTTACGTTAGAAGTTATCTTTTATATAAATCATAAAATTACTGGCTTCAATACTGAAATCTTCAAAAAATAATAATTGAAATAAAATATATGTCTTTCCTTCCATTTTCCATTCTCAATTTTTAATTAGCATGCGCCTCACGATTCTAGGTTGTTATGCCGCCACTCCCAGAACAATGACCAACCCTACTTCACAGGTTTTGGAGTTCAAAAATCACATGTTTTTGATAGATTGTGGGGAAGGAACACAGGTACAACTTCGTAAGCACAAAATTCGGTTTTCGAGAATCAATCATATTTTTATCTCCCATTTGCATGGTGATCATTTTTTTGGATTACCGGGGTTGATCTCTACATTTAGGTTGTTGGGCAGGGATAAAGAGATGCATATTTATGGTCCAAAAGGAATCAAAGAAGCTATAACGCTTTTATTAAAACTAGGCGATTCCTGGACCAATTATCATCTAATTTTTCACGAACTAACTTCAAAGAAACCGGAACTTATTTTTGAAGATGAAAAAGTGACGGTGGAAACCATCCCTTTGAATCATAGGGTGTACACGAACGGATTTCTTTTTAGGGAAAAACTGGGGGAGCGAAAGTTAAATGTAGAAGCTGTTGCAAAATATAAGATCGACCAAGCTTATTTTCGAAACATAAAGAAAGGAAAAGAGGTGGTTCAGGATGATGGTACCATTGTTTCCAATACGTTATTGACATTTGATCCGGAACCTCCTAAATCGTATGCTTTTTGTAGTGATACGGCTTTTAAACCGGATATTGTTCCTCAAATCAGCAAGGTAGATGTGCTATACCATGAGGCCACCTTTTTGGAGACCGAAGCTAAATTGGCTCCTAAAACGAAACATGCAACGGCAAAAGAAGCCGCAACCATTGCAGAAATGGCAAGTGCAGGCACACTGATTTTAGGGCATTATTCCACACGATACAAATCCATTGAACTTTTTAAAAAAGAAGCTGTTACTATTTTCTCAAATACACTTTTGGCGGATGATGGTAAATCTTTCGATTTTTAAGTTTTAAATGTCAAGATTTTAGAACGATTAAATTACCAATAAAGCACAATACTTCCTTTTAATTCTCCCTTCTTTTCAAGAACTTTGATTATCTTGTTTAGAAGGATAAAAACATGCAGAAAGACTTAGGGAATTACAGGAAATCGTACGAAAAAAGTGCACTGTTAGAGGACCAAATATCGGATAACCCCATACAACTATTTCAGACGTGGTTCTATGAGGTGGAGCAGTCTGATAGTGTTGACGAACCCAACGCAATGACCGTGTCTACCATAGGAAAAGATGGTTATCCTAAAAACAGGGTAGTGCTCCTAAAAAAATATACGCACGAGGGTTTTATTTTCTATACCAACTATAAAAGTGAGAAAAGCAAAGCTATTGCTGCCAATCCTAATGTTTGTATTTCTTTCTTTTGGCCCAACCTGGAACGTCAAGTAATTATTAAGGGAAAAGCAGAGAAAGTTTCCGAAAATATGTCCGATGGTTATTTTGAATCCAGACCGGAAGGAAGCAAGTTGGGCGCTATTGTATCTGACCAAAGTCAGGTAATTGCTTCCAGAGCAGTTTTGGAATCAAAACTTAAAGCTTTGGAAAAAGAATATGAAGGGAAGGAAATAGAACGACCCGATTATTGGGGCGGATTCATCGTAAAGCCTGTTTCAATGGAGTTTTGGCAAGGTAGACCCAACCGATTACACGATCGTATTCGGTATATCTTACAGAAGAACTTGGACTGGAAAATAGAACGTTTGGCTCCTTAAAATGGAATAAAATGAAAAATCTGATACTCATGCGTCACGGCAAATCCTCATGGGAACATAACGTGAGCGACCAAGATAGGTCTTTGTTACAAAGGGGGGTAAACGATGCCCATCTAATAGGCGCGGAACTTTCAAGAAAAAAAATAGTAATCGATTATGCCTTTTCGAGCCCGGCAAACAGAGCGTTACATACTGCTATGATTTGTTTGAGAAAGCTTGGACATTCTTTGGAAAAGTTTACCGTTGCCAATGAGCTATATGATTTTTCCGGTGATCAAGTACTTGATTTTTTAAAGGGCACTTCAAATACGCTAAACTCCATTATCATTTTTGGCCACAATCATGCCTTCACCCATCTCGTAAATGCTTTGGGAGATAATTATATTGATAATCTTCCTACAAGTGGTTTAGCACAAATACAGTTTAAAGTTGATCAATGGAGTAGCATAACAAAAGGAAAAACAATTTTAACCCTATTTCCGAAACACTTAAGATAATGATAAAGACCAAAAACCAATATATAAATAGGGAAATCAGTTGGCTAAGATTTAATGAACGCGTACTTCAGGAAAGTGCCGATAAAAATGTTCCCTTGATCGAGAGATTGCGTTTTACCGGAATCTTTTCCAATAATCTGGATGAGTTCTTCAAAGTGCGTTATGCAACGGTAAAGCGTATCGTAGAAGCCGGTAAAAAGGGGAAAAGCGTTCTTGGCGGTGAGGTCGCAAAAGATCTTTTGGAAGAAATCACCAAAATTGTTATCGAACAGCAGTCTCGCAGTATCGATATCATTTTAGAGATTGAAAAAGAGTTGGAAACACAGAATATATTTCTGATACGGGAAACGGAGCTTTCCGAAGGTCAGCAGAAATTCGTGAAGAAATATTTTCTTCAAAACGTGAGTCCTCAATTAATGACTATCATTCTGAGCGATTTGGCAGAATTTCCGACGCTTAAGGATACGGCCGCATATTTGGCCATTAAAATGATTCTCAAAAGCGAGGACCGCACTAAGGAAACTTCCGAAAGAATAGAAAAAAGATTCGCCCTCATAGAAATTCCCAAAGGTATAGAGCGTTTTGTAGTGCTCCCAAGAGAAGGAGAAAAGGATTATGTGATCATGTTGGATGATGTTATCCGGTTTTGTATGGATAGTATCTTCCCCATGTTCGATTATAGTTCCATATCGGCCCATATGATAAAAATTACAAGGGATGCGGAATTGGATATTGATAATGACCTTAGTAAAAGTTTTATCGAAAAGATTTACTCCAGTGTCGAGCACCGTAAAATAAGTGATCCGGTTCGTTTTGTATATGATAAAAATATCGAAACGGATACGTTGGAATTTCTAAAGGAAAAAATGGATGTGGAGGATACGGATAGCGTTATTCCCGGTGGGCGTTATCACAACAAGCGTGACTACATGGCATTTCCCAGTTTGGGAAGAAAAGATCTTCAATATGAAAAAATCACTCCTTTACCGGTTAAAGGACTCAGTTTGGAGGGAAGTTTGTTGGAACGAATCGCGGAAAAGGATTATTTGCTTTATGCACCATATCACAATTATTCATACGTTTTAAAGTTTTTGCGAGAAGCGGCCTTGGACCCAAAGGTAAAAGCTATAAAAATTACCGTGTACCGTTTGGCCAATGACTCTCAAGTGGCGGCTTGTTTGGCCAATGCCGTAAAGAATGGGAAACAGGTTACCCTGCAAATTGAGCTTCGCGCCCGTTTTGACGAGCATGCCAATATTAGATATGCAGAGGAACTACAGGCAGAAGGGGTCAAGCTCATTTTTGGTGTTCCCGGACTTAAAGTACACAGTAAAATATGTTTGATAGAACGTGAAGAGGAAGGTCAAATGACACGTTACGGATTTATAAGCACAGGTAATTTTAATGAATCTACAGCAAAAATTTATACGGATTATACCCTCTTTACGGCACATGTGCCTATTCTGAAAGAATTGAACAAGGTATTCGATTTTTTTGAAACCACCTATAAAATAAATAAGTACAAACACTTGGTGGTATCTCCACATTATACCAAGACCGTATTTAAAAATTTAATAGATCAAGAGATTGAAAATGCCAAGGCAGGAAAAGAAGCTTTTATCAAAATAAAGATGAACAGTTTTACTTCATACAAAATGATAGACAAATTGTACGAGGCAAGTAGGGCAGGGGTTAAAATAAAATTGATTATAAGAGGTATTTGTTGTTTGATTCCAGGAGTGCCCGGCATGAGTGAAAATATTGAAGCCATAAGCGTAGTGGATAAATTTTTAGAACATCCCAGATTATTCATTTTTTGTAATGATGGAGATACCAAAGTTTATATTTCCTCGGCTGACTTTATGACGCGTAACTTGGAAAACAGGGTAGAGGTTGGTTGTCCTATCTATGATGCGGATATCAAACAAGAATTGCTGGACACTTTTGAAATTTCTTGGAACGATAATGTTAAAGCCCGTGTTTTTAACGAAGCACAGGATAACGCATACCGAAGGAACGATAAGAAAAAAGTACGTTCCCAATTTGCCCTATATGATTATTATCTTAATAAATTGAAGGAATAGTAAACAAGTATTAGGGCGAGTAATTTAGAATGAATAGCTCTTCTACATAAAAAATAACTAACCGTGAATGGTTTCCGAAGTGCCTAAGTTTTCCATGATTTCGGCCTCGTAGTCGAGCAATGATTGCCATTTCTCGTCAACTTCCTTTCGGTCCCCGTATTGCCTTGCGAATTTTAAAAACATCGTATAATGACTCGCTTCGCTGATCATTAATTTATGATAGAACTCTGCCAGTTTTTTGTCTTCCAGTTCCTCTGAAAGTAAGCGGAAACGTTCACAACTCCGTGCCTCGATCAATGCGGCGTATAACAATCTATGAACAAGTTGCGTAGTACGGCTTCCACCTTTTGGAAAGAATTTTACAAGTTGTAGAACATATTCGTCTTTACGGTCTCTACCTAAAGTTTTACCTCGCTCTAGGATAAGATCATGCACCATTTTAAAATGGCCCATTTCCTCACGGGAAAGTGCTATCATTTCTTGAATGAGTTTCGGGTATTCAGGAAATGAAACAATCAATGAAATTGCCGTGCTTGCAGCTTTCTGCTCGCAATAGGCATGATCGGTAAGAATTTCGTCAATGTTCTTTTCCACGATATTTACCCAACGCGGATCTGTGGGGAGTTTAAGGCCTAACATAGCTTCTATTTTTGGTAAAATTAGAAATAATAGTTCAAATAGAAAGCAAGGATGTTCTGGCTCTAATGATACATTTTCGGGAAAAAAGAGATATTTTGGCACCCTATTTAAACTTCAAAAAATGAATATCTTTTTTAAGTTCCTTGGATTCTTATTTGCAGTTCTGTTTATTTTGGGGGCCATTGTACAGTATAATGACCCGGATTCGTTACAATGGATTTTAATTTATGCCGTAGCGGCAGTGATTTCCTTATTGTTCGCTTTGGATAAAATAGGGTTTTTAATACCCTTCGTGTTTGGAATTCTAGGGATTATTGGATTTATATATTTATACCCCACCAATTTTCAAGGCTTTGATTTAAACGATGGCGATATTAAGACCGTTGAACTCGGAAGAGAGGCTTTCGGATTGTTGATTATTGCCGTAGTACTCTTACTTTTTGCTTTCCGGATAAAGAAAACATCAAAGGTCCAAATCAAAAGTTGATCGTAATAGATCTATAGTCGGATTCTTTTCTCGCAGTTTTTGATATTTTTCTTCAGGGGTAAAAGCAAACTTTTTTGCACTTTCTTCGTTCACTTTTATTACCAGTTGAATAAAATGATTGTTCAGTTTTTCCCTTAAATAGTTCATAAGCTCAAACTGTCCGCGCTCAATTTCCTTTTTCATACTGCTGTTGGGCAGTTCAATATGAACGGTGAAATTTTCTCCCAATCTTGGTTTGTCCACATTTAGATTTGAAGCGAGTATTTTTTGTCCTTTACCATCAATTCGGGTGACAAAATCTTCCCAGTGTTTTTGCAGATCTTCCTCTTTAAAATCTTCTTTCGGTAGACTATCTTCGTCTATAACGACCTCAATTCGTTTGAGTTCATGTTCTTTTTTAGCTTTAAGGCTAGAAATGGAAAGTCCAGAAACTCTTTTAGCGGGGGCAGCTATGTTTATCTTTTTGGCGATAGGTTCCTGAACTATTAGGGTTCCTTCGGAAGTTGAAGCTGCAGTAATGGGCCCTTCATCGGTTTCGGTTACTTCGGTAATTTTCTCAATCTGTTTTTCTTCTTCCGAACCGTTGTTGGATACCGATGGTGTTTCGGGTTCCTTTCCTTGAGGAGCTATCTTATCTTCAACTTTAGGAACGTCACTTGTTTTGGAAAATGTGGTTCCTTGAAAAAATGCAGCTGGCGCTATGAAATCAATTTTGGTATTCTCAAGTGCTACAGACTCAGGATTTTTTTTTTCTCCATCAAAGTCGATAGAGGCCAGTTTCATCAATGTTAACTCTACCAATAGCCGTTGATTTTTACTGGTCTTGTATTTTAAATCGCAATCATTGGCCATATCCAAAGCTTTCAAAAGAAAGTTTCCAGCTGTTTTTTCTGCTTGCTCCTTGTAGCTTTTTTGAGCGGTTTCGCCCACTTCCAACAAAGCAATGGTATCTTGATGTTGACAAACCATCAAATCCCTAAAATGGGATGCTAGTCCAGTTATAAAATGATGCCCATCAAAGCCTAATGATAATGTCTTATTGAACAAAATAAGGAGCTGGGGAATATTATGTTGCAGGATAAGGTCCGTAGCTTCAAAATAAGTATCGTAATCCAATACATTTAAGTTTTCGGTAACCGCTTTACGGGTCAATTCCGAACCTGAAAAACTTACAACACGGTCAAATATAGAGAGCGCATCCCGCATGGCACCATCCGCCTTTTGGGCGATAATATGTAATGCGTTTTCATCTGCATTTACCCCTTGGCTTTCAGCAATATATTTTAAATATTCCGCAGCATCTTTTACGGTAATGCGTTTAAAATCAAATATTTGACACCGGGAAAGTATAGTGGGTATAATTTTATGTTTTTCCGTAGTCGCTAAAATAAAAATAGCGTGTTTGGGCGGTTCTTCCAATGTCTTTAAAAAGGCATTAAAGGCCGATTGTGAGAGCATATGCACCTCGTCAATGATATAGACCTTATATTTCCCTACCTGAGGTGGAATCCTTACTTGATCTATTAAACTACGAATATCATCTACAGAGTTGTTGGAAGCGGCATCCAACTCAAAAATATTAAAGGCAAAATCCTCCTCCGCACTTTCCGTACCATCGGAGTTTATCTGTTTGGCCAAAATACGCGCACAAGTAGTTTTTCCGACACCACGGGGCCCACAAAACAAAAGCGCCTGTGCCAAGTGGTTATGGTCTATGGCATTTTGGAGCGTATTGGTAATCGCCTGTTGTCCCACAACATCTTTAAATGTTTGGGGTCTATACTTTCTTGCCGATACGATAAAGGGTTCCAAAATATACTGATTCAGTGCTTGTACAAATATAAAAATCGCAAGGTATTTAGCCTGTTATTTAAAATAGATATCATCCTTAGTTATCAACAATTGAAGTACATTTGCGAGGAGCAGGCCACCTTATCGCTCCTGATAACTATTGGGAGAGGAAAGTCCGGACACCATAGTGCAGCATAGCGGGTAACGCCCGTCCGCCGAAAGGCGAGGACCAGTGCAACAGAAAGCAAGTACAGTCAGGCTGTAGTGAAATCAGGTAAACTCTATGCGGTGAAACGTCATGTAAACCGGTACCCCGATGTATATCGGGAGAGGGCGGCGCGTCCGAGCCGAAGGGTAGGCGGTTGGAGCCTTTGGGCAACTAAAGGCCTAGATAAATGATAAGGATATACAGAATCCGGCTTACGGCCTGCTTTTTTTAATGAGATAACAAATCTTTGATTTGTGTAATCGAATTAACCCCGAGCGCAGCCGAGGGGTCTCCATCGTTTTGCTGCTCCTCACGACAGCAAATCTTTGATTTGTGTAATCGAATTAACCCCGAGCGCAGCCGAGGGGTCTTTTTTAGAGCTCCTTCCCGTTTAATTTTATATTGATTCCGAACATTTACAGTATATTTTTCCAACTTCAGTATCGATTCCTGCTTATAAATCCGATTAAACATAAATATTATTTATATATATTATGAAAAACATAAATAAAAATATATGAATTAAAAAGATGAAATTTACCTTTAAATATTAACTCATGCATTTATGAAAACTAGTACAGTAAGTCAAAAAGTTTCAAAGAATAGTACCCATAAAATGGTCAAGGTAGCCGTAGCCAAAGGCGATGGGATAGGTCCGGAAATTATGGAAGCTACCCTGAAAATTCTCAACGCCGCTGGGGCAAGGATAGAACCTGAATTTATAGAATTAGGGGAACAGGTTTACCTTTCGGGAAATTCTGCCGGTATTAGTAAAGAATCATGGGAAGTTATCAATAGAAATAAAATAATATTAAAAGCGCCCATAACCACTCCCCAAGGAAAAGGTTATAAAAGTTTGAACGTAACCTTGCGTAAATCGCTTGGTCTGTTTGCCAATGTTAGACCGGTAAGTGCCTTGTACCCTCATGTAGAGACCAATTTTCCACAAATGGATGTGGTCGTTATCAGGGAAAATGAAGAAGATTTATATGCAGGGATAGAGCATCAGCAGACGCAAGACGTAGTGCAGTGTTTAAAGTTGATTACGAGACCAGGTTGTGAACGTATCGTGAGATACGCTTTTGAATATGCCAGAGTGTATGGCAGGAAGAAAGTGACTTGCATGGTCAAGGATAATATCATGAAACTTACGGACGGACTCTTTCATCAAGTGTTCAATGAAATTTCTGCAGAATATCCCGAGATTGAAAGTGATGCCCAAATTATAGATATAGGGGCAGCGCGATTAGCGGCCAACCCTGAAAATTATGATGTTGTGGTAACATCCAACCTATACGGAGATATTATTTCCGATATCGTTGCAGAAATAGCGGGCTCAGTGGGGATGGCAGGTTCTGCCAATATTGGAACCAATGTAGCTATGTTTGAAGCGATTCATGGTTCTGCACCGGATATTTCCGGTAAGGGTATTGCAAACCCGTCCGGATTAATAAACGCTTCGGTTTCCATGTTGGCACATATAGGACAGACTGAAATTGCGGATAAAATTAAAAACGCCTGGTTGACAACCATTGAAGAGGGTTATCATACAGCCGATATTTATAACGAAGATGCTAGTAAACAAAAAGTATCTACATCGGAATTTGCGTTGGAGGTGATAGCTAGACTAGACCAGCAACCCAATGAATTACCGGTAAGCAATATCGCTAATGGAAAAGGGGTCATCACGATTCCGCCATATAAAAGAAAAGAAGAGAAAAAGCAATTGTTAGGTTTAGACGCTTTTATAGATTGGAAGGGTTCCGACCCAGAGATTATAGGCAAAGCCCTGTCCAAAATAAATTCCTTCAAATTAAAATTAAAAATGATTACCAATCGGGGCGTAAAAGTATTCCCCGGTGGGATGAAGGAAACATATTGTACTGATCATTGGAGGTGCAGATTTGTCGCGATCGATGCCCAGATCAATGGGAGTACACCAGTGTATGAACCGGTAGAATACGAGCAAGTAGTGGCATTGTTGTCCAGACTCCATAACGAAGGATTCGATGTTATAAAAACGGAAAACCTCTATGAGTTCAATGGAAAAAGGGCTTTCTCATTAGGTCAAGGGGAATAAGGATTAGTTTGAGTTGATTATTGGTTAGATTAGTTTAAAAAGTCCATGCGGAAGCATGGACTTTTATTTTGATAGAAATTGAACGTTTTGCCGAAATTACTTCTCTAATAAACTGCGTTAGCGAAAAATACAACGACTAAATACCCCCAAAGACTTATAGCCAGAATATGAACGGTGGTCTCAAAAGCTTTTCCTTTCCATAATTTTGCAGAGTATCCAAAAAACTGAACAAAAAACCTAATTCCCCAAAAGATTCCAAAACCAAGGGAAATAGTTTTTCCAAGTTTGGTTTCGATCAAATCACTCGTTGAAGTAAAGCACAACAGTCCCATCAAGAATACCGTGAGGGCTATGAAAATCGTGTGTACGGTCATCATTTGTCGGTTGATTAAACTCAATGCTTGGAGTTCTTTTTTCCAATTAAAATACCTGGGGAAAATGACATGTATCAAGGCCAAGGCCATAAGCAATATTCCAATAATTTTGAAATGAATTTGCATTGTTAAAGGTTAAGGACAGCAAGTGAAGATAGACATAAACGGAGTGAATTTTTTTTCCCCAAAGGAAGAAAAACCTGCTTCCTTAAATGCTTTTTTCCAAGCATTACGGGAAAAGAAATGTGTAAAACCAACGGAGAATGCAAAAAAGTTGGGAACATCCCTTAAATGTTCAACGGTAATAATCTTACCATCGGCTTTGCAGATTCTATGGCATTCTTTTAGAAATAGTACTTTCTCTTTATGGGAACGAATCTCATGTAATGCAGAGAGTAGAAAAACGGCATCGACCGACTTATCCTCCAAAGGAATTTTATCCGATGCTATTTGGCGAGTGTTCGGATAGACCAGACTTACTTTTCTGGCCCTTACAATGGCAGGTTCGGTATGTTGCTCGGCATTATAAAAATCGAACACCTTTAAATCGGATTCGGGAAAATTATTTTTTAGTATGAAGCTCGTTTCATCAAAACCAGCATTGATATTGACGAGCTGTTTTGGTTTTTTTTCAATCAAATGAAGATTTTTCAACCATTTAAAATCATAATATCCTGAAAAATCATATACATAGGCAGAAACTATTAAAGGCATTACAAGACCATATAGAAACGCTCCAATGATAATCCAGGTCCAGATTGCAGGAACCTTAAATACTACCAGACCAGTAATGATTGCTCCCAACATCAATAGGCCTATGATATAAAAGTGTCTGTTGAAGCTTAGAATATTGAGTACTCCTTGAAATTTTCTCCGTTTTACTTCCATGACTCTATCCTTCCTTTTTTCCAGTGATATGGAATATTACTAACGATAAAAGCATTTGCAAGTTGTATATTTTTAAAGCCTTTGGTCTTTATAAACCCTACTTCCGCCTTTTCGATATGAAGTGGTCGTGGTTTCCAGTTTTGCCGAACCCCTTCAATAATCAAGACCTCTTTTTTTTCTTTGTTGTAAGTGAAGGTGAAGGGTAATGGACCTGCAAAACGTCTGGCTTCTTTCCATTCTTTAAATGGTGAATCTTTCGGCAATAGTACCTCTAGTTGCTTTATATTGAGAACAACATCCAAGCCCGATTTCTTTGAACTGATTTTTAGGTTTTGACCTTTGGCTTTGTATTCTATATCCGTGGTGGTGTAATTATAGTGGGTAAACATATTCCCGAAGAAAGACATCTTACTTTTATTGGTCTCGGATTTTAAAATATATAGGCCTCGTAATCGCTTTCCTCTTTCATCCGTATAGCGAACAAATACCCGATATCCGATCAAGAAAAAGTTGTTCCCCATAAATCTGGGAAAACCTTTAGGGCGCAGGCCTTTTGTATTCACCATGGCCAAAGCTACGAATGCCCATTTTTCCTCAAAAGTATCCAACTCCAAGCATTCGGGGATGAACCCCTGTAATTCTTCTTTCGCAATGGCGTAGGTAAGTACAATTGAATTTTCAAAATAAGTCTCTACCGCAAAAGGATGATTTTTTAAGAATTCCATTTAGCTTTTCCTGTTCAATTTTTCCTTTAATATAAACTCATTATAATACACTATACCGATGAACAATAAAGCGAAAAGAGAATTAAATTTTCCCCAAAGCAACAAATCTGGAACCAGTAAGAACTCCAAAATATTCATAACGGCCACAATACCCATTTGAGCCATGGTATTTAAACGTGATTTATATCTTGATAGCACCCAAACGGCCATTATGATTTCTGAAACTCCGATTGCTAAAGTTAAGGGTCTAGAGAACTCATCACCCAAAATTTGCCCTACGATTTGTCCATGTCTGGGAACAAGGTTCAAAACTTTACAAACAAGTCCATTGATCAGCCAGACAGCTGCAATAAGGAAAGTGAGTATGGAGTGAAATTCCTTTATGACGATATTTTATGAATCATATTTAAAAAAACTAAAAACACTCCCTCCATATTTTCGGGAACGCTCAAAATGTGGCAAGTGTTCCAAGCTGCTTTGTTTGGCATGTTCTATAATCAGTATGCCCTCTTCTAACAGTAATTCGTTTTTGAAAACTAATTCCGGGATTTTTTCAAAATCCGTCAGTTCCATATCATAGAAGGGATCCGCAAAAATGATGTCAAATTTTTCAGTGTTTTGGGCTAAAAAAGAAAAGACATCGCTCTTTAGGGTTCGGATGCCCATTTCCAAATCGTTCGCAATTTTATCGATATACTGTATGCATCCCGCGTGCACATCGATCGCAAGAATATCGTTACAACCGCGAGAAGCAAATTCAAAACTGATATTTCCCGTGCCAGAGAATAAATCCAACACCTTGATATCCCCAAAATAATATGTGTTGTTCAGAATATTGAAAAGTGCCTCTTTGGCCATATCAGTGGTAGGTCGCACTGGTAATTTCTTTGGAGCCGTAAGTTGTCTGCCCCTATGTTTTCCTGAGATAATTCGCATTAAATAGTGTTAAGTACAGTAAAGTCAATAGACGCTGTTTCTGGTTCGCCCAGTTGAAGATGGTGTGGTGTTGAGGGCACAAAAATGGAAATGTGCTGAACGTATTTATAGCAGAGTTGAAAAACGGCATCGTCCTCCTCGATAGTACCGAACAACTTCACCGGAACGGTTTCCGTATCCAAATCCAATTGCTCCAATACAAATAAGAGGTAATAAACAAAATCCTCTTTAGTTTCATATAAAAAGCTATTGTAGAGCTTTAGTTGTTTCTGTTGTAAGACAACAATATCCATTTGCTTTTTCCCCACATAAACATAACATATTGCATCTTTTTGATGTCCGTAGTTGTTCAGCAACGATTGTATCAAGACCGTACCGTTGTGCATATAGGTAAATTCTCCAAAAAGATCGTACACATAATTGTTGATGTTCATGTACGGCACATAGACGTTTATCATTTCCTGATTTTCCACTTCGTCAAAGGCCAAAATATCGGTAGTAAGGACTTTGATGTTGAATTTTAGATATTCCGAGAGATTTTCAGGATTGAACAATGGTTTGGGAACCAAACCGAAAAGGGTGTTCCGGTGTACCACTACCACGTCATCAAATCGTTTTTTGGGAAGTTGGTACCTTTCAAGTAGACCTTGCAATTTTTTTTTAAGTGCAATAGGATTTTGTTCCTTTGAAAATTGAATACTATCGGAATTGATGATTTTCTGCGAAACGGTATCGGCCACACAAAAAGAAAGTCCATTCAAGCTAACCTGAATGGACAATTTCTTAAAATTCTTATCCGCTATGTCTATCGGATTAGTTGTCTTCTTTTTTATCATAAACAGGAGGCCAATTACCGCTAGTGCTGACTTCTTCTAATGAACCTACTATAATTTCCGAGCCATTCACCTCTTCAACACTTATTTGTGCATTTTCACGAGCTACCAAATCTTTTGGCTGATCTGCCAATAATATGCTTTTAGGGACTTTAGCCTCAAAAACGGGAGCCCGATAGCCACTTTTTTCAATAATATCGGCTTTCATGATGATTTTTTCTCCGGGAACTCCGGGAACATCCATCAAGTTCTTGTAGCGTGTATCTTTTTTGAACAAAGAATCTTTTACAGAAACAAAACCTAAAGTGTCTATTATCACCGTATCTTTTTGTAAATCAATTTGATACGTCTTATCATATCGCATAAAAGAAGAATCCTTTTGTGTGGTAATGACATATTTTCCGGTATCAACGAATTTGATTAAGCTATTAAAATCTTTGGCATACCTTCCATTGACCGTTTTGTAAGCTTCCTGAGAGTTTCTAATATCCTTTAATTTGGCAACTACTTTTCCAAAACGTTCTTGCTTAACTTTTTTGAATTCTATAGGTCCTGTAATAGAATTATAGATAAGGTATCCCAAAAAGATACATCCAATCCAAAGTACAATCTGTATTATGGTCTTCATTTCTTAAGTGTTAATTTAATTTAGTGGTTCTCACAAATCTACAATTTTTTTTTAATGGGAAAAGTTTTTGGCCTAAAAATCATCTTTATCTTTGAACCCTTATGAAAGCCCTTACATCTGTTAGTTTTTTTAAAATATTGGAATCCAAGTTTCCGCACGAACCTACCCTAAAACAGGAGGTGGTGTTACAGAAATTGGCGGCGTTTATTTTAGGGGACAAAAAGGACGAAGTATTTCTTCTAAAAGGGTTTGCGGGAACGGGAAAAACCACTTTGATCGGGACTGTAGTAAACAGTCTCTGGAAAGCCAGGATGAAATCGGTCTTAATGGCGCCCACTGGCCGTGCTGCCAAGGTGATGAGCAACTATTCCAATACGCAGGCTTTTACCATACACAGAAAAATATACTTTCCCAAAAAACAAAGTGGGGGAGGCGTACAGTTTGTTTTGGCTCCGAATAAGCATAGGGATACTGTTTTTATAATTGATGAGGCTTCCATGATTCCCGATACACCGGCAGATTCAAAACTTTTTGAAAATGGGTCTTTGTTGGATGATTTAATGATGTTCGTGTACTCCGGGCATAACTGTAAAATGATTCTGATTGGGGATACGGCCCAGTTACCACCGGTACATCTTCAATTAAGTCCTGCTTTGGACGAGGATAAATTGTCCCTTAATTATAATAAAGAAGTGGTCCGGTTAGAGCTGGATGAAGTAGTACGGCAAGCCCAGGATTCGGGTATTTTAGTCAATGCTACAATGCTACGGGAACAATTGCAGAGTGATTTTTTCGATGGATTTCAATTTAATCTAAATACTTTCAAAGATATAGTTAGACTCATAGATGGGCACGAAATCCAGGAAGCTATAGACGGTTCCTATTCTGAAAATGGAAAAGAGGAGACCGCTATCATCGTAAGGTCCAACAAAAGGGCTAATCTATATAACCTGAATATCAGGGAGCGGATTCTCTTTTTGGAGAACGAACTTGCCGTTGGGGATTACATGATGGTGGTCAAGAACAATTACTTTTGGTTAAAACCCAATTCTGAAGCTGGTTTTATTGCCAATGGTGATATTATAGAAGTCTTGGAGATATTCAATTTCAAGGAACTATATGGTTTTCGGTTTGCAGAGGTGAAAGTGAAAATGGTGGATTATCCCAATATGAAACCCTTTGAAACTGTTTTGTTGTTGGATACCATAAAAGCGGAATCACCTTCTCTTTCCTATGAGGATGGCAATAAGCTGTATCAAGAAGTAATGAAAGATTTTGCCCATGAAAAATCCAAGTACAAGAAGTTCTTAGGAGTTAAGAACAATAAATATTTTAATGGCCTACAGGTTAAATTCTCTTATGCCATTACCTGTCATAAATCTCAGGGAGGGCAATGGAATACCGTTTTTGTGGAACAACCGTATTTGCCAAATGGTCCGGACCGTGAATATCTAAGATGGTTATACACTGCGGTGACCCGAGCAAAACAAAAGCTATATTTGATAGGTTTCAAGGACGATTTTTTTGTTGAATAGGAAAAAAGTAATTTAGTAAACCATACAACGTGGTGGCGTTGCATAAAGCTATTTACGTTGGATTTGAATTATAACCATGACCTCGGAAACCGTTATCAGTATTTTTTTAGGTGTAGGACTTGCAGCTTCAGTAGGTTTTAGGGTATTCTTGCCCCTTTTTGCATTGAGCCTTGCCTCATATTTCGGACTTTGGGATTTAAACGAGAATTGGGAATGGATAGGGAGTCTTACGGCAACGCTCACATTGGGAGTCGCTATGGTCATAGAAATATTCGCTTATTTTATTCCTTGGGTAGATAATTTATTGGACAGTATTGCAGTCCCGTTAGCTGCGATTGCCGGAACTGCGGTCATGGTATCTACGGTGGCTAACTTGGACCCTGTGGTCACTTGGTCATTGGCCATCATTGCCGGTGGGGGCACCGCTACGGCTATCAAGGGCGCAAGCGCAACAGGTCGTCTTACTTCTTCCGCGACTACAGGTGGTTTGGCCAATCCCGTAGTTTCAACGGTTGAAACGGGAACTGCGGTAGTGGTTACGGCAGCATCTATTTTTGCCCCTATTTTGGCAGCGGTATTGGTCATCATTATTTTGACGATAATTTTCAGGATCTATAGAAGTTTAAGGCCGAAAAAAAATAATACCCAATCATGAGCGAAATGAAAATCACGACAACGAAAACGGTCGAATTCAAAATAAAACTAAAAATATTTTAAATCGGATTTAAAAATCTAAAACGAGTGAAGATAATTGCTATGATACCTGCCCGTTATGCGGCTTCTAGATTTCCTGCTAAGTTAATGCAGGATCTGCATGGGAAAACGGTCATTGTACGGACCTATGAAGCGGCCGTAAAAACCGGACTTTTTGATGCGGTTTATGTAGTCACGGATAGCGAAGTAATCTACGATACCATCGTTCAAGCGGGTGGTGAGGCGATTATGAGCATAAAAGAGCATGATTGCGGAAGCGACCGTATTGCGGAAGCTGTAGCGGATATGGATGTAGATATTATTGTAAATGTACAGGGCGATGAACCGTTTACGGACCGTGAAAGTTTGGAAGGTGTAATGGAAGTCTTTAAGGATGATGTAAAAAAGGAGATAGACCTTGCTTCTTTAATGGTCAGGATAACGGACGAAAATGAAATCAATAATCCCAATACGGTAAAGGTTATTGTGGACAATCGCAATTTCGCATTGTATTTTTCAAGGTCGCCTATACCACATCCAAGGGCTAAATCCAGCCAAACGGTATACTATAAGCACAAAGGAATCTATGCTTTTCGGAAAAGGGCCTTATTGGATTTTCAGCGTCTGCCCATGTTGCCATTGGAGGCCACGGAAAAAATAGAGGCGATCCGATACTTGGAGTACGGAAAAAAAATAAAAATGGTAGAGACTTCTGTGCAAGGCATAGAAATTGATACCCCAGAAGATTTGAAAAGGGCACAGGCTGCATGGAAGTAGATTACAGCGATATAAGGGTTATTGGTTTTGATGCGGATGATACGCTCTGGGTCAACGAAACCTATTTTAGGGAGGCTGAAGAAAAATTTGCGGAACTCTTGGAAGGTTATGAGACCAAGAATAAAATAGACCAGGAACTTTTTAAGATGGAAATAAAAAACTTGGCGCTATATGGTTATGGAATCAAAGGTTTTATGCTTTCTATGATAGAATCCGCATTGGAATTATCAAATAATGAAGTTTCCCAAGCAACGCTTTCGGAAATTTTGAATCTTGGTAAAGAGATGATTTCCCATCCGGTAGAATTATTGGATGGTGTAGAAGTCGTTTTAAAACAATTGAAAGGAAAATATAGATTGATTGTCTTGACCAAAGGTGACCTGTTAGATCAAGAGCGAAAATTGGAGCGTTCCGGTCTTTCTGCCTATTTTCATCATGTGGAAGTATTGAGCGATAAAAAAGAAAAGAATTATCAAGATTTACTATCACATTTGAATATAGATGTAAAAGAGTTTCTAATGATCGGTAATTCTTTAAGATCGGATGTCCTACCTTTGGTAAATATAGGAGCAAGGGCGGTGCATGTACCTTTCCATACCACATGGCAGCATGAGGAAATAGAAGAACCAAAACAAAAAACAGGGTATATTACTACAAATTCTTTAGCGAATATATTGGAGTACCTTTAAACGTTTGAATGGAGATTAAAAAAGAAATAAAATTGAAGAAGATACCTACTAAAGCTTCAGAACAATATAGGAATTTTCCCATGGTGCCAAGGGTGGTCTTTGGTAACGGAAGTTTTGACCAATTGGGAGATATTCTTATGCCCAAGCGAAAACATTCTGAAGCACCAATGATTTTTTTAGTGGACGATGTCTTTGAAGGAACCGATTTGGTGAAGCGCATTCCCCGGATATTTTGTGATCAGATTATTTTTGTGTCCGCGGAAGAAGAGCCTAAAACCCAACAGGTAGACGCCTTGGTTTCCATGATTCAAAAAACGTTTCAAGAAGAACCTTCCGGGATTGTGGGCATTGGCGGTGGGACACTTTTGGATTTAGCGAAGGCCGTTGCGATACTGATGACAAATAAAGGGGGCGCGGCCAATTATCAAGGTTGGGATCTGGTCAACAAAAAATCTATTTATCACGTGGGCATACCTACCATAAGTGGTACCGGTGCAGAGGTGTCCAGAACAACCGTTTTATTGGGACCGGATAAAAAGTTGGGAATCAATTCGGACTATACCACGTTTGATCAAGTTTTATTAGATCCTGAATTGACCAAGGGAGTATGTAAAGAACAATGGTTTTATACGGGAATGGATTGCTATATCCATTGCGTGGAATCCTTGAACGGGACCTACTTAAATGCCTTTAGTCAGAGCTATGGTGAAAAAGCCTTGGATTTATGTAAAGAGGTGTTTTTAAACGATTTGCCACAGGCGGAATCTAGGGATAAACTGATGATGGCATCATGGCATGGCGGTATGAGTATTGCCTATTCACAAGTAGGCGTGGCACATGCACTTAGTTATGGTTTAGGATATCTTTTGGGAATCAAGCATGGTATAGGTAATTGTTTGGTATTTCAACATTTAGAAGAGTTTTATCCAAAAGGGGTGGAATTATTCCATAAAATGAAATATAAGCACAACATTGAATTGCCAAAAGGAATTTGTAAAAATCTTTCCGAAGCTGAACTGGATTCAATGGTTACCGTTGCTTTGGGTATGGAACCGCTTTGGGAAAATGCACTTGGTGAAAATTGGAGAAGTAGTATTACTCCGGATAAAATAAAGGCGATTTACCGTAAAATTTAGGTCAAACTACAGAACGTTATCAAGTTATAACTGATGCGCGTTCGGATAAATTTAGTATATGCAACGTTTGGCCAAATTCATTTATTTTAACGTATTGGGCTGGTCCCTTAAAGGAACGTTTCCTTCACACTTGGACAAGTGTGTACTCGCGGTAGTACCACATACCAGTTGGTGGGATTTTCTCTTGGGACTGCTGATTCGGAAAGTTTGGAAAGAGGAAATCAACTATGTGGGTAAAAAAAGTCTTTTTGATTCTCCATTGGGTTGGTTTTTTAAATGGACAGGTGGTGCTCCCATAGACCGGAGTAAAACTAATGATACGGTGAGTGCAACCGCTCAAATTTTCAAAGAGCGGAAAAAGTTCCGCTTAGCACTTTCCCCTGAAGGAACACGTAAAAAAGTAACTCAATGGAAGACAGGATTCTATTTCATTGCCAAAGCTGCAGAAATTCCTATAGTTCTAGTAGCTTTTGATTATGGGAAGAAAGAAATAAAGATTTCCGAGCCCTATTATGTGTCAGAGGATAAACAAGCCGATTTCAAAAAATACGAAGCTTTTTTCAAAGGGGTAAAGGGAAAAGTTGCAGCATTTAGTTTTTAGAACGCTCTATCAGTTTTTTGGTATGCTCGTCCTCTTTCTTTTTAGTGTTTCCGGGAAACACTAATGTAGTACTGGAGTAACTCGTCCCAAAAGTAGCCGCGGCCAAAAAAACCTGGTCAATCGCGTCCAAAACCTGACCATCCGATAATTCAGCTAAGGGATGGGTGAAAACTGACCAAATAACTTCATCACTTAAAGCATATTTTACGTCCAAAGCCGAATGAAAATTGGCAACCATGGCATTCAATAATTGTTCTTCTTCTAATTCTTCCCTTTTTACAATAGGCGAAATAATCCGCATACGATTGGCATTTTCGTCATAAATACAGAATATGGGTCGCTCCTTATACAGAATTTGGAATGAGTTGCCATTGGGTACAACAGTATCCGCTACCTCCTCAAAAAGCTCACCCAATCTTCCAGAAGTCATTTCCTGTCCTTTTGTAGTGAAAGACATTAGCATACATAAAAACATAAAATATCTCATGGGAAGTATTTTGTAATGAGTCGCTCTTAATATATAATAATTACAGGAGAAATTTTTAAGGATTACATGTATATGTCCGAAGAATTGAAAAACTTATCTATTTCTGTGTCGTATGGTGAACGTTTACACTGTAGTTGCCATAAATGGTTCTTTGGATTGGATGGTTCTTTCAAATGGTGTCAATTGGAAAGTTAGCTTTTATCGGAAATTTTAGGCAATCGTTACGATAGAAATTCAGACGGGATTAAAGTTGAAATAACTTTAAAACGTTTCCTAAAAACTTAAATGATTATTCCTTTCATTAGAGATTCATTTGGTGAAACCATGAAAAAAATAATTTCTGTATCGCTTATGGACTCTTATACAAAGGTTCAAGTATTATTTACCGATTCCCGCAATACTTATGATTAACTATCGAGGCTTTCTCTTCAAACCACCTGTAGTTTTTTGATTCGTTGAATCTAAAGTTTTGGTTAACTTTAAATCATGAGAATTACATTGGTCTTCCTGCTATCATTGACAGCTATTTCAGGTTGCTGTCAAAGTCTAAAAAAAGAAAAAATAGATAAGCTGGCCGATGAATATTTCGTGGATGGAATAACTACTTTAAAAGATTTTTTATCGCTTCCTAACAATGGGCAAGCACCTGATAATATCGATAAGAATTTAGCATGGTGCGAAAGAAACTTCCAAGCTTTGAATTTTAATACCGAAGTGTTGATTTCCAATGGGGTAAAACATTTGTTTGCCGAGCGAAAATACAAAAGAGCAAAACGTACCATTCTCTTCTATTTACAAATAGATGGTCAGCCCGTAGATTCTTCCCAATGGATGCAAGAAAACCCTTATGTTCCTGTTCTAAAGGAATGTAAAGAAAATGAATGTCAAATAATTCCTTGGGACAAACTGACCAAGAATTTTAATCCCGATTGGAAAATATTTGCTCGTTCCGCATCCGATTCAAAAGGGCCTGCAATTGCTTTTTTACAGGTGTTACGGGTTCTTGATGAAAGAAAAATAAATCCTAGTTTCAATATTAAAGTCATTATGGATTTTCAAGAAGAACTGGGTTCACCGACTTTACCGAAACTAGTGGAAACAAACCGAGATAAATTTTTAGCTGATGCCATGCTTATCATGGATGGTACCCGTCCACCGGGAAATCTTCCGACATTAATGTTCGGTGCCAGGGGAATAGCCACCATGAAACTAACGGTTTATGGTGCCTACAAAGATTTACATTCGGGTCAGTATGGAAATTATGCCCCAAACCCAGTTTTTGCTCTCTCAAGGTTGTTGGGCTCTATGAAAGACGAGAAAGGTCTTGTTCAAATTCCTGGTTTTTATGATGGGATAGAAATGAATGAAAATCGAAAAAAAGCAATCAACACTGTCCCCGAGGACCGTGAACAATTATTGGAAACTTTAGGTATTGCCCAACCGGAATCCGTGGGAAACACCTATCAAGAAGCGCTACAGTATCCTTCTTTAAATGTACGTGGGTTACGAGCAGCATGGGTAGAGGACGGGGTTCGCACCATTATCCCATCTGAAGCGCTGGCAGAAATCGATATGCGATTGGTACCGGAAACCCCAGCAGAAAGGCAAATAGAACTGATAAAGAAATTCATAACATCCAAGGACTTTCACATTTTGGACAGGGAACCCACACATGAAGAAAGGCGAACTTACCCAAAAATCATTAGAATAGATTCCCGTATTGGTTCTAGACCCTTTCGAACGGATTTGAACTCGCCGCTTGGAGAATGGTTGGGCGCATCAATGGAGTACGTCTTCGGTAAGGGAAACTATGTGCAAATGCAATCCACCGGCGGATCACAGCCTATTGCTCCCTTTATTTCTGTATTGGATATTCCAGCTATCTCGGTACGTATCCCCAATCCGGATAATAGCATTCACGCACCTAACGAAAATCTACGATTGGGGAATTTCCATGAGGGTCTAAAGATGTGCTTGGGAATCTTGACCCGTGAATAAGGATGACCCGGAATTATTTTTAGTTACAACGTTCGTAGTAGTATCATTTCAATGGAAAAAGGCAAAATTGCAAAACAATACCTTAACTAAGAGTCCATATTATGAAACACGTTCTGCACATCATCATCTTCTTCTATCTTTTCCAGAAGTTTCTCCACATCTGCCGTTTGTTCTTCGTCCAATGTTTTTGTTACCTGCGGAATTCTTTCAAAACCGGAAGAAAGAATTTCGATTTCCCTGTTTTCCAACTCTTTTTGAATCGCTCCGAAACTTTCAAATGGCGCATAGATTAAAATACCATCGTCATCCACAAAAACTTCTTCGGCACCAAAATCAATCATTTCCAATTCTAGTTCTTCAGGATCTATCCCTTCGGAAGGAATCCGAAAGTTGCAGGTATGATCAAACATAAATTCCACCGAACCGGAGGTTCCCAAGCTACCGTTACACTTGTTAAAATAACTTCGCACATTCGCCACGGTACGTGTATTATTATCGGTAGCGGTTTCCACTAAAATAGCGATGCCATGGGGTCCGTATCCTTCAAAAAGTACTTCTTTGAAATCGCCGAGACTCTTGTCACTCGCCCTTTTGATAGCGCGTTCCACATTGTCCTTGGGCATGTTCACCGACTTGGCATTTTGAATAACGGCTCTTAAACGTGCATTGGAATCCGGGTCCGGACCACCTTCTTTTACAGCCATGACAATGTCCTTCCCAATTCTGGTAAATGCTTTGGACATTGCGGCCCAACGTTTCATTTTTCTTGCTTTCCTAAATTCAAAAGCTCTTCCCATAGATCGTTAAAATTTTATGATGGTAAATTTAGAAAAAAGTTCTTTTAAGAACTTTCAATAATATCCTCGATACTTCTGGCGAGGACAAAGTCTTTTTCCGTTACTCCGTTGGCATCATGTGTATTTAGGCGAATGTTCAACGTCTTATAAACATTGCTCCAATCCGGATGATGTCCTTGCGCTTCGCACTCAAAGGCAATACGTGTCATAACCGAAAAAGCTTCTTTAAAATCCTTAAATTCAAAAGTGGTCTCGATAGCACCGTCTATATATTCCCAACCTTCTAATTGGCCTAGATAGTCTTTTATTTGTTCGTCCGTAAATTTTTCCATTTTCGTTATAATTAGTTCAACACATGATGGTCAATGACATCCTGATAGGTGAATTGTAAATTCTTGGGTAATTTATTCGATTTTGGTAGAACAGCAAGGTATCTATCGGCATTGGTAGTATAGACTCTTTTTATAATCGGGTTGAAATTACCTACCCGATCCAAAACTTCTTTTATAAAATCTTCGTGGTGTACCAAATCTGAACTGCCCAAATGAAATATTCCCATTTTATTTCTATTGATAAGATAATGAATTTGCTGCGTTAATTTATCATCATTGGTAACATTCAATATCAAATTTGGAAAAACCTCTACAGGTTCGTTTTCCAAAATAAGGTTTTTCATTTCCCTGACTCTTGGAGAGCTATTTCCAAAAACCATAGGTATCCTTAAGATGCCCATTTTGTTTTTTGGCAGGCGCAAGAGCATGTTTTCAATCTTAATTTTTAATCTGCCATAAATACTTTCGGACAAAGTTTTGTCATTTTCATAGGATGGGTATTTGCTGTAGGCATCAAAAACATTGGCGGAAGATAAGAAATACAGACGCGCCTCTGTCTTGTTCAAATATTCCAAAATGTGCTGATGTGCTATTATTTGTGCCGCAAAATTTCCGCGTAAAGCAGAAATAATGATATGCGGTTTAACGGTATCCAAAATTTGAAAGATGTCGTCTTCCTCTAAATCGTACTTAAAAAACTGCTTGTTGGATTCAAAACTTTTTTTGGAGTTGTAGTACGTTCCATACGTATCAAAATAATTGCAAAGCTCTTTATAGATTGAATTTCCTAAAAAACCGCTTCCTCCTAAAATCAATATTTTTTTTCGCTCCCCTTCCACCTGCAACTACAACTTAGGTTTATCCTTTGTAAAACGGTAATTTAACTATGGTGGCCGGAACCGCTTTTTTCCTGATCTGAATGTTTATCTTACTGCCTATTTCGGAGAAAATGACAGGTACGTACCCCAATCCTATTCCTTTTCCTAGCGATGGAGACATGGTGCCGGAGGTAACAATTCCTATCTTTTTTCCTTGCCCGTCCACAATATCATAGTCATGACGGGGAATACCGCGCTCGTCCAACTCAAAAGCGACCAATTTTCTTTCTGGACCTCTTGCTTTTTCATCAGCGAGGGCTTCGCTATTTACAAAGTCCTTGGTGAATTTGGTGATCCATCCCAGACATGCTTCAAATGGTGAAGTAGTATCGTTTATATCGTTTCCATAGAGACAATACCCCATCTCTAATCTCAAAGTATCACGTGCGGCAAGCCCAACCGGTTTTATGCCAAAATCCGCCCCAGCTTCCAATACCTTGTCCCATACCTGTTTTACCTCTTCATTTTTACAATAGATTTCAAAACCTCCGGACCCGGTATATCCTGTTGCCGAGATGATGGCATGATCCAAGCCCGCAAAATCCGCTACTTCAAAATGATAAAATTTAATGGCAGATAAATCAACCGATGTGAGCGACTGCATTGCCTCAACTGCTTTGGGGCCTTGAATGGCCAAAAGGGAGTAGTTTTCCGATATATCTCTCATTTCGGCATTGAACGCTGTATTGTAGTTAGAAATATGCTCCCAATCCTTTGCGATGTTCGAGGCATTGACCACTAATAAATACTGTTCCTCTTTCAATTTATAAACAATCAAGTCATCAACAATACCGCCCGTTTCATTGGGTAGACAACTATATTGTGCTTTTCCAATAGTTAGTTTTGAAGCATCGTTTGAGGTAACTTTTTGGATAAGCGCCAATGCATTAGGACCGCTAATCAGAAATTCTCCCATGTGGGATACATCAAAAACACCAACACCATTACGAACCGTTTCATGTTCAATTGTAACACCTTCATAGGAAACGGGCATATTGTAGCCCGCAAACGGGACCATTTTTGCACCAAGTTGCTCGTGCGTTTGTGTTAGTGCGGTATTTTTCATTTTAGCTTTTTTAGATGTGCAAAGCTATTGAAAATATATAGATTTCAAGACGAGGATTTGTATTGGATTTTAGCGCAGAAGGAATGATTTTAAATCGTTATATGTGCTGATATTGAACGATTTTTTTTCTTTGTTCATCACTTTTTGAATTTGTGGCGGAATTTCCAATTGATGTGAAATAGTTTCTTCCACTACATCTAGAAATTTTACCGGATGTGCCGTTTCTAGGAATATGCCATAGGTATTCGGATGATTTTCCAAATATTTTTTAAGACCGAGGTAGCCTACAGCTCCGTGTGGGTCTGCTATGTAGTTTGAGGTCTCATAAATTTCCAACATCGCTTCTTTTGTGTCTTCGTCTGTAAACGAGTAGGAGGATAGATTTTTGTTCAGTTCCTCGAAATTATCCTGATATAAATGTCTAATGCGAATAAAATTGCTCGGGTCTCCCACATCCATCGCGTTTGAAATAGTAGCTGTGGATGGTTTTGGGTTATAATGTTGCGTCTTCATATACTTTGGAACGGTATCATTTACATTGGTCGCCGCTATAAAATGTTTAACGGGCATCCCCAAGCGTTGTGCCACCATACCGGCACAAATATTTCCAAAGTTTCCCGAGGGGATGGAAAATACGATTTCCCGGCCCGCTTTTTTCGCCTGCTTGTATGCGAATAAAAAGTAGAACAGCTGTGGCAACCATCTCGCCACATTGATGGAATTGGCAGAGGTAAGTTTCATTTTTTCCAATAACTCGTTATCTAAAAACGCACTTTTGACCATGGCTTGGCAATCATCAAAAGTACCGTCTACTTTTAATGCCGTAATGTTTTGACCCAAGGTAGTCAATTGTCGTTCCTGTATATCGCTTACTTTACCATTGGGATAAAGGATAATCACTTTAACGCCATTAACCCCTAAAAAACCATTGGCAACGGCACCTCCCGTATCTCCGGAAGTGGCCGCTAAAACGGTAACTTCCTCGTCCGATTTTTTAGAGAAATATCCCAAACATTGCGCCATGAATCTGGCTCCTACATCTTTAAAAGCCATTGTAGGGCCATGAAATAGTTCCAGAGTCCCAATATTTTTACTAATCGGGACAACCGGGAATTCAAAGTCCAAGACCTTTGCTAAAATGTCTTTTAAAATAGCTGTAGGAATTTCGTCCCCAACAAATTGTAAAATAGCGTTTAAGGCAATTTCCTGATTTGATACATCGGAAATATTATTAAAAAATGAATCTGGTAGCGGGGTTATGCTTTCCGGGAAATATAGCCCTTTATCCGGTGCTATACCATTGATAACGGCTTCCTTAAAGGTTACTGCTGGCGCATTTTTATTTAGGCTGTAGAATTTCATTGGGAGTTAAATTGACGGTTGACGGAAGACCAATATTTTTTTTTATTATTTTATATTTTTTCTAAAGGCACTCATCATATTCATCAAATGGAATGCCTCATCATACAATTCTATAAAGGTAGATTGATTGATATAGTTTCTTCGGTTGGCTTTGAATAAGCAGGTGACGACCTCGGCCAATGAACGTATGGAATAACCCACAAATCTTTTCTGCTCAGGGTTTGATTGTCCAATAGAACCCTCGGAAATGTTTAAAGCAATTGAGTCGGATGCCCTACGGATTTGTGAAGCTAAATTGAATTTTTCTCTTTCAGGAAAGTTTAATGCCAATTTATCGATGATTTCTCCGAAATCCATCGCTTTTTGCCAGATAATGAGTTTTTCAAACTTAAATTTATCCATTTTCTAGTTTTACATTTTGCTTCAGTCTTCGGTCATTTAACCTTTCTACACTATTTTTATCCCTTGGCTATTGATTTTTGAAACGTGAATATCAAAATCTACCCCAACTTTTTCATACACTCTCCTCATCGCATCCCCAACTTTATTGGCTGTATCCAAACCTTTGCTAAACGTGAAGATTGACGGTCCAGAACCCGAAATACCGCATCCTAAGGCACCTGCCGCCAGGGATTCCTTTTTTATGTCGTCAAAACTTGGAATCAGAATAGAACGAATGGGTTCCACGATATGATCTACCAAAGACCTTCCAATAAGGTCGTAATCACTTTTAAAAAGCCCGGCAATCAGTCCACCAACGTTTCCCCACTGTTTTATGCCGGTTTCCAAGGATATATTGGTCTTTAGGATTTTTCGGGATTCAGAAGTTTTTATCTCTATCTGAGGATGAATAACGGTGGCAAATAATTCATTTGGAACTGGAATATCGATAATATCCAGAG
The DNA here is from genome assembly GCF_047345745.1 of Maribacter algae. Classification (NCBI taxonomy): domain Bacteria; kingdom Pseudomonadati; phylum Bacteroidota; class Flavobacteriia; order Flavobacteriales; family Flavobacteriaceae; genus Maribacter; species Maribacter algae. Next base: position 172,764 of record NZ_JBLFES010000002.1, read on the forward strand.
GTTCATAACTTCTTACCAGCGTAAAACCTCCAAATAGGGCGGGAGCTACATTATCGGCATGTGCTACACCACTGGCCAAACGTTCCCCTTCCATGGCGAACTTCACTAATTCAGTTGTACTGAAGGGGTTGTCCAGTAAATGGTTCATGGCCCAAACGGCCCCTGTGGAGCTTGCAGCACTACTCCCGATACCACTGCCCGGTTTTATGTTTTTATAAATTTCGATTTCAAAACCGCCTTCATAATCAGAAGCTTCCAATAAGGCAAGGCCTGCAACGCCAGCTACATTTTTTGAAGTCTCTAAAGGTAGCTGTTGCCCCTCTATTTTAGTAATCCTGATTCCTTTTTCAGCGGTTTTGGTAATCACCATTTCATCCCCAACACTATCCAATGCCACTCCGAGCACATCAAAACCACAAGAGATATTGGCAATGGTGCCAGGGCAAAATATTTTGACCTTGTTTTTCATCCGTTAGAAATTACCAATTCTAATAATATCCGCAAAAATACCGGAGGCTGTAACATCCGCACCCGCGCCCGCGCCTTTGATGATCATGGGCTGGTTTGGATAGCGTTCCGTATAAAAGAGTACGATGTTATCGCTTCCTTCTAAATTATAAAAATCGTGCCCTTTTGGTATTTCCTGTAATCCTACACTGGCTTCTCCTGCTTCAAATTGCGCCACATATTTTAGTTTGCTTTCCTTTTTAAGTGCATCATCATATAGTTTCTGAAAATCCGCTTCATACTTCACCAAAGATGCAAAGAAATCTTCGTTATTGTTAGTGTCCAAGCTTTCCTGTGGTAAGAACGATTTGTTCTTGATGTCCTCTATTTCCAAAACATGGCCACTTTCCCGTGCTAAAATCAGAATTTTTCGCATGACATCTATTCCGCTTAAATCAATCTTTGGGTCGGGTTCCGTATAACCTTCTTCTTGGGCCTGTTTTACAATGTCATGGAATGTAGTGCCGTTATTAAAATTGTTGAACACAAAGTTTAAACTCCCTGAAAGCACCGCTTGAATTTTAAGAATCTTATCCCCGGAAGCAATCAAATGCTTTAAGGTATCAATGATGGGGAGTCCTGCGCCAACATTGGTCTCGAACAAAAACGGAGCATTGTATTCGCGGGCCAACCTTTTCAAATGGGTATAGTTTTCAAATTGGGAAGAACAGGCAATTTTGTTACAGGTAACCACTGAAATACTATTGCCCAAATAATTTTGATAGGTAGAGGCCACTTCATCACTAGCCGTATTGTCAACGAAAATACTGTTTCTCAGGTTTAGGTCATTTACGTGGGCCAAAAATTTCTCCTTGTTCGCTTTCTCACCATTTGCCAATAAATCTTCCCATGATTTCAAGTCCATCCCCTGCTCATCAAAATGCATGGTTCTCGAATTTGAAATTCCTACGACGCGAATATTGAGCTTAAGGTTTTCTTTCAGGTATTTACGTTGTTGTTTTATTTGGTTCAGGAATTTGGAACCTACGTTCCCCACGCCCATCACGAAAAGATTCAGTTGTTTGATGTTTTCTTCAAAGAATTCTTCATGCAATGCGTTCAATGCTTTTTTAACATCCTTTTCATCGACTACACATGAAATGTTTCGCTCCGAAGCCCCTTGCGCAATGACCCTAATATTGACATTGTTTTTGCCTAAAGTACTGAACATCTTACCACTTAACCCTTGGTGACTTTTCATATTATCACCCACGAGCGCGACAATAGCCAAATTGTTCTCGGGCTTTACTTTATTGATTTTGCCTCTTTCAATTTCGTAGGCAAAGTTTTCGTTCACTATTGCTATGGCTTTTAAGATATCATTAGCCGAGATTCCCACGCAAATAGAATGTTCCGAAGAGGCTTGGGTTATCAATACCACACTGATATTCGCTTGGGAAAGCACTTCAAAAAATCGTTTTGAGATACCTGGAATCCCTACCATGCCCGGGCCTTCAAGAGATAGTAGGGAAATATTCCCGATGTGGCTTATACCCCTTACCGTTTTGCCTTGTTCATTTTTTGATTTGGTAATTAGCGTACCTGCTTCTTCAGGATTGAAAGTATTTTTTATTCTGATAGATATACCCTTTGCCAATACTGGTTGAATGGTTGGCGGATACAATACTTTGGCTCCAAAATGGGAAAGCTCCATAGCTTCTTCATAGGATAAATGGGCAATGGCTTTTGCTTGTTTTACCATTTTTGGATTTGCGGTATACATACCGCTAACATCCGTCCAGATTTCCAAAACAGATGCTTCAATGGCCGATGCATATATTGCCGCGGTATAGTCGGAACCGCCTCTTCCTAACGTAGTGGATTCACCATTTTCGGATGTTGCTATAAATCCGGGAGTGACTGTAATTTTGTGTCTTTGCGAACTAAAATAAGACTTGCAATTGGCATCCGTTGTTTTAAAATTAACGATATGTTTTTCATTTATCAATTGAGTTTTGATAAGTTCTCGGCTATCCTTAAAAACACAGTCCATATCCTCGCTTTGAAAATACTCGCTGATGATATAGGAGGATAACAATTCCCCAAAACTCACGATTTTATCCGATAATTTTTCCGTGATCTCACCAATGAAAAAAGCGCCCTCCAGCAAGGTTTCCAAAACATTTAGGTTGCTTTTTACACTGCTCAGGACTTTACTTTGCAAAGACACGGGAACTAATTCCTTTACCGCTTTTAGATGCCTATCCTCGATATTTTTTAAAACGGATTTATATGTTTCATCCCCTGTTGATGCCAATTTTCCGGCTTCCAATAATTCGTCCGTAATACCACCAAAAGCGGAAACTACAACAATAATGGTATCATCGTAGGTGGCGATGATATTCTTGATTCGTTTTATATTATCTGAATTTGCAACGGAAGAACCGCCAAACTTGAGAACTTTCATGATACTGTAAATTAGCTTTTAAGATTTTTTTTGGTGTGTTAAAACACGGGTACGAAGGTATATAGTTCATTAACCCCTAAGGGTTGTAATACCTGTTGTGAAAAAACCTGTAGTGAAGTTTTTTGAAGAGAAAACAAATTTTATGATCGTGCTTGTGCAGTACATGATAATTGTTGAACGTCAAAAGTAGTACATTTGGTATGTTAATCAAATGGTTGCACGGATTTTTGTGAAATCGTTATTTTTTATCTCAAAACATTAGGGAATGAAGCTTTTTACTGCCGAACAAATCTATTCTGCTGATAAATTCACAATTGAAAAACAAGGAATTTCGAGTGATGAATTAATGGAGAGAGCCGCAATACAGATTTTTAATTGGATGCATTTACGAATGCAGGGAGCTCCGGTAAAAATCCATTTGTTCTGCGGTATTGGTAATAATGGTGGTGATGGGATAGCCTTGGCAAGACATCTGCAAGAACACGGTTACAATATTGGCGTATATGTTGTGAATTATAGCGATAAGCGTTCAAAGGACTTTCTCCTGAATATGAATCGTTTGAAGGAAAGAAAAATATGGCCGGAATTTTTGGATTCAGATTGTAATTTTCCTGAAATTGGACAGGATGATATTATAGTCGATGCCATCTTTGGTATAGGAATTAATAGGACTCCTTCGGATTGGGTCATTAAATTGATAGCACATTTGCACGCTTCTAAAGCCTTTATTTTATCTGTGGATATTCCTTCCGGTCTTTTTACCGATAGTATACCCGAGAACAGGGAAGCAGTAGTAAAATCTAATTACGTGCTTAGCTTTCAAACTCCAAAGCTCGTTTTTTTCTTGCCGGACACTTCAGCATATATAGAACAATGGGAAGTATTGGATATAGGTTTGGATGCCGAGTTTTTAATGACTACCGAAACGGAATATAATCTGATCGGAAAAAACGAAGTACTACCATTTTATAGACCAAGGCAAAAGTTTTCCCATAAAGGGACCTACGGACATTCTTTGATTATAGGAGGAAGTTATGGAAAAATAGGCGCTGTACAATTGGCTACAAAGGCCGCATTAAAAATAGGTAGCGGATTGGTCACCGCTTTCGTTCCCGTATGCGGATATCATTCTCTCCAAACAGCGTTACCGGAAATAATGGTGTTAACGGATGAAGCAGAAGAGAGTTTATCGAATCTAGCGTACAAGATAGAACCAGATGCAATAGGAATTGGTATGGGTGCGGGAACGGAAAAAGAGACGGTGAATGCTTTTAAATCCTTTTTGAAATCGAATAAATCTCCGTTAGTAATTGATGCGGATGGATTAAATATACTTTCAACGAACAAAGAATTACTGGAATTGTTACCGGCCAATAGTATTTTAACACCCCATCCAAGAGAATTGGAGCGGCTCATCGGGAAATGGAAAGATGATTTTGATAAGTTGAAAAAAGCAAAACTATTTGCTCAAAAAATAAAATGCATTCTAATAATCAAAGGTGCGAACACAGTCACGATTTCGGGACAAAAAGGATATATCAATACTACGGGAAATCCTGGTATGGCCACTGCCGGAAGCGGTGATGTTTTAGCCGGAATTATTACGGGATTACTTGCTCAGGGATATACCGCTTCGGAAGCTTCCCTTTTTGGGGTATATCTACATGGTAGGGCAGGGGATATTGCCGTAGAAAATACAGGATATCAAGCTTTGATCGCTTCGGATATTATTGAAAATGTAGGTAAAGCTTACATGGACCTATTCAAAGTTCCTGAAAATGAACAAACGACTACTGAAGATGAAAAATAATTTTCCATATCATGTGGGCTTGGAAAATTTTAATTCTAATCAATACTCCAAGTTGAATAGCTATTCAGAGGCATAGTGTTCCATATTATCGTCACTGATATAAGTATCCGTAATCGTTTTGGAAAAGTCATCCGATACAGGTTTCTGGCTACTATCCCTTATATCATTACTTTCTAGCGTAATTAGATTGCCTTGGTCTTTCATGGAAATTTTCACATCTTTTTGTTCCAAGTTGGAATACAAAAATATTGTTAGTAAGAGCAGGCTAAAATAAATTAATGAACGTCTCATTTTTTAAAAGAGTTAAAAACTAAAACGTTTTAAAAGCAAGATTATAAGTACCAGAAAAGAGACATAAAATGATACCAAAGGAATAATGAAATACACAGTTTTATTGAACTGAATATTCTTTAAACGTTTAGCAGTAAGTTTATGTAAAAGTTCCATAATATTTTTTATCAAAGAAACGTTGAAGATCGGCTCTGAAAAATAAAACCATCGTGAATTGGAAAAACAAGCCTTAAAGCGGAATATATTTTAACAAGGAAACATAATTTATTCCACGATTTGGTCTAAAAATGAAATCCGGTCTTCAATCGGGAAGAACTTTTCTTCACTTCTTTGTCTTCACCCTTCGTTTTACCCATTTCAATGCATTCTCATATTCAATGAAGAATTTCATGGGTTTCTTATAAAACAATTTTTCAATCTTAAAGTTATGCATGTCTATTTCCTTCACGGAAACTATTGCAAAGGCCTTAAGGTTTTCCAATTCTTTTAGGTAGGTGTAAATAGTTGGATCAATGGCATAAGAATTTTTACGTAGGCTTATAAAGCCAAAGTTCTTGTCCCTAAAATGAATTTCTGAAATTCCAATGATTTGGTATGCACGTTCCAGTGTAAGGGTAGCCCCTTCATCGAACATGGAGACCATGTAGTTTTCAAAAACTTGAATTTTTCCAATTTCCAACTCGTATTCGCGTACGATTACTTTTCTCTTCGTAGATCCAACGTCCATTAAAGTGTATTATAGTGTGTCTAGGACGAAAGTAGCGGTATGCCCAAGGATTTGATAAAATATTAGATTAAAGGCTTAAATATCGTTCGTATTGTAAAGTGCTAGAACTGTTTGTATTTGTATTCCTACAGACTAGGATTTATGATATGAAAAAGGGAGTCCGTAATCGGACTCCCTTTTGTAAATCTATTTTATAGAAATGATTATTCCTCTTTTGAGGATTTTTCGGTTTTCTTGATTTTAATGGTCAATTCTTCTTTCTTTTTGTCCAAATCCATAAAAATACTATCGCCTTCCTCTAGTTTGGAATTTACAATTTCCTCCGCTAAAGCATCTTCGATATATTTTTGAATAGCTCTTTTTAAAGGTCTGGCACCATATTGTTTATCAAAACCTTTTTCCGCGATGTAATCTTTGGCGGCATCGGTTAGATTAAGGTCATATCCTATATCCTTTATTCTAGTGAACAACTTGGAAAGTTCAATGTCTATAATTTGGTGAATATGTTCTCTCTCAAGCGCATTGAATACAATGACGTCATCGATTCTATTTAAAAATTCTGGCGCAAAAGCTTTTTTGAGCGCATTTTCAATTACTCCTTTTTGATGTGCGTCCTCTTGGGCTTTCATGGATGCAGTTCCAAAACCAACACCTTGTCCAAAATCCTTTAATTGACGTGCTCCAATATTAGAAGTCATGATAATAATAGTATTCCTAAAATCTATCTTGCGTCCAAGACTATCGGTCAGGTAACCATCGTCCAAAACTTGTAATAGCATATTGAAAACATCCGGATGTGCTTTTTCAACTTCATCCAAAAGGATTACGGAATAGGGTTTCCTTCTAACTTTTTCTGTTAATTGTCCGCCTTCTTCATAACCCACATATCCCGGAGGTGCCCCTACCAGTCTGGAAATAGCAAATTTTTCCATGTATTCACTCATATCGATACGAATGAGTGCATCTTCTGAATCAAACAGTTCCTTGGCCATAACTTTTGCCAACTGCGTCTTACCTACACCGGTCTGACCCAAGAAAATAAAAGAGCCTATAGGTTTATTGGGGTCTTTTAGACCTGCCCTGTTACGCTGTATGGCCTTTGATACCTTGGCAACGGCTTCGTCCTGACCAATGACATTGGATTTTATTAATGCTGGTAGCTCTGCAAGTTTATTACTTTCCGTTTGTGCAATTCTATTTACGGGAATTCCGCTCATCATGGATACTACATCCGCTACATTATCCTCAGAAACCGTTTCTTTGTTCAATTTGCTATCGTCTTCCCATTGTTCCTGCGCCAACGCCAAATCTTTTTCAAGACTCTTTTCGTCATCCCTTAACTTGGCGGCCTCCTCATACTTTTGTTTTTTAACAACCGTATTTTTGAGTTCGCGAACATCCTCAAGCTTTTTCTCCAGTTCCAAAATTTGCTTAGGAACATCCATATTTACGATGTGGACACGGGAACCCGCTTCATCCAACGCATCTATGGCCTTATCCGGTAAAAAACGATCTGTCATGTAACGGTTCGTCAACTTCACACAGGCTTCAATGGCCTCGTCCGTGTAACTTACGTTATGATGATCTTCATATTTTCCTTTAATATTATGTAAAATTTCAATCGTCTCATCTACCGTAGTAGGCTCAACGATGACTTTTTGAAATCTACGCTCTAAAGCACCATCTTTTTCGATATACTGTCGGTATTCATCTAAGGTTGTGGCACCTATACATTGAATTTCACCTCGTGCCAAAGCAGGTTTGAACATATTGGAGGCATCTAGACTTCCAGTTGCACCGCCAGCTCCGACGATAGTGTGTATCTCATCAATAAAAAGAATAACGTCATCATTCTTTTCCAGCTCGTTCATCACGGCTTTCATGCGCTCTTCAAACTGGCCACGATATTTTGTACCAGCCACTAAAGAGGCCAAATCTAACGTTACAACACGTTTGTTATAAAGGATACGGGAAACTTTCTTGTTAATGATTCGTAAGGCCAACCCTTCCGCGATTGCACTTTTACCAACGCCCGGCTCTCCGATGAGCAATGGATTGTTTTTCTTTCTTCTACTTAAAATCTGTGAAACGCGCTCTATTTCTTTTTCACGCCCTACAACAGGGTCCAACTTATTCTCTTCCGCTAAATTGGTGAGGTCCCTCCCGAAATTATCCAATACGGGAGTCTTGGATTTTTTAGTGCCTTTTTGGTTGGAGGTTGCCCCGAAGGTACTTTCTTTTCCATCACCATTATCATCACTATCGCTCGGGAAAGATTCCGAGGTAGGCGCATCTACAATATCATCGTCACTGGTTATCATAAACTTGAACTGCTCCTTGACCCCATCATAATCCACTTTTAATTTATGTAAAAGTTTGGTAGTAGGGTCGTTTTCATTCCTTAGGATACACAATAACAAATGTGCCGTATTGATAGAGGAACTCTGAAATAGTTTGGCCTCTAAAAAAGTTGTTTTCAGGGCTCTTTCTGCTTGTCTGGTAAGATGAAGATTCTTTTTGTCTTTCTGAACACCACTGGCATTTGGATTGGAAGGACTAAGAATTTCCACCTTTCTACGAAGGTGATCCAAGTCTACTTGCAATGCATCCAAAATACTAATGGCCTTTCCATTTCCATCGCGAAGCAACCCCAACATCAAATGTTCAGTACCAATAAAATCATGGCCAAGTCGTAATGCCTCTTCTTTACTGTAGGCAATTACATCTTTGACCCTTGGTGAAAAATTATCATCCATAAATATCTGTATCAACTATAAAATTACTAAATCTCCTGCAATCATGGGCAAATACCGTACCTATATTCGTTAAAGTTGTTCTAAAAGACGAAAAAAGTAAATCTTTCCAAGGTTTTGGAGCGTATAATAAATAACCAACAGGTCATCAGAAAGTGTTAATAAATTATTGAATAAATAATAGATGATAAGCGTTGAACGCATCGATTTTACGTAAATTGTGATGCTTTTTTACTAATAAAAAACATTATAAGATTTTAAGATGGCTGAAGGAGAGAAATTGATTCCTATTAATATTGAAGAAGAAATGAAATCTGCCTACATTGATTATTCAATGTCGGTCATTGTGTCACGAGCGCTCCCAGATGTCAGGGACGGATTAAAACCGGTACATAGACGTGTACTTTTCGGGATGCACGAATTGGGAGTTAGAAGTAGTAGTGCCCATAAAAAATCTGCCCGTATTGTGGGAGAGGTTTTAGGTAAGTATCACCCACATGGAGATACATCGGTTTACGATACTATGGTAAGGATGGCGCAAGAATGGAGCTTGCGTTACATGTTGATAGACGGTCAAGGTAATTTTGGATCTATAGATGGAGACAGTCCGGCGGCCATGCGTTATACGGAAGCCCGTATGCGTAAAATTGCGGATGACATGTTGGCGGATATCGATAAGGATACCGTAGACCATCAACTTAATTTTGACGACTCGTTACAAGAACCAACCGTACTTCCCACCAGAGTCCCGCAACTTTTGATCAATGGAGCATCGGGTATTGCCGTGGGTATGGCCACCAATATGCCACCGCATAACCTGTCCGAAGTTGTAGACGGCACAATAGCTTATATCGAGAACAATGATATTGAAATCGATGAGTTGATTACGCATATAAAAGCACCTGATTTCCCAACGGGAGGAATCATTTATGGCTATGATGGTGTGAAGGAAGCCTTTCATACCGGAAGGGGAAGAATCGTAATGCGAGCCAAGGCTACTTTTGAAGAAGTCCAGGGAAGGGAATGCATTGTCGTGACCGAAATACCCTATCAAGTAAACAAGGCCGATATGATTAAGAAAACGGCCGATCTCATCAACGATAAGAAAATAGAAGGTATTTCTACTATACGCGATGAATCTGACCGAAAAGGAATGCGCATAGTGTACATTCTAAAAAGAGACGCTATTCCTAATATTGTTTTAAACACACTCTATAAATACACCGCGTTACAATCTTCATTTAGTGTAAACAATATTGCACTGGTAAATGGCAGGCCTCAATTATTGAATGTTAAGGAAATGATTCATCATTTCGTAGAACATAGGCATGAGGTAGTCGTAAGGCGTACGAAGTTCGAATTGAAAAAAGCCGAAGATCGGGCCCATATTTTAGAAGGGTTGATCATTGCTTCCGATAATATTGATGAGGTCATTGCTATTATCAGGGGCTCTTCCAATGCTGATGATGCCAGGACCAATTTAATGGAGCGGTTTAAGCTTACGGAAATTCAAGCAAAGGCTATAGTAGAAATGCGATTAAGGCAACTTACGGGTCTGGAACAGGATAAGTTGCGTTCCGAATACGATGAGATAATTAAAACCATTGCAGATTTGAAGGACATCCTTGACAAGAAAGATCGTAGGATGGCTATTATTAAGGAAGAGTTGTTGCAGGTTAAGGAGAAGTATGGGGATGAACGCCGCTCGGAAATTAATTTTGCCGGCGGTGACCTGAGTATGGAAGATATGATTCCCAATGAGCAAGTGGTTATTACCATCTCGCGTGCCGGGTACATCAAAAGAACACCGTTAACGGAATATAAAACGCAAAACAGAGGTGGCGTTGGTCAAAAAGCATCTTCCACCCGTAATGAAGATTTTCTGGAACACTTGTTTGTTGGAACCAACCACCAATATATGTTGTTCTTTACGCAAAAAGGTAAATGTTTCTGGATGCGTGTTTTTGAAATCCCTGAAGGTAGCAGAACGTCAAAAGGAAGAGCTATTCAGAATTTGATCAATATTGAGTCGGATGATATGGTAAAAGCCTTTATCTGCACGCAGGATCTAAAGGACGAAGAATATGTGAACAGCCACTACGTTATCATGGCCACTAAGAAAGGAACGGTAAAGAAAACTTCTTTAGAACAATATTCCAGACCAAGACAGAATGGTATCAATGCAATTACCATACGTGATAATGACGAACTTTTAGAGGCCAAATTGACCACGGGAACAAGTCAAATCTTCCTTGGGCTGAAATCCGGGAAGGCCATTCGTTTTGAAGAAAGTAAAACTAGGCCAATGGGCAGGAATGCATCAGGGGTTAGAGGTATAACCTTGGCCAATGATTCCGATGAGGTCATTGGAATGGTTTCCGTTCATAATTTTGAGGACGAGTTGCTTGTGGTTTCTGAAAATGGATATGGAAAGCGCTCCAGTATCGAAGATTATCGTATTACCAACAGAGGCGGTAAAGGTGTCAAAACAATCAGTATTACCGAAAAAACGGGTGATTTGGTAGCTATTAAGAACGTAACGGATTCAGATGACTTGATGATCATCAACAAATCGGGTATTGCCATTCGCATGAGCGTAGAAGATTTGCGGGTCATGGGAAGGGCTACACAAGGAGTTAAGCTCATTAATATCAAGGGGAATGATTCTATAGCCGCCGTAGCCAAAGTTATGAAGGATGACGATGAATTGGACGAAGCCGATATCATGGACATTGAAGTAAACCCTGATGAAGATGGCACGGGAATTGATAAAGGAGATAGCGAAGAGACAGAATCTTAAATTTTAAACACTAATAATTAATATAAATTTTACAATGAAAACTAAATTTTTAATTGTAGCGGCACTTTCTATCACAATGGCAGGTTTCGCTCAAAAAAGCGAAATAAAAGCTGCGGAGAAAGCCCTTAAAAGCGGTGATTCTGCTGGTGCTAAAACAGTGCTTGAAGCAGCTTCCGGTCTCATTTCTGGAGCCGATGAAAAATTGCAGGCACAATATTATTTTACGAGAGGTAAAATATATACCGATTTAGCCAAAAAAGGAGATGACAGCGCCTTTGAACCTGCTGTTGATTCTTTTCAAAAGCTTTTGAATATTGAAGAAAAAAGTGGAAAAGTAAAGTATACCGCTGAGGCTAATCAATACATTACCACTCTTACCGCAGATCTGGTGAATTCTGCCGTTTCCGATAATGGTAATAAAAAGTTCAAAGAAGCTGCCGAAAAATTATATATGAGCTATAAAATAAGCCCGCAAGACACTTCTTATTTATACTATGCGGCGAGTAGTGCCGTGAACGGTGGACATTACGAAGAAGCCTTAAAATATTATAATGAACTACAGGAAGTAGGATACGATGGTAGCGGTATCGTTTATAAAGCTACCAATACGGAATCCGGAGAAGTAGAGGCTATGGATAAAGTACAAAGGGATTTAATGGTAAAGTCCGGTACATACAACAATCCAGTTGACGAAAAAACACCTTCCAAAAAAGCTGAAATCGTAAAAAATACAGCTTTAATTTATACGCAATTAGGTCAGGATGATAAAGCTTTGGAAGCTTACAAAGCTGCTAGGGCAAACGATCCAAACGATGTAAACCTTATTTTAAATGAAGCCAATCTCTATTTCAAGTTAGGTGATAAGGACAAATTCAAGTCGTTGATGGCAGAAGCTATCGCGGTTGCTCCTGATAATCCAGACCTACACTATAATGTTGGGGTCATCAACATGGAGCAAGGCAATCTAGAGGAAGCAAGAGCATCTTATAAGAAAGCCTTGGAACTTAACCCAGGTTATACCAACGCATATTTAAACTTGTCTACGACCTATGTAAATGAGGGCAACGGTCTTATTGACGAAATGAATTCCCTTGGAAATTCAAGGAAGGATATTACTAGATATGATGAACTAAAAGCCAAGAAAGATGATTTGTTCAATGAAGGTGCTACGGTTTTAGAGGAAGCTTTGAAAACTAATCCGGACAATCAGGGTATTTTAACACAGTTGAAAAATATCTATGGTGCAATGGGCGATAATGAAAACTTTATGAGAGTGAAGAAATTGTTAGGGGAGTAATCACTTCGCTATATTGAATAGAAAGGCCCTCTAATGGGCCTTTTTTTATACAATTTTTTTAATTACCCTGAGCTTATGCGTGTAGTTCCTTAAGTCGTTATTGAATATTCCCGTATGGTCCAAACGGTCTATTCTGACCTTTCCGTTCACATGAATAATATAATTATTGTCCATGATGATGCCCACATGGTCAATGATTCCGTTGGCATTATCAAAAAAAGCAAGATCTCCGGCTTCACTTTCCTCCACAAAACTCAATGCGATCCCTTGTGTGGATTGTTCTTCCGCGGTCCGTAATAAGGTATATCCGTTTATTTTATAGACTATTTGAGAAAAGCCGCTAGAGTCAATTCCAAAAGGAGTTTTTCCACCATTTAGTTCTGGGGAATTTAAATATAATAGTGCCGTTTTTACAATATCCGTTTTTTCATTTTTGCCACTCTTTGTGTTTCCTTCATGCGTCACTTCTAATTTAAGGGCGGCACTAATACAGGCTCCTATTAATACTGGAGTTAACAATTCATTTTTATCGGCAACGTAAGATATCAGATCAGAAGCGTAAGTAGGATTCGTTTCGGCATGTATTTCCTGATATTCCTCTTGGGTTATGAAAATCAATTGTCGGTTGAGAATCCAACCTTCGCATTTATCAAAGGCCACCCTGATTTTGGACCATGTTTTTCTGGATTCCAAAACTTTAAAATGTTCACCAAACAAAAGCTGCGTTATCATGGCCGCAGAATGTTCTGCCGCAATCCTTACCGGAACTATACTTAATGGACAAATACCGTATTGCATGGATTTCTTTGCGAAACTATACTCTTTCCATTATCAATGCCGATGCTCCACCGCCGCCGTTACAAATGGCCGCAGCACCCAATTTAGCATCTTTTTGTTCCAATACATTTAAGAGCGTGACCAGAATTCTTGCCCCGGAACAGCCTAAGGGATGTCCTAACGATACGGCGCCTCCGTTTACATTAACATTACCATCCGAAAGTCCTAAAAGTTTCATGTTGGCAAGGCCTACTACGGCAAACGCTTCGTTAAATTCAAAATAATCTACATCTGTAATAGAAATGCCTGCTCTGTCTAGAGCCTTGGGCAATGCTTTTGCAGGTGCCGTGGTGAACCATTTTGGCTCATGGGCGGCATCGGCATAACCCTTTACTTTTGCGAGTGGTTTTATATTCAATTCCTTTGCTTTATCAGCACTCATTAAAATAAGTGCCGCTGCACCATCATTGATAGTAGAAGCGTTAGCTGCTGTAACGGTACCATCTTTAATAAAAGCGGGTCTTAGTGTGGGAATTTTTTCAATTTTAACGTTTTTAAACTCCTCGTCCTCTGAAACGATTATCGCATCACCCCTGCGTTGGAGTACTTCTACAGGAACAATTTCATTTTTAAATCTACCCTCGTTGGATGCACTCGCAGATCTTTCATATGATTGTATGGCGAAATTATCTTGATCTTCCCTGGAAAATTGATGTTCTACGGCACAAGCATCGGCACATACGCCCATAGCATTTTGATCGTAAACATCAACGAGTCCATCTTTCTGCATTCCATCTATAAGCGGGGTAGGTCCAAATTTTTGTCCCTTACGCATGTGTACATAATGTGGAATTAAGCTCATGTTTTCCATGCCGCCTGCAACTACGATTTCCGCATCGCCCAAAGCTATGGCCTGAGCGGCCTGCATGACCGTTTTCATTCCCGAGGCACATACTTTGTTAATGGTAGTACAAGGAACGGTATCTGGAATTCCTGCATAGATTGCGGCCTGTCTTGCGGGGGCTTGACCGGTACCTGCCTGTACTACATTTCCCATAAGTACTTCATTGACTAGCCCTGGTTTTAACCCTATTTTTTCTAAAGCTCCTTTAATGGCCACAGCGCCTAATTTTGGAGCTGGAACAGTTGATAAAGCGCCCATAAAACTTCCGATTGGAGTACGGACTGCGGAAACAATAACGACCTCTTTCATATTCTAATTTTCAAAATATTGACGAAATTACTAAATTATAGTGCAACCTTAGGGTATTGCTACCAATTCATCGTTTAAAGAGGAGTTTTTTCTATTTTTGGAAAATATACCTCTAAAAACGTATTCTTGGACAACCTTTACAAAAAACAATCGCTCATTTATAAGTACATTCTGTATTTCATTGCCGTTGGGTTCATTGTTTTCTTTTTTCCAAAAGGAGGTAAGTTCAAATACGAATTTCAAAAGGGAAAACCTTGGCAATACGAAAACCTTTATGCTCCTTTTGATTTTTCGATCAAAAAATCCGATAATGAACTTTTAGAAGAGCGAAAGCGTATAACGGAAGGTCAAAATAAATACCTCAAGTACAATCAGGAAACGGTAGATGCGGTCTATGAGAAATTCGAAGATAGAATAGCAGGTCAGTGGCTGGAAGCCAATCTGAACAATAATTTAAAAAGAAGACTTACTAAAACTGCTACTGAAATTCTAGATTCTATCTATACAAATGGAATTCTGGAAAATATGGGCAAAAAGCTCAGTGGAAGATATGTGTTTTTGGTGAAGAAAAACGAGGCCAAAAAGATAAGAACCTCAAACTTCATTAAGCTTAATGAGGTAGATAATCTGGTGAAGTCTGTTCTTGCACGAAAGGGATTATTAAATTTTCAAGAGGAATATGAAGAACTTTTTTTCGATTTAATAGCACCTAACGTCTCTTTAGATGAAAGTCTTTCAAAAAAAACGTTACAAGAGGCGCTGTCAAAAATATCCTATACCCGCGGCACGGTAGATGAAGGTAAATTGATTATTGCAAAAGGGGAGGTCGTAGAAGCCGAGAATTTGAAAATCTTGGAGTCTTTGAAGGCTGAATACGAGTCCGAACTTTGGACGGCAAGTAATTACTACTATATCATTATAGGTTACACGGTTTTGGTAGCCCTTGTATTATTGATGTTATTTCTATTTCTAAAAAAATATAGACCAGAGGTTTATAGAAATAATACCAAGGTCACTTTTATCTTTTTCAATATCTTATTAATGGTATTTATCACCACTATGGTCATCAAATATAATGATGCGTTGGTCTTTGTAGTTCCCTTATGTATTCTACCGCTTATTTTGAAGACTTTTTTTGATGCTCGATTGGGATTATTTGTGCATGTACTCACCGTGCTGATTTTAGGATTTGTAGTACCCAATAGTTTTGAATATATTTTTCTTCAAATAATTGTAGGTATTGTTACCATATTAACGGTCTCCGAACTGTACAAAAGAGCTAATCTATTCGTTTCTGTGGGCCAGATTACCTTAATTTATATTATTGGTTACTTAGCTTTTCATACCATACATGAGGGAAACCTGAACAATATTGCTTGGTTTACTTTGGGTCTTTTTCTGTTGAACGGCATGATAACCCTTTTTGTCCAACCCTTGATTTATATCTATGAAAAGGTATTCGGTTTGGTTTCGGATGTCTCTTTGTTGGAGTTATCGGATACCAACTCCAAATTGCTCAAGGAACTTTCCAACAAAGCTCCGGGTACATTTCATCATTCATTACAAGTGGCGAACTTGGCCGAAGCGGCCGCTAACAATGTAGGTGCCAATGCGATGTTGGTAAGGGTAGGAGCCTTATATCATGATATTGGAAAAATGAAGAACCCTACGTTTTTTACCGAGAACCAAATTACTAATGTGAATCCGCATGATGAAATAAGCCCAAAGGAAAGTGCCAGAATTATTGTTGATCATGTTATTAATGGAATAGAATTAGCCCGTAAAAATAAACTCCCAGATCGTGTTATTGATTTTATTAGATCTCACCACGGGACTAGTCTTGTGTATTATTTTTATCAAAAGCAAAAAGAAATTGGCGGTGAGGTGAATAAGGAGGATTTTCAATATCCAGGTCCGCTCCCTTTTTCTAAAGAAACAGCTATTTTAATGATGGCAGATGCCGTAGAGGCTGCATCTAAAAGTTTAAAAGACCCTACTTTTTTAATAATCGATGAATTTGTGGACAAGATTATTGATGGGCAAATAAAAGCGAATCAATTTTTGAACGCTGATATTACCTTTAAGGAGATAGAAAGTATTAAAAAGATTTTCAAACAAAAGCTCACGAATATTTACCATTTGAGAGTTGAATATCCTGAATAGTAATATGTTATATAAGTGCGAAAAAAAGTAAATGAATTGTTGTGTATTCGTGGTGGAAAAATGTACATTTGCATCCGCATTTTAAGCGAAAGTTCTTTAGAATATTATTTTTAGGAGAGGTGCCGGAGTGGTAACGGAGCAGATTGCTAATCTGTCGACGCGTAAGTGTCGCATGGGTTCGAGTCCCATTCTCTCCGCAATTTTCTTGAAAATTACAACAAGATAACCAAGTATCGGAGTGTAGTCCTTCGACTGCGCTCAGGATAAACTGCCCAACAACGTGTTGGGTTTTTTAAAGTTTGGTATTTTATTGAAATTGATAACCAAGTATCGGGGTGTAGCGTAGCCCGGTTATCGCGCCGCGTTTGGGACGCGGAGGTCGCAGGTTCGAATCCTGCCACCCCGACAGATAGGGTATTAAAATTAATTTTTTAATACGTAAATTAATGAAAACCAGTAAAATACATTTTTACTGGTTTTTTTTGTTTCCATTTAAGAACAAATCTCTTAGTGTCCTATTTTTTTTAGGAAATAAATTCTTAAATTTAAGGGGACAGCCCGTATTTGACTTTCGAGACGATTTGGCTTTCGTTTTAACTGATTTTATAATCTTTAAAAACGGAAGTGATGACAACTTCACACACATTTAGTATCAATTTTTTGGTTGAAAAAAAAATCAATCAGAAAAATGCCTCCTTCTCTTTATAAAAAAAAGTATAGAACAGTCGATGTTCATTTACTTAAATAAACTATTTCTTTGTTTTTCAGAAACTTACCTGCTCACATGTGAACCTCTAATGATATCTCAACTAATGACTAATAATAGTATTTCACAGCATATGGAGTGTTTTAAAAATAACATTTTAAACAAAGACGGAAGGAGGGATTGATATTGCGCTTAAAAGATTTGAGTTATCTCGGAAATCAAGTATATGGCCTGATTGAAATAGAAAATAAATCAAAAATTGATTTTGAAGTTGATTACATCAAACTATTTAAAGTAAATGGAAATAATAGAAGAAAGGCGTCATATCAGAAGTTAGAATTAATTCCTTTTTTAACTCAAGGTCTTCCTAAGAAAGTGAAAACGGGTAAGTTGAACAAGTTTTTATTTGTTTTCCCAAAGTTTACATTAGGCGACTCTGAAAAACTAGTTGTTGAAACAATTGAAAAGAATGGTAGCCGAGAACTGAAGCTACTTTGGAAGTAGATTTATCGTTAAAAAAATTATAGTCTGGAAAGCAATTCGTAACCCCGCCGATATTTTAAGGCAAACAATTTCAGTCCTTTTACAATCGAAGCGTATCGCATTTTAAGGTTAGCTCCTACCGTCCAGAGAAGGTAAAAAAAGTAGTGCTTTGAATACATAAATATAAATTTAATCGATTAACCATTAATTTACAATTTATTAACGTTAAATTTACATATAAAGTATTTCCAGACCAGCCGATTTTATATCTCAGCTCTTATTTTTTTAGGGAAGTGATTTCTCAAATTGTATGAATCTGTTATCTAAATCCTTTAAAAGACCTTTCTTTTTTTCGATATCTATAAAACTGAATTCTAAACTATTATAAACACATTCTTTAATATCCGCATAGTGAAAACTTGGGTAGCTTTTGGCTAAAGTCACAAATTGATCTGTCAAGTTTGTTCTTAAAATACCTGCATCGTCAGTGGAAATGACTATGGGAACACCATAGTCTTTAAAGAGCAAAATGGGATGCTCGTCTTTCCGAATATTTAATATAAAAGCATTACTGGTTAGATTTACTTCCACCGGTATTTTGTTTTCTGCCATATAACGTAAAAGTCTAGAACTATTGATTTCGTAGGGCATTCCTGTGGCGTGACCAATGCGATCTGCATTGGCTAAATAAACCGCATCATTTATATGCGATGTTAGTTCTTCCGGTTTTACCAGCCCTAGGGTGAGTTCACCCGCATGTAATGCGTAATTGACCTTTGTAAATTTCTTTTGACAATAGTTGAACATGAGCATATGTAACCAATAGTCCCGCATTGAAACTTCGCCATGCTCTGGAGCTACTATGTTCACCCCTACGATTAAATCACTTGTTTCGTCTGAGATTGATGACAGAATAAGACTTTTAAAAACATCGACGGGTGGCATGAAACGAAGAAGATAATTTTGGTACCGCATCGTAAAGTTATCCGAGTCGATTTTGAGACTATCATGTGGATTTTCAATATGTTTCGCGTTGAACTCGGCCACTTTCTCTAGGGCATTTTGTTTAATAATACTCTCATAAATTTTGTCAAAAATTGTAAAAATTGCTGTGGTATCTTTTTGGGATGCCAAGCTAAGAATCTTACTATTTGCATTTTTGAATTCAGAAAGGTCTAACCGAACCTTGACCTCTTTGTACTGTGTTTCTATGTAACTGACATTCTCTTTTATGGCCCTTTCTTTAAACTCCAATAAGCCTTCTGCGGTATAGTCATTAACGACCTCTCTGAATTTGCCAAACGAATCGAAGAAATGCTTATCTGAAGGTATTTCGGTATTATAATATTGGATGGACCAATGTTTTAGCATTTTCAATTTATACTCATTCAGCTTACCCTCTTCACGTAAAACGGAAAGTTTTTTCCAATTATTTCCTTCTTGTGGCGCTCTTTTGGCGACCATAGTTTTGATGTTTAAAAAGTAATCATCCTTAATTGCTTTTTCAATCAAGGATTCGGTATAGACCGAACCACTATAATGATGATGCAAATCTCCACCTTTGGGCATCTTGGACATAAAGGAAATCAAAGCAGCTTCATCATGCCTAATCCTTTCAAAATATTCATCAATAGACTGAGCAGAGATAATGGCAGTTCCAAAAAATAAATTGAGAGCAAGCAGGATTATTTTCTTCATACTTTATTTATTGGTTACTAACTATTTGGTTAGTTAAAGGCCGGTGTTTCCACCGACCCGTGCTTAAAATAAACTAACTCAAACTAACTTTTTAATACGTGACCCATTCATGCTTGGAAGTTCCATCCGGAAACAAATCTATAATCGTGAATGCGGGTTCAAATTCTTGAAAGGCACCTTGCCACCAGTTGCCACAAACCGCTCCGTTACACAAATATTTCACATTTAAATATTCTATTTCTTCTTGCATGTGCAAATGACCCGCGATACATAGTTTTACCTGTGGATGCTGATAAATAAGATTCTTCATTTCCAGAGGCTGTGAATTCATCAGTATTCCTTGTGGTAACACAATCAACTTTCCATCTTGCCCCACTTTGAAGAGTTGATGACAAAAGGATAATAAAGGTACATGCGACAATATGCATGTAAATTTATCCTTTGAGGCAACCAAGTCCTTTTCCAACCACTCCCATTGTTCTTCATCTAACTTTACTGTATACCCTTTGTCTTGATATTGTACGCTATCAAGGACAACAAAATGCCAGTCGTTGTGGTCAAAACTATAGTATCGCTTTTCCATAGCCAGTTCATCCATCGCCCATTGTTTTCCTGACATGATATTGCTCTTCGTGGGGTTGTTTAGTGAACCCCACCCATAAATATCATGGTTTCCGATACAGGCATGAATGGGTAGACTGTTATCATTCTTCAATACGGAGTGCCATAAACCCCATTGTGCTTTGGTATCATCTTTTGTGGCTTCCATTGCATCGAAAATAGCATCACCTCCATTGAGGATGAAATCTGGTTCTTTATCTAAGGAGTTTATCTTTTGCAGTGCTTTTCGCAATCCGTTTTCCGCTACTCCTTTGGTATCAACGTGGCAATCTGTCAAATGAATTATTCTAAAAGGTTTAGGGGATTCATTTACCGTTGTGGTTACGGGCATAGTGCACGCTCCAACTGTTACAATCGATGAATTTTTAATAAACTGTCTACGTTTCATTTGCTGATGCTTAGTTCATCGAAATTAGAAAATAATTACCCCTACTAGTATTCATTTCAATATATCGAAAATAGAACAAACGATTGTTCAAAACTAAATTATTTGATTGAATTATCAAAATAGTCGAGCAACTTTCCTTTTTAATGTAGTAATAAAAGACAGTGTTATTGGAGTAGAAGACAACGAAAAAAAACAGGATTCTTTGATTTTAAAATATAAATCCTATATTTGAACAATCGTTTGTTCTAAAAGTAATTGTAATACTGTCGTACTTACTATATCTTACATTCGAGTCTTAATCCTTTTTTAAATTTTAAGAAGAGAAAATTCCAACCAATGAATAAATCAATAACTGTAATAGGCAGCACAAATACCGACATGGTCATTCAGACACATCAATTTCCTCACCCTGGTGAAACCGTTATCGGTAAGAATTTTGTGGTTTTGCAGGGTGGTAAGGGGGCCAATCAGGCCGTAGCTGCCTCTAGACTTGGTGGCGAGGTAACCTTTGTGAGTATGTTGGGCAAAGATGATTTTGCGCAAATTGCACGAAAAGGGTTTGAAGCTGACGGTATAGAGACCAAGTTTGTTTACGAGACAAAAGAAAAACCCACAGGGGTTGCTTTCATTACCATAAACCACAAGGGTCAGAATTCCATAGTTGTTTCTCCCGGTGCAAACCAATGTTTGGGAGAAAAAGAAATTGATTCTTCGGTAAAGGCTTTTGAACAATCATCTATTCTGCTAGTACAGCTAGAAATTCCTGTACCTACCGTAGCTTACGTCTTAGAAATAGCGGCAAAGTATGGTAAAAATGTGATTCTGAATCCAGCGCCTAGCAAGAACTTGGAACTGGAAATTTATTCAAATTTATACCTTATCACACCTAACGAAACTGAAGCTTCTGAATTAACGGGAGTACCTGTAAATGATGTGGACTCGGCAAGTGAAGCTGCCGACATATTTTTGATACGAGGTGTTAAAAATGTGATTATAACACTTGGGGATAAAGGAGCTTACTTTAAGAATTCTGACGAATCTTTTTTGGTTCCTGCACAACTGGTGGAAACAGTTGATACTACTGCGGCCGGAGATATTTTCAATGGCGCTTTGGCCGTTGCGCTGTCAGAGGGAAATGACTGGAGAAGTGCCATCGAATTTGCCAATAAGGCCGCTTCCATCGGAGTCGGAAAATTGGGAGCACAGGCTTCTATTCCTTTCCGCGCGGAGGTAGATAAATTGGTTCATCATTAATATCATATAAAATTAGGAAAACAGATGCCAAGAAAACTTATAATTGATACAGATACCGCCTCGGATGATGCCGTGGCTTTAATCATGGCCGTGAAACAGCCGGAAGTATCAATTGAGGCCATTACCGTGGTAGCAGGTAATGTGCCATTAAATCAAGCGGTACAAAACGCAATGTATACCTTGGCACTTTGTGAGGCGGATTTACCTGTTTATCCAGGGTTGGATAAACCCTTGGTTCGTGCGCTTAAAACTGCCGAACATGTGCATGGTAATGACGGTATGAGTGATATCGGATTGCCACTACACGGTTTTACCCCTAAAAGTGAACATGCTGTTACCACGTTGATAGATAGGATAAACAAGTACGAGGGGGAAATTTCCTTAATCTGTTTGGCTCCGCTAACGAATATCGCCACGGCGCTACTTTTAGACAAGTCTATCGCGACAAAAGTGAAAGATTGTGTTATCATGGGCGGTGTAGGCCAAGGTAGAGGCAATGTAACCCCACTATCGGAATACAATTTTTGGGCGGATCCAGAAGCTGCTAAAATTGTCTTTGAATCTGGTATTCCCATTAAGATGGTGGGCTGGGATGTTTCGCGAGAATATGCTGTTTTTGATGACACAGAAGTACAAAAATTACGAGAAATCGGCACACCTTTGGCGGACTTTGCTGTCGATGTTCAAAAAACTTTGGTTGAATACGCACAACAATCGTCTCATTTAAAAGGGTTCGATTTGCCCGACCCCATCGCCATGGCTATTGCCTTGGATGATACAATCGCGACAGAAAGCAAAAAGGCTTTTGTTTCTATTCTTCTGAACGACGATGAGTCGCGTGGGCAAACAGTCATTGATTTTATAGGCTCATCCGGTAGACCTCCCAATGCAGAGGTAGTCTTGAAGGCGGATAGTCAAAAATTTATTGCGATGTTACATCGCGCTTTGGCCGAACATCCGGCATAAAAATCCAACAACTTTTAGGTGAAATTTTATAACGAATCCGAATGGATATAAAGAAACGACTGGCTATTCTGAACTTTTTAGAGTTTTTCTCATGGGGCTCATGGCTACTATCAGCAGGAGCCTACATGGTAGAAACTTTGAATTTCACAGGACTTCAGGTGGGTTCTGTGTATGCTACTTTAGGTATTGCTTCAATTTTTATGCCCCCTCTTCTGGGTATGGTAGCCGATAAGTTTTTAAATGCTGAAAAAGTATTTGGCATCTGTCATTTATTATTGGCGCTGCTCTTTTTAACCCTTGGTCAAATTACAGACTATGCTGCATTTTATGTGCTGATGCTTCTCGTTTCCATTTGTTATATGCCGACATTGGCCTTGAATAATTCCATCTCCTATTTTAATCTTGAAAATAAAGGTTTTGACGCGGTAAAAACCTTCCCTCCTATTAGAGTGTGGGGTACGGTAGGTTTTATTTTGGCGGCTTGGTCAGTCGATGCTTTGGGTTTTAAGGTCAGTAGTTCACAATTTTATGTTGGTGCGGTTGCTTCGTTTGTATTGGGCCTGTATGCTTTTACCTTACCCAAAGTCCCAGTTGATAATACTGAGGCTAAAACTATCGTGCAGCGCTTCGGTCTTGACGCTTTTAAGCTTTTCCGTAATCGAAATCTCGCTGTGTTCTTTATATTCTCAATGCTTTTGGGGATTGCCCTTCAGGTTACGAACATCTGGGGCGTCCCATTTTTGAACGACTTTGAGATTGACTACAGTGACTCTTTTGCAGTAAAGCATTCCGTATTCTTGATATCGCTATCCCAGCTATCTGAAGTACTTTTTATTTTGGCGATACCCTTTTTTCTGAAACGCTATGGTATCAAAAAAGTAGTGTTGATGAGCATGTTCGCTTGGATGCTGCGGTTCGCACTTTTCGCAGTTGGCTATCCTGAAGGCATAGGTTTGGTATTCTTGATTCTATCCATGCTGGTATACGGTATGGCCTTCGATTTCTATTTTGTGTCCGGTTCGCTCTATATAAATCGAGAAACGAGTCCGAAAATACGCTCTAGTGCGCAAGGTCTGTTTATGATGATGGTCAATGGAATCGGTTTTATGTTGGGCGCGTATGCAAGTGGTATCATAGTAGATTTTTATACTACCGAAGGCATGAAAGATTGGCCGATGATTTGGTTTGTTTTTGCCATCTATGCTATGGTTATTGGTGCGGCCTTTGCCATATTCTTTAGATACAAGCATAAAAAAGATGTCGAATTTAACTGATTGGAACTTATGAGATTTTTTATTGATACAGCAAATTTGAAGGATATCGAAGAAGCACAGAATCTTGGTGTACTGGACGGTGTTACAACCAACCCTTCGCTGATGGCTAAAGAAGGTATTGTTGGTGAAGAAAATATTCTGAAGCACTATGTGGATATATGTAATATCGTCGATGGAGATGTTTCGGCAGAAGTTATTTCTACAGATTATACAGATATGGTTTCCGAGGGAGAGATTTTAGCGGCCTTACATCCGCAGATAGTAGTGAAATTACCCATGATTGCAGATGGCGTAAAAGCTTGTAAATACTTTTCCGATAAAAAGATAAAAACAAATGTCACCTTGGTGTTCTCCGTAGGGCAGGCGCTATTAGCTGCTAAAGCCGGAGCTACTTATGTTTCACCATTTTTAGGAAGATTGGATGATATTTCTACAGATGGCTTGCATTTGATAGAAGAAATAAAGCAAGTATATGGCAATTATGGGTTTGAAACGGAAATCTTAGCGGCGTCTATAAGGCACACGATGCATGTCGTTAATTGTGCAAAAATTGGCGCGGACGTAATGACCGGACCGCTATCTGCCATCGAAGGTCTATTGTCTCATCCGCTGACGGCAAGTGGATTGAAAAAATTCTTAGCGGATTATCAAAAAGGTGATAACCAAAATATTAAGGTTTAGATAATTAAGTATGAAGATTTCAGTAATTAGAATTTTTACGCCTTTGTTATTATTTTTTTACACTACAAATGCGCAGCAAAATCCAAGACCCAAATTAATTGTTGGTATTGTGGTCGACCAAATGAGGTCCGAATATCTATATCGGTTTTATGACAATTACTCTGAAAATGGTTTTAAAAAACTGATGCACGAAGGGTTTAACAACAAAAACACCCATTACAATTACATACCTACGGAAACCGGACCAGGGCATGCAACAATCTTTACTGGAACCACCCCTGCAAACCATGGAATCGTATCAAACCATTGGTATGATAGGAAATCGGGTAAAATGATGTATTGTGTTGCAGATAGTACGGTTTCATTCATAAGAAGTTCGACAGATACTTCCGGAGATAAGAGCATATCACCCGCATCACCGAGAAATTTGCTTGGTACTACAATTTCTGATGAACTGAAGCTGCATACCAATAAAAGGTCAAAAGTAATCGGACTGTCCCTAAAGGATAGGGCTGCAATTTTACCAGCGGGACACCTAGCCGATTATGCCTTCTGGTTTGATGAAAAGAGCGGCAATTTTATTTCCAGTTCCTACTACACCGATATTTTGCCCTCGTACATAAACACGTTTAATGACAAACGTAAATCGGATGAGTTAATCAATACGATTTGGAAACCGCTATTATCCGACGATAAATATAGAAATAGTAATCCCGACGATTCTGAACATGAAAAAATCTTTGTGGGCAGGACAAAAGCCACATTTCCTTATGACCTAGGGAAGTTAAAGCATAAAAATGGTGGATACAGTCTTTTGATGCATTCACCATTTGGGAATACGCTACTTACCGACTTGGCAACAACCGTTATAAAAGAAGAAAATCTAGGTAAAGGAGAAACTACTGATTTTATATCTATTAGTTATTCGAGCACTGATAAAGTAGGACATGATTTCGGCATCCGCTCCAAAGAATTGGAAGATACCTATATTAGATTAGATAGAGATTTGGCAGAACTTTTGGCGTTCCTGAATAATGAAGTCGGTGAGGGAAACTATCTTTTGTTTTTAACCGCTGACCATGCTGCCAGCGACAATCCAAAATTTTTAAAAGAGGTAAACATTCCCACCGGCACATATAATCCAAAGTCGATGACCAAAATCTTAAACGATAAATTAAAAATGGCATTCGGCGAAGGTGCCAAAATCTCATTTATGGACAATACACAGCTATATGTTGATACAGATGCGGGCTCTAAAAGAGAAGTTTTGTATAAAATTCAAGAGTACTTGAATGATTTTGAGGGAGTGAAAGAGGTTTATCTACCTACTGGCGTTAATACTAAGATTTCAAATGGTGATATGGATATGCTCCTCGGAAAAAGTTACAATAGAGGTCGTTCTGGAGATGTGTATGTCGCGTATCATCCGGGTTGGATGCAGGATTGGGAATATGGCGCTACCCACTACACTTCATATAATAACGATACCCATGTACCCATGCTTTGGTATGGGTGGAATATAAAACCTGGTCAGTCAGCAAAAAAATATACCACAGACCAAATTGCGGCCACATTATCAATGTTATTGAGCATTCCTTTTCCAAGTAGTGCTCAAAAAGAAACAATGCAGGAATTATTCAATGATTATTAGCGAAGTTCATAAAATTCAAAGAAGTTTTAAGTTTTTTGGGATAGTTCGGATTTTTTTTAATAAATTGAACAAACGATTGTTCAGATTGTTTTGTATGCCAAACAGTTTGGCGTACTACTACGATACTTTAAAATTATGATTGAATTTATTCTAAACAATAAACACATTCGAACCGAAGCTAAATCTGGTATGACGCTGCTGGATTTTGTTCGGTATCAGCAACGCCTGACCGGTACAAAAATCGGCTGTCGAGAGGGCGACTGCGCTGCCTGTTCCGCACTGGCAGGAACCTTGAATAGTGATGGCGGCATTGATTATCAAAGTATAACATCTTGCATTTCCCCTTTAGGGAATGCCCAAGGAAAACACATTGTTACAATTGAAGGAGTAAACCTTACTAGTAAATTGAATGTCGCCCAAGAGGCTATGAAGCGGAACTATGCCACTCAATGTGGGTTTTGTACACCTGGCTTTGCACTATCGCTTACTGGATTTGCCTTTTCGGAAAAAGAGAAAAGCTACGATAATGTTCTGGCAGCCATAAGCGGCAATATTTGTAGGTGCACAGGCTATAAATCCATTGAGAGAGCGGCAAGAGAAGTAGCGGAGGAACTAAGTGACATTGATTCCGATAACAGAATTTCATGGCTGGTCAAGAATCGATTCATCCCAGAGTACTTCCTTGAAATTCCACACAAGCTTGAAAAGATAAGGCGTAAGACTAAAAATAGTAGGAGGTCTTTGCTAGTGTCGGGTGGAACCGACATGTATGTGCAGCGACCTGAGAGTCTAATCGAAGAAGATGTTTTCTTGGTTGCTGCCGAACAAAAGTTCAAGGGCATCCGGATAAAACAACATAGATGTTTCATAGGGGCCAACACTACAGTTACCGAGTTCTGGAATAATCCTCATATCCAGAAGATGTTTCCTAATTTAGACAAGCATCTTACTTTGGTTTCCTCGGAACCTATCCGAAATATGGCCTCCTTTGGTGGCAACTTGGTCAACGCATCTCCTATAGGCGATATGACCATTTTCTTTTTGGCGCTCGATAGTACTATCACGCTAAAAAAAGAGGATAGTGAGAGACAGATATCGCTCAAAGACTTTTATCAAGGATATAAAACGTACGATTTACAGGAGGGAGAAGTGTTGTCGGAAATCAGTTTTGATGTGCTTTCACCTAATACCTCATTTAATTTTGAGAAGGTCTGCAAGCGTACTTATTTAGACATCGCTAGTGTAAATACCGCAATCAGTATTGAGCTAAGTAATACAGGTACTGTTGTTAATGCCCATGTGGCCATGGGCGGTGTCTCTCCGATACCCAAGTACTTACGAAAAACCTCTGAGTATCTAATAGGAAAGTCTTTAGACGTCCTCACGATAGCATTGGCGGCCGAACTTCTCCAAGAGGAGATTTCACCTATTTCCGATGTTCGAGGCACTAAGGAATACAAACGTCTATTAGCAAGACAATTGTTCACTGCCCATTTTACGGAATTGTTTCCCAACAAATTTAAACTACAAGATTTTTTGACCCATGCAGCTAGTTAAGACCCTACACCCGCCAAAAGTGAAAAAGAGTTCAAAACCTATTGATAGGGGAATACGGAATATTGACTCCTATACCCACCTAAGGGGAGAATCTTTGTACGTAGATGATGTAAACGTCCGAGAGGGTACGTTACATGCGGTGGTTTTCGATTCGAATTGTGCCCATGGTAAAATCAAAAATATCGACTACTCCAAAGCTCTCGATTTGACCGGTGTCGTTAGTATTTTAACATCGAAGGATGTGCCTGGTGAGAATCAGATTGGCGGTATTTTTCCTGATGAACCCTTATTCGCAGAAGGTGAGGTACATTATTGGGGCCAACCCATGGCTTTGATTGTAGCGGAAACAAAAACCATAGCAAAAAAAGCCCGTAGGCTAATAGTAGCGGAGTATGAAGAGCTACCTGTTATAACAACTGCCAAGCAGGCAAAAGAAAAGGGCAGTTTTATAAGCGCGCCAAGGTCTTTCAATTTGGGCGATGTGGACGGCACATTTGCTGAATGCGACTATATTTTTGAGGGAGAATCATTCTCAAATGGGCAAGAACATCTTTATATAGAGGCACAAGGTGCCTATGCGGAACCATTGGAAAATGGTAACATCAGAATTGTTTCTTCAACTCAGGGCCCTACTGCCGTTCAAAAAACTACGGCTCAAGTTTTGGGTCTACCCATGCATAAAATAGAAATAGATGTAACCCGATTAGGAGGTGGATTTGGAGGTAAGGAAGACCAAGCGACTCCTTGGGCGGTCATGGCCGCATTGGCAGCACAGCATTTGAACCAATCCGTGAAATTGATTTTGGACCGTCATGATGATTTACGAATGACGGGAAAGAGACATCCTTATAATAGTACCTATAAAATTGGTCTATCAAAGGATTTGAAGATTTTGGCTTACGAGGTAGAACTACTTCAGAATGCGGGAGCTGCGGCCGATCTATCTCCGGCCATTGCAGAACGTACTCTTTTTCATGCAACCAATAGTTATTACGTACCTAACGTAAAATCAACGGTATATAGTTGCAAGACAAACCTTCCTCCGAACACGGCGTTTCGCGGTTTTGGAGGGCCTCAGGGCATGTTCGTAATCGAATCCGCTATAGCCCAAGCGGCATCTGAACTAGGGGTTTTACCGAGCGCTATCCAGGAAGCTAATTTGTTAGAAGAGAATCAGGAATTTTCTTATGGGCAAGTGGCTACCAAGGTAGAGGCTAAAAATTCGTGGATGTCCGCCAAAGAAAAGTTTCAGCTTGAGCAGGCGCGAGAAAAAATATATGAATTCAATAGCAATAGTCCCGTGGCTAAAAAAGGCCTCGCAGTAATGCCAATTACTTTTGGTATTTCCTTTACCAATACCCAAATGAACCACGCCCGTGCTTTGGTACATATTTATCAAGATGGGAGTATCGGTATCAGTACGGCCGCCGTTGAAATGGGGCAAGGCGTGAACACCAAATTACTCCAGATTGCCGCTGATATTTTTTCAGTAAACGGTAGAAAGGTCAAAATAGAAAGTACTAATACCACTCGGGTCGCCAATACTTCGCCATCAGCTGCGAGCTCAACGGCAGATTTAAATGGAAAGGCCCTTGTTATGGCCTGTGAAAACCTTTTGAATCGACTTAAGACTATCGTAGCGCAGGAATACAAAGTCGATGAAAAAGAGGTAGCGTTAAAAGATGAGTGGGTCTATGTAGCCGGACAAAAAACGGATATAACCTGGGAACAATTGATTTTTAAGGCCATGGCACTGCGCGTGGCACTAACGGAAAATGCCCATTACGCCACGCCTATTATCCACTTTGATAAAAGCAAGGAAAAAGGGCATCCTTTCGCATACCACGTATACGGTACGGCAATCGTTACTGCAACGGTAGATTGCCTTCGTGGCACCTATGAATTCGATAGTGTGAAAATTGTGCACGATTACGGAAAAAGTATGAATCCCGGTATCGATTTGGGGCAGGTAGAAGGAGCGCTCATTCAGGGTATTGGATGGATGACTTTGGAGGAAATCGCCTATGCCGAAAATGGCAGATTATTGTCGAATGCGCTGTCAACATACAAAGTACCGGACATCTATTCAGTGCCAAAAGAAGTGGAGGTTTTACCATTGGAAACGGATGGTAATGACATGGCCATTTTAAAATCAAAAGCGGTGGGTGAGCCGCCACTGATGTATGGTATAGGTGCCTATTTTGCTATTCAAAATGCGATGAAAGCCTTTAACCCTAACTATAAAATGAAGTTCCATGCACCAATGACTCCTGAAAAAGTCTTATTGGGATTATATAACCAATAGGACAATGACAGTTTTTCTTCTTCATAGCAAGCGTTGTTTTATTGAAAATAAATTTCAAGAAGCTACACTTTATATAAAGGACCGCTGTATACATTACATTTTTAATGGACAAAAACGTATTGACGACGTTCCTTTCACTTCTTACGGCGATTTCATCATCATGCCGGGCATTATCGATGCCCATGTTCACATCAACGAACCTGGTCGCACAGATTGGGAAGGTTTTGATACGGCGACACAGGCGGCCGCAGCCGGTGGAATTACTACACTAATAGAAATGCCATTAAATGCAAGTCCGGTAACGACAACTATAGATGCGTTTCGGCAAAAAAAGGAAGCTGCAAAGGGAAAATTGCATGTAAACTGCGGATTTTATGGCGGACTTATACCTCTCAATGCCGTTGAAATAGAGCACCTTATCACGTTTGGTGCATTCGGCATTAAGGGGTTTTTATCGCATTCCGGTATAGATGAATTTCCCAAGGTTGATGCTGAGCATCTTAAAGCCGTTGCTCCCGTTCTTAAGCAATATGACGTTCCCTTATTGCTTCATTGTGAATTAGAAGATGGTGAAGTGCCAAAGGTTAAAAATCCAAAAAGCTATCAAGAATACCTTGATTCTCGGCCTCAAAGATGGGAGAATAATGCCATAGACCTGGCATTGGAAATTCAAAAGGAATTCGATATCAAGGTTCATATTGTGCATTTGTCCGCATCGGAATTGATTGAAAAATTGGCTGACCGAAAATCAAAAACGGATAAGTTGAGTGTTGAGACTTGTCCGCACTACCTTTTTTTTAGTTCAGAAGAAATTCCAGATGAGGCGCCGATTTATAAATGTGCCCCTCCCATTCGGGAAAAGAAAAATAATGAATTGTTATGGGATGCAATTGAAAAAGGAACTATAGATTTCATAGCCTCCGACCATTCTCCAGCACCTGCTGAAATCAAACAATTGGGCTCCGGCGATTTCTTTACTGCTTGGGGAGGTATTTCCGGATTACAATTCACCCTTTCGGTAATGAATACAGAATTCAAATTGCGGGGTATTCCTTTAGAAAAACTAATCCCGATGTTGACCCAAAAACCAGCGGAATTTTTAGGTCTGGAATCCCGAAAGGGTTTTCTAAAGAAAGGTTACGATGCTGATATCACGATTTGGGATGATACTGTAGAATACATGCTAACCGAAGAAATAATAAACCATAGGCACAAAGCAACTCCATATTTGGGACAGAAACTGAAAGGAAGGGTTACCGATACATTCGTAAATGGATGTCATGTTGTTCACGCCTCGAAATGTATCAATAAAAACAAGGGTGAACTTTTAGAACGAAGTGGGCGCAAAGTAACAACTGGCAATAATTCAAAAAGGAGATGATGATGAAATTGATGATATTGCTCACTTGGCTTTTCCTTTTTGTATTTGTCGTTTTGGGAACGTACAAAATTCGCCAAATGATTAAGCACTTCAAGCAGCAGGGGAATGAAGTCAAAGTTACTTCGCTACAAACGTCTCAAAATTGGTTTTATGCGCTTCTTGTATTCGCCGCTTTGAGCGGCCTCGGCATTGTTTATCTTTTTTTAAGGGGAACCATCTGGGAAGGTCATTTTATGGAATGGATGAACCTGGTGGTACGTGTTATTCATATCACATTTGGTATTGCCTGGATTGGAGCCTCGTTCTATTTTGTTTTTCTAGAAAATGCCCTCAATCGCACGGAAAATGTGCGCGACGAACTTGCTGGAAATTTATGGGCCGTTCACGGTGGCGGTTTTTATTATTTGGAGAAGTACAAGTTGGCGCCTAAAAGGATTCCCAAAGACCTCCATTGGTTCAAATATGAAGCTTATTTCACTTGGCTTTCGGGGTTCTCGCTGTTGATTATCGTTTACTATTTCAACGCGAAGTCGATACTCATCGACCCAGAGGTGTTGGACATTTCCGCATTTACCGCAATAAGTATTAGTGTTCTTTCTTTGGTCATCGGGTGGATTCTATATGACCAAATCTGTAAACATCTGAGCAAGAACAAAACAATATTTACAATTGCCATTACCGTGCTGGTTTTTGTTTTTGCGTGGATTTATTGTCAGATATTTAGTGGTCGTGCCGCCTATATTCACTTCGGTGCTTTCTTAGGGACTTTGATGGCGGCCAATGTGTTCTTCGTGATTATCCCTGGGCAAAAACGTATGGTCAACGCTGCTAAAAAAGGAGAATTACCAGACCCCAAGGATGGGAAGGCCGCAATGATGAGGTCATACACCAATAACTATTTTACACTGCCGGTGCTGTTTGTGATGGTGAGCAACCACTTCCCTAGCACCTTCGGGAACGATTACGAATGGGCGGTACTTATCGCAATAACTGTTGGAACCGCTGGCATAAAGCATTATTTAAACCTTCGTGAGAAAGGACAACTCTCGGTGTGGATTATGCCTATTTCCGTTATAATTCTATTGGGGGTAGCCTTTACTACGGCACCCGAACCACCTAAGTATGAAAACTGCACAACCGAGGTATCCTTCACTGAAGTGGTCAGTATTGTAAAAAATAGATGTGCGGTCTGCCATTCCAAGAGCCCCAAGGACGAGGTTTGGAAAGTGGCTCCCAACGGGGTAATGTACGATACCCCTGAACAAATCTATAATCTAAGAGAGAAGATTTATCAAAGAGCGGTATTGAGTAAGAACATGCCCTTTAATAATAACCAAACAGGAATGCTCGAAGAAGAGCGTGATATGATTAATTGTTGGATGAACCAAGGCGCACCAAAGTAAAAAACCTCGGGGCAAGCATACGAGACATTAGAAGGAAAATTAACATTGATTACGGCGCAAGCGTCGGAGCATATTAAATCTCGATTATCGAGTAAACGAATATGATGACAACCTTAAACGAATTGAATGCTCAGAATGTGGAACAAGTTGCCGCGGCACTAAATAAGTGCTGTGTATCCGTTCAATGGGCGAAACTATTGGCAGACCAAAGACCTTTCACTTCAAGCAGTGATTTGATTGCAAAAGCAGCATCGATTTGGTACTCGAAATGTGGCAAGGAGGATTATCTGGAGGCGTTTAAAGGACATCCGAAAATAGGGGATGTTGAAAGCCTAAAAGAAAAGTTCGCACATACCAAAGAATGGGCCGGCAAAGAACAGGCAAAAGTAGATGATGCTGATATGGATACGTTGCTAGCCTTAAAAAAGGCAAATGATGAATATGAATCAAAGTTCGATTACATATTTATTGTAAGCGCAAGTGGTAAATCAGCAGAAGAAATGCTGGCTATAGTTGAGAAAAGGCTATTGAATTCGCCCGAAGAAGAGCTTCATGTTGCTATGAACGAGCAGCATAAGATTACGGTTATTCGATTGATAAAATTAATAGAAGAAGTTGCCCTGGATAAAAGCTTAAGAAGCCATATCACCACACATGGGCTAGATACAAGAACAGGGCTTCCTGCGGCGGGACTCCCCGTTTCGCTAAAGCAAATTAGCGGTAATGGCAAAAAATTATTGAGCATAGGCGTTACCAATTCAGATGGTAGGGTTTCCGATTTGCTTCCTCCTGGAAGAAACTTGGAAATTGGAGATTATGAAATGGTTTTCGAAACGGCATCCTACCAAAAAACCAAGGGGTTAAACTCCTTTTATCCCCAAGTACAAATTACTTTTTCAGTTACTGACAAAGGACACTATCACATTCCGTTGTTGATTAGCCCTTACGGTTTTTCTACGTATAAAGGCAGTTAAAAAATAAAAACAGAACAATGAATCAGAGTATAAAAAACGATACCAAGGAAGTCATTTTTAAGGATTTAGAAAATGCAAATAAGGCATTCAACAAACGCTACAAAGGTGACCGACAAGACAGGCAACCCGTCCATACGGTCTACGGTGGTGCACATCTATTTAATTCCGAAACGCCTAAGAATCTTGGTAAGATTGCCATTAAATCACTATTGCACTATGCCCCTAATTGTATAGCGTTTGCAAAGGCGTTTCAGCTTAAAGGATATGAAAGGCTTCCGGATGATGTAGCCAGTCAACAAAAAATGATATCAGAAATATCAGGATTCGATTATGCTGAACTCAAAAATCATGAAGCGGGCTTTTGCTACAAGATTTACAATAAGGTCATTGATAAACTAAATTCGGAACCAGTTGAAGATTTTAGAATAGATTTTGAAGATGGGTTCGGTAATCGCTCCAATGCCGAAGAAGACCAAACTGCGATGAACGCGGCCGAAGAAGTTGCTAAGGGCATGGAGGAAAATACACTTTCACCATTTATCGGCATACGGATTAAGCCTTTTACAGAAGAACTTAAAAATAGAGGATTGAGAACGTTGGATATCTTTCTGACCACTTTACTTCTAAAAACCGATGGAAAATTGCCTGATAATTTTGTGGTGATGCTTCCTAAAGTAACCATTCCAGAGCAAGTGACCGCCTTGGTGTTGTTTTTGGAAGTACTGGAGAAAACTTTTGCACTATCCCAAAATTCCCTAAAAATGGAAATTATGGTGGAGACCACCCAAGCCGTTATGGATGCTGAAGGTACTAATCCACTTTTGCGATTTATTGCGGCCAGTAAGGGAAGGTGTATTGCAACTCATTTTGGAACCTATGATTATACAGCATCCAACAATATCACGGCAAAATACCAAGAAATGGACCACGGAGTGTG
The DNA here is from genome assembly GCF_047345745.1 of Maribacter algae. Lineage (NCBI taxonomy): Bacteria > Pseudomonadati > Bacteroidota > Flavobacteriia > Flavobacteriales > Flavobacteriaceae > Maribacter > Maribacter algae. Next base: position 207,788 of record NZ_JBLFES010000002.1, read on the forward strand.
TGATTTTGCGCACTATACTACCAAGGTAGCTTTATCCCATACGGGAATTTGGCTATCTGATGGCGCGACGAACACCATGCCCATAGGTCCGCATCGTGGGGAGCTCTCCAAGGAGCAGGAAGCTGAAAATAAAATGGTCGTACATCGAGCGTGGCGAAAGGGATATGAGCATATCAGACATTCATTATATAAAGGTCTGTATCAAGGTTGGGATTTAAACCCTGCCCAATTGCCTATGCGCTATACTGCTGTTTTTGCTTTTTTCTTAGAGAGTTATGACGATGCCGTAATACGGTTAAAGAGCTTTATGGAGACCGCTGCAAGAGCTACTCTTATAGGCGATACATTTGATGATGCCGCCACTGGTCAGGGGTTACTGAATTATTTTTTGAAGGGACTGAATAGCGGTGCGATATCGGAAGAAGAAGTATTAGCAACGGGCTTGACATTAGAAGAAGTAAGAAGCCGCTCCTTCGTTACTATTTTGAAGAATAGAAAGTTGGAGGAAGAGAACGTATAAGACATGTTTGATTGGATTCAAGTATTAAATGAATACAAAAAAAAGTATGAGCTCGTCGCACTGGTCACTGTCACAAAAGTACTGGGATCTGCGCCTTGTACTTTGGGTTCACGTATGATAGTCGCAAGCGAAAACGAGTTCCACGGCACGGTCGGAGGGGGTAAGATGGAGTTTCAGGTTATTGATAAAGCTCTGGAAGCTATAAAGAAGAATCGTATTTCGGAGGTCATATTTACATTAGGACCTGAATTTGAGCAATGCTGTGGCGGAAAAGTAGAACTTTTAATAGAACCTATGAACGGATTACCGGAGCTCTTTTTGTTCGGAGCGGGACATATTGGTGTTGAAATAGCGAAGATATTGGTGGGCACTCCCTTTAAGGTTAAGCTTATCGATTCTCGTAAAGATTGGTTTAAAGATTTAGAACTCGATTCAAGCATTGAAATCTGTGAGGTTGATATAAGAGATTTTAAAACCTTTCGAGATGCCGTAAAATGGGGTTCAAATTGTTATGTCTTGGTATTGACACATGACCATACCATCGATTTTGAAATTATCGCCACGGCCATACCAAAAAAGACAAAATACTTAGGTCTGATAGGTAGTAAAACTAAGTGTGTTCGCTTCAACAATATGTTGATAAAAGAGATGTCCATTCCTGAGGGGATGAGTGAAGTCGTATGCCCGATTGGATTAAATACCGGAGGCGAAACACCTAAAGAAATCGCAATTAGTGTAGCAAGCCAGCTTTTACAGATTCATTACGGTTTGGAAACAAAAGAGAACAGAAATTATTTAAACCAAGTAAAAAACTAAAAATATGAGTTATTCATTCAATCCACCGAAAAGATTCTTAATGGGACCAGGGCCGTCAGATGCGCATCCTAGAGTTTTGAAGGCAATGTCTTCTCCGTTAATTGGTCATTTGGATCCGCATTTCGTTCAAATGATGGACGAAGTAAAGGATATGGTACAGCAGACGTTTTTAACAAAAAACGAACTGACCTTTGTCGTATCCGCTCCCGGCAGTGCTGGTATGGAAACCTGTTTGGTCAATTTATTGGAGCCAGGTGATGAATGCATTATATGCATTAATGGTGTTTTTGGTGGGCGTATGGTTGATATCGCCCAACGATGTGGCGCCGTGGTTCACAAAATCAATACACCATGGGGCGAGGTTACAAATGTGGAACAGGTAAAATCCGCCTTAGAAAAATGCTCAAAACCCAAATTGGTCGCACTAGTGCATGCAGAGACTTCTACTGGAGCTTTACAGCCATTGGCTGAAATTAGTGACCTAGTGCACAATGCTGATTCGTTGCTTGTGGTAGATGCGGTAACCTCTTGGTGTGGTGTCCCTTTAAAGGTTGATGAATGGGGTATTGATGCCATATATAGTGGCACTCAAAAGAATCTAAGTGCGCCTCCGGGTTTGTCACCTGTAAGTTTCTCCCCTAAAGCGGTCGAAGCTCTAGAAGCGCGTAAAATCCAAGTACAAAGTTGGTTTCTGGATTTAAACCTTGTGAAGAATTATTGGGCAGGTGCAAAAAGGGCATACCACCACACCGCTCCCGTTTCGTCGGTATATGCCATGCACGAGGCACTAAGTTTGGTTTTGGAAGAGGGCTTGGAAAACAGATGGGAAAGACATCAAAAAATACATGAACATTTAAAGGTTGAGTTAGAGAATTTAGGATTTAACTATTTGGTAAATGAAGAAAATAGGCTTCCTAATTTGAACTCTGTTTATTTACCTGATGCTATTGAAGACGAGGCCAAACTAAGAAGTGTACTTTTAAACGATTTCAATATCGAAGTAGGAGGCGGTTTGGGTGATTTTGCCGGTAAAATTTGGCGAATTGGTATTATGGGCGAGAGTTGTACTAAAAATCATGTAAATATGCTCATCGGGGCTTTAAAGGAAATCCTATAAAGAGTAAGAAAACAACACCAACCGTTATTTTGAGGATAGAGACTTTAGCGTTAGCGCCAGAGTCTCTATTCCTTTTTCAATCTGTTCGGGAGAACTATATTCGTCTGGATGATGGCTAACTCCCTTACGACAGGGAATAAATATCATCGTAGTCGGACAGAGTTGAGCCATAAACAAAGTGTCGTGATACGCTCGGCTAATCATTTTTTTATGAGAATATCCTAAATTTTCAGTTGCAGCTTGCACTGCATCAACGAGCTCTTTTTGGCAGATTGCAGGATTGTCACAATTCAGTAGTTCAACTGAACTTTCAATATTTCTTCGGTTACAAATGATTTCGATTTCATTTTTTAAGTCCCTTATAGCCTTATCTCGAACGGCTACATTGGTATCTCTTAAATCTATTTCAAGATATGCCTCCTTAGGAATACTGTTTACAGCTCGCGGTTTTATATCCAAAATTCCTGTGGTCGCAACGGTATCTATACTAGAGGATTCTTTCGCGATACGTTCTACGGCCAAAGCAATCTCCGCAGCGGCACAACCTGCATCTTTCCTATCATCCATTAGCACACATCCTGCATGCCCACCCTGGCCCTTTAAAGAAACTCGCAAAGCACTAGGAGCAGCTATCTTTGTCACAATACCAATATCTACATTTTCTTTTTCTAAAATAGGACCTTGTTCAATATGCAATTCTACAAAGGCATCATAGTATCCTTTTTTTAGGGGAATATCTTTTAATTGACCATCAAAATTAAACCATTGTAAGAGTTCTATTAGGTCGCGACCTTTTGAATCTTTTAGTTTGCGAGCATTTTTCAAAGATAATTGGCCGCTTAACATGCGGCTACCTAAACAACCTATTCCGAATCTTGTGGGTTCCTCAGAGGTAAACAGCAATAACTCAATAGACCGTTCAGGCACGTAACCGGATTCCATTACATAACGGATTGCAGCTAAGCCCCCGAATACACCCACTGTTCCATCATACATACCGGATTCTGGTATGGCATCAATGTGTGAACCCGTTCCGATAGCGGGAAGCAAAGGGTTTTTGCCTTCCCATCTAGCAAAGGTGTTTCCAATAGCATCCGTTCTAACCTTTAGGCATAATTCAGAACATAAGGATATAAAGTATGTTCTTGCTTTTAAATCTTCTTTAGAATAAACAACTCTGGTAACAGATGGATTAGGAGTTGCGGAAATACTGGCAAGTTTTTTAAGTTCTTGATGTACTCTTTGCATATATTACTTACGGTTGAATTGGAAATCGATTCACATTTTTATAATAGATATAAATAGCAGGTTCTGTACCTAAAGCTCCAAACCATTGTGGACAGTAGGGAGCCATCCAGATACAATCCCCTTTTCTTACCGGATACCATTTATCGGCGAGTCTATAGATACCTTGCCCTTGCAAATACATGAGACCGTGCTCCATAATATGGGTTTCCACAAAAGGAAGATTTGCCCCTGGATTATAGGTGAATATGTTGATGGCCATATCGAATGCCATGTTTTCTTGGTCTGGTAAGAGGTTCTGCATTAATAAGTTAGGGTCATCACAATAGATGGTTTGGTCTATTTTTGATTCGTGTGAAACAACGATGTCCGGAGCCGAATACCCTTCGAGGAGTTCATATTTCTTATGAAAAGTCAAGATTTGAGTGTTTGGTTCAAATCCATTGAATAGGTAAGATTTTCCTACCGGAATATAGGCGTATGACCCTTTCGTCAACGTTTCTGTCTGGCCGCCGTCTAACTGTAGTGTTGTAGATCCTTCGACAACATAAAAGAAGATTTGTGTTTCTATATTTTGACCTTTAAGAATGCCATTTTTCTCAGGGGTAACCAATAACTGACAAAAGTCAGCTCCCATAGCTTCGTTGATGACCACATTAACTTCGCAATCGGTCCACCCCGGATAGACGCTATTCACAAAACCATCTCCGGTCAATAAAGCATGGTCTCTTTCGAAAACCGTAGTGGAAATCGCGGTAAGTTTTATATTTTTCATAGGCTCACATTAACTGTTTTGGTGTATAAGTTCTTTGATAAAATTATCGCACACTTCCAACGACTTTTCAATGTCTTCAGGAGTGACGTATTCCAATGGATTGTGGCTGATGCCATCCTTGCATCGCACAAATAGCATTGATACCGGTGCTATTTTAGAAATCATTACCGCATCATGACCCGCTCCACTTGAAATTTCTAAAACTTGACGTATTCCCGCTTTCTCGATACCGGTTTTTAGACATCTTTTTAAATTTTTGTCGCATTGAACACTTGTATTGGTCTGCATAATATTCCATACTAGATTCACCTTGCGTTCTTTGGAAATTTCCTTGGCCCTTTGTTCTAAAATTTGACCTACCTCCATTAGAAAATTGTCATCAAGACTTCGGATATCCAAGGTGTGTTCGACCTTACCAGGAATTACGTTTGGAGTATTGGGGATGACATTTAATTTACCAATGGTAGCGACCAATTTAGTTTGGTGTTCCTTTCCGATACTTTCTACTGCCAAAGCGAACTCTGCCGCAGCACATAAAGCATCGTTCCTTTGGTTCATGGGATAGGTTCCGGCATGGCCACTAATACCTGTCCAATGTACATCAACTCTAGTTTGTGAAGCGATACCGTTCACAAGACATACGGGCAAATTTTCATTACAAAGCACTGGGCCCTGTTCTATGTGGGCCTCAAAATAACCTAGACAATTTTCTTTGGAAATGGATTCGGAGTCTATATTGCTGGAAATACCGGAATTCTTTTGAATTACCGTCTGCAATGAAATTCCTTCATCGTCCTTTCTTTGCAGCCAGGATTTTTCAAAAAAACCTGCAATTGCTGAACTCCCCAGATATGCCGTATTAAATCTAGAACCTTCCTCGTCGGCAAAGGCAATGACGTTCAGATGAAAAGGAATTGGTAAATCGTTATTAATAATGTATTGTGCCATTTCCAACCCTAGAAGTATTCCGAGAGGGCCGTCATACTTACCTGCATCAAAAACCGTATCATAGTGAGAACCTATGATAAAATGTTTTGCATCAACGACCTTTGAAGAGAGAACACCTTTAATGTTACCAATGGTATCACGTTTTGTGTGTAAACCCGCCTTTGACATCCACGTCATCAATAAATCTCCTGATGCGGTGTGTGCTTCCGTGCCATAGGCCCTGTCGATACAATTTGTGGTATCGCTAATGGCTGCTAAAGCGTTTAATCTTTCAATAACTCGGTCAGTTCTAAGTTTCATTCAATGGATAAATCAGGTCTAGCTTAAAGGTGTTTTTGATTTGTTTATTCGCAATATAGACGAAAATCAGTTATTGAACAAACGATTGTTCTATTATTGCAAAATGTGCATTAATGACTAAGTATGAGGGGAAGAGGAAATAACCGTGCTTTTTTATTGAGGTTTCTTCAAACAAAGAACTCAAGACGAGTTCAATAACAAAAAGCGATAAGAGATTACTTTACGGCGCTTTTATAGAATCCCTGAAGTTCAGTTGTGTTGGTAAGAGAAGTCCCTTTTGTTTTAGGTTCTCTTCCTTTTCCGAATCCATTTGAGCAAGCAACATTTGAAAAGCTTTAGTTCCCATTTCCTCCTTTGGTTGTCCTATTGTAGTTAATGGAGTGGCCAAGAGCGCGGAGTATTCCTGTTCATCAAAGGATACGATGGAGAAGTCCTCTGGAATTTTTAAACCAGCTTCGGTAAAGGATTTAAGTGCACCCAATGTGATAATACTACTCAAAGAGAAAATAGCAGTGGGTCTTTTTGTTTTGGGCATCCCTATTATCTGCTGTGCAGCATTGTAACCATTCTCTTCGCTAAAGGAGTTCCCGATAAGTAATTTGGGGTCAAAAGCGATATCATTATCCTCTAGGGCTTTTTTGTAACCCTCTATTCTCATATCATTTTGAGAGGTATGCTCCACCCCCTGAATACAGGCAATTTTTTTGTGTCCTTTTGATATGAGGTGCTGTACTACTTTATAGGAGTCCAAAACATCGTTCGACGTTACGAAGGGGATATCAATTTTTGGAAAATAACGGTCAACTAATACCAAAGGTGTCTCCTTGTATAATTTGACTAGATGCTCTGATTCCAGACCGATAGGACAAACTATAATGCCATCAACTTTTCTTTTCTGCAATAACGTAATAGAGGCCTGTTCCACTTCCGTGCTGTTGTCACTATCGCAAAGAAAAACAGCATACTTGTGCAACCTTGCTTCGCGCTCGACGAGTGATGCCATTTTGGCGAAGAATGAGTTCGAAATGTCGGGGACGATAAAACCAACGGTCATCGTCTTTCTTAATCTTAGTCCTCTAGCATTTTCATTGAATGAAAAGTTAGCCTCGTTGGCCGCTTCGATTATTTTTTTTTGGGTGTCCTTACTAATACGGTATTTTGTCCCGATTCCATTCAATGTTCTTGAAATTGTTGATTCGGTAAATCCGGTAATCTTCGCTAAGTCTTTAAGTGTCTTGGCTTCTTTTAGTTCCATATAGTGTGGTGAATGTACAAAATCGTAATGATTCGTAAATGCATTTTTTCGTTTGAACTGCACTGCAAAATAAGGTTTTTATACAATAATGTTAAAGCGCAAATGCCATTAAAATTTGCAAAATTTGGTGGTTTTGAAATAATAGTTATATTTGAACAATCGTTTGTTCAAAAATTTTAACCGATTAGATTTTGATAGAATATTCTGACTTTTCGTTAGATAATCTTTCATAATCAAATAAAAATTGAACATCCGACTATTTTGACCAAGTAAATATTTAACCTTTTACACACTTAATTATGAAAAAACAAAACAATTGGGGTAAGCTGATTTTATTTATCAGCTTATTCATGTGCTCGATCGGCGTTTTTGCACAAGGGTCTACCACAAGTGCAATGTCCGGCTCGGTAACGGATGCTAGCGGATCTTTGCTAGGAGCAACGGTCATTGCGGTTCATGTTCCGACAGGTTCTGAATATGCAACCGTAACGAATGAAGAGGGTTTCTTCAGGATTGTCAATATGGAAACGGGTGGGCCTTACCGCTTAAATGTTTCGTACGTAGGTTATCAGACTTATGAGGTATCGGATATTTTTTTACGATTAGGTCAGACAACTAACCTAAATGTGACTTTACAAGAAGCTACCGAAGAATTGGATGAAGTAGTGGTTGTGGGAAGCAATACAGGTTCAAGTACTACCGGTTCAGGAAGTAACCTGGGTAGGGATGCTATTGATAAGGCACCTACAGTCGCTCGGGATTTAACCGACTTTACCCGATTGGATCCTCGTGCCAGTATCTCCAATAGTCCGAATGGTAATGCCACCACATTCTCTGGGGTAAATAATAGATACAACGCAATTTTCATTGATGGTGCTGTAAACAATGACCTTTTTGGCCTCTCTACTTCTGGAACTAATGGAGGCCAAGCTGGTATTTCGCCAATAAGTGTGGATGCCATCAAGGAGATACAGATTTCTGTTGCTCCCTATGATGTGACCAAAGGTGGATTTGCCGGAGGATCTGTGAATGCGGTGACCAGAACAGGAACGAACGAATTGGAAGGTTCTCTCTATTACTTGACAAGAAATCAAAATCTGGCGGGCAAAACACCGACGGATAATGAATCTGTGGAACGCACTAAATTACCTGATTTTACAGCAAAGACCTTTGGTTTTAGGGTAGGAGGACCTATAGTCAAAAATAAACTTTTCTTCTTTGTAAATACGGAATTTCAAAGGGACGAAACCCCATTCGCATTTCCATTGAATGATTATAACGGAGCATCTTCGATTGATAGAATAGATGAAGTTCGTGCAAGGCTATTGAATGACTACGGCTACGAAACCGGAGATTTTAGAAATACACTTTCTGAATTAAAGGGTGAAAAGGTGATAGCTAAATTTAACTGGAACATCAATCAAAATCACAAATTATCGCTTCGCCATAGTTATGTAAAAGGTGTACAGTCTGGTGAAGTTTTACAAGGAGTCAACCGAATACAGTTTTCTAATTCGGCCGTATTTTTCCCATCTACCACTAACTCGACGGCATTGGAACTCAATTCTCGTTTCGGAGACAATAAATCCAATAAACTTATTTTGGGCTATACCTCAGTCGTTGATGATAGGGATATAACCGGAGATCCGTTCCCCAGTATTCTTATCAATGACGGTAACGCAACGATTACAGCAGGTAGTGAACCTTTTTCCTACTCTAATGTAGTAGACCAAAAAACATTCTCGATTACAGATAATTTTACCATTTATAAGAATAAACACACTTTGACATTCGGTACCCACAATGAGTTCTATAAAATTCTGAATGTCTTCTTACCGTTACATCCAGCACAATATCAATATTCGAGTATAGATAAATTCTTTGCAGATGAGGCCTTCCTGTATTTATATGGACATACGGTAGGAAACACAGAAATAGGAGATGATGCAATTTCTGCTTCGGCCAATTTCAACGCAGCTCAATTGGCGTTTTATGTTCAAGATGAAATTCAGCTCAGCGAGAAGTTTAAGTTAACTGGAGGCCTTCGATTTGATGTACCTATTTTTGGTGATGATGCACCTCTAATCAATGATGACTTTAATACGAACACCATACCCCTCTTGGAAGCCGCAGGATATGATTTGGAAGGGGCGGAAGCAAGTAGGCTGCCTAAAAGCCAGATATTAGTTAGTCCTAGACTTGGATTTGAATATGACATCAAAGGAGATGGGTTATCAAAATTAAGAGGGGGTGCAGGTATTTTTACCAGTAGAGTACCTTTTGTATGGCCAGGTGGGGTTTACCTTAGAAATGGTTTATCCTCAGGCTTTACAGCTGAGTTTAATGGTTCTGGTTTTGCCCCTCCGGGAGCAGGGGGTATTCCTTTGAATCCAGATGTGAACAATCAAAATTTTAACGATACCAACCCATCTGGTGATGTGGACATTTTTGCCGAGAATTTTAAGTTTCCGCAAGTATTTAAGACCAACCTTTCCTATGAGAAAACGTTCGAATCTGGCCTTTTTGCTTTAATCGATGTCCAGTATACCAAAACTTTGAACAATTTGTTGGTTCAAAATGTGAACAGGGAGAGAAACCCTACCGGAACGTTAACGGGAACACCTGATGACAGACCCGTTTTTAGCGGTGATTTTATTGACCCAGACTACAATTTTATCACGCTGATGACGAATACTAGTAAAGGAAGTACATTCAGTACTTCGTTTCAATTACAAAAACGTTTTGGAAAAAACCTGAATGCAAGTGCCTCTTATAATTTTACAAGGGCGAGGTCCATCATAGACGGTACCGAGTTTATTAATTCTGATAACTGGAAGCGTTTTCATAGTATCAATGGTAGAAACTTTCCTGGAGACCCTCAAATCTCTCAGTTCGACACAGGATCAAGATTCACCGGACTGCTTTCTTGGAACAAGGAATTTAAGTTTACTGAAACCTTGATATCATTATTTTACAATGGTCAATCAGGTCAGCGTTATTCTTATGTATACAATGACCAAGGCGCTTTGAATAATGATAACCCTGGTAATAGTGAAAATAGAAACCTAATTTACGTACCAGCCAACCAGAGCGATATTGTACTCGTGGATACCGATTTTAATGGCGATGATGTAATTGGTGCTGGTGAAACGGCTGCTGAACAATGGGCTGCCTTAAATAGTTTTATTGAAGGGGATGATTATTTATCTGAACGAAGAGGACAGTACGCCGAGCGAAACGGTGCCAGAACACCTTTTGAAAGTGTGCTTGATTTAAAAATAGAACAGAGCTTTTTTATCAAACGAAAAAATGGTAAGAAGCATGATTTGAAATTCAGTTTGGATATTTTCAATTTCACCAATTTCTTGAATAAAGATTGGGGCAGACGGTATATTGTCAATAATAGAGGTAACACTTCTTTAATCGGTTTTCAAGGCTTTCAAGATGATGGAACAACACCGACTTTTTCTTTTCAAGCTCCGACCAATGGAGAGGCCTGGAATATTTTTGATGCTGGCATCAATAGTGCCAGATGGCAAGCGCAATTTGGGGTGCGTTATTCATTCTAATTTGTATTCACTTTCATAAGTTGAAAAGGCCCATCGCTGCTACGGTGGGTCTTTTTTATTCTTGATAGGGGGTAAATACTCCAGAGGCTTGCCTCGCCTTTCAAATTTAAAGTTCGAAAACGTATTTTTTTAATGTCCTATAGGCTTGCCCAGGGTTAATTTACTAAATAGTTCTAGATGCAAGGGTATGTCAATCAATAGTACTAAAATTTACTTAATACATTTTATTTAGTTCATTGCTTCCAAGAAGAGATAAATACGCCACTCCTCAATGGCGAAAAAAACCATTTCGGCAATGTTTCAAAGTTATTCGAATTTTCTTGATTCTAATTTTAGAAGTGGGTAATTTCCTTATATTTCCATATTAAGATTAATAACTTTTTATGGAGCGTAATGGCCAATATCTATGCATTTTTTCGGTTTGAGATAATTATAGAAACGTGATGGGAATGTTGTGGTCTTTGGAAGGATATCGAGGGCTGTTATTGGTTTGAGGAAAGCCCTTTTTGGGCGACTCATCATAGGCTTGACGATGCTAAGATCCTTAATAGAATAAATAGTACCTCCGATATCTTACACAATTTCATTTGTGTTATTTTATTCCTTAAATTGGTATCGCAAAAGACGCATAAAATTTGCATTAATTTGTACCATTTTAAATCGAGTTTAGAGTTCGGTTAATTATTTAAAATAAAGACCATAAAATACTGATAGTTAACATATTGTGGTGGTGTATTTAGTTCTGCCACCCCGACAAATAGGGTATTTTTTAATACCATTTTGTAACTAAACAAATGAAAACCTAGGATTTATATTTTCCTTGGTTTTATTTGAATAGTTTTAATACAATTTTTAGCGAGACCTATTCGGTTACCTATTTATTGATACCGAATTTACTACCTTGCTGTATCGTAATCGACTTTTCACGGCGATTTGACTTTCTCAAACCTTAACTTAAATAGTACTACTGCCCCCTTTGAACGCATAAACTATATGGTAGGTAGGTGCTATTATGATTATTCATTTTGTACTGAACTTGATTAGCGTTGGAAAAAACTTCAATATATGACATTCACTAACAGAGTTATCATTTTACTGTTGTGGGCCTCATTTTTTTCTTGCCAGAAGGAACAAAAAGAGGTTGCTAAAAAACCAAATATTCTATTGATCGTTGTTGATGATCTAGGGTATGCGGATTTCAAACCTTTTCAACAACAGGGTCAAAAAGCAGTTACTCCGAATATGGCCCGCCTTGCAGATGCTGGAACGGTTTATACGCAGGCTTACGTTACCGCCCCGGTATGTAGTCCGTCTAGAGCCGGATTGATTACCGGGAAAAATCAATTCAGATGGGACAAGCCCGCCAGTTGGGGTCCCGGACTTCCCGATAGTGTAAAAACCATAGCAGAATATTTAAAAACAGCGGGGTATACTACGGCTAGAATCGGGAAGAATGACCTTGGTCAAAAATTTCATAGGAACGATGTTCGTGAGTTTCCGTTGCATCACGGTTACGATGAATTTTTAGGTTTTAGCGCACATGCACACGACTATTGGTTGAATAGTACAGCGATAGAAAAAAGAACACCGGACCCTAAAGGCACTAGTGCGCTGTTAGGCCCATTAATGCACAATATGGGAAAAAAAAGTTATGAGGAGGGTTATTTGACCGAGATATTTACGGATGAAGCCGTTGATTATATAAAGAGAAAAAAGGATACTTCTTTTTTTCTAACATTATCGTATAACGCGGTACATCATTTAATACATGAAGTTCCGAAGAAATACTTGGATAAATACGATGTCCCCGAAATTCCAAATTATGACCCTGACAGTCTTTTAACCTATAAGAATCATGACGCGGGTTCTTATGCTGCGTACTATGATAAATATTCAAGGATAGGAGCCATACAATCCCCAGAAATGAGAAATTATTACTTGGCCAATTTAAATTGTTTGGACGATAATCTGGGAAGGGTCTTGGATGCGTTGAAAGAAGAGAGAATTGATGATGAGACCATCATTTTCTTTATTTCGGATAATGGCGGGTCTCCGTTAACAGGTTCGGATAACAGCCCTTTGACAGCTGGTAAATATTCCCTTTGGGAAGGGGGTATACGTGTTCCTATGATAATGGTTTGGCCTGGTACAACTGTTCCGGGCACTATTGAAAATGCGTATGTATCTGCGATGGATATTTTACCTACCATTGCCAAAGCCAGTAATTTTACGATTGAAGATACCGAAATAGATGGCATAGATTTACGTCAACCTAATCCCGATAGGCTATTGGTCTGGAAGTGGCAAAAAACTTGGGCGGCAAGAAAAGGAAACTGGAAATTGACCAATGCCAAGGAGAATCACTGGAAAAGCGAGCCATCGGAATACTATATAAAGCCGATTATCGATGACTTAAGTTTAAAACTATTTGATCTCTCAAAAGACCCAGGGGAGCGCAATAATTTAGCAAATGAATATCCCGAAAAGGTCAAAGCTTTGGAAGACCTTTACATTCAATGGTGTGCTGAACATATAGAGTAAATACAGGGTGCCTGTCACTCGCCAGTGATTTCAGTTTTTCTTCAAATTAAGCTACCTTGTGTTATAAATCTGTTTGAAACGTTTTACAGGCAATCGACTTACAAATGAAACCCTTCTTTTTCTTGGATTTTCCAATGATTTATAAGCTCGTCCTGCTATTTCTGGGACTACAAATTTCATTTGCACAGGAGACACCGCCCATTATCAACTTTTCACCCATAGTGTATGGGGCCGAAAACCAAAACTGGGACATTACCCAAAATTTTCAAAAATTTATATATGTTGCCAATAATGATGGGCTGTTGGAATACAATGGTTCTAAATGGACCTTATATCCTTCTCCCAACAATACCGTAATCCGTTCCATTGCTTCTTTTGAAGATAAAATATATACCGGAAGCTTTATGGAATTCGGTTATTGGACAAAAAATCACAAGGGTCTTTTGGAATATCAATCGTTATCCGAAGACATAAAAACAGAGTTATTCGAGGATGAAATAATCTGGAATATTTCAAAATTGGATAAATTCTTGATTTTTCAGTCCTATGATCGGATTTACTTCTATGATACGGTAACAAATCAAATAAACTTTGTAACGGACAAAAGAAACAACTATAGATTATTTGAAGTAAATCAAAATATTTACGTTCAAAAATACGATGGTAGAATATTAAAAATAGAAAATGGCAAAGAGTCATTGATTGCTAAAATTCCCGATGCGCTTGGTATAAATTATATATTAAGCATGTTTTCCTTGGACAATCAATTGGTTGTGCTAACACGTACTAAGGGACTATTTAAGATCAAGGACAAGAATCTTTCTAAGTGGAATATTCCTGCTGACACCCTATTGGATAAGTCCCGGATTTTTAGCGGAATCCAGTTAAAGGATAAAAGTCTGGTTCTGGGCACTATATCACAAGGAATTATTACAATATCCAAAGAAGGCAGAATCACGAATACGATTAACCAGTCTAAAGGTTTGAGCAACAATACGGTACTAAATCTTTTTGAAGACGCAGACGGTAATATATGGACAGCTTTGGACAATGGTCTGGACTGTATAAATATGCAATCCTATATTCAGGAGTATTATGACAAAGACGGCACCGTAGGTACCACTTATGCTTCCGTAGTCCATAATCAAAAATTGTACATCGGTACGAATCAAGGACTGTTTTATAAAAAATTGAATTCTAACGATAACTTGGAACTGATAAAGGGTACCAAAGGACAGGTTTGGTCGCTTTATGTTCACGAAAAAGAACTTTTATGCGGTCACAATTCGGGCATTTTTTTAGTTGAGGATACTAAAGCATCTCTGATAACAAATATAGCAGGTGTTTGGAATTTTAGAACCTTACCTAACCATCAAAAAAAATTAATGTTCGGGCATTATTCAGGCTTGGCATTTATAAGCAAACAAAATAAGAGCTGGCAGTTAGACCATAAAATTAGGGGGTTTGAAATTTCCTCCCGTTTTTTTGAAATTATGGAAGCTGATGATATTTGGGTAAATCATGAATACAAAGGGGTATATCGATTAAAACTAAATAAAGATTTAAAATCTTTTGATGAAGTGGAATTGCTTTCGGCAATACCAAAAGGAAAGGGTTCTGGAATGATAAAGGTTGGTAAGGATTTGCTGTATAGTAACGGTAACGGAATCTTTAAAATAAATAATAGCGAAGGAATACAGAAAGATTCCCTTTTAAGCGACCTAATACCTCATGATGGCTATAATTCAGGGAAACTCGTATTTGATGAAAAGGAAAGGTTGTGGAGTTTTAATTTGAATACTATCGGTTATGCCCAAAAAGGGCCCTTGAACAATATGGTGAGTACCAAGTTCATTCCGATAGAGCATAAATTGAGAAAAACCACGCTTAGTTTTGAAAATATCAGTCATCTATCCGGAAACCGATATATTTTAGGAAAGACTAACGGATATTTATTGATTGACCTCGATAAAATCATAAATACGCCCCATGAAATATTCTTGGATGATATAGAGGTAAGGAAAATGGATAACAATTTTATAAAGGTTTCTAAAAAAGGTGACGGTGAGTTTACATTTAATCAATCTTCTATACGTTTTAATTATAGTGTGCCCCACTATGATAAGTACGCAGATGTAACTTTTCAATACCGTCTGAAGGGTTTTCAAAATGAATGGAGCGATTGGAACGAGAAATCGTCAGTCGCTTTTGAAAAATTATCTTTTGGGAATTATGTATTCGAAGTAAAATCAAAAATTGGAAACCGCATCTCCAACAATATAAGTGAATATAGATTTACTATTGCAAGACCGTTTTACCTATCCAATTTGGCCTTGTTAGGATACTTACTTCTAGCAGCTATTATAATTGTACTAATACACAAATCCTATAAAAGATACTATCGCTTACAAAATGAAAAGGTGCTGTTAGAGAACCAACGTCAATTAAAGTTACAGACCATTACGAACGAGCAAGAAATGGTAAAACTTAAAAATGATACCTTAAACCAAGAGATTGAAAGTAAAAATAGGGAACTGGCCATTTCTACCATGAGTATTATTAAACGGAACGAAGTATTACGGACCATAAAAAAAGAACTGAAAAAGAATACCGATTTGGATAGTAAAACACACCCGGTATTTAAAATGATCGATAAAAATCTCAACAGCTCTAAGGACAAAAAGTTTTTTATGCAAGCGTTTAACAATGCCGATAAGGATTTTTTAAAGCGAGCAAAAAGCATACACCCTGAGTTGAGTCCTAACGATTTAAAATTCTGTGCCTACCTAAGATTAAATCTATCTTCAAAAGAAATAGCTCCGTTATTGAATATTTCGGTAAAAAGTGTAGAAGTGAGAAGATCAAGACTTAGAAAAAAGCTAAGTCTATCAAGAGATTCTAATTTAATCGATTATATTTTATCGATTTAAACACCGTCCCGTTCAAATTTTACCACTACAATACCACTACAATCAGAATATCAGTGTTTCTTTTTACTGATTATCGGGTTATCCCCTAAATTTTTAATGCCCTTGGTGATAGGGAGTTTGTAGGTTATTAACAAGACAATTTATCCCATATGGATTGTGTAGGTTTTTGTAACCTCCAAATTCAGCCTATCATAACATATATCTTGTTTCTTTACATAAGTATTATCAAAACCAATTTTAACATAAAGTACCCTTATATGAAACCAAAATTATCCAACCAAAGGAAAACCAAGTTTCTATTGCTCGTATTCTTGTTGGCAATAACTGTGGTTTTAGCGCAAGACCAAAAGACAGTTAGTGGTACTGTTCTTGACCAAAATAGTGTACCATTGCCCGGCGCCTCTGTTGTGGTTAAGGGAACGACAGTAGGAATGTCTACAGATTTTGATGGTAATTTTTCGTTAACCGCACCACAAGACGCTATCACTTTATCTGTATCCTATATTGGATATGTTACAAAAGAAATTGCTATTTCTGAAAACCCTCTTACTATTATATTGGAAGAAGACTCCAGTCAACTGGACGAAGTTGTAGTTGTTGGTTACGGTACCCAGAGAAAAAGCGATATCGTAAACGCCGTTGCTGTCACGGATATGGATAAAGCCTTATTGACCCCTACATCCGATGTCAATGAAATGTTGAGAGGTAGAATAGCAGGTTTACAGGTTGATGTAGGTGGCGGAACCTTGAGGCCGGGAGGAACATCCGATATTATTTTCCGCGGACAGGGATCAATAGAAGGCTCCGTAAGCGCTATATATGTTGTGGACGGTATTATTAGAGACGGCGGCATAGAGGATATTGACTCGGATGATATTGAATCCATCGAATTTCTTAAAGACGCTTCCGCACAAGCTATTTACGGTTCACGAGGTGCCAACGGTGTGGTTTTAATTACGACCAAACGGGGTAAGGCAGGTAAGGTGAGCGTAAGCTACCACGGTTTTGTAACTTCAAAATCGATAGAGCGTAATTTTGATGTCTATAGCGGACAAGAATTTGCACAGTTAAGGAGAGAGGCGGTTAGATCTAATAATGCTGATGATGTTTTTCCCAATGATGAAGAAATCTTTTCAGAAATTGAATTGGCATCCATAGCCAATAATGAGTTCGTTGATTGGGAGGATGAGCTGGTAAAAAATGGTTTCGTCAATAGTCAGGCTGTAAGTATTAGTGGAGGTACGGAATTGACCAAAATTTTCGGTAGCATCAACTATTTCAAGGAGGAAGGTATTATTCCTACTTCAAATTACACCAGAAAAACTTTGAGATTAAATGTAGACCAAAAAATAAACGACAAATTTTCCGTAAATCTTGATTTGAATATTTTAAACGATGATACGGAAAGAGCGGCGAATGTAAACGTAATCACATTCTCTCCGTTGGGCAGGGCTTACGACGAGGATGGAAACCTAACCCAATTTCCTAGCGGTGAAGAACTATCTGCGGTAAACCCTATTTGGAACTTACGCGAACAGGACAATGATGAAAAAGGGAACGACTTTGTCATCAACGTGACGCCATCATGGCAGATTACTAAAAATTTATTGTATCAATTAAAAACGAACCTTACACGAAGAACATCGGAACGAGGGCAGTATCAATCCTCATTAAGCTCCGCGGGTGATGATGTTAATGGAATTGCACGTATAGATAATCGATTAACGGAGTCTTATCTGATCGAGAATATTTTAACGTACGATAACGCTTTCAACGAAAACAATAAGTTAAATATAACGTTGGTCCAATCATCCCAAGAAAATAAATTCAGTAGGACATTTACGGAGGGTCAAGGCTTTACGAATGAAAGTCTCCGTTATGATGGCATTACGAATGCCATCGGAAATGTTACCGTAGAACGAGATAAAAATCAACAGCGTTTGGCTTCCTTTATGGCTAGGGCACGTTATAATTTTAAGGACAGATATTTAGTTACCGCAACCGCCAGAGCTGACGGCGCCTCCGTTAATTCCGAGGACAATAAATGGAGTTTCAACCCTGCGGCATCTTTTGCTTGGAAGATACATAATGAGAGCTTTTTAAGGGATGTTAGTACTGTTCAAGAACTAAAATTTAGGGCAAGTTATGGTTCCTTGGTAAATGATTTGGGACGTGCTTACACATCGCTTTTCACCGCAGAGGGTCAAAATTATATTTTTGATGGGGAATCTGCATCGGGATATTCACCTTCCGTTATTCTTCCAAATACCGATTTGAAATTTGAACGAATAACCACCCTAAATTTAGGTCTTGACTTTTCAGTATTCAAGAGGCTATTGGTCGGTAACGTTAATTATTATGATGCCAGGACAACCGATTTATTGTTGCGTCGAGGTGTGCCATCAACGACAGGATACCAATATACTTTCTTTAATGCCGGGGAATTACAGAATACCGGTATTGAATTGAGTTTAACGGCAAATATCATTAATACCGAAAATTTTAAATGGTCCGTTGCCACCAATTGGTCGAACAACAAAAATAAGTTATTGGAATTGTACAATGATGGTGATGGCAATCCCATTACTGCGGACGATACCTATGGTTATTATGTTGGGCAACCTGTAGATGTCATTTACCAGTATGAGTTTGATGGTATTTGGCAAGAAGAAGATGATTTTGAAAACGCTCCACAGGCCAATCCGGACTCTGCTCTTCCTCAGGAAGACCTTAGGCCTGGAGATATTAAGATTAGAGATACGAATGGAGTAGACGAAGATGGAAACGAAACAGGAGCACCAGACGGTAAAATTACGCAAGAAGACCGGGTATTCAAAAACCCCAACCCCGATTGGTTCGGTTCTTTATCAACCACATTTGCCTATAAAGGCTTTGACCTTTTTTTGGATTTTTATGCGGTAGAAGGTGTTACAAAAGTAAACCCGTTCTTGTCGTCCTTTAATAATGGCGGTACGCTTTCAGGAAAATTGAACGGGGTGGAAGTGGATTATTACACTCCGGAAAATCCGTCCACAACATTTCCAAGACCTAATTTTGACACGGCACCTCTGTATTTAAATGCATTGGCGGTCAGGGATGCTTCTTACGTTAGATTAAGAACCGTTAGTCTTGGCTATACATTATCCAACACAGTGACTTCCCGTTTAAATCTGGAGCAGATTAGATTTTATGTTACCGGAACCAATTTGTTTACCAATACGGATTATATAGGTTATAGTCCAGAGGTAAATATTAGGAACACGTTTTCAAATGCCGATACAGGGTATCCGGATGCAAGAAGTTTCACTTTTGGAGTAAGGGCTAAATTTTAAATAAAAAACATTTTTATGAAAACTAAAAAATTCTATACGAAATTCAAAAGTAGTGTTATGCTACTTACCCTATTGTTTTTCGCAATATCCTGCGAAGATTTTTTGGAAGAGCAACCTAGTACTTTAATAGACTCCGATTATATCTATACCACCGAGGACGGTCTCAGGTCCGGGGTAGTAAGCTTGTATAAATTCGATAGGGATAGGTATGATAATGGTACCGAAGATTACATGGGAGCCGTTTTGATGTCTTCTAGAAGTGATCTGGCTTTTAGTAGATCTGGATATACGGGTTTAATGGGTAGGTACCAAAGAGGTGTTTCCCCTATTGATCAGGGAGCTAATTTTGTATCCTCAATATTCTGGAAGCATTATTACAATATTGCGAATAAGGCAACGGAAATAATTAATGCAGCGGAAGTTTTGGATGATATAGATGACGATGTAAGAGACCAAATTGTAGCAGAAGCCAAATTTTTTAGGTCTCATTCCTATTTCTATTTGTACAGAATGTTCAATAACATTTATGTAACTACCGAGACCGTAACCGTAGATAACGCTTTTGATGTCATAGACGATAAGTCGACCGAAGAAGAAATCTTCGCATTATTGAATGACGATCTGGATTTTGCAATAGAACATTTAGAATGGGCGGATACTTTTGGAAGAGTAACAAAAGGCACGGCGAAACACGTAAAAGCAAAGGTAGCTATGTGGCAAGGCGATTGGGAAGAGGCCAAGTCCCAGGCGGTTTCACTTATTGAAGAAGGCCCGCACAGTTTGGTATCAACTACAGCGGATGTTTTTGCGGGCGATAGGAATAATTCGGAAGCCTTGTTCGTTGTACAATCCGAAGATGATCTATTAGGTGGTGGTGGCAATACCATGATGAATGCCAACTACGTTACACAATACTTTCAAATTTCCGGTATTGAAGCTAATATTGAACAGGGAGGTAGGGGTTTTTCACGCATATTGCCCAACTTATATTTATTGAATCTACTATCTGAAGACCCTAACGATACTAGGGATGATGATACTTATTTTAGATTGAAATATTACTATACCTCCGGAGATGATATCGGGCAGGAAATTGATATTTACGAACCTATAACGGACTTGAACAGTCCTAGCGACAATTATAGACTTTACTACCAAAGGCTTCATCCTTCCTGTATCAAATTTGCTCAAGAAGATGACAATCCCGAATCTTATCTTCAGCGAAGCAATATTATGGTGTACAGGCTTGCGGAGACTTATTTGATAGCAGCGGAGGCAATCATGAGGTCATCGGGAGACCCATTACCCTATATCAATGCTATAAGGACGAGAGCGGGCGCAACACCTGTAACCAGTGTAGATGAGCAAGTGATTTTGGACGAACGCGCACGGGAACTTGCTTTTGAAGGACAACGTTGGTTCACCATTAAAAGGATGGGACAGGACGTTACCAATAGACAAATGACAAACTATGCCGGGGATGGGGAGTATTTTCCTGCCAACTTAGGGGAAAGAGACCCAAGAACCAACTGGCGACCACATTTTATAAATTTCCCCATTGCACAGATAGATTTGGATTTGTTAGGTGCTAATTATCCACAAAATGACGGCTATAATTAAGAGTAGTTGAGTTGAATTTTGATTTTTGGGCATATGATTAAAATTATATGCCCTTATTTTAATAAAACCTAGTTAATAGAAAAGTCGATTTTTATGAAAATTGTTACGCTCCTCATTGTCATAGTGTTGCTGTGTTCTTGTACTTCCGTTAAAAAGAAATCCGATTTTGCGGATAATGTGGTCGTAGCCCATAGAGGAGCTTGGAAAGATAAAGGCCTACCGGAAAACTCGATCGCTGCTTTAAGAAATGCTATCTCGCTGGGGTGTACGGGTTCCGAATTTGATGTCCGTATGACATTGGATGACGTTTTGATCGTAACCCATGATGCCGAATACAACGATTTGGATATTGAAGCAACTCCTTTTGCGGAATTAAGAAAAACCCCGTTGGCCAACGGAGAGCCATTACCTACATTACAACAATATCTACTGGCAGGAATGGAAAATAACACTACTACACGTCTGGTGTGCGAGATAAAACCATCTAAAAGTAAAGAACGTAGTATTTTGATCGCTGAAAAAGTAGCGCAATTGATTGAAGAGCTAAAAGCCCAGGAAAAGGTGATATATATTAGCTTTAGTTATGATATTTTAAAAAGACTGGAAGAAATAGACCCAAAAGTACATACGCAATATCTTGATGGAAGCAAAACGCCGGATCAATTGAAAACAGATGGAATTGATGGTGCCGATTATTATTTTTCCATTTTTAAAAAGCATCCAGAGTGGATAGTAAGTGCCAGGAAAAAGGATATATCCCTGAATGCTTGGACCATTAATAAAGAAACGGATATCGATTGGTTTCTAAAAAAGGATTTTGATTTCATCACTACCAATGAGCCGGAACTGGTTTTGGAAAAATCAAAATAACGTTAAACATAAAAAATCTTAATTTAGCAATGATATCGGTAATCGATTTTCAAAATCCTTGAAAATGAATCATTCAATAATCTACATTTTTGTACTGTTCTTATTTTCCTGTAATGGGGAGCCCCAAAAAAAATTAGAAGAAGAGGAAGCATCCACAGCTTCTAAGACATATCAACTTGTTTGGCAAGATGAATTTGATGCAGATGGCACACCGGATTCGGAAAAGTGGGGTTTTGAACATGGTTTTATTCGAAATAGGGAAAAACAATATTATACGGCCCGTTCAAAAAATACCAGAGTTTCCGAGGATGTTTTAATTATAGAAGCACATAAGGAAGAAATAAAAAATGAAAGCTTTATAGCATCCGATTCAAAAAAGTGGAAGGAAAATCAAGAATACGCCCATTATACGGCAGCAAGTTTGACTACGAAGGACTTGGCCCAATGGACGTATGGTAAAATTGAGGTCAGCGCTAAACTCCCCAAAGGTATAGGTCTGTGGCCTGCCATATGGATGTTAGGTGAAAATTGGAAAGAAGTGGGTTGGCCGCTATGCGGGGAAATCGATATTATGGAACATGTTGGTTTTACCAAGGATTCTATATTTGGTACAGTACACACAGAAGCATTTAATCATACCAAAGGTACCGAAGTGGGCAAATCCGTATTCATAGCAAATCCATATACAGAGTTTCATGATTATGCTGTAGAATGGACACCGCAACGCATTGTTTTTTTACTGGACGGTTTAAAATACCATGAGTTCGTTAATACAAACAAAGACGAGGAAGAATGGCCTTTTGATCAGCCTTTTCATCTAAAGCTTAATATTGCGGTAGGTGGTGACTGGGGAGGACAACGGGGTATCGACGATACTATCTTTCCGCAACAAATGCTTATTGATTATGTCAGAGTCTATCAATTAAAATAAATAATGCTCATGCGATTTTTTATTTTATTTCTTTTTGTATTTTTTTCTGGCTTTACGACCCAAGGTCAGGAAATTTCTATAATGACCTATAATATCCGACTTGATGTTGCTTCTGATGGGAAAAATGCATGGCCCGAACGAAAGGATTTTTTAGTGGATCAAATTCAATTTTATGCTCCTGATATTTTTGGTATCCAAGAAGGAATGCCACACCAAACTCAATTTATTAATAGTAAGTTGATCAACTACGATTTTATAGGCCACGGACGGGACGGTGGAGAAAAGGGAGAATATTCGGCATTGTTTTATAATACGGAAAAATTCACCGTAGCGAACGAAAAAACGTTCTGGTTGTCTACAACGCCAGAAAAATTGTCCAAGGGTTGGGATGCGGCATATCCTAGAATATGTACGTACGGTCTATTTACCGCAATAGGTACCGGTCATAAATTTTGGATTTTCAATACACATCTGGACCATATTGGAGTAGCAGCAAGGTCCAAAAGTCTGATATTGATTCAAAGTGAAATCAACAAAGTCAATCTAGAGAAATACCCCGTTTTTTTAATGGGCGATTTTAATCTAGAACCGAATAGTGAACAAATTACCATGTTAAAGAGAAATATGGCCGACACAAAGGATGTCGCAAAACAGAAATTTGGGCCAGATGGTACTTTTAATGGATTCAAATTTTCAGAGCCTGTTTTACGACGCATAGATTATATTTTCTTATCCAAAACTAAGGACGTGGAAGTCTTAAAATATGCGGTGCTAAGTGACTCTAAAGATTTAAAATATCCTTCAGACCATTTACCGGTATATGTTGTGTTGCGCCCGGTACAATGAAAATATAAAGGATCCGGACCTCTGAGCTTGTTATTCTTCACAAATAGCAGTGCCGTCTTTTAGGAAATCTTCAACGTTTAGAGTATATGTTTCCTGAGGAATCATTGACCACAGCACCCAACATCGACGAGATTAGCCAAAGGCACCGATAGAGGACTTATTCAGGACAGTGCTTAAATGACTGTTTTTTACTGATATCGCGGATGAAGAGCATTTTTGCAGAACCAATTTCTTTAAAGTCAGAAGAAGGTGTTTATGGTTTTGTCAAAACCTTTTGATTTCCTATAATGATAGTCGTCCTGCTTTTTACTTGTTAATTTAAAATCAAAGATTTCAATCGTCTTGTCAGGGCAAAATTTTCCCTTGTCCAATCCGATGGAAATATTTGAAACACATGAAAAAGAATTCGGTCAGCTTTGGAATATTGCATACAAAGTTTTGTGAATAATCCTAGTGTAGCAGCTAAAGGCGTTGTTTCGAAAAAAACGGGAACAGCACATTACATTTTTCTAAGAGTAGGACGTCATTGGAAACCAATGTTCCTTTGAATAGGTGGTTTAATCTGATAACATTCAAGAGAACCTTGGACAAGTATGAAAACAGATGGGAAGTTGGCTATACTGGTTTTACAGATAGTGATAATGATTTTATTATTCCGTTTGAGATATCTTATGGGCAATCTAGAGCCAAAACGGACAGAGTGAGAGAAAGAGGTTATAGTTCTATTGACACATATGCCTTGGGTAGCGGATTTAATGGCTTAATCAAAATTATACCTGGAGTATATGTTGATATTGGGTTGAACATACCCTTAGGTATTGAAGTGCTAAGAAATTTGGAAGATAAAAAATCAAATAACTTTCTTGTTGGCGTTGTTGCCAGTCAGGGAGTAAAAATTATTCCATGGAAAGAATTTGGAATCGTTATTGGGGCAGGTATCTTTCAACAGTTACAGATTTCTAAGGTGTACAAAAGAAATTTTGGATTTGAATTGGAATTAGGTATTAACTTTTAAATCAGATCAACCCAATTCGCCAACAAAGTACACCATAAGTCATTATTACCGGAAATCCGAGTTTAGTACTACAGTTCACTAATTCGGCAGAACTAAATTATAGCAGAAAACTCAAAAAAGGCAGTTTTATATTTGGTAGTTTTTACAGGAGAATTAACGATGAAACAAATAGAAGAGGTTTTTTGATGAAGACAATTCTAACAAAAAAGGTTTATTGAAGGCGAAAGCGTTGATGTAAACAAAACAC
Source organism: Maribacter algae (assembly GCF_047345745.1). Lineage (NCBI taxonomy): Bacteria > Pseudomonadati > Bacteroidota > Flavobacteriia > Flavobacteriales > Flavobacteriaceae > Maribacter > Maribacter algae. The sequence continues at coordinate 232,665 of NZ_JBLFES010000002.1, forward strand.
CTTAATGACTTTTAAACTGAACAACAGTTTTGAGGCTACAAAGGATTTAACTTTCTAGTTATTTACGTTCTACAATGGCAGACAGAGCATCTATGATAGAAAGGACAACTTTTTTATGAATACTGGCGCACGTTAGAATTTTGCCAAAGACAAGGAACAGCTTTTGAGACATCCCCTAATTTCTCCATCAACTGATTTTGAGCCAATTATACAGGGAAAACATCCATCCATGAAATATACTACGGAAAGGACCCATGAATAATTATTTTTAATACCTTGTTACGTACTTCCCCCACGAATAAAACTTCTAAACATTTTTATGATGGGGTGCTACAGATTCTTTTCGCTTTTACTTTTTGTCCTAGTATCCAGTACCGAAGTATTTTCTCAACAAGGTAAAACCCTCAAATCGAACTCTACTCGAGTAATTCTTGCGGGGGCCATGATCGATGTTGAAAAAGGTCAAATCGTGAACGATGTTCTTATCGTGGTCGAGAATGGAAAGGTCGTTAAAGTGGACAAGGCCAATGCGAATAAGGACTATGAAAACATTTTAGACCTTTCTGAATACACCATTCTTCCCGGGCTAATCGATTGCCACTCCCATTTGGTGTTGAACTCTTATGATAAATCTATTGACCAATGGGAACTACCGATTGCCAATTACGGTATTATGGGAACATTAAACGCAAAGAAAACACTTGATACCGGATTTACTACGGTCAGGGACATTTGGGGTATTTTCTATAGCGATGTCGCATTGCGCGATGCTATTGACAGGGAAATGATCCCTGGCCCCAGAATGTATGTCAGCGGCCCGGCCATCACAATGACCGGGGGTCATGGGGATTGGGAAAGTTGGATGGCCCCACAACTTGAACTAAAACAAAATCCCGCGGCCATTGCCGATGGAGTGGATGAGGTGAAAAAAGAGGTACGCCGTCATATCAAACAGGGAGTCGACCTTATCAAAATCACCGCTACGGGTGGTTTTGGTACCAGTGGTTCCATACCCGGGGCTGCAACTTATACTGAAGAAGAAATTAGAGCGGCCGTAGTTGAGGCCAAGAAACGGGGCTTAAAAGTGGCGGCCCATGCCCATGGCGCTGATGGAATTAAAAATGCCATTAAAGCAGGCATAGCCTCGATCGAGCATGGAAGTTTGATGGATGATGAGGCGATTGAACTGATGAAAAAGCATGATGTGTATCTAGTGATGGATCTACTGGCAGCGTACTACTCCCATATCGAACTGAACAAAGACTACAGCGACAAAAAGTTAGGGGAGAGCAACAATGAATTATATAATCGATTTCTTAACAATTTTCAGAAAGCCTATAAGCAAGGTGTGAAAATGGCTTTCGGTTCAGATGCTGGGGTATATCCACACGGACGCAATGCAGAACAGTTCAATTTGATGGTTCAAGCTGGAATGACCGAAATCGATGCCATAAAATCAGCAACGATAGCTGCCGCCGAACTTATAGGAATACAAGATAAAACGGGAAGCATCGAAGAAGGAAAATGGGCCGATATCATAGCTGTCAAAGGAAACCCCTTGGAGGATATTACTGTTTTGAAAAAGGTGGAGTTTGTAATGAAGGAGGGAAAGGTTTATAAATCGAACCTAAAATGAAAATCAGGTTATGAGAAAGCTTTTTAAGACAACATCAAATATCATTCTCTTGTTATCGATAATAGCTATCTCTTCCTGTAAAAAGGAAAAAGAAGCCAAAACAAATTATGACCTAATAATCTCAAACGTTAACCTAATCGACGGCACAGGAAAAGACCTACAAAAAAATGCAAATATCTATATCAAAGATTCAAAAATTTCTAAAATAGATACCGCAACAATTGTAAACAAAAGCCATAAGAATGTCATCGATGGAGAAGGAAAATACCTCATACCCGGCCTGTTCGATTGTCATGCGCATACCGGAGATTTTAAAGGCGACTTTCCCAGATTCATGCATTATGGAGTGACCTCGATATTAATAACAGGCGGGAGCACTTGCACGAATGATTATTTTCGTCAAATGCGAGAAATGGGCAAACAGGATTCCGTTCCGGCTCCAAGAGTGTTCCACACTAGTCAGCACTTCATCGTAGAGGGCAGCCATCCGGTGAAAACGTATACTAGCAGCAATTGGAAAGAGGGATCGACTTACTTCATTTTAAAGGATACCACACAAATTTCCAAATTGGTGAAAAAGGTTTCGGAATATCCCATCTCAGGTATTAAGTTGACCATTGAAGATGGACCCTACCCTCCCTACGTGAAACGTATGCCAAAAGAGTTTGTCGACCACGTGAACAAAGAGGCCTTAAAGAATGGAACTAGGGTATTCGCCCATGTAAGTGATAACGTTGAACTTAAAATGGCCATTGACGCCGGAATCAAGAACTTGTTACATTATACGGGTGTGGATTTGAATTTCGAGAAGGACAAAGAACTGATCCAAAGAATATACCGTGATAGTATCTCATGGGTGACTACACTAATGTTAGATAAGAGCATGATGTATCCTAAAAACCCTGAATGGTTTGATGTTGAAGATTTAAAAGAGATTTATCCTACCGAAGAATTCGAAAAAATGAATGATCCAGACTATATTTACCGGGCCGAGGAATTTGTGAAATTCTTTCAGAAATACTACGACTTCGATGATCCTACGCTGAAGCAAGTGATCGGTTTTCAGGTAGAGGATTTTATGCAACTATCCAAGAATGGTGTGAATATGGTTCTTGGAACGGATACCGGGAATGATTTCATTTTACCAGGGTATAGCTTGCACGAAGAAATGCAACTTTTGGAATTAGGCGGTATGGCTCCTGGGAAAATCATCAAAATGGGAACTTTGAACGCCGCTAAAATGCTAAAGGTTGAGAATCGACTTGGCTCTATTGAAGTTGGTAAATTAGCCGATATGGTGCTTTTGGACGAAAACCCTTTGGAATCGATCAGTAATACCTTAAAAATAAATAGCGTATTTAAAAATGGTAAAGCCCAAATTCGAATCGAATGATGAATTGATTGACCATTAAATTTTGTAATCTACTTTGATAAAAAGAGCATTTTTTGAGGTTATATGGTGAGCTGAACGTTTTTCTTTGTTAAATTAACTTTTAAATATCGGGATGGTAGGGGCATTTCAGAATTTGAATTATATTCCTTGGAATCAATTTTCTTTACAATTATATCTCGTAAATCAAAAAAATAAGCCTTCAACCACTTTTGAAGCTTAGTGCCCAAAAAGGGAATAAATATGAAGTAATTGATTTAAAATATTGATAATCTATGTTTTGTGGTTTCTTAAATCTCTAAAACCATATCAAAATCAAATAATGACGAGACTTATTCAGTTACCCATTGTAACTTTCCAGTAGCTTAAACCCGTCTTATTGAGATTCAGATTTTCAGAGAACTCAGATTTTAACTAAAACAATTGGGTCCCGATGACCAAGATATGTGTTCGGGCATTAATTGTAGGCATCATTTTTCTTCGTCATAATAGGAAAGTCCAAACAAGTAGTACAATAACTATCTTTAACCATCTTTACAAATTGATGAAATTACCTAAAAGATGAAAACCGTATTTCTCTTTCTAATAGCGTTATTTATTTCAACTATATGGGGTAGAGGGCAAAACTTATCACCTCCTATTAAAAACTACACCAGTTACGAGTACAATGCGGCAAGTAAAAACTGGGGGCTTACTATGGACGAAGATGGTGAGCTGTATGTAGCAAACAATAATGGATTGCTGCATTTCAACGGAGAGAATTGGACTCTTAATAAATTACCGAACAAAACTATTTTACGCTCCGTAGCCTTTATAAACGATAAAATATACACGGGATCTTATGAAGAGTTTGGTTTTTGGCAGAAGGACGAATATGGTTTGTTACAGTATTTTTCGCTCACACATTTGATCAAAGGGCATGAATTTACCAACGAGGAGTTTTGGCAGATCATCCAATTTAAAGATACTATACTCTTTAGGTCTTTTTCCACCATTTATATTTATAGGGATAGTAAGATTGAAGTAGTAGATTCTCCTTTTGTAGTGACGAATATTGCACGCTACAATGATGAAGTTATTGTAGCAGGCGAACACAGAAGACTATTTTGGTTAAGAAATGGTGAACTGGTACCTCTAGAATATCAAGAGGGACTACAAGACAAGATTATTGTGGACATGTTGTCCTTAGGGAAAGACCTTCTGATAGGTACTAAATTAAGTGGGTGTTTTATATTATCGGATAACGACCTGCGACCCTTGGAGGGCGAAATCAATAACGAATTGAAAGAACATCAATTAAATAAGGCTTTGACCATAGGCGATAATAAAATCGCCTTCGGCACTATCAAAAACGGAATCTACATCTACGATTCTAAACTAAGAACATTTCAAAATCTCAACAAGGAAATAGGCTTACAGAATAATACGGTGTTGTCCATGATTCAATTTAAGCAGCAATTGTGGTTAGGCCTTGACAATGGCGTGGACAAAATTCAACTTAATAATCCAATAACATATTATACGGATTATTCAGGAGCTCTTGGAACGGTTTACGATCTTGCAAATCATGATGGGGAGTTATACTTGGGCAGCAATACAGGTATTTATTATTTTCAAGAAGATAGATTACAGTTTGTTTCCGGCTCTCAAGGCCATGTTTGGGACTTGGAAATTATAGATGGTGAACTCTTCTGTGGTCACAATACCGGAACCTTTATACTTAAAAACGGAGTTTTAAACAAAGTGTCCAATATATCCGGAGGTTACCAAATTGTCAAAATCCCGGAAAAAGCATCGGATTTTATTCAAGGCACATATACGGGAATAGCCAAATTTCAAAAAAATGAGAACGGGACTTGGTTGGCCAGTAGGGTAGAAGGATTAACGTTTCCTGTAAAGCAACTCTGTTTTGAAAATACGAATGTTCTTTGGGCCGCACATCCATATAAGGGTTTGTTCAGGGTCAAGATGAACAATGACCACACTAAGGTGTTAAAAATCAAAGAATTTGATACGGATGTTATCCCGAATACGTTCAACATCAAACTGTACAACATTAAGAATCAGATTGTATTGTCAAGTGAAGGAAATTGGTATAAATATGACCCCATTATAGATAAAATAATAGAATTTAAAGAGTTCGGCAATTTCAATAACATGGATTTGGTGCATCATAACGAACTATATTATTGGTTTGCGGACAATGAAAATTCTAAAAAAATTATACATACTAATCTGAGGGGAAATCAATTCACGCTAGATGATGCACAATTAAAGCAAAGACTGGCTCCCGAAACAAAGACAATCGTAAATTATAATGATTCTATCTACTATTTCACTCTAAGTGACGGGTTCGGAAAATTCAATCTTTCCAGATTTCAAAACCAACTAAAAGATGTTGAGTTGCCCCGACCCAAATTAGGTTCCTTCAATGATGAGGAAAAAAAGTATTCCCTGAAAGAGAAAATGTTCGATGTCCCATATCATAAATCGCAAATCCTCACTTTGGAGGTATCGGCTGGCTGTTTTAAACAGTACAAATACTATTATAAACTCCGCGGTAAAATAGAGCAAGCTGCTTATCAAGATAATGGTACCATTACTTTTCAAAACTTGCCATTTGGGACTTATGAACTGGATGTACATACCGTTAGTATAGGCGATGAATTATCAAGTTCCCAAAAAATTACATTTCAGATCCTGCCCCCATGGTATTTATCTAAATGGAGCATATTGTTATACGGAATCTTATTGATTGGCGTGGTTTTTTTAATAAGGTTGTACAACAAAAATAAATTGGAACGCAAACATAAAAGGCTAAAGGAAAAATTACATAAGGAACAAGAAGAGCATTTGGCTTATTTAGAAAAAGAGAAATTAAGCAAGGAGATAAGGTCAAAACAGAAAGAGCTGGCCAGTACTACCATGAACGTTGCAAAAAAGAATGAACTGTTGCTTGAATTAAAGGCGTTGTTGATGATGAACAAGGATAAATTTGACAATAAACAACGATATCGCTCTTTCATGAAAAAATTGGATAGCTCTATCAATGACGATGAGGACTGGAAAAATTTTGAGGTGAATTTCAAAGAATTACATGAAGACTTCTTTGAAGTGTTGCTTGGCAAGTATCCCAAACTAACCCCCAAAGATTTAAAATTATGTGCGTATCTAAAAATGAACCTTTCTTCCAAAGAAATAGCTCCTTTAATGGGGATATCTATTAGAGGCGTGGAAATTCACCGGTATCGGTTAAGAAAGAAATTGAAAATTGATGGTTCTCAAAATATTTCCAACTTTTTGATTACAATAAAATAGAAAAGCATTTTATATGTAATGCGTTTTTTACTACTACATCATTTATACATCATTATGTTAAATTTTTGAGCTAAGCTTCCTTAATCACTACTGCAAAACCCGAGAAAAACAGTGTTTATCGGACTGATTTTATTGATGTAGTTTTTATGTAGCTATCTCAATACTGTTAAGACCCTCATTTTGATAATTTAGTAAAAATCTAACTCAATTTTTGAACAATTATGAAAATTAAAAACCATTTATTGACAATATGTTTTTTATTGTTTCAATTTTATGTACAGGCGCAGCAAGATGTTACTTTATCGGGAACCGTTTCCGATAGCAATGGAACGCCTTTGCCGGGTGCAAGTGTAATCATAAAGGGAACTACTACCGGAACTCAAACTGATTTTGATGGAAATTACATTTTAAACGATGTTCCATCTGTTGCAACTTTGACAATTAGTTATATAGGTTTTGTCTCTACGGACATCCAAGTGAAAGGTCAGACCATCGTTAATGTCACATTACAAGAAGATACAGAAACTTTGGATGAAGTAGTGGTAATTGGCTACGGTACACAAAAGAAGGCCGATTTAACGGGATCTATAGCTACTGTAAAATCCGAGGATATTGTTAGAACACCTTCTAACTCGCCTTTACAGGCATTGCAGGGAAAGGTAGCTGGTCTACAGGTAGTAAGTAGTGGTGCGCCAGGAACTTCCCCCACCATTAGGGTAAGGGGTATTGGCTCCTATGTCAACGGAGCTTCCGACCCATTGTATGTCGTAGACGGAACATTTTTTGACGATATCGATTTTTTAAATAATGAGGATATTGAAACCATTTCGGTACTAAAAGATGCATCAGCTTCCGCTATTTATGGGGTACGGGCCGCAAACGGTGTAGTATTGATCGAGACCAAATCAGGTAGGGCCAATCAGAAACCGCAAATTACGTACAATGGCTATCAAGGGGTTCAAATTGCCCATAATGTGGTAAAACTTTCCAATTCGGAACAATTTGCCACTTTGGCGAGAGAGTCCGGTTCCGCTGTGGAAGCACAATCCATAGACAATGCCATGCAGCGCTATGGGAGAAGTAGAATTAACCCTAACATTCCAAATGTCAATACAGATTGGTATGATTTAATATTGCGCCATGCACTCCAACAAAACCATAGCCTTGGGGTGGCGGGAGGAACAAATGGGATTACCTATTCAGTAGGTCTGAGTTACTTTGAACAAGAAGGTATCCTAAGAATGAAGAATGATTTTGAACGATTTAACATTAGAACCAAATTGAACGTAGATATAAACGATCGTTTAAGTGTTGGCGTCTCTACACTACTAAGCAACGCTACTAGATTTCGTCCCGAAGAAACTGCGTTTGCCCTAGCTTATTTTGCAGTACCGACAATGCCCGTTTTGGATCCATCCAAAACCGATGCCTTTCCCAGGCCTTATGCCAATGCCCAAGATTTGGGGTATAGAGGCACTCAAAACCCCTTTCCAATATTGGAGAACACCGAGAACAGAAATAAATCAAGGAATACCTTGGTGACCTTTGATTTGAACTATGAATTAATCCCCGATAAACTCTCGTTCAAAACAGCCTATTATCACAATCTTGAAACTTTGGAAACAAGAGAGGTAAGATTACCCTTTTTCTTTGGTAATGGAAATGCATTCAGGGAGAATGCTGAGCTGATTAAAAGAAATGAAACTTTTTCTGAACAGACATGGGACAATACCCTAACATATAATGACGATTTTGGAAAACATAATCTAACTGTTTTGTTGGGCACCTCTTTCAGGGATAGATCATTGGAACAATTAGAGGCTAAGGGTCTGAATTTCCCAAACGGCCCAGGTATTGGTGATGAATCATACTTTTTGGATTTGGCAAATACTATTGATATAGATGGTGTTGGAGACAATGGGGTTAGACAATACTTCTTTTCCTATTTTGGGCGTATTGCCTATAACTTTGACAGCAAGTACCTTTTATATGGGACATTTAGGGCAGATGCCACCAGTAAGTACCAAGAAAAGTGGGGTTACTTTCCTACAATTGGTGCCGGTTGGGTAGTATCTGAGGAACCTTTTATGGAGAACAACGGTATCTTGGATTTTTTAAAATTAAGAGCCAGTTGGGGTGAGTTAGGAAATGCCAATGTTGCAGCAAGTAGTGGTGGCATTACATCCGATGAGGTAGATGCAGCTTTTGGCGATGTAAGATTTCCCGGAATAGTCACCAGTAGCGACTTTGAGGCATTAAAGTGGGAAGTGACTGCCGAAACCAATGTTGGTATCACTACAAGATTGATCAATAATCAACTTTCTATAGATGCCGATTATTTTAGCAGGGAAACCAAAGATGCGGTCATTCCGGTATCAAGATTATTGGTACCCGGTGAGACAAGACAGAATGTTGGTAGAATTAGAAACTCGGGTTTTGAAATAGTATTAAATTGGAACAAGCAGGTTTCCGAAAATTTCAGATATTCGATCGGGGCAAATTTTTCAACTTTAAAAAATGAAGTGCTGGATTTATCCGGACAGGAGAATCTAACTACAGGTGGTGATACGGCGCAACGGACCGTGGTGGGAGGTACCATAAATCCTTTTTTTGGACTTGAGGTCGACGGGGTGTACCAAACCGATGAAGAAATCCAAGCAGACCCTGCAGCCGTTGCGGCAATCGGAGATGGATTGACCGTACAGCCTGGTGATTTCAGATTTGTGGATCATAATGGTGATATGGTCATTGACGCACAGGATAGGGTAGATTTAGGATCTTTTCTACCAACATATTCTTTTGGTTTTAATCTGGGGCTCAACTATAAAGCATGGGATTTCTCTTTGAACGTAATAGGTCAAGGAGGTAATGTTATAGCAAACCAAAAGCGTTTCGCCATACGGCAAACCCCGGACCCTAATATTGATAGGGATTTTGCCATAAACCGTTGGAATGGTCCAGGAACCTCCAATTCATATCCTTCGGCAAGAGGTATTAGAAACCCATGGAGCAATCAATTTCTAAACAGCTTCTTTGTTGAAAAAGGCGATTTCGTAAGACTTCAGAACGTTACGTTGGGTTATACATTGCCTCGATTGTCAGGGAAATTTAGACCGGACATTAGATTTTATCTAACTGCCGAGAGGCCCGTAACACTGTTTAATTATAATGGTTTTACTCCTGAGGTGGCAAATGGGAGAGACAATCAAACGTATCCTATTCCAGGGGTATATACGTTTGGCGTAAATATCAAAATTTAAAATTATAGCTATGAGACATATAAAAATCAACAAATCACTTTTGTTTTTCGCTCTTTTGGGAGTGATGTTTATAGGTTGTTCAGAACAATTGGATCAACCTGAACTGAATAATAATTTTGCCGGCGGCACCGATTTTTCAAAAACCGATGACATGGTTTTTTCACTTATCGGAGTGTATCAAGCGGTGACCAGCAGAGGCTGGGAACAACCTTTGGTAGTTTCTACTAGAGGAGATGATGTCACCGCGGCCGGTGATCAACAGGGGCTTATAAATCAAGACCGTTATGTATACGACAACTCCTTTTTTGGATCCCGGACGTTATGGGAAACCTATTATGGGGATATTATTAGCGCCCATACGGGTATGGAGCAAATAGAAAGGTATATGGAATTCGCCGATGCCGAAGGAATCGCCTTGGGCAACCAATATATCGCCGAAGCTAAAGTTTTAAGGGCGATACTACTTTTTCAACTATCGCAAGTTTACGGTGCCGTTTTTATCCCGGAATCCTCTGACCTTAATGATTTTGCTAATGTTACCGAAGTTCCTACTAAAGATCAGGTAATGCAGCATATTTCCGATCAGATGGATGAGGCCCTTCCATTTTTACCGGATATGCGACCTAATGAGCGTACCGATTTAAAAGGAGGAGTAACCCGGTATACGGCACTAATGATTAAAGCGGTGGCCAATCAGGAGTTAAAGAATTACCAAGGCGTTGCAGATGCTGCCGGTCAGATTATCGGTTCGGGAAAATTCAGTCTTTTCAACGATTTTTATGAGTTGTTCAAAACCCCGGGAAAACTTAGTGATGAAAGTCTATTTGAGTTTCAATATTCTGATTTTGGCGCTGGCGAAGGGGACAGGGTAAGCCATCTTTACAATCCATATGGACCAAATAGTTGGACTCCTACGGTAGCAGGAGCAAGTAATGGATGGGGATTTTTTGAGCCTTCCATGAAATATGTAGCGTTTATGTTGGACAGGGGGGAAACCGAACGTTTGGAAACCTCGGTATTTTTTAGTCAAAGAGGTATAGATAGCCTTATAGCAAGCACCAGCTATACCGCGGAAACATTACCTGATTTTGTCTCGCCTACAACGAGGGATGGTGATACAAACACATCCAATGTAAGGTCAATATGGTCCAGCGGAAAACATTACCTGCCCACGAACCAACTCATTCCCGGTCGTACGGCTTATGGTAGTAACAAACATTATATTGTCTTTCGTTATGCCGAAACCCTCTTGATATATGCTGAAGCATTGCTTCAAGGTGCTTCAGGTTCGGCAATATCTGCGGATGAAGCGGTAAATCAAGTTAGACAAAGGGCCGGACTTTCTCCGTTAAGCGGCGTGACCTTAGATCAGGTGGTCGATGAAAAATATGCTGAACTGGCCATGGAATGGGGGAAAAGGTTTTTTGACATGGTCAGGTTGGGAAGAGATGAAGAACTAAGTTTCGGGGGAAGGACTTTTACCCAGGACAAAGCTTTTGTTACCTACCATCAGGACCAAATTGACGAATTCCCTATTCTGGGCGATATATCAAACTAAAAAACAAACAAGATGAAAAATATTAAATACTTCTTTATAGGTTTAGCGGCACTTGTATTAACCTATGGCTGCGATCAAGGAATAGACGATATAACTAAAATAGATCCGGGAGCAGATGCATCTGCTCCACAAGTGACTATTAATTTTCCGGTTGAGGGTACAACGATCAAGGTATTGGAGGCAGTGACCAGTATTACCGTAGATTTTGAGGTGACCGATGATATAGAGGTTGCAAAGATAGACGCGCTTATAGATGGCAACACAATTGCGACCATGGGCAATTTTAAGGATTATCGCCGTGTGTTGGTAGATGATATAACCTATGACAATCTAGAGGATGGTGCGCATGAATTTACGGTAAATGCAACGGATATTGATGGTAAAACGACCTCGGTATCTGTCAACTTCGTAAAAGAACCGGCTTACATCCCCTTATATATGGGAGAAACCGTGTACATGCCGTTTGATGGGGATTATTTTGATTTAGTTGGCCTTAGACCAGCGGACAAAATAGGCTCTCCCGGATTTTTAGGAGAAGGTTTTGTAGGGCTCAATGCTTATGCCGGTGCAACGGATGCTTACCTTACACTTCCCTCGGAAGGGATACTGGATGAAGAATTTACTGCGGTTTTTTGGTATAAGGTCAATGCCGATCCTGATAGAGCAGGTATTTTGGTTATTGGTCCTCCGGACGAGGCAAATCCCGATGCCCAAAATAATAGGAATAACGGTTTTAGATTTTTTAGGGAGAATGCGGCAGGCAATCAACGTTTTAAATTGAATGTGGGTACAGGTTCTGCCAATGTTTGGTTTGATGGTGGCGAAGCAGCGGATTTAGCACCTGATTCAGGTTGGGCACATATGGCGTTCACCATTTCGGGAAATAGTGCCGCAGTTTATATAAATGGGGAAATAGTACGGGAAGGAGATTTAATGGGAGGTGTAGATTGGACAGGTTGCGATATTGTATCGATCATGTCGGGAGCACCTCGTTTTACAGGATGGAACCACAAATCGGACAGCAGTAACATGGATGAGCTACGAATGTTCAATAGAGCGCTTTCGCAGAGCGAAATCCAAAACATTATGGTCACGGAGGCGGGTGGTTTTGTTGGAACCTTTGATGAAGAAATGTTCTACATGCCTTTTGATGGGGATAATACGGAGTTGTTTAGCGATTTAGAAGCTACCGTGGTAGGCACTACCGGTTTTGCAGGAGAGAGTGTTGACGGGGAAAATGCCTTTGCGGGAGCTGCGGATTCTTATCTTACATTTCCTACTAATGGTCTCACGACATCGGAATTTAGTGCCACCTTCTGGTATAAGATGAACGCAGACCCTAATAGGGGAGGAATACTTGTAATGGGCCCTGAGGATACTGAAAGGGCGGAATATCCGGATATACAAAACTTACGTACCAGCGGATTCCGATTTTTTAGGGAGGGCAATGAAACCCGACAGGTTTTTAAATTGAATGTTGGTCGCGGTGACGGTGATACTTGGATAGACGGTGGAGATGCCGCGGCACTGGACCCAACAACTACAACAGATTGGGTGCATTTGGCCTTTACTATTTCCGACACAGAGGCAGCAGTTTATATAAACGGCGAGCAAGTAGCGCAGAATACACTTGATGGTGGCATTGATTGGACGGGTTGTGATTTACTGTCCATTGGTTCTGGTGCACCTCGTTTTAACCAATGGAACCATCTATCCGACTTAAGTTTTATAGATGAGTTACGATTGTATGGTAAAGCATTGTCTCAAGAAGAAATACAGGGAATCATGAATTCCGATTTATAAGATAGTTTTGAGTTAATTATATGAGGTTAGTTTTAGTTCTTATGGCTGTTGCATCTTTTTTAGTAGTAGGATGCAATGGCCATAAATCATCAAAAAAGCTTGAAACGACAAATAATACCGTCAATTCTAAAAAGTGGACGAACAGTGCTTTGTTGGATAGTGTTCAAAAACAAACATTTCAATATTTTTGGGAAGGTGCGGAACCCAATTCAGGACTGGCCCGTGAACGCATTCATCTAGATGGCATTTATCCCACGCATGATAAGGATATTATAACGATAGGAGGCTCCGGTTTTGGAATCATGGCAATACTTGTTGGAGTTGAACGCGATTTTATAACTAGGGAACAAGCTGTTGGACGATATCAAAAAATAGTTGACTTTTTAGAAAAAGCTGACCGCTTTCATGGTGCTTGGCCACATTGGTTGATGCCCAACGGTAAAACGGCACCTTTTAGCAAAAAGGACAATGGAGGCGATCTCGTGGAGACCGCCTTTTTAATACAAGGATTGTTGACGGTAAAAGAGTATCTAAATAAGGAAAATACAAAAGAAAGAGCGATTGCCAACAAAATACAGCAGCTCTGGGAAGAAGTAGAGTGGGATTGGTATACGAAAGGAGGAAAAAATGTCCTTTACTGGCATTGGAGTCCCGAATTTGGGTGGGACATGGACTTCGCCGTAGATGGTTACAACGAGGCGTTGATTATGTATGTTTTGGCAGCAGCTTCACCTACACATCCCATTGATGAGAACGTATATTACAAAGGATGGGCCCGAAATGGAGCGATTACTAATGACACCCTGTATTATGGTCTAGAAACCGAACTGGACCATTATCCGCACGATACATCACCTGTTGGTCCACTGTTCTGGGCACATTATTCCTATTTAGGCTTAAACCCGAAAGGACTTAGTGATCAATACGGTGACTATTGGAAACTGAATACTCATCACGCTCTTATTCATTACAAGCATTGTGTTGAAAATCCGAATCATTTTAAAGGCTATGGTAAAAAATGCTGGGGGCTTACCTCAAGTTATTCCATGAACGGCTATAAAGGCCACCGTCCAGATAGGGACTTAGGAGTAATTTCACCCACCGCGGCTTTGTCCTCCATGCCTTACACACCTGAAGAAAGTATGGCTTTCCTAAGATTCTTGTACACCGAACAAGATTCCTTAATAGGAAAATATGGTCCTTACGATGCTTTTAGTATGCAACATAGCTGGTATGTACCTCGCTATTTGGCTATCGACCAAGGCCCTATACCCGTTATGATAGAGAATTACAGAACAGGTTTGTTCTGGAAGCTATTCATGAAAAACGCGGATGTTCAAACAGGCCTGAAAGAATTGGGCTTTACTAGTAAAGAAATCAATTTATAATGAAACGTATATGTAGCTATATCTTTTTTTCGGCAATGGTATTGATGTTCGCATCATGTGATGAACAACAAGGGCCTGTTGGTGTTTCCGAATTACCGGAAGAAGCTGTTGATGACATGCCCAAAGAAGAAGAGCCGGAGCTTACGGATGAGGAACTGCTGGACTTGACCCAACTTGAAACCTTTAGATATTTTTGGGATTTTGCACAATCCGATTCCGGTGGGGCTAGGGAGCGATACCATCCCAATGAACCTAGTAGGGATCAAAATACCGTTGCTACAGGGGGAACAGGTTTTGGCTTAATGGCCATATTGGTCGGGATTGAAAGAGGTTTTGTAACTAAGGAAGAAGGAATGCAGAGGTTGACCAATATTCTATCTTTTTTAGAATCTGCTGATCGTTTTCACGGGGCTTGGCCTCATTGGATCAATGGTAGTAATGGAAATACCATTCCTTTCAGCGAAAAAGATAATGGAGGCGATTTAGTGGAAACCGCTTTCTTGGTGCAGGGTTTAATCTGTATTAAAGAATATTTTGAAGAAGGCGATGATGCCGAAAAGGCATTGGCGGCCAAAGCCGATATCCTCTGGAAGGGGGTGGAATGGGATTGGTACACCCAAGGTGAAGATACATTGTACTGGCATTGGAGCCCTAACTTTGGTTTTGATATCAATTTAGAATTGAAAGGATATAACGAAGTATTGATTGCCTATATTTTAGGAGCTGCCTCACCGGATTATACCATCTCTAAAAATGCTTATACAAACGGATGGGCCTCCAATGGCGGAATTATATCCTCGGATGTTCAATATGGACTGCCTTTAGTGGCAAAACATGCGGGGAATACCGCTTATGGGGGCCCCTTATTCTGGGCGCATTATTCATACTTGGGCCTTGATCCCAGAAACTTATCCGATGAATTTGTGAATTATACTGATGTAAATGTCAACCACTCAAAAATCAATTATCAATATTGTGTGGATAACCCGAACAATTTTCTTGATTATGGAAAAGATTGTTGGGGCCTAACGGCCAGTTATTCTAGAAATAATGATGGTAATATAACTTACAGGGCGCACAGGCCGGGCAGTAACGATATTGGAGTTATCTCACCGACGGCTGCTCTAAGTTCAATGCCCTATACCCCAGAGGAATCGATGCGTGCCTTACGCTATTTTTATTCCCATAAGGATAAACTTCTGGGTCCTGCCGGGTTTTATGATGCCTTTAGTCCGCAA
This sequence comes from Maribacter algae, assembly GCF_047345745.1. NCBI lineage: Bacteria > Pseudomonadati > Bacteroidota > Flavobacteriia > Flavobacteriales > Flavobacteriaceae > Maribacter > Maribacter algae. Next base: position 248,256 of record NZ_JBLFES010000002.1, read on the forward strand.
TATGATTTTTGGGTAGCAGAGGCCTATTTGGCCATTGACCAGGGACCCATTATAGTAATGATTGAAAATCATAGAACAGAACTTTTATGGAGGCTTTTCATGAAGAACGAAGACGTTCGATCAGGACTTGAGAAACTTGGTTTTTCCTTTTAAAATATAAATTATCCCAGTAATACGTATGCCGAAAAATAGATTAAAATATATCCTGATTTTAGCATTCGGTTTTGGGATGCAATTTCTTTTTCCCCAACAAGAGACTTATTGCAACCCGGTCAATATAGACTACACCTATATGATCTATAATGCACACAAAAACCTGTCATATCGTTCGGGTGCCGATCCTGCGGTGGTAAAGTTCAGGGATGGATATTATATGTTCGTGACCCGTTCTATGGGATATTGGTATTCAAAAGATTTGACCGATTGGAAATTTATCAAACCCAAACAATGGTATTTTCAAGGCTCTAATGCTCCCGCTGCTTTTAACTATAAAGACTCAGTATTATATGTAGCGGGGAATCCTTCTGGAACAATGAGTATCTTATATTCGGATAAACCCGAAGAAGGAGCGTGGCAGGCTACACCATCTATTTTACGCCAATTACAGGATCCTGCACTTTTTATAGACGATGACGGAAAAGGGTATATGTATTGGGGGTCTTCCAATAAATTTCCGATACGCGCAAAGATTTTGGATAAAGCAAAGCTTTTCAAACCTTCCGATACAACTTACGAACTGTACAACCTTCAACCGGAAAAGCATGGTTGGGAACGTTTTGGAGAAAACCATTCCGATACCATTCTAAAAGGATATATAGAAGGTCCGTGGATGACCAAATACAATGAAAGATATTATCTACAATATGCGGCACCGGGTACCGAATTTAATGTATATGGTGACGGAGTTTACATTGCGGATTCACCCCTAGGTCCTTTTGAATATGCTCCTAATAATCCATTTTCATACAAGCCGGGTGGTTTTATTAATGGAGCAGGACATGGGAGTACTGTTTTAGGACCAAATGGAGTCTATTGGCATTTTTCGTCCATGGCCGTAAACGTAAACATTGGCTGGGAACGCCGTATAGGAGCTTTTCCAACTTTTTTTGATAAAGACGGATTATTATATAGTGATACTTATTTTGGGGACTATCCACATTACTCCCCAGCTATTGGTAATAAAAAAGGAAGTTTTAGAGGATGGATGTTGCTTTCCTATAATAAACAAGTTAAGACTACTTCCCATGTGAAAGAATATATGGGTCAAAACCTTACCGATGAAAATATAAAAACGTTTTGGCTCGCTGAAGAGAATAATGAGCTACAACAGGTAGAAATAGATTTGGAAAAACCGTCGATGGTATATGCCGCACAGGTCAATTATAATGATTACCGATCGGATATGTACGGTAAAATACCTGGATTGCACCATCAATATATCCTCGAAGGTTCTTTAGATGGTACAACCTGGCAAGTACTTATAGACCAAAGTACCAACCAAAAAGATGTGCCCAACGATTATGTTGAACTATCGGTGCCAAAAAAAGCAAGGTATATCCGTTTTACGAACAAACATGTTCCAACGCCCTATTTATCGCTTTCAGATATCAGGATTTTTGGTAAAGGCTCGGGAAAAGCACCTAAAAAGCCTAAAAATCTTTCTATAAATAGAAAACATGATAGGCGTGATTTGATGATTACTTGGGATTTGGTCAAAAATGCCCAAGGGTACAATATTTTATGGGGAATTGCTCCTGATAAGTTATATAGCTCCTGGTTGTTGTACGAAACCAATTCATTGGAAATTAAATCCTTGAATACGGACCAAGGCTATTATTTTGCTATTGAATCTTTCAACGAAAATGGTGTGTCAGAAAGATCGGAGCCTATTAAAGTCAATTAGTCAAAAATTCAAAAAAAGAATATGATTAACATAGTAAAATATTTTTGGGTATTATTATTTGTTTTCTTTGGAACATTTTCAATACGTGCCCAAAAAACTATTCCACAAGTGGAAACCCTATTGTCCCAAATGACTTTGGAAGAGAAAATAGGGCAATTAAATCTATTGACCCCGGGTGGCGGAATAGCGACCGGTTCCGTGGTTAGCAAAAATGTAGAAGACAAAATAAAAGCTGGTAAAGTAGGGGGTGTTTTTGGGGTTGCCGGTCCGGAAAAAGTGAAACAGGCTCAAGATATTGCGATTAAAAACTCGAGATTAAAAATCCCTTTGCTTATAGGGTCGGACATTATCCATGGTTATAAAACTACCTATCCTATACCTTTGGGCGTTTCCTCTAGTTGGGATATTGCACTGATAGAAAAAGCGGCCAGATTGGCCGCCAAAGAAGCAACGGCAGATGGCATCAATTGGAATTTTTCTCCTATGGTAGATATTGCCCGTGACCCCAGATGGGGAAGAATTGCCGAAGGGGCGGGAGAAGACCCGTACTTAGGTGCAAAAATCGCTGAAGCCATGGTCAAAGGATATCAAGGAACAGATTTAACGCAACCGAATACGATGTTGGCCTGCGTTAAACATTTGGCATTGTACGGTGCTCCGGAAGCAGGTCGTGATTACCACACGGTAGATATGGGCAAGGTGAAAATGTACAATCAATATTTACCGCCCTATAAAGCTGCGGTCGATGCAGGAGTTGCCACGGTAATGACCTCTTTTAATGATATTGATGGTGTTCCGGCATCGGGAAACCAATGGTTAATGACCCATTTGTTAAGGGAACAATGGGGCTTTGATGGTTTTGTTGTATCGGATTATACTTCGGTAAACGAGATGATAGCCCATGGCTTGGGTGATTTGCAAGCCGTTTCGGCTCAAGCGATTAATGCGGGGCTAGATATGGATATGGTAGGGGAAGGTTTTCTGACGACATTAAAGAAATCAGTTGAGGATGGAAAAGTAACCGAAGCACAGATTACCCAAGCCTGTCGCAGAATATTGGAAGCCAAATACAAATTGGGACTTTTTGAAGATCCATATCGTTATTCGGATGCAAAAAGACCTGCCCAAGATATTTTAACCAAGGAAAACAGGTCATTGGCGAAGGAAATCGCAACTAAATCCTTTGTGTTATTGAAAAACCATAATGAGGTTTTACCTTTAAAACAAACTGCAAACGTGGCCCTCGTTGGTCCATTGGCCCATAGCCGTAACAATATGCTCGGTACTTGGGCACCTACAGGAGAGCTGAAATTAGCCGTAACAGTTTTGGAAGGTCTTAATAATAACTTCCCGAACGTTTCAATAAGCTATGCTAAAGGAGCTAATATTACGGATGACCCAGAATTGGCAAAAAAGGTAAATGTTTTTGGTCCAAGAGTACAGGTCAGTGACCAATCTCCCGAAACGTTAATGAACGAAGCGATTAATTTAGCTCAAGCTTCAGATGTGGTAGTCGCTGTAGTGGGGGAGGCTACAGAAATGAGCGGTGAAGCCGCAAGTAGAACCGATATTTCTATCCCTGAAAGTCAAAAAAAGTTGATCAATGCCCTGGTCAAAACAGGAAAACCTACAGTACTGGTCCTAATGAGTGGCCGTCCCCTGACTATTCAAGAAGAGTTTGACCTTCCGGTGAGTATTCTTCAAGTATGGCATCCCGGGGTAGAAGCAGGGAATGCCATTGCCGAAGTATTGTACGGCAACTACAATCCGTCAGGAAAATTGACCGCTACTTGGCCAAGAAATATAGGTCAGATTCCAATATATCATAGTGCAAAAAGAACAGGTAGACCGGCATCGGTAACGGGTGAATTTCAAAAATTCAAATCCAATTATCTAGATACACCCAACACACCTTTGTTGGCTTTTGGTTATGGGCTGAGTTACACTACTTTCGAATATTCCAATTTGACTGTGGACAAAAGGGAAATTAAGCAAGGTGAACCTGTAGAAGTAAGTGTAACGCTAAAAAATACGGGAGATTATGATGGGGTAGAAGTGGTGCAATTATATCTGAGAGATGTAGTACGGAGTATTACGCCACCAAAGAAACAATTGAAGGGGTTTCAAAAAGTTTTTTTGAAAAAAGGAGAGACTAAAAAAGTTACTATTACGCTTTCCCCTGACGATTTGAAATTTTATAACAACAATTTAGAGTTCGTTGCCGAACCAGGAATCTTTGAGGTTTTTGTAGGCACAAACTCCGATACTCAATTAAAAACAGTTTTTGATCTAAAATAATGCTACGTATTTTAAAAACGACTATACTTTTCTTTTGGATTTGCATTGGACATGCCCAAGAACGCTATTTGGATGATTTATTTTCGAAAATAAGCGTTAATACCTATACCTATTCTGATACGCTTCAGTTGGATTTTTACGGTGCTAAGAAAGATACATTAAAAAATAGACCGTTATTGATTCTTGTACATGGTGGCGGCTTCGCTTCTGGAAAAAGGGATAATCCCCTGGAGAAGAAGTTTTGTAAAGAGATGGCAATAAAAGGATATGCGGTAGCTTCAATCAGTTATCGACTAACACGCAAGGGAAAATCTTTTGGGTGCGATTGTCCGGCAAAACAGAAATTACGGACTTTTGTAGAAATATCCGCAGATATCTTACAGGCAGTTTCATTTTTGTCGGAACAGAGGAACCTTTTTGGTATCGATACAGAAAAAATAATATTGATAGGCAGTAGCGCTGGTGCGGAAGGTGTGCTTAATACGGCATTCATGAAACATCAAGAGGAATATATGACACTGCTATATGAAGATTTAAAATTTGCAGGGATAGTATCTTTTGCGGGAGCGGTCGTAGATGCTCGTTATATTACCCCAGAAAACGCTGTTCCTACATTATTGTTCCATGGAAAAGAGGATAATTTAGTGCCTTTTGGGAGCGCATCGCATCACTATTGCCCCTCAGATAAATCTGGATATCTCCTTTTGGATGGTTCGGCATCCATAGCTCAACGTTTGGAAAATTTAAAGATAAGTTATCAATTAATGTATGATACCAAGGGGAATCATGACTGGGCAAATTTGGCCTATAGATATACCGATGAAATTTCGGAGTTTATTAAAAAGGTCGTTATTGATGAACAACATATACAATCAAAAATTCAAATCGATTCAAATGAATAATATGTTCAGAAAACTAATTTTGCTATATATCATCGGTATTATTGTATTAGGATGTAAAGGAGAAACGAAGATTAACGAACCAGAAAAGGAATCAACACCCCCGAACATTATTTTCATCATGGCCGATGATCACGCGGCGCAGGCCATAAGTGCATATGGGCATGAGATTTCTAAATTGGCTCCTACGCCCAACATAGACCGGATTGCCAAAAACGGGACCTTATTCGAAAATGCCTTCTGTACCAACGCAATTTGTGGTCCAAGTAGGGCGGTCATCCTCACAGGAAAGCACAGTCATATCAACGGATTTCGTATGAACGGTGAAAAATTTGATGGGAGCCAGCCCACCCTTCCAAAACACTTACAAAAAAAAGGGTACAAAACCGCTGTTGTTGGTAAATGGCATCTGCACGGTAATCCTACAGGATTTGATTATTGGGATGTATTGAACGATCAAGGTAATTATTATAACCCAGAATTTATTAAAGGTAGCGATACTACTATCATAGAAGGTTATACAACAGATATAATTACGGAGAAGAGCCTAATTTGGTTGAAGAATAATACGGATAACGGGCAGCCATTTTTTCTTATGGTGCATCAAAAAGCTCCCCACAGAAATTGGATGCCCGCTTTGCGCCATGCAAACAAATACGATTCTGTAAACTTTCCATTGCCCGAGAGTTATTTTCCGACATTTGAAAAGCAGCAAACCGCTAAGGAACAACAGCAGACTATTTATAAGGATATGTACGAGGGGCATGATTTAAAAATATCCGTTGGGTATGGTAAAACAGAATTGGCCCACAATCCTTGGAAAACAGATTTTGAACGAATGACCCCTGAGCAGCGTAAAAAATGGGATGAGGCCTATTTGCCAAAAAACAATGCTTTTCATAAGGCCGACCTGCATGGGAAGGAATTGGCTATTTGGAAAGGGCAAAGGTACCTACAGGATTACTTGGCAACTATAGCTTCGGTAGATGAAGGTGTAGGGGAAATTTTGGATTATTTGGAAGAAACCGGTCTAGATGAAAACACTTTGGTCGTATATACCTCTGACCAAGGTTTTTATTTAGGTGAAAAAGGATGGTTTGATAAACGGTTTATGTACGAAGAATCACTTCGCATGCCTTTGTTGATGCAATTGCCCGGTGTTATTGCGCCCGGGAGCAAGGTTAAAGCTATGGTACAGAATCTTGACTTTGCCCAGACTTTCTTGGATTTTGCCGGAGGGTCGGAATTCACGAATGATATGCAAGGTGAATCGTTCACAAACTTGCTTAGCGGGGATGTAAAAGACAGTGATTTTAGGGATGTCATATATTATCATTACTATGATTACCCGGCTTTTCATATGGTCAAAAAACACTATGGCATACGTACCAAGCGCTATAAGCTGATGCATTTTTATGATGATATAGATGCTTGGGAGTTTTACGATTTGAAGGAAGACCCCAAGGAGTTGCATAATATCATAGACGATGATGATTATAATGAAGTTGTAGCTATGATGCGGAAAAAATTGGATAGTGTTCAAAACCATTATAAGGTAACCGATAGAGAATTTGAACAAGCTCCAAAAGAAAAAGTGGACAAGGCTTATGAACAGTTCAAAAAACTCAGGGGAGAGCCCTCATTCCAATAAAACAAAACAACATATTGTTCTTAATTCCCCTAGTAGTGGGCTTTGTAGTGCATTCCCGAACTATTAATGTACTTACACAACATTAAATATGATAATCCAGGGATAATCTTAATAGCTGGAACAAAAACCTAATAGGCACTTATAATGGTTTTCGATTTTCTGCACCAGTGGTAAGGCGTATAGATTATGTCTTTATTTCAAAGAATACTTTTAAACTACTCAAATATGGAGTCTTGAGCGATTCCATAGATTGTAAATATCCATCAAATCATCTTCCGGTGTTTGTACGTTTAGGTTTTGCGGATTTTTAATCAGTATACTTCATCAAACTCTGTGTATAAAGAATTTTAATATTCAGGTTCTCGGAAAACCCAAGCTGACCTACTTTGCATACGAGGGGGTAAAAAGGAACTCACCAAGTTTTTGGCAGGGGACGAAACGGTAACCTTTATCCTTACGGATTCTTCAATGAAAAGCAGCGTAAAGTCGCACGAAAATTCTTGTATCAGATTAAGGGGTTGTACCTGCAAAAGTAATCATATGATTTTCTTTTGAGGGACGGTATGTTGATTTGTACATGCTGTTGATCAATTCTTTCATTGATTGTGCTCGGATAGGATAAAGTTAGCTAATAGATTACCTTTATTTCAATCGGTTTGTCCTCAAAGATTCTATCTAAAGTTAGGCATCCGTTCTTATAATCAATTGGAAGAGTCCTTTTGCCGTGCATGATTTTTTTAGGTATGTCCATATAAATTTTGAAACGGAAAATCCGACTTTTTGGAATTCCTTTATAGCTGCCGCCTTTTTTTTCGATATTTAAGGTAAGCTCTTTTTTAGTTTCATAATAGCTGATGTTGGTCAAAGCGTACCGACCTTCTTGAAATCCATAATCCGTACCGTTGTCTTCGTATAGGGCGAAGCTATTTTTTTTATGGGGATATATATGAATTTCAAGACTGTCCATTGTGGCCTCACTTAACTTCCGTGCTTTTGGCATCATCGGAATTATGGCACCGGAGCGAATGAACAAAGGCATTTCATCAAGGGAAGAGGTAGTGTTTATGGTAGAGCCTCCCTGATGTTCTGCCTTCGTTTTCATATCTATCCAATCATCCCCTTTGGGAAAATAAACCTTTCGGCTTGCTTCCGCTTTATGGTGATCGGTAATGGGCGCAACCAGAATTTCCTTACCGAAAAGATATTGATCGTCAATTTCGTAGGTTTTCTCATCCTTTTCATAAATAAGGGGTAGGGGCCGTATTAACGGAAGGATATCACTTTTTATATTTCCGGCATAAGAATAGATATATGGAATGAGCTTGTAATGCAGATTGTTCATATTCTTATAGATGGTGAAGGTTTCATCAGGTCGTTTCCAAGGTAATTCACCTCCTGCCCATTCATTATGGATTGGAGTAGGTCCCATCTGTACCAATTGTACGGCCCGTACATATTTTGGTTGTTCTTTATTATAAAATCCTTGAATTTCAGAGGAATAGTTGATGCCGAACCAGCCCGAATTGATCATTGCCCTGGTCGCCCCTTCGAGATTGCCATAGTCTGCATAATTGATAAAAGGGTACCGTTGAATACCGGTATAACCGGATGCCAAAAGGTTGAGCGGCCTTTTTTCGTATTTCGAGATATAACGATTCGTCATGTGTTTCAGCCAAAGTAGCCAATAGGCATTGTGCATTTCTTTACCCGTGGCCCCCGTGGCCCATTTGTCATAGTATTGAATGCGCTGTACATGGGAATCTTCTTTGAAACCGGTCACTCCCAAAGAAAAGTGTTCCTCATCAAAGAAATCAAAGAGCAGGTCCATGGCCTTTTCCGAACTAACGTCGGGATAGTGGTTCAGGTTGAGGTAAGGCTTCATGATGTTATGTATTTCCTTATCCTTTTCATTGACATCGGTATGTATCCATAAGTCTACGGGATGTCCTTTCCGCATCATATTTTCTACCCAAGTTTTAGGATCGGGAAATTGTTTGTTCCACCAATTGAACCCTGCAAAATCAGTAGACCAGCCAGGCTCGGTTCCGATAGATTCAAAAGGAACACCACGCTTTTTGAATTCCTCTACATAAGTATTGTACTGTTCCGCGTTCCATGTATTATCTCCATAATTGCCTCCGGCACCATAACCACGAAAAGAGAGCCCGTAAGCGTGTTTTGGCAAAATTGCCGGATAGCCTGTTGTCTCAAAGTAGGTTTTTACCTGATCTTTAAGGGTACCGGTAAAGAGTAGATAATCTAAATTTCCATTTGTTGTGGCGAGCTCAAGTATTTGTTCTTTTTTCTTCCCAAAGTCAAAGGAGGTCTCATAGGCCGTTAATAAAGAGATGCCAAAGCCGCCCGTTGAAAAAAATGTGGGTATGGTGACCTCAACCTCGCCCGTTGTACGTTTTTGATTAACGTAGATAGACCAATTACGTATATTTTTGCCTCGAAGATTAAAATTTTCGTACTGTACACCACCTCCAAAATAGGCATCTTTCTTTCCAGTAGCATCCATAGAAAAATAACTTCGCTTCTGCGTTTCGCCAAGTTCGGTCAAAAAATCAATGGGCTGCTCAACGACTAGGGTTTTTCCATCGGCCTTATACAAAGCCAACCGCAACGGATTATTATATATGCGAAGACTAAGTGAATCTGTGCGTAGAGCATAGTACATTTTATTTTCGGTAAAAGTATAGGTCAGGTCGGGATCTTTGGCATTCATGACCAACTCGTCATTTATTGGATTTGTGTCCAAAGCCTCTTTTCTGACCTGGATCCTGAAAGCGTTAGAACGGTATGGTTCAACGGTAATATGCGCCTGCTTGTTCGCGAATTCATATATACCGTCTTGTTTTGATAGCAATTCAACTTTTCCTACTGGTTGCCAGTCAATGGTTTTATGTATTTTAGTTAGTACTGGATTGGCCCAATTTACCAAGTTCGCATCTTTATCATTGCTTTTGGCCGTAGTATGCAATTCAAGACTGGTAATACCGGAAACATCCAATTGTATAGATTTTGGATTTTCTTTTCCTTTAAGTAAATCACTTTCGTAAGCAATTTCACCATCTAGTTTTATATAGGCAGTGGCCGCGCCTTGTCCATTGGTAACATCATCAATACCTACAAGTACTTCAAACGTTTTATATTTACGGTCAAGGTCATATTTAATGCGTGATGTAGCATGCGTGCCGATACCTTTTTGATAATCGATTCCTAAAAGTTTAATGGGGCCGCCATTGAAATTCTTATTCATCCTGGACTTGAACTTGCCTTGTTCGGAAGCCTCGTTCCATTCATTGGCAAAGGGGATATCGGAAAGATAGATTTCTTGGCTTAGTACAGCGTTGAAGCCGATCAGGAACAATAACGAAAGCCAAGAGAAACGGTTTGGATTCATAAATATCGATTTTTAAAAAAGACTTTAAATTTAGGGAATTTTATATGGTCGGTTCTGGTCCAAAAGTATATTTATACTAAACTTATGAAGTATTAATTTACTGTACAGGTAATCGAAAGCGGTATGAAAAAATTACTGTTCGGAGCCAGTTATGGTTTGACAGGAATTTGAAAAAAGATTTCAAAGCCTTTCCATAGATTCACACTTACCTTTATCGCTTATGTATCGCGAGGAAAATCTATCTATCATTATTTAAAAATGAAAAATAAAGGCAAATATAGAATGAATGTGATACAGATAGTATCCTATTGAAATATTACGGCTTTAAGTAGAATTATATCTATTTAAAAAGATGATGAACTATATTTTTGAATAGCGTATCAATAATTGATTCAAGAAGCTGATTAAACAGTTTTTTTAAATACTTATGATGCAAAAACTTTTTCAAAATATAGCGGCAGTATTGTAGGTGGAACGTAATCCAAAGTCTATTTTTTGTAACATATCATACAGATTTCGTTATAAATTAGTCCCATATATAGTCAATAACAGAAAAGCCAACAAACGTTTGCCGAATTAAGAAAATATTAGCAATCTGTTATTTTGAAAAAAGTATTTTCACGCAAAATTCTAAAACGCTATGTATCACGCATTCATCTCCTTAATCGTTTCTTTGGTCAACTGTATTTTTTTATTCCAATCATCTGATTTTTCTAAAGTGGAAAATGTAAATTTTGGAAAGCTCAAGGACTCGTTAGAAACACCCGTGCTTAAAATGCTATGGCGTACCGATGCGGTTTTCAAAACTCCTGAATCAGCTCTTTTTGATGTTGAACGAAATGTAATCTACGTGAGCAATCTTAATGAAAACCCACGCGAAAAGGATGGTAACGGTTTTATTTCCAAAGTTGGTAAAGACGGCAAAAACATAGAGGTTGAATGGGTTACAGGTTTAAGTTCACCAAAAGGTATGGGGCTTCTAAACAATCTGCTGTTCGTGGCAGATATTGATGAGGTTGTTGTTATTGATGTGGATAAGGGAAAAATCACTGCGCGCTATAATTATCCGGATGCCGCAATGTTAAATGATATTTCTATAGATGCTAATGGCACCGTTTGGATGACCGATATGGATGCAGGAACTATTTGTTTCTTAAATAAAGGTAAAATAGAAAAATGGCATTTAGGTTTGGACAGGCCCAATGGTATTTTTGTAGAAGAAAATCGCATTTTAATTGCTTCTTTTGACGGGAAGTTCACCGCTTACGATCGCTCTTCAAAAAAAGCAACGGTACTTGGTACAGGAATCGGAAAAGGTGACGGAATTGAGAAAACTAAATCAGGAGCATATCTTATTTCTGATTGGGACGGTGAAATTTTTTGGGGAGATGAAGGTATGGTCACATCTATTTTATCCACTGAAAAAGAAAATGTACAATCTGCGGATATAGGCCTGATAGCCGATGAAAATATTCTACTCGTACCCACTTTTTTAGACAACCGTTTAGTAGCGTACACTATTAATTAAAATGCCTTGATTTAATCAAATCATTTTGCCTAATTTAATTTACTACAAAAAGCTATACCATGAAACTTACAATTACCATTCTCTGTTTTTGCCTTTTTGCTTTATCTCATGCTCAAGAAAATCCGCTAGGAGATTTTACCTTTAACAAAGATATTGGAAACCCAAAAATTGCCGGTGAGGCCAGTTATGATGAGGCCACGCAAACTTATACCATTAAAGGTGCGGGCGAAAACATTTGGGGACAACGTGACGAACATCGTTATGTATACAATAAAATTAGTGGTGATTTTGTGGCAACTGCCAATTTTGAATTCGAGGGGTACAATGAAATTCATCGTAAAATAGGATGGATGGCTCGTAGTTCCGATGCAGATAACGCTATGATGGTCGGTGGTTTTCTTCATGGCGACGGGCTGTTTTCCGGTCAATGGCGCGAACGGAAAGGTGCAGAAATGCAATTGGGTCATGATGAAGTTCGTGCGCCAAAACGTTTTTACCAAGTAATACAATTAGAGCGTCGCGGTAATACTTTTATAGTACGTGCGGCACACCCTGGTGAACCCTTGCAGGTGATCAGTGAAAAGGTTCTCGACCAAATGCCTAAAGAAGTATTGCTCGGCCTTGTAATATGTTCACACGACGCCAATACTGTTGAGACTGCCAAGGTCTGGAATGTTCGTATAGACCAGCCGATGCCCATGGATTATAATCCATATCAAGAAGGGTGGATAGGCAGTCGCATGGAAATCATGAACGTTTTTGACGGAAAACGCAAGGTAATACATACGAAAAACGATAGGTTTGAAGCACCAAACTGGATGCCCGACGGCAAAAAATTGCTTTTTAATATGGAGGGCTCGCTATATACAATCCCCATTGTTGGCGGAACACCCGAGAAACTTAACACAGGAGTTGCTGATAAATTAAATAACGATCACTGTATTTCTTTTGATGGAAAGTTGCTGGGCATTAGCCATAACGATGGTGAAGGCTCCAATGTATTTTATTTGCCCTTAGCGGGTGGTGAACCCAAAGCGCTAACTTCTCAAGCACCCTCATACCTTCACGGCTGGGCGCCGAATAATAAAGAAATGGTTTACGTGGCGCAAAGAGGGGAAGGCGAACCTTATGATATTTACAAAAAATCAATTAAAGGTGGTAAAGAAGTCAAACTCACCAATAATAAAAATTTAGACCATGCCGACGGGTGCGAATATTCTCCTGAAGGAAAGTATATCTATTATAACGCCGCCAAAGGAGGAAGTGCTATGCAGCTATGGCGAATGAAACCTGATGGAAGCAAAAAAGAACAACTCACGTTTGATGAGTACCACGACTGGTTTCCTCATATATCTCCTGATGGAAAATGGATCGCCTTCATTTCTTTCGGCCCAGATATTGAGCTAAATTCACACCCTCCCCTAAAGCACGTTATGCTGCGTTTAATGCCGGTTTCTGGTGGGGCACCTAAAGTAATTGCACATTTGTACGGTGGGCAAGGCACCATAAACGTAAATTCATGGTCGCCCGATAGTAAACACATTGCTTTTGTAAGTAATTCTAGCAAATAATAAATACTAAATAAGCCGCGGTTTTGTGGCAATAATAAATATAGATTATAAATTATGTTGACAAGAAAATTTGGAAGAACCAATTGGCAGGTCAGTGAGATTGGTTATGGTATGTGGGGGATGGCTGGTTGGACGGAATCAGACGATTTACAATCTGCCAAAAGTTTAGATCTAGCCGTTGAAAATGGCGTAACTTTTTTCGATACGGCCTGGGGCTATGGTGAGGGTCATAGTGAAGAGCTGTTAGGGGAACTGGTTCGCAGACACCCTTCTAAAAAATTATATACGGCGAGTAAAATTCCGCCCAAAAACTTTCAATGGCCCGCCAGACCAGAATACGCGTTTGAAGATTCATATCCGGTATCACACATTATCGAATATACCGAAAAAACGCTGGCCAACTTAAAAATGGAACAAATTGATTTGATGCAATTTCATACATGGGACGACAATTGGAGCAATCGTGAAGAATGGCAACGTGCTATTGAAGACCTGAAAACATCTGGTAAAATTGCTGCCATGGGCATTAGTATGAATCGATGGGAACCTGAGAACGGGATAAAAGCATTAAAAACAGGAAAAATCGATACCGTACAGGTGATTTACAATATTTTTGACCAAGCACCTAAAGATATACTTTTTCCATTATGTGAGGAGTTGAACATTGGCGTAATTGCCAGAGTGCCCTTTGACGAGGGTACTTTAACGGGCAATATTACAAAAGAAACAACCTTCCCCGAAGGAGATTGGCGCGCCTCTTACTTTGTGCCTGAAAACCTGAATTCAAGCGTTGAACATGCCGATGCCTTACGCCCTCTCGTGCCTGAAAATATGACCATGGCCGAAATGGCACTTCGCTTTATTCTTGAAAATGATAGTGTTGATACCGTTATTCCTGGTATGAGAAAACAACGTAATGTCTTGGCAAATACGGCTACCAGTGATGGTAAAGGATTACCGGCCTCGTTACTTCAGGAGTTACAAAAACACCGATGGGACCGTCAACCAACGGCTTGGTCTCAATAACTTATGGTATGATCAAATGATAATTTGATTATAGATTGGAAAGTACAAAAAGTGCCTTTTGAACAATTTTCTCGAAAGGCACTTTTTGTTTTGATATTATAATTTCAAAATCAAAATATAGAGACTATTGGCCTTTCTCCCTTTCTTTATCGTAATTGTTCCTTAATTAAATGTAAGAGCAATTCATTTTTTGCAATGTAGCCGTAATCCGTAGAAGGGCTTGCTTTTGCAGCTTTGAGTGATTTTTCAGCATTGGTTTTGGCAACCTTGTAATTCTTTTGACGAAAGGCCAACTCAGCTCGGTAATAGGTAAACCAAAAAGCCTCTGGTCTAAGCTCCATTGCTTTTTCAAACCATTGAGCCGCCTGAACTAAGTCTTTTTCTTTAAGATAGTAAAATTGCGCAGCATCAAAATAGGTTTGGGCTTCTACAGGGTCACTGGTATTTATAATCTTATCTGAAATTTCCTTGAAGATAATCGCATCAGAATCTACGAACAGCGGCATTATAATTTTAGTATTCTCCCATGCAATGTACATATCGCCCCCGTTGGTAGTAAAGTTTTCAAAACCGATCGCAAGGGTTTCAAGCGTATCTTTAAGTGGTGTAACGCTGACTTTGAAACGAAGCAGGTCATTGTTAGGTTCGTAACCTCCCGAACCCCAAAATTCACTGTTTTTATGTATAATAATAGTCCACTCTTTTTCATCGGGAATAGAATATAAGCCATAAGTACCGGCCGGAATTTTATTATCCATTAAGGTTACATCACGGTCAAAAGTTAATTTTGTTGATGCATTGGCACCGGTTCGCCACACTTTGCCATAGGGAATCAGGCCGCCAAAAATTTGACGTCCTTGTTTGTTCGGTTGTCCATATTCGATGACCACTTCACATAGACCAACCGTTTCGTTGACCGTTTTTTTAGGACTTAGGCTTGGCTTGTTGATTTGGGCACTTATAACGGTTGTAATGATAAGACTGAACAGTAAAAGAATCCTTTGTATCATACTTAATTTTTTTTTGACAAATATAGTTTTTCTGTCCAGAGCTTTCCTATTTAGTTTTATTGATTTCTTGGGTATATCAGCAACGTAAATCAAAAGTCTCTACGTATCCAAATTATCGCTATACATATCGTTTTTACTCCATCGACATAATTTAGAGGTTGGCCAAAGTAGTTTTGGAGGGCCAATAAGAATAGAAATATGTTCGCGATCAAGAGTGGTGTCGTCATTTTTTCCAAACTACGAGCGTACCGTTCTCATCGATTGCTGGATCTGCAAACGGTCCTGCGCTTACATTTGGTGTTACTCGCTTTGTGCCGAAAAAATCCTCATTAAATTGTATTGTACTTCCATCAGTATGTTCAAAATTACATTTTGATAATTTGGTTTTACTGAAATTATCAGTGGTATATAATTTCGTTTTCTTCTCTGCGGGATATTGAAAATTAATGAATCGTAATTTCACTTCGCCATCGGTCTCAATTATTTTGAAATCCGTTTTTAATTCCGATAATTCGTTGCCGTTTTTTTCTGATTTTGGAGTCTTTATTCCGTTCAAGTAAGTATTACCATCAAAATGGCTCTTGTATTTGGTCGAATCATATTTGATGATGGCCTCAGGTCTGTTCCGCCATGCAAAAACATTATTATAAAATTGATCATCTCCTCCGAGTATGACAGATAAACCCGCCATTTCTGTGCTATGGGGTAAAAAATAGGGCGTAAATCGCTTTAATTCGGGCGTGGTTAAAATGTGGCCAAGAAAAAGATTATGCACATACGCGCCACCTTGCGACCAGTTGTGGAGTGCATTTTTAGATAGTAAAATGTTGTTATCTACTAAAAACGGGCCGTGATTTACCTCCACAAACAAGTCTTTATCATAATTACGGTACATTAAATTTTCGGTGACCCGCGCGCCTTGGGTCATCCAATCCAACCATATACCGCGAACGGCGTCATGTATTCTGTTTCCTTTTATTACGACATCTACGGGTGCGTGGAATTTGATACCAGCAATTTCCCAGCCTTCAAACTGATTTTTAACGTTGATGTTGTATATGTGATTGTCTTCAATACGGCTATAAATAGCTCCCATACTACCTGCTATACCCGCTTGCTCGCAATTGTAGATTTTATTTTTTCGAACTATATGCGAACCAATATTTTCTTTGTTCCACTTGTTGCGCATCACATTGAAAATAACTTCTATGTAATGAATGTTACCGTCTCTATTGATGTTTCCTTCATCTTTCGTCCATACGTTGTGGCCAGTACCGCGTTCTTTGCCCAGAGTAATGCCCACGCACCTCGAATCAGAAATAATGTTGTCTTCAATAACCCAACCTTTGTTCCAATGTGTAGCGATCATACCGATTTGTTCAGCGGTAGGTGCGGCCCACTGCGTAGCGGCTTGGCTAAAGTGAAAACCTTTGATGGTTATATAATCGATACCTTGTTTTGAGGGGTAAAAACAAGTTTTTCTAGTAGAAATTTCAACGTGTTTTTTGTTTGGGTCAACTCTTTGAAAATTGGCCCAAATCGTGGTAGTTTTATCAGAAACCTCTGTATACCAAGTGTATTTCTGCTGTTCTCTGTTTTTTGCGCCTTCATCAATTATTGGGTTATGCACTTTTGCAAGTGAGTCTACCTCAAATAAAGACCGCCCCTCTAAAAACACATCGCCCGTGTGGTGAATTCTTCCTTTATCCATGAACCAATCACCTTCAATTACCTCTAAAAACGGATTATAATCTTTAAAAAAAGAATTAGGAAGAACCACGTTCCAAACACCGCCTCTCAATTTTTTCCAGTCCGTAATTATTTCAGAACCCTTAATTTCTACTTTTTCATTGGGAGCTGCGCGGTAAAGAATTCTTTTTGTGTCGCTATCGCCACCTCTCGGTGGATTTATCCATTCACGATAAACACCTTTGTGTACGGTAATGGTGTCACCAGCGTAAGCCTTTTGCGCTGCTGCCATAATGGTTTTAAATGGCCGCGAGCGCGATCCGTCATTAGTATCGTTACCGGATTTTGATACATGGTATTCATTGGCCAAAACCACGGTTTGCATTAAGGAAAACCATAGTACTGTGAGCAATTTTCTCATCATTTATTAATTTTTAGTTGATTTCGATATTAAGGGTATCTATACTTCGGGGGCAATGTTCAAGAAGTGAAAATAACAATAATTCATTATATGCTGACTTTACGGATTACAACTAGATCTATATCCTTTTGTATTTTTTGGCAATGGATTGTCCTTGCGATGGAAAAAGGTGAACGAGGATATGATTCACAAAGCATCCTATTTTATTTTTTGCAAAATTTAATATCCAAGTATGGGAACAACCTGTCCATTAGAATCCCTTCGGATGCCAAACGGATCATTTATTAAAAAAACAACTAACACCATTTTGAAAATGACATCGTATTATTTCATCTAAAAAGTTTTTACGATACCGTTATCCAAGATGCTTTTAAAATCTTCTAGTTCAAGAATAAGTAAGTATATATTAAATCGATAATTTTTGAAAATTAGAGTAGAAGAAAAAAATAGTCCAACTAAAATGATGCTTTCATGGGCCGGAAAGTCAATTCCATTTTTTAATACTTAAAAAACAAAATGGATTTTCAAATAAACTTGGATTTATTATGTGCGTTTGATTCATAGTAGCCTGGCCATCATCTTTTTTCCATCATAATGGGAAGGTCCAAACAAAAAATACTATACTTACAAAACTGGTTCTTTTCAGAAAAAATATTATAAAGCGCAGAGATTGGCGAATGGTGTACCCTCCCAGTACAAAGATATCTTCGATAATTTCTATGGCCTATCTTTAACTTTCGTTAGAAATTGAAGCAATCCTCGAAAAGATGAAAAAAACACTATTAGTTTTACTGGCAATAATAGAGTTATCCTGTGGTAATAAAAAAAGCAAAGGAGTCGCTGAACCTTTCCAAGATGTCGTAAAAAATACTACCTCCGTAAGGTCATTGGAAGAGCTTCGTGCAGAATTCTTAAAGCTCCGCTTTGGAATGTTCATTCATTTCAACATGGGTACCTATTATGAAATAGAATGGGTAGAGCCGGGGAAAGACCCTATGACTTTTAACCCTACTAAACTGGATTTGGCACAGTGGGCAGATGCTGCGGTATCCGCAAAAATGAAATATGCTGTCCTGACCACCAAACATCATGACGGATTCTGCCTTTGGGACACTGAGACTACCGATTATGATGTATCATCAACCCCGTTGAAAGGTCGGGATATTGTCCGGGAGTATGTAAACGAATTTCGTAAAAAGGGGATAGAGCCTCATTTCTATTACTCTATTTGGGATAGAACATTAGGTATTGAAGATACCATCACACCACAGGACAAAGTATTGATTAAAAAACAGCTGAAAGAACTTCTGACCAATTATGGGGATATACCTACTTTGACCATCGACGGTTGGGGAAACTGCGGTACGATATGGAATCGTGCCGATTATGATGAAATAGTAGGTTATATAAAATCTCTTCAACCAGAAATATTGGTGACGGACCATTACCAGGTACAACGAGCCTTTGCAAGGGAAAGAGGTGGTAAAAGTTTTCAGATAGATCCGGACGGACGGGAGTTCATCACTTTGGAAGAGGCTTATGAAATCAATGATTTTCTTCATTTTGAGGAACCCATTGGTAAATATGCTTGGGCACCAGAGCACAATGCTTTTGCCTCACATCAAGGTCCTACTATAAATAGCAAATGGTTCTGGAAAAAGAGTTTTCCAACAGAGGAACCTATGTCTGTAGATGAAATTGTAAACGGACATCTTAAAGTACTCGAGGACAGAAATTGTAATTTGTTGCTCAATGTCGCCCCAAACCCATATGGCCTAATTGATGGTAATGTAGTACAACGATTGAAAGAAGTTGGAGAAGCATGGAATCCTTAATCTTATTTTTGAACATACGTTGCGCACTTATGCTCATTTGTTTAAAAGAATGCTTCAAATCTACTATGATTTGACCCTTTGTTTCAAGAGTTTGTTTTGTATTGAATGTATTTTTAAACGTCAAAACGGCTAATTTTAAACAATACACTATGAAAACCAAAGTAATTCTTTTTTTTACCTTAATATGTATTTCAGTCTCGGCTCAAGAAATACAGCAATCCGAATCCGAAGGGCTTTCCGGCCTAAAGGATTATGTGCATACCACCAAGTTGGGAATAATGACCAAATGGCGAAAAGATTTTGGGCCGAACGCCGAAGATGTCGATACAAGGATTACGAACGATATTATCGAAAACGAGTTCAATTCTGGAACGGTAACCACCTATCCCAGTAGCAATTGGGATGGCGAAAGGGAGTATGACCTTAGTAGGATAAATGAATTGGTTAATTACTACTACAGTAGGAATAAGCCCATTATGACACATTTACTCTTCGCACCGAACCAATATTTCCCAAAGTGGTTTCCTAAAAAAGATTATTCCAAAAAACAACTGAGGGCACTTATGGATCATTGGTTAAAAACGATTGCCGAAGCTAACGATAATGGGAAAAAAGTGGCTACTTGGAACGTTTTGAACGAAGTTTTTGAGCACCATGGCAACGGTTACAAGGGGATAAAGCACCCTAAAGGACAGCCTGGTTCTGAAAATGAATGGATCAAATTGGGATATGAGCCCGATAATTCTGGTTTGACAGGCGATGCAAAAATCAATAAGGAACACCCACTTTTTATTAGGGAAATATTTGAGACGGCAGACAAATATTTTGAAGGTAAACTAGAATTGCGCGATTGGAACATTGAATTCATGGAGCAGGCCAAACGCCATGGTATGTATCAGTTGGCAGCACATATGGTAAACTCTGACATCCCGTTGGATGCCATAGGATTTCAAACCCACATTAGTACAGCTGCGGACTATGAATGGGATAGTTTCGTACAGAACGTAAAGTCGTTTCGTGCCCTTGGCCTGGAAACATGGATCGTGGAAATCGATTTTGGTGACAAAGACCGATTTTACAACGAGGAGGAAGCTTTACGCCAAAAACTGATCAATTACAATCTGGTACGCGCCGCTCTGGAATCCGGTATGGAATGGATCCAATACTGGGGACTAACAGATGGCGGTACGTGGCGCGATTATCAGCATGCTCTAATGTATGACGATGCGTTTACCAGAAAACCCGCCTATTATGGTGCCGAAGAGGCCTTGAAAGCTTCCGAACGCCTAAAAGTAAAGGCCAAAGGAAACTGTGGAGGTGAGAAGTTGTATATGAATATCGATGGAAAACGAATGGCCTCATGGGTACTTTCACCCGAATGGTCCGATTATGCCTATCCTTGGTTCACGAAAGATGCAGAAATATCCTTCGAGATAGATACTTCGGAAACCGCTGCATGCAAGAAGGATCAGGAAAAGGGCGCATCTGTAGCAAAACTATGGAGCTATGGTACAGAATATGAAGTAATAAATATGAAATCCGTAAAGGTAAAAGCACCGAGCAGTTTGCCCAAACCCCTTAAAGAATTGGATATACGAACACAGGCAAGAACCTATATAATTAACCGTACTAAAGATGACATCGAAGCTGTAGAACGATTTAATATTTATAATGCGCCTACCATTGACGGATTCTTTCAACGCATTAATCTGCGTCCACATACGGGACCGGAATTCTCCATTTCAATGAAACAAGTTGCTCCCGGTTCTGTCATCGCCATCACTCGCATCAACGATAACGGAGAAGAATCGGCGAGGACTTTCCTGACCGTGCCCAATTGATAATCTAAAACAAGAAATGCATGAGACATTATATTGGTTTTTTAGTATTTGCTTTACTATCCTTGGGTTGTAATGAAAAGCAGAAAGAAAAGGGGAAAATTGCTAAAAAACCGAATATCCTGTTTATTTCAATTGATGATTTGAGGCCAGAACTCAATGTTTATGGGCAATCACAAATAGTGTCGCCCAATATTGATGCACTGGGTGCCGATGCTACGGTCTTTAATAAATCGTTCTGTACAGTTCCTGTTTGTGGGGCTTCGCGCGCCAGTATCATGACGGGTATTCACCCAACGCCTAGCCGTTTCGTAGATTATGGCTCCCGAATAGATGAAGAGGCGACGGGTGTTATTTCCCTAGTGGAACACTTTAAGAACAATGGTTATTTCACGACATCGGTAGGTAAAATTCTGCACCATCCCAATGATGGTCTAAAAGGATGGTCCGAGCAGCCGTTTCGCCCTGATTACCCAAATACTTTGAATCAACAAGAACTTTGGCGCGATTACCAATCTGAAGAAAATAAAGAGAACTATAACACTTCCATGCTTCCACTCGGTGCCCCTGGGCCGGCATGGGAAGCTGCCGATGTTTCTGACAATACTTATTTTGATGGAAAAACGGCCGATGCCGCAGTGGCAAAGTTGGATGCGCTTGTCAAGGCTAAGGAACCGTTCTTTTTTGGAGTAGGTTTCATTCGCCCGCATTTGCCTTTTAATGCGCCCAAAAAATATTGGGATCTATATAACCCCAAAGAAATAGAACTTGCCGAGAATACTTCGTTTCCTAAAGATGTTCCCTTGGATGCTTGGCATAATTCAGGGGAATTACGTTCGTATAATAATATCCCGAACGACACTTTGCCAATATTTGACGAGCAGGCGTTGAAATTACGTCATGGCTATTATGCAAGTGTAAGTTATATTGATGCGCAGGTAGGGAAAGTAATTGATAAACTCAAAGCGTTGGGACTGTACGAAGAGACCATAATAGTGCTATGGGGCGACCACGGTTGGAGCTTCGGAGAACATGGACTTTGGTGCAAACATTCCTGTTTTACTAATGCGCTACGTGCACCTTTAATTATGAAATCTATTGAAAATAAGCACGGTAAAACTGATGCATTGGTAAGTTTTGTGGATGTGTACCCTACACTTTGTGAATTGGCCGATCTGGAAAAACCGTCCCATTTGGTGGGCAAAAGTTTCGCATCCATATTGAAAAATCCTGAAGAAAAAGGGAATGAATATATTTATGCACGTTGGCAGAATGGCGAGACCATAAAATCCGACCGTTATACACTGACCCAATACTTTGATAAGAACGGAAAACCAAAATCACAAATGCTATATGACAACTTTACCGATCCGGCAGAAGACAACAATATTGCAGAGACAATAGCAGCTGAAGAAGCACTCCAAACTTTAGCAAAAGCGCTGCAATTGCACTTGGAAAATAGAAAATAGACATTTGTGCTGTACATAAAACCCTTATGCAACATTTGTATCACAGAATGCACTATACTTGGCATGGTAAACTTATAACTACCGTTAATTTTATAAAATATAAAAATGAGAACATCACTAATGAACTGTAAACACTTAAAAAAGGTATTCTTTATTCTCTTTATCGCTTTATTTGCGAAGCAGGGTACTGCGCTGGCACAAGATGCTAACAAGGATTTTAAACAAATTGATGCGCGTCCGATCCCGAAGTGGTGGACAGATGCCAAATTCGGAATCTTCATTCACTGGGGTCCTTATTCGGTACCTGCATTTTCCAAAGTGGGTGAATATTCGGAGTGGTACTGGCGCGATTTACGCGATACCTCCAGAGTGAGCCATAAAGAATTAAAAGCATTTCACGATAAAAATTATGGTGAAGGATATACATACCCTGATTTTGTAACCGATTTCAAGGCAGAAATGTTCGATGCCGATCAATGGGCTTCCATTATGGAAGCTTCTGGAGCCAAATATGTGGTTTTGACCTCAAAACACCATGATGGCTATACGCTTTGGCCGAGCAAAGAGGCAGAAATGTCATGGGGAAGGCCTTGGAGCAGTACCAATACAGGTCCAATGCGTGATTTGGTAGGTGAACTGACCAATGCTGTCAACAAAACCAGTATGAAAATGGGACTTTATTATTCTTTATACGAATGGTATAATCCGTTATATACTTCGGATGTTGATTTGTTCGTAGAAAAACATATGTTTCCACAATTTAAGGATGTAGTAACCAATTACAAACCGGAAGTTATTTTCTCGGATGGGGAATGGGAACATCCCTATACTACTTGGAAATCCGATAAATTATTAACGTGGCTTTACAATGAATCCCCGGTAAAAGAAACCGTAGTCATTAATGACCGTTGGGGTAAAGATACCCGTCACCACCACGGTGGATATTATACCACTGAATATGGCTCTGGCTTAAATACCGATAAAGCTTGGGAAGAAAACAGGGGCATGGCACATTCTTTTGGATATAGTCGTACTGAAAACCTATCGGATTATAATTCTTCCCAACAATTGACGTATATGTTGATAGATATTGTAAGTAGAGGCGGTAATTTTCTTTTGGATATAGGACCTACGGCAGATGGGCGTATTCCCGTAATTATGCAGGAACGCTTAAAAGATGTGGGAGACTGGATGGCAGTCAACGGAGAAGCTATTTATGGCACTACACCGTATAAAACTAGCTGCCAATGGACAGAAGGTACTGTAGCCGATGCAAAAAGGGGTCGTTACAAAGTCAAATATGATATTATGAAACTTACGGTAAATCCTGATAAAGGTTTTGCCACTAAAGAGATTTTCTTTACGCAAAAAGGAAAAAACCTATACGCTACCTGTCCTATTTTTCCGGACAAGGCCTTGATCATTAAAGATCTGAAACTATCCAATGACTCAGAAATAACACTTTTAGGTATGAAGGATAAGTTAGATTGGAAACAAGACGGAAAAAATGTTGAAGTTATCATGCCTATGACCAACCCGTCGAAGATGCCGAGCAAGTTTGCATCTACCTTTAAGATTACTAATATTAAATAAATTTTCAATAAATGCTTCGCTCCAAACACATATTAAATTTTATAGTACTATTTTCTATTTTTACGCTATTCAGTTTTTCGGGATGTTCAAATAATGAAAATTCCACATCAGAACCTGATGCTGTTGAAAATCCGGAGCCAGAGGAAAAGGAAGAGGAAGAAGAAAAGGAAGAGGAGGCTGATGACCCAACATCCGCTGTTGTACAGACGAATGCCAAGACGATGGTAGACAGGAACGGTGAAGTGATTAGAGGTACACCTATCGCTTTAGGTAAGGCCAACTTTGCGGTAAATACTTTTGCGCTTTCACAAAACCCTGCTACTTATGTGACCATAAAAGATTTAGGCCTGAATACGGTACGTATTGCATGGATAGATCCATGGTACAGAAGGGAAGGGTTGGCAGAACAAGCCTATACTGTACAGGAAATACTACCTTTTTTGGATAAGTGTGTTGAAAATGCCACAGCAGCCGGTATCAATATCATCATTAATTATCATGATGTTGGACAATACCAAAAAACACAAGGATTTGGTGATATGGCCGAGTTTTGGGAAGCTGTTGCCCCGCGCTACAAGAATAATAACTTGGTGTATTATGAACTGAACAATGAACAGGTATTCTCTTCTTCTGCTTACCTGTCCGACGAGTTTATGGGCCCGATGAAAACTATTTACGATCAGGTACGTGAAGACGCTCCTTACCGCCACATAATTTTATTTTCCTTTCACTCGCTGGCATTGCCAATGAAAACTATTGTGGATGGGTATGATTGGATCGATTGGGATTACACTACCGTTGGTTTTCATCTCTACGGTAATGGTCAGGGTGGCGATATTTCTGTAGAGGAAGCTAATATGTTCGATTTGGTCGAAAATTATAGGACTGTTTGTACCGAATGGAGCTATCCTGGTGATTTTGGATATATCAAAGAATTTTTTAATAAAACTTTAATGGCAGAAGTGGCTGAGGACAACGATTTTGGATGGGTAGATTGGCGTAGCTGGAACGATGCGACTTTTGATGAATACGAAAATATTTTAGTGCCAGATGCTCAAACAAAAGGCTATTGGTGGTTAAATTAAGATTTGGAAGACTGTTAATTTGAGTTAGTTTTTCTGAAACCGTTTCCTATTGTCAGGAAGCGGTTTCTATTTTTAGTGATATAATCTTTTTTGGATTATTGAAATAGAATAGGTTTTTGAGGTATTTCAGTGATATGATTGATACCTTCCTTGATTTTTATTTTACGATTTCCCGGTATATTGCGAAAAACCTGTCTTTTTGTATTCAACCAATATATATTAAGTTCTTTTATGGATTGTGCTTTACCGATTCCAATTTCTTGCTGTAGGCTAGATGCTCCAAAAGAACCACCGGTACCAACAGTTCTATAGATTTCTCTTCCATTATCTAAAACCAATTTTAAGCGTACGCCAATGGCTGAACGATTTGTTTGTACACCTTCCAATTGTATTGTAATCCAATTGTTCATGGAAATAGGATTTTCAAAAAGTACATTAGTAAACGTATCACCTTCCAAAGCACCGCCCATAACGGCATAAATATCCTGATCACCGTCTTGGTCTATATCCGCAAAGGCCACTCCATGCCCTTTTTGTATATGGCCAAAACCACCTGCAGAGGTCACTTCCTCAAATTTTTCGCCATTGAGGTTATGAAACATTCTGTTGGGTACAACTGTACTTAATTCAGGGGCTCCAGTACCCACATAAAAATCTAAATAGCCATCATTGTCCAAATCTCCATAGTTTGAGCCCATTCCGTACATGGTCTTGGAAATACCGTATAGTTCAGATTTTTCACTAAAACTACCATCACCTTTGTTAATGTACAATTTTGGTTTTGGGGTCCAAACATTTAAGTCCTGTAATTCCTTTGCATAGTCTTCTGGAACACGATTATGAAGATTCTCAGTATAATAACCGCTTACAAAAATATCTTGAAAACCATCATTATTAACATCAAAAAACCAACAAGGAAAACTGTTTCTGGGTTTTAGTACATCCGCTTTAAAGGCAATTTCCTTAAAATATCCCTTATTGTTCTTGAACAAGAGATTATTCTGGTCAAGAATCGAAACATACAACTCTGGCCATCCATCATTATCGATATCGCCCCAATCAACACCCTTTACAAATTTGTTTAGATTTCCTAGTCCATATTGTTTGGCAACTTCCTCAAAAGTGCCATCACCCTTGTTTCGATATAATTCGGATAGGTGACGACTTTGTGCAGTTCCCTCATTCCCAATAAATAGATCTAAGAATCCATCCTTGTCAAAATCGCCCCAAGATGCTGTTTGGGTAGGGTGGAAGCTCAATAAGCCCGCAGACTTGGTCACGTCATTAAAAGTACCATCACCATTATTTTGCAATAGGGAATTGGGATGGGTTCCATATTTACCGAACCAAGCACCACGCAGGACCAGAATATCATTATCCCCATCATTGTCATAATCGGCGTGTATAGCGTTTAAACCACTTACGATACCTATAAGCCCCGATTGTTGAGTCGCGTCATCAAAACTTCCTTTTCCATTGTTCAAGAATAATTTCACCTGATCTTCCATACCATATGAAGTGGCAAAAATATCCAAGAGCCCATCGCCATTGAAATCGTCAACACAAGCACCCCCTGAGAGTCCGTTTTCGGCAACACCTACATTCATGGCTATTTCTTCAAAACGGGGAAAATCTTTTTGCTCCGAATTCCAATTGGGAAAGGCAATCAAATGCTCAGGCGGTACTTTCCCCGGATGCTCACCAAGAGTCATATACGCTACATTGAGCAACCATTTATACCGTTGAAAGGGAAACTTGCCCAATAGCATCCGGTATACTTCGATCGCTTTTTCAGATCCTTCCCTCAATTGATGAATCGCCGGCTTTTGTAGGGGCAGGATACAGGAAAAAGGAGAGTGGGCATTTTGACAATTTTGTTGTTCACCAAGTCTTAGATAGGCCAGTGCCAAAAGGTCAAAAACATCCTGTGTCTCTTTATTTAGTATTTCAGGATAGGACTTGTCAAAAGTCTTGAGGTATACCGTTATTTTTTCAATACACTTTTCGGTTTCCCCACCCCTTAATAGTTCTTGCCAATAGCGCAGTCGTTTTTGTTTAGGGTCGGCCAGTGAACCATCAGTAAACTCGGGCGCCAAATATTGAGCCATTTTCCTGTTCCAATGATAGTACATAGTAGGATTGCCATTTTTTACGAGGGAATCTAACCTGGCTACCATTTCTTCCGTTTCGTTAACCTGTTGTTTTTTATCCTTACAGGAGATAAACAATAGCAGGGATACACCAAGAAACCAAATCTTTTTCATCTCTTTTATGAACCATTGTAACGTATGAACTGTAGAAAATCATCGTTCTTGGCGGCAATGATGTACGCTTGGCCACTAATAGTTATCCGAGCTAAGTCCTTTACATCGCCATGCGCGAAAAAACCACTTTTTAGACCTGGTACGGGTGTGAAATTTCCTTTGCCATCACCTGTCAATAAAAGACCATGGCCAGCATCGGCACGAGGTGTTTCTGCTTCGGATTGATATAGATTCCCCGCAACGAGAATATCCAAAATATCATCTTTGTCAAAATCGTCTACCAGTATTTGATTAATGGGGGATATCTGGGCCTCATTGGGCAATGGATGTATCTCAAAACGATCTCCTTTATTTTCAATATAAGCACTTGCGAACGAGGTAACTTGGTAATGAATGCCTTTTTCCAATTTTTCCTCATCATAAATATCTGTCAAGGTCGCGGTAGAGAATTCGTCATAACTCTTGAATTTCTTTTTGATGACCGGCATCTGCTGTGAAGAACATTCCCGTCCTCTAACAGGATACTTTTCTCCTTGATTGTAATAGCTCAGTACAATGTCATTGGTTTTGTTCCCATCAAAATCATTTAGGTTCACATCAAAAGTAGCATCTTTGCTAGCTTTATACTTATAATTGAGTCCTAAGTTTCCAGCAATCAAATCCGTATCACCGTCATTATCAAAATCACCTTGTGCCATCCCGAACCACCACCCAGTAGTGTCTTCTAATCCTAGGTCTTCGGTAACATCTTCAAATTCACCCTTATTGTTTCGAAGAACTTTAATGGGCATCCACTCACCGGCAACAATAAGATCGTCCCAGCCATCTTTATCATAGTCCATAAATACCGCGGAAGTTACCATCCCAAATTTTTCCTTCAGGAACGGTGCGACGCTTTCAGTAACGTCCTTAAACTGCGGTTTACCTTTGGTACTCACATTTTCGAGGATATAACTATGGGGAGGGTAGGGGTAGTTAGCAGGAAATAGTCTACCTCCCACAAAAAGATCTTGATCCCCGTCGTGATCGAAATCATTAGCAAAAACGCGACTTCCACTGGTAATCATTTTAGGCAGCGCATCAAAACTTTTCGAAAAATTACCCTTGCCATCATTTACATAAAGACGGTCCTGTAACATTTCAGAAGTATAGGCAAATTCATTTCCTCCACTTACGATATATAAATCATTATCGCCGTCATTGTCCGGGTCAAAAATAAGGGCATCCAGATCTTCATAATTTCGATCGTTGACTAAAATTTTTGTCTTTTGTTGTTCAAAGGTGCCATCGGCTTTTTGAAAGAACATCCCTCCAGGATATTCATGGGCAGCACCAACGTAAAAATCGTCTAATTGGTCTCCGTTCAGATCACCTACTACCACTCCTGGTCCAAAGCTAGAGGTTCTGTGCGGCAAAAGAATTTCGTAGGTATAGTCATTGTATAGATTTTCTTTGTGTTTGTAAATGGCCAAAGAATCCGTAGAGGAATCAAAATATGTTATGTGCGGTAATTCTTCATCCGGCACTTTTATATTTTCAGAATCTTTGTAATCAACAATTAAATTTTGGTTTGCTTTTACGTTTTCCAAGAATTGCAACCTACCATTGGGCCATTCAACCTTTATAGTCTCTATCAATTCTACATCACCGAGACCAAAGTGCAATTTCGGTGCTACGGAAGATTGAAAACCACGGGTAAGTGTCAATTCTTGATATTGGTTATTTTCTTTAGTTGAGATAGTGGCCTTAACACCGATACCCATTGTGTTCTTTTCGGTACTTTCAAAAGATAATGAGATGAAATTGTTGAATTGGTTGCTCGTGTTTTCAAACAAAGAAACTTCTTCATCAATATTGTTGGTCACTATTTCCAAATCGCCATCATTATCTAAATCTACATATATGGCCCCGTTGGAAAATCCGCTATGCTCTAGCCCCCATTGAGTGGTGACCTTATCAAATGTTAAGTCGCCATTGTTTCTAAAAGCATAGTTGGGTAATGTCTCCGACGGCATGCGTAGCGACTTAATCAAGAGACTGTCCTTATGACGTTTCTCCCCTGCCAGAGCGGCAAAATAATCCTTATTGTTGATTTCCCTTCTGGAACCGTTGGATACGAAAATATCTTTATTGCCATCATTGTCCAAATCTGCGAACAAAGGGCTCCAACTCCAATCCGTTGATGAAATACCCGCTA
Organism: Maribacter algae; assembly: GCF_047345745.1. Taxonomy (NCBI): domain Bacteria; kingdom Pseudomonadati; phylum Bacteroidota; class Flavobacteriia; order Flavobacteriales; family Flavobacteriaceae; genus Maribacter; species Maribacter algae. The sequence goes on from NZ_JBLFES010000002.1 coordinate 277,939, forward strand.
ATCTTGAAATTTCAGAATACTGTGGATAATTTTCTTTCGTGGTTCCTATGAAGTGTTGTAAAGAGTTTTGCATAAATTGTGTTTGGAACCCAGCTTCTTTGACTTCTTGTAATAGGTAGGGGTCCATGCTGGCCATATTCGCTTTTGAACGCCTATTTATTTCGGCATCCATATCAACCTGCAAAATATCCATATGGCCGTCGTTGTCAAAATCGCCAATATCGGCTCCCATACCATAATAGGAAGTGTGCTTTGTGCTTTGTGCTATGGTATTGGTAAAGGTTCCATCTTGGTTATTGATATAAAGTAAATCCGGGCTATTAAAGTCCGAAGACACATAGATATCCTGCCAACCATCATTGTTGAGGTCTGCAGCAGTAGCACTTAAGGCTAAGCTGTAGACTTTCATTCCAGCTTCTTCGGTAACTTTTGTAAAGGTGTCACCGTCATTTCTGTAAAGCTGATCAGACTGTTGATCGGTAACCAAATTCATCATTTCACGTAAGGATTTTGAATCAGTAGTAAAAGGAGTCACAGGATAATTTGCAATGAAGACGTCTAGATCTCCATCTTTATCATAATCCAAAAAGGTAGCGTTTACACTATTCCCTGAATCATTAAGATTGTAAATTTTACCTTTTTCCGAAAAAGTAGTATCACCGTTATTTATAAAAAGTTGGTTTTCTTTGTTGCCTGATTGCCCGGCCACGCTTACATAAATATCCAAAAGACCGTCACCGTTAACATCGGCCATAGTAGAACCGGTGTACCAGCGTTGGTCACCTTCGATTCCGGCTTTTTTGGAAACATCCTCAAATTTTAAATCGCCTTTGTTTAGATAAAGTTTGTTAGCTACTTGATTGCCAGTAAAAAATAAATCGGTAAGTCCATCATTGTTGATGTCGCCGGCGGAAACTCCGCCTCCCATATAAATGTAGGAGTAAGTGAAGTAGTTTAAACTATCCGTCTCGGTCAATCTATTTAAAAAATCAAGGGAAGTACTTTCTTTTGACAGTTTTTTAAAAATATTCTTTATTGTAGAATCTGTAGAATTTAAGGATGTTTTCTTCTCGTTCTCCGTACAGCTTAATAAAAGCCCTAAAAATAATAGAATGAAAATATACTTGTTCATAATCGCTCACCTTTCTTATTACAGTGTATAAAATTACAAAAGGGCAGAAGATTTTCTGCCCTTTTATAGTTACATAAATATTTAATTTAAACTATCCTAATCGTTGATTAAGGGATTTGTATCTATTTGGATAGTTGGTATTGGCAAAAAGCGTTTGCTAGCTGAATAATTAGGTTTGATTGGAGGAGTAGATTCCTGTAAAACTTCAACATCTAATCCCCACCTGATCAAATCCAAGAAGCGTTTACCTTCACCGGCCAATTCTATTCTTCTCTCGTGTATAAGTGCTCTAAATGCCTCATCAACGGAACCAACTGGAAAACCTGCCGCATTCATTTCAGGAGAACCATATAATGGCATGTCCACACTAGGCCTGCTCCTAACTTGGTTCATAAGGGCAATGGCATTGCTTAAACTGCCACCACTCCTAAAAAGTTCAGCTTCCGCTTTCATTAGAAGCACATCTGCATAACGCAATAATCTAACGTTTGTACCATTATCCGGAGTATGTACTTCATCCTCAATGTAAGTGGAATATTTACGAAGAGTGGTATTTTGACTTCTTGATCCGCCAAAATTATCCAATGGAGGATCTTGAGGATCTCCCCAAGTTCTGGTACCGTTAGCCCACTTAGAAACTCCGGGAATATGCCAAGTAAAATTAAATCTGGGATCTTTACCGGCCGGACCATCTGCTTTATCTTCATACGCAGCTCGCATGACCGGATTAACTCTACTATTGCTCCACCCACTATAATCGGCACTTCTCAAAGTTGGAGTGGAGTTTCTGTTACCATCATTATTGCCCCAAATGCCACCAGTGGACCCTTTGGAAAATTCAACTTCAAAAAGTGTTTCATCATTAAATTCACCGGCTACATTGAAATTGTCCAGATAGTTATCCACGAGTCTATACGACGTTACTTTATTTAGGGCGTTAAATGCCTCATCATATTGTTCCGTGAATAGATAGGTTTTGCCCAACATTGCATATGCCGTCTCATTATTGGCTCTTCCAGGACTCTGTTCTGCCTTGGTACGCATACCTTCTGCTGCAAATTCCAAATCAGAAATCACTTGATTGAATATTTCAGATTGGGGACTCTTGGGCTGAAAACCTAAAGTACTTTCACCCAATTTCAAAGGTACATCACCATATCGTGTAGCCAACCTGAAATAATAAACTGCTCTCATAAAATGGGCTTCGGCTACCAAAGGTTCATAAAATTCAGGGTCGGTAGTCCATTCTTTGGAACCATCAATTACAAAATTTGCTCTTGCTATACCTTTGTAAAGAGCTTGGTAGTATTGACGTGGAGCACTGAAAGACCCATCTAACAAGAAATCGGAGATGTTCTGTAGTTGTGCTTGTCCAGCAACTGATAAAGTCATTTCATCAGAAACATGATCTTCTAAGAAATACCCCCAGCGACCATACATCCCTTCTGATCTAAAGGCTGCATAAGTGGCAACAACGGTGCCCTCTTGTAAATCTGGTGTAACAGCAACAACTGCCGGATTTATACCGTTAGTGTTCTGAAATTCCAAAAATTCATCCTCGTTACATGATACTGATAGAACCACTAACGATAAAACTAAAAACGTATTAAATAGCTTTTTCATAATAATTATTTTTTAAAATTCAATTTGTAATCCTGTTAGGACCGTAGTTGGTGCTGGTGTGAATCCTTCATCTAAATTAATACCATCAATAACACCTTGAGTGAATGAAGGTCTTATTTCAGGATCGTAACCAGAATAATTAGTTATAGTCAATATATTTTGAGCACTTAAATATAAACGTAATTTTTTAATTGACCCTTTTAGGATATTACCTAAAGTTTTTTGTGGTAAAGAGTACCCCAATGTTACATTCCTTAATCTTAAATACGAACCGTCTTCTATATACTTCGTAGAAATACGTTGGTTTTGATTAGGATCAGAAGGAGAATACCGCTCAAATCTACCATCAGGATTTGACGCAGTATATCTGTCCAACACATTCACACCCCAGTTACGAACGCTACTGTAATTAGTAGTATTGTATTTTGCGTGGTTAAACGCATCTACTCCTTGTACACCTACAAAATACATACTAGCATCGAAACCTTTATAAGATCCGTTTAAATTTAATGAGTATGTGAAATCCGGATTGGGGTTACCGATTACTACCCTATCATTGTTATCGATTACACCATCTCCGTTTTGATCTTTAAAGCGAATGTCACCGGCCGTTGTGCCTATTTCTGGGTTCAAGGTTACTGAACTTACCGGTATTTCTGTATCACCTCTTGTAAAAACAAAATTCCCATTTTCGTCAACTGACCTGTTTACTGGAATACCTGTACCTACTTCTTGGTAAGATTGTGCTTGAGATACACCTGTTACGGCAGCTTCTACGCTCTCAAAAAGTCCATCTGTTTCATGCCCGAAAAACACAAAAGGAGCCTCACCAGGGATAGTAAAAGAGGCATTACCTCCAGCTGCTCCAAAATTAACTTCCTGACCCGGCAAACTCTCAACTTCATCGGCAATTCTAGTGACTAAGGGGTCTACATGGGAAACATTAGCCAAAACACTCCATTTAAAATCTCCTTCATAATCATTATAACCCAAAGTAAGTTCATACCCCTTGGATTCTACCGCTCCAGCATTTATGAAATTTGGATTCAAACCTTCGGAAGTATCTACGATAGGTACTACAATTAAATCCTCGTTGTTGCTTGTAAAGTAATCCGCTTCTAGCGTAAATTTATTATTGAAAAGCCCCAATTCCAGACCAAAGTTCGTTTTCTCACTAGTTTCCCATGTCAAAAAAGGAGACCCTATCTGATTTACAGAAACTCCTGGGAAACCGTTAACAGAGCCGAATGAAGGATCCAATGTTGGTACTGTAGCAAACTGTTGGGCAGAGTTATTACCCGTGACACCAAAGCTACCACGTAATTTTAAATTGCTAATGGTATTGCTATCCTGTAAAAAGCTTTCATTGGATATAACCCATGCTGCGGAAGCGGCAGGAAAAATCTCATCTCTAAATCCTGGTTCAAATTTACCATCGGCATCTCTACGGATGGAGCCCGAAAGAATATATTTATCCTTGTAGGTATAACCGACCCTACCGGCTAGAGACAACAATTTATTTGGTCGAAAGAAAGAGTTTATCACCACTTCTTGACCTGTAGCCGGATCACCTGTCACATTATTAAATTCAGTAATAGCATTGGGATCAGTGTTGGTCAATCGTGTGCTGTTTGAATTTATTTTTTGTTGTGTTTGTTCAAAAATGAAAGAGGCATCCATTCTATGATCCCCAAACGATTTATTGTAGGATAACACGTTAGTGAACACCGTACTTAAGTTTCTAAAACTTTGTTTTTGTAATGTTTTTCTGATATTTTGACCGTCACCATCCAAAAGTTCTGGACCAAATGTATCAACATTACTATTAATATTTTGATCAAAAAGGTTAACACCCCATTGAGCCCTATTTGTTAAACCTGGAGCTAATTGTAGTTCCACGTAAACAGATCCCACTATATTAGTTCTAAAACGCTCATTGTCCTGCGTCTCAGCTATCAAAAGGGGATTAATGGCATCTAAAAGCACATTGTCCCGCTCTCTACTTCCACCGGTAAAACGACCATCTGGACTTCTTGGTGGCAAATAGGACGGAATTTTTGTAGCCCATGTAAATAAGAAGTCATTTCCTCTTCTTTCGGGAGCTACTTGCCTATTGTATCCCAAGTTCAATGTTTGACCAACTTTTAAAAATTTCCCTAACTTATAATCTGTATTGACACTGAAATTATAGCGTTTGAATTCCGTATCAATCTGAATACCTCCTTGATCAAATATTCCTGCACCAACTCTATAGTTTACATATTCGGTAGCACCGGATACTGAAAAATCGTGATTGGTGATAGGGGCGGATTGAAAAACCTGAGCTTGCCAATTGGTATTTGCAGGAACGAATCCAGGCTCCAATAAGCGACCAGGAGTATCATTGACTCCAAAAGGAGCATTTATGCCGTCTCCAGCAGCAACATCTTCAGTTATGGCTATATCTATCAACTGTTCGCTTGTAATCAAATCATATAGCTTTCCTTTTGGAAGAAAATTGAATCCTGAATAAGTATTATAAGCAAATTTAGGTTTACCTTCTCTACCTTTCTTAGTGGTAATAATGACTACACCATTTGTACCTCGTGATCCGTATATTGCAGCCGCAGCCGCATCTTTCAAGATATCTACTTTCTCGATATCATTAGGATTGATAGCCGTTACGTCATTTATAAAAACCCCATCCACAACATATAATGGATTCCCATTGCCAAACGTATTAAAACCACGTATAGTAACAGTAGAGCCTTCTCCTGGTGCACCACCACTACGTACTTGTACTCCCGTAGCTCTACCCTCTAGTGCTTCATTAACAGTAGCCACAGGCAAAGCAGTAATTTTTTCACTGTCTACCGACGCTACCGAAGTAGAAACATCTGATCGCTTACGTGTACCGTAACCGATTACCACGACCTCATCCAAAGCGGCAACATCTTCATCTAAAGTAATGTTGACCGTATTGCTGCCATTAATAGCAACCTCTTTGGTTACAAAGCCCAAATAGCTAACTATTAGAGTTGCGTCTTGGGCCACGTTGTTCAACGTGTAATTCCCATCAAAATCTGTCGTAGTACCGTTATTTGTTCCTTTTTCTACCACCGAAGCACCCGGTAAAGGAGAGCCTTCAGAGGTAACGGTGCCCGTTATTGTCTGCGCAATCCCCAGACTGCTTGACAATAGTAGTATAAAAAAGAAAATTCCTTTCATAAATTTAATGTTCATAATTTAAGTTTAGTTATTTAGTTTAGATTATTTTGAAAGTTAACTTGATTCATTACTTTATTTGGTTTTATTTCATCCTCATGCCTTTTTAAATTGTTAGTTAGTTATCGTTCTTTTTAGAATGTAAATTTAATTATAATAAAATGTTAAATTCAAATAATAAAAATAATATTCGAGATGAAAGAACATGTATGACTAATGATGCAAATATTAGCAATTTTGTTGCATCTCTATATTTTAATGTGTTTTAATGTGTTTTTATAGTTCAAACGTTAAAAATTTCATTAAAATCATAAAAGTATAAAAAGATTATTTATGAACCCTCTGCGTGGGTAAATGTCCAAACTCTGCTTTATAGCATTTGGTAAAGTAGGAGGGCGAAGAAAATCCTACCATGTATGCAACTTCACTGATATTATTATTACCGGAGGCCAATAGATTTTTAGCCTTTTGAAGCTTTACCTTTCTAATAAACCCCGTTACCGAATCTCCGGTCAGTGTTTTAACTTTTCTGTATAATTGGCTCCTACTTAAAAAGAATTGTGAAGCCATTTGTTCAACGCTCAAATCCGGTTCGTCTATATTTTCGTTTATGTATTCCAGGACTTTTTGCACAAAAACATTATCCAACGTAGTTGCCTTAGCCTGTGAATCTTCTGAAATACCATCGTAATTTTTATTGAAGAGTATTCGTCTACTTGTTACTAATTGGCTCAAGGTAGCTTTGAGCACATCCATATTAAAAGGTTTGGTAAGGTAAGCATCAGCACCCGAATCAATACCTTTTACTTTATCGTTTGGCATTGCTTTAGCGGTTAGCATCAAGAGGGGTATATGACTGGTCTTGATATCGCTTTTGATTTGTCTGCACATTTCAAAGCCGTCCATTTCGGGCATTATCACATCTGTCAAAATAATATTCGGCAGTTTATCAGCTGCAATTTCTAAACCTTTTAACCCATTTTCAGCAACAATGATATTGTATAGTTTTTTTAGTTCGCCCTTAAGGTAATCCCGTAATTCCGGATTGTCTTCTACAATCATCAAAGTGTGCTCTTTGCTATTTTCCTCTAGCTGGTTTTCGATGTTTTCAATTTGTTCGCCATCGTTATTTGTGATATTGCCTTCCTCGGAAAATTGAACCTCATTTTGATTGAAATGTTTTTTTCCTAAAGGAAAAGTAACCGTAAAGCGAGTGCCTTCCTGTATTTTGCTCCCTACTTCTATTTTTCCCTTGTGCAGCATCATAAAGTTTTTGACCATTTCAAGGCCAATACCCGTACTGCCATAATAACTTTTGTTTAGTTTGCCAACTTGATAAAAGCGATTAAAGATTTTTTTGTATTCTTTTTGGTCTAGTCCAGGCCCTGTATCCTCTACCGAAATAGTGAAAGCATCTACTGGCTCTACTTTGTTGACAAGGGGCAAAATCAAAGCTTCTTTCTCTCTTCTTATTGCTACGGAAATGGTTCCATTTTCCGGTGTAACCTTAAATGCGTTAGAGAGTAGATTAAATACTATTTTCTCTAACATATCCGGATCCAGCCAAGCCATTAATCTATTGGTAGGTGCAGCAAAATTAAGTTCAATATCCCTATGTGCAGCTTCTTCCTTAAAATATTCCACAGTATTGTTTACAAAGGAAACGACGTCTATTTCTCTTGCTTGGATAGGTATTTTGTTGGATTGTAATTTCCTGAAATCCAATAGTTCGTTTATTAGTCTGGACAACCTATCAGAATTTTTGTGAATGATTTTATGTTTTTCCTTTACCTCTCTAGGTAGGTCGAGATTTTTATTTTTGATAAGATCCTCAATAGGATTTTTTATCAATGTTAGCGGTGTTCTGAACTCATGAGATATGTTTGTGAAAAACTGTAATTTTTTATTGTGTAGTTGCTCTTCCTGTAATCTCTTGTCCCTTTCGAACCTGATTGCCTGTTTTTCCCTAAACCTGTCTTTCAGGAATTTATTGAGCATAAATACCGCTATTGAAAAGATAACAAGATAAATTGAATAAGCGGTTCTGGTCATCCACCAAGGAGGTAGAATAGTAATTTTCAATTCTAGAGGGCTTTGGTTCCATACCCCATCATTATTGGCCGATTTTACCTTAAAAACGTAATCTCCCTGAGGGAGATTGGTATATGTAGCGTTTCTTACGTTGCCAACATAATTCCAATCCGTCTCAAAACCATCCATGTAATAAGCATATTGGTTTTTTTCTGGTCTAGTAAAACTAATGGTTGAAAACTCTATGGTAAAGACAGACTGTTCATGGTTCAAGGTGATGCTTTCTGTTTCTGAGATTACCTTTTTTAAAGGTGATTTTTCATCAGTTGGCAAGACCTTTTTATTAAACAGTTTAAAATCCGAAAAGTAAAGAGTGGGTTCTACTTTATTGATTTCAAGTTCCTTGGGGTTAAAATAGTTCACTCCCAAATACCCTCCAAAATATAGAGTGCCATTTTCGTCTTTTAAAACAGAGCTATTGTTAAAATAGTTCCCAAGCAACCCATCATCAACCGTATAATTCGTGGTTTTCTTATTTTTTATATCCAATCTTGAAATTCCCGACTTCCCACTTACCCATAATGAACCATCGTCACCTTCTATAATCGCATTTATAGAAGTGTCATTAAAATCATAGATATCATCATATTTTATAAATAGATTCTCGGCTTCATGATAATTAAACAGTCCACCACCTTCGGTTCCAATCCATAATTGTTGTTCTCTATCTTCATAAATAGATAGTATGTGGTGGGTGCTTGGATGTATCCTTAATTCCTTGGGCATTCTATTTTTCATAGAAACGACCGAAGGTTCACCTTTGTCATTCATATTTACCTTGTATAGACCGCTAGTCGTGCCCATCCATATATTGTCTCGGGAATCTGCAAAAACTACCCTAACATCCGAATTGATCAAGTTAAGATTTATGAACGAAGAAGTATTACAATGAAAAAAAGCATTTTTGTCCGGATCATAATAATGCAGTCCGCTTAAGAACGATGCAATCCATATGACGCCCCTTGAATCTTCGGTAAAACTTAGAATACCGTCAGAAGTTAGGGAGCCATTGGTTGTCTCAATGTTATAATTGATAAATTTTTTGCTCCCCTTTTCAAGAAAATAGATGCCTCCGCTCCAACTTCCTACCCAAATATTTTCTTTACTATCTATAAAAACAGTTTGTATGTCATCACTTTCCAAACCTTTGTAAGGACTCTTATTTTTACTGTTGACATGTATGAATTCTTTGGTTTTTGTATCGTATATATCCACTCCGCCTCCTTCCATGCCGATCCATAACTGCCCATTTTTGTCTTTGGCGATACCTGTAACGGATGCGGCCTGTAAAGAATTGATATTGTTTGCCAAGCTTTCAATGGCATTGAATTTATTGTATAGCTTGTCATAGACTCCCACACCTTTATTGTAATACCCTATCCATATTCTACTTTGTTTATCAGAAAAGAGGGACCAAATTGAATTGGAGGCCAGGCTGTTCTTTCCGAACTTACTATATTCATATTTCTGAATTACGTTTCCGTCTAGGTCTAGAGCGTACAGCCCATCATTTTCTGTCCCTACCAAAAGTGTATTTTCATCTGAATTAAGTAGGGAGAGAATTCTTTTATTAGTAACGGGTATATGATTTATCTTAACTGAATTAACTTGGTTAGATACTTTCATAAGACCTTTTGAGGCGGTACCCAACCAAAGGTTGTCATCTTGGTCCACGACTAATGATTCTAGATATTCAGAGATACTGCCAATAGTACCGTCGATATTAAAGGTGGCTTGTTTAAAAGTTTTTTCTTCTTCGTCCAGATACTTTAGTCCTAGACTTGTAGCACCATAAAGTCTGCCACTTTTAGTCTTTTTTAAGCTATTTATGAATAATCTCGGTTCCGAGTCTTCATCCGAACTTATTTTGGAAACTTTGAAAGAATCCAAATCAATACTGAGTAAACCATTGCCATATGTCCCAACGATCAGGTTTCTGTTATTATCCTCGTTCATTGATTTTACAACCACATTGGGGGAAAGCAAAGTCGAGGAGCCTTTTATATCAATTCTTTCAAATCTATCAAAATCTCTATTGTACAGACTAAGGCCATCAGAAGTGCCTACCCATAAACGATTGTCCGAATCCAGAAAAGTGCAATATATTCCGTTGCTACCAATTGAAAACTCATCATCAAAATCATATGTATATAAGTTATGGTTAATACCATCATACCTATAAATACCCATGCTAATGGTGCCAATCCAAATAAAACCGTAAGAATCTTCAATGATGCTTGAGATAGCGCGTTGTGAGATGCTCTCCTTGACCCCTACAAAATTATAGTTCTCAGGAGTTTTTTGTGAGTATATTGCTTGCCATCCACAGGAAAAAAGTAGCACAGTTAATATACACTTTTTACAGGATATTATTAAATTATGACTACCAAATAAATATAATTTAAAGTTCATTGAACTCAAAAACCTTTTTTCGTGAAGTTATAAAAATGACTCGATAAATATGTAGCCAAGCGTTTATTTAAATTTGATTAAAATTCTTCAGTTTGGCGACTATAGTGGCAGCAGAAATTACTGTTTTCATTACTCCAAACATATTATCATTCATTTGCTTGTTGTACTTTACAGAATATTTAGATAACGTGTCTTACCTTTTATACACCCTTACCCAATCTATCTGCATAGTGGCCATATCAGTATAGTTAGCGGAATTTTTGTCAATAAAAAAATCACCTCCAACAGCAAGATTAAATACAATTTGTTGTTTTTTTTCAAATAACTCTGCTATAAAATTTTTGCTGTTGGCGATATAGGTGTGTATCACTTCCCCGTCAAAAACAATTTCAAGACTATCGGATTTCCAGATTAATTCATATTCATGAAAATCTGTAGTCAAGTCAATTTCCAGCTCGTGTTCCTTTTCGGTATCCGCATTATCGTTGAGCGGTTGCCCGGCTTGTGTTCCATAAAAAATATTGGATTGAAAGCGCATCGGGTCGTTGCCGCGAGCTTCTAAAATATCTATCTCTCCTTGAGTAGGCCATGGATCTGCATATGACCAAAAGGCGGGCCACATACCATCTCCTTTGGGCAATTTGATACGAGCTGCAAAACGATATTCTCTTTCCCCATCCAAATCTGATGGTCCATATTGCACTTTTCCTTCTATGCGGCTAGAAATATATTCAAAGTCTTTTGGCGTTGTATCAAAAGGATTGTTAGGACCCTGAGCGGTCTCCCTTTTTGCGGTAATGGTTAAAATACCATTTTCCAGAACAGCTTGACTCGTGTTGTATAATTGAATTTCATTGTTAAATGCACCGCCTTCCCATATGTTCCAAGCAGCTAAATCGGTATCGAATTCATCTTCAAAAACCAAGTTCCATTCTGCAGGTTCGGGTTCGGATTCGGATTCCGGTTCTTGTGGGATTTCCGCTTCCGGTTCTGGAGAGGGTGAACTGTCCTCGGAGCCTGAACATGCAACAAAAATGATAATGGTAAAAATGCACAGGAAAATAAATCTAGAATTTTTCATTGTATTTCTTAGTTTAAGAATGCAAAACAAAAAAAACCGAACGCTTAGTTATATTTCCGGTTGTTTCTACTGCGCATTGAATTTGCTTGGGCATCTCCTTTAAAATGCTCCTCAATAGGATCCCACTCCAATGTACGACCTAATTGATAAGCAATGTTAGCGATGTTTCCGATAGTTGCCGATCGGTGACCGGTCTCAACGTCACATATAGGTTGTGTTTTGTTTCTTATTGCATCAAGCCAATCTTTGTAGTGATTTTCGTTGGAATTATACAATCGAATATCCGAATCTTTTAATTTGGCCGATAAAATATTTTCTGGATTGGTTTCAAAATACTTTCTGCTTATATCCATGGTTCCTTCACTGCCAATGAAACGAACGCCCCAACCTCTTTCAAAATCCTCATGTACCATTTCTATACCATTTTCGTAAAACATACGCATTCCTCTTACGGCAGTTCTATCGGTCGGTGGAATATACCGGACAGGTCCCGTGTGATCCATTCCCAATGCCCATTGTGCTATATCGAACATATGCGCTCCCCAATCGGTAAGAAGGCCACCTCCCGTTTCTTTGAACAACCGCCAATCCGGAAAAATGGCATTACTATCCCTGGGTGAAAGTCTTTCATTGTAAGGTATAAGTGGGGCAGGGCCGCACCATGTATTCCAATCTAAATCCTCGGGAACTTCTTGGGATGCCATGTTAAAAGGTATTGCCGGATCGCCCACATTTACCAAAACTTTTGAAATCTCGCCTAGATATCCATTGCGTACCAATTCACAGGCCCGTCTAAATTTTTCCCAAGAGCGTTGCATGCTTCCTACCTGTACAATACGACCGGTCTCTTTCATGGTTTTGACCATGTCTATCCCGCCTTGGATATGCTGAGTCATCGGTTTTTCACAATATATATGTTTTCCGGCTTTCATTGCATCTACCGCCTGTATGGAGTGCCAATGATCCGGTGTGGCGATAACTACGGCATCGACATCTTTTCTGGCCAACAGTTCTTTATAATCACCGGTCGTTTCAACATCATTATAACCGGTTTGATTTCTTTGTTCGGCATAATTAACGGCCACGTGTTTTTTGAACCAATCATTCTTCGGTTTCCAAACGTCACAACCAGCTACAATTTGCGCATCGGTATTTTGGGTAAAAAATTTGGTCAGGTATACCGTTTGTTTTCCCAATCCTATAAAACCGAGATTTATCCTGTCACTTGGTGCAGTAAACCCTCTACCGAGCACATGTCTTGGAATTATGGCTATGGCACCTGTTGCCAATGTAGTTCTAGAGATAAATTTTCTTCGCGAAATTTGATTGTCGGAAATTTTGGAAGTATTGGATTTCTTCATTTAATGTGTTGTTTAATTTACTGGGAAATTTAGAAAATCATTACGTTTCTTCTTGTAACCCATGTTGTAATTGATACCACAAATGATTCAAAGGAGATAGTTTACAGTGCAAAACTCACAATATATCCATATAATAATTAAGCTCTCGAGAATATCCTGCTTTTTCAATATGTTAAGATAATTAGAATCTTTACATCGAAGATTTATAATAAATCTGTAAATTATATAGATTTACAATACTCATGGATAAAAGTGTTTTTAACACTAATGGCTATTCATTACGACAATGGTTTTCTTTCTTAATATATAGACAAAGTAAGATGTAGCTTTTTCAGTTTAATTGCAAGTATATTAGGATTGGATTTACAACGGTACAACCTATAACCATCGTTACTCATAATATGTAAAAACACGCGAAGTGTTCAGTAAAATCGTATTGCTTCCAGATTTAGTTCTTTCGGCCCAATTGTTTCTATCATTGTAGGTATATGTGTATTTTTCAAAACCCGAAAGCATTCCTGTAAACACGACACTTAGTAGGTTGTCGCGAGTGTCGTAGCTTATTTTTGCAGATGACATTGAGGTGTCACCATCATAAGCATAATTAGTAGTTTCAAAAGATGTTATTTTATTATGCGTATTGTAAACATTCCTTGTTTCGGAAATCAATGCATCCAAGGCATTGTATTTTAGTATATTGGTTTTGTTCCCTAGACTGTCATAACGATATTCCTCACGCCACTGCTGCTTGTTCTCTTTTTTGCCGTTAAAAACCCAATCCCTAGTTTGAGTTCGTTCTATTTCAAAGCCCTTATTATTATATTTTCGTTTTTCATACATCATGAACCAACCTGTTTCATCAATTGAACCCTTATCAATTTTTGTTACTCTTCTATGGTTGTCATAAGTATAAGTCTCTTGCTTTTTTAAACTATCTACTTCAAAATAAGAAAAGGTTTTCAAGAGCATGTCCTGATAGTCGAAGGTATAATGCCTTTTAATGCTTTCTGCGGAATCCAAATAAAACTTTCCGATAAAATTTCCTTTATCATTAAAAGTTTCATACCATTTTTTTCGAATATGGCCCAAACTGTCCGTTGTGGTATAATCGATCCGTTTTACTTTTCCGATGATGTTCAATCGAGCAAGGTCGTTATATTGATTTTGGAAGGTTTTTTCTTCGGATAGTGCTTCAATGCCCTTATTGTTTTTTTGATGCGTGGAATTTTTACAGCGTGTTGTATTTAGCGCGAAAAATACTAGCAGAACATATTGACCATAATAACACTTCTTCATCTATAATTGAATTATTTGAAGTTAAAAGTACCCATATTGGGACAGTTTTAGGTCTCAACCAAGTGGTTGAGACTTTGGGGACTTAGATGAAATTTAAATTCACAAAAGATAAAATTGAAAATAACTTTATAATCGTAAACTTTGACAAATGAGAACAGTAAAAAGAGTAGCAGTAGCCATAATATGTATTATCACATTACAATCGTGTGGTCAAAAAGTGGAGTATCCCACAGAGACCTTGAAAGGTTTTATGTTGGGTGGCCCGTATATAGCGAACAGTTTCAATGGCCTGTCTCAAATGTATAGTCAAATGGGGCTTACAGGCGACCCGAGTGAAGATGATATTTTGATGGCTTACAAGAAAAATTGGCCTTTTTATTTTAACACCTATAACAAATCAGGGTGTGCGGGGGCATTGAACAACTTTTGGGAAATTTCCAACAAAGACACTACTCTTGAAATGCTTGATATTTTAAAAAAAGAACCTGCTCAGTATAAGGCTTGGGATTATGCAAGGTCTGTGGATGTTGCTGCGATGGGATATTGTGCAGGCTACCTATCAAAAGAGGAGGTCAATGTTTACCTTGACGAAGTCTTGGCCAAAGTGCAGGAAGAATATCCTACATGGAAAGTTTACTTTAATGAATATAATGAAGGTCGTTTAGAATGGAACCCCGACTCGCCCGATGTTAAGGAATTTAGTAATATGGTCAAAGGGTTACAAAATGATGCAACCTCAATTTATAAGCTGATTCCATTGAACGATTAACAGAAAAGTTATTTAAATATAAGTTCGAGAACAGGAACAATTTCCTAAAACTCAAAAAAAATACCTTAATTCATTTAAAATTTGTTTTATGAACAATACTAGAAACCTATTTTTTATCACATTGATCATAGTATTTACAGCCTGTAAAAACGAAAACGGCTATCCTAAAGCCGTAGTAGATAATATCGTGAACGGTTGCAAGCGGCAAGCAAGAGGTAATGATGGAGGACTCTGCGATTGTATGGCGGAAAAAGTTCAAGAAAAATATACCTACGAGGAGTTTAAGGAAGTGGAAAATAAAATGGCTTCCGGCAAACAAGATAAGGCATTCATGGAATTTGCGGAATGGGCCAAAAACGAATGTGGTGCAGAAATAACAGGGGATTAGTTAAGTATAAAAGTTTTAGAAAAGCTATAAAAAACTGATTACCTGACCATCTGAAGCATTTATCTCTATAAAGAGTGGAAATGAAACTTTGGTATGCTGCGGATGTTTGGTTTTCCAGGCATCCGTATCATTTATCTCTATATTGTAAGTGTCAAAATGCCTTTCTATCTTATAATCCAGCAATTCGGGTGATGCTAACCGGTCGTCAAGAAACTTTATGGCAATATTTTTCAGTTCTTCATCCGTGTGAGTGATACACGAGGAAAATACGATCAACAATAGAAATAACGGTATTTTTTTCAATTTCATTCTTTTAGTGGTGTGTTTAGGGTTTTTTAATTCTGTCCTGTATTGATGTAATAAATATATTGCTTGCCTTCATCTATCCAAACTGCCTCGGAGCATAGTCCAAAATGTTCTTCTTGGCCTTTTCCATAGTAAAGAACAAGTTCTTTATCCGGTATCGCATACCATTCGGGACCATCGGGATTGTCAAAAAAGATAGCTTTATCGGCATACCAGATTTTTTCTGTGGTAATTCCGTAACCAGCTGTGGTACGGAAGGTTTTATGCTTTAAAATATCGGTAAAGGTATTTTCGGTATACGTAGCGCGTAGCCAGAAAATATAGGAATCACGTACAAATTTAGATCTGGCCTTGATGTCGTCAACTTCATTTGAGGGGTTAAAACCAAAGGAGTTTATAAATGCTTTTTCTAAATTCTCACGCCCATTTATTTCATCTACCGAAGAAAATATACAACCGGTCTGGGTGAGTATCAAGACAAGTACAAATAAAGAGTTCTTTTTCATTAGTATTTCATATTAAATCAATCCAAAAACCAGTTTAAGATTTCAGAAGAAAAAATCGTCCAAGCTAAAACATGTGCTACAAACGATATGAACAACGGTTTTATTTGAACACCATCCTTCAACCTGTACATATAAACACTTGAAACTAGTAACCAGACAAAAAAGGATAACAACCAAAGCACCAAAGTGAAATAGACCAGTGGCATATAAAAAGAATGGATGGCAACGTCCTTTGGGTCGGGATTCCCATAAATAGGTAAATATCCGACAATAACAGCGGTGTGTATATAAAACATCAGAATTGAAACCACGAATAACAAAGCGATTGTGCCAAGAATACCAATAACGGTTTTCAATTTTCGCATCACTGCTATTATTATCCTGATATCTTAATTTGAAAGTGGTCTATCATTTTGATTTTCTATTGATACATTGCATTGCAAAGTAGAAGGTCTTCTTCCTTTTCAAAAGGTCTCGTTCGCATACATCTGTTGGTGGTATAGACTGTTTTTGCGATATCCGAATGTTCCGTCAATGGTCCTCTTGATAGATACACAATAAATTCCTTACCCAATTCAAAATTGCTATAACTACACATACCATGAAAACTGCTTGTATAGACTTTGATTTTGTTGGAACTAATAGTTCCTTTATAGGTACAGGAGATTTCCAATTCTATTTGTATGAACACCTTTTCATTTAATACTCTTAAATTCATACCCTCTGCTTTGAAATATTGGGTCAGTTTATCAAATTCTTGGGCGGTCAGTAATTCATCATAGGTTTTGTAACCAATATTGGTGACAATACCTTTAGTAATTATTTCGGTCTGTTCATATGCTGTTTTGAAGTCGGTCGTAAGACATTTGCAAGCTGCTACGGGCTGTACGGCCATAATCAAAAAAAGTAATAAAGTTACCAGTATCTTCATTGTTTCATGTTTTCCTAGACCTAAGATACTAGTCAAAATGTTAGCTTAAGCCTCAACCGCTTGGTTGAGACTTAAAAGCAAGATGTTTATTTGGAAAATAGAAGTTTTAAGAGAATAGTATTACACGATTATTTAAAGCGGGTGCATTCGCCATAGTGAATTAATACCTATTTTAGAAGCTAAAATCAGACCGACTGCAATGATTAAAGTTCGCTGTTATTTGTTCTTGACTTTTTGTGTTCTATTTTGTGAATTAAAGGTTCATGCGCAACAAATTCGTACCTACGAACAATTACAAC
The DNA here is from genome assembly GCF_047345745.1 of Maribacter algae. Classification (NCBI taxonomy): domain Bacteria; kingdom Pseudomonadati; phylum Bacteroidota; class Flavobacteriia; order Flavobacteriales; family Flavobacteriaceae; genus Maribacter; species Maribacter algae. The sequence continues at coordinate 295,338 of NZ_JBLFES010000002.1, forward strand.
AAGATTTAAAAAGCCAAGATACCCTGGTAATTATTGACGCACTACAGGGATTAGCGGATTATTATGTAGGCGAGAATGTTGATTCTACGGAGTTCTACGCCAAAAAAGCTGCTCTTTTGATAAAGCCCGGATATGGCAGACAGGCATCTGCAAACCATAAATTATGGGGAGAAATTTACTTGCATACCAACAAATTGGACAGTGCCCAATACCATTTTGAAGGGAGTTTTGAACTGGATAGTTTAAGAAACGATTCTTCTGGCATGGCTTCCAGTCTTAATAGTCTTTCGGTGGTTTCCATATACAGGTCAGACTATCCTGTAGCCATCGAGAACTTGATAAGGGCCATTACTATATTAAAAACAATAAATAAAGAGCGCGAAGTAGGGTTTTGTCAGTACAATGTGGGTATGCTCTACGTGCGTATGAAAAATTACGAAAGGTCTGAATATTATTTAAACCAGTCATTACAAAATGCACTCAAATTTAGGGATACGGCAAAGGCCGCCACCATCTCTTCCGGATTGGTCAATGTAAATTTGAGACAAAAGGAAATCGATTCGGCGGAATTTTATCTTTCCAAAGTACATGACTTCAAAAAAGACAGTCAAAAAAATCAAGATAATTATGTGTATTTTAAAGGAGAAATCGCTTTGGAAAAAGAAGCCTTTCAGGAAGCATTATCCTATTTCGAAAAGAGTTTGAAATTAGCGATGGTATCAAAAAACAGAAGGGGTTTCGCACTGGCAATCAATAAATTGGCCTATGCCAGTCTTCGGCTTGAACGCCCCGAAAGAGCATTGCAATATTTAAACAGAACCGATTCCTTATTTAAGCCGTATTCCGATATGGAGCGTGATTCATTGTATTATGCAACTTATACCCAACTTGGCGATTCTGAAAAAGCACTACTTTACTTCAAGGAATTTCAACGCATAAAAGACAGTACCCTTGCCCTGAAGAAAGTGTACGCGGTAAATGCTATCGAGAACGCCAACAGGAATAGGGAAAGCCTTCTTGTTATTGAGCGCCAACAGGGCTTGCTCAAAGGTTATTTAGAGAGAAACAAGTTCCTATCTATTTTAATAGGTATCGGAATTTTAGTTTTCGGTTTCTTTTTGGCGCTACTTTATATTCGCAAACGCAGCGTAGATAGGGAAAAGGATTTTATTGAAAACCAATATCGCCAAGTAAGTGAGACCAATCTAGATCTAAAGAACAAATTGGAGCGTGTTTCTAAAAAGATACAGGAAAAACGTAAAGAAAGACCAAAAGGAAAATATCAAAGATCTTCCTTGTCCGATGATGAGCGCAAATCTATAATGAATACACTTCTTAGCTACATGGAGCAGGAAAAACCCTATTTGGATACCGAGTTTTCGCAGAAAGCACTTTCTGATCAATTGGATATTTCGTCGCATCATCTTTCCGAAGTACTAAACATTAATTTGGGAAAAAATTTCTATAGTTTCATTAATCTTTACCGTGTTGAGGAAGCTAAGAACATCATAGAGAACGATAGTGAAAACCTGACCATGATAGCCATTGCCTACGATTCGGGATTTAATAGCAAGGCCTCTTTTAATAGGGTATTCAAAGAGGTAACAGGTAGCACTCCTTCGGTCTACAAAGAATCAGTTGGATAATAGATTTTAAAAATTCTTCCGTAAAATTTATAATAAATGCCTAACGAACAAAAAAAACTTAGTGTGAGGACATTAAAAGCAGCTTATCACCAACAGATAGCCTTTCACAATTTTTAGGTCGATATTACACTACAACACATTATCGATACTATACTTTCAAAACTTAGATTAAATTCAAATTACGTGAAACTTATTACTGCCCCTTATAAGTTTAAAATCGATTTTGTTTTAAAGACGAAAGAATATAAAGTGGAATATCCTTTTGAAGAAATAAGGAAAATAAGTGTAAGGGTCTATATATTGCATTTTGATGAGATTATGTATTACATCAATTTGGGAAAAGAGAAAATAAGTGAAAATTCTTTACGACGGAATTCCAATACACTTGATAGATATAAAAATGGATAGTATATTCAGCGAACGATTAAAGAAAGATTTTCAAGACAATGCAGAACGTACACTAAAAAAGTTTGCCCTGGTGGTTGCGCAATTGAGGTATGAAAAACTCTGGTGTTGGCCGTGAAGGTGGTTACGAAGCTTTAAGGTTTTTTGCGGAAGCAAAGAATGTATGCATGGCATATTCAAGATAAAAGTTTAATTTTTATAAAAACATTCAGCATGTCCAAAACATTCAGCCCGATTAATTTTAAAAAATGGATTGATGATAATCGCGAGTTTTTAAAACCTCCCGTGGGCAACAAAGTGATTTACGATGCGGATTATATCGTCATGGTCGTAGGTGGGCCAAATTCCAGAAAGGATTATCATTTAAATGAAACACCGGAATTTTTCTATCAAATAGAAGGTGATATCGTTTTAAAACTAATGATTGATGGAAGTCCTGAGGATATTCATATTAAAGAAGGTGAAATTTATTATTTGCCCCCCAATATTCCACATTCGCCACAACGTGGAGCAAACACGGTAGGTTTGGTCATTGAGCAAAAGCGCAGCGAAGCCATGGAAGACGGCTTGGCTTGGTTTTGTGAGAATTGCAATAATGAATTATATAGGGAGTCTTTTAAACTAGAGGATATTGAAACGGATATGCCCGTAATTTTTGATAAATTTTATTCCAACAAGGAACTCTTGACCTGTGATAATTGCGGTACGGTCATGGAATCTCCCAAATAAATGGTATTATGAGAATTAACGGACATTCACATTTGTTGCCCTATCCAGAACAGATACCTTCTTATCTTAAGGAAAAAGAAATCTTTTGGATTGATGAGGATCGGCAACATATGCTCCAAAAAGGGTGGAGGCGTCCGGTCACCGATTCCAGTTTTTTCTTGGAGGAGAAGCTTCAATGGATGGAGCGCAACAAGATTGATCATGCCGTGGTCCTCAACCTTTCACAACTATATGGAAACGGTCTGCGTATCCGTGATATGAAATATGCCCTGCGCTTCCAAAATGATTTCAATTGTCAAGTGCAGCAAAACCATCCCACTAAATTTACTTGCGGTTTTGTGGTACATGCCGGTTTTATTGATGGTGCCTGTTGGGAAATTGAGCGTTGTGTGGAAGAACTGGGGATGCAAGTTTTGTGCTTACCTACGCATTATATGGATTCTGTTGGAACATGGCGGGGTATTTTTGATAAGGAGACCGCACCTATTTTTGAATTGGCCAACAAATACCAATTGGCTATTGAAATACATCCGTATGATGGGGAGAAATTTATTCAATTGGAGAACCAGTCCTGGCGTTTTCATTTGATATGGATGTTGGCACAATGCGCGGACGCATATCACTTTTATACCTTGGATGGGTTATATGAAAAATATCCGGATATCCGGGTCTGTTTTGCACATGGCGGACAATTGAACCATTTGAATATAGGCCGAAGAACTCAAGGTTTTGATGGCAGGCCGGACCTTTTTGAAGGTCAGACCAGGCCTAGAAAAGCTTTAGGGCACCCCAATATCTATTTTGATACACTTGTACATGATACTATTTCTTTTGAATTGATGGTGCGCCGCCAAAAAGGAACGGATCAACTCATTCTTGGTTTGGATGACCCTTATCCACTGGGAGAAATGGAAAGCGTTGCGCAATCTTCCTATCCCGGAAAATTATTGGATTTGGCCGTTGCCGAAGATATCATCACTAAGCAGCAGCATGAAGAAATCTGGGATAAAAATGTTGCTAGGTGGTTATGTGGAAATGAAACAGATAAGTTTTACAAAAGAGTGAAGCGCGTAGAATGAAATACACATTGGCATACGCACAGAAATTGGATGCTCAAGACGAGCTGAAATCCTATCGGGATAAATTTTATATGCCCCGGAAAGAAAATGGGGAAGAGCATATTTATTTATGCGGAAATTCGCTTGGGCTTCAACCTAAAACGACCAAAGAATATATAGATCAAGAGCTGGCTGATTGGGCCAAATATGGTGTTGAAGGTCACTTTCATGCCAAAAATCCTTGGCTACCATATCATGAATTCTTGACGGATAAAATGGCGAAGATAGTTGGGGCCAAACCCATTGAGGTCGTGATGATGAATACTTTGAGCGTAAACCTCCATCTATTGATGGCCACTTTTTATAGGCCTATAAAAAACCGCTATAAAATATTGATAGAGTCGGATGCATTTCCTTCTGACCGTTATGCGGTGGAATCGCAAATTCGTTTTCATGGGTATACAAACGGATTGGTGGAATTAAGACCGAGAGAAGGCGAGGAGCTCCTGAGGCATGAGGATATTGAAGCTACAATCGAAAAAGAAGGGGATGAGATTGCACTTATCCTGATCGGTTGTCCAAATTACTACACCGGGCAAGTGTTCGATATTAAAAGAATAGCGGCATTAGGTCATGCAAAAGGGTGCAGTATTGGGGTGGATCTAGCACACGGAGCGGGAAATCTAAAGCTGGAACTTCATGATTCAAATGTAGATTTCGCTGCTTGGTGTACCTATAAATATTTGAATAGCGGTCCCGGCAGTGTGGGCGGTTGTTTTATCCATGAACGGCATGCCCATGCTTTTGACTTACCAAGATTTGCAGGTTGGTGGGGGCACGACAAGGAAACCCGCTTTGGTATGCGAGACGGTTTTAACCCTATTCCCGGGGCAGAGGGTTGGCAATTGAGCAATCCTCCAATTTTATCATTGGCCGCTATCAGGGCTTCCTTGGACATCTTTGATGAAGTAGGGATGGCAGCGTTATATAAAAAATCCGTTCAACTTACTGGATATTTGGAAGATTTGCTGAATGAATTTTTAGAAAATGAGGTCACGATAATTACACCTAAAGATTCAACGGAACGGGGTTGCCAACTTTCGTTACAGCTTACCAATGGCAACGGTAAATCTATTTTTGAAGCGGTAACAAAAAGAGGCGTAATAGCAGATTGGAGGGAGCCTAATGTAATTCGTATCGCACCAACACCTTTATACAATTCCTATACGGATGTCCATACGTTTGTCATGATTTTAAAAGAAGAGCTAGAAAAATAAAATGTCCAAAAAGAAAAAGATAATTATTGTGGGAGCTGGACTTTGTGGTTCTTTATTGGCCATACGTATGGCACAAAGAGGGCATCGAGTATTGGTATACGAACGTTTGGCGGACATGCGAAAAACACCCTTGGCCGGGGGTCGTTCCATAAACCTTGCTTTATCGGACCGTGGTCTAAAGGCAATAAAAAGTGCAGGTCTTAAAGAAGAAATATTGGAAGATTGCATTGGTATGGATGGACGCATGATTCATCCTGTTGAAGGAGGGGAACGTTTTTCTAGGTACAGTGGTCGTGAAGGCGAACGTATCAATTCGGTTTCTAGAACAGGTTTGAACATAACCTTACTGGATAAGGCCGATGAGTTTGATAACGTAACCATTCATTTCGGTTTTAAATGCGAGCATGTCAATCTGGATAAGGCTATCGCCCATTTCAAGGATATAGATGGAAACACTGCTGAAGTTCACGCAGATTATATATTGGGAACGGATGGTGCCGGTTCTGCGGTTCGTAAGAGTATGATGGCAAGGACACCGGAGCTGTTATTTAATTTTTCCCAGAATTTTCTCCGTTCAGGGTACAAAGAACTAGAAATTCCACCCGCTGAGGATGGCAGTTACCGCTTGGACAAAAATGCACTTCATATTTGGCCTCGAGGAAAGTTCATGATGATTGCGTTGCCCAATCTGGACGGCAGTTTTACAGTGACCCTATTTCACCCGTACGAAGGGGAAAGTGGTTTTAATACCCTCAACACCCCAAAAAAGGTAGTGGATTTTTTCAAAAAATATTATCCGGACAGCTTACGACATTTCCCAAACTTAACAGAGGAGTATTTTAACAATCCTGTCGGCCTTTTGGGAACTATTAAATGTTATCCATGGCAGGCCTTTGGCAAAGCTTTGGTGATGGGTGATGCTGCACATGCCATAGTACCTTTTTATGGACAGGGGATGAATGCTTCCTTTGAGGATGTCCGTGTTTTTGATGAAACTTTGGAAGCGTGCAATGAGGATTTTGAAAAAGCTTTTATGATATTTCAGGAGAAACGGGTGAAAAATACCAATGCTATTGCAGATTTGGCCGTGGATAATTTTTATGAAATGAAAGATAAGGTTGCGGATGAGGTTTTTATTCGAAAACGTACCATTGAGATGAAGTTGGAACAGACTTATGCCGATTATTATTCCAAGTATTCCCTAGTGACATTTCAGGAAAATCTTCCCTATGAGGAAGCAATGATAAGAGGTAGAAAACAGGATGAACTTTTGTTGGATATTTGTTCAAGACCTAATTGGGAAGATATCGCGTTGGAAGATATTTATCAACAAGTAAAGGCAATAACCATTTAGCATATGGATAGTAAAACGATAAAAGGTAAGGCGTTGCCCTTGGGAAAGTATCCACATATTAAAAGGGTAGGGGATTACAATTTTGTGTCTGGAACCATTCTGGGCCAACACGAACTACCGTGGCTGTGAACCAACTACCTCACCCTAATTTACTTATTGAAACAAAGGCATTGGTTTATAAGCCTTTACAGTAATCGATTTTATCATTACTAAAAATTGGAAATATTGGTAATGCTTTTAAAACTTCTTCCAAATTGATATTATTTAAATTCACTGCTCTGTAAAACAAATGTGCTTGGTATATTTACCGCCTAAATTTCAATGATGTCCAAACTTCAATCAATCTTTCTAGGTTTAATTTTCATTAGCAATTTCGCGTTTGCGCAAATAGTCATTTCCGGTGATATTATTGATTCAGAAGGAACTCCACTATCGGGGGCACAAATTACTATGGAACCTTCAAATAAATTTGCGGTGTCCAGTATACAGGGCACTTTTAAAATAATGGACGTAAACCCAGGTACATATATTATTAAAGTAAATTATATTGGCTCTAAAACCCACACGGAAACAATTCAGGTTTCCGATACGGATCTATCTTTTTCTTTCGTTTTGGAAGATGACCCTTTGAATTTGGACAACGTAGTGGTGACGGGAAACTTTGAACCCCGCTTACAGTTAGAATCAAGTACGGCCATTACAACCTTAACATCAAAAGATATTCAGCAAGTATTCCCTAGGGGAACTGCAGATTTGCTACAGGCAGTGCCGGGAACTTTTGTTGACCCATCTGCGGGAGAAGTATTCACCAGAGTATATACGAGAGGTATATCGGCCTCCGCAGAGGATGATATGGGCTGGTATTACATATCGTTACAAGAAGATGGTCTTCCAGTAAGTTTAGTACAGCATTCTTATTACGGTCCGGATATTTTTCACCGAGTTGATATCACTACAAAGAAAATAGAGGCAATCCGTGGCGGGAGTGCTGCTATTACGGCTCTCAATGGGCCAGGAGGCATTTACAATTTCATATCCCAAGGACCCAGGGACACTTTTGGAGGCGAAGTGCAATTACAAGGAGGTGTACAGGGAGAGGGAAATCCCATGATTAGGATCGATGGTAATTTTGGTGGAACATTTGGAAAAAACTGGTTCTTTAATATTGGAGGACATTATCGTAAAGATGACGGTGCTAGAAATACCGATTTTACGTTCAGTAAAGGAGGTCAATTAAAATTTAACATTATCAAGACACATGAAAATGGCTTTCTCAAGTTTTATGGAAAGGTTTTGGATGATTTTACCAATCGTTATACCGGTGTGGCTGCTACCGATTGGGAGAATCCAGAGGCCGCTTTTGGTCAAGATTTTAATAGCACGGCTTTGATGATGCCCGCTTTTTCCTCAAATATTCCCGATGGTAGAAGAATTGCGGAAGGAGCTACAAATTCTTTTGACCCCTCCCAAGGAGTTCATGCGCAAGACCGTGCCTTTGGACTTGAAGTCCTACAGGATTTAGGGAACGATTGGTCGTTTAATTTTAATCTAAAACATTCAAGAAAAAATGCGAACTGGCAAACGTCCATTAGTAACGCTTTTGTCTCATTAAATAATCCTCTGGCCTATTTCATATCAGGAGCACAGTTTCCAATTGGTCAAGTTGTTTTCAATGATGCGCGTACAGGAACAGAGGTTGCAAGATTGAATAACAGCGGTATTTTAATGGGAGAATCGTTCGAATATATTGGAGATGGTAGCTTACCGAACGATGCCATTATGGGAACCGCTACTTGGCTAAAACAAAATAGGGCAGATGAATGGATGAACCAGATGACGATTCGTAAAAAAACGGATAATCACGATATTACTTTTGGTTTTGCGGGTGGGCTTTCAAAAACGTCCTCTTACACACAGAGTAATTTTGCTTATGTTACCTATGATCCAAATCCAAGATTGCTAAGGGTCACTTTGGAAAATCCGGGACAACCTGTGCTTCAACTATCAGATGAGAATGGAGTAAGCAATTATGGTGGATTATTTTTTGAGAATACAAGAGCAGACGTTGGTCAGACCGCTTTTTTTGCCAACGATCGTTGGGAGGTTCTTGAAAATTTACATCTTGATTTTGGATTTCGTTATGAAAATATTTCTCATGATGGGAGTAAAGATAGGTCAGCACCTTTACAGCAAGACGGAGGCGTAGATAGAAATCCCTTGACCGAATATGATAATGGACTTTTGGTCCCCACCGGAGTCCGTGACGAATTCGATTTCACCTATGATTATCTTTCTTATTCGGCCGCACTTAATTACAAGCTTTCAAATCAAGTTGCTGTTTTCACACGTTTTTCTTCAGGGAATAAAGCACCGGAATTAAATTACTATTTCAATAATTTTACAAATGTTCCCGTTAATGAACAAGGACAAATACAACGAATAAAACAGTTGGAGCTGGGACTAAAGTTTAGTGCGAATGAGTTTTCAGCAACGGCTACCGCTTTTTGGAGCGAGCTGAATAATATAGGTATTTTTGATTTCGCTTTTGACCAGGAAACAAACAATATATTTTATGCTCCTGTCCAATTTAATAGGTCCAGAACTATTGGTCTTGAATGGGAAAGCGCTTATGCAGCCTTACCCTGGTTAACATTCAAGTTCAACGGGGTGTTGCAAAACCCCATTGCTGAGGACTGGACAGTTTATGATACTGCAGGTTCAACAGATACTGGTGATGATAGTATTTTGGATTTCTCTGGAAACATCTTGCCCTTTAATCCTAAAATAATGTTCAATCTTGGAGCGGAATACGAGCAAAAAAGATTTAACGGATTCCTTAGATGGCAATTCATGGGAGAGCGGGAAGGAAATGTTGCCAATGCTTTTCAACTTGCGCCATATAGCGTTTTTAATGCTGGTATGGGATATCAAATAGACAAGAACTGGTCTTTGGACGTTTTGGTGACCAACCTTTTTAATTCCGATGGTTTGGCCAATTTCTTCGGGGCCAATAGTTTTGGTGCTAGTGCCAATGGTGTTACTGGCGATTTTGTACAAGAAAATCCAGACGCTAGCTTTGTGGTCGTTCCTACATTGCCAAGAGGTTCTATGCTTCGAATGAGTTATGCATTTTAAAAGTGTTTTCACAAAATATGAAGTCCTCTTTCTTTTGATATTCTAGATTTGAAATAAGTAAGAACGATTTGTCGTCCATTTTAGGACATTGAGAACCTCATTTCATTTTCAACACCCTCTAAAATATCGTATTTTTCTATGGTTATTATCAATAACGACCAACACTTTTGACCAGCACTTTAAAGAATATTGAAAAATGAATCATTTCGCACAAAGAAGAACCAATTTGATGATTACTTTTTTATTAGGGTTATGTGGATTTTTGGTACAATCCCAAAGAACAACTATAGAAGGAGAATTAAAACAATGGCATAAAGTAACCCTTAGTTTTGAAGGAGCCGAACTTTCTGAAAACGATGTGAACAACCCATTTTTAAATTATCGCTTAAATGTAACCTTCACCAATGGGAAAAAGACGTATGTGGTTCCCGGTTATTTTGCGGCAGATGGGAATGCAGCCGAGACCAGTGCCAATTCTGGCAGAATTTGGAAAGTACATTTTTCTCCCGATACTATTGGGGAATGGAAGTATTCCGTTTCTTTCAGAACAGGGAAAAATATCGCGGTCAGCGATGACCCAGATGCCGGCGTTCCGGGAAGTTTTGATGGGGCAGAAGGAAGTTTTACGGTGACCCCGTCCAATAAATTGGGAAAAGACTTTAGGGCCAAGGGCCGTTTGAGCTATGTTGGAAAGCGTTACCTCCAATTCGCTGGCTCAAAGGAATACTGGGTAAAGGGTGGCGCCGGAAGTCCTGAAAGCTTATTGGCATATTATGAATTTGACCAAACACCACCTTCCCATGAATATGCCCCGCACGCTACGGATTGGAAAGAGGGCGACCCTACATGGCAGAACGGAAAAGGAAAAAATATTATCGGTGCTTTAAATTACCTGGCCTCAAAAGGGATGGGTTCCGTTTATTTTTTAACTATGAGCGTGCAAGGAGATAGTAATGACGTTTGGCCTTGGAACAATATCAACGAGCGTTACCGTTTTGATTGTAGCAAACTGGACCAGTGGGAAATTGTTTTTGAACATATGGACAAGTTAGGATTGATGCTACATATCATGACACAAGAGACGGAAAACGAACTTTTGCTCGATATTGGTGAAACAAAAACCCAACGGAAATTATATTATAGGGAACTCATTGCCCGTTTTGCACATCATTTAGGAATCACATGGAATTTAGGTGAAGAAAATGGTTATGCAAACTGGTCCCCAAAGGCACAAAATGATGAAGACAGAAAAGCTATGGCCAAATATATAAGAACAAATGATCCTTATAAAAACCATATTGCCTTGCATACTCATTCCCAGGTAAGGCAACAGGAACCTATTTTGAATCCGCTTTTGGGATATGAATATTTAGGAGGCCCTTCCATACAATTACATCATTCCCATGGGGTGAACCATGTTACTCAAAAATGGATAAACGCATCTCAAAAAACAGGTCATCAATGGGTAGTGCCTTTGGATGAGATAGGTCCGGCAAACGTTGGGGCAAAACCAGATGCGGATGACCCTGAACACAACGAAATGCGAACAGATGTGCTTTGGGGAAACCTTATGGCAGGGGGCTTTGGTGTAGAATGGTACTTTGGGTACAAATATGCCCATATGGATTTGAATTGTGAGGATTGGCGCTCTCGAGACCTGCTTTGGGACCAGACACGATATGCTTTGGAGTTTTTCCAAAAACATTTACCTTTTGAAAAGATGAAGGCGGCCAATGGACTAACTCCTAATCCCAATGATTTTGTATTTGCCCAAAATGGAAGTATATATGCCGTTTTTTTGCCACAGGTTGAGCATACTAAATTAGATTTGACCGGGGCCAATACTACATTTTCCATAAAATGGTACAATCCTAGAACTGGTGGCATTTTGCAAAGGGGAAGTATTCGCTCCGTTATAGGTGGTAGTATGGTAGACATAGGATACCCGCCAAGCAGGGACAAAGATTGGGTAGCTTTATTGACTACTAGGCGAACGGTATCCAATTTAAAGGGACTTTCTAAAAAGAAAGGTTTGGTTTTAAATGCACTTGGGGATTTTAAAATCAACCCTTCGGGTGCACCCTCAACTTATTATAAGGATGAAAGGAATAACGCTTTGGCCATTAACGCAGCGAATAAGTCTTTGAGGGATAAATTTGCAATAGCAAAGACCATATTCTCTGGGGAGAGCGGAACATACCGATTGTCTTTAGCTACTATGACCGAGAACGATGGAGAATCTTCTTATGTTGTAAAACTGAATGGAACGGTATTGGATACTTTGGTTAATCCAGCAACTAATGACACGTTCGATGAGGTAAATCATAATTTGGGAGAATACTTTGTAGCTACCAATGACATTGTTCAAGTAGAATCGAAGGCGGTCACTAATGGCAAGATTCCTGAAAATGATGAAACTGCATGGTCTCGTGGAAGGTGGAACAAATTGATTTTTGCCCCTTCCACTCTATCCATGGAGGAAGAGATGGAAGAAGCAATTCCGTTTGAGGGAAAAGACGGAGTGATAACTGTGGAAGCAGAAAATTATCAGTACCGTTCCAGCAACGGAACGCCCAGAGATTGGTACATACGCCCTGCGAGTGTTAAAAATATGAGCGGTTTGGAAAATCATGCGGAGAATGCAAGTGGTGGAAAGTATATTGAAGCGTTGCCGGATACTAGAGTAACACATGACGATGATTTAATGGATGGGGTGAATTTTTTTCCGAAACAAGGAACAGGAGGTATTGTAGCATACAAAGTAAATATTCCTAAACCCGGCAAGTATTATGTTTGGGTACGTGCCTTTTCATCGGGGGGAGAGGATAATGGATTACATGTCGGTTTGAATGGGGATTGGCCGGAAAGTGGCGCTAGAATACAGTTATGCGAAGGTAAAAATAAATGGACATGGACTTCTGCACAGCGCGTTCCAGAAAATCATTGTGGTGTGCCACATACTATTCATCTGAATATTAAAGAAGCAGGGGAACACATTATTTCGTTTTCAATGTGTGAGGATGGTTTTGAATTGGATAAATGGGCAATGGCTCTGGATAAAAGTTATATTCCTGAATAATCTTAGACAATTTAAATTTTCAAAGGAAGTTCTTTTTTTGGCAGTCTCATATATTTTATCCTGCACAATAAGGTTCTCCAAATAGGAAGTGACATCCGTTTCAAAGTCGTTTCGTTTTTAAAGCATTCAATGAAGTGTTTTTGGGTATTAAAACACAATCTCCGGCAAAATTAATGGCTTTGTATGGGTAGTTGTGTTGTTTCTCGTCTTCACCTTAGCACGTAGAATGAATATTACCTCTTATCACTTCCACGTTCAATAGTTATTAATACATAATATTTCCTTAAAGTTTAAGATCACTTGTAAGAATTGTAAGATAATAGTGACCTTTTTAAAAATTTGGTGTCTCACTTAGTGAAAGACAAATTTAAAAGGAAGAAAATGGATTTATTATTCGTGGATATTTTACTCGGTATTTTTTTAGGATTGGCAATTACCTCTTTTTTAGTGATGGCGTATTTGATTACGCCAGTCATTTTCAATAAGAAAAAAAGATTTAAACCAGTAAAGAAAAATCAATTGATATTGCCCTGCATTAGAAGAAAATCCTCATCATAACTACTAGGTTTTCGACAAAAAACACTACTAAATCTGCCAAAACTACTTTTTATAGTAAGAATTAAAAAGCGGAATAGCTAATTCTTGAAACCCCCACGTTAAGGGCTTTTTTTGAAACATTTACCAGTTTCAATTAAAGCTCTTTTTTTATTGAAAAAATCAAAAAAATCAAAAACCTATGAATTTTTAATAAGTATTGGCTCGGAAAGTTTTTGGAACTTTGACTTGTTAAACCCCCAAAATCTTTTAACATGAGAAATACATTAAACTATCGAGCAACTCTAAGTCTTTTAATAGGCTTGTGTTACTTCTCGTTATCCGCACAGTTAGCTTCAAACTATGAAAACAAAAATCAGTTTTTAGAGGACAATTACAAGAAGCTGGAGAATTTTCAGGAATTAAAATCTTTAGGATACACCGAAAAGGAAATCTATGAAGATTTAGGCAATGCCAATTTCCTTTCCAAAAAGTATGAAATAGCCTTGTTTTGGTACGGAAAACTGGAAGCACTGTCCGAGGATGGTACTTTAAGTACCAACTACCAAAAAAGATATGATTATGCTTTGTCCAAACTAGGTGTTCAAAAATCGACCAATAAAAATGATGACGAAAATTGGACCGAACTTATCATGGAAGATTATCACATGACGAAAGCCACTCCGGTACCGCAGAAAAGAATCTCTTATAGGGATACTTTTAAACCTTTACATTTTGAAAACTCAGCTGATGGTCTCACATTGGGAAACTTGGAAGCCCTTGATGCGGGGCTTCCTAAAGGCATCACCAAAAAAAATATGAGCTACGACGCTCCGGTGGTAGTGACCAAAGACGGCCAAACGGCTTATTTTAGCAAGGCCACTTATGTAAAACCTACTACAGGGATTTTTTCAAAGAAAGAGCTGGTACATAAGATTTATAAGGCCAATAAAGTAGATGGTGAATGGAAGACCATTCAAGAATTGGCATTATGTCCAAATGACTTCTCCGCGTTGCATCCGGCTATTTCTGCAGATGGTAAGCGATTGTTCTTTGCCTCTAACATGCCCGGTACTTTTGGTGAGTATGATATTTACGTATCCAATATTAATAGAAACGGCTCTGTAGGAATCGCTAAAAACCTGGGTCAAAAAGTAAATACGACAAAGAACGATATGTATCCTAAAATTATGCAGGGCAATACCTTGGTATTTGCTTCTGAAGGACATGAAGGATATGGTGGACTAGACGTATTTATGGTAGAAGTAGCACAACGTAAAGTTGGTTTGGCCATGAATCTAGGTGGAGCGGTGAACAGTAAAAAAGATGATTTCTCCATTGAGCTGAAAGGTGAAAATGGTATAGGATATGTAGTTTCCAATAGGGGAAATAAAGGTGCCCAAACAGAAAGAGTCGCTTTTGCCTTAGGACGGAGAGATGGTTCCAAAGACAGGGATTATCGTTTATTGGAAGCTGTTAATAACGGCAGGATCAATTATTCTTCCAATATGTTCGAAGAAGATGAATAGAATTTCACATTAGATATCCCCGGATTTAATTTGAAATAGAAAAAGGCCACCCAGTTTTGGTAAACGATGAGCTAGGAATAGAAAGTCCGTTACCGATCAAAAAGCCTTTACGACAAAATTTACCCGAATCTTAAAATTTACCCAGATGAACCGCACATACACAAATATCATAAAGTTAGGTCTTAGCGTAGTTCTGTTTACAGTTCTTGGAAACGTATCCTTAAAAGCTCAAGAGACCGTCAATACGAACTTGAACTCTAGTAGCACGTACCATAATCAATTATTTTTTAATCGATATTTAATAAATCCCACATTTTCATTGGTGCGTGAGAACAAATCATATTTAAATATCCTTCACAGGAATCAATATGCCACCTTTGATGATAATAGCCAAAATTATTTCCTAGGTTTCAGTAATAAATTAAATGATAGAACGGCCGTGGGTATTGGTGTGTATAGCCAATGGTCCGGTGTGGTACAGGAATTTGGTTTCAATGCCAACTATGCTACCGCCGTAAAATTGGGAGAAAAGAGTGCCTTGACTTTTGGGACCAATGTAACTTATTTTAATCAAGGCTTGGATAAAAACCGTGTGGTTACCTCGGAAAATGATGAAGTAATCGCAGAAGCAAGAAAAGAAAGTAAAATTGCGGTACAACCTGCAGTGAATTTAACGGTAGGAAGTTTTGATTTTGGATTGTATGCACAGGATTTACTTCGCTATAACCAGACTACCAATGAGTTTTTGACCAATTTAAATATGAACAGTGTAAAGGCATCCGTGCAATACACGCATAATTTTGAGAATAGTAGAGGACTATTTGAAAATGCAAGGTTAATGCCTTTGGCACAAGTAGGTCAAAATATAGATGGCAGTATCTCTTACTTAGGCTCTCTGTTATTGGACCTGCCAAGATATGGTTGGTTGCAGACTACAGTAGATGATGAGTATGGCGTTTCTGCCGGGGTAGGCTTCAATTTAAGTGAAAGAATGTCTATCGGGTATTTAATGGAGAAAGATATTGCCAAGGAAAATGCCAATTTAGGGTGGAACCACGAGATTTCGTTGGCCTACAAATTTAAGGAAGACGATATCTCCGGTACTATTATGGCAGATGCTTCCCATGATAGCAAGGTAGACCGTATTGTACGCAACTACGAGGAGCAAATTGCCAATCTTATTGCAGAAAGGGATGGTGCCAGAAAGAAATCCAAAAGAAAGAACATAAACGTATCTGTTGAGGAGGAAAGCTCTTTGGCATACCAGAATAGAATGATTTTGGATGAATTGATCTTGCGTC
The DNA here is from genome assembly GCF_047345745.1 of Maribacter algae. Taxonomy (NCBI): domain Bacteria; kingdom Pseudomonadati; phylum Bacteroidota; class Flavobacteriia; order Flavobacteriales; family Flavobacteriaceae; genus Maribacter; species Maribacter algae. The sequence continues at coordinate 311,385 of NZ_JBLFES010000002.1, forward strand.
AGGATTCTATAGAAGAAGCACGTACAGCAGCATTCGAACAGCGTTTTGAAACGGTAGTGAGATTGTTGAGGAATGACATTAAGAACAGTATCAAAACAAACTTGAACGATTTCAGCCAAGAAGAAAATACGGCTATGGCTGCAAATGATATGCAAAAAGACATAGATGAGGCATATGAGAACGATAGACGTATGAATTTTAAGGATTTGCCGATAAAAGTATTGGGAGAATCGGATTTGGTCGGTGTAAAGTCAGGATACTACGTAATTGCCAATGTGTATTCCAACAAGAAGTATTTGAAAGCTTTTATGGAAGACCTTAAAAAGAAAGGTGTTGATGCCAAGGAATTTTACAACAAGGAAAATGGATTGCACTATGTGTATTTGGCAGATTATGATTATAAGAACGATGCACAAACAGCATTCGTTTCGGATTTGAACGGAAAATATAGGGACGAAAAGTGGATAATGCAGGTAGATAATTCTATGGCCACGGTTTCAAACACTTTTGAAGAGGACGAATATTAAGAATAAAAAGTAATAAGTATACCGTTTATCGAGTTATAAGGGTAATGATAATTTATATGTGCGACATCGGGTTTTAGTATTTCTAATGTTTGAGTAAATTGTCGACAAGAGGAGGGGTAGTATCCGGGGGGATAACTGGGTCCCCTCCTTTTTTTGTTCATGAATGTTTTTCAACGGATATTTTGGTAAAATTCAATTTTTTTAGAATCGATGAAATGCAAAAAATCGATGAACTACAATAAAATTATGTAGTTGAACGAAAAAACCTACGTATTTATCCGATATATTTTAAAATTACTTAGTTTTGATAATGAACTATTAGAAATACCGATTGTTAACCCAAATCCCCCAAAGACATGGAACATTTCTACCTACACAATGCAACGGACAATTTAGTCGCGAACAATTTTCTAAAATCGCTCTACAATTTTAGAATACATTTTCATCAAAATATCCTCTTAACCAAAGGATAGCTTTTCAATTTTCAGAACAAGGAATTTACGATTGCTAATTTCATAACTTTTCAAATATTTTGAAAGTTTATTTGGCGGTGTATAGCAAAACCTTTGCCCAATTTTGAGATTTTGGCATCGTTTTAATCTTGCTTTTGTCTAATTGTTTTTTACTAGAATACCCAAATCTTAATATAAATTAATACTAACCCTTGTATAATAATCCCCCCCCCGGATACTACAAGAAAACCCTACTTATTATGCTTACAAATACCATGAAAATTATGGTCATTGAAAATGACCGATTGTTAGAAAGTGCCTATGAATCTTATTTTGAAAGCTTCGAGAAATATGATTTAGTCGGTTTTTATGATAAAGTTACTCCTGCACTTAAGGATGTTAAAAGATTACGCCCGGACATTGTTATTTCTGAAATTGATTTATCGGAAATGAAAGGAATTGATGCCATTAAGCCCTTAAGAAGAAAAGATTGGGGCCTAAAAATCATAATGGTCAGTGAAAACAACCGGTTTGATGTTGTCAAGAAAGCTTTCAAAAAAGGCGCAAACGGTTATTTGACAAAACCATTGAATGCGGAAAAATTACATCATGCACTTACCTGCGTAAAAGAAGAAGGAGCTACCATAAGCAACGATATCGTAAAACAGATAGTCTCTAATTTTCAACGTAAATCCTTTAAGTTTTTCTCAGAGCGGGAAAATCAGATTGCGGACTATTTATGTAAAGGTGCTACTTATAAAATGATAGCGGAAAAACTTTTTGTTACCACAAGTACAGTGAATTTCCACATTCAGAACATTTATTTAAAATTGGATGTTAATTCCAAATCGGAAGCGCTCACCAAGTTACAATCCATGTAAAATAAAACCTACTGCTATTTGGTTCAAAATGTTTAAAATTCCCCAAATCCCCCCAAGAACTTAGTAGCAGTGGTTTTTTACGAAAAGCCTTTCGAAAATTTTCGTTAATCACGAAAATATTATAAGTGATTGATTTTCAATATTTTATTTTAATATCATTTGATATTTTTTGTATCGATATCGTTTTAGGAAACCTTATTGAGCCAGAAAGTGAAGTTAAGTGAACCATTTGCTTTATTTTTAAGGGAAAGTAAATTACACCCCTAATTATAAAGTAAAACCAATGTACCATTTAGGTCTTGATATAGGAAGCTCTTCTATTAAAATTGCAATAGTAGCTATTGAAACCGGCAAAAGTATTGGCGTAATACAAGAGCCGGAAAAAGAGATGTCCATGCTCGCCGTAAATAACGGTTGGGCAGAACAGCACCCGGATGATTGGTGGAAACATATCTGCAAGGGCATTCAAAAAATACAGAAGAAATATAACATTTCTGCCGATGCCATCAAGGGCATTGGAATATCATATCAAATGCATGGATTGGTTTTGGTTGATGAAGATGGAAATGCATTGCGTGATTCCATTATTTGGTGCGATAGTCGTGCCGTTCAGATAGGAGCGGATGCTTTTGAAGCTATCGGCACCGAGAAATGCTCGGAAAACTTATTGAATTCCCCGGCAAATTTTACGGCTTCCAAATTAAAATGGGTCAAGGACAACGAACCGGAAGTCTTCAAAAAGATTCACAAATTCATGCTTCCAGGGGATTATATTGCCTATAAGTTTTCTGGTGAAATGAATACTACCGTATCAGGGCTTTCAGAAGGTATTTTTTGGGATTTCAAATCAGATGATGTTGCACAGTTTTTATTGGAACATTATGGTTTTGAAAAGTCTTTGGTACCTGAAATAGTTGATACTTTCTCCAAACAATGTTCCGTAAACAAAAAAGGGGCTTCCGAAAGTGGCTTGGCCTCGGGAACGCCTATTCTCTACCGCGCGGGAGACCAGCCGAATAATGCTTTGTCCCTGAATGTTTTCAATCCTGGTGAGATAGCGGCCACTGGTGGTACTTCTGGAGTGGTTTATGCCGTTACGGATAGTCTTTCCGTAAAAGAAAGTGCCCGTGTTAACAATTTTGCCCATGTGAATTATAGTAAAGGGGCCGCTCCTAAAATCGGGAAATTGTTGTGTATCAATGGTGCTGGAATACAATATAGATGGCTGTTGAACAATTTGGATGTTACTTCCTATAAGGAGATGAACACATTGGCTTCTAAAGTTTCCGTTGGATCGGATGGGGTAGTGGTGCTTCCTTTTGGTAATGGAGCGGAGCGGATGCTTGATAATCAAGAAATTGGAACACGTGTAGTGAATATAAACTTAAATAATCATGACAAAGCAAATTTATGCCGTGCAGCATTGGAAGGGATTGCTTTTTCCTTCGTGTATGGCATGGACATTATGAAAACGGACGGTATAAAAATCAATGTGATACGAGCGGGAGACGATAATCTGTTCCGTTCGGAAATTTTCTCGGAAACCATTGCTACGCTCATTGGGCATGATATCGAAATTTATCATACCACAGGAGCTATCGGGGCAGCTAGAGCAGCATCACTCTATAAGGGAGATTTTGAATCCTTCGGAAAAAATATTATGGAAAATGATTATGTGATGACATACAAGCCTTTAAAGGACAAAAAAGGTTATGAGAAGGCATATCAAATTTGGAAAAAAGAACTCGAACTAATTTTAAATAATAAATAATTGACAAAATGGCTTTACTAGGAGACAAGGAATATTTTAAAGGTATTGGCAAAATTAAATTTGAAGGAAAGGAATCCGATAACCCTTTGGCTTTCAAATACTATAATCCTGAGCAAATTGTTGCTGGGAAAACCATGAAAGAACATTTTAAATTTGCCATAGCGTATTGGCATACCTTCTGTGGTCAGGGAGCTGATCCATTTGGTCCGGGAACCCAAAATTTTGAATGGGACCAATCAAATGACCCAATACAAGCTGCTAAGAATAAGGCAGATGCGGCTTTTGAGTTCATTGGTAAAATGGGATTTGATTATTTCTGTTTTCATGATTTTGATTTAATTCAAGAAGGTGCTACTTTTTCGGAATCGGAAGCGAGATTGGCTACGATTACGGATTACATCAAAGAAAAAAAGAAAGAATCCGGAATCAAACTGCTTTGGGGAACGGCCAATTGTTTTTCAAATCCAAGATATATGAACGGCGCAGCCACCAATCCGGATTTTGATGTCGTGGCCAGAGCTGGCGGTCAGATTAAATTGGCTTTGGACGCTACTATGGCCTTGGATGGTGAAAACTATGTGTTTTGGGGCGGTCGCGAAGGGTATATGTCGCTCTTGAACACGGATATGGGAAGGGAATTGGACCATATGGGTCGGTTTTTGGCCATGGCGAGGGATTATGCACGCGGGCAAGGTTTTAAAGGAAATTTCTTTATTGAGCCAAAACCTATGGAACCCAGTAAGCATCAATATGATTTTGATACTGCTACGGCAATCGGATTTTTAAAGGAATACGGGTTGGAGAAAGATTTTAAGATCAATATCGAAGTAAATCATGCTACCTTGGCACAGCATACTTTTCAGCATGAAATGGCGGTTGCGGCCAAAGCGGGAATGCTGGGAAGTCTGGATGCCAACCGTGGCGATTACCAAAACGGATGGGATACAGACCAATTCCCCAATAATATTCAAGAAACGACCGAAGCCATGTTGGTCTTCTTGGAAGCAGGTGGTCTCCAAGGTGGTGGAATTAATTTTGATGCAAAAATCAGAAGGAATTCAACCGATTTGGATGATGTCTTCCATGCGCACATAGGTGGTGCAGATACTTTTGCAAGAGCCTTGTTGACCGCTGATAAAATTATAACATCTTCTGCTTACAATAGTCTTAGGGAAAAACGCTACAGTTCTTTTGATGCTGGTAAAGGAAAGGATTTTGAGGACGGTAAGTTGGCATTGACCGATTTGTACAAGATTGCAAAGGAAAATGGAGAGCTTGAACTACAGAGCGGCAAGCAGGAATTGTTTGAGAATATCATCAATCAATATATTTAAAATCATTAGGCTGTCTAAAAAACCACGTTTTACCGTTCTATTATATCGATAGAAGATGAGAGGTATTGCATTTTAGTTTGTTGACATTCGCTCTCTAAACTTTTAGGGGCGTTATTGATAATAAAATATGTTTTTTAGACAGCCTTATTATACCCAAAAATGAAGAAGATAACGCTTAAAGATATCGCTATCCATTTTGGGGTTTCTATTTCTACGGTTTCAAAGGCTGTTCATGACAGTCATGAAATTAGTAAACCGTTAAAACTAAAGATACGGCAATACGCCAAGGAGCATCGTTACAAGCCCAACAAAATGGCCGTGAACCTACTTAAAAAGAGTTCCAAAGCTCTTGGTGTGGTCGTTCCGGATATTTTAAATTATTTTTTTGTCCAAGTGCTCTATGGGATAGAGAAAGTGGCAGATGAACACGGTTATACAATTGTAACGTGCATCAGTAATGAATCCTATAAAAAGGAAACAAAAACCTTAGATCTTTTGGATGCCGGTACGGTTGATGGTTTGATAGTTTCCCTATCGGAGGAAACGCAGCGCAAGCATAAGGTTCAAGAACTACAGAGTATTATTGACAACGGTATTCCTTTGGTACTTTTTGATAGGGTCTCGGAACTAATTGATTGTGATAAGGTCGTGGTCGATGATTTTGAGGCGGGTTATAAAACGGTAAAACATTTTGTGAATATTGGTTGTAAAAACATTGCATTTGTTTCGCCCATAGGAAAATCAAGTGTTGGTAAATTACGATTGGAAGGGTATAAAAAAGGTCTTGAGGAAAGTAATTTGGAATTTGATCCCAAATTGATAATCGACTTTACCGAAAAGGATGACCTGGAACTGTTATTGTCCTTCCTTTTGAATTACAAAACGATTGATGGTATTATGGGCTTGGACGAATTGACTACCGTCAAAATACTAAATATAGTAAAAAAAAGAGGATATAATGTTCCACAAGATATTTCCATTATTGGCTTTACCAACGGGCAATTGTCCAAATATGTGTCACCGTCATTGAGCATGGTAAGTCAGCACGGTAAGTACATAGGGGAAACTGCAGCCAAAATGCTCATTGAACGTATAGAAAATCCTGGGCTAAAAACACCTTTTGAGACCAAGGTGGTAAAAACAAGTCTTCTAATAAGGGATTCCACTAAAAAAGCAATGTAATCACAATTGGATTTTAAAGTTGAATAATTCGCAACATCAATAGGATATACTTTGTCCAGTAATTATTTAGTTTGTTTTAATTTGTTGTTTAGCTATTCCATTATGTCGTTTGGTCTTTTTATGATTTAGGTATTTTATAATTGATGTATCTTGTATAGGAGAATAAAACCAATCAATTCAATTCAAATTTTCTATGCAGATAAAAGAATCTTCAGAAGTTTATGATGTAATTATTGTTGGATCCGGTGCCGGTGGTGGTATGGCCACCAAACAATTGGCAGATGCAGGTCTTAATGTGGCCGTGGTTGAGGCTGGCCCCTTTTTTGACCCTGCAGATCCCAAAACGATGACCCAGTTAAAATGGCCTTACGAATCCCCGAGAAGAGGTGCGGGCACGGACCGTGCCTTTGGAGCATGGGACATGTCCTATGGCGATTGGGAAGTAGAAGGTGAGCCTTACACACATGAAGAAGGTACCGAATTTAAATGGTGGCGTTCCAGAATGCTTGGTGGGCGCACCAATCACTGGGGGAGAATCTCATTGCGATTTGGACCGAAAGATTTTAAGGGAAAAACAAGGGATGGCCATGGTGATGATTGGCCTATTGGGTATGATGATGTAAAACCGTATTATGATAAGGTAGATAAACTAATTGGGGTTTTTGGAACCAACGAAGGTTTGGAGAATGATCCCGATGGTTTTTTTCTGCCACCTCCAAAACCAAGACTACATGAATTGTTCTATATAAATGGAGCGAAGAAATCCGGTATTCCAGTAATTCCGGGTAGGTTGTCCATGCTCACAAAACGGATCAATAATGAACGTGGAGTTTGTTTTTATTGCGGACAATGTAACAGGTCCTGCCAAGTATATGCGGATTTCTCTTCGGGGAGCTGTTTAATATTTCCGGCTCAAAAGAGTGGTGGTCAAGTACGCATCTATACCAATAGTATGGTCAGGGAAGTCACGACAGACGAAGAAGGTAAAGCTACCGGTGTTTCCTACATTAACAAATTGGATAGAAAGGAGTATAAATTAAAAGGAAAAATTGTGGTACTGGCAGCCTCGGCCTGTAGCTCCGCAAGAATTCTATTAAATTCAAAAAGCAAACAACATCCCAATGGTTTGGGCAATAGTAGTAATTTGATTGGTAAATATCTTCATGATTCCACGGGAGCCAGTGCCGCGGGATTTGTTCCCGGGCTAATGAACAGGAATGTTTCCTATAACGAGGATGGCGTAGGAGGAATGCACGTGTACTCGCCTTGGTGGGGAGATAACTCCAAGTTGGACTTTCCAAGAGGGTATCATATTGAAGTCTGGGGAGGCATGGGACAACCCAACTACGGCTTTGGATTTGACACGAATGCCTTTAATGAGTTTTTTGGACTCAAAGTAGGTGGGTATGGCGATAGTTTACGGGACGATGTTAAAAAGTACTATGGTTCCGTTGTAGGTTTTGGCGGAAGAGGCGAGGGCATTGCCCGTAAGGAAAATTATTGCGAGATTGATCCCACTACTGTTGATGATTATGGGATTCCTGTATTGAAGTTCAAGTATAAGTGGTCCGATTTGGAAGTAAAGCAGGCTAAACACATGCAGGACACTTTTGAGGAGATAATTCATAACATGGGAGGACATTATCTTGGCGAAAAGCCGGGAGCGGATAAAGATTATGGTTTGCACAAACCGGGAGAAATTATCCATGAGGTCGGAACAACAAGAATGGGGAACGACCCAAAAACGTCCGTGACCAATAAGTTTAATCAGCTACATGATGTGGACAATGTTTTTATTGTGGATGCAGGACCTTTTGTTTCACAGGCCGATAAAAATTGTACTTGGACCATTATGGCACTTTCTTGGAGAGCTTCGGACTACATTATTGAACAATTGAAACAACAAAATATCTAGAATGATGGACAGAAGAAAAAGTATACAAACCATGATTTTGGGAGCCAGCGCATCGGCTTTGGCCTTTCACGGATGTAAAACTGAAAAGAGTTCCAAAGATACAGCGTTGGAGGTAAAAACAGATGAGAAATATTTTGGCAGAACACCGGAAGAGCTGGAGCGTATTGAAAAATTGAATGCGGAGCAGCTGTTCAACGATCATGAAATGGATACCATTGCGGTTTTGAGTACGGTGATATTGCCGCCAAAAGAGCCTCATGGTGGCCCTCTTGAAGCAGAAGTTCCTGAATTTATTGAATTTATGGGCAAGGATATTCCGGAAATGCAAAATATACTTTTAGGCGGTCTAATGTGGTTGGACCATAAAAGTAATACCGAATTTGAAACTGAATTTAAATCGGCCACTTTAGAACAACAGCAGCAAATTTGTGATGAAATTTGTTGGCATGATCCTGAAATTCCCTTAGAGGAACAACCCTTGGAAATCCAATTTTTTGCTTTGATGCGGAACCTTACGGTAACGGGTTATTATACTTCCAAAGTAGGTATTGCCGATTTGGGTTATAAGGGAAACCAACCCAATGTTTGGGACGGTGTGCCCCAAGACGTTTTGGACCAACATGGAGTAGCGTACGACCCGGAATGGATTGCAAAGTGCGTAGATCAAAGCAAACGGAACGTGATTGCCGAATGGGATGAAAATGGTAATTTACTGACCTAAGCAAAAAATATCAGGGTATCATGAGGTATGAAAAAAGGAAAAGCTTTTTTTTCTATTTTTTGGTACACAGTTTTATATTTCGACTTACTGAACAGGATTATAATTTTATGTTCCTTTCACCAATTTTGCCCCCCCTTATACTTAAAATTTAATAGATTGTTGGAAAGTCTTAAAAATTAGAAGTTTCGCTTTTCTAGGTTGTTGTCTTATCTTTAGATAATACTAATAAATTAAACTAAAGCATGAGGTTCCCATCGCTATTGTTTTTTTTTGCAATAATCTTTTCAAGCTGTAAGGACAATAAAACCCAACAAATCAAGGAAAGTGAAAACAAAACGGCGATAGACGTTCCCAAAGACACTTTAGTTTCTGATACAATACCACAACAGTCTGCTAAAATAAAACTCAAGACCTTTGAAAATTTAGCAGATACTACATTTGTTCGCTTAGCGGATTATGACGATAGTTTTGCATATGATTTAAGGTATGCCACCGAGAACAACTTTCTTAAAGAAAAAGTTTATGACTGTGCTGAATGTTACACTCGGATAAAGACTGCAAAGGCTCTTATCAAAGCAAATACGGATTTTAAGAAAAAAGGGGTGCGTATAAAGTTTTTTGATTGCTACCGGCCTAATTCCGTACAATATAAGATGTGGGAGATAGTTCCTAATCCACAATATGTAGCAAACCCAAAAAAAGGATCAATTCATAATAAAGGCGGTGCCGTAGACATCACCTTGGAAACATTGGAAGGAAAAGAGCTTGATATGGGAACCGATTTTGATTTTTTCGGAAAACGTGCCTATCATGATAATTTTAATTTACCCGAACAGGTGCTAGCGAATAGAAAACTTTTGAAAGAGACCATGGAGGCCCACGGTTTTTGGTCCATCCGTACGGAATGGTGGCATTATAACCTGTCTTCCGCATCAAATGAAAAAGTAGCCAACTTTAAATGGAAATGTGATGAGGTTGATTAATATTGTAAAGATTTGCCTCGTTTTTACATCGCTAGGTTTTATGGGTTGCGCTCCAAGAACATTGATTATTTCTTTGTGGCCAGAAGGGCAAGTACCCAATCAAATTGGAACCCATACTAAAGAATATCGGGAACGGACAGATATACTGCGAATCAAAAACGTACAAGAGCCTACCATAGAGGTGTTTTTACCTGAAAAATCGATAGCCACCGGTAAAGCGGTGTTGATTTTTCCAGGAGGAGGGTACGGCATATTGGCTTACGATTGGGAAGGCACTGATATTGCAAATTTTTTAAAAACACATGGTATTGCAGGAATAGTGGTGAAATATAGACTTCCTTCGGATGAATCACATATTGAAAAATATAATGTACCACTTATAGATGCACAGCGGGCAATGAGGTTGGTACGTAGCAATGCGGATGGGTGGAATATAGATTCAGACCAAATCGGTATCATCGGATTTTCCGCAGGAGGACATTTGGCCTCGACTTTAGGAACCAAATACAATGTTAAGGTATATGATTCTATTGATGTTATAGATAATTTGAGTGCGCGTCCCGATTTTATGGCGTTAATCTATCCTGTAATCACAATGGGAGAGAAAACGCATCAGGGTTCTAAAGAAAACCTTTTGGGGAAGAATGCACCAACAACTTTAGTACATAAATTTTCAAGCCAACTTCATGTTATGGATGATACTCCTTCCGCTTTTATCGTCCATGCTATGGATGATGAAGTTGTGCCTGTAGCGAACAGTGAATTTTTTCATGGGATTCTTTCGACCCAAAGAGGAGGAAGTAAATCATCTTTGCTGCTTTACGAAAAAGGGGGACATGGTTTTAGTTTGGCAAAGGGAACGCCATATTTGGAAGAGTGGCCTCAAAAGTTTATCACTTGGATGAGTAATTTGGAAAAGGATTAAATTTTTCAAGAATTCTTACTGAATTACGAACCACTTTTCTATTTTTGCCATCCGATTATGGAATGTAGCCTTCGACTACGCTCAGGATAAACTGTACTACGGTTAATTTTGGGTAGTAAGTAAAACTATAGATAAATTGAATTGTTGATTTCCGACAATTTTCGGGGTGTAGCCCTTCGACAAGCTCAGGATAAACTGCACTACAGGGCATTCTGGGGTTTTTGAAAAACTACAAGAGATTCGTTAGGTCAACGTTTCTTTGATTATTTCGGGATGTAGCGCAGTCCGGTAGCGCACTCGGCTGGGGGTCGAGTGGTCGCAGGTTCAAATCCTGTCATCCCGACAGAAAAGGTATTTTTTAATACCATTTTGTAACTAAACAAATGAAAACCAAGGATTTATATTTTCCTTGGTTTCATTTGAATAGTTTTAATACCATATTTAGCGAGACCTATTCGGTTACCTATTACACCCTTCACTTTGTCAAAACCCCGTCTTTATTGATATACCTGTTCAAGGTTGTCGGGGAAACTGGACGAGAACCTAAAAAAAAGAATCCGCAACAGTTTGACCTGAGGCGGATTCTAGCTGACTAACTCAAAAAATTACCTTAAAGGCTTATTTCAGCTCAAGAAGTTAATGGTATTACAATCGTAGTATTTTTAAATTCATAGTATGTATATGCTGCGCGTTATTAGTTGTCCAGTTGTTTAAAATAGGTTCGTAGCCGCTTATATGCTTGGGATTTTAACGTTTTTACAGTTTGCAATCGTATGCCCATTCGTTCTGATATTGCATCGTTTTTCAACCCTTTCATGGTTCTTAAAATAACTTCCCTTTGTCTGTCGGGCAATTGACCTATGGCTTCATGTAACAATCGTGCTGTTTCTATTTCTACTTCCTTTTGTTCAACGATATGGGCATCCTCCAAGTGGATTATCATTTCCTTCTCATAAGTGTGCTTTACCCTTTCGTGCTTCAGATAATTCAAGCATTTGTTTTTGACCGTTTTATAGAGATAGGAACGCAAGACCTTTTCGTTTAAAAATTCTGCCTGCGATTGCCAGACGGACATAAAAACATCCTGTACCATATCTTCGCATGTCCCCATTACTGGGACAAATTTATTTGCAAAAACCGTTAGAGGTTTGTAATACCTTTCGAAAACCGATTTTAACGCTTGCTTCTTATTGATTATTATACTCTGTTCCGAGTTAAAGTCTTTGCCCGTAATTTTATTCAACATTGTCTTTAACTACTTGAAAACAGGCCTCTTGTTAAAACTAATAAAAGGCCGTTTTTATTTATTGCTGGGGTTTCACGGAATACGTCCCGGAAAAAGATTCCTCACCCTCTGAATAGACGGTATAGTCCAATATAATGGTCGCCGTTGTCTCGTCGTAGGTGCCCGAAGCCTCGAATTCGTCGTTCGTGTCCGTCAAACAGTCGTAACTGCTTCTTTCCGCAACTACGGTGCCGTCGGTAGCGCCCTCTGAGCTGGCGGTGAGGACTAGGATTACGCTTGGTGCACTGCTGCTTTCGCATCCAAAGGAAAGGAAATCGCCGACCAAGGTCAGGGTTCCGCATCCGGCTACGCCATTGGCCTCGGTGAGTATCAGGTCGCCTTCGAAGTCCTCTTCAAGATCTAAGCGGCCGTTCCAAACGCTCGTATCGATTTCGGAAGTACAGCCTTCGCCATCAATCACATACGGATCGGTGCCATCGGTCACTTCTACGCCATTATTGATGCCGTCGCCGTCGCAGTCCGAAGCGGACCAAAGCGTATTTTCAACGTCATATCCCGTATAGCCTTCGCTCTGAACGGGTAGACATGGGTCTGTCGCATTTTCATCAGTATTGTCGGCAACCCCGTCCCCGTCGGTATCGGAATTGTAGGGGTCCGTACCATCGAGGCTTTCATCCAAATTGGTGAGTCCATCGCCGTCGCAATCCCCAGCGCCCCATATATCGTTTACGTTATCGAATAGGGCATAGCCGGCTTGTTGCGCGGGAAGGCACGGATCCATGGGCGCCTCATCTTCGGAATCCTTGACCCCGTCGCCATCGGTATCGGTATTGTCTACCGTCCCCATGGTGATCGACACTGTGCCTGATATCGACTCTTCTCCTTCCCCAGGGACCGTAGCGTAATCTATGGTCAATACGCCGTCAGTAATGTTATAGGTGCCATTTGCTTCAACGGTTAGCGGAGTACCCTCAAGACAATTATAGTCCTGCGGATCTGCGATCAAAGTGCCTTGATTGGCATCGTCAGCGGAGGGCGTCAAAGTAAGTACGACCTCGGTTTCATCGGTACAACCTATGGTAAAGGGGTCTATTCCCTGTAAGGTGAGCACCCCGCAATCGGCGGCAACACCGGTAACCTGAATGGACTCAAAATCTTCCTGTGCCACGATGAGGTCTCCCGTAAATGCGGTAAGATCGAGTTGGTTACAGACGGCCATGACCGTGATGGTAACCGCTGCGGTCTTTTTGGTCTCGTCTTTGCTGACTTCCACTTCCGCCGTGATTTCTGGGTTCACCGAAGGGTCGAACAGACTGGCATCGGCGACCGCGATCTCGCCAGAGGTCGCATTGATGGCCAAGGCCCCGTCGGGAGATTGAGAGGTAATCGCAAAGGAGACCGCTCCTTTATTGGAACTTCCCGTAACCGTACCTACCACATCGCCGGCCTGCACGTCTGCCATTACAGTCGCGGACAGGTCGGCCGTGGTTACGGTGGTCGTTTCTTCTTCTTTGGGTGGCGGGTCATTGTTATCGTTTTTTGAGCAGGCAACCGCGACTAGCAAAAAGAGTATGCCAAAGTATTTTTCGATATTTTTCATTTTTAGTGGATTTTTCATTGTTCCGGTTTTAGTGTTATCCTAGGTTTCTATTATCGTACTTATTATTCCTTAATTTTCAATATTTTACGTTTCAGAATTCTTGCTACAAGCCCTCTACTTATCATTTTTCTCATCACTTCTCAACTTTAATTTTTCGTAATCGTCAAAATTCCACCATAAAGTTCATTGCCCTCTTGGTACAGCACGTAGTCCAGCGTAATGATTCCGCTATCGATATCATAGCTGCCAGTGGCATCAAATTCCAAAGGGGTATCGACCAAACAGTCGTAGCGTTGATTTTCGGCGGTTACCGTTCCGTTGTTTTCTCCTTCGGAGGAAGGTTGCAGCTGAAGGGTCATCATGGTCTCTTGATCGCATCCTACATCAACGGCGAAGGGGTCTAAAACGCTGACCACTAGGATGCCACATTCGTCTCCCGAACCTACGCCTTCCAACACATCAAAGCCTTCTTCAACAACGCTAAGATTACCCATCCACGGGGATAAATCTACTTGCGGACAGGCAGCACCTTCCACCACGCTAATGGTCACGTTGGATGTTTTTGAAACGTCTTCCTTCCTTACCTCTACCATCAAATTCATCTCAGGATTCGCCACCGGATCAAAAGCGGATGCATCGGCAACGATAAGTTCTCCGTAGCTTTCCCCGATAGTAAACGCACCTTGCGGGGTTTGAGATAGAATGGTGTAAGCCACCGTGCCCTTGTTCGAGGTGCCGGGAACGACGCCCACCGTATCACCCACCATTACCGTAGAAAAGGTTTCAGCGGAATAGTCTTCCGTAGAAACCACCGTGGGCTTGATCTCCTCCTCGGAGCAGGAAATTAGCGTCGCAATTAGGATACATGTTATTAAAAATGAGAGGTACTTCATCATAAGCTGTTTTTCAATCACGTGGATTCTGTTCTATTTCAGGGTTTTGTTGGATGTATTTCGAGCCGATCGGAATGGCCCAATTCTTACTATTGGCCTCCAAGGTCGCACTTACACTGCCCAAAATGTGTGTCAGTGAAATACCGTCTTCGTCAAACAGATTGTAGCGTTTGATGTCGAACATGCGGTCTGGGCCGCCCACAGTTTCCCGCCTGCGTTCTTCTTTAACAAAGTCTAACAGCTCGGCATTATCCGTAATATTGAGGGGTGTATGCGTCCCGGTTTCAAACCGATTTTCACGCAAGGCATTCAGGGCGGCGTTCGCGGCAGCGGTATTTCCTAATCGGGCATTGCATTCGGCACGAATCAGATACAAGTCAGGGGTGGTGATACCATCGGAATAAAAGAAGTTATCATTGCCCGCACCAAAATAGAATCCGTCCACATCATCGCCAAAAAACGCCCTGACTTCTATAAACCATTGCTTTCGAATGTCGTTATCTTCATAAATTTCTAAAAATTCCTCCTGCACAAAAGTGTTCTGGAAAATGTCTTTGTACCAGATAATCTGGTCATCGTTCAGTTGCAAGGGCAGCGATTTTAATTCGGGATTGAAGGAATTAAAAGGGTCATCATTGATATCCCTCAAAACACCGTATAAATCTAAAGCGAGGTCGACGTTTTCCAAAGCCTCCGCATAATTCCCTTGAAAAAGTAAAACTTTGGACAAGAGTCCGTAAGCCGCTGCCTTCGAAGGTCTGTAACTTCGGTTCAGGGGTTGAATATCTTCTAAATTCGGGATGCCTTCTGTAATGTCATCCAAAATCAGGTCATAGACTTCCTGCACCGATGCGCGGGTCAGGTCAACGTCTTCCAAAGCGATGCCTTCCCGAATAGGTACGCCTAAATCGCTACCCGCCGAGGCGGGATTGTAATGCAAACCGTAAAGGTTCACCAAATTGAAGTAGGCATAAGCCCTATGTAATTTAGCCTCTGCCACTAGTTCGGCAATCTGAGCGGTAGTTGCGTTGGTCACATCCTGTAAGCCATCCAAAATAATATTGGCGGTGTAAATCTGCTTGTAGTAGTTGTTCCAATCACCATCATCTTCCAAGGCGGAGTAAAAGGAATCTTCGAATAGATAGGCCCTTTGGGCGGAACGCGGCAGCCCGAAAGAGCCGACCAGTCCGCTAGAGATAAAATTATCATCGTTCAGATAATAGCTAATGGCGTGTTTTTCGTTAAAGCCTTGGGAGAGCGGTTGGGTAAATTCCAGTTCTGGGGGATTTACCTGATCTAATAGCGATCGGTAATCTTCCAAGGTGGTCGGAATGACCGCACCTTTGGGCTGGATATCTAAATAATTTTCCCGCGAGCAAGCCGATAAGAGTATCAGCGTTACTGCCATCAAATTCGTATATCGTATGATTTTTATACTTATTCTCATCAAAAGGATGCGTTAAGGTTCAACGTAAACGTCGGCTGTTGGCCGATAAAGAAATTTTCAGGATCTACGTTCCAACGGTTAAAATCCCAAACGGCGACATTATCTGCTTGAAGCCCTATCTGTAGGCTCTTCATAGCGAGTTTTTTGGTCAAAAATTGTGAAAAGGTGTACCGAAGGTTGATCTGGCTCAGCCGGATATGGGCGGCGGAATCATAAAATTTATCGGATTTTTTCAGGTTTTCGTAACCCACCGCGAAGGAATCGGAAAAGTTCGGAAATGCGGGAATGTCAGTGGTGTTCTCATCACCGCGTTGCTGCCAGCGGGCATTGAAATCTTCCGGTACGTTGGCGGACTGAAATCCCGATGGTACATAGGACGGAAAATAACCTCCAAAATCATCCCCGTACCAAAATACATGACCTGCTTTAAAGGTGGTCAGTACCCGCAGCGCAAAATTTCCGTAGCGAATGTCGTTTATCCACGAGCCGTAATACCTAGGCACCAAGGTTCCTTCGTTAATCAGGGCATCTACGTTGGTGATATCCGTCCTGAAATCGACGATCTCGTTGTTTTCATTTAAAAATTGGGGTGCGCCGTTACGGTCGAGTCCCGCGAAATTAAAACTGTACACGCTCTGTAGCGGATTGCCCACCACATTCGACTGTCCGTTAACAAAATCAAAAACACTGTTGTTCACCACATCTACCTGCGTCAAGGTATTGGTGTTCAGACCAAAATTGGCCGAGGTCGTAAAATTAAAGACGTCGGCGTCAACCAATTTCAAGGCGATATTCGCATCAACGCCCTCGTTGGTCAGTTTTCCGATATTCGACAAGGCACCGACAATGCCCAAAGTGGGGTTAAAACTACGGTTCGCCAACAGGTCTTCGCTATTCTTTTTGTAGTATTCAACACTTCCAGAAATACGTTCGTTAAAGAATCCGAAATCGATGCCAAGATTCAGGGTACGGGTTTTTTCCAAACGCAGTTCGGGGTTGGGTACGGTTCGTATAAAAGACGCAATATTGTTAAACGGTAAATCGCCCCTAAGAATGGCCGCCTGTAGAAAGGGACTCGTATTGCGATCGACGTTTCCATTGATGCCGTAGGTGGCACGCAACTGCAATGAGCTGATGGTCTCCGGATCAAAAAAGCCTTCGTTGCCGAGGTTCCATTTGAGTCCCACGGAGTACAGCGGAATGTTTCTGAATTTGTCGGATGCCCCAAAAAGATTAGTATCGTCGAGCCGGGTACTGGCTGAAAGGGTGTACCGCCCATCAAAAGTATAAGCGGCGTTGGCGTAATAGGATAGAAACCTGTTTTCGATAAATCCTATGGTAGAATTATCGGGAATCAGTGATTGCCTGTCCACTTCTTGAGATAAGGGTAGGGGAAACGGTGTCGTAAAATCGGGGCGGATAGATACCAAAGATTGATCATCGTAGCCATATTTCCTATCTGTATTGCTTTCAAGCACCGTTTTTCGCACCTCATAACCCGCAATGGCCGTCAGCTGATGCAGACCCTCGTTGTAAAGTGCATCGTAATTGAGCTGCGCCCGAAAAGTTTCTGCACGGCTGGTTGTGGCACCAAGATCGAGAATGCTGCCTCGGGGTATGGGGTTGGCGGTGGCGTTTAACGATTCGTCCAAAGTTGTAAAGAGATTGACTCGGTTTCTGGTGGCAAAGGTATTTTCGTTATACAGATTGCGGGCATTGTCTTGGCTCCATTCGTACTGATAGCTAAGACTTGCCGTCAGGGCTGGGATGATCTCATAGTCTAATCCCGCCTGTAGGCGGAGTTCGGTACTTTGTACATTGTTGTTAGCGTTATCGAATTCCTGTTTCGTATTGTAAGTCCACGGATAGGCGAATCCGCGATTAAGCGCCAATTGGGAAGTTTGCGCACTTGACCCCAGTACCGAGGGCACATAGTTGCCGTTGTCATCAACAAGGCGACTGTTTATCGGGATATTCGATAGAAAACCGACCACTCCCGTTCTATCGCTAAGGGGGGCGATATTATCGGAGGTTTCGTCAGGGCCGAAGTCAATGTCGGATTCCGAAAAATTGATGGAGGCTCTGGCTTTCAGTTTGTCCGTAATATCAAGCCTGTTGGTAAAGTTGATGATAAACTGATCGTCTTGATCTGCGACCGTACCCCCTTCATTCCTATTATGAGTGGCCGATGCCCTAAAATCGTGATTTTCGCTACCTCCAGAAAAAGCGAGGTTAGACTGTTGCCAGCGCGTTGGTCGAAGAATGAATTTGGCGTATTCCCTTCGTGCATCGAGATTTTCCAAGGCCGCTAATCGGGTCTGCGACTCCTCGGCCGAGATATCTCCGCGTTCTTGTAATAACAAGGTTTCGATAATGGGATTTAAAGGTGAAAAGCTGTTCAGGTCAAGTTCACCAGAAAATAGATTGCCTGTATTGAAAGCCCCACCATTCTCATAAACGGCACTTTGGTAAGCTAGCTGTGTCGCGGGAGAACCAAGGCTGCTACTAAAAATATCTAGCTTTGGGGTTACCGCAGTATTCTGGGAAACCTCGATCTGTAGTTTGTTGTTTCGGTTACCATTTTTGGTAACTATGGAAATCACACCGTTCGCCGCTCGGATACCCCAAATCGAGGCGGCAGCAGCATCCTTCAGCACAGAAATACTCTTTACCTCATTCGGATTGATGGAACTGATACTCGTTTCCACAGGAAAACCATCGATTACGATCAAGGGGGCAGTATTCTCGGGATTGATGGAACTCAGTCCGCGAATAATCAAACTTCCGTTCGCATCGGTTACCAAGCCAGGAACCTCGCTGATGATTTTAGATAGAATATTCTGTTCGATCTTGGCATCCAGTATTTCCTCATCGACCTGTGCGAAAGAACCCGTAGCCCGCTCTTTGCTGATTTTCTGATAACCTGTGGAGAGTAGCTCGACTCCCTCTAACTGCAAGGCGGAGGAAATCATCTCGATTTCGTAGAAATCTGCATCGTCTACAAGCACTTCAAAATCTAGAAAACCGAGGTAGCTGAACAATAGCGTTTCGCCCTCACGAGCGGCAATGGCAAACTCCCCATCAAAATTTGTCGCCACCCCGCGTTGCGTATCCTTAATTAATACGCTGACGCCCGCCAACGGAATACCATCTTCGTCGAAGACAATACCGTTGACTTCCCTTTGGGGTTTAGATTGGGTAAGTGTAGTTCCGTCATCTTCCTTCTGGGACTTTAGTTTTAATACCACTTGTTTATCCACAATAATAAAATCAACATCGGTACCCTTAAAGACCTTCCGCAGAACGCTTTTTAGCTGCTGCTCGTCTGCACTGATTGACACTTTTCGCGAAAGGTTTACATAATCGTTATTGTAGAGAAACCGAAAATCGGTAAGCTCCTCGATCTGGTCAAAAACGGTCTCCAAAGCCACGTTCTCCAGTTCCAGACTGATTTTTTTGCCCTGTGAATACGCGCTAGCATGCACTTGCAGCAACGACGCCAGAAACAGAAAATAGGTGATCCTCATTTTTAGGCTCGGATTAAATAGTACGTACAGGCACGCGATAGTGCCCTCCGTCAGTTTTTTCATATTTTTGAATGCTTATTAGTGGTTACCCGTAATCGCTTTTAAAAAACCGGGGGATGTTACAGCATCTTCCGGTTTGCTTTTATATTCATTTCATTCGATGGTAATCGTTTTACCTTCTATGGTATATTCAAATCCATAACTTTTACTGAAATACGACATCACCTGATCGATATTCTCATCGACGAACCGCGCCGTAAATTTTTCCTTATCCAGCGCTTTATTTTTATTGATAATGCTCACGTCGAAATGGCGTTCCAGTTTTTTTATGATTTCGGAAAAAGGCATGCTACGGAACACCAGTTCGCCCTGCATCCATTTGGTAAACTGAGATACTTTAACGGATTTTTTCTTAAAATCGCCCAGATTTTTATCGTAGGATGACTGTTCGTTGGGAAGAAGATAGAGTTCCCCATCCTCGCTGAACACTCTTACCGAACCTTCCCGCAGCGTGGTTTTGATGGAAGTGTCTTCCGAATAGGCCGATACGTTAAACTCCGTTCCCAGCACCTCGATATTCAGGTCATTCGTATTGACGATGAACTTGTGCGCGCTATCTTTTGCCACTTTAAAAAATGCCTCGCCTTCGAGAACGACCTTCCGATTGCCCTCGCTGGGAAAGCTTACCGGATAGCGCAATTGGCTGCCCGCGTTTAGGTGCACGAGCGTGCCGTCGGACAGTTCCAGTTGAAAGCGTTTTCCGAAGGGTACTTTGATGGTATTATGGATTTTAGAGCTTGTTTCTCGCCGCGTATAGCTTAGTTTTCCTTTGTTCAAAAAGCCCAAAACGGTGTTGTTTTTACCCCGAATGCTATCAACATCTTGATGGGTCAGAACTTGCTGGCTACCGTCGTCCCACTCTAATTGTATCTGCTTATCGGTCGTTTTGTTCGACGAAGCGCTGGTGGCATCAGTTTGTAAAACGGACTTGAAAAACAGTCCCAAACCAAAAAGCAAAACCGCTGCTGCGGCATATTTGAACAAGGGCTGTAATGCAAAGGTTTTTATTTGGGATGTCGCCTTGATTTTCGCCTGTATCTTCTGAAATGCCTCCTCGCTGTTGAACTCCCTATTTTGATTCTTTAGCGCGTAGTCGTTCTTGATTCTTTCCTTAAAAATGGCGGCATTTATTTCATCTTTCAACATTTCTTCCAGCCGGTTTGACTCTTCGGCCGAAAGCGTGTTTTCCAGGTACTTTTCAATTAGGATTTCGATATCGTTTCCTTGCATTTTTCGATGGAATTATCAACCCTAAGACGGTTAAAGTTTAAAAAACCCTTATCCCTTTGTTAATTTTTTTCTTTATTTGTGGATGCACCAATGCCAATTCAATTAGTACAATGGTAATTTTAAAGGGAGACGAAAAAAGGTTGATCGCCGGTTTACGGGCCGGGGATACCGATGCCTTTTCCCAAGTGTACACGTTATATTATTCGAAATTGTGCAAATACATCTACAGCCTTTCCGACAACAGCGGGCATTCTGAGGATGTGGTGCAAGATGCTTTGATGAAACTCTGGTCAAAACGCGAAAGTTTGGTCATAACCACTTCGCTGAACGCCTATCTGTACAGGGCAGTTCACAATACGTTCATGGACCGTTGTCGTAAAGAGGGGCGTAAAAATACAATGATGGACGAGCTGCGGATGCAGGCCATTCTAGAAATGGAATCATTCGAAAATTCGCTTACCGGCCATCGCTTGGAGTTGCTCAAAAGGGCTATTGACAGTCTTCCGCCCAAACGCAAGGATATTTTCATACTCCACAAACTTAAAAATTACAAATACAAAGAAATCGCCGCAATGCGGAACATCTCCGAACGCACGGTAGAAGGGCAGATTCGAAAGGCAATGATTACGCTTCGCGACCAAATGGTCAAATTGCGACTTGAAAATATTTTGCCATTGTTGTTATTGCTGTCCAGCTAATATTGAACTCGTTTAGACTTTTTTCAAAAAAATCCTCTACCACATACTACCTTTTTGCTTTTGAGTTGTTTTACTAAAAAACAACAGCGTGAAGCAGTTTTCAAAAACGGCGATATTATTACTCAAAAAGTGGTTCAGGGTACTTCCCAAAGAGGAAGATACCACGGATTTGAATCGCCTTTTTGAAACCATCGACCGAAAATCGGTAACCAATGCGATTTTCAAATTTGAGGAATTGGATTCGGATAGCGCTTGGGCATCCATAGAAAAAAAGATGGCCCACGAGAACAGTATCGATTCCAAACCTCTGCTACATCGTATCAGACCATTGCTGAAATATGCCGCTATACTTGTGGGCATCGGTTTAGGGGTCTTCTATTTTTTGGATCGAAACTCTACGCAGAATTTTAAAAGCACGGTTGACGGCACAGCACAATTAGGGGATATCATACTGAAGAGCAATGGTAGCGTTATCGCCAATCTTTCCGAAAACGATGAAAAATCCATTCAAAATAAAAATGGGAAGATTGTGGGTTTCAAACAAGGTAAACAATTCGCCTATGTGAAGGACACTACAACGGCCGATGCGCCTATCGTCGACCACGAATTGCAAGTGCCCTACGGTGAAACTTTTCGGGTGGTGCTCTCCGATGGCACTAAAGTGTACTGTGATGCCGGTACCACGCTAAAATATCCGTCGAGATTCGAAAAAGGAAAAACGCGAAAGGTGCGTTTGGTGGGTCAAGCTTATTTTGATGTAGCCAAAAGCGACACTGACCACTTTGTAGTCAGTACTGACGATACCGAAATAAAAGTATTGGGTACACAGTTCAACGTAGCGGCCTATCCGGAATATAAAAGTACACAGACTGTTTTAGTAGAAGGTTCCGTAGTGGTTAAGGCCAAGAGTACTAAAGAGGTTCTAAGAATGGTGCCTGGGCAACGAGCAAGCTTTCATGAACAATCCCATAAAATGATTTTGCAAAAAGTGAACACCTACGACCATACGGCGTGGATGTCGCAAAAACTCATTTTTAAGCGTGTGCCTTTCCAAAATATACTTAAAAGTTTGGAGCGCAGGTTTGGCGTAACCATAAATAACCCCGATGCCGAACTCGACAAGCAGTTTTTTACCGCAAAATTTCATACTGAAAGCCTTCCCGAAATATTGAACGCCTTTGCTGCAGACGCATCTTTTACCTATGAAATAAAAGCTAATACGGTACAATTGATTCCCGAAAAATAAATGAAACTCAGAAAGCTAACATATCCGATTCTTGTTGCCCTGCTTTTGCAGATGGTTTCTGGTTGTAACGACCATAAAGTGGAACCGGATCATTTCCGGATAGCGGGAAAGCTAGAGGGTATGAATAGTGGAGTCATTAGTTTGGTGGAATATTCTGGAGAAGGGGAGGAACTTATTTTAGACGCCACAACGGTAAAGCAGAACGAGTTCGTACTACACGGAAGCCTCAAAAGCCCTAAACCGGCATACCTTGTTTATGATGACACCTATGAACTGCCCCTGTTTTTGGAAGAGGGCGAAACGGTCGTAACCTTACATACCGGCGAGACCCAAGAACAGTTTCTAGAGGACAAGTACTTGCCGTTAGTACCCGAATTTCAAAACTCTGAAATCAATACCGTTTACCAAGCGTACCGAAAGCAAATGGATTCGGTCGAAAATCTAAAACGATTTGAACCGCTCAATAAGCTTTTGAATGGCTTAATGGAGTCTTTGGAGGAAAACGACACCCTGTTTGTGGCGGAATTGGAAGAAGATGTGATAACCATATCGGATGAAAAGGATGAAATAACCAGTTTGATAAGAAAGCAGTTCGCGATGCGGCATAATAGCTCGCCGATTGCACCGTATATCATGCTGTACGAAGGGAATGGCCTCAGTGAAATCGACTATACTCTTGAAGAATTGGAGCAGCTGCTCGCCAACTTTGATAAAAGCCTCTCGAACAATCCGTATTACAAGGAGTTTGAAACGCGAATCAATACCCTAAAACGATTGGGCAACGGAAAACCCGCCCCTGAATTTACTTTGCGTACTCCCGAAGGCATGTCGGTGTCTTTGGTCGATTTCAAAGGAAAATACTTGTTACTCGATTTTTGGGCGGCATGGTGCGGGCCCTGTACCGACAATTTTCCAAAAATACGCTCCCTCGAAAAACACTATGAAGCACAGGGTTTTGAAGTGCTCGGTATCTCGGACGACCCCGATGTTGATATTTGGAAAAACGCCATCGAAAAATACGACCTAACATGGTCACAAGTTATCGTAAATACGGATGCCGAACCGGGAACGTCGGTGTCCGAACTGTATAATATCGAATATCTGCCCATGTATTTTTTGTTGGACATAGACGGGAAGATTATCATGAAGGACTACGACATCACGGTGCTGGAAGAAGTACTGGAAGATTTGTTCAACGAACCGGACCCAAAAGAATAATATGCGGATTTTAAAAACATACCTGTCATTGTTCTTACTGCTTTTGGTAACCAAAATCGGTGTGGGGCAAATCGTAAAACCCGTTTCTTGGAAAACGAACGTGGAACAAATTTCCGCCACCGAGTTCGACTTGGTTGCCTCGGCGAAAATCAAACCAAAATGGCATTTGTACGCCCAACAGGTACCGGAAGACGGTCCCTTGCCTACGGCTTTCACATTTGTCGAAAGTGGCGACTACGAATTGGTCGGTACGGTCGTAGAAGGCGAAGGCAAGACGGTCTTTGATAAGGTTTTTGATATGCAGATAAAATTCTTTGAGGGCAACGCCGTCTTCAAGCAGCGAATCAAAACCAAAAGCAAAACAGCGTTCGAAGTTGCGGGCGAGGTAGAATTTATGGCCTGTGACGATAGTCGCTGTTTACCACCAAAGTATGTGGACTTGATCTTTAAAATATTTCCGAAGGAGGTTTCATCCGAAGAAAAAGCAGATGTAGCACCAAAAGAGCAGGCATCCGCTAAATCGGAACAACCCACAACAACCGAAAGGGTTCCGAAAAAGGAAGTCGTAAAGGGTGTAACAGCGGAGGACATAACATCCAAAGAAAATACAACGAAAGAAAGCATATCCGAAGAACAAAACGAATTTCAGGTAGCAAATGCGTCGGACAGCTTGGTCGAAACCGATAGTACCGAGACAGTTACGGAAACTAGTGCGGATACCCTATTTACTGAAGATAGTTCGGCAGTGCAAGAAAATATTCCACTTTCGGAAACACCGAACAAGGGACTTTGGAGCATCTTTTTTATCGCCTTCCTATCCGGTTTTGCGGCCCTGTTGACGCCCTGTGTTTTTCCCATGATTCCGTTGACTGTCAGTTTTTTTACCAAACAAAGCAAGACCAAAGCGAAAGGAATCAAAAATGCCGTGCTATACGGACTTTCCATTGTAGTCATTTACGTTCTGCTCGGCACTGCAGTTACCGCCATCTTTGGTGCCGATTCGCTAAACGCGCTGGCCACCAATGTCTGGTTCAATCTCTTGTTCTTTCTGATTTTGGTCGTTTTTGCCATCTCGTTTTTAGGGGCTTTCGAGATTACCTTGCCCAGTGCTTGGGCTAACAAAATCGATTCAAAAGCAAATAGAGGGGGACTCATGGGCATCTTTTTTATGGCACTGGCCTTGGCCATCGTTTCTTTTTCCTGTACGGGCCCCATTGTGGGAACCTTGTTGGTAGAGGCAGCCTCAAAAGGAGGTATCGCGCCTATCGTGGGCATGCTGGGTTTTTCATTGGCCATTGCGCTGCCTTTCGCCCTGTTCGCGGCCTTTCCCGGCTGGTTGAATTCCTTGCCGAAATCTGGCGGGTGGCTCAATACCGTAAAGGTCGTACTCGGATTTTTAGAACTTGCCCTGGCCTTTAAATTTTTATCGCAGGCCGATTTGGTAATGCAATGGCACCTTTTGGAACGCGAAGTGTTCTTGGCAATATGGATAGCCATCTTTGCAGTTTTGACCCTATATCTCTTTGGAAAAATACGCCTTGCGCACGACGCGGCGGCTACCCATATTTCTGTAGGACGATTGCTCCTCGGGCTATTGACCCTCACTTTTACGATTTATATGATTCCCGGACTTTGGGGCGCCCCCCTTAATCTGATCAGCGCCTTCCCGCCACCGCTGGAGTATAGCGAATCGCCTTATGGAGTGGGCAATGCAAAGTCTGGTGCAGTAGGTTCGGTAACCGCTGAAGTCCTCCCCGAAGGGGCACACCTGTTGCCCCCGCACGACATCTTGGCCTTCAACGATTACGAAAAGGGCATGGCCTACGCCCAGAAAACGAACAAGCCCGTCATGCTCGATTTCACGGGATGGGCCTGCGTCAACTGCCGTAAGATGGAGCAGCAAGTATGGCCGAAAGAGATCATCCTTTCCAAACTAAAAAACGAGGTCGTATTGATATCCCTCTATGTCGATGATAAAAGACCCTTGCCACCCGGCGGGGAAATCGAATCAAAACTACGTCCCGGAAAAAAATTGCGGTATATCGGTCAAAAATGGAGCGAGTTCCAGACCCTTAAGTACAAAACCAACACCCAGCCCTTTTACGTATTGGAAGACCATAACGGAAAGCCGCTGAACGCCCCTGTGGCCTACACACCCAATAGCGAAACCTACGATGAGTGGCTATCGGAAGGCATACAACGATTTAAGAACAGTAAAAACAAGAAATGACCATAAAAAAAATAGCCTTCCTGGCAAGCTGCCTTTTGTTTAGTTTGTTGCTCAAAGCACAGATTACGACTACCATTCCGTTACCAGAAAAGGTTCGCCACGGAAAACTCGAAAACGGCATGACCTATTTTATCATGCACAATGAAGAGCCCAAAAACCGAGTGAGTTTTTATTTTGCGCAGCGCGTAGGTGCTATATTGGAGGAGGATGATGAAGACGGACTGGCCCATTTCTTGGAGCACATGGCCTTTAACGGGTCTGAAAACTTCCCTGGCAGAAGTGTGGATCAGTATTTGGAATCAAAAGGATTAATCTTCGGGCGCGATTTCAACGCATACACCGATGTTGACGAAACCCTTTACAATATTGACAACGTGCCCGTAAAGGATGCCGAGCTCATCGATAAAAGTCTGTTGATTCTGCACGATTGGTCAGGTTCTTTAAGCCTTATCGGAAAGGATATAGACGAAGAACGCGGGGTCATCGAAGAAGAATGGCGCAGTTCAAGAAATGCGCAAATGCGGATGTACGAAAAAACCATGCCCGTAATGTTCGCCGGTTCAAAATATGCGGAACGCGATATCATCGGCGATCAAAAATTCATACAGACTTTTGATCACGAATCGCTACGTAACTATTATAAAAAATGGTACAGACCCGATTTACAGGCGGTTATTGTCGTTGGCGATATCGATGTCGACCAGATGGAAGAGAAAATCAAAAAGCAGTTCTCGAAAATTCTTTTGGTTGAAAATGCTATAGAAAGACCCTATTACGACATCCCGGATAATAAAGAAATCGGATATGTACTCGCTACGGATAAAGATGCGGCTACGATACAAGTAAATTGGTTATTTAAAAGGGATAGCGAAAAAGTTAAGAACGAGGCCTATTTACGCACTTCACTCGTTGAGCGCCTTTTTGGTACGATGATGGCCAATCGGTACACCGAAATTATCCAAGATCCAGAATCTTCGGCCATTGCCATTGCTGCGGATGTTACCGACCTGGCACTTTCCACCAAAATTCAGTACATCGGCATCAGCCCAAAACCAGATAAAGTTAACGAGGCGATAAAAACGGCCTACACGGAAATAGAAAGAGTGCGCCAACACGGCTTTTTACCCAGTGAATTCGAAAGGGCGAAGTCCGAATTACTTGCAGAAAAGGAACTGGCCGTAGAAGAGGAAAAAAGAAAGGAAAACGGCGATTGGAGCTACGATATCGCCCGTTATTATTTTGATGCTTCGCCCTTGATTCCTGCTTCTGAGGATTTGAAACTGCATCAAAAACTGGTCAGCGAAATCGATTTAAAAGAGGTAGAGGACTTAACGGAGCGTTACAATGAAATTTCGAATAGCATCGTTACGATAAACGGGCCCCAAGATGACGATATCAAATATCCGACAAAGGAGGAGTTTACCACCTTGATCGATGAGGTCAAAAAGCGAAAAATAGCCGCTTATGAGGATGTTATCAGCGATCGCCCCCTTATCAGCGAAGAACTGACGGAAAAACCCATCAAAAAAACCTTTACGCTCGACAAGATCGAAGATGCCAAAGGTTTCGAACTTGCCAACGGGGCCAAAGTCATTATGATGCCCTCAAAGAAAAAAAGCAATAATGTCGTTTTACAGGCGATGAGCTTTGGCGGACTTTCAAAACTACGTACCAAGAACCTAAAATCCGCCTACTTTATCGACCAGTTGATGGCAATATCGGGTCTCGGCGATTTTAACAGGGTCGCGCTAGAAAAGAAAACCGCGGGAAAGACTGCGGAAGTCTATATGAGCCTGAACGATTATACCGAGATGGTCGAAGGCAAATCGTCGTTCAAAGATCTTGAGTTGATGTTACAATTGGTCTATTTACATTTTGAGCGGCCTAATTTCGACAAAGCCCTTTTCAACGCCCAGAAACCAGTGCTGCGGGATTATGTGGAGCGATTGCGGAAAAATGAGGATATGATTTTCTACGATTCGATAAACAAGAAAACCTTCGACAACCACCCAAGAGTACAGCCTTTGGTCGCTGAGGATGTAGACCTTTTGGATACCAAGGTTTTGGAGCAGATCTACAAACAGCGCTTTTCAGATGCCGACGATTTCGTTTTCGTAATAACAGGAAATTTCGACCACAACAAAGTACTACCCCTTTTACAGAAATATATTGGCAATATCAAGTCCCTTCCGACTACCGAACTATGGGCGGATAACAATATGCGTCCGAAGCAGGGAGAAAGTGCTGCAAAATTCTCGAAGGCTATGGAAAATCCGCAGTCGAGCATATTTTACAGTAAGACTTTCACGGCACCTTATTCCCTTGAAAACAGGTTGATGGCAAAGATTTTGCAAGCCGTTCTCGACACCCGATATGTCGATACGGTTCGGGAAGAGCAGGGCGGCAGTTACGGCGTTTCGGTCACTGCCGATATGGAAAGAATACCCGAAGAGCGTTTGAGTATCGACATACAGTTTAATTGTAATCCGGCAAAAAGCGACGAACTGCTACAGGTCGTAAAAAATGAATTGGAAAATTTGGTGTCAAAAGGTCCGAAACCCGAATACGTGGAAAAGGCCAAAAAGAACCTAATTAACGACAGGGAAGTGCAAGTAAATGACGATGACTTTTGGCGGCAGCAGATTTTTGATGTCCTTCTATATGAAGACCGCTATGTATCTTTAGAAGAATTTAAAAAAGCGGTAAATAATATTTCGGCAAAAAAATTGCATCGCTTTGTAAAAGAGGCTTTTCCGGAAGCAAGTAGCATTGAAGTAGTAATGAATCCTAAAATTAAATAAATATCAATAAACATGAATAATATGAAAAAAGTAGCTTTTATACTGTTGGCCCTGTTGCTAAATCTGAACACGATTTATGCCCAAGAAGAACTGGTCATCGACCAAAACACGGAGTTTCGCGATGAGGCCGGTAATAAAGTTTCGTTTTCCGATGCAATGGAAAAATATGATTCCGGCGATTGGATGTTAGACCCCATAGACGACGATAACGGAAAATTTTTATATGTCGAGCTAAGAAAAGCGACCGAAGAGGAAAAAGCAATGCTCGCCGAAGGAGGATTTGATGATGACTCAGGCAACGAATTCATTGGTAAGGCCAGTCCGAAATTCAGTTTTACTGATTCCAATGGAAAAGCGATCAGTTCTGAAAACACGATAGGCAAAGTAGTGGTGCTCAACTTTTGGTTCGCCACCTGCAAGCCCTGTATCGATGAAGTTCCGGAGCTTAACGAGGTATATTCAAAATATAAAGACAACCCCGAAGTGGTCTTTGCCGCCATTACCTTTGAGAAAAAGGATAAGATCGATCCCTTCATCAAAAAGTACGGATTTCAATATCCCACCGTGGCCGAGGCCGAAAAGGTATGCAATGATTTTGGGGTGGAAGGCTATCCGACCAATATCGTCATCGACAAATCGGGAACCGTTTTCGACTACACCAGTGGCGGGTTCGCAGCGATTGGCAAGCAAATAGAAAGCTCCATAAAAAAGGCTTTGACCGGCCAAAAGGCCAACAGCGGTTTTGATCTTGAAGGGCAACTGCTGACCAATGGCTACGCAAAAATCCCCTTAAAAAAGTTGATTTCCGGTCACTTGAGTTTCGAGGGTAAAATCAACGGAATCGATGGTCGTTTTATCTTGGATACCGGAGCAGGGGCCACGGTCATCGAAGCGAAAAATCAGAAAAAGTTTAATATGAAATCCGAAGGCGCAGGCGAATCGGCCAGCGGCGCCGGTGGTGGTGATCTGGAACTGCGCACCTCGTCAAGCAATTCCTTTGAAATCGCAGATACTGCCTTGGAAGATCAAACCCTGTATTTGATGGATTTAGATCACGTGAATGTAGCCTTCGCCGATTATGGTATCGAAGCCGTAGACGGGGTATTGGGCGCCGATATTCTCGAAGGTAAAAGTGCCGTCATCGATTATGAGAGTATGGCATTATACCTTAAAAAATAGATTCCAACATTTAGAATCATCAATATTGTCATGATGTTGTACAGTATGGGCAAAAAAAGATAGTTTTTTTGATTCAAAAAAAACAGCAGTATATTTTAACTTAAAAATCATGAAAAGATAATACAAGGAAATAATGCATTTAGCTTTAAAGCAGAACGCCAAGATTGCATCCTCGATACTTGCTTTTAACAATATGTATTTTAGATATGAAAAATTGAGTTAGATTGAACAGATTATCGAATCTTAAATTGCTGCTTTTTGAGAACTTATGTAATAAGATATCATTTATACTGTTTTGGTATACTTTTTAGTTTTAAAGGTACGAAAGTGTTGAAACGCCTTGCAATTAGGCATACACTACCAATTATAATCTTTCTCCAATTTAAATAGTATTGGATTTCGTGCAAATGTTCTTAAAGTATAACTTCTATAAAGAGGCATAACACCTTAAACCTGACCAATATCATAGTTTAACGGGACTTTGCTGACTAATTTGTGTACTCTAAATATCTAGATTATGCAACCAAAAAAGAATCCCAAAGCCGATTTAAATAGAGATAGCGGTCTTTTCTTTGTAATCGGACTAACGATAGTCCTCTTCGTAACTTGGAGGGCATTAGAATACAAGAGTTATGATACAACCCTCGAAGAAACGGTAATTGCTCATATTGAAGTGCCGGATTTAGAGGAAGCACCTATAACTGAACGACTAACTGCCCCTCCGCCACCGCCACCAGCAGCAGCTACCGTGATCGAGGTCGTAGAGGATACCGATGAGATTGAGGAAACTGTCATACTGAGTACGGAAACAGACCAAGAGGCTGAAATAGAAGCACCTGTAATTGAAGTTTCCGATATTATTGTAGAGGAGTACGAAGAAGAGGTCACGGTGCCTTTTGCAGTGATTGAAGATATTCCAGTTTTTCCAGGTTGCGAAAAGGGTTCCAATGAAGAAAAACGCGCTTGTTTTCAAGCTAAGATTCAAGAGCACATCAAAAAAAACTTTAACTATCCACCAATCGCTTTGGAAATGGGGATTCAGGGGAAAGTGTATGTCCAGTTCATGATAGATACCAAAGGTAGGATTGCTAATATCAGAACAAGAGGACCTGATAAACTTCTTGAAAAAGAAGCGCAACGCATTATAGCTTTGTTACCGCAGATGACTCCGGGAAGACAGCGAGGTAGGGCTGTTAAGGTTCCATATAGTATTCCTGTCAATTTTAAATTGATGATGTAACCAAAGTCCAAAACTCCTAATGTGTGGGTAGCAATCCTTATTATCCTTTATATTCTTCTGTCCTTATCCATTGTATTGAGCATTTTGCTGCATGGTGCCAGGCCAACTAAAAATTTGGCTTGGCTCTTGGCCATATTTACGATACCTGTAGGTGGAATGTTGTTGTATCTTTTATTGGGTAGAAATAGAAGAAAAAATAAATTAATAGCACTTAAGAAGTGGATTTTTCCTTCCAATGATTCGGCAAATATTCAAACGGAATGTGTGGTTACGGAGTATCCAAGATTGACTCACCTTATTTATAAAAACTCTGGGTTTCCCCCTACATCCTTCAATAATCTGGTCTTTTTAAAGGGGGGCAAAGATACTTTTGAATCTATATTCGAAGCACTGAATAAGGCCCAATATCAAATACATATCCAGTACTATATTTTTGAAGAGGGTGTCTTGGCTGAGCAATTATTGTTGTTGTTTCAGAGAAAAATAGCTCAAGGAGTCCAGATAAGAATGATTTATGATGGGGTCGGTAGTTTTTCTTTGAGTAAATCATATCTTAAAAGATTATTGGCCATTGGTGTAGTGGTGTATCCGTTTCTACCTTTTAAACTAGGCCGTTTTTTTCGTTCCCTAAACTATAGAAATCATCGTAAAATTATAGTAATTGATAGTATGGTCGCATTTACTGGGGGAATTAATGTTTCGGATAAATATCTAAAGGGAGACCCTGATTTGGGAAATTGGCATGACGCGCACTTGAAAATTGAAGGAACTGCAGCAAGACATTTAGATTATGTTTTTGCTACGGATTGGTGTCTAGTAAGCAAAAAAACAATAAAACCGCTTGCTTTGCCCAAAACATTAAGCTCTTACGGTTACAATACGCGCGTACAGATTGCCCATGGTGGGCCGGACGATGATTTTCCAGTCTTGGAACAAGTATATTTTACCATTATAAATGAGGCCAAAAATTACCTATATATTACTAATCCGTACATCATTCCAGGTCCGACTATCCTTCAGGCGTTACAGACCGCAGCCATTAGTGGGGTAGATGTAAGGTTGATGATTTCCGAAAAAACGGACAGCAGAATTGTGGGATGGTGTGTGCAATCCTATTTTGAATCACTTCTTAAATCTGGCGTTAGGATATATTTATTTCCTGATGGTTTTTTGCATAGCAAGATTATGGTCAGTGATGATGCTATTGCCACTATTGGAACCGCCAATCTGGATAACAGGAGTTTTGAACAGAATTATGAGGTCAATGCCCTTATTTACGATGCCCCTTTTGCAGAGTTTCTCAGGGATGATTTTTTAAAGGATTGCAATATTAGTAGGCTATTGTCCTATCAAGAACATTTGGATAGGCCATGGGGACATAAATTAAAGGAGGGTTTTGGTAAAGTCTTCAGTCCTGTCTTATAGAATTAATGTTTCATAGCCCAACTCATTTTTGCATGTTTTGCCCTCTTCAAATTCATTTAAATTTTGAATGGTTATTTGAGCAATGTTTTCCAGAGCCTCTTCTGTTACAAATGCTTGGTGCGGTGTTAGCAAAACGTTGGGAAAGGACAACAACTTTTTAAGCTGCCCGTCTTTTATTCCTATACCTGAATTGTCTTTAAAGAAAATCCCTTTTTCTTTTTCGTACACATCTGCACCATAGGCCCCGATCCGTTTTTCTTCCAGCGCTTGCAATAATGCCTTATGCTCAACGATAGCTCCCCTAGAAGTATTGATAAGAATGGTATTTTTCTTCATCCATCCCAGCCGTTTTTTGTTGATAAGTTGGTGGTTCTCATAAGATAAGGGAATGTGCAACGTGATAATATCCGATTTCCTGCAGACCGCTTCCAAACTGGCATATGTTACATTGGAGAGCTCTACCAAATTTATATTTGGTTCAAGGTCGCATGCAAGGATTTTACAACCAAAACCGTTCATTATTTTAACCATCACAGCACCAATATTACCAGTTCCTATAATTCCGACCGTTTTCCCATAGAGGTTTTGCCCCATTAAGTCATCCAAAAGAAAATTGTATTGGTGTACCTGCCTGTCCGCCAAAATCAATTTCCTGTTTAAAGCCAAAAGAAGCCCTACCGCATGTTCTGCTATGGCATGGGATGAATAATTGGGCGCATTGGCCACCTTTAGCCCCAATGCATAAGCGGGCTTGATATGAATATTGTTGAATCCTGTTGACCGGATTACGATGAACCTTACCCCAAAATCCCATAATTTTTCCAAAACGATGCCACTGGCATCATCCCCGGAAAAAATAGAGATTGCCTTATATCCTAAAGCCTGAAAGGCCGTTTCGCTATCCAAGGCATCTTTAGTATAGGTGATGGAATGTCTATCATCATTGGCTTTCCGAATAAACGGGATTTCGAACTTTTTGGCACTATAAACCAGTAATTTCATTCTTCTCGGTATTGTGAAAAATCAAGTCTTGCTCTTCCATGGCCAGTACGATAAGTTTTATATAATCGTTGACCGTTTTTTCGAAATTTTTCGGATCCATGATATCAATTCCGGCCCTCCAAATGGTTTGGCGTTCCTTCCCGACACAAATGCAATACAATGCCGTTTCTGCGTGAAACACGGTGAAGGTTTCATAATAGTCGTCTTCATAATAAATGCCCTGATGCTGTATGTAATCATCTCTGAACATCCCATAATTCTTTTCAAGCTCGGATATTCTTCTACGGAGGGTTTTTCTATCTTCCGAACCAATAATTTTTGTAAACAGAATAGCATCAAAATCCTTGTCCAATAATTGTTGCTCTACTTCTGAAAGCTCTTTTTCCGATTGTTTGGATGAGGTAAATTGAACATCAAAAAGATCAAGACTTCTAACAGCTTCAACGTTACGTTTTTCAAACTCCCTTTTAAGTTTGCTCTCAAAAGCGTCCCTAACTTCCTCATTTTCGGTCATCCCGACCACAAGTACTTTATACGCGTGGAACAAAACGGTGTCGGGATCTTTCCAATTGCTGACCAATTGGATGGATGAGCATCCTGAAAAAAAGAACAACACCAATAGGAAGAGAATATGTTTATGCATCATCTAAAGTTTAGCAGTAAGTTTATATTCAGGATTACCAATTGCCATCCTTTTACTGTCTTTTAATAAGTCCGTTAAAGTCAAGAAGCCTTCTTGCTTTATTCTTTTAAAGTCCAATACGTGGTTCTCAACATTGTTGAATAACTCTTTGTGTTTCTTTCTATATGCTTTTTCCATATCTAGTTGGTCTACCTTATCCGTTAGAAGCTCTAACCGGTTCATATGACTTTGTATCTTTTTTAAAAGCGACATCACAATTTGTTGGTTTTTTTGAATAGCGATTCTAAAGTCATCCAGTTTCTTAAATTTTTTCCTGTCCAATGATTTTGTGGCAAAAGAGGTAATAAGTTTGTCCAAGAACTTTTGCTCATCCCTAATAAAGGACAGTTCTGAAAACCATTCTTTGGAATGTTCGTGCATTTCTCCGGCGTCAAACCATTCCTTGTATCTATATAGGTTCATTCTTTCAGGATTATAATGTTGTTTTTAAATCGGCGAACGATCTAATTGGATCGTCCGCCGATTTCACGATCTTAAACCACTTCAATCTTTCTCTTTGATTTTTCTAGGGCATCCTCTTTTTTAAGAAGATGAAGTTTTAATATCCCATTTTTGTAGGTTGCTTTTACATCCTTGCTATCATCGACCGTTTTAGGAAGCTGCAATGACCTTCTGAAAGAACGATAATTAAATTCTTTCCGAGTATAATCATCGTCTTTTTCTTCTTCTTCCTCGCTTTTCTGGGCAGATACTTCAAGTACATCGTCCTTCATGGTAATTTCAAAGTCCTTTTTGTTGAATCCCGGTGATGCCAGTTCAATTTCAAAATCGTCTTCATGTTCCTTTACGTTCATGGCCGGCATTGATTTTTCAAGATTAAAAAAGTCATCATCAAAAAAAGAATCACGGTCAAAAAAATCACTCAAACTGTTATTGAATGGAA
The DNA here is from genome assembly GCF_047345745.1 of Maribacter algae. NCBI lineage: Bacteria > Pseudomonadati > Bacteroidota > Flavobacteriia > Flavobacteriales > Flavobacteriaceae > Maribacter > Maribacter algae. The sequence continues at coordinate 346,704 of NZ_JBLFES010000002.1, forward strand.
ATCTATTCTTGTTAAATTTAATTAGTGACATAATGTAAAATTTTAGGGTTAATACTTTTTATACATCCTAAAAGTAAGTTGAAGCATAAGGATTTAAAATGACCAAAATCAGTTTCCAGCTGTTTTTTTAGGAATTTTATACGGGCCTTCGTTTTTTTAAAATAACACCTGCGTAATTGAATATTTCGGATTTAAGATTTCTAAATCCAGAAATATAATCTACCGTTTTAGCTTTAAGGACATCATGTTTCGTGTAATACTGTAAATCACAACTCTTATCGGTACACTCCATCATACCTCCTAAATTATTTTCATGTTTAGAAATAGCTTTCTGTAATTCTGTTTTTTGTTTTTTCATCTTTTTCAACCGATGTTGATAATCCTGTAAACGCTCAAAAAGGTTTGGTGTATTGGGCTGAAAAACATAGGAATTTAAAAGATGGTCAATAAACTTAATTTCGTCCTTTATAAAAGATAGGTTAGATTTCCAACTTTGTAGTTCAAAATGTAATTCTTCTATTTTTTTACTCTGAACCTCTGGTGAGTAAGCTTCTTTCATGATTTATTGGATTAGGGTTACGTGTCTATTTTTGAATAGATAATAGACCAAACGAAATATAGCTCCTAAGCGGAAAAATTAAAATGATATTTATCAGGTTTATGACCGATAAAAATCATGGGCAAGAATTTTTAATCTTATTGATGGAATCATCATTTACCCGATCATGATTCAAAAAAATGTAATTTTTCGATGGATAACTTTTACTGGCTCTCCAGTGGGCTTTAGAATTACGGTTGTATCCTTTTTTATGGAGATTGCTTTTTAAGTCTTACTTCAACTTCAGGAATTTTTAACAATTGTAGGGTGGTAGAAGCTAATTTTACGGCATTCATGGTCTGCGCCACGGCCAATTCAATACTTTCATAAAGTTGATGTTTAGTGGCACGTCTCTTTTTGTAATCCGTAATATATCTTAAGTTTAACCCTATCCAATTGTCCGTTAGTTCAACTGCTATCGTGGGTTCTATGGTAGCATTTTCAACATAATAGCGTTGTACCATTTCTTCCCATTTTGCAAGTGAGTTCTTGGCGTATTCGGATAGTTGTTCATTGGCGGTCTTTAGGACTATATCTTTTGCCAGCTCTACGTTAGAATCATAAGTAATGAATATGTTGAGTTCGTCCCAAACAAAAGGGAAGTCCATGGAATAGTTTTTAATGGGGCCTTTAAAAACAAAAGCATTGCTTATTTTGACTATTCTGCCCGAATAATTGTCGCTGCTTACCCATTCGCCCATCTCCATAATGGTCGTGTAAATACTGTCAATATCGATAACATCTCCCTTTATACCATTAATTTCGATACGGTCGCCTGGCTTGTAGACCCTAACAAAAAAGATATAGAACGATCCGGCAACACTTAATATCAATTCTTGCAAGGTAAATGTAAGTCCGGCAGTAAAGAGGCCTATAATTATGGTATAGTCTTTTATATCATCTAAGGTAAATGAGACTACAATCAATAGGATAATTAAAATATATCCTATAATTTCTATGCCTTTCTGGGCTTTATAACGTATAGTAGCATTGTCTATGCGTTGTTTTAAAAGCTTTCTTAAAAAACCTATGATCAATAGAATAATTACCAACCAAATTAGGACAGAAAAAATTTTGAAGATTATAGGTCTGTTGAAAAAATCAAAGAGCTCCTGCATTCAATTTTTGTTTTTGAAAGCATCACGGACCATCGCTTTGACTTGATTATTGGTCATACTATCCGCTTTCACCACTTTTTTTATTTTGGCCGCTAATTGTGGATATGATCGTTCCAATTCTTTTCTTAATTTTTCATTTGTTTGAGCTGGTCCGAAGAGTACCAATGCCTCTGCATCCATTACCTTTTCGGCAATGGTGTAAAAAAACTTTTTAAGCTGAAGTTTTTCGCGCTCCAAATATTTACTATCCTGAACTACATCTTGGGGACCTCCTTTAAATTTTGTGCCCGAGCCTCCCTTAGGATTAAAAAATTCCAGATTTGACGGAACAGTTTCAAAATATTCCTTGTCTTCTTTCAAAGTTATAATATGGGCTTTTTCCTTATCGAGCCATATGCCTATTTTTTTCTTCATCTTGTAATTTTTGAACGTAAAAATGACTGTTTAGGAGTTGTCTTTTAACACTAAAATTGGAATTTCACTATCATAACCAATTTCTTTTAACAGCGGATTGGACAGGATACTGCTGAAAAAACGGTGTTTTCTATTGAGAAAAGCGATCATATCACTACCACGGCTTTGAATGAACGTTTCTATTCCCTGCGCCACTTTTACTTTTGTAAGCGTGTGAAAACTATGCGCTATTCCTTCCATCATTTCTTCAAGCAATGCCTTGTTATTTTCCTGTCCCGTGCTTAGTTCGGTCTGCTCAATGTGGAGTACCCTAATATTGGAGCCGTGTAATCGGGCAATTTCAAACATATAGTTTAATTCCTTTCTTCGGAACACGGTTTTGTAATCCGTTGGGAATACGATTTCCTTTGGAGCGGAAAAACTAAAACCGGCAGGTACCGCAATAACGGGAGACTGGGTAACCTTTTCCATGATACCAACGGTATTCGTTCCCAGAATGGCATTAGAGGAATCCGTTATGCCTTTAGTTCCCATTATGATGATATCAATATCCTTCGCCTTCAAAACTTCCTCTACGGCAACCAGGAGTGAGTTGAAAGTACAAACGGTATGAAAGGTGTGTTTTTCGTTTTCGGGGTGTAAACGCAATACTTCCATTAAGCGTTCCATTCCTTTTTGAGATTCTCTTTTTGCGGTTTCGTAGAACTTTTCTCCCGGTTCCGCTACCATTAAACTGTCCAAGGAATAGCCCGAGGCTTGGAAGGCATTCAGAAAATAAAAATCGCAGGTTACATTTTTGTAAAGGCTTAGCGCATATCTAATGGCATTGAGTGCGTTTTTTGAATAATCCGTAGGTAATAATACTCTTTTGTTCATGATTTTATTTTAGGTGATGTCCTAAAAGTATTATCCCTCGTCATGTTATGAAATGATAATTGTCATTCTTGGGCAGGTAGTATCAATAAAGGTATCTCCGTATAGAAACTAAGGTCGAGTACAACGGGTTCCCTAAAGAGGAGATCTAGGAAATAATGTGGATAATAGTACATGACAAGAAGATTTATACCAATATCCTTGGCGAATTTGGCAACCGTTTTTGCTTTTGATTTTTTGAATGGAACAGTATGAAACTTTAAGCAGATATCCTCAAAAAATTTTTCCAGGGCTAATTTGTTTTTTTCTTGGGACGTATTAATACCATCATCCTTGGAAACGTGAAGAATATGCAGTGCGGAATCATGGCGTTTCGCAATAGATTTTACTATTTTCAAGGTTTCATTGTGCAAAGTGTGTTTAAAGCTGGTAATGTAGCCCATCTGTGAAATTGCACTGTAATTCATTTGCTTGGGAATGCATAATAACGGGCATCTAGGATTATTTTTGACCATTTGAATGGTATTGCCGCCAAAGAAAATATCCATTGCTCCCGTTCTTCCTTTTGTGCCCATTACAATAAGGTCTATCGTCTTTTTGCCTAAATACTCTTTTACAGCATTCTCTAACGTATCATTTTTGGGAACTGTTACAAATTCATGAAGTGGATTCTTGTCCGTATCCGCCATAATCTTATGGTAAGTTTCCCTAAGACACTCTGCGGTCCGATTACTTAGAAATTCTTGAAGCCCCTTTGTTGTTGCGCTGGTCCTGTATTCCTCCTTAAAATGTGATTGCCGGTCGTAAGCATGCAAAATATGAAATGTACATTTTTGATCTTGGTACAGTTGCGTTGCATAAAATAGTGCGTTGTACGCATCGTATGAAAAATCGGTCGGGACTAAAACATTCATTATGATCATTATTTAAAGTGTGGAATTACCATGAATGGGATTTTAATATGAAAACCTATTTTTTTGATGATAGGTTCAATGAACAAACGTTCAACAAATGTGTGCTTGTTCTGTACCATGACCAGTAAGTTCATTTTGTGTTTTAATTGAAAATTATTAATGGCCTGTATCACTTCTTGATTGGGCAAATTATGGAACAAATGGGCCGTATCCTTTAAGACTTCATCCAACTTTGCCTTATTTTCCAGCTGTTTTTCAGATAGGTCGTATCCATAGGAAACATGTAAGACCTCGATGCTGGAAATATGTTTTTTTGCAATTTTCAGTAGTAGTTCCAAAGGTTCCTTTTTAAATGCTACCTCATAATCCGTAGGGAAAAGAATCTCTTTGGGTACTTCATACTTAAAATTGGGAGGTATTGCAATGACAGGACATTTTGCCTTTTTAATGACATGTACCGTATTGGTTCCAAATAAAATTTCTTGAGCGCCCGTAGCTCCTTTGGTACCCATGACAATAACATCTATATTTTCTTTTTCTACTTTTTCTGTAACCTCGCCTACCAGTGTATTTAAGCAGGCAAAAGCCGTAAAAGTATGTTTGCTGTTTTTGTACTGCGTCTCCAAACGGGTTTGCAGTTTTTCTAAGTCTTTGACTGCATTTTCCCGATTCACATCGCCTAGACCAATTTGACCTGGACTACCTATCAAGTATTCGGAGTGGTAGATCGGGGGCATATAGGTATGCAATAAGTAAAACGTACAATCAAAGTCCTTAAAAGTGAGCAAAGCATATGTAATGGCCTCAAACGAATGTTCGGAAAAGTCAGTTGGAAGTAGTATACGTAACATGGCTTTTATTTTAAGTGAATACCCAAAACTACTTTTAAGGGGAATGACAAACCATGATATTGGTCAGTTTTAGGGAGTATTAAAGCTTGTATATATTGTAAAATCGATGTAGATACAGATTGAATTTACGGTAAACAAATACAACATGCTTTCGAAAATCATGTATTGACAAACAGAACTGCTCGAACAATAAAACTTGGGTATTCAAGGGTTATCCTTAGTTAAGATGTTTTCCCAGGCCAATGCAGCCGGTCCCAAAACTGCTTCAGTGCGGGTTGATTTTGATAGTAAAACTTTTACTTTCCCCTTGTATGCATTGAAAAGTGCACTTTCCATGTAATTTTTCAGGGGTTTCAGAAAAAGATCGCCAGCTTGGCTTAAACCGCCCGTTAAGATAAAAGCTTCAGGTTCTAAATGTGCCACCGTATCCGCCATTTTGCCTCCCAGAATTTTAGCCGTTCTTTTGAAAGCCTCCAGGGCTATTCCGTCTTTTTGATGAGCTGCTTCCGATATGTCTTTTCCAGTGAGGTCTTTAAAGCTATATGAACGTAAAATGGATGCCGAATTGCTATTGGACAGTAATTCAAAAACAGTACGTTTCATTCCGGTAACGGACACATAGGTCTCCAGGCAGCCTTTGAGTCCACAGTTACATTGCCTACCCTCGGGAAATACATTTACATGCCCCAATTCACCTGCCATACCATATTGACCATAAATTAATTTTCCCTCGTTGATAATGCCACTACCTAGACCAGTACCCAAAGTAAGTACCACAATATTTTGCATTCCTTTGCCCACACCAAATCGTAACGCTCCCAAAGCGGCCGCGTTGGCATCATTGGTCATATAAACGGGGTAGTTCAACATCTCTTGAACTACTTTTTTAAGGGGAATGGTTTGTCCCCAGTTAAAATTTGGGGGATTTTCCATTGTCCCTGTTTTATAATTTGCATTTGGCGCTCCTATACCAATAGCACTTACGATATTTTCGCTATTGATATTTGAAATAAGGCGAAATATCTCTGTATGAAATAGTTCTTTGAATATTTCGAAGGGTTCATTGGCACCGGTCTTGAATATACGGCTAGCTATGATTTGACCTTTGGGGTCAACAAGTCCCAACTTTGTAAATGTTCCGCCAATATCTATGGCAAGTACAATTTTGTTCAAATTAACACCCATACGGATTTCCTTTATGGTCAAAACAAAATTGGGGAAGTTTTTTAGTTGTAGAACTGACCAATATCATTTCATGGGGGAAATAGAACTATTATTTTTAAAAAAAGCAACGACAATGAAAACCTTGGCGACCTTAAAAAATTTTACTTCTATAGAGGGCAAGGACAGGATTGTCAGGAACCTGAACCGTATTTTGGATATTGTTGTTTTAGATGTCAATGCAAAGAACGGCACAATTACTTTTTTGTATTCCAGTAAGTTAGCTTTGGAAAAGGCTAAAAAAGAATTGAGCTGTATCGGTTTTCCCATACAGCATATGAAATTTCAATCTACAAAAAAAGACCAGGCTAAAATAAAGAGTGCATTATAGTAAAGTTTTGGTATTTCACTATTCCGGTAGATGCATTACCAATAAAGGAACTTTTGTTTTAAAGGCCATGTTTTTTACAACTGGTTCATGCGTTAACTTTTCAATGAAGCTGTGCCAGTAATCAATGATGGCTACCATTCCAATATTTTCATTTTGCACGATTATCCTTTCAATTTCCTTAGAGACCTTATCCCTTTTTTCAATTTCCATGATTTCAAACGGTACTTGACGTAATCTTTTTGCGATTACCTTCTTGGCTGTTTCTTTAGGATTTTTTTGATTATCCGTATCCAAGAGATGTAGCACCAGAATTTTGGAGTCCCAAAGTTTTGATAGCACCAGCATGGGATGCAGTTCATATTTATCATAGACATGTTCAAAGCCAGTGGCAAAAAGAATTTCATTCGGAACATTTATATTGTAATCTGCGGGCACGGCAACAATAGGGCAGAAATCTATTTTTCGAATGACCCTAACCGTATTACTGCCCATGAATACACTTTTGAGCCCACTTGCGCCCTGTGTTCCCATAAAAATATAATAGATATTATAATCCAGAACTGACTTACCTATTGCGTTCAGCAAAGAATCTGCAACGGAGATGGTCTTAAAAATATGTTTCGGATTATCGTTTTCCTTCCTCAAGGCCGTAAGCACTTCTGCCAAACCTTTTTCCGATGCTGCTCTGGTAATTTTGAACAATCTCGTCTCGCGAACCTTGTTCCGTTTGCTTTCCAGGTTGGAAGCTCCAGTTTGAAAAGCGTTTATAATATAGAACGTACATTCTTCTTTTTCAAATAGGTAGATAGCATATCGCAAAGCATTATAAGCATTTTCCGAAAAATCCGTAGGTACTAATATTTTTAACATAGTCGTATTTTTTTATTCTGGTAATAGGAAAAGTGGAACCTCTGTATGAAATCCTATTTTTTTTACAACAGGTTCTTCTATCAATCTTTCCAAAAAAGTGTGTTGGTAGTGCACCATGCATATCATATCCGCTAATTTTTCCTCTGTGAATTTGGTTATCGCATTGGCCACAGTAGTATGGATAGGTACCTTGTAAAACGAATGTCTAATAGACCCTAATCGCTGTTTTATGATTTTTTTGTTCGATAATTGTTTTTCCGAAAGCTTGAATTCTTGGGCTACATGAAAAATTAGTACTTGTGACCGCCAAGCTTCTGCAAGGGAAACCAAAGGATTTAACTGTCCTTTTGAATAAAAATTAACATATTCCGTTGGGAACACGATTTTTCGTAACGCTTGAAAATTGAATTTTCGTGGAACAATTAAAATAGGACAACTCCAAATCTTTTTAAGCACTTTTACGGTATTACTTCCTAAAAACACCTGCCTGTTTCCGGTAGCACCTTTGGTTCCCATAACAATCAAATCCAAATCGTATTTTGGAACTAACTCGCTCACTGTAGAGGCCAAATCCCCGCGTTTGGCAAGGGTAGAGAATTTATGTGGGGAATTGTCACAAACCTTAGCGATCATTTGTAAGGTTTCTTCCAATTTATTTGTTACGTCCTTACGCATGGCATCATATACCATTCCCGTTCTAACCGTATTTTGGCGATTGGAAATGTTACGGTTGTCAGGCTCGTAGGCATGTAACAGTATAAAATGGCATGACCTGTTTTGCTCTAATTTTAATGCCGTAAAAATAGCATTTAGTGCATAGTCCGAGAAGTCAGTGGGTATCAGTATTTGTTTCATCAGTGTGTCGTTATGTATTTCTAAGTATTGACAATTTTTTATTATCTAGGTAAGTTTTGCATCACTAGAAATGGAATTTCAGTGGTCAATCCAATTTCATCAATGGTGGAACGGTATAACAAATCTTCCAAAAAGGAGTGTCTGGAGTTGACCATTACCAGAAAATCAATATTTTTCAACCTTATATATTCTTCTATGGCCTCTTTCTTGTTTTTTGTGGTCACGCGGTCAAAAGTGAGATAAGCGTTTGGCAAATGATCCTTTAAAAAACGTTGATTGTCCAATTGCCTATGCCTTAAATCCTCAAAATCCGAAATGTACAAGCAGTAAATTTCAGATTTATATTCACCGCATATACCATTCAATAATTTTAGTTCCCGACGTTTGTACGGAAGCATATAATCTGTTGGGAACAGTATTTTTTTAGGCTGATGAAACCCGGCCTCATGCGGAATTGCCAACACGGGGCATTGTACATACTTGAATACTTGCACGGTATGGCTACCAAAAGTTATTTTTTTATCATTGGTTTTTCCTTTGGTACCCATAATGACCAGATCAATATTGATTTCGTTCACAAAATCGTTTACGGAATCCACCAAAGAATCAAAGGAGTCTACACATTCATAAGTATGTTTTGGATTTGGAGGTACACCGGTTATCTGTTCTAACAACTTGTCCAACTTTATTTTGGTCTCTTTTTTTATCCTTTTCTTTTCTGCATCAATGTCAATTTTCGTATTCGACTTAAAAGGGCCGTAAACTTCGTCCGCGTAGGCATGGAGAAAATAAAATTGGGCCCGTTCACATTTAAAGAGGTTTATTGCATAGCGTATGGCATGCATGGCATTGTCCGAGAAGTCAGTAGGTATTAATATCGTTCGCATGGGTTCTATTTTGTTCAAAAATAGAATCGATACATATGGTAAACTATGATATTGGTCAGTTGCAACACTGTAATTCCCCTCTCTTTTTACTCATGAATGACAAAAAACGGGACCGTGGTGTGAAAGCTAACTTTCTCTACGAGCGAGTCAAAAAGGATTTGTTGTAAAAAGTTTAAATTTTTGGCGACCATGATAATAAGATCAATATCCCTGCTCTCCACAAAACATTGTATAGCGGCGTTAACGCTTTTATTTGTGATGGTATGAAAGCTGTTATTCTTTGGGAAGGTTTCGCTGAGGTAATCAAAAAGATATTCTTGATTCTTTTCTTGCACCTCGGTCAAATGTTTGTCCTTTTTAGAAACGTTCATCACGCGAATATTACCACCTCCAAGATTTAATATTTCGCTCATGGCCACCAAGATTTTATGGGAATAAAAAATATTGTAATCTGTTGGGAACGCCACCTCTTTGGCATCTGAAAATCGTACGCCCTTGGGAATGATCAACGTGTTACATTTCACCTTGGTCAATACATCGCCCGTATTGCTCCCTATGATTCTTTTTCGGAGGCCCGTAGCACCTTTTGTACCCATGACAATGAGTTCTATTTTCTTCTCCGTTATATTCTTTTTAATGGTTTCCAGAAAAAAGCCATGCTGATGAATACCAAAATAGTGGTGCTTTGTATTTGAAAACTTTGATTCTATTTTCTGTAAAAGTTCATTTAATTGTTTTTTGGAGGGAATAATAAGCTTTTCTGTTTCTACCTCTTCATCGCCCTCAATAAATACCGGGCTTACCGGATAATTTATGAAATCGCTTACATGTAGGAGGTAAAAATTGCATTTGGTTTGTTTGAAGAGTTGTTGGGCGTATTTTAGAGCGTTCCAAGCGTTCTTCGAAAAGTCGGTCGGGATTAGTATATTCTTCGTCATAATAAAACACTATCGGTACAAATGTAAAAGCCCGGATAGGTTTAAAATATGATATTTATCATTCAGAGAGTTGGTTTGCAGGGGTTATGATAGGTTAATTAACGTGTTGTAGGGCGTCTAATTTTAAAATTCTGATGTTTCTACCTTCAATTGCTATCAACCCCTCTTTTTTAAAACTGGAGAGCGTTCTAATAAAGCTTTCCGTAGCTATACCGGCTACACTGGCCAGATCACTTCTGGAAATACGAATGGGCTCTTCCCTTTTTTTGTTCAATATTTCCGAGAACTGGAGAAGGGTCTGCGCCGTCTTTTTTCTAACTGAGCTGTATGCCATCTGCAAGAGTTGCTCTTTAATATCCGTTATGTTCTTGGTCAATAGCTCCATCAATTCCAAAGAAATATTTTGATTCTCGTTTAGAATGTTTTTCAGCTCTGATTTGGATATCCCCGCTACTTCAGTAGCTTCGACCGCGGTAGCTGTTTCTTGATGAGGAATATTTTCCATGAAAGAAGTAAAGCCCAAAAAGTCATCGGCACGATAAAGTCCCGTAATCAGTTCTTTGCCATCTTCGTCCATTTTGTAACATTTGACCACTCCCTTGAGCAATAAATAAATGGAATTTGAGCGTACGCCTTCGTGAAAAATCTGCTCGTCTTTTTCAAAATATTCAATTTTACCGTTGTCATCAAAAAAATTCTTCAGCTCATGGAGCGTGCGCATTTGTTTTTCCGAAGTTTCAAAATGTACAGGTTGGCCAGAATTTGATTTGGAAAGTAGCTGGGCCTTGGCCAATCTACTTTCCAATGCGCTTAGCAGTTCTTGTTCTTCAAAAGGTTTGGTCAGATAATCATCTGCCCCCAAATCCATTCCTTTTCTGATTTCCGAACGTTCTGTTTTGGCCGATAGAAAAATGAAAGGAATATGCCTTGTATTCTCCGTCATGGACAGTTCTTGTAGCACACCGTAACCATCTAATTCCGGCATCATGATATCACATACAATGATGTCCGGTATACATTCAATTGCACGTTCAACACCCATTTTCCCATGGGCCGCCTTGACTACACGATACCCGGAAAGCTCCAATATTTCAGCGGTATTTTCCCGTAAGGAAAAATCATCTTCTATAAGGAGTACCTTTTTCATTGTTTTGCCTTTCATGAGTTAAGGGGGACTTTTATCCTAAATTCCGTACCCATATTTTCTTTACTGGTGAATGTGATGTCTCCACCTAAATTTTCCAAATGACGTTTCGCTATGTTCAAGCCAATACCGGTACCCTGGCTCAACAGTGCATTACCGGCCCTGTAATACCGTTCGAATATGAATTTTTGTTCCTCCGCCGGAATTCCAATACCTTCATCAATAATACTCAAAGTAAGACATTCCTTGTTTTTACTTACTTGAATATCAATTTTGGTGTTTTCGGGAGAATATTTAATGGCATTGTGTACAAGATTGGAGAGGGCCAACTCCAGTATTTTTTCATCAAAATATAGTGTGATTTCATCAATATCCTGAGGATAGGATATTTGCTGTCCCTCTTTTAAAAGCATATTGGAATCATAGACCACTTCATTAATTACTTTACTTAACGGGAAGGTAGTATGCTTATAATTTATTTTGCCGGACTCCAACCTTTCTACGGAGAGAAAATCATTGAGTATATTATCCAAATACTTTACCTTATTCTTAATAGTATTCAAATGCTTGTCCCTATTTTCTTGCTGTTCCGTTCGGGTATATTTGGATAAAAGGGTAGTGGAGGTCAAAATGCTGCTCAATGGTGTTTTAAACTCATGTGAAACCAAGGAGAGAAATTTTGTTTTCAGTTCTCCAAGTTCTTTTTCCGCAGCGAGGGCCTCTTCTAATTGTTCCGTACGTTCGGCTACGGTTTTTTCTAGATTTTCGGTATAGGCCTTACGTTCCGTAATGTCCAGGATTATGGCTACAAAAACTTTTCTATTGCCAATGTTCGAGAGTTGTAAGTGCACTTCTACGGGGTAGAAAGAACCATTTTTTCGCTGGTGCATGGTTTCAAAATCTAGTTTTGGTTTCTTTCCTTGGGCAAGCGGAGCTACTAATTTTCTAAGTGTAGTTTCCTTAAAATCAGGTTTGATGTCCATAGGGGTCATCTCCCGTAATTCTTCCAGGTTGTACCCAATATTAAGTTGGGCACCGTGGTTTACGTTGATGAACTTGAACGTGGTAGCATCGAACACATAGATTTCGTTTAAGGATTCGTTAAAGATTTGGAACCAATGGCTTACTTCTTCTTCTGCCTTTTTTCGCTCGGTAATATCGGTCATCAAGGCCATGATATACCTATTACCGTATAGCTGAAATGGATTTAAGCCAACTTCTACCGGAAATTGACCGCCGTTCTTTTTTGCTCCGCTAAGGTTACGGCCACGGCCCATTTGCCGTTTTTGACTACCTACTAAAAAGCTTTCAAAATGCCCTGTATGTGATGTGTGGTGCTGTTTTGGAATAAGACTGTGCAAAGGTAAGCCCACCATTTCCTCATCTTGATACCCGAACATTTTATTGGCAGATCCATTGGCTGCTACGATTATTTGTTTCGCATTAACAACAATAATGCCCTCAGAAACCGCTTCTGAAAGTAGTTTAAAGATATTGCTGTTTTTTTCGAAAACTTTCATATGATTAAAGATAAGCTATTAACTGATTTTCGTCATTGTTAGAATCAGATCCTCCACATAATTTGGCTGTATAAAAATTAGAAATAATGAAAGCATCTTACTCAAATGCCATAAGGAACGTATTTTATCAAAAGATAGGCTATCTGTTTTTTGCCGTTGCCGCGGCGGACGGTTCCGTTCATACCAAAGAAGTTGATAAGCTAAAAACGATTGTTCGCGAAAAGTGGTTGCCATTGGATGGGATTGAGGACGAATACGGTACGGATGCTGCTTTTCAGATTGAAACTGTTTTTGACTGGCTTTTGGAAAATGAAAAAACCGGCTCCGAGTCGTTTATGATATTTGCTAATTTTTATGAGGAACATAAGGCCATTTTTACGGATAAAATCAAAAAACTGATTATGGAAACCTCGGGGAGCATTGCTAGTTCTTTTTCTGGAAAAAATAAATCCGAACTGATGATGCTCGGGAAACTACAATTGCTTTTTTATCCAAAATAAGGCACATAGTTAATTCAAAATCAATGACTTGTTAGCTTCTGCTTTCTTTTGTTCAATTGGTGTTCCAATTCTTTGATCGTAGCAACTACCGCTTTTTCAAAATTAGAGGACTTTGCAGTAGCGAATAATCTTGGTCCGGGAAGACTGAGTTGAATTTCGCAGATTTGGTTTTCTTCTAAGGAAGTGTTTTCCAATTTCAGAAATACTTCTGCCCTTAGGATCCAATTGAATTTTTTCTCAAGTTTTTCTAATTTTTTAGCGATGATTTTGCTCAAGGAACCACTTATTGGCATGTGCAGGTATTGTATGTTTATTGTCATATTATAAAGAATTGATTACTTTTTCCAGTTTATGGCCCACATCCTCGGCTACATGTAATATTTTCATGTTAATGACGGATTGCATAGAGGCCATTGGATTGATTGCGGCAACTTCTACCGTGTTCGCTTCTTTTTCTTGAACGATAACATTGCAGGGCAATAACGTTCCTATTTTGTCTTCTGCCTGTAGGGCTTTATAGGCAAATTCTGGACTACAGGCACCGAGAATCTTATAGTTGTGAAAATCTACATCCAATTTCTTCTTCATCGTAGATTTTATATCAATTTCAGTGATGATACCAAAGCCTTGTTCATGCAAAGCGGCAATTGTTTTTTCAATGGCCTCTTCAAAACCAATATCCTTTATTTTTTTCTCAAAATAATACTTCATTCCATTTTGTTTACTCGTTATAATAAAGAAACAGGTACACCTGTACTTAGGATACCTGTTTCCACTAAAGAGACCAAGTTTGTAGTACACCTAAAGAATCATCCCCACGATCCGTTAAAGGATAGTCGTACATGAGCTTGGCTCTTTTGATATATGGTGCTTTTGTAACGCAAGGCTTGTCAAAATTTGAGAGGGACTAAAATGTTCGGACATCCTAGTCCTTTGTGGTATAACCCGATTTAAATAGCCCCACTTGTAATCAGCTTATTTAACTGCCTCCGAAAAGGTCGGCAAATATTTCAATCAGGATTTTCCAGCGAATACCAGACCAACTATACGTTCAAATTTTGATAGCCTAATAGTTTTCAAAGAACACTATATATAATCATGGCTAAAATATAAGTTGTCCAATACATAGAAAATGATATTTATCATCAATTGCGTGGTTATCGGCTATAATCAGTAATTAAAATGCAATCCCGGTGTTCTATGATCACAAGTAATCGATATCAAGGTTATATTAAACGTAAACCTGATTAAAACTAAGTAAAGGAATATTAATGTTCGATTCTATTTTTTTAGTAAGGTCTTTATGAAAAAGCTTGTTCAAAAATCCTTTTTCTTCGCGTTCCAAGAGGACTAATAAATCAGCTTTTTTTGAACTGATATAGCTTCTTATACCATCATAAACAGTGTCATCGGATGTAATATCGAAAATAATGTGGTCATAGGTTACTTTTTGTCGCAGCATTTCTTTAAACCATTCCATTTGGTCATTTGCGTCACGTTCGCCTTCAGTAGCTATGTGTACAATGTTTAAGCTGGCATTGGAAGGTTCTGCAATTTTGACGAGACTACGAATCGCATAAATATCATCTTCCTCGAAGTCCGTCGCATATACAATGGTTTCCAGACGCTTAAAACGATGTGAATTTGGCACTGTCAAAAGAGGACATCTGACCTTTTCAAACAATGCTTTGGCAATACTCCCGGAAAATATACCGCGTGCCGTGTGCTCGTCTTTCATGCCTATAAGTAAAAGTTCCGGGGATAGTTCCCGCGTTTTGGATAAAATCCCATCGCTAACAGAGCTGTTCTCGACCACCTCGAATATAACTTTTGTGTTCAGCTTGCTATCTTTTAGATGTTTTGAAGCATATTCTTCCAAAAGAGTTAGCTGCTCATCATGGGCATGTGCGCTTAGATGTTTACGTGGTCTGATGGTAGAAACCTGGATAGGGGGTATTTGATATATATGTAATAAGGTGAGATTCAATTTTAAATGCCCACATAATTCATGGGCATAATGTAAGGTGTCCGTATCGTGTGTTGAGCAGTCCGTGGCATATAGGATTGTTTTCATGGAATTTCTTTTGATAAGAGTTCCATTAAAAATAGTGTCATCTTAAGCGCCTAGAAATGATAATTGTCATATCATAGCGGAATTATGAAATGTATTTTTATTCTTTAAATGAATAGCAACAATAATACACTATGCCAAGACCAAAGACTAAAAAAGAATTGTTGGCACTGAGCAATGAAAATTATAAAAAGCTCATAGCTTTTATAAACGGACTTCCTAAAGAAAAAAGAAACACGGAATTTCCGTCCCAATTTCTAAATAGGAATATTAGGGATGTTCTGGCCCATTTGCATCATTGGCACATTTTGGTATTATCATGGTACAACCAAGGAAAGGAAGGCAAAAAACCGGAAATGCCCGCACCGGGATATACATGGCGTACCGTTCCCGAATTGAATATTGAAATCAACCGTAACTACAAGAATATTCCTATTGAAGAAGTCTTTACGCGGTTGGAAGCATCTTTTAAAGAAATCCGACAACTTATAGCAAACCATACGGAAAAGGAGCTTTTTGAGAAACAAAGATATTCTTGGACGGGAACCACTTCTCTTGCATCTTATCTTATATCCGCAACGTCCAGCCATTACGAGTGGGCCTTAAAACTGATTAAAAAAGGTATAAAATGAAAACAATTTTAAAAATACAGAACCTCAAGTGTGAAGGTTGCGGGAACACTATCCGTAAGAAATTGAACAAGCTTCCTTATGTAGAGGACCTTAATGTTATGATAGAAGATGGTATTGTCAGCTTTAATACGGTTTCACACAACGAAACGGAGCGTATAGCGTTAGAACTTTCGGAAATGGGGTACCCCGTAAGCGATGAAAAAAACAGCTTAGGTAAAAAGGCCAAATCGTTCGTAAGTTGTGCCATTGGTAGAATCAGCAGCTAAAGCAATGTATTATTCTTTAAACCGATCAAGTTTTCTTTTGAGAATGGCAACTTCTTCTTGCAGACCGGTTACTTTTTCCAAAAGATGATGAATTGCATGTAACCCTTGCGGATTGATATCCAATTCACGGTGCAATCGTATCATTTTTTCGATTTTTGGCAACTCCTCAATTGGAACCATTGGGTCATTGTCCGTTGATTCTATCTGAACGATTTCAAACTCCTGTAATTGTCGTATAAAGGATAGCTCAATATTGTACTGGTCACAACACTTCTGTATTCGTATGTAAGTAGTCTTTTCCATAAGTGTGTTATTTTAAATTGGTTTCTTCCAATTTCTGAAATAGCCTGCGTTGCTCTTCCGTAAGTTTTGTTGGTATTTTAATTTGATAGGTTACGAACAGGTCCCCTGAAACACCTTCTTTCTTATATTTTGGAAAACCTTTGCCCTTTAACCTAACTTGAGTGCCATTTTGCGTCTCCGGTTTTATATTCAGCTTTACTTTTCCGTCCAAGGTAGCTATCGTTATGGAACCACCCAGAATTGCTTTGGTCAACGGGACTTCAACTGTTTTGTACAGATTGGCCCCCTCTCTTTTAAAATCGGTATTGTTCATTAGCGAAAAGGTAATGAACAAATCCCCTTTGGGGCCTCCGTTAACCCCTTCACCGCCGTAGCCTTTTATCTTAATGGTCTGGCCATCTTCTATACCGGCGGGAATGGTTATGCGAATATTCTTTCCGTTGATCGTGAGCGTTCTTTTATGTGTTACGGCTACATCGGTTAGATTTAAGCGTAGTTCAGCGTTAAAATCCTGACCTCTGAATTTTACCTGCCGTTCTTGCCTTCCAAAACCGGCCCCACCGAACATTGATTCAAAGAAATCTGAAAAATCGCTCTCCTGCCCCCCGGTATAAGTGTATTGCCTGGAGCCTCCCCCGGACCGTCTTTCCGCTTTGGCTTTCTCAAACTCTTCCGCATGCTGCCAGTCCTTGCCGTACTGGTCATATTTTTTACGTTTTTCTGGGTCGCTCAGTACCTCGTTCGCCTCATTTATCTGTTTAAATTTCTTTTCGGCTTCCTTATCATTGGGGTTTAGGTCCGGATGATATTTGCGCGCTAGTTTGCGATAGGCCGATTTTACCTCTTTCTCCGAAGCCTTTTTAGTAAGTCCCAGCACTTTATAATAATCGATGAATTCCATAAAAAAATCAATCTATTTTATAATCCGTAATCGTACAGTTAAAATACTCAAAATCCCCCTCTTTCAAGTTCCAAATCGCTTTCATTTTTGACGGTATAAGCATTCCCGCCATCCATCTATATTCTTCAGCCATCCCTGTAAAGCTTTCCAGGCTTTCCCCCATATACCGTTTTGTCCTGAACCGGTTTGGCAATCCTTCGTCATTAAAATAAAAAATTCCCTCTACTTTTGTTTTGTTCACATGAGTAACGGCTTTTAAAGAGCCATCGGGCAGGACTTCCCAAGAAATATTATTACTCAATAATCCCACAGGATAAACTAACAGTTCTCCCAAACAGCGGGACAAAGCACTCTCGTCCGTCTTTTTTCCAATGCTTCGGGCAATGGTCATCAGGCCGAACAAGCTAACTTTTACTTCCCCCTCTCCATTACTACTTTTGTCCCGTATGAAAAAAGGAAATGCCTTGGCACTCCAAATAAAATTTGGGGAATTTGCGGTCATATATTGTGTTGCGGTAAAGTTGATCCATTTTTTTCCTTGGCCCGTTCTTATACGCCCGCTTTGCTTAAAAGCTACATGACAATCCTTGCAGGCACCCAATATCCCTATTTTAAGCAAGTAGGTCCTTAAGGCTTTCGGCAAGCCATGAAGGTCTTTTTTAGTTATAGGGAATTCTTTTTTTCCAGAAGCATTGAATATTTGATGTACTTCTTTTTCCACTGTGCGATAAAATTGATAGTGCCCATAGTAAAGGACCAATGGCAGAACAACTAAAATAAATATTCCTGTAATCAGTAACATAAGTTATTTTTAATTTAGGTTTTCTTCATTAAAAATTGTTTTCGCACTGACTTTTTTGGGCCAGTCTCTTTTTGGTCTGGACGTATCCAATTTTAAATAGTTCATCGGCATATTTGGAATTAAAAAGAGGATATGCACATAAATCCTTTGGATAAATGACCAAATCACAACCTGAAAACTTTTCCATGGATTTAGCATTCATTCGCAAGTGTAAAGCCCTATTGATCACATCATAGGAATGTTTGAAATCGGTAATCTTCATTGTAGTTACAGGGCTTACATAAACACCGTATAATTGGGAACAACTCTTAATCGGCCCTACCGGAAAATTATCCAGAATACCGCCATCTGCATAAAAACCATCACCAATGGCAACCGGAGAAAAAACCCCGGGAAAAGATGCTGAAGCTAGAAGAGCATCCACGATAGTCCCAGAATCAAAAACCTTTATTTTTCCTGAAAGTAAATCTGTAGTGGTTATAAACAACTTTCTATGAAGTTCCTCAAAACTATTTTTAGGAAAATAGGAAAGCAAAAAACTACGGAACGTGTCCGTATCTACCCATCCCGGTTTTTTTCTTGCGTATCTGCCAAGTTCAAAAATTTTCACTTTTTTAAAAAATGTAAGCATATCCTCTGGAGTATAATTAGCAGCGTACAAAGCACCTGCCAATGCACCAGCGCTACTACCGGATATGTGGTTTGGAAAAATATCAGCTTCTTCAAAAGCCTTTATGGCCCCTGCATGGGCTATTCCCCTATAACCACCACCAGATAATATTAGACCAATAGATGTTGCTCCCATAATTATTATATGTTAAATAGTATTGTTAGCACTCCGATCCCCACCAATAAGAACAGGACAAAACGTTTGAACTGTTCTTGCGTAATCCTGTCCAACATCTTTTTGCCCAAATAGGTTCCTAGAATACTCACGCCGATTAAAATTGGAATCAGATAGAGGTCATTTTTGTGTACATAACCGTTATAGGTGTAAATGACGCTTCGGCTAAAATCAATACCCAAATCTATGATTGCAGAGGTGGCTATAAATTTTTCTTTTTTAAGGTTGAATGCCGTCATGGTAGCACCTCTTATAGCGCCCCCAGTGCCTAACAACCCTGCAAAAAGTCCGGACAATGCCCCGCCGATAAAGGCATTTTTTTTGGTCGCATTAACCTTCAAAGTTTTGTTGATGATAAAAAGTAGGCCGAACACCACAAGGAATATCCCTAATATTAAGGTCAAGTACTTTGGATCGGCATATTTGCTCAAAAAAGCTCCAAGTGACACAAATAGTACGGCCGGAATACCTAGATAGAACATTAAATATTTATCGAACCCTTTTCTAAAAAAGCCTATTTTGGTAATGTTACTGGATAAATGGAATAAGGCAGTAATGCCCAATACCGTTTGGAACTCCATAAAATAGCTTGCCATAGGAACAAAAAAGACCGAAGAGCCAAAACCACCGACCGTTCCCAAAATTTCCGCTATAATGGACAGGATGATGAACAGGGGTAAGTAGCGACTCAGCATAGGGTATTTTATTCCAAAGCTAATCGCAAGTAGTTGGTTGAAAAATGATAAATGTCAACCTTGAATCTTTAGAACATCTTATATAGCCAAAAAACTTTTTCCTTGTTCAATATCGCTCACTAAATCTTTGACTTTGGTTTCTTCTAGCTTCTTGGAAAACTCTTTTTTAGTATTTCCCATTAAATTATGTAAAGGGCAAGGATGTTCTTCATTGCATTTATGAGGGCTTAAAATACAGGTGTTTAGGCGATGTTCACCATCTATCACATTAATAATATCAATCAGACGAACTTCACGGTTTTCTTCTGTAAGATAAAATCCTCCTTTTGGTCCCCGGGTAGAGGATATTAATTTATGACGTACCAATTCCTGCAGTAATTTGGACAGATATGCTTGTGGAACTCCAGTATTCTTGCTCAAATCTTTTGCCAAAATCTTTTTCTCCTCCGTAGAGTTAACGGCTAAATAGAGTACTCCGATCAAAGCATATTTAGAAGAATTAGAAATCATAAAATGACTTTTTGTCAAAAATAAACATCGCACCACTTATCACCAATTAAAGATTTAAAGACTTTTTTATCCTGAATATGATATTTGTCATATTTAATACAGTAATCGGCATTTACATTTGACATGTTAATTCGCAAACAACAATAAAAAATGAAAATAGTTACTAGAAGTCTTACAATTATTTTTTCCATGCTATTGATGAGCTGTGGTGGAAAAGAAAAAAAGAAAAAGGAGGAATTCAACGTAGATCGAACAAAAGCAACTGAAAAACCAGTGGAAACAACATCAGCAACTGATACAACTCCCGCATCGACTCGTGTGGACTTATCCAACAAAGGTGTTGGACCTATTACCTCTATAACCCTTGATCCTGAAATTGATGAGGCACTGGCCAAAAAAGGAGAGGAAGTCTATAATCAAATGTGTCTTGCCTGTCATCGAGTTGGCAAGAAATTTATCGGCCCAGCTCCTGATGGTATTCTAGCAAGAAGAAGTCCTGAATGGGTGATGAACATGATTCTAAATCCTGAAGGAATGGTTAAAAACGATCCCCTTGCCAAAGATTTATTACAAGAGTTCAACGGGGCGCCGATGGCCAATCAAGGATTAACCGAAGAACAAGCCCGAAGTGTATTGGAATTTTTTAGAACCTTAAAATAATTATTATGAAAACAACCAATTTGAACCTAGTGTTTGGTTCATTTTTAATGCTATTCTTAGTCATTAACTGTAAAAATGAATCCAAAACCGAGAACGATACTGCACCTGTTACGACTTCAACGGCAGCAGATACTGAAAAAAAAGGCCAAGCTTTTATTGAAGATGATGGTTCAACCCCTAATGTTTTACAAATAGCCATTGGTTCACCGGACCATACCACTCTAGTTGTGGCAGTACAAGCGGCAAACTTGGAAAATGCTTTGGTAAATGCCGGGCCTTTAATGGTTTTTGCTCCTACGAACGCTGCTTTTGACGCTTTGCCAGAAGGTACGGTTGAAGATTTGTTAAAGCCTGAGAATAAGAACGCTTTGGCCAATATTCTCAAACACCACGTTACCGCAGGAAATTATTCCAAGGATTTTTTGAAAAAGTTTAAAAAATTAGGACAAGCTAATGATCAAAATACAACAGTCGAGGTAAAAGGCGACGATGTGTATATAGGCGGGGCTAAAATATTGGGAAGTGTAAAAGCAGGGAATGGGATTGTGCACGTGGTAGATAAAGTTATTCTACCGCCTTCAGAATAAATAAAACAATCTAAATAATCACTTAATATAGAAAAAATGAAAAAGTATAGTCTTTACGCTTTAATGCTGTTGGGTTTTAGTGCCCTTCTAAGTAGTTGCGGTAACCAAGGTGATGGTTCTTCCAATGGCGCCCTTTCTTCCAGTGCCGCAGAAAAAGCTTACGTAGCACCGGGAGAACACGATGAATATTATGCATTTATGTCTGGCGGATATAGTGGTAACATAACCGTTTATGGTTTACCGTCCGGTAGAATGTTCAAGGAAATTCCCGTTTTTTCCCAATTTCCGACTTCGGGATATGGATATTCAGAAGAAACTAAACCCATGTTAAACACTTCTTTCGGATTCGTTCCTTGGGACGATGCCCATCACCCTGATATTTCGCAGACCAATGGAGAATTGGATGGCAGATGGATTTTCATAAATGGAAACAATACACCCAGGATTGCCCGTGTGAGCTTGGAAACTTTTGAAACAGAAGAAATTATCGAATTGCCCAATAGCGCGGGAAACCACAGTTCTTCATTCATTACCGAAAATACGGAATATGTAGTTGCCGGAACACGTTTTTCTGTCCCTGTTCCGCAGAAAGATATGCCCATTAATGAGTACAAAGGGAATTTTAAAGGGGCATTATCGTTCATAAGTATCGCTCCGGAAAATGGTAGATTAAATTTGGATTTTCAGCTCATTATGCCAGGGTTTAATTATGATCTTTCGCACCCCGGTCGTGGTAAATCTCACGGATGGTTTTTCTTTACCACTTACAATACCGAAGAAGCCAATACGCTCCAAGAGGTCAATTCTTCACAAAATGATAAGGATTTCATCGCTGCCGTCAACTGGAAAAAGGTTGAGGAATATGTAAAAAATGGTGGAGGCATGAAAATGCCTGTGGAATATGCACATAATGTTTATGATGAACATACGCATATGGCAACGTCTACCATGAAAAAAGAAGTGCTTACGGTAAATCCGTTAGATGTTCCCGGTGCGGTTTACTTTTTGCCCACTCCAAAATCACCACACGGTTGTGACGTAGATCCAACAGGACAATATATTATTGGAAACGGAAAGCTTTCTGCCGATTTGACCATACATTCCTTTGACAATATGATTACCGCTATTGAAAACGAAAAGTTTGATGGGGAAGCATACGGAATTCCGATCTTAAAATTTGAGGATGTACTGGCAGGAACGGTAAAAAGTGGCGGATTAGGTCCCCTTCATACTGAGTTTGACGGAAAAGGAAATGCTTACACGACTTTCTTTATCTCATCTGAAGTAGTAAAATGGAAATTGGGTACTTGGGAAGTATTGGATAGGCAACCCACTTTTTACTCTGTAGGTCACCTTATGATTCCAGGCGGAAATTCTGCAAAACCTTTTGGGAAATATGTAGTGGCCATGAACAAGATTACCAAGGACAGGTATCTACCAACAGGACCGGAGATGGAACACTCGGCCCAGATTTATGATATCTCAGGTGATAAAATGGAGTTGATCCATGATTTTCCAACACATGGAGAACCGCATTACGCAGCGGGTTGTCCTGCTGATTTATTGGCTCCAAAATCCAAAAAAATCTACAGGTTGGATGAGAACGAGCATCCTTACGCGGTAAAAACTCCAGATCAAGCTAGGGTAGAACGCAATGGAAACGATGTGCACATATATATGTCTACCATCAGAAGCCACTTTACACCTGATAATATAGAAGGGATCAAGGTTGGTGATAGGGTCTATTTCCATATCACGAACCACGAACAGGACTTTGATGTACCACATGGCTTTGCCATGATAGGTCAAAATACTTCAGAACTGTTGATTATGCCCGGGCAAACAAAAACATCCCTTTGGGAGCCTAAAAAAGTTGGCGTGTGGCCATTTTATTGTACGGATTTTTGCTCTGCGTTACATCAAGAGATGCAAGGTTATGTTAGGGTTTCACCGGCAAGTTCCAATCTGCCCATCAGTTATACACTGGGCGAATAAGAATTCCAAGACTCATTTTTTTAAACAAAGGCGGGTAGCGTTGTAAGTTACCTACCCGCTTTTTTAAAACAATTTGTCTTAAAAAATAGATTCCTGCCAGAGTTTATCCTGAACGAAGCTGAAGGGCAGGAATGACAAAAACTAAATATTTATGAAGAAAGCAGGTCTTATAATGATCATAGGCCCATTGTTCCTACTAGGATTGTACTTCTTTCCACTATGGAACATTATGTTGGGAGCACCTCAATATCCGGAACCTCTAGGTATGAATATTCATATTGATGGTATTCGTGATGTCAGCGAATTTGATTTGCAAAATATAGATGGGCTCAATCATTATATTGGTATGCGAAAGCTACCCAAACCCGAAGAAATGTGGGAGTTCGGCACTTTTCCATTAGTGATTGGCGGCATGGTAACATTGGGAGTATTTATTGGATTACTCGGATTTTTAAATAAAGTAAGCTACAAATGGTTTATAGGTTGGTTTGTATCCATGAGTATCTTAGGTGTTTTGGGCATGTACGACTTTAACGCATGGATGGTAGATTATGGTACCAATCTTGACCCTAATGCAATTATGAAACTAGAAAATCCCGATGGTACTCCTATGAGCTACAAACCACCACTTTTTGGGCACGCTAAAATGTTGAATTTTGATGTTACTTCATTACCGGCAATGGGAGCTTGGTTCATGTTTATAGGGATGATGTTGACAATTGTTGCTTCTTTCATTGGATGGAAGAATAGGACTTCAACAGAAATGAAAAAATCTACTAAAATAGCAGCCTCATGAAAAAAAATCTAGGGTTTTTAATGGTTTTGTTGCTATCAACGGCATGTACCAACACTCCTAAATCTATTGTGTACGGTTCCGATGGATGCCATTTTTGTAGCATGACCATTGTGGACAAGCAGCACGCCGCACAGTTCATGACCAAAAAGGGAAGGACTTATTCTTTTGATGCATCGGAATGTATGCTGAATCATCTAAAGGAAATTGACGCGTCAACTATAGCACAGCTTTTAGTGAATGATTATAACGCTCCAGGAGAAACTATTGATGCAACCAAAGCGACCTATTTGATCAGTAAAAATATCCCAAGTCCCATGGGTGAATTTTTAACTGCTTTCGCAACAGCTGAAGAAGCAAAATATGCACAAGAAGGAAGTCAAGGAGAGCTTTTAACATGGAATGAGTTAGTACAAAGATTTAATAGATAAAAAATGTACGAGGAAAGTAACCAAATTAGGAATCAAAAATATGATAAACTGCAAGTTGAAATTGTAGTTGAAACCGACACTTTTGATATATTGACAATTAGTCTTGAAAAGAATGCTATTTTTCCGGAACACAGTTCTCCTTCAGATGCACAGCTAATTGTTCTTGAGGGAGATATTATATTTCACATTGATAATGAGCCCCACCATTTAACGGCATATCAGCATTTCAACTTTCCAAAACACACCGAACATTGGGTAAAAGCCAATGAAAACTCCAAATTTTTAATCATTCGTTAATGAGGTACTTTTCTTGCTCCCTTATGGTTCTATTGTTCTTCAAGGTAACCTCTATTCAGGCCGAAACCATTACCATATGCTTGGATTGCGAGTTGAAGTTGATTTCCGAAGGCATAAAAATGGCTAATGAGTATGATACGCTGCTCATAAAAAAAGGGACGTATAAGGAGTTTAATATTTTAGTGGATAAGCCCATGACCTTACTTGGGGAGAATTATCCCGTTATCGATGGGGAAGACCAGGGTGAAATCATCCGTATTGTTTCCGATAATGTAACAATCGATGGGTTGTTTATAATCAATGTAGGTACAAGTTATACTTCGGATTATGCTGCAATTCGAGTTGTGAAAAGTGAAAACTATTTAATTCAAAATGTCGTTCTTGAAAAACTGTTTTTCGGAATTTATTTAGAAAAATCGAACAACGGCAAAGTATATCACAACAAAATCATCGGTGATGCAAAAGACGAGTACAATTCCGGAAACGGTATACAATTGTGGTACTCCCATAATGTTGAGATAGACCGAAATATAGTTCAAGGTGTGCGTGATGGCATATATCTGGAGTTTTCCGATAATGTGACCATCAACAACAATAATAGTACCGATAATTTAAGATATGGTCTGCATTTCATGTTTTCAAACGATGATGTCTACACGAACAATGTTTTTGAAAATAACGGAGCAGGGGTAGCCGTCATGTTTTCCAAACGAATAAAAATGATTGGGAATACCTTTCGTAAAAACTGGGGAACCGCCGCTTTCGGAATGCTCCTTAAAGAAATCAATGATGCTGAAATTAGTAACAATACATTTGAGGAAAACACCATAGGAATAAACATTGAAGGCTCTAATCGAATCAATTATTCGAACAACAATTTTATCAAAAACGGATGGGCGGTAAAAGTCCTAGGTGCTTGTTATACCAATACATTTACCGAGAATAACTTCCTATACAATTCCTTTGATATTTCATACAATAGTAAGCTCAATGATAATGTGTTCAATCAAAATTATTGGAGCGATTACACCGGCTATGATTTGGACAAAAATGGAGTAGGGGATGTACCCTATCGACCAGTGAAATTGTTTTCCTATATCGTAAATAAGACCCCGGAAACCATTGTATTACTTCGTAGTCTGTTTATGGATATCATTGATTTTTCCGAAAAAGTATCTCCGGTCTTTACTCCTGATAATCTCTTGGATGCAAACCCTTTAATGAAAAAAGTGGGCAGTGAGCAGTTATAGTAGACAGTAAAAGAATTAATAGTAATAGAAGTAAAGTAAAAGAACATGTTTAAAAATATTACAGAAAGTAAAAGCTCCTCCCCTTATTTTCAAGGGGAGGTGGTTTTCCACTTTACTGTGGAAAAGCGGAGGGGTAAACCTAGGAACACGAATATTGAAATTGAAAAGTAGTGAAGATGATACAAGTACAGAACCTTTATAAAAAATTCGGCAAGAATGAAGTGCTTAAAGGAGTCGACCTAAACATAAAGGAAGGCGGAATTTTCGCTGTGTTGGGTCCCAATGGCTCTGGAAAGACAACTCTGATTAAGAGCATTTTAGGCATGGTAATACCCAACAAAGGTTCAATCGCTGTTTCAGACATATCTATCAATAAGAATTGGAGATATCGTAAAGATATCAACTACCTACCGCAGATAGCCAACTTCCCAGGGAACTTAAAAGTTCGGGAATTAATTCGCATGATAAAAGACCTGCGCCAAATGCCTAGTCAAGAAGAAAAATTGATTGAATTATTTAAACTAGAGCCGTTTTTAGATAAAAAACTTTCCACACTTTCCGGAGGTACAAAACAGAAA
This sequence comes from Maribacter algae, assembly GCF_047345745.1. Lineage (NCBI taxonomy): Bacteria > Pseudomonadati > Bacteroidota > Flavobacteriia > Flavobacteriales > Flavobacteriaceae > Maribacter > Maribacter algae. The sequence continues at coordinate 373,353 of NZ_JBLFES010000002.1, forward strand.
GTTAACCTTGTTCTCGCATTCATGTTCGATTGCCCCTTACTGGTTTTAGATGAGCCCACAACAGGATTAGACCCTGCATCTTTAATTCGTCTTAAAGAATTGATACAAAAGGAAAAGGAAAACGGAAAGACAATACTGATTACCTCGCATATCATGCAGTTTGTAGCTGAGGTGGCAGAAGAAATCATTTACCTACTAGAGGGCAAGATTTATTTTAAGGGTAGTATTGAACAATTGAAAACAAAAACCAATCAAACCGATTTGGAACATGCCATAGCGGCCATATCGACCATACCAACCGATGCTTAAAATACTAAAATATAGTTTTTACGACCTGATTCGTAGCCGATGGAGCTATGTATATTTTTTGTTCTATCTCATTCTGGGGTTTGTGCTGCTATTCTTGAATAATGATATATCAAAAGCAGTAATCACTTTAATGAACATTATCATTGTTTTAGTGCCATTGATAGGGACCATTTTCGGAGTCATGTACTATTACAGCTCCAAAGAGTTTACCGAGCTTTTATTGGCACAACCTATGAAGCGTTCTTCTATATTTTTAGGTCAATATTTGGGTGTGGCAAGCTCTTTGGCCATGAGTCTGATTTTAGGATTGGGAATTCCTTTTGTCCTCTACGGACTGTTTAAGAGCGACGCCATTTTTGATTTTACCCTGCTTTTGGTGACGGGCGCTTTCTTGACCATGATTTTTACCGCATTGTCTTATAACATTGCCCTCAGCAATGAAAATAAAATCAAAGGGTTCGGTTATGCAGTCTTACTTTGGCTATTTCTAGCAGTCATTTACGATGGACTGTTTTTGATGTCCCTTATCATTTTTAAAGAATATCCGTTGGATAGTTTTTCGCTGGCTGCGACCATGTTCAACCCCATAGATTTGTCGCGTACACTCATCCTTTTAAAACTGGATATTTCTGCGCTTCTAGGATATACCGGAGCCGTATTCAAACAGTTTTTTGGAACGAATCAAGGGTTAATCATATCAATGCTAATGTTGATATTATGGACCGTACTTCCGATATGGAGATTAGTCTTTAAGTCAATGAAAAAGGATTTTTGATTTGTTATCCAAGATAATGGCTTATTGTTTTTACACTTGAAATTATCAATTTAAACCTGATATAAACATTTTTATCATTTTTCAACTAATAGAATTCTCCGACGCTCTACGTTGGTTGTAGCGTGAAGAATTTAGACCTTAAAAATACGATTGCCGATTCTTCAATATTGATCAACGAAAAGAGTACTCGTGATATAGTTAAGCTATGTTGTATCGTAATTAAAGATATTACCGATAAGTATTATTTAAAAAAAATAGGTATAGCCCTTTTTGAAATCTTTTTGACCTAGGCTTGTTAAATAGGGGTATAACATAGATAAAAGTTGAAATGAGGCATGTTTGATGGTTTCATCACTATTTTTAACGTTCTTATAAAGGGCCGAGGCATATATCCAAGTGTTGCTATAATTGATCATTCTTTCGATAAGGAGTAAATATTCATCGGCAAATGATGGTTCCTTTAATATTGCTTGATCTATTAAACAATCAAACACAAAGTGATACCCATTGATTCTTTCCGTCTTTACCGCTTCAAAATGCTTTTCTATTTTTTTGTTTGATTTAAGAAGATGATAAAGATCTGTCCAAAAAAAACGATAATCGATCATCTCTTGCATACTCGTTTCTATATTTAATCGGATATACTGTAAAGAGATTTTTTGATGGTCCAACTCTTCGATTCTATTGTCAAAAACTTCGACCATCTGAAAATAAAGCGCCTCTAGTATATCTACCCTTTTCTTAAAATGATAATTTAGATTCCCCGAGCTCATATTTAATTCTGAAGCAATCATCCTGATTGTCACCTGACCATACCCATAATCATTGAACATATTTTTGGACGTATCGAGAATTTTTTGTCTGGTACTCTTCATTAGTAAACTTGTCCTAATCGAAATATTATTAGTAAATTTGTCCTAAATTACTAAAAATGAACTCACTTTTTAAATCTGAATTGGGTAAAGAAGAAATTCTAGACCTGTACGACGAAAAACTAAAGGAATTGGACATAGAATATAAATCATTTTATGTGAAAACTTCATTTGGGAAAACACATATCATTACTACTGGTGATGTATCAAATCCGCCGCTCGTTTTGGTTCATGGTTCCAATGCATGTGCGCCAATAGCTTTGGAATGTTATCCAAATCTCAGTTCTACGTATCAAGTATTTTGTATTGATGTTCTCGCACAGCCTAACAAAAGTGAAGGTACTAGGCTTAATATGAAAGATGACTCTTATAGTAAATGGATGAATGAGGTAATCTCAGGACTAAGGATAAACAATGTAGTTATTGCCGGCTTCTCCTTCGGAGGTCTTATTATATTGAAAACACTGGCACATAATCCAGAGCGAATTAAAGAAGCATTTTTAGCTTCTCCGGCCTATATTGTGAATGGGAATCCACTTAAAGCATTGTTCAAAGTATTCATCCCAATAAAACTATATATGAATACTCGTAAAATCAAATATGTCGAAAAATTTTTAGCAACAATTTTTACAGAAAAAGACGAGTTTGCCGTAAAATTTCTCTCTAAAGCATTTCTATATTTCAATATGGACTTTACGTCTGTTCCTGTTATAAGCGAAAAAGAAGCGAAAAAAATTAAAACCCCAATTACACTTATCGGCGCTAAAAATGATGTATTGTTCCCTGGAACTAGAATGATTAAGAGAGCCAAGAAATTACTGCCGTTTTTAAAGCAAGTACATTTACTCGAAGAATCCAAACATGTGCAAAACGAAGAAGGGAATTTGATTGTAGAGAAATTGATTTTAAAATCAAAAATATCATAAAACCCTTTACATATAATTACTAATCGTTTAAAGATAAACATGAAATAATAGGTTGATGAAGAAAATCATTATTTCAATCTTGTATACTAATGCTCTCTCATACATAAAAATATTGGAATTTTTGTCAAAAATCGGAATGGACAATTATCAAATCATCAAGAACACGAATGATACAACAACTATATTGATAAACGGTTTATATAAGATTCTTAATGCTTAAAATCAAATCATATCATTCTGAAATATAGTCTTGTGTGACCATTATTAATCTACGGAAACTACCTTGTATATTTAATATAGTCCAAATGTATTTTATCCTAAATTTCTAAGAGTATCAATCTCTTTGAATTACCCATTAAAACACATGTTACATTAAATTAACCTGATAAGAACAAATAGGTAACATCATTATGGTTTTGGACATTTGTTCTATTGATTAGAACATTTGTTTGACTAATTGAACTGACTTATCCCAATATTTGTTAAACTAAACTTAAAATAGAGAACAATTATGAATTTAAATTTTCTAACCAAACTAAAATCGTCTATTGTATTGCTGTTTTTGGTATTCGGTTTTAATGGTGCCTTGGCGCAACAACAGAAAGTAAATGGTACTGTTTCTGATGAAGATGCGCCACTTCCTGGTGTAAGTGTTGTGGTCAAGGGAACTTCCAATGGTACGGTCACAGATTTTGATGGCAATTATACCGTTGAAGCCCAAAAAAGTGATGTTTTGGTTTTTAGTTACATCGGTTTTGTAACAAAAGAAATTACGGTAGGGGATAAGCTTACATTAAATATTACATTACAAGAAGATGTTTCTGCTCTTGATGAAGTAGTAGTTATTGGTTATGGAACAGCGCAACGTAAAGATATTACCGGTTCTATAGTTTCGGTAAAAGGTGAAGCGTTAAATCAAATTAAACCCGTTACGTTTGAAGGAGGTTTGGCCGCTAGAGCCTCAGGGGTACAAGTAGTTCAGTCGGAAGGTGGTCCGGGTGCAGGTTTTAAAATCAGGGTACGTGGTGGCACTTCTATAAATGCTAGTAATGATCCGCTTTATGTTATCGATGGTTTTGCCATTAATGGAGACCCTCAAGGCACCGCAACGGGAATTGGAAACTCTTCTACCAGTCCACTGGCATCTATTGATCCAAATACAATCGAATCAATAGAAGTTTTAAAAGATGCCTCGGCAACCGCTATTTATGGTTCTAGAGGTGCAAATGGTGTTATTTTGATCACAACAAAAAAAGGTAGAAAGGGCAGGGCGTCCCTAACTTTTGATAATTTTACGGGTTTGGCTATGTTGGTACGCCCTTTGGATTTATTAACCGGCCAAGAATATGTGGATTACTGGAACGAATATTTTCCGTGGACCCCTACAGATCCCACAAATCAGTTTTCTAGGTCTTTCAGGGATGGTTTCGGTAATGACCTTGACCTCAATGATCCTAGGGTAGTATTAACAAATTGGCAAGACGATGTTTCTAGAGCAGCCTTGACCAATAGTTATAGTCTATCTGCTTCTGGTGGTACAGAAAAAACATCTTACTCTGGTTCGTTTTCTTATTTAGATCAAGAAGGTACCATTAAATCTACCAAGTTCGAACGCTATAACGGTAATCTAAGAATAGATCAAAATGTGAATGATTGGTTAAGAGCTGGGGTTAATGTAAATATTGGTTTTACAAAGACTGGCGGCGTAGTAACCGCAGCTACGGAAAACGCGAACGGCCGTTCTGGCCTTCTTACCAATGCTACATTATTTAGTCCTGTTCAAGGTATAACGAGATTTGCCGATGCTACCTATGATGAAAATGGAAGATTGCTTACGTTGAGAGATGGTGATGTGGTAAACCCAATTTCTCAGATACAGGGCAATATCAACAAACGTAGCCAGTTTCAATCTTTTGGAGGGGCTTATGTGGAATTTAATATAACTGATAATTTAAAGTTCAGAAGTGCTATAAATGCAAGGGTATCGGCAGCTAAAGGACAGGCTTATTTCTCGGAAAGATTCGGTTGGGGTCAAACGGCTAACGGTAGAGCTTTTGTATCCAACAACTTTGGGACTGGTTTAATTACCAATCAGACTTTAAGCTATAACAAAACTTTCGATGATCATAGATTAAATGTGATTGCCGTTTATGAAGAACAGCAAAATACGTTTGAATTCAACAATTCGGCAGCAACCGGATTTGATCTGCCAGGAGTCAACCTGGATAATCTTGGATCGGCAACGACTACACTTCCAAATCAATCAGGCTTCGATAAGAATACTTTAAAATCGTATTTGGGTCGCGTACAATATGATTATAAAGGACGGTATACCTTAAATGCAAGTGCACGGTATGACGGTTCTTCAAGATTTGCAGAAGGTAGAAAATATGGCTTTTTCCCAGCAATCGGTGTAGCATGGAATATTGCTAATGAGAACTTTTTGAAAGGAAATAAAATAGTCAACAATCTGAGGTTTAAGGCGAGCTATGGTGAAACAGGAAACACGCAGATAGGATCGTACCGATCATTTGCTCAAGCTGGAGTGGCCAGTACTATTTTGAACGGAAATCAGATTGTAACAGGTGCAGCAATCACACAACTGGCCAACGAAAATCTTACCTGGGAAACTACAGAGGCCATAGATATCGGCGCAAGTATTGGTCTATTTGATAATAGAATTTCCATGGAAATCGATTATTATGAAAAAGAGACTACAGATCTTCTTCTTGAAGTGCCTTTACCCTCTACTTCTGGTTTTAAGACAGTATTTAAAAATCTAGGTGCCATTTCCAATAAAGGATGGGAGTTTGCACTAAATACTGTGAATGTCAACACTGAAAATTTCACTTGGGATTCTAACTTCAATATCAGTTTTAATAGGAATGAAGTACTCGATTTAGGTGGTGCGGAACAGTTCTTTGTCCAAGCAATAGGTGATAATCAAATTCAAAATGACTATGTAGTACGAGTAGGGGAATCTCTTGGATCTATTATTGGAATAGAACGAGATGGTATTTATGAATTTAGTGATTTTGTAGATTTTGATGGGCTTTCGGATGCGCAAGCTGTTCAAAAAATCAAGGATGATGCTGCTGCGGCCAACTTGCCTTTCTATGATGTATTTTACACTTTAAGAGATGATGTGGTAATTTCCTCAGGGCAACCTGACCGTTCCAGATACAGGCCTGGGCTCCCAAAATTAGTAGACCAAAACGGGGATGGGATAGTGAATACAGATGATCGTACTATAATTGGGAATACGCTTCCTAAACATTTTGGAGGTTTTACCAATAATTTCAAATACAAAAATCTAGACCTTTCTATTTTGACTCAATGGAGTTATGGTAATGATATTTACAATAAAAACAGGGTTAGAGGTTTGACCACAGAAATACCATTTTTCAATAAATACGGAATAGTTGCCGATAGGTGGTCGCCAGACAACATCAATACTGATAATATATCTATTTGGGGATACGGAGATGCCGGAATTAGTGGTAATGCCTATAATGATTATGTTGAAGATGGTTCATACTTACGTATAAGTAATATTACCCTTGGATATACAGTGCCACGAGATATAACTTCCAAGTATGGTATAAACAATTTCCGTATTTATGGAGCTATCGATAATGTGTTTATTTGGACCGATTATAGCGGTTTTGATCCTGATGTTAGTGTAGGCAACAATCAACTGACTTCTGGCCTTGATTCAGATGCATATCCTAGGGCTAGAACGTTTAGATTAGGCCTATCTGTGAATTTATAAAAACTGTATATTTATGATTGCTAATAATTTAAACAAAAAAAAATGAAAAAGAAGTATTTTAAATTTTTCGGACTTTTTGCATTGACTGCACTATTTTTGGTCGGCTGTGATGACGACGTTCTCGTAGAGAATCCAAGTAATTTTTTAACTCCTGATGCCTTACTTGTTGACAGAAAAGGTGCTGAGACTTATTTAATTGGAGCTTATGATGCGGTACAGCCCATAGTAAGTTCTGGCGGGCAACGCCAAGGGGTTGGAGGTCTTGATGGCTGGGCCATCCACTGGGGTACCGTAGGTGCGGATGAGGTAGTATTACCACCATGGGCTGGAGATAGAAAATTGATTTATCAGCATCAACTTACCCCTTCAGTAAATACCATTCGTAACATATGGGAAAATCTCTATGTTTCTTTGAACCGTGTAAATAGCGTGGTTGATAGAATAAGTGCTATGGATGAGGAAGCTATTGACGCGGAAGATAGAAATAAGTTTGTTGCAGAGGCTAAAGTGTTAAGAACAATGATAAACTTTAGTTTAGTATCGGCGTGGGAAAATGTACCATTATTAAAGAATGAGACTACGAATTTGGATGAACTTGAATTACCGCAGTCTTCCCCGGAAGAAGTATATGCCTTTATGATTGAAGATTTAAGATCCGCGGCAGAAAACCTACCCGCTGAACAAGGAGGAGGAAGGGTGACCAAAGGTTTTGCTCAAGCGTTATTAGGTAAAATTTACCTCCAAATGACGGGTTTCCCATTAAACCAAACAGACAAATTTGCTGATGCGGAAATGATTTTAAGAGAGGTAATGAACAGTGGTGTATATGATTTGGTAGAAAATTACCCAGATGTTTTTGCGCTAAATAATGAACAGAACAATGAAATGGTCTTTTCCATAGGGATGGATGGCCCCGGTAAAGGAGAAGGTGGTCTGCTAAGTACATTTTACGGCCCTAATGGAAGTGTAAACAATGGTGGAGGCTGGGGAACATGTTTCATCAATCACACTTTTGCCGACACTTATGAAGAAGAAGATATTCGTTTCTTGAACAATATAGCCAGGCATAATGCAAACGATTGGACACCAGAAGAAGGTTTGAACAATCCTGCTGCACGTACCGTAGGTAAAAATGTTTGGAGAGGTTGGAAATGGCATGCCGAAAAGCCTAACCAATATCCTAACGATACCCCTTTTGACAATCCATATATTCGCTATGCCGATGTTTTATTAATGTATGCCGAAGCGTTGAACGGTCAGGGAAAACTTGACCAAGCTTCTATCGATTTAACGGTGAATCGTCTGCGTTCGCGAGCAAGACTGGCGGATAGTGCGGTTCCTCCAATGATTGTTGGTTCACAAAACGAGATGAAAGAAGAAATTTTAAGTGAGAGACGTAAAGAGCTTTGTTTGGAGGGTTGGAGAAGGAACGATTTAATTCGCGCCGGAGATTATAAAGAGCGTATCTCAGGATTTACGCAAGGCGGCCCAAATGCGGGTGACCCGGGACCTGAGTTTCAGGATTTTGAAATTAGATGGCCAATTCCTAACTCGGAATTAGAAATAAATCCAAATCTTGTTCAAAACCCCGGGTATTAATTCAATATAATCCTAACCAAATATTAAACAATGAGAAATAGAATATTGAAATATATTAAACATCCTGTATTGGGAGGGCTTATACTAACAGTAATGGGTATTTCCTGTTCAAGGGAGTATAGCGTTTCTGAAGGAATTAAGCCAGTAGAATTTAAAGCTACTGCCAGTACCCAATTGATTACGGTTGGGGAAACGGTAACCTTTATTGATTCTTCCTTGGCGGTTGCCTCAAGAAGGTGGTTGGTAGCTAGGGATACCATAGATGATATTGTTACCTCTGACCAAGAAACATTTGAGGTTACATACAACACCCCATCGCCAAAAGCTGGGAATGGGGATTTTCTAGGATTACCGGTAAATCTTCAAGTTACATTTGAAGATGGTAGGGTAGAAGATAATGTTTTTGGTGTAACGGTTTATCCGCGTATTTCTCTAGACTTTGAAACGAACCTGGAGACCGCAATCGTAGGAAGTACTATTAATTTCACAAATCTTTCTACGGATTTTGAGTCCGAATTTGAAGAGGCTCAAGAGTTGGATGAGTTTCAATGGGAATTTCCCGGAGGTTCACCATCTTCTAGCATGGAAGCAAATCCTTCGGTAATCTATACCACTGCTGGTACTTATGACGTAATCATAAGGGCACGTCGCCAAGGACCGGAGGATGAAGCGGTCTTAACCAGAATAGGTGCTATTACAATCGTTAATGAATTGGATTTGGTTCCGGATTTCACTGCTGATGTGACCGAAATAAGTGCAGAACAGTCCGTAACGTTTACCGACGCGACAACTGGTGGCGCAGATGATTATTTATGGACATTTGCCGGAGGTACACCGGAAACTTCAACGGAGCAAAACCCAGCCGTATTATATACGAGTGGTGGTTTTTATGATGTTACTTTACAGGTTACCCGAGATGCCGATGGTACAGTAGAAACCATCACCAAAAGTGGTTTTATAAATGTAGATTCTCCATTTTGTAACACACCTGAAAATTTGGTGGGTTGTGGTAATAATGATGGTGAAGGTAATAATTTAGTGGATTGGAACGCTCAATTAGAGCCTGGTAAAGGTGATCCAAGAGATAGAAATGATAATCTTTCTATCTCAACTGAGCAGGCCTTTGCTGGTACGGGTAGTATCAAATACTCATATTCTGAGCCTGGTGCCGCGGCATTTACAGGAATACTAATAGATTACAGTGGTAAATTGGTAGATGTTACGGAGCAAGGCGCGTATCAAGTATCCATGCAACATTATGGAACTGTTACCGGAGGAGTAGAGTATGTATTCCTTTTTGGTGTGGTAAATTCCGAAACGGGTGAATATATTAATAATTTTGAAGGTCGTTTTCCTGCTGATACTTGGAATAGCGTTTCAAAGGAATTTAATCTACCTCCGGGAAAATATTATATCAGAACACAATTGTTCAATCCTGGTTTTAACCCTACACAATCAATAGATTTATATATGGATGATTTAACGATTGTACAAAATTAATAATTCTTAAAACCATCAAAAAGCCTATTCGTTTACCCGAATAGGCTTTTCATTTTTTAGCAATTCACAAAATGTCCATCCAGATTGTAGATAATGCATATTATGACGATATGCTTTAACTAACTTAATAAGCTAAAGCTTATGGTATCATTAATATTTAAATTATTTTCTTATGAGAACCCCAATTCGAAATTTATTTTTTTCCATATTTATCTTAGCACTTTTCTCATGCGTTGGGAGTAAAATTGGCGAGGAAGTTCCTGAGGATACGGTCAACCCTACCATAAACTGTCTAGAAACGATCAATTTGACCATTGATGCTTTTGCGAGTGAAGTTGTGGTAGACTATGAAGCTCCGAAAGGAAGTGATAATCTTGAAGGAGCAACTACCGGGCAGATTGCCGGGTTGTCATCAGGCTCTTCATTTCCCGTTGGGACTACTACGAACACGTTTGAAGTGAGAGACGCCGCAGGTAATAAGGCAACATGTAGTTTTGACGTTGTCGTTACACGCGGTGAGCCCTCATCGGATTTACCTTATTTTGTTGGCGATAACCCTACCACTGGTGGAAAAAAATGGGTCAAGGTAGATGATATGTCCGATGAATTCAACAATGATACTTTTGATGATGAAAAATGGCATAGGAATACCGCAACGGATGGTTTTGGTTGGATAGGAAGACCGCCGGGACTATTTGAAAGTGAAAACGTTACTGTAAGTGATGGTAACCTTAATGTTACGACAGTAAAATTTGATAGTCCAAAAATGGTAAATGGCAATACGTTCACCCATGGCGGTGCTATAGTACGTTCAAAAAAAACAGGAAATGCAGGTATGTATTATGAGTGTCGCATGAAAGCGAATAAAACGGTTATGTCCTCTACTTTTTGGTTATCCATGAAACAAAATTGTACTACTGGACCCATTAGAAAACTGGAATTGGACATACAGGAATGTGTAGGCCGTACGCACGACGATACCGCCGTATGGGCCAAAAATTGGGACCAGATTTTTCACTCCAATACCTTTAGGCACAATAGGGATTGCGATACTGAGGTGAACGAAACCCAGCAGATAAGTGGCAAGACCGATTTGTCCGAAAAAAACTATGACCGTTTCTTCGTGTACGGCTGTTGGTGGAAATCGCCTACTGAAATTTTATTCTATATCGATGGCGAATATGCCTATTCTATTACACCTCCTACCGATTTTGATATTGACGGGCATATTACTATGGCAATCGAAACCTATGACTGGAATCCCATAGATCTCTCTGGCAGCATATTTGAAACAGGTAGTTTTGATGACCTAACTACCAAATATGATTGGGTAAGAACTTGGCGATTGGAAGATGAGTAGGAAATCGATATTTTACGTTCATTAAAATTTTCAAGAATAATAGAGCCTATTAGTTCGTTCAAATAGGCTTTATATTTTTTACCAGTTTAGAAAATAATTATCTTTAAATTCTTCCTTTATAAACAATATAGTTCCCATTGATAAAAAATATATTCAAAATATCATTTTTATTGCTTTTTTTAACAGGATGTAAACCTGATTCTACAGAAAAGATGTCAATACAAACTGCAAAAAGTGAACGTGTTGAATCCCAACTTTTCGAGCTTATTGATAGTGGTAAAAGTAATGTTAGCTTTAACAATCATATAGAAGAAAACTTTCAAAACTTCTTCGCCATCTTCAATTATGTTTATAACGGAGCTGGTGTAGCCGTAGGTGATATCAATAATGATGGCCTTTCCGATATTTATTTCGTTGGGAACGAAGTGTCCAATAAGCTCTATCTGAATAAAGGAGATTTTGTGTTCGAGGACATTACCGAATCTGCAGACGTATCCGGCGGCAAAGGGTGGCACAATGGGGTGGTCATGGCCGATATCAATGGAGATGGTTGGCAAGATATCTATGTTTGCAGAGGGGGGAATAATGATAATGATAAGGACAGAACGAATCTACTTTTTATAAATCAAGGGATTTCGGCAGCATCGGGGAAGGTAACTTTTAAAGAGCAAGCAGCGGAGTATGGGCTAAACGATAATGGATACTCCCTAATGGCTTCTTTTTTTGATATGGACAATGACAATGATTTGGACATGTACCTTACCAATAGACCAAATGCCTTTTTTTTGGGATATGAACAGGTGCTCCAAGGTAAAGAAAAAGAAGACGACCTTTTTCGTGATAAATTGTATTTGAACACAAATGGAAAATTCAAGGAAGTCGGCCTGGAATCAGGTATAAAAAACAATTTTGGGTACGGACTGGGTATTGCCACTTCCGACATCAATAGTGACGGCCTCACCGATGTTATGGTATCCAACGACTATCTGGAGCGTGATTATCTATATGTAAACAAGGGAAAGGGAAAATTTCGGGATGAACTCACGCAACATTTCAACCATATCCCTTTTTATTCCATGGGCATAGATGTTGTTGATTTTAATAACGATGGTTTTGAAGACATCATACAGTTGGAAATGTTGCCCGAGGACTATGAACGTTCTAAAACTACTATGGCCGCTATGAACACGCAATTGTTCAAGGACATGACGACAAATGGCTTTTATTATCAGTACATGCATAATCAGCTACAGCTAAACCGAGGCAATGGTTTTTTTAGCGATATAGCAGCCTATTCCGGAGTGTCAGAAACCGATTGGAGTTGGGCGTGTCTTGGTAGCGATTTTGATAATGACGGGTATCGAGACCTTTTTATCACCAATGGTTTTAAAAGGGATATTTGGGATAAAGATGCCAATGCAAAGTTCAATCACTACATGCAAAGTAGCCAATCAAGAGGTAGGACAAATGAACAAAAAGCGCAGTACATCATCAATTTATTTAAAGAGAATAAAATTCCTAATTATATCTATAAAAATAAGGGTGACCTCACATTTGTTAAAAAAACAGTGGAATGGGGCATGCACCAAGAAAGCTTTTCTAATGGGGCCGCGACCGCAGATTTTGATAATGACGGGGATTTGGATGTAGTAGTGAACAATATTGACGGAGAGGCCTTTGTTTACAGGAATACCGCTGAGAAGTTGAATAACAACCATCTGAAAATAAAACTCGTGGGACCACCCAATAATCGTACTGGTCTAGGCGCAAAGGTTACTATTATGTATAACGGGCAGCTACAGTATCACGAGTTTAAAACCGTTAGGGGCTACTTATCCTCAGTAGAGCCAACGGTACATTTTGGTCTTGGAAAAACGCAAGTAATAGATGAGATAAAAGTGCTTTGGAACGATGGTAATGTGAGTATTTTAAACAACGTACAAGCCAATCAGATGGTTTCTGTAATGTATAGCGAAGCGAAGCGAAACAAAGAAAAGAATACCGTAGACCAAACAATTTTCAAGGAAATTACAAAATCCGCTTTTGGCAATCCGTTTATGCATAAGGATATTGCTTACAATGATTTTAAGGATCAAATATTACTTCCCCATAAGCTGTCACAAAATGGCCCTGCCATTGCCGTAGCGGACGTTAATAATGACGGGCAAGAAGATTTTTACGTTGGTGGTGCTGCAGGACAACAGGGAATGATTTATCTTCAGAACAGCGGAAGGTTCATGAAGAAAAGTCAATCCAATTTTAAAAATGATGCAGTGCATGAGGATGTGGCTGCTGTTTTTCTGGACGTTGATGCTGATGAAGACCTCGATTTATATGTGGTAAGTGGCAGTAACGAATTTGATGAAGGTTCCTTGGCACTTCAAGACCGTTTATACCTAAACGATGGTCAAGGAAATTTCAATAAGTCCAATGGCCTGCCTGAAATACTTCAAAGTGGTTCCTGTGTGGTACCCTTGGATTTTGATTCAGATGGCGACTTGGACCTTTTTATAGGCGGAAGATTGGTGCCCAAAAAATATCCTAATGCGCCTAAGAGTTTTCTTCTGGAAAATAATAATGGAGTATATTCCGATATTACGAAAAAAATAGCTCCCGGGCTTTCTGAGGTCGGAATGGTAACATCGGCAGTTTGGTCTGATATTGATGGTGATGCATCCAACGAATTGATTGTAGTAGGGGAGTGGATGCCCATATCCATTTTTAAAAAAGAGAATAGTGTTTTCAAAAATGTTACCGCTGAGTACGGCCTTACCGAAACCACTGGCTGGTGGAATCAAATAATCGCGAACGATATTGATGACGATGGTGATACCGACTTTATTGTGGGAAATTTGGGACTTAATTACAAATTTTCAGCTAGTGTAGAAAAACCTTTTTATGTATATGCGGATGATTTTGACGGAAACGGCACTAATGATATTTTCTTGGCCAAGAAGTATAAAGGCAGACAGGTACCGATACGTGGCTGGCAATGTACTTCCGAACAGATGCCGGACATTGGTAAAAAATTCCGTTCCTATACAGAGTTTTCAAAAGCGGACATACAACAGGTGGTCGGTGAAAATGTTGAGCAAGGCGTAACCTACAAAGCTCAAGAATTTGCAAGCGTGGTCTTGATCAATGACAATGGTAGGCTTATTATGAAAAGGCTTCCTATAGAGGCCCAGTTTTCCACGATCAATGGTATCGTCGTTGATGATTTTAATAAAGATGGTATCAAGGATATTGTTATAGCGGGGAATAAATTTGAGGTCGAAATAGAGACTACAAGAGCCGATGCCTCTATAGGTTTAGTTCTTTTGGGGACGGTATCAGATAATTATAAGGTCTTGACCTATATTGAAAGTGGTTTTTTTGTACCATACAATGTAAAAAACTTAGAAAAAATAAAACTGAATTCAGGTAGAAATGCAATTCTGACTGCAATCAATGATGATGAAATAAAGCTTTTTGCAGAACAATAGTAAGAAGATTATCATAACAATGAATCATGTCGGCATGTACCCAGCATTATATGAGATCGGCTTTAGAAAAACAAGAATTTAAAATGGTCCGAAATATTAAAATAGCGTTACTGCTGATAGTATGTATCGCGATGGGGCAATTAATGGCTCAGGATGCTACAAAAACAGCGGAGTATTTTACGGATTCCTTAAATTTTGCAAATACTCCGCAACGAAAGACCAATGAGCTGCCATTGTCGCATCAAGATGACACTTCATGGATTCTTAGAACTGCAATTTCCGATGAGTTTGAGGAGGGTACCCTTAATCGTGAAAAATGGTACGATACCAATCCTACTTGGCTTGGTAGGAAACCGTCAATGTTGCATAAAGATAATGTAGCGCTAAAGAACGGTGAATTAATTCTATCCATTAATAATGCAGAATCGCCAAATTATCCTCAAGGCTATACGCATAACATAGGTTGGGTAGTGAGTAAAGAATCTGTTACCTATGGTTATTTTGAAATGAAGGCCAAACTGATGGATGCACCTTGGGTTAGCTGTTTTTGGCTATACAACTGGTGGTATACGGATAACTGGCGAACGGAAATCGATATTTGTGAGAACAACCCTGGTGTTGTGGAAAATAGACACACACTCACGTCCAACCTGCACGTTTTTTCCGCACCTCCGGATAAGGGTGACGTCACGGAACTCAAATCTTTCGGACAAAATTATTATATCCCTTTTGAATTGCAGAAAGAATACCATGTATGGGGATTGGAATGGAATAAACACGTTATACGCTGGTATCTTGATGGTATTTTGTTTCGCGAATCTGAAAATGTATATTGGCACCAGAACCTGCATATAAATCTCAATAGTGAATCTAATAAATGGCTGTATGCTTTCCCAGATGATGAGCGTCTAGACACTACTTATAACATTGATTATATACGTGTATGGAAAAAGGATACCGATTAATATTTAAAAGTTATCTTCACATTTGTTAAAACGATGTAGGAGACCCACTTGAATCCAACTTCGTTATTTTAGAGCAGTTTTTGGAATTTCAAATTGTTTCGCGGTTAAAGACATGCTATCAAGATAGGATTAACGTGTTTCTTAACATAGTAAAACAGTACGTAAACCTTCAAAACCCTTCTTGAGCGATGCGTGGTGCAGCTTTAATGATTAACGTGAGTTCTACTGAACAATTAGTATTGAATTGATTTTCATTTTTTTATGATTAACTGTCAGGTCGAGCGCAGTCGAGACCTCCTTTAAGCGTATATTTTAAAGACTTTTCGACTGCGCTCGAAGTGACGATGCTCATATCTGTTAATATTCCGGATACAAACCCCGAGGTTTAATATCTAACTCATGTTAATTATCGTAGGTGGTGAGGGAAACTACCTTTTCAAGGTGAAATGTCCCTTGTAGTCCGGCGCATTCACGCGAACCACTTTATACCAATAATCGGAAGGTGGGAGTAGTTTGCCCGCGAATGTTCCATTCCATCCCTTATTGTTTAAGGGGTTCAATTGAGCTAATAGCGTACCAAATTTATCAAATATATATACCTCCGAATCGGGTATAAAAGTGAGTGAGCTTATGTCCCAAATATCGTTTACCCCATCATTGTTGGGCGTAAAAAACTTTGGCAAACCAAAAATTGAAAATTGTTTCGTTAAAATGGTACACCTATTGCTATCAGTGATATAGGCGGTATAGATGCCAGGCAGAAGATTGTTGAATGTATTTGATTCCTGAAAAGTAAATCCATCAATGGAAAATAAAAACGATTCATTTCCAACCATACGTATGGTTGCCATATCTTCACTTGTTTCAATTTCAGAAATTCGCCATAATGGTTGTGCAACTACCTCAAAAGATTTGGTCAGGGAACATCCACTTTCAAATGAAACTGTTACCGAATAGTTTCCTAAATCTTGGAGCTCTATTGATGAGGAAGTCGCACCGTTAGTCCATAAATATGATACGCCGCTATCTTGGTAAGCGTTTACTTCAACCGTTCCGTTTTCGCACAGATAAACACTATCTTCAATGGCGATAGGGTCTACTTTTTCTAAAATTATATCAAACGAGCCTGTAGTATAACAGTTTTGGGATTCAGTGTTATCCACGCGTACAAAGATGGTTTCCAAATTGGTACTTGGTTTGAAAAGAAAGGAAAGTGGATTTCTATTTGTTTCTGCATCCACTAGACTTGCATGGTACGAGACCGAGAAAATCGATGCATCTTGAGCACCTAAAATTGCAGGGGTCTGTTCATTTAAAAACAGTTCTACTTCAGAAATGTTGGCATAGCATAGTTGGATCTCCTCAATGGTATCGATCAATGGCAATTCATATATTTCAACCTCTTTTACAAATCTGACAGTACGGCCATCGTTAAAAGTTACATTGGCATTTACTTCATATAAGCCAAAATCGGGATAGCTATGGGATGGCCTTAATTCAGTGGAAAAATTATTGGTATTGGAACTAGGGTCCCCAAAATTCCAAGAAATAGATTGAATATCCAGGTTCGTATTTATACTAAAAGTGGTAGCTTGATTTAGGCAATTAGTATTGATCTGTATATCCGATGTAAATGAAGATTGGATGAAAGAAGGTAAACCTTCCTTTGATATTCCCCCACCCAATACAACCGCTTCAGAGTTATAGTTACACAATAGACCTGGCAGGTGAGGGTTGGCGATAACGCCCAAATAATCGCTTTCCGGTTTCGCCCTATATATTTTTCCGTCGATGCCTAGCTGCAATGATCCCCTAAAGAAATCATCTATAGCAATGATTTCTTTGGAATTGTTGATGCCTTGATTTGCCGTACGGTATTGGAGCAAATAGGTCTCGTCATCGTTAGCGCTATAAGTAGTTAAGTATAAGAATTTACTATCTTGTGAGAATTCCACCCCATAGGGAAAGAAATTATCGCCGCCATTAATCCTTTGCTCAAGGTCTACGCTGCCCGTGTTTGAATCAAAACGGTATAAATAAGCAGATTCATCACTGTAATTGGCCGTGGCGATGTAATTACCGTTGGGAGAAATTTTAAGGGATCCACGACCGTCACGTATAAAACCGGGAAATCCGGATTTGATTGCAGGCTTTATGGAACCATCCTCAGCAAGTTCAAACGCATGAAACGTTTTGTCATTGGTCATAGTGACCAACCAAAATGAATTCCGGGTAGGATGTACTATTGCCGAGAGCTTTTCCGTAGTATTTGACAATAGTTGAATATTCTTTTTATTGGCCACCACATCCCCATGGCCGTTGTCAAGATCCATGTCTACCACCGAATAGTTAAGGCCATCTTTGGTATCGATATTATCGGATTTTCCCACCGTGAATATAAAATACAGACGATGATCCGAAGGATGGGGAACGATTACGGCCGATTGTGTGCTGGTATCGGAGCCTTTTAAGTTATCTCCATTTGGCATACGATAATGTGCCCTATTGTAAACATTTACACCATCCGAGTAAAAAAGCAGGTTACCATTTTTATCGGAAACGGAGGAGCACCCTTCATCGGTCACCAACACTCCATCAGATAAAGTAAAGGGTAAAGCTGTAGTGCCATCCCCAAAATTAATTCCAGCATTTTGGCCAAAATACCAGTTGGTCCCTTCTAGTTGGGCATTACCCATAAAAAAAACAAAGAAGACAAGAAAATACGTACTAAGACGTAATAATTCGAGTTGTTTTTTCATAGCACTTAAATATACGCTATTTTAAACTGTTACTTTAATCGCAATTCTTAATTTTTTGACTTTTAGCCATACCTGAATAATGAAAAAAATGACCTTTATTGAAAAATTGCATTACATCAAGAAATACTTCTACAGGGCCCTTTTTTACAACTGAATCCACCATTTGGAAAATAGTTGTCAGTTGGAGTTTTTTCTAATGCAGAAACTATGCAGAAAGAGATATAACATCCAAAATTTTATTCTCGATATCTTTATTTTAAATCGATATATCAAAAAAACCTTTGAATTGAATTGATTATTGTCAAAATAGAGAACTAGTTTCTACAAGATAGAAAAATGATAAAGTCGGAAATGTATAATTGAATATCTGATTTGGTCAATATTTTTCTATTCGAAAAAGTTACCTTTATAAATATGTTAATTGCTAAGTATTTATGGCTATAATTAGAAGTATTTGTGGCCTTTTGGGCTTTGTATTTATTGCATCATGTGGAGGTCCTGATTTACCGCAAGAGGTACAAGTAGCTTATGAATCGTTGCCCAAGGAAATTGATTTTAATATTCATATAAAGCCTATACTTTCTGACAAGTGTTTTATATGTCATGGCCCCGATCAAGCAAAGGTAAAAGCTGGTTTACAACTGCACACACCGGAATTGGCATTTGCGGAACTTCCTAATACGCCCGGTAAATTTGCCATAGTTCCCGGAAATTTGAAAAAAAGTGAAACAATTCACCGGATTCTTACGGATGACCCGAATATTGTAATGCCAGAACCAAGCTCCCATCTTTCCTTGACCGAAAATGAGAAGGCGTTATTGGTGAAATGGATAGAGGAGGGTGCGGAATATAAAGATCATTGGGCATTTCTCCCACCAAAACAGCAAACCCCTCCAAAAATCAAACTAAAGGATAAAGTATCAAATTCAATCGATAATTTCATACTGGCAAAGTTGGAGAAGGAAGGTTTGGAACCCAGCCCAATCGCTGAAAAGGAGATTTTGCTCAGGAGGGTCAGTTTTGATTTGACCGGACTACCACCGACCTCTAAGGAAATAGATGCTTTTTTGAGTGATAGCTCCCCGAATGCATATGAAAAACAAGTTGATCGGTTGTTGGCCTCTCCGCATTATGGAGAACAGATGACCTTGGATTGGATGGACCTCTCCCGATATGCGGATACCCACGGATATACTGTAGACCGGTATCGTGATGTCTCTGTTTGGAGAGATTGGGTCATAGCGTCTTTCAATCAAAATATGCCTTATGACAAATTTTTAAGAATGCAGTTGGCAGGCGATATGATGCCCAATGCGTCAAAAGAACAAATTTTAGCGACTACTTTTAATCGTTTGCATCCTCAAAATCTTGAAGGAGGAATCATTGATGAGGAGTTTAGATCGGAATATGTTTCGGATAGGGTGAATGTTGTTAGCGAAGCTTTTATGGGGCTTACCATGGCCTGTGCCAAATGTCATGACCACAAATACGATCCTATATCGCAGAAAAATTATTTTGAAATGTACAGCTTCTTCAATAATGTGAACGAATCTGGACAAATACCATGGGACTGGTCCATGCCGGTACCCAATATGATGCTCCCCACTGAGGAAGAGGAGAAATTCCTGACGTATGTTCAAGGATTAATTGATGAAAAAGAAGAACATATTACGCAGCTTGTCAAGTCGGAAAGTATTGAAGCCACAAAATGGATAGCATCCGAAGGCTATAAGAAAATCGATAAAAAATCCATACCTAGTAATTTAATTGCTAAAATCGATTTCAATAACGGAACCATCAATAATACCATAGCCCCTTTTCACAAAGGGGAAATGAAGCAACAGTTTTCTAAAGATCAAAAAACAGTTTTCACCAAAGGGCATACGGGAAAGGGACTTTCATTTGATGGCGATACTTGGTTGGATATGGGTAAATTAGGTGTGTTTCGCCGTAACGAACCTTTCAGTATAGGCATACAGGTATATTTGCCCAGTGACTTGGAAAACGGAGTGGTCTTTCACAAACAAAACTCTACCCAACTCCATAGTTATCGCGGTTACCATTTAAGCGTAAAAGAGAATAAAATTGAAGTTTTGTTGGCTCACGTATGGCCGGACAACGCTATAGTAGAACGTACGCTGACCGATGTGCCCAAGGAAAAATGGGTTCAGCTGACTATGACGTATGATGGTTCCAGTAAGGCTGATGGCTTAAAAGTCTATATTGATGGAAAAGAGGAAGAGACCCATGTAATTAATGATAATTTATATAAGGACATCATTTTTGATAACTATGAGGATTATATTTACGATAAACCTATTGAACCGGGGTTACAAATAGGTGCCATATGGAGAGGTAAAGGTATAGGGGGCGGAAAGGCAGATGACATTTTAGTGTTCGATAAGGAACTTACTCCTTTGGAAGTTGCACAGATTTCCAAACCAATACTTTTAGACCCTATTTTGGCTAAGTCAAAAGATGAGCTTTCCAAAAAGGAAAGAGAGTATTTAATAGATTACTTTTTAACTACTAGATCTAGGGAATATCAAAAATCCTTGGTAGAACTCGGGAAAACAAGGGAAATTTATGTAGACAGTGTAGAAAAGGTCAAGGAGATTATGGTGATGAAAGAAATGGAAAAGCCCAGGGAAACGTACATACTGGAGCGAGGCCAGTATGATGTTTACGGAGAACGGGTTTACCCCAATACACCTGAGCGTATTTTTTCCTATCCTGATAGTCTTCCCAAAAATCGCTTGGGACTGGCACAATGGGTAACGAGCAAAAAGAATCCACTGACCGCTAGAGTTGCGGTCAATAGGTATTGGAAGAATATGTTTGGCATAGGCCTTGTTCGCACGGTAGAGGATTTTGGCAATCAGGGCGAACTACCAAGTCACCCTGCATTGTTGGATTGGCTGGCCATAAAATTTATGGAGTCCGGATGGGATGTGAAAGCACTTCATAAGTTAATGGTAATGTCCAATACCTATCGGCAATCTTCAAAAGCGAGTGCAAAACTTTTGGAAATAGACGGGAAAAACAGAATGTTGGCGCGTGGACCATCAAAACGGTTGACAGGAGAAATGCTGAGAAACAATGTTCTGGTCGCATCTGGGCTAATGAACTCGACTATCGGTGGACCTAGCGTAAAACCGTATCAACCTGAAGGACTTTGGAAAATAAATGGTTCTAGTTACGAACAGGATAAAGGCGAAAAACTATATAGGAAAAGTATGTACACCATTTGGAAACGTACTGTCCCAAACCCCACTATCGCAACTTTTGATGCTCCGGAGCGTTCCTTGTGTACGGTTCGCAGGCAAGAGACCAACACACCGTTACAAGCTTTGGTGCTGTTGAACGATCCAACCTATATCGAGGCATCTCGCGTATTGGGCAACAGTATGCTGCAGTATTCCGACCCCAAAGAAGGGATATCGATGGTCTTTAAAAAACTTACGGGAAGAAAAATATACTCCAATGAGCTTAAGCTTCTGGCAGAATTACAACAAGTAGAATATAATAAATTCGATAAGAACAAAACGAAGACACTAGGGTGGCTTAATACCGGTGAATTTAAAATAGATAATGGGGTAGATGGTGCCCTGATTGCCGCCAATGCCGTGGTTGCGAGTACGATAATGAATTCAGATGTTGTCATCATGAAACGATAGTGTTTAGCATGAAAAGAATTAATAATTGAATATTTAAGATTATGTTACTTTCCTAAAGTAAGATTTATTGATAGTAATAATCCTAAAATTAGGTGTTGTTAACACCTAATGAACTAGATAATAAAGAAAAATATGTGCCATATTCATAAAACGCTGAAATCTACCAATCATGATCTTCAACAGGTTGAAAGACAATGGGATCGGCGTAATTTTCTGACCAAGTCATCTTTGGGTATAGGGGCGTTGGCTTTTAGTTCCCTTTTAAACGCGGACAAGGCTTGGGGTGCTGTCAAAAATGGCAAATTAGATGCCGCCAATGCCGGTGCCCTTCTAGATTCTTACAATAAAAACAGACATGGTTTGCCACACCATCTGCCAAAAGCCAAACGTATCGTATATCTGTTTCAAAGTGGTGGACCCTCTCAATTGGATATTTTTGATTACAAACCAGGCCTTAAGAAGATGTTTGGAAAAGATTTGCCACCATCTGTTAGAAAAGGGCAGCGGTTAACGGGCATGAGTGCAGAACAAACAGTATTCCCCATAGCACCATCCATTATGGATTTTAAGCAGTACGGCGAGTCTAGAGCATGGGTGAGCGAACTTATGCCGCATACCGCAGAAATTGTTGATGACTTATGTTTTATAAAATCGATGCAGACCGATGCAATAAACCACGATCCGGCAATCACATTTTTACAGACTGGAAACCAATTGCCCGGTCGTCCTTCAATTGGAGCGTGGTTGAGTTATGGGTTAGGCTCGGACAATGATAACCTGCCTACGTTTATAACATTGATCACAAAAAATATGGGAGGTCAACCGTTATATTCCCGTCTGTGGGGAAATGGTTTTTTACCTACGGAACATCAAGGAGTTCAATTCCGTTCCGGGAAAGATCCCGTACTTTATTTAAGTGACCCAGAAAACTATGACGGGAACGACCGTCGCAATATGTTGGATTATCTGGGTAAACTGAACAACATGCAGCATGATACTTATGGTGACCCGGAAATCAATGCCCGTATGACACAATATGAAATGGCTTTCCGTATGCAGACCTCTGTACCCGAAGTCACGGATATTTCAGATGAGCCGGATTATATTTTTGATATGTACGGAGAAGAGAGTAGAGACCCGGGTACTTATGCTGCTAATTGCCTGATGGCTAGAAAATTATTGGAAAAGGACGTTAAATTCGTTCAACTGTACCATCAAGGTTGGGATCAACACATTGCCTGCCCCGGTGGTGTTGCAAATCAGTGTAGAATGACCGACAGGGCCAATGCAGCACTGATCAAAGATTTGAAGCAGCGTGGCATGTTGGAAGATACCTTGGTTATTTGGGGAGGGGAATTTGGCCGTACCGTATATTCTCAAGGACAATTGACTCATAAGAACTACGGTCGGGACCACCATCCCAAGGCATTCACAATGTGGATGGCCGGAGCAGGTGTAAAACCTGGATTTACCTATGGGGAAACAGATGACTTTAGTTATAATGTGGTCAAAGATCCTGTACATGTACATGACTTTCATGCTACCCTATTACATTTATTTGGAATAGACCACGAGCGATTAACCTATAAGCATCAAGGAAGACGTTTTAGACTTACGGACGTACATGGGCATATAGTCAAGGATTTACTCGCTTAATAGAAAAATCACTGTATATAATAATGTTCATCGCTACAGGAAAAACTATTGGAATACTTGTGGAAATATTTTAATCAACAAGTATATTATTGTTGAGTTAAACTAAAGGAATCTACTAGAATAGTATCATCCCCTTTGTTGTTTATAGTCACATAAATAACGGAGTTATCTCCGGAGTTGAATGTAACACTTGTCTCTTGCCAATCTTCTGCCGCATTAATGTTTTTACTCTCCCCTTCAAATATTCCAAAGCTCACGGATGAGTTATTGTTAGTTTTAAAATTGCCCTTTAGTAAATATTCTGTGTTTTTGGTTACATCGATTTTTTGAATCAATGCGGCATCGTTTCCTAACCGAACCGCATAGGTCTCCCCTTGATTGTCATTAAAATCTGTATTAATGGCAATATTACCTTTCCAATACCAATTTCCTAGATTTGGGTCATCAAATGAGCCATTGGAAATCAATCCACCGTCATAAGCATCGGTAGGCTTGTAAGTGTGTACATAATCGATAAGGTATTCGTTTTTGTCACCGTTGGCCAATTCTGCATCAGTTGCCCTTATCTGTGGATTGCCGTTTGAAGGAAAAGAACGCCAAGCATGATCTTCAATATCTATGATCATGTTCATCTCCCTATCCAGTCCCAAATTTTCAGGGTCTTCTATGCCACTCTTTCTGAGCTGGCGCACCAGTTCGCCATCGTAGTAGAAATCGAGCGTGAAAGCATCTTTCCAATACACTCCAAAACGATGCCAATCATCTCGCCATGGTTCTTCGTTGGCCGATACGGTATGGTGCTTTTGGTCGTTTAAATCTTGTAGTATTTCATTGCTATCGCCTCTAACAAATACGTGGTAATTGGTAGAAGCTCGTGCAGCAAACCATTCTTGGCCTTCCCTGTCACCACCATACACTTCTAAAACATCTATTTCCCTCTTATCGTCGGAACTCAAAAACCAAAAATTGGAAGACAATACTTGATTGGCCACTTTGGCCCTTACTTCAGAATAAATTGGATATATTATTTTTTCTTTTGCAGTGATGACCCCACAGTATACTTTTTCGGTTTCTGCTTTTCGAGAAGATTGTATTACCAAATTACCGTCTACGACATCGGAATTGTTACTCGTCCACTCAGTAAGACCGGGACCTAGCCATGCATTAAAATAGGTGTCGTTCCATTTGGACACAAATTCTCCATTATCTTTCCCGGAGTAGTTAAAATCATCCGAATGTGAATCTACAAAACCCCAATCAATTCCTAATGGAGGATGCCCTATGTTATTAGAGATTCTAAGACTGCCTAACGAAAAACCTTCGGTAGGATCGGTATTGGCAATTGGATTTTCCTTCATTTCCTCTTGCTGTTCTTCATCTACGTCCATCTCTTTAGAGGAGGAACAATTCGAAAATACCAACAATAATAATACTAATGTATATACGCTCATCTTTTTCATTTTAGCAATTTTTTAATCCTTAAAATAACTTTCTTTTTCCAATGAAAAACACTTATGTATAAAGGCGATTGGCATGGATAGCCTTTCGCCTTTACAGTTAACTAACAAACTAACTCAAACTATTCTCCAGAAAATGGAAATAGAATTTTTCTTTATATAATGCTAGTTTATTTTCAGTACCATTTTTAATTTAACTACCTACCGTCATCTACGATTCTAACTTCAACTTGATCTATGAAAACCCTTGAATTACTACTTGAATTACCGTTTACTATTCTAATTAGGGAACGGATATCTCCTCCAGGAGCTATAGATCTAGTACCCGAAATTTTCACCCACTGTCCAACGGGTAATGTGCTCAAATCGACTCCAGTTGAAAAATCGGCAAAATCCAAAAGAAAATAAGTCAAGTTGGTTCCCGGCTCGGTACTTTCCACATATACCCATAAGGATAAGATATATTGAGCTGGTGCATCTACAGGTAACGCAAAAGGACCATTCTCTATAATATTAGTTCCAATGCCAAAATTGTTCGTTACAGTCGATAAATCTGTGCCCGTAGTCTCAAACAAGAAGCTAGTACTACCATCAAAACTTTGTTCCGTACTAAATAATATTTCCGGACTATTTTCTGGTGTTGGCCAGAAAAAGCCTCCGCCTGCCCATTTAGTAGCATCCTCAAAACCTGAAGCATTAATGGTGGCCATTAAATTTTCTCCTGTAGGAAAAACATTGGAATTCAAGAACAATGAAATATCTTCACCTGATTGGCTGGTCAATACCCGAGAGGTAAAAGATAGACTAACGTTATCCATTAAAATAGATGGGATACTGGAAGATAAGGACAATAATAGATTATTAGGATTATCGGGGTCTATAGAAATGCCTGTTATCGTAATATTATCAAAAGTATTTTTAGAATCTATATCCGTAATTTCATCGGTTACGATGGCCAATTCAAAATCTGCGGCACTGATTACCGAAATATCGCCTATGGGCTCTTCGTAACCCACGGTAATCTGGTTTCCGTCTGCCGATAATTTTATGGCGTCCTTGCCATTTCCTCTGTTAGGAGTTAACCCGTCCACGACCAGAATAGGGACTTGAACAGTATTCGTAGAACGTAAAGGATATGTTCTGGTGACCGTTAGGGTTATTATTTCCCCGGTACTATCAAGGTCCGTTGGGGTATCAAAAATCACATTAAAATTTTGGTCCACAATATTGGTAGTTATGGCACTTGCCCGACCAGACGAAGTTTCAATAAACCCTCTCCCGAAATCCCACTCCAATAGTAATTGACCATCTCCGTTTATATCGGTGGACGATAAGCCCATGGCCGCAGCACTCAATGCCTGGACATTGGTCGGTACGTTTAGGGTGGCAACGCTCGGAGCGATGATGCCTGCCGTGACCTGATTTCTGACCTGAATTTGTGTTTGAACTCTGTTGATGTCTCCATTGGTGAGCGTTTCCGTGAGTATGATAGGAAAACCTCTTGACTCTATACCAACGGAAGGATTGTTCGCCCTGCTAAAGCTCCGGGTTATCGGCCCCAAATCTGTTATGGTCTCATTGGCCAATCCGGTATCGTTCGCTTCCGGTTGGGGAATGGTCCAAACACGTTCCGCTACCTCGCTATCCGGGGTAGTGGAGGAAAATGTGACCTCACTTCCTACAAAAGCCGAAAATACAGCATCTAGCCCTGAATCATCGTTGGGATCTACGGATTGAATGTCCGGCGTTACTACGTTTATAAAAAATAGTTCACTCTCAGGAACAATAGTCTTATCCAAAGTTTTGTCACAACTGCCCAAGATAATGACCATTGCAAGAAAACGACCTATATGAATTATTTGTTTTTTCATGCTATATTTTTTTAGAAACAACCAGCGCCACCGTTTCCGTAAAGGCAATTCTGTTGTAAATTTGGATTTAAAATAATTTCTTCTTGAGGTATTGGCCAATGGGTGTGCCGATCTAAGCTAAATGCGGCCTTAACGGGTAATTGATTACCGGTACCTTGACTTACGGAATTTAAATGCAGTCCCTCTATCGCATCATCCAGTTTGCCTGTTCTGATTAAATCGTCTTTACGTTTTCCTTCATAGCATAATTCCTTGCCTCTTTCTAAAACAATTGCATCCAACATCTCTTCTTGGCTTAGGCCTTCAGGGAGTAAGTAGTCATCCAAATCTGTAGCTTCCAGATTATTTTCAACTGCGGCTGTGAGTATACTTTGTGGAGTTCCCGGTTGTGTTTCGGTAGGTGAATTATACTCGATTGTTTCCATAGGCGTAGCATTGGGGTTGACGAACTCAGGTATACTTTTGAGTATTCGAGGTTTGATAGATCGCTCGATTATTTGGTTTACCAAGGTTCTGGCTTCCGCCGTTCTTCCCAAGGCATTCAGGGCTTCCGCTTTCATTAGGATAACATCTGCATAACGTAAGAACGGATAGTCAATAGTCCCATCACCTGCATTGTTAGGATTTGGTATAGGCTTTATATATTTATAAGGGCTCCAAATTGTCCAATCTATATTTAAGGCGTTGTACATATCCAATTCCGTAGCGGAATCTTCTCCCCTTGCCATCCTTGCTAAAGTCAACGGACTAAAACGAACAATGTTCCTGGTATATCGTACATCCGATACAAAATTATCGGGACCCAACAAACGAACTTCAGGTCTGAAATTTTGATTTTCGATTGCAAAAAATTCTGGATTCGGTGCAGGTAAAAGATTATCTGCGGACAGCGTTGCCCCGGTTCCGTCAGGATCAACTAGACCGTCTTTTCTCAAATACTCAAACGCAAAATCTATATTGGCCCTATAGGCTCCAAATGCACCTCCGTCTTTGTTGTCACCCAGTCCCAAGAAATCCCCGAAATCCCCTCCAACACCGTTATTAGGACCGTCATAGCCTACAGCGAATATGACTTCATCATTACCTTCATTAGAAAAGATATCACCATAATTGGGTTCCAGGGCAAAAATACCTGCATCAATGACCGCACTCAGCTCTCTCTCCGCCATCGCAAAGCGCTGATCAACACTTACTGCATTCCCACTGGCATCTATACCACCTTCTACACCACCAAACTCTTTGGTAGTGGTCATTTGCAGATATACTTTTCCGAGCAAGGCTTGTGCGGCCTCTTTTGAAGCGATATCGGCACTGGCTCCCGCTCTGGTAGAACCGTTCGCTATAGCAAATTGCAGGTCTTCAATGATCTGTAGATATACTTCTTCGGCTGTTGAATTGGGTAAATTGGCATCTTCTCTCACTGTGGTCAACGTAATATCCGTATTTACTACCAACGGAATATTCCCCCATATCTTGACCATATCAAAATACAACATTCCCCTTAGAAATAAGGCCTCGGCAATTGCTGGGTTCTTTTCTTTCGGGGTGCCCTCAAAACTATCGATTTGACCTAAGAAAGTATTGATCTGCTTGACCGCAGTATAGAACTCCGACCACGTTTGCCCTATCAACAAACTACCTGCGGTATAGTTGTAGCCGTAAAGTGGATTGTAATTTACAGGGAACAGTGTACCACTATGTGTATCTACCCCTACATCTGACCATGTTCCAAGAAGGCCACCTTGCCGATAAAGAGCGGCAGAACGCAATGAGGCATAAATACTGGGTAGACGACTTTGCAACAATTCGTCCAAAGTTCCAAAAGAAGCGGTTGTTGTATTGTTTTCTGTAGTTTCCTCTTCACAACTACCAATGGTAAGTCCTAAAAAGAGGCCTATTAAACAGATTATAATTTTGTTTTTATGTATCATGGTAATTTTTTTAAAATGTTGCTCTAATTCCAAACCTAAATGTGATCGCTTTTGGATAAGCATCAAAATCAACACCGGTGGTCAACGCCCCGGGAGAGACGCTTACATCTGGATCGTAGCCCGAATAATTGGTCCAAACGTGTAAGTTGTCCGCAGCGGTATAAAAACGCAATTGTGCTAAACCTAGCCGATCAACCACATTATCCGGTAAATTGTACCCTAGGGTTATGTTCTGCAAACGTAGGAATGATCCATCTTCTACAAAATCGGAAACGGTACCGAACCCCTCTTCCCTGACACGACCCCTAAGGCTATGAATATCAGTATCGGTGTTGTTGGGTGTCCAACGCTCTCTGGCCACACCATATTTGTTCAAAAATTGATTTGTACTAAAACCGACAAAATTGTTTTTATTATATATATCGTTACCATATTTCCAGTTCATGGCTATGGATAGATCCCAAGATTTGTACCTGAAGGAATTTGTCATTCCGCCAAAATGATGTGGGTTGGTATCCCCGATAATGGTTAGATCACCTTCATCTATGATACCATCACCGTTACGATCTCTTAATTTTTGTTGACCAGGTCTGTTCGTATTTGGGTTTCCGCTTCTGGGAACACCTTCTTTTAGAGTGAATGTATTTCCATTAAAATCCCCACCAAAAGGCCTCAAGGAGCCATCAGGATTGTTCCGGTATAAGGCTATGGCTTCAGCATCTGACAGACCATCGAATTCCACAAAATCGGAAAACTGGTAAACACCATCGCTTTCAAAACCGTAAATAGAGCCTAAAGGTTCGCCTTCCCTCACTATAAAATCATTGGAAACACTTCTGCCCACCGCTGATGTTATGGTAAACTCTTCTTGAACTCCTCCTAATGAAACCACTTCGTTCTCGACATAACTTATATTAAAATCCGTGTTCCATTTAAAATTCGGGGTGTTGACGTTTACACTACTGACCGAAACCTCAAAGCCTTTATTTTGAACCTCTCCCACGTTTTCAAGAATAAAAGAGAAACCGGACTGACTGGCCGTTGGTCTCTCCAATAAGAGATCTTTGGTATCTTTCTGAAACCAATCTACACCAATATTCAGCCTATTGTTAAAAAGCCCTATTTCACCACCTATATCATATTGGGTCGTAGTTTCCCAGGTAAGATCGGGATTGGAAACCCTTGACAAAAAGAAGCCGTTTGCCCTACTGCCATTTCTTACGGCTGCGGCATTTATTGCGCTAAAGCCATTTCTGAACTCAAAAAACCGTGAACTTTGAAACGCGAGTTGCGATTGAAAAACCCCTATCTTATCGTTTCCGGATTGACCGATACTTCCTTTAAATCTTAGATTGCTTAAAAAACTGACATCTTTTAAGAACGATTCTTCCGAGGCGTTCCACGTAAAGCCCGCCGAGGGAAAGAACCCCCATTGCGTAGAACCGGGAAAGAACCTTGAAGATTTATCCGTTCTTGCGGTTACATTCAGAATGTATCTGCTATCGAAGGCATAATTAATACGCCCGAAAATACCCAGTAGCCCGTTTTCCTGCCTGTTCGTATTTACATCTATATTCGTTCCCGCACCAATATCATCCAAGTTAACGGAATCACTTTGAAATTCCGTAGCCCTTGTATTCTGTGTATGTGTTTCGCTAGATAGAACACTGGTACCTAAAACAACATTGATTTTATGTTTATCGGCGAACAATTTATCAAAGGTCAGTGTATTGTTCGATTGCCATCGCGTTTGGTCAAAAGAACTTATTGTGGCAATACCACCAGTTATTTGTCCAAAACCAAATGTTCTGGGCAGGTAGACCCTTCCTCTATTACCGTAGGAATTGAAGGAAACCGAACTTCTGAATTTTAGACCATCGGCTAATTTATACTCCAAATAGCTGGAAATATAACCAAAAAGCTCTGCGCCATTGCTAACGGTCTCGTTCACTTGCTGTACCGGATTTATTACGAACCTACCACCTACCGAAGTGACGAAACCGGACTCGTCCCTTACGATATTAGCAGCGTTAATACCATTTCTAGAACGATCAAACCGACCCTGAACCGGTGGTGCCAATGCCAAGTTGGTAATTACCCCAAAACCGCCTCTACCTCCTCCATCAGGGGCGGCGGAAACGATTCCGGAACGGGCGCTTCTTCCGCCACTGGCTTGTACCCCGATCTGTAAACGAGGGGTTATATTTGCTCCTATATTCACAGAGGCCTGTATTCTACTGTAATCCGTACTTTTTACGATACCTTCCTGATCTGTATAACTGATATTGCCGCTAAACCAAGAATTTGCGTTTCCGGTTCGTGCACTCAGACTATACTTGTTCAGAATTGCAGGTCTAAAAATTTCGTTCCTGAAATCTCTAATTCCAAAACGGGGCGTTCCGTCAGACTGCACATCGTCCAATGGCAATGGTCTTCCGTTGTTGTCCCTGAAAGCCAATTGTTCAAAAGTAGTTGTTGTATTGGACGGATTCCATGGAAAAGCTTCTCTAAATTGATCTACATATTCTTGGGCACTCAATAGGTCTATTTGATTGGAAATGGTCTGGACCCCGGTGGTAATATCTAAATCCATTGTGACTTTCTGTTCCGAACCCTTACCACTTTTTGTCTGGATAATTACAACACCGTTCGCCCCACGAGAACCATATATTGCTGTTGCATTGGCATCTTTGAGTACATCTATTGATTTAATGTTATTGGGGTCTATCAGTGATAGGGGACTTGAAACGGCAGTGGCTCCGGTTTCCTGTGCACCTCCCGTTCCTATGGGATCACCATCTATCTCAACACCATCTATAACATATAGAGGGGCACTGCTTGCATTTATAGAAGTAGCTCCCCTAATCTGAATGGTGGCTGCATCACCGGGCCCACCTTGTGAAGTGGTAATCAAAACTCCGGCCGCTTTACCTTGCAAGGCTTCTTCGAAAGAAACCGCCTGTATTTTGTTAATGTCCTCGGATTTCAAGGAAACCTGTGATCCGGTTAGTTCCTTCTTCTCTAAGGTTCCATACCCGACGACGACGACCTCGTCCAAAAGCTTGGCATCTGGTTGCAGTTGTACATCAATTTTCTTTGATGTACCTATCTTTTTTTTGATGGTGCTAAAACCGATGTAAGAAAATACCAAGGTCTCACCTTCTTTGGCCAAGATATCGTAATTTCCGTCAAAATCGGAAACTACGCCCCTAGTGGTTCCTTCTACGACTACGGCAACTCCCGGAAGAGGAACACCTTCCTCGTCCACTATTTGCCCGGTTACCTTTTCCTGCGCATACAGTTGGGGCGCGCAAAAACCGAAAAGGAAAAACAGAAACGGAAAAATTCTTTTCCAAAAATCATTGTTGTTCTTCATAAATTTGAGTTGAGCTAGTTAAAATATTAATGTTCTATAATGGTTTTTTTGTTAAAAGGATAATTCTATATGCATTAAATTGAGAATTATGCATTTTATTAACGGCAATTTAACTATTTGATATTCTCAAAACTCATAACATGACTGGATAAAAACTGAACATTTATTATTTTATAGCTAAAAAAACGCCGTAACACTGGCCAAAAAGAAGTAATTAACTAAAATTGAATCTGAACTTTATAAAATAATCTATATAACCGTTTATTGATAATCTAACATCAATTTAGAAAGAGAATTAGTCGCTGTTCGTTCTATTTTAAAATCGATTTTCGATAATTTAAAAACCATTTGTAAAAAAATGGAATAAGGCGGGCATTTAAAAAAGAGGTAGGGAAAATTGAAGAATTATATTATAGCGCAGAAATAAACTCGAATAGATTATCAGTCCTGTCAAGGTTCATTTTTTTACGTAATCTATATCTAGACGTATGAACACTTTCCAAAGAGATTCCCAATAAAGAGGACATATCTTTACTTGAAAAATTTAACTTTACCAAGGCACATATCTTTAGGTCTGTCTGACCTAAATTTGGATATTTATTTTTAATATTCTTATAAAAATCTTTATTGATAGCCGTAAACCTTGCTTCAAATTCTTTCCAATTACTGCTAGGGGAACCTTGCACTGTTTTGAGCATTCTATGAATGGTCTTTACATCTATGGTGTCTTTGTTATTTGAAAGATTTTTTTTCAACTTTTCTACAAATTCATCTTTTTCGATTAACTGCAATGCTGAAGAGGTAAGTTCTTTATTCTTTACTTCCAATATTTCATTTCGTTTTTGCAATTCTAATTGTTGTTTTTCGAATAGTGCGTTTTTTTCCAACCTATGCTTTCTTCTCATATTCTTAAATAATAGATAACCATATATAACCATTGCCACAAGTACAATACCTAATAGAACAACTTTTAATGCCCATATTTTTTCTTCGCTTTCAAGTGCTGCGATATGTTGTTCTTTGATCCGTTCTTTTTCCCTTTCTTTTTGAATTCTATAGCGATCGTTTATTTCAAACAAGTGTTGATTATTTTTACTTTTTCTACCAAAGATATTGGTGGTCAGAACCCTTGCGCTATTTGAATGGTTGAATGCCTTCTCGAATTTTTTCTCTTTGGCGTATAAGGCCGATAGCCCCTCGTGTCCCATGATTTTATAATTGGAGTGACTTTTATACATCTCTGAGAATTTCAACGAGTTCTTAAAATACATCTCGCTCTTTAAAAAATCGCCCTGTAATTGATATGCATTGCCCAACAGGTAATGGATTACTATTAAGTAAGAAGGGTCGTTTTTTTCAAAAAAGGCTTTGGAGTCCAATAATCTTTGCAATCCTTTTTTAAAATCATTATCCATTGCATCTAGGTATCCTGCCTCTGCTTCTACATAAAAGTTAGTACCGTAGTCCTCCAATGTTTCTGTCTGCACGGCATAACAACTGTCAAGATATTTTTTGGCCATTTTAAAGTTATTATTGACCCTGTAGAAATTGACCATGGAAAAATAATCGCTCAATACATACGTCGAGGCAATTTCCCCTTTTCCATAAAGTTCTTTTTTAATGGTCAAGGACAGATTAAAATATTTAAGCGCTTCATCGTCTCTTTGATAAAAACTATACAACCAACCCAATGCTTGGTACACATTTGCTTTGGAAAAATCATCCTTACTTTGATCTGCTAAAATCAAGACCTCCCAATACCCGTCATATGAATTACCATAATCCACAGTGTGTGCATATAGATTGGACAATTCATATAAGTTGTTTATCAAATTAAAAGTGTCTTTTTCGGCTACGTACTTTTCAATACTTTTTTTGAAATAAAAAATAGCACTGTCCGGTTGTGTATATCGTAAACTTTGAGCCTTTTCAAGATTGATGTTTGTTTTCGGTTCTACTTGCCCACGGCTAGTCAGCGAGCAAATACAGATGGTACAGGAAAACAAGATTTCTTTGGTGAAAATGATGTTGCCCCAATTTACAGGCAACAACCGTTTAGCGAACATTCCGAAAGTAAAAACCATATCTCTCATAGGCTTAGAAACAGATTGAATTAAATCTAACATTATCGTTAAACTCAACTAATCCATTCTTTTGATAAGATACAAGATAATTGTATTGTCTAGTTGAATTGGCTTCAAATTCTAAAAAAAAGTAGTGTTCAGTTTTTATCCAGTCTAAAATAGCTGCTGACGAGTTTGTTATCATCATATTTGTTTCATTGATAAAATAGTGACCAACATATATTTATTATATGAATTTGATAACGAAACCAATGTATAACGTGATATATTCATATTCTTGATGCGAATTTTATATTCGGGAATTTAAGAATTTAATAATCATGACATTTAAAAAGGGTGCAAACTATAATGCGGTCAAAAGTTGGGATTTAGCAATTTGTACAGTTGAAAATTTTACGGTTGCACCCCCACTGAATATAGACAAATAGGTGCTGACCGAATTGAATTTATTTTGTTGTTGAATGCTATCTAGTAAAACATATGTGCTACTAAAAAAATAGTTTAAGTAACAAATACACTAAATGAATACTTAATCTTACGGTAACACATTTTGTGGGACTATAAGCTTATTAGAAGTTCACAAAATATTAAATCATACTATATTGATGCTTTTTTTACGAATTAGTTTAATCTCTCTTTTTTTGCTAGGCTGCGGCAGTAAAGAGATTTCTTTAAAACAAACCGATTTTAATTTTGATTGGCAGTTTCGTTTGATTGATTCCACATCACATAATCAAGCTTGGAAAACCGTTAGATTACCGCATGATTGGAGTGTTGCTTCTTCTTTCGATTCTATTCATGGTGAAGGTGCTACGGGATATCTTCCGGGTGGGATCGGCGAGTATGAAAAACAGTTTCCCTTAAACCTTTCAAAAGATGAAATGGCCTTTTTACTTTTTGACGGTGTTTACAACAATGCGGAAGTATCCTTGAACGGTGAAATATTGGGCAATCACCCATATGGGTATTCTCCTTTTTATTACGATATAACTCCGCACTTAAACACAAACAAAGATGCCAATACTATAAATGTAATGGTAGATCGCACAAGGTATGCCGATAGTCGCTGGTATACGGGGTCCGGTATTTATCGTAATGTAGAACTTCTAGTAAAGAACAGATTGCATATTCCTATATGGGGAGTGTACATTACTACTCCAAAAATTACAAAAGACCAGGCTGAAGTTCAAATAGAGGTTTCAATCAATAATCACTATCCAGAAGACAAGAGGGTTACGGTCATTACCGAAATTTTCAATATGGATGGTGTAAAGGTTGGTGAAAGTTCAAATGATTTTTCGGTCGTAAAGGAAGGTAGCAAAATTGTTACAAAAAAAATATTGGTCAAAGAACCTATATTGTGGAGTGTTGATAATCCATATCTATACACTTCAAAAATTACAATTTCCGAAGGCGATAAAATTTTGGACACACAGGAAATTAAATTCGGTATACGTAGTATTCGTTTTGATGCCAATGAGGGTTTTTTCCTCAACGGGGAAAATATGAAAATAAAAGGAGTCTGTTTACATCACGATGGCGGTTTGGTAGGAGCGGCGGTACCAAAGGGAGTCTGGGAAAGGCGCTTGAAGAAACTTAAAGAAGGAGGGTGCAATGCCATTCGCATATCCCATAATCCCGGAAGCCAAGAGTTTTTGGACCTCTGTGATGAAATGGGCTTTTTGGTGCAGGATGAGTTCTTTGACGAATGGGACAATCCCAAGGACAAGCGTAACAATATGAACGAGCAAAGCGTAGACTATATAACCCGGGGCTACACGGAGCATTTTCAGGAGTGGGCGGAAAGGGATTTAAAAAATACGGTTCTTGCACATCGCAACCATCCATCCATCATACAATGGAGCATAGGCAATGAGATTGAATGGACATATCCCAGGAACGGGGATGCTACCGGATTCTTCAATAATATGCATTGGAGTGGAAACTATTTTTGGTCGCTTCCCCCTAATTCCCCTGAAAAAGTAAAGGAAGAATTAAAAACACTTCCTAAAGGCAAATATGATATCGGGGAAACTGCAAAGAAATTAGCAAATTGGACACGAGAGCTAGACACCACCCGTTACATCATTGCCAATTGTATTCTCCCTACAGCAAGCCATGAATCCGGTTATACGGATGCTTTGGATATGGTCGGTTACAGTTATCGTAGGGTATTGTATGATTATGGTCATGAAAACTATCCCGATAAACCCATTATGGGTACTGAAAATCTAGGCCAATGGCACGAATGGAAAGCGGTCATGGAACGTCCTTTTATTTCGGGTACGTTTCTATGGACCGGGATAGACTACATGGGGGAGAGCAATAATGGATGGCCCAAGAAAGGTTCCAATTCGGGCCTGTTGGATATGGGCGGATTTGAAAAACCATCATATCATATGTTCAAATCTTTGTGGAGCAGCAAACCTCACGTTTACCTGGCTACCCAGCTAGAAGATAAGTCCATATATAAAGCTGATGCCAGTGGAAATCCTGTTGAGAAAAAACCTGATGGATGGAAACAGGCACTTTGGGGCTGGCATCCGGTAAACGAACATTGGAATTATGAGGATGGAGAAACCAGCATTGTTGAAGTCTATTCCAATTGTGATGAGGTAGAATTATTTCTGAACGAAAAATCTTTAGGGACAAAAAAGCTATCCGATTTTGAAGATCATATTTATAAGTGGATTGTCCCTTTTCGAGAAGGAACGCTATTGGCAAGGGGAAAGAAAAATAGTAATTTAGTAGAGACCCAAATCGTAACGACATCCGAGCCTGTGGCAATTCAACTTATTTCGGACAAAAAAGAACTTGACGCAGACGGATACGATGTGGCACACATTACCACCCAATTGATCGATAAGAATGGTAATCCCGTAAAAACGGAAAATCACGAACTAAGTTTCAATATTGATGGTGAAGCCGAATTATTAGGGGTTGATACGGGAGCCAATGATAATGTACAGGATCTTAAAAGTAACCGTATAATAACGGATAAAGGGAGGTGCCTGTTGATTATCAGATCAAAAAAAGCGACATCTGAAATAACAATAAAAGCAACTTCAGAACAATTAACAAGCAATACAATAATCATACATTCAAAATGAAAAGACCGAACATTAACTTGATTACGATTTTATTGATAGCCTTGCTAGGCGCATGTAATACAACTACGGAATCATCGGAGAAGGCTGATAAGAAGTCCGAATCCGAAGAGGAAATCATCGTTACGGACGAACAAATGGATAAGTTGGGCATCACCAACAAAGACTATCTCAGTGCTGCATCAAAACGGGCATTACAATGGCCCAAGGATTTAGGTAATGAATGGTTTATAGAATTTAGTAGCCTGCAACCTTTAAAAGGGGACTTGGCCTATGAAGAGGGCGTCGTTCGTAGGGATCCCAGTGCCATGATTTTTGAAAATGGCAAGTACTATGTTTGGTATAGCAGGAGTACGGGACCTTCCCAAGGTTTTGGGGGTGATGTGGAGAAGGATAAGGTTTGGCCTTGGGATAGATGTGATATTTGGTATGCCACATCAGAAGATGGCATTACGTGGAAAGAAGAAGGTATTGCCGTTGCCCGAGGTGAAAAAGGAGCCTATGATGATCGTTCCGTTTTTACAACGGAAATCATGAAATATAAAGACAAATATTATCTCTGTTACCAAGCCGTAAAGTCACCCTACACCGTGCGTGTTAAAAATACAATCGGTCTCGCTTGGTCAGATTCTCCCAACGGACCGTGGACCAAAAGTAAAGAGCCTATTCTTCGCCCGGCCGATAACGGTATTTGGAAGGGCGAAGAGCAAAACCGCTTTATGGTAGAAAAGAAAGGTGATTTTGATAGTCATAAAGTACACGATCCGTGTATCCTACCTTATAAAGGAAAATTCTATCTATATTATAAAGGAGAACAAATGGGCGAGGAAATCACATTTGGCGGCAGACAGATTCGCCATGGTGTCGCCATTGCCGATACCCCGGAAGGGCCTTACGTAAAATCGCCCTATAATCCGATCAGTAACAGCGGTCATGAAATTTGTGTATGGCCCTATAATGGCGGAATTGCCGCTTTAATCACTACGGACGGCCCGGAAAAGAACACCATACAATGGTCTCCAGATGGTGTCAATTTTAATATTGTGGCATCGATCAAGGATGCTCCACATGCTATTGGGCTCAATCGCCACGCCGACAATGAGAAAGAGCCCACCGAAATTCTGCGTTGGGGATTGTCGCACATCTACAATAGTTCGGATTACAACAGTATTATGCGTTTTACGTCAAGAAGAAGAACTTCACATGTAGCAAAAGGCGAAAAAGCGAAATAAAAAAATAAAGAGAACAATCTAAACGATGAGAGCAACGGTTTACGAAGGCAATAAAACCTTTTCGGTCATAGAAAAAGGGGTTGATTCCCCCGAGCATGGAGAAGTAAGAATCAAAGTCGCTTACTCAGGGGTTTGCGGCACGGATGTGCACATCTATCATGGTATGATGGACAAGCGCGTGAACATTCCGGTAACGATAGGACATGAAATGTCCGGCACCATTGATGCCATTGGCGAGGGAGTACATGGTTATGCAATAGGTGAAAAAGTGGTCGTAAGGCCCTTGGATGATCGTGGGGTAAAACCTTCCGATAAGGGTTTTAACCATATTTGTGAGAATTTAAAATTCATCGGAATCGATAGTCCGGGTTCCATGCAGCAATACTGGAACGTACCTGCCTTTACCTTGCATAAATTAAAGACGGATACAGATTTGAAACTGGCAGCGTTAATTGAACCATTATCCGTTGCGGTTCACGATGTTCGGTTAAGTGAATTGAAAGCAGGGGAGACCGCTGTGGTTTTGGGAGGAGGACCCATTGGACTTTTAGTGGCAATGGTCGCAAAAAGAATGGGAGGGAAGGTAATCGTTTCCGAAGTCAATGAAAATAGAATCGCGAAGGCAAAGGAATTAGGATTGAACGCTGTAAATCCCACAAAACTGGATTTGGTAGCTTATGTAAAAGAACAGACCGAAGGTCGCTTGGCCGATGTAGTTTTTGAAGTAGCGGGTGTACAGCCTGCATTAGATGTCATGACCGAATTGGCAGGAATCAGAGGACGAATTTTAATGGTCGCCATCCATGGACAAAAACGGGAAGTAGACCTATTTAAATTCTTTTGGAAAGAATTGAAATTGATAGGGGCAAGGGTTTATGAGAAGGAAGACTACGAAAAAGCGATTGAACTCATTACTAAAAATGAACTCCCCTTTGAACAAATGATTACTGACGTACAACCACTCAGTAATATTCAGAAGGTTTTTGAGGATATTGATAAAAATCCGGACGGAATGAAAGTGTTGATGGATTGTCAACAATAAGTTCAAAGCGCAAAATTTTAAGTTCAAATCAATTATAAGTAAACATACCAAAGGATTTCTTTCTTTAAGGAATTACACAATAAAAAAAGCATAAGTACGAATGGGTATACTAAATCAATTTAGTCTAAAAGGAAAAACGGCTCTTGTGACCGGCTGTAAAAGAGGAATAGGGAAAGCCATGGCGATAGGTTTGGCCGAAGCGGGTGCTGATATCATCGGGGTAAGTGCCTCTTTGGAAAAATATGGCAGCATGGTAGAACAAGAAGTCAAGGGCCTTGGTAGAAAGTTCAAAGCGTATACTTGCGATTTTAGCGACCGAGAAGCCCTGTATGGTTTTGTGAAACAGGTAAAAGATGATTTTCCAAAGATTGATATTCTAGTCAATAATGCTGGGACCATTTTGCGTGCACCTGCAGTGGAACATTCGGATGAATATTGGGACAAGGTTATTGAAGTCAACCAAACGGCACAATTTGTTTTGACGCGAGAGATAGGAAAGGAAATGGTCAAAAGAGGTTCTGGAAAGATAGTTTTCACGGCTTCTTTATTGACTTTTCAAGGAGGGATAACCGTTCCCGGATATGCTGCCAGCAAAGGGGCTATTGGTCAAATGACAATGGCATTTGCCAACGAATGGGCAGGCAAGGGTGTAAATGTAAATGCCATTGCCCCTGGATACATCAATACGGATAATACGGAGGCTCTTCGGAAAAATCCGGAACGAAACGATGCCATTTTAGCCAGGATTCCCGCAAATAGATGGGGACAACCCGAAGATTTTAAAGGTCCTATTGTTTTTCTTTGTTCTGAAGCCTCTAATTATATGCATGGCGGAACCATGTTAGTGGACGGTGGTTGGATGGGACGATAGTCTTATGAAGAATGCTGTGAAACAGTCAGTTGGAACGGAGTAGGAACAATGCCTATTTAAGATGAAACGTCTCGATTACGCTCAACGGGACAATTTTAAAAAGTATCAAAATGCAAACAAACTATAAACTTTATATCAACGGTAGTTGGGTCGATTCCGAAACCGGGAATACCGATACAATTTTAAACCCTTCAAATGAAGAGGCTGTTGGCACGGTCCAAATCGCTTCTGCAAATGATGCGGTCAGTGTCCTAAAAGCTGCCGAAAAGGCTCAAATCGAATGGCGGAGACTTCCGGCAAGGACAAGAGCTGATAAGCTTCGCGCGTTTTGTGCTGAGATTCGGGCGAATGCGGAGGAACTCGCAAGACTAATTACTTCCGAACAAGGGAAACTTTTAAAAGTAGCCCGATTTGAAGTTGAGGTGACCTGTACCTTTATTGAATATGCCTGTGAGTGGGCACGGCAAATTGAAGGTGATATACTGCCTTCGGACAATCCAAATGAACAGATTTGGATCAATAAGGTCCCAAAAGGTGTTGTGGTCGCCATCACTGCCTGGAATTTTCCATTAGCCTTGGCAGGGAGAAAGTTGGGCCCTGCATTGGTCACGGGAAATACGGTGGTCTTGAAACCAACTCCTGACGCCCCCTTATCTACATTAGCCCTTTGCGACCTTGCTAAAAATGCAGGGATTCCGGATGGTGTTGTCAATATGGTAACAGGCGGTGTAGAAGTGGGGAAAACCCTTGTTGAAAGTCCGATAACCAAAATGGTGACGATGACCGGAAGTACACCAACGGGACAGGCAATTATGAAATCTGCCTCCCAAAACCTAACACATGTTCAGTTGGAACTCGGAGGAAAAGCCCCTTGCATTATTTTTGAGGATGCCAATGTGGATATAGCTGTTGCCGGAGCCTTGCACTCCCGTTTTGATAATGCCGGGCAGGTTTGCACCTGTAATGAAAGAATGTATGTTCATGAATCGATTTATGAGGTATTCATGCAGAAGTTCCTTGATAAAGTAAACGAATTGAAATTGGCCGACCCAATGGATTTGACTACGGACATTGGCCCGTTGACTACAAAAGCATCCGTAGAACATATGGAAAAAATGGTTTCGCAAACCGTTGCCTCTGGCGGAAAAATATTAACGGGAGGGAAAAGGCCAAGCAGTGGACAATTTGAGAAGGGATATTGGTTTGAGCCTACAATCATAGGAAACTGTTC
Source organism: Maribacter algae (assembly GCF_047345745.1). NCBI lineage: Bacteria > Pseudomonadati > Bacteroidota > Flavobacteriia > Flavobacteriales > Flavobacteriaceae > Maribacter > Maribacter algae. Next base: position 415,210 of record NZ_JBLFES010000002.1, read on the forward strand.
CCAGGAAATGGATATTGTACATGAGGAAATATTCGGCCCTGTTTTGCCCGTAATCAAGTTCAAATCTTTTGAAGAAGTTATCGGCTATGCAAATGATTCGGATTTTGGTCTTGCCGCTATGGTTTTTACCAATGACATGAACAAAATCATGCGATTGAACGATGAACTGGAATTCGGGGAAATCTACATTAATCGTGGGCATGGAGAACAACACCAAGGTTTCCATAATGGTTTAAAACTCAGTGGAACCGGGGGAGAGGACGGTAAATACGGATTAGAGCAGTACTTGGAAAAGAAAACATCTTACGTGAAATTCAACGCTTAATGAGTACAAGAATACAAAAGGTAGATTGTAGACTATATAAAGTACCCTTACCTGAAGTAATGAATGATGCCAAGCACGGTGATCATACTCATTTTGAACTGGTTACTACAACGATCACATTGATGGACGGTAGTGAGGGAACGGGATACACCTATACGGGCGGCAAAGGGGGGCATGCTATTAAAGCGATGATAGAGCATGACCTGACCGCTCTGCTATTGGAAAAAGATGGTACCGACATAGATGGAATTTATGATGCTATGGAATGGCACATTCATTATGTAGGCCGTGGAGGAATCGCTTCTTTTGCAGTTTCGAGTATAGATATTGCTTTATGGGATATTAAATGTAAAAAAGCCAAGCAACCCTTATGGAAAATGGCCGGTGGCGAAGGAAATACATGTAAGGCCTATTGTGGCGGTATCGATTTACAATTTCCCATTTCGAAGTTGCTGAAAAATATGGAAGGTTATTTAGCTGCCGGGTTCAACGCAGTTAAAATCAAAATAGGACGTGAAAATCTGGATGAGGATATTGAGCGTATCAAAGCAGTGCGGGAATTTATTGGCCCTGAGGTGACCTTTATGGTCGATGCCAATTATTCAATGACCGTAGAAAAAGCGATTAAAGCAATCGACCGATTTAGGCAGTACGATATTACATGGTTCGAAGAGCCGATCATACCCGATAATTACAAAGGTTTTGCCAAAATCGCGGAGGTGACCAAGTTTCCCTTGGCAATGGGTGAAAATCTACACACTATCCATGAATTTGAATATGCCATGGAGCAAGCAAAACTGTCCTTTATTCAGCCTGATGCTTCTAATTGTGGTGGTATTACCGGATGGTTGGCAGCGGCAAGAATGGCAGCGAAATATAACATTCCGGCGTGTTCGCATGGCATGCAAGAGCTGCATGTAAGTCTGGTTTCTGCGCAACCGAATGCTGGTTGGTTGGAAGTACATAGTTTTCCGATTGACCAATACACCAAAAGACCCTTGGTAGTGGAAAATCAGAGGGCAGTCGCTCCGGAAACCCATGGAATTGGTGTGGAGTTTGATTGGGAAAAATTAAAAGAATTTGAAACATAACTAATCAACTAAATGGCACATATGATATCCGATTTTGCGGTTCACGAAGAAAAAAGTGTTTACCTATATACCTTGAAAAATGATAACGGTATGGTCATTAAGTTGATGAACTATGGTGCGACCATAACCTCTATACATATCCCCGATAAAAATGGAAAGGTTGAAGAAATCGTATGTGGGTTCGATACCTTTGAAAGCTACTTTTCTAAAGAGTACAAAACTAATGCGCCCTATTTTGGGGGTACTGTTGGCCGTTATACCTCACAAATAAAAGACGCAAAATTCATTTTGAACGAAAAAGAATATCGTTTGGCAAAAATTGTAGGTAATAACAACTTACACGGTGGCAAGATCGGGTTTGACAAAATGATATGGGGGGATACGGAAACCTTTGACGGTTTTGAAGAATCATGGGTGAAAATGCGGCGTAAGAGCTCACATATGGAAGAAGGTTTTCCGGGTAACGTATCGGTAGAAGTGAAATTCACTTTAAACAATAAAAATGAACTTCGGATAGATTATTCAGCGGTGTCCGATCAAGATACCCCATTTTCTATGACCAATCACACTTACTTTAATCTATCGGGTTTTGCGGATACGGTTGAAAATCATATCGTTCAGATCCAATCAGATAAAAAACAGGTTTGGGATGATTCGGGTGCTGCGACCGGTGAGAATATTTCAGTAAAAAATGCTCCCGATGATTTGCGAAACCCTAAAGTAATAGGTGAGGTACAGCAGGCTTTAGGTGATGGATTTGAACATTACTACCTTTTTGAAGATAAAGGATTTGTTTTGGATAAAGTAGCTGAAATATATGAACCGAAAAGTGGTAGAATTTTAGAAGTTGCGACTACCGAACCAGGAATGCTTTTCTATACCGGCAAATATACTTCCGATAAACTAAAGCGAGAAACGGGGTTGCAATATGGAAAATACCGTGGATTCTGTTGTGAAACGCATCGCTATCCCAACGGACCAAATATTCACGATTCCCCAAAAAGTATCCTTAAAAAAGGAGAAACATACGACAGCACCACCATTTTTAAATTCAAATGGTAACCAATAGAAACACAGCGAAAACTACTTCCATTTAAAAAAATAGGAGTTTAAGCAAAAAAGTAAACGACCAACTAAAATAAAAAGTTATGACCACAGGAATATTACTTGCCATTTTTGCAGGCCTAATGCTAGGTCTTTATGCCCTTCCGGAGAAATTCACCAAGAATTTTAAATATGAAAATACTTGGAGCCTCTTTTTTCTCCTCACGATGTTCGTGGTGCCGATTATTGCCTCGGCACTTTTGATAGACGGTTTTGAGGAAATCTTTGGAAATATGCCCATGGATATTTGGATAAAGATGGGTTTGTCCAGTTTTCTTTGGGGTATTGGTGTCATGTTATGGAGCAAGGCCATCAACCATATCGGGCTTTCTTTGGGCTTTTCAATATTTATTGGTACGGTCATTTTAGTGGGTTCGCTATTACCTTTTATCGTTGACGGACTTCCTCCCAATAATGTACTGACTTTTATTTTGTTAGGAATCGTTATTGTACTCATAGGTGTTATCCTAAACGGAAAAGCTGGGCTTATCCGCGAAAAAAATGAGGCAACACAGGAGAAAGATGTGAAAGAAACAAGAAAAAGCTCCATGACCATAGGCATTTTAATTGCAGTGCTAGGCGGTTTATTCGCAACGGGCTTTAGCTATGCGAATGCTGCGGGCGCCCCTTATTTGCAGGAAGCTTTGAAAAAATATCATAACGCAGAGTGGATTACCGGTGTAGCGGTAATGTTTCCCATTTTTATTAGTGGGGGCATTGTGATGACCGCTTATTTCCTATGGCAATTGAGTGCTAAAAAAGCCTGGGGAGATTTTAAGACTTCTTCTTTTGGCAGAAATTTCTTTTTGATTTTAATCATGGCGATTTTCCATTATGCGGCTTCGGCACTTTTCGGTTATGCGGCTTCACAACTGGGAGCATCAGGAAATACTGTTGGCTATGCTATTTTTAACACCTCGGCCGTTGTAACAGCAATCGTTAGCGGGTTGATAACCAAAGAATGGGCAAAAGCTTCCGCTAAAGCAAAAACTACATTATATTTAGGACTTGCCTGTATGATTATTGGTATAATAATTATTGCCTACAGTAAGAGTATTGTATAGGAAATAAAATATTTAAAGGTTGAAGAAAAAGTATATTCAAAAGTGTTATTGCTTCAGAGGGAATATTATTAACTAATTTATTTACAGTCAATTAGAATTCGAAAAATGAGACATTGAGTTCTTCGACTTCTTATCATTTAATGAGCATTGGAAAACAGATGATAAATGTGATGTAGGAACATATTTGGATTTTAGGACAAAAATAAAAAGCTGAAGCTCTAATACCTGTTTTTAGAACTCCAGCTTTTTAACTATTGAATATGTTACCGATTAATTGTTTCGATTTAAAAATTCACGCTCAATCTTCCTCTAAGAAAAAACGGTGTTCCTGGAGTAAAAGTAATTTCTTCAACTGGTTCGGCCTCATTGAATAACCTAGTTTCCGTGGCGAATTGTGTTTCGTTCCATTCCGTGTCAAATAGGTTTTCGATAATTATTCCGGCAGACCAATTTTTATTGAAATTGTAGTTGATATTCATATCCGTAACAAAATAACCAATAGCTACTATTGAGTTATCTTCATTGGCAGGCCTGTCATCTACATATCTATAGTTTATTCCACCGGAAAACTTACCTAAGTTTCTAACGGTCAAACCTCCGGTAGAGGTTAGGTCTGGCGCCAAGGGTATAAAGTCTTCCCCATCTGGTTCCTCAATACTTCTGGCGAGTGTATAATTGACATCCGCATTGGCAAATAGCCAATCCGTTAATTGATATCTAATACCAAAATCGACACCATATCTTCTTGATTTTCCGCTAGGTTCAACCACAGCTTCATCCCCTACGTATACAAATTCCTGCTGTAGTCCAAGGCCCCATAGTGCTCCACTGATCACCACCCTGTCGGCAGGTTTGAATACCGTTCCAATATCTACCCCGAAAGCGGAAGGCAAAGTGTCCTCTGTAGCCGTTGGGTCATTTACTACCCGACTGTCATTGGAATGGAACCCAAACCCTGATTTAAGATAAAATTGAAAATTCTGGTTTGGAGTGTATATAGCATTGAATTTTGGACTAACGATTACATCTCCTTCTTGCCTATTGGTAAAAGTAGGTTGTAGAAAATCATTATGACCAAACTTAAAGTAATCCAGTCGTACTCCAGGTACCAAACTCCATTTCTTGGTTTTATAGGTTAAACTTGCAAACCCGTATCCGTTGAACTCATCCACATCGCCAAATGCCAAACGTTCCAAGATTTCTCTTCTATTTCTAGTCCTGGATAACTGTACATCGTTGTTATCGTCATAACGAAAACCGAGACCGCTTTCCAGACTTAACTGGGCATTATGGTCTTCATTATGAAAATTTACATCATATACCGTCTCTGCACCCAATATGGTCCTACTTTCTACTTGCTGTATTTGATCCCCATCCGTTGGGTTGTTGAGGAAAAAAGTAAAGTTTGAAAATAGCTCAAAATCATATTTGGAAAGGTAGGCGGTGGTTTTAATACGTTGATGTTCATCTAACTGTTTCATATGCTTCAACCATATGTTTGAACGACTTGTGTTACCACCTTCTGTACTGTCTATAGCACCAAACCTGGTTATCAACCTTTGCTCCACAGCTCTTTGGGGAATTTGCCCCGAAGCATCCCATCTACTTTGAAAATGTGATACGGATAGGGTGAGTTCTTCATCTTCATAGTTGTTATAATTATAACGACCCATAATATTAAAGCGATTAAAATTTTGGGAAGCGTCAAAAAAACCATCGGTCAGCACTGCTTCCGAAGCAATATATGCGTTGCTATACTCCCCTTCGGATACTTTTAATAGACCAACAGCTCTAAGCGTATTAAATTGACCTGCCTCTACAGTAATGGAACTATTGTCAATTTTATCTTTGATATTTAGGTCAATGTATCCAGCAGTATTAAAGTTCCCTTTATTTGCGTAGTACGGTCCTTTACCAAAATCTATATTGTCAATCGTTTCTGGAATAAGAAAGTGCAAATCTGCATATCCTTGACCATGTGCATGGGAGGGAAGGTTAACGGGTAACCCATCAACGTTGATAGCCACGTCCGTACCATGGTCTACGTCAAAACCGCGCAAGAAGATTTGTTCGGCTTTCCCTCCGCCTGCATGCTGGCCAATAATTAGGCCTGGCACTTTACGCATGACTTCCTGAGATGATTTTACAGGATTCACTCTGACATCAACATTGACCAGTTTGGTCAAGGCATCTACTTTTGAAACCAAGGTTACTTGATCTAGAGAAACAGCTTCTTGCAAAAGCACAATTTTTATCGTTGCATCTAGCTGATTCTCATCTATTGTTAATTTTTGGTTTTGAAAACCAAGACTATTGATCATAATAACATCTCCTACAGAAATATCGTCCAGCTCAAAATAACCTGATACGTTCGTAAAGGCGTACCCGCCAGTAGTTTGGTTGATTATGGATACTCCTTCAACGGGAATGTTCGATTCATCTACAATGGTTCCTTTTAAATCGTGCGCACTGACTGCACCTGTCAATAATATAAAGAATAGGATTAAAATTTTATTTTTCATTAGTGATTTTTTAGAATGGTATGTGATACAATACCATTTATAATTAGATTTAGGTAAGCATACCGTTTCCGTACTCTTTATGGAAAACAGTATGAACCTGCATTAAACGATTCTTTTAAAATCATTTAACGATAGATTGCCTAAATTTTTATGTGTATTGGAATAAAGGGGTAGTCTTTGACTTTTCTGTTGAAGAACAGCTATATAATGTACTACCCGAGTGAATCATATTTTGGAGGTATAATCCATTTTTGAACATACCCTTCATTTAAACTATCGCCATTGTAGGCAATGATTTTTGGAAAAGTTTCAACAATGGATGCGTAAGGCATCTTGATTTGTAAGATTACGATGTGCTTGTCTATTTTTAATTTTGGTTGAGAATCATTTTCGTAAGGCCTGTTATCTTCTACATTATCGAAAAGTGAATTGAATAAATCAATCAAATCATGATGGTGGGCCAGCGAATCATGTTCTTGTCGATTGCTCAAATGAGTATCATAATCGTGTTTATGAGAATTACTATTTGAGTATTCCAAATTATTAACGGTCTCTCCGTGATGTGCTAAGTCATGAGACCATTTTGCTATCTGTGTATGTAAAGGGCCGAAGATGTAAAGCATACTTATGAGTATTGCAAGACCTCTTATTATGGCAGATTTATTTTTATTTTCTTTTATAGTGCCCATTTTATCACTACGGATATTTATAATACCCATTCCATTAACAGTACTTAATTATGGATAAAACAAGAGAATTTAAAACTCTAATAGAAAAATAATATGTTAAGAGTGAATTTTAAGGGTTGAGCGGTAGTTTTTTTATTATATATATTTCAATATTAGAATCTTTTTTCCTTTTAAAATTCACTTTTAACGAAAAAAATCTTTGATGAAGAAATTAGTTTTTATGGATTGTGATAGAAAGGTTATTTTTAGTTCACTACTAACTTGATCAAGAACGCAATACCTTTTAATAACCTAATATTTATGATGAATCCTAAATCTAACTTTGCATTGACCGGAAGCCAAATGAAAATCTGGAGCGGACAAACGTTCAATAAAAGTTCCCCCTTATACAACATGGTATTAACGTTTGAAATAAATGGAGAAATTCAAGTCCCCATATTCGAGAAGGCCATTCAAATTTTAATAAATTCAAATGATATTTTTAGACTGCATATCGTTATCAGTAATGGGATTCCTGAACAAAGAGTTTTTGATACGGTCAAAAGCCCTCTCGAATATATAGATTTTTCAGATAAAGGAGATTCTTCAAAGTTATACTCTACATGGGTGAAGGACAATAAAGCAAGGCTTTTTAAAACCGAAGAGCTATTGTATCATGCTGCCCTATGTAAAATTGATACTTATAAATTTGTTTTTTACTTTAACCAACATCACTTAATTACAGATGGTTGGTCCATGAAATACATTTATGATGAACTGAATGGAATTTATAAATCTCTTTTGGACAATAAAGAGGAGAATACCAATAAAACAGATGCTTTTGAAGTATATGCAAAAGAAAACTCTTATCGCCTTGAAGAAATAGTTACTCCTTTTTGGAAACTTAGATTGGACAACATTAATGAAGTTCCGTCATTATATGGTGTAACCGAACAACCTGTTTCCACTGCCGCCAGCAGAATTACCTTTACTTTGGGTAAAGATCGTACCAGAAAGTTAAAAGCTCTGGCTTTGGAGAAAGAATTGAGGGCCTGGACTGTAGAGCTTGCTTTATCCAATATTTTTTTAACCGTAGTAGCTACATTGATTTCAAAAATAGGGGATAATGATAAATTTTCAATTGGAGTTCCTTACCACAACAGATTCAATCCCAAGGATACCAGAATTGCCGGTTTGCTGATGGAACTCTTTCCTGTAGCCACAGAAATAACCGATGATGAAAGCTTTATCAGCTTACATGAAAAGATTAAAAAAGAATCTTTTGAAGTAATAAAGAATCTTGTTAATGCCAAGCCACCGATAGCTCTTTTAAAATCCTTTAATGTTCTTTTAAATTACATTCCAGTAGATTTTGGTGATTTCGCAGGGATGTCTACAAAAGTAGATTGGTTATTGTCGGGGCACATAGACCCTAACCACCCAATGCGAATCCAGATTCATGATTTTAATAATGAAGAGGATTTTACCTTTTTGATCGATTTGAACCATGAATTTTTTTCGGAAAAACAAATGACTTATGTACAACAGCACTTTATTAAAACAATAGACGCTTTTATAAATGACAAGAATAAAAAAATAAGAAAGTTGAATATTATCAGCGAACACGAGGTCGCTCAAATTAAAAAGTGGAATGTTACAAAAGTTCCCTATGATCAAAACGAAATTTTAATTACTAAGTTCTATCAGCAAGTTGAAAAAACACCTGATAGCCCTGCGTTGGTTTTTAATGGGAAATCAATGACCTACAATAAGCTTAACCAAAAATCCAACCAAGTTGCACACTTTCTAATTGATCATGGGGTAAAAAAAAATGATTTAATAGCGATAAGCGCGGACAGGTCATTTTCCATGATGGTCTTTATTTATGGTATTGTAAAATCTGGAGCAGCTTACTTGCCCATCGATAGGGACACCCCTGTAGAAAGAGTAAAGTTCATATTGAAAAGTGCTTCTTCCAAAATACTCTTCTACAATCATAAAAAACTGGATGTAAATAACATTGAGGGCATCAATTTATTTGATATGAACGATATCCGAAAACAAGTTTCAAGCCGTAATAACAAAAATCCTTCGGTAAATATAAATCCTAACGATTTAGCATATGTTATTTACACTTCGGGTAGTACCGGGGAACCAAAAGGGGTAAAATGCCATCATAGTGGAATTTGTAATAGATTAAATTGGATGAACAGTTACTATCCAATCACTACAGAAGATGTGTTTTTACAAAAAACACCAATAACATTTGATGTATCTGTTTGGGAATTATTTTGGCCTTTGCAGCAAGGCGCAAAATTGATTTTGGAAATACCCGACGGACATAAAGACCCGAACAAAATTGTAAAAACTATAATAGAAGAAAAGGTTACGGTTATTCATTTCGTTCCCTCAATGCTCAATATTTTCATTGAAACAAGAGAGGTACAGAATTGTACATCCTTAGAAAAAATATTTTGCAGTGGGGAAGCTTTGTCATCTACAACTGTAGCCAAAACCCATAAGATGTTAGGAGGGGAAATTTATAATTTGTACGGACCTACCGAAGCATCTATTGACGTCACCAGTTGGCATTGTAAACGGGATAGTGACGTTAAGAACATTCCCATTGGTTATCCTGTAGACAATACACAAATATATATATTGGGAGATGACCTTAATCTACTTCCAATAGGTGTTGCCGGTGAATTACATATTGGGGGTGTCCAAGTAGCTAAAGGTTATGTAGAGAGGGAAGGTTTGACCCATGAAAAATTCATAAAAAATATGTTTTCTTCAAATCCAAAAGCAAAATTGTACAAAACAGGGGATTTGGCAAGATACAGACCGGACGGCGCCATTGAGTACATAGGCAGAATGGATAATCAAGTAAAATTACGTGGTCTCAGGATAGAACTTGGGGAAATCGAAAAGAGTATTGAAAAATTAAGTAATGTAACTCAGGCAGTAGTTGTAATGCAACAACAGAATAATGGGCATGATTATCTGGTTGCCTATTACACTGGTGAAGCAATCAATGAAGAAAAGATTTCAAATGGGTTAAGGCGGTCTTTGCCAGAATATATGATTCCTTCTTTCTATGTGTATTTGGATAAATTCCCACTTTCTTCAAGTGGTAAAATCGATAGAAAAAGGATGCCCTTGTATGATATATCAGAAATTTCATTTGATGGGATCACTACACCACCTACCAATGAAATAGAGGAAATTGTTTTTTCCGTTTGGAAAGAAGTTTTACAAACCGATGCAATCGGGATTCATACAAATTTTATTCAAATAGGAGGCAACTCCCTTAATGCTATGGTAATAACCTCTAGGTTGAGGGAGGCTTTTGAGTTAGATTTATCCATTGCCAACATATTTACCTACCCCACAATTATGGAATATGCCAAATACGTGGAAGATACCATAACTAAATTATTAGATGAAAAATGATGCTAGCTTCTTCAGGACGTATTGTTTACTATCGTTTTTATAAAAAAAATCTCTTTAATAGTTTAGAACCCTTTTGTTCAATAAAAATATAGGTGAAGTAGGAGTATACTATACATACTATAATGGTTAGCAAAAAGACAAACAGGTAGGCATAATCATTATTGGGCATATTCAAAAAACGAAAAGAAAGCCTAGGTACTACGAGCACTAAAAGGTAGTGATTCAGATATAGTGAATATGATATTTTTCCTAAAAATTGAGTTTTTTTGGAATTCAACATTTTGGAGAGAGGCCCGTTGGACCAAAGAAAGACTAGAATCAGGAAAGCAAAAGTCAACGGGATGGTTACATCAAAAAAAATGCTCAAAGAACTATTCCTACTTTCAGACAACCCATAAAAGGCCATAACCAAAATAATGGGAACTATATATTCTACATATCCTATCGTTTTCTTTTTAATTAAGCTCAGTTCCCAAACAAAATAGCCCAAAAGAAAGGAAACCATCCCTCTTAAAAAACCATAATCACCAATTTTAAAAAGTGTTCCATGTTTCAGCAGAAAAGTACTAGCTAGAATTATTGTTATAAAAAATATTATTCTTCTGGTTTTCGCATTGCAGAAAATCGTTATAAGACCAAATACTATATATGAGATCATTTCTGATGAAATAGACCATGAAGGGGTGTTCATGCCAGACGAGCTGCCCAGTATTGGTGTAGAATTGGTAAACAATAAAGAATCTACCGTTTTCATTAACATGGAATCCAAACTATTATCAGAATCCAAGAGGTCTGGAAAAAGATACATGGTAAGAACCCTAAATAAAAAATAAATAGAAACCGTAAATAGAAGTAGTGGATATAACCTAATAAAACGTTTTTTTAAATAAATCCAAAGTCCCTTGTAACTGTTTAAGGAATTGTAATTGTAAGCGATAACGAAGCCACTTAAAACAAAGAAGAAGTCTACGAAAACGTAGGATTGTCTGAATATGAAAAAGTTATAAAAATAATCTGGCAAAAAATCCTTTGGATAATGATATATAAGGACCATTAGGCTAAAAATGCCCCTTAGGCCGTCCAGTTTGGTTAATCTCATTTTAGATGATTATGCATTTAAAACTCCATATACCTGATAGAAGTTCTTTTTTTGCTAAAAGAAGTGTTTTATATATTTAGGATGATATTCTTTCTTTTAAATAGGTAATGATATGATGAACCGTCATAAAATTTTCAATGGTCATGTCTTCCGGTTCTACTTTTATTTGGTACTCGTTCTCAATAAAAAATACCAGTTTCATCATTCCCAAAGAAGACACAAGACCAGATCCCAATAAGTCATCATGAATTTCTAAGTCTTCTTCCAATTCCTCATTTGCCAATTCAGTAGTAATATATTCTATTATTTTATCTTCCATTTTATGGTACTAAATTCTTTTCGATTTGTTTTCTATCAATTTTGCCGGTAGCTGTTCTAGGTAAAAAATCCACTATGACTATTTTTTCCGGTATGGCATAGCTCGGTAGGTATTTTTTGCAAAAAGAGCTTATCTCCTTTACTTCTATATCGGATTCCTCATTTAACTGTACGGCTGCCAAGAGTGATTTTTTATCATCTACCCCTAAAACGATTACAGCAGCTTCTTTAACTTGGTCTGACTTCATCAAGATATTTTCAATCTCGTCAATTTCGACCCTATGCCCCCTAATTTTTATTTGCCTGTCCTTTCTTCCTAGAAAAATCAATTCTCCTCGCTCATTCTGTTCCACAAGGTCGCCAGTGCGGTAATACACTGCTTCTACGCCTCTTGCTACAGGTTCCTTATAGAAGGATTTTTCCGTAAGTTCCTCATTGTTCCAATACCCTTTCATCATAGTTCCTGACCTGACCACTAAAAGCCCTTGATTCCCATAGGACACTTCATGGTCTTGCGCATCCAGAATTTTGAATTCGGTATTTTCCCAAACATTACCAATAGGTATGGGAGCATCTGTTGCAGGAGGTACCTCAAAATTATAATTAGTACATTGATTAAGTTCTGTAGGCCCATAAATGTTGCTGTACTTTTTATTCGGCCAAATGTTCATGAGTCTGCGTAAGTGTTTGGTCGGGAAGATTTCTCCTGAAAATAGGATCCATTTTAGGGAGTCGAAATTCCTTTTTTCCAGGTTTCTACCATTAAGTAACTGCATCAATATCAAAGGCACCGAAAACCAAACCGTAAGTTTTTCTTCCTCCATTATTTCTGCCAGACTTGCAGTTAATTTCAAGTGCATATCAGAAATGATAACAGTTGTGGCTCCAACCAATGGAGCCGAAAAATATCCAAGAGTAGAAGGATCAAAGTGTAGAGGTGCCGTTATAGCTATCTTATCATTAGAATTGAATTTATAACAATCAATGACAAGTTTCGCAAAGTTCAGCGCACTGTAATGCGTGTGCATTATTCCCTTTGGCACCCCGGTACTACCGGAGGTATAAAGAATGTAGGCCAAATCTTGATCAACCACTTTTATTGGAACGTAGTTTTCCGTGGAAATTTGGAAAATATTTTCCCAGCCTATACAAACATCTAAATTTATTGTGGAGGTTCCGATAATACTTTTAAGATTTGTATTATCGGCAATTATTTTTTTAACTTTTTTATTTTGGTTATCGGTTGTAACCAAATGGTCTATATTACAATCCTTGATAAGAAAATTAGTACGCTCCGTTGGTGCAAAAGAATCCAATGGCACATAACACCCTCCAGATTTTAAAATACCGTAAACCGCTATTGTCGTTTCCAAACAACGATTCATAAATATACCTATCCTGTCTCCTTTTTTTACTCCTTTTTGTGATAAGTAAAAAGCTAATTTGTTCGCTTTTTCATTCAGTTCTTTATAAGTGATACTTTCAGATAAAAATCTAAAAGCCTCTTTGTTTGGAAAATTTAGGGCTGCTTTCTCTAAAATATGATGTAAGGTGAATATCAAAAGTCAGTTTTTTAAAGTCCTAAAAGTTTAGCTATAATATTCCTTTGTATATCTGAAGTGCCTGCATAAATAATACCTCCTATGGCGTCTCTTAAATCTCGCTCTATTTCATTTTGCGATAAATAACCGGCACCACCATGTAACCTAATGGTATCCATGCTAGAGGATACAAAATCCTCACTTAATTGTAGTTTTAACAGTGCAGCCTCCAACATCGCCGATTTCCCCTGATTTTTTAACCAAGCGACCTTATAAAGTAATAATCTTGAAGTTTCCAATCTAAGTTTCATATTGGCAATTCTGTTGGACACCGATTGAAACTCACTTATCTTTTTGTCAAATTGTTTTCTGTTTTTAACAAAATTTATAGCCGTTTCCAGTTGCCTTTCCATAGCACCTAATTGACTTGCCAGAATGCTACATCTGTCATGTTCAAGAGAGTGATTGGTAATGGCCCAACCTCCGCCTTCTTTTCCTAGCCTACAGGCTTCCGGTATGAAACAGTCTTTAAAAAAAAGGTCACCGATCGGAACCGTTCTGAGTCCCATTTTTTCTTTGTTCTCAGAAATCTTTAAACCCTTTGTATTTCTTTTGACAAGAAAAGCCGTTATTCCCCATTTTCCCAATTTAGGATTGGTTGTGGCAAAAACCAGTAAAACGTCTGCTACGGGCGCTAACGTAATGAGACATTTTTCCCCATTTAGCAAATACCCTCCATCTACCTTTTCTGCTTTCAGTTGCATGCTGAACACATCTGAACCGGCATTTGGTTCTGTTAATGCATGGGACGCGATACATTTCCCGGAAGAAAGTGCGGGTAAATATTCTTTTTTTTGATCTATAGAACCAAATTGGGCTATTGGTAGTTGCACGGTCCACATTTGAGCACTCAATGCAAATGGTAATCCGTTATCGGTATATCCGTAACCAAGGCCCTCCATGGCCAAGGTAGCGCCAAGTATATCTATTTCTTTATTAGTTCTATTGTATTCTTTGGGGATCGCAAGATCCAATAATCCAAAATCCGCACATTTCTGCCAATCGTCCTTAGAAAAAGTACAATTCTTATCTGCCTCTGTAAAGGTGTTGCCCAACCGGGATTGCGCAAACTCTATAACTTCTTTTTTATAGTTCTCGTGTTCCTCTTTCCAAGAAAAATCCATTCTTGTTTGATTTTATAATGATTACAAAGAAATAGGTATTTCCTTAAGAATGATAAAAAACATCGTTGAAAAGGAATATTTAGAGTTAAAGACGAAAGTACAATCTTGACAATGATATGAAATTCTTCATTTGTTTTATAACGCTAGGCAGTAGGTGACCCGATAAGGTTTCTTATTTATCGAAAAAAAAGATTAATACTTAAAATATACTTTAGAAATCTATTTCTTAGTGTTTATAAAAACACGAAAGTGAATTTTAAACATGACAGCATATATACATTCCAATTCCTCTTTAAACGTCAAAATTCAGTTTTGATACTATTTTTAGCGCTACTTTTTGGATTTTGATAGTAATTTACAAAACCGTTACTAAGATTAGTTAAACTAATTATTATGTTAATAGAAAAACAAATAGCGAATTACCATCAAAATGGTTTCTTGATACTTGAAAATCTCTTGGAAGGATGGGAAATAGAAAAATTAAAGTCAGGCTTGGACAGTTTTAAATCGTTCAAGGAAGAGCCTAATGTCATTACTGAGGAAAATGGTAGCATACGCTCCATTTTTGCGCCAGAAAGGCAGGTAGCCGTTTTTAAGGATTTAATAAACGATGCACGTTTATTGAAATCAAGCGAACAGCTCATTGGGGACGATTTGTATTTATATCAATATAAATTAAATCTGAAAGAGGCATTTGTTGGCAAGTATTGGGAATGGCATCAAGATTTTCCTTATTGGCATTTTGATGACGGTATTGACAAACCGGACATGATTTCTGTAATGCTTCTTTTAGATGACGTTTCCAGTTATCAAGGCCCATTATTATTGATTCCCAATTCCCAAAAAAATGGGATAGCACAGTTTCACCCCAAGGAGCATTTAAAAAACGGTAAAGATAGTTTACTCAGTTCCCTTACCTCGGATTTAAAGTATACGGTACATAACAATTTGGTTGCCGAACAAGCAAAAGCAAATGGTATAGTCCCCTTTGAAGGTAAGGCGGGTTCAGTACTATTTTTTCATCCGAATGTATATCACGCCTCAAATATGAACGTATCACCGTTTGAGCGGAGTACGGCCATACTTACTTATAACAGTATGTCCAATGCTCCAGCAAAAAAGTCAAATAGACCTGATTATATTTGCTATAAGGAGGTTGAAAAGCTTGTTCCTTAAAATAGCCATACCATTTCTAGTTTCTAATAAATATTATTTGAAGAATGAAAAAATCAATTTTACTTTTATCTTTTGTCCTATTCGCCCTTAGCAGTTTAAAGCTATGGAGTCATGCGCCTAACCAAAGTTATGTTTTCTTGAGTATTTATGAAACGGAGGGTATAAAAGGCCGTTTTGAACTGAACGTAACCGAATTGAACAAATTATTCGGATTAAATCTTACCAATGATTTAACCGTATCGGATTTAGAGCCGCATGCCGAAAGAATCAAATCATATCTTCTCGGAAAATCTTCTTTCAGTTCCAATTTGGGGCAACACAAAGTTGTCTTTGATAATGTTACCGTATTGATAGCGGGTGCCAATAGTTTTGGACAATTTAGATTTCATCTACAAAACACCGATGTTTTACCGGATGCTCTGGAAGTTTTCTATAATGCCGTATTTGAAGTTGATGATGAGCACAGAGGGTTTTTAACCGTAGAGCAAAACTTTAAGGCAGGGGTTATTAAAAATGAATCCGTAATATCATTATACTTTACACCGTCCGATCCCAAGGATATTCTTGATTTGACAAGTAGATCTGTCTGGAAAGGTTTTGTGGCCATGGTCAAACAGGGTATATGGCATATTTGGATCGGATTGGACCATATTTTATTCTTATTGGCATTGATCTTACCTGCAGTTGTAAGAAGGCGGAGCAAGGAAGAGCTCATTGAAATAGACAATAAAAACTTTTTTTCCGCATGGAAACCAGTGGACAATTTCAAATCGGCATTTTTCTTTATTCTAAAAGTAGTCACCTTTTTCACTATAGCACATACGATTACACTGACTTTAGCTTCATTGGAATTGGTTATCCTTCCTTCTAGATTAGTAGAATCTATTATCGCCTTTTCTATCGGCTTGGCCGCTTATCATAATATTAGACCAATTTTTAAAGGCCGTGATTGGGTAATAGCTTTCATTTTTGGTTTGTTCCATGGTTTTGGTTTTGCCAGTGTGTTGAGTGACCTTGGGTTGACCAACGAAAGTTTGACCATTTCTCTCCTTGGTTTTAATGTAGGGGTAGAAATAGGTCAACTGGTTATTATAGCTATGATATTCCCTATATTATATTTAATAAGAAATAAGAAAATCTATCCCAAAATTTTGCTGTATGGTTCAATATTTCTAATTATCGTATCCCTATATTGGTGTATCGAAAGAATTTTTGATATTGATTTAGGAGTGGAATATTTTATAAAATCAAAATTGTACGACTTAGCGGTATACCTAGGATTAAAATAGATATTTAGCTCAAATTTCATAATTCATGAGTCAAGGAAAAAAGCCATTATCGTCTTTATTGAGCAGTTGGAAAAGTAAAAAGAAAGAAACAACCTCCAATGAAATTCCTAAAATTGGGAAATCTACAGATCTACTTCTTTCGCCAAGTCAACGTCGATTATGGTTTCTACAACAGCTTTTTCCAAAAAATCCCTTTTACAACTATTCTGAACGTCATAGAATAAAAGGGAATTTAAACATTGATTATCTGTTACAAAGTTTAGAGGGTATATATGCTAAACATGATGTTTTAAGAACTTCATATTATATAAGTGAAGGGGAGCCTTTTATGAAAATAAACCCTAAGACGAACATAGCCTTAAAACAATTTGATTTTTCGGGGTTGGATAGGGTTGAAGCTGAAAGCAAAGCCAACGCGCTTATAAACGAGGAGGTGAATTATCCTTTTGATTTATCAAGTGATGATTTGTCCAGATTTACATTGATTAAACTAGATGCGAAAGAATATATTTTTTTAGTAAACCTTCACCATATTTTAATGGACGAATGGTCCATGGGAATTTTCAGGAAAGAATTGGTCGAAAATTACGAATATATTTCTAGGCAGAACAAACTCCCATTGAAAGAACCGTTGCCCGTACAATATACTGATTACGCAGCTTGGAAAAACGAACAAAATATTGATGAAAAACAATTGGCATATTGGAAATCTAAACTAGGAGGTCAAATAGGCCTATTGAATTTACCAACAGATTTCAAAAGACCGCTGACACCATCTTTTAAAGGAAAAACCTTAACTAAAACGTATTCCAGGGAATTTTCCAGTTTGATTCTTGACTTGGCAAAAGAACTAGAAATAACTCCTTACAGTTTTTTTCTATCGGTATTCTATGTTTTCCTCAACAAATATACCGGTCAAAAAGATATTTTGATAGGTACACCTATTTCCAATAGAGAAAAGAGTAGTTTAGAAAAGGTTATAGGTTTCTTTAATGATACTGTTGTTTTAAGAAATACTATAGATGGGAATTCTAGTTTCGGCGATTTCTCCAAAGAAGTAGCGCAGACCGTTCTTGAGGCATTTAACAATAAAGATGTTTCTTTTGAAACCCTGGTGCAGACTTTAAACCCTCAAAGATCCTTAAGTATAAATCCTTTTTTCCAGACCATGTTTCTTTACAATGATATTCAGGATACACTCTCTTTTGGAAATGAAGTTGTTAGTGAGTATCAAGTTCTAGGGGCAGATGTTTCCAAGTTTGATCTAACGCTTTTTGTTTCAAACGAAAATGGAATCATCACAGTAAAAATGGAATATGCTACGGATTTATTTAAGGACAGGACCGTAGAAAGATTTCAAAACTATTTTGAAGTCTTAATAACCGAAATTATTGGCCAAACAAGAACATCATTAAAAGATATAGCACCATGCACAGAAGAGGAAGAAAATATTTTTTTTACTGACCCAGGTATGGTAAATCATTCATTTTTCAATTTCACAGGCATACATCAGATTATAGAAAAATGGGCCGTTGAAACACCGGAAGCTATTGCACTTACTTTTGACGACCAGCATATTACTTATTTAGAACTAGAAAATAGGGCAAACAGCATAGCCCAACAAATTTTAACAAAAACAGAATATAAGAAAGTAATTGTGGGCCTTTGCGTAGAGAGGTCTATAGCTATGATAACGGGTTTGCTTGGAATTTTGAAGGCGGGTTGTGCTTATTTGCCAATAGACCCTGATTATCCTATCGATAGGATAACATTTATGTTAATGGATTCTAATGCTCCGGTGGTTCTGACTACATCTGGATTGGAACAAATATTCAGCAAAACGAACTGCGCCATTGTAAAATTGGATTCCGGTTTTAAAAAAATCGAAAAGAAAAATTTCCCGATATCAGTCACCGAAGATACAGCGTACGTAATCTATACTTCCGGGAGCACAGGAAACCCCAAGGGTGTTCCTATAAGCCATGGCAACATCATGCAGTCTACAACGGGTAGATTGGAATATTATCCAACAAACCCATCTTCATTTCTTTTGATGTCCTCAATAAGTTTTGACAGCTCCAAAGCAGGTATTTTCTGGACTCTGTGCACAGGTGGGAATTTAGTGATAACCCCTAAAAGAATAGAACAGGATATACAGAAAATTGAATACTTGATCCAAAAATATGAAATCAGTCATATTTTGTTATTACCATCTTTGTACAAAGTGATTTTGGAGAATTGTAATTTGGCGAATTTAGGATTTTTAAATACCGTCATCGTAGCTGGAGAGGAATGTACAACGGCAATGGTCAAAACACATTTTAGCAGTATGCCAAATACTTCTCTTTTTAATGAATATGGACCTACTGAAGCTACTGTTTGGTGCATTGCGCATCACATAGAAAAAGGCGATGAAGATAGCAAGACTGTCCCCATAGGGAGACCAGTCGCGGGAGCTACAACACATATTTTAGACAATGATTTTAAGTCGGTTCCATTTGGTGCAGTTGGGGAACTTTATATAGGGGGGGGCTGTCTTTCCGCTGGATACTTGAATAATGAAGAGTTGACAAGTTCCGCTTTTATCCAAGCACCTTGGAGTGATGATATAGAGAGGATTATTTATAAGACTGGAGATTTGGCACGCTATAATGTAGATGGTGATATAGAATTCTTGGGCAGAGCGGATAATCAGTTGAAAATAAGGGGATTTCGTGTAGAACTCCATGAAATTGAAAATGTTTTGTTGAAAAATAGTATGGTAAAGAAGGCAGTTGTCCTCGCCGATCAAAGCAGTGGCGAAGAAACTTTTATCGATGAGAAAATTAGCCATGAGAAAATGTTCTCCATCTTAGAACAACGTTTGGAAAATAATGAAATTGAGGAACTCATTGAATCTGTCACCGCTTTAAAAGATTCTGAAAAAGAGTATTTGTTCAAGCAAATAAAAAATAGTTAAAAATTCGGAAGAAAATAACCGAAACGCTTCTTATGAAAAAGAAAAAAATATCTGAAATGATAATGAATTTGTCCTCTAGTGACCTGGAACTTCTTCATTTAAAATTCAGACAACTTGTGGGGAATAGCGTCTTGGAAAACAACACTAGGAAGCCTAATCGGTTAATTGCCTATATTGAGGAGAATAATGATTATGACAAGGAACGGTTAAAGAATTTTTTAAAGAGCAGATTACCGGATCATATGGTTCCCAATGATTTTATTTCGGTTGAGAAATTTCCTTATTTGCCTAATGGCAAAATAGATAGAAAAAAACTGTTAAGTGTAAAAGAAGCTATAAAGGGCGTAGATAACATACTTTCAAATAATAAACCAACCAATGAAACCGAAGAGTTATTGGTAAGGGTTTGGGAGCAGGTACTGGAATTCAGCCCTGTTGGGATTAACGACAATTTTTTTGAAATAGGAGGGGATTCTATATTAAGTATTCAAATAATTTCAAAAGCCAGAAAATTAGGTTTGGAATTGTCTCCTAACATGCTGTTTGAACATCAAAAAATAGCTGAGCTCTCTCTATTTCTGGATAAAAACATCAAGACTGCCAATGTACAAGAAACACTAGTTGGAGAAATTGATCTCAGTCCAATCCAACATTGGTTTTTTGATACACATAAAAATGCTCCGCATTATTGGAATCAAGGAATGATGATAGGCGAAATCCCTGTTAATATGGGTTCTGTTTTAAAAGTTGTCATCAAGGAAATTGTGGATAAACATGATGTGCTTCGTCAATCTTTTTTTCAGGAAAACGGACTTTGGAAATCCAAAATAACGAATTCGCAAGTTTTGGATTCTTATCTATATATTGATCTATCCCAAGAGCAAGATAAGCAAGCTGCTATAGAAAAATATTTTATAGAAGTTCAAGAAAATACTCAGTTAAAAAAAGGCAATCTTTTTAGGGCACTCCATTTTGGATTAGGAAACGAAAATAAGGACATCTGTATACTTTTCGCCCATCATCTGATTATAGACGTAGTGTCATGGCAATTGATAATGGAACAGTTGATGACCGCTCTACATGACAAAATTAATATGGGGAATTTTGAATTGCCAACAAGAACAACATCAATACGGGAATGGGTTGAACATTTAAAAAGTTTAGATTTAAGGGAAGAGAGGGAATATTGGTTAAATCAGGTCGATAAAATAAAAGAACTTCCGTTTAAAGAGATTAAAAAATCATCTATTCTATCGGAAGACATAGAAACGTATACCATTACCTTAGCGCAGGACACTACCCATTATCTATTATCCTCTGCAAACGACAGCTATCATACTAAAACGGATGAACTTTTATTAACGGCCTTAGTGGAAACTTTTTGTGCATGGTCTGGCGAAACTACTTTAAGCATAAATCTTGAGCGTCATGGCCGTGAGACTTTGGGTACCGAATATGATTTGTCCAATACGGTAGGTTGGTTTACTTCGTTCTTTCCCATAAGTCTTGAACAAGATATGGGAGGTTTGGACAGAAAAATAATGAATGTAAAGGAGCAAGTAAGAGCAATACCAAGAGGAGGCATTGGTTATGGAGTATTAAGATATTTGAGGAAAGATTTGGGTTTAGCAGCAAAAGAACCGGAAATCGTGTTCAACTATCTTGGGAGACTTATAAATGAACCTGACCATAGCAATGAAGAATTGGTCGTGACACCAATATTTGAAAATGTACATCACCAAAAAAGTGAACGCAATTATATTTTAGAACTGAATGTTTATATAATTGACGACAAGTTGACTGTGAAATGTAATTATGGGACAAATTTCATTGGGAAAAATCAACTCAAAACAATATTGGAAAGCTTTATAGATAACGTAGAAGTATTGGTAAATCACTGTATAAATCAGGAAGGTCAGCGGTATAGCCCATCGGATTTTTCGGAAGTAGATTTAAATCAAGATGATCTGGATAACCTATTATCCAGTCTAGAGTAAGATTATATGGAAAAAAGTACCATAAACAAACCAAAAATCGAGGCAATATATCCCCTTAATACAATGCAGCAGGGGTTGCTTTTTCATCATATCATTAGCGAATCTGATCAAGGGTTTTTGCAGCTACAAACCAGATTGGAAGGAGAATTAAACCAAAATCTCCTTAAACAAGCTTGGGAAGCCGCTGTTAAAAGACATGAAATTTTAAGGACAACGGTTCATTGGGACAAATTGGAGAAGCCCGTTCAAGTGGTAAGACCGGATTTAAAACTAAATTGGAATTATTATGAATGGAAAACGGTAGAGGAATCCGATCACAAAGAGGCTATTGAAAATTTCAAATCCAAAAAAGAAGAAAGAACAATAAATTTTGAAAAGGGACCATTGGCGAAAGTAAATATTATAAGTTTTTCGGAAACCGTGCATTATTTGATTTGGAACTGCCATCATTTATTGTTGGATGGGTGGTCTAGCAGTATTTTATTGAATGATATATTTGAGTATTATAATAGTTATATAAACAATTCCGAACCTGATTTAAATGCAATTCCTGCAACAAAGTCCTATTTTAAATGGTTGAACAAACAAAATCCTCATGAAGCTATCGATTTTTGGAAAGAAACGCTCATGAATTTTAATAAGGCCGTTATTTTCAATGCCAAAGAATCTCCTTTGAAAGGTTCAAATAGAAATACGGTTTTCATATTGTCCAAAGAGCAAACAGCTACTTTTAGCGCGTTTTCAAAAAAACATAAAATTACGCTGAATACATTCTTCCAAGGCGTTTGGGGATTGCTCGTTGCGAAGTTTTTTGGCGAAGAAAAAGTCTTATTTGGCACAACGGTTTCCGGGAGAAATAATTCATTTCCAAATATGGATATGCTGGCTGGCATGTTTGCCAATGTTTTGCCGGTTGCCGTGGATACCACCCAAAATCCAACGTTAGTAAATTTCTTTAAAGATTTACAGGTACAACAGCAAAAAGCAAGAAAGTTTGAGCATATTACTGTTAATGAGATAAGTTCTTTTATAGTATGGTCATCTAGTAGTCAAATGTTTGATAGCCTTTTTATTTTTGAGAATTTTCCATGGAATGTTTTGGATAAAGGAGGAATTAAAGTCCATGCCTTCGAAAGTGGTATTACAACTACTTATCCCTTCACGTTTACAATACAGTTGGATGATGATAGATTGAAAATTAATTTAATATCTGATAAGGGGATTATAAATGATGATATTGGCAACTGGTTTTTTGAAAATTTAAAAACGGTTTTGTTCAAAGTAACGGAGGAGCCATTAATGAATATATCAGGATTATACGAAAATTTGGATTCTTCAATGCATCTGATAGAAACTTTACAACCATCACAAAAGGAGGAAAAAAAGAAAAGAGAGGGCTATTTTGCTGCAAAGAACAAATTGCAACTACAATTAACGGAAATATGGGAAACCATATTCGGTCGTAAGAACATCAATATACATGATAATTTCTTTCAGATAGGCGGGAAGTCCCTAATGGCCGTAAAAATGTTGACTTTACTCGAAAAGAAACTTGGTATAAAATTACCTCCCCAAGCCATATTAAAACATCCTACTATCGCTTCATTATCCAAATTTATAGAAGGAGGGGATGCATCCGACCCTTGGAAATTTATAGTGCCCCTAAGAGCAAAAGGAACCAAAACACCGTTATTTTGTATTCATGGTGGCGGTGGTCATGTATTTTTCTATAATCCTTTAGTTGATAATCTTGACCCCGAAAGACCAGTTTACGCGCTTCAGCCTTCTGGTTTGGATGAAAAAGAGGATGTGCATAAAAGTATTGAACAAATGGCGAAGAGTTACGCAGAGGAAATTAGCCAGATATTGCCCAATGGACCGTACAACTTAATGGTGTATTGTTTTAGTACTGCCGTTGGGATAGAAATAGCGAAAATCTTTGCGCAAAAAAAAGAGATCACAAATCTCATCGTAGCGGATAGTGTTCTGGGACAGGAAGATATATTAAGCCCTGATAGGCTAAAAATCAGAATAGTAGGTTTTGCAAAAAGATTTGGTCAAAATCCATTAAAGGCAATAAAGCTCATGCTGCACACTAAGCTTATGAGATTTGTCCACCCTCCAATGATTAAATTTTTTGGTACTAAAGGAGAAAAGAATATTGAAAAAATTAGAAAAAATCTCAGAACTATTTATAACCAATATGACTGGAAAACCAAAAACGAAGGTTCGGTAACTCTAATTTTGACAGAAAAATCAGATGTAGCCATTAATAACGAATACATTGAGGGATGGAATAATATAACTATGACACCGGTAAAAGTGCTTTACAATTCAGGAAATCATCTAACACTTTTTGAAGGTGAAAATGTTGATAATTTAGCTTCGAATATTGAAAAATCTATATTAGAATCCCGATAATATATTAGTTTGAAAGTTACGCCCAACGACAATTGCATCAATGAACTACATACCGGCGAGCTCATTATCTGGACTATTGACTTATCGGAAAGCAAGAAAGGAATTAACTTTTTCAATTCTATTTTAAATAAGGCCGAAATAAATAAAGCTAATGCTTTTCGGTTTGATAAAGACAGGGATTGTTATGTAATTACAAGGGGCCTATTGAAAACGCTCCTAGGCTTTTATTGGAATAAACGTCCTGATCAAATAGAGTTGGAATACAATTCTTTTGGTAAACCGAGACTACCTTCCCGATATGGATTAAAATTTAATGTTTCACATTCCCAAAACTTCTCGGTCATCTGCTTTTTAAAAGATGCCGAGGTAGGGATTGATATCGAAAATTGCAAAAGAGATATAAATTTAATGGATTTGGCAGAAAACTTTTTCTCCAAAAAAGAAGTTGAGAATTTAAAGAAGTTGCCCTTTTTAGAAAGAGATAGAGCTTTTTATAGGTGTTGGACCAGAAAAGAAGCATTTATTAAGGCGGAAGGTAGCGGTCTTTCATTTCCTTTAAAACAATTTGCGGTAAGTTTGGACAATGATTTAGAAGCTGAACTTTTAAATACATACTGGGATGAGAAGAGTAAGGATAATTGGACCCTTAAATCCTTTGTTCCTGCTGAGGGCTATTTGGCTGCAATAGCAACAAAAGGTAAGATAGATCGGTATGTTTTTCATGAATGGAACGACTTGATTTATCAAGAATAATTCTTAAATATGGCGCATATAGCAGTTATTATGACAGGGCTTTACGGCAACCTAAATGCAAGTTTAAAGTTGTGCGCAAGACTTAAGGAGGAGGGACATCATATCACATATTTAGCCACTAGGGATGTACGGATTAAAATTGAACCATATGGTTTGGATTATTTGCAACTTCCCGAAATTCAATATGAACTTTCTCCCAAGAATCTAGGTTTTTACCAAAGAGGATTTCTTGGAAAGGTTATATATCATTTAAGAAACAAAAAATTACTTTATTTAAAATCTGTATCGCTTTTAGGGCTAGAAAAATACGAGGACTTATTATTGAACTTAAATCCAGATTGTGTAATTGTAGACAAAGAGATTCATGATCTTATTTTCGTTTCATACAAATTAAGAATACCTACTACCATTACTACTACATGGTTCAATCATATTGGAGATGGACTTAATTTACCTCCAATTCGCACAGATATTATTCCGGGTAGTGGTTTAAAGGGGAGTCGCTTCAACATTTTTCTTGTTTGGATGTTTATTAGTCTAAAAGTAAAAGGAAGAATTTTAAAGGATAAACTTTTATTCAAGGATTACAGGCGTAAATCTTTGCTGCAATATGCCAAAGATAATTGCTTCCCCATGAATAAAATAAAGCAAACCAATCTACCAACGCTATTTAGCTATCCGAATTCAAATATGCTTTCTTTTAATTTAAAAGAGTTGGAGTTTCCTCATAAGGGCAATACTGAATTTAAATATGTTGGCCCTATGGTAAGCGAATTCAGAAATGAAAGTATATCACATAAAGAGCAAGAAAGACTTCAGAAAATTTTTGAAATCAAAAGGGAATTCAATAGAAAAATAATTTTTTGTTCTCTAAGTACCTTAATACCGGGCAATCTTATTTTTATAAAAAATTTAATAAGGGCTGTAGCATCTAAATCAGAATGGATTTTGGTTATCACTTTAGGAAACAAAGTTCAAAAATCCAATTTTGACGAAGTACCAAAAAATACCTATTTATTTGATTGGGTTCCTCAACTTCAAATCCTTAAGCATACGGACTGTAATATTAATCATGGCGGTATCAACAGTATTAATGAATGTATTCATTTTAAAGTTCCAATGTTGATTTATTCGGGAGGAAATTTTGACCAGAACGGCTCTGCGGCAAGAATGGAATATCATGGCTTGGGATTAACCGGTAGCATAAAAGAGGATGGCCTCGATGAAATAAAGGCTAATATCCAAAAGGTAGTGGAAGACCCTTCTTATAAAAAGGTTATGATTAAATACAATAATGAATATTTAAGATATTTAGATAATCCTTTAACACCCTTGTTGAGTAAGCATGTTTAATCCAAATCATTCGTATATGGCTTACTTCGAGGGATAGTAGGTTTCAAGATTTTTCACAAGCTACTTTTAATTTCCATCGGATTTATGTGGGACGAGTTTTCTTGAATTATCGGGTTATCAACAATAAAGACTTGTATTGTTGGTATACATCTTTCCGATTATTTTTTCTAGCTTTCAAAATCAGGTATCTTTACCATCTAATTTTAATGTGCTACATAAGAAATACAACTGATACATAGAAATGAACAAGGAAATAGATCAATTAGCAGCGGATAACATTAGGGCTTTGGCAATCGCAATGGTCGAAAAAGCAAAATCTGGGCATCCGGGAGGACCCATGGGTGGTGCGGATTATATGCATATACTGTATTCGGAATTTTTCAATTATGACCCCACGGATATGGAGTGGCCTTTTCGTGATCGCTTTTTTATGGACGCCGGTCACTTATCTTCATTAATGTATGCACAATATTATTTGTTGGGCAACTTCAAAAAGGAAGATATTTCCAACTTTAGACAGTGGGGTTCCGTAACGCCGGGCCATCCGGAAGTAGATGTCAAACGAGGTATTGAAAATACTTCAGGGCCATTGGGACAGGGCCATACCATGGGCGTGGGAGCCGCTATAGCCGCTAAATTTTTAAAAGCTCGTTTTGGGGATTGGATGAACCATAAAATCTACGGATTTATTTCTGACGGTGGCGTACAGGAAGAAATATCACAGGGAGCAGGAAGAATAGCTGGGCATTTGGGGTTGAACAATTTTATCATGTTCTATGATTCCAATGATGTTCAATTATCTTCTAAGACCGATGAGGTTACTTCTGAGGATACTGCTAAAAAATATGAGGCTTGGGGGTGGAAGGTAGTGACAATAGATGGTCATGACCATGAGCAGATTAGAAAGGCCCTGACAGATGCAAATGCGGAAACGGAAAAACCCACGCTAATCATTGGGGAAACCATCATGGGCAAGGGTTGTGTTACTGCAGATGGGTCCATTTACGAGGGTTATACAGAACTTCACGGAAAACCAATAGGCGATACAGGCGCAGACTATCAGAAAACCATGGAGAATCTAGGAGCGGATGTCAATAATCCATTTGATGTTTATGGTAAGGTCGAAAGTTTCTACGATAATGTCCTTGAAAATAAAAAGAAGAATGCCGAAGCAAAAAAACAAGAAATTGCAGCCTGGAAAGCTTCAAATAAAGCTTTATCCAAAAAATTAGATACCTTCCTATCCGGAAAATTACCGGAACTGGATTTTGGTTCTGTGGAACATAAGAGCGGTCTAGCAACGAGGGCGGCTTCTTCCAATGTATTGGGCTATTTGGCAGAAAACGTGGAAAACATGATAGTTTCCTCAGCCGATTTATCCAATAGTGATAAAACCGATGGATTCTTAAAGAAAACAACAGTACTTAAAAAAGGAGACTTTTCCGGGGCATTTTTGCAAGCGGGTGTTGCTGAATTGACAATGGCCACGATAGCTAACGGTATTGCACTGCACGGCGGTATCATTCCGGTGGTAGCGACGTTCTTTGTATTTTCGGACTATATGAAACCAGCTATCCGTTTGAGTTGTATTCAAGAGCTACCGGTAAAATTCGTTTGGACACATGATGCCTTTAGAGTAGGTGAGGACGGTCCTACGCATCAACCTGTAGAACAAGAGGCGCAGATTCGATTATTGGAAAAACTGAAGAATCACAATCACAACCAAAGCTTTTTGGCATTACGTCCTGCTGATTCACAGGAAACCAGCGTAGCGTGGAAAATGGCAATGGAAAATACGAATACGCCAACTGGGCTTATTTTGTCAAGACAAGGTATTCAGGATGTTCCGGCAGCATCGGATAGATATGAAGCTGCTCTAGAGGCTCAAAAAGGAGGATATCTGGTCCAAGAAACTGCAGATGCGGATGTAGTATTGATAGCAAACGGCTCTGAGGTTTCCACATTGGTCGATGCCGCTAAATTGCTTCAAGATAAAGATGGCTTAAAAGTAAATATCGCCTCTATACCGTCAGAAGGAATTTTTAGGCAACAGCCCGTAGATTATCAACACAAAATCATACCTGTTGACAAGCCTATTTTTGGATTGACCGCTGGCTTGCCCGTTAACTTGGAAGCTTTGGCCGGACCTAACGGAAAAGTGTTCGGTTTGGAACATTTTGGATATTCGGCCCCGGCTAAGGTTTTGGACGAGAAATTCGGGTTTACGGGAGAGCAAGTATATAAGCAGGTCATGGAATTCTTAAAATAATCAAGAACTTAAAAAAGAAAATAAAATGAAATTTTTTATAGATACAGCTAATTTAGACGATATTAAGGAAGCCCAGGATATGGGTGTATTGGACGGGGTTACAACCAATCCATCTTTAATGGCCAAAGAAGGTATTACCGGGGCTGAAAATATTTTGGAGCACTACAAAAAAATCTGTAGTGTAGTTGATGGTCATGTGAGCGCTGAGGTTATTTCTACGGATTTTGAGGGTATGGTAGAAGAAGGCGAAAAACTTGCCGCGTTAAACCCTCAAATTGTAGTAAAGCTACCCATGATTGCGGATGGTGTAAAGGCCTGTAAATATTTCTCCGACAAAGGAATTAAAACAAATGTCACCTTGGTCTTTTCAGCGGGCCAGGCTTTATTGGCAGCCAAAGCAGGCGCAACTTATGTATCGCCATTTATTGGTCGTTTGGACGATATTTCTACGGATGGCTTGGGCTTGATCAATGATATCAGACATATTTATGATAATTACGGATTTCAAACAGAGATTCTAGCAGCTTCGGTAAGACACGTGATGCACGTAATAGATTGTGCCAAAATTGGGGCAGATGTCATGACAGGACCTTTAAGTGCTATCAAAGGACTCTTAAAGCATCCATTAACGGATAGTGGTCTGGCTAAATTTTTGGAAGACTACAAAAAAGGAAACTAGAACAATATTTTAGTAGAATTGTATATAAACACTCGATACCACATCGGGTGTTTTTTTGTTCCTTATAATGAGTGGCAGTGATAATTTCTTTGTATTAAACTTTGATAATCAATTAATTTGAATAATCTTATAGATGAGTGTTTCACTTGGCAATTAATGGAATAACAAGAACAATACTTATTAACAATAAAATTAATATCACGGTGGTTTGCTAGATTGAAATAATTCCTCAGAATCCCTTCAATTTATAAATAAGAATTTTTTGGTCAGTTCTTATTTTGAACAACCTTCAAATATTTTTTTAACTCATCTCGTACTTTAGGAAATAGAAACAAAAGCCCTATCATATTTGGGAATACCAAGGCCAAAATCATAGCATCTGAAAATTTGATGACGGCTTCTAAAGTGACCGCAGCTCCAAGAACGGTAAAAATCAAAAAAATCAGCTTGTAGGCCAAATCACTTTTTTTGCTTCTCCCAAACAGATATTTCCAAGCTTGAAGGCCATAGTAAGACCATGATAAAATGGTGGAGAATGCAAAAAGCACTACCGCCAAGGCAAGAACATATGAAGAACCCGGTATAGCATTATCAAAGGCCAATGAAGTAATATTTACTCCTCCTATTCTAGAGCCATCCGCCATTAACGCTTGTCCGTCTATGACATCTCCGTAAACAAAAGCGCCATCCATATTGAACATGATAATGACGATAGCGGTCATGGTACAGATGATCACCGTATCTATGAAAGGTTCCAATAGACCGACCAAACCTTCGGATGCCGCAAATTTTGTATTCACTGCGGAATGCGCAATAGCAGCGGAGCCCGCACCGGCTTCGTTACTAAAGGCCGCTCTTCGAAATCCTTGTATCATGACGCCAACAAACCCTCCGGTAATGGTTGCCTTAGGTGTAAAAGCATCTGATATGATGAATCCTAAAGCATCATCCAAATAACTGATATTGGTCAGAATAATGAAAAGTGCAGCAGCAACGTACAGCACCGCCATAAAGGGAACAATCTTTTCAGTGACTTTGGCAATGCGTTTGATCCCACCGATAATTACGATACCGACCAATATAGCAAATATCAATCCGATAATACTTCCGGAAGCCGCTCCTTGAATACCGAAACGTTCTATAATTTGTGCTGCTGCCTGATTGGTTTGAAAAGCATTTCCTCCCCCAAAAGAGGCACCTACGCAAAGTATGGCAAAAATCCCTGCCAGTACTTTCCCAAAAGTTTTGAATCCGTTTTCTTTTAAGCCTCTTGATAAGTAATACATTGGACCTCCGTATACGTTTCCATTTTTATCGATGTCCCTATATTTTACGCCAAGGGTACATTCTACAAATTTGGAAGACATTCCCAAGATTCCTGCCACAATCATCCAAAAGGTGGCACCCGGTCCGCCAATGGATATGGCCACGGCTACCATTGCGATATTTCCAAGACCTACCGTTCCGGATACTGCGGTAGCCAAGGCCTGAAAATGATTCACTTCACCTTGATGATCTTCAGCCTTTATAGTGCCTAGTACATCTTCTCCATTATTATAGGCTTCTTTTTCCAATTCGTCATACCTACCTCTGACAACTTTGATGGCCGTAGAAAAGTGCCGAATATTAACAAAGCCGAAGTAAAATGTGAAGAATAAAGCTCCTGATAACAATAAAATAAGGATGATAGGGATGCCATGACCTACAATGGTCACTTCCGTGAAAATTAGATTTTCCCACCATATGGCAACGGGCATAAAAGCCTCGTTTATTTTTTCATCCAATCCTTGTTCCTGCGAAAATAGTAGAAGCGGTGACAGTAAAAATAGAATAAGCGTGTAGCATCTTCGGTGTGCATTCATTTTTAGTTATTTTAAATGCAAAGTGCTAACGAGAATTTTCTTTTAGACAGAAAGTCGGAAAAAATATAAAAATGTCGGTAAGTTCAATTACCGACAGTGACCGGGAGAAGCTATTTATAGGATAATGTTTTCAGGAGGCAATGCCAGACGAATTTTCCGTTCGCGTTTTTCCGACAATTCAAAGAGTAGATTTTTTAAGGGATGTAGATGTAGTTCTAGCGTCCAATTTCCTTTTCCGAACAAACCATCCAATATCATGATGATGAGACGTTTCACTTCATTATAATCCTGTATATCATAGATTTTAGTGGATTCCGTAAAGCTTTTAGGTTTTATTTCCAACCAGTCATCGATCTTGGATTTTCGTTGTAGGGCAAACTTATATAGGAGATTGTACGCATTGGGCGTAAGTTTTATGTATTGATGGTCCTTACCGGACAGTCCAGTAATTAAAATAGTATGTTTTTGTTTGCTCTTTTTATTGGGGTCGGCAAAATTCAGTTTAAAATAATTGGCAGGAGGCAGTACGTTTTCCGATAATTCCTTTACCCAACTCAATGCCAGGGCAAAGAAAATCATAATGAGACAGGTCTTGAATATGGCAGAAAAGAGGTTAAGGTTAATGGATGCATCGGTCAATTTATAGAATTGCGCGATCAGTGCAATGAGAATAGTGGCCATGGACAACCATGCCAACAGTTTCAACCTTCTTTTTGCAAAAGATTCCCAAAGAACAAAAGCCAGAAATGCCAAAGTCAACAAGGAATAGTAGACATCTAGTTCGCTCATAATGGCTATGGTGCGCCCAAATATCATTTTGTTGATAGTGGGTAAAAGTGAGAAAACGAAAGGGAGCCCTACAATAAATTTCCAATGTTTGGAATTGATGATGGGTGCCAATGGTCCGGGCAAGAACCGAAACCAAGGCAATGCCAAAAGAATGAAAAGACTGTTGAAAAGAGATAAGATACTGCGCCATCCTTCTAAAAGTAGCCGGTTAGACTGATGTACATCATTGAAATAAACTTCGGCCAGCCCTGAGAAACTCCAACATAAAACAGATAGGGCCAACCATACCTGACCGAAATCCTGTTGTTTTTTCCCGATATGTCGCCAAATAGCGAACAAGGCCAAAAAAGCAAAAAAACACACTGAAAATTGCCACCATCCGTAAAAGGACAGTATTTCGTTTGTGGATTGCAATAACATTAGGTTGGTCAACAACAATACGATTATGGTTTCTCTTCAAATATAGGTAATGCTTCGAAATCGTATATCTTTTATTGATGACAACGAACCATAGGCATTACTGATTTAAAAGAAAGTTGTGTTAATCGTAGGATTTTGTCTAATCGACAAAAAAACAGTTTGTTATTAACAAAATCGAACAAATAGTTGCAATTGTTTAAATAATTTATATTTTTGATTTTGTATACAAAATACAGTATACAGAATATTTCACTTAAAAGTAATAATGGTTTTGAACAAAATATCTATTGATGTATTAGGTAACGTAGCGTACAAAACTGTAAAAGAGATGATTCTTACCAATGCTCTGGAACCCGGTGAGAAAATTATTCAAGACAAGCTCGCATTGGCTTTAGGCATCAGTAGAACTCCTTTGCGCAGCGCATTGAAAATGCTGGAAGCGGAATACTTGGTGGAATCGATACCACGTAGAGGTGTTTTTGTAAAAGGGTTTAGCGATAGCGAGGTCATAGAAATCTATGAATGTAGAATTGCTTTGGAGTGTACTGCGATACGTTTGTTTACTGAGAAGGCAACCGATGAAGAAATAGATGAATTGGCATCCATATTTAATCCATATCAAAACAAAAAAAAAATAAACCTCTCAAAGTATCTGAAATCGGATGTACTTTTTCATGAGACTATCATCAAAAATTGTAAAAATAATTTTCTGAACAAACTCGTACAGCAAGGAAATTTGTTGAGCTGTATAGATAGGATAGGGCTTATCCGACCGCCTCAGGAAACACTCAAAGAGCATATGAACATCATAAAGGCTATTAAAGAAAGAGATGTGGATAAGGCGGAACAATTGTGCAACTACCATTTGACCAAATCTAAAATTCTAATTAACGAAAAGTCGGAAAATGAAGAATAAATCCTTTTTTCCGGTTCGTTATCAAATGGTGGGCGGTACATTTATGTTGGCCTTAATTGTACTTTTTGATAGGGTCTTAATTTCTGTTGCCAAAGACCCGGTTTCCGAAACGCTTGATCTATCGGATAATGAAATGGGTTGGGTGTTGGCAATTTTTGCTCTGGGATACGCTTTGTTCCAGACTCCTGCCGGAATGATGGCAGATAAATTCGGTGCTCGTAAAACGCTGACCATAGTTGTCAGTTTATGGTCCATCTTCACCGCCATGACCGGAGCGGCTTTTAATTTTATTTCCATGTTGATCATTCGGTTTTTGTTCGGTGCTGGTGAAGCCGGAGCTTTTCCAGGTATGGCGAGAGCCATTTACAAATGGATTCCCATCGGAGAACGTGGATTGGTAAATGGTATTAATTTCTCTGGAGGTAGAATAGGGGCGGCCATAGCACTGCCTATAGTAGCATGGCTGATAGAGGTAACCAGTTGGCAACAAAGCTTTTTGATACTGGGTATTCTGGGAATTTTATGGGCATTGGCCTGGTATTTTTGGTTTTGTGATAACCCTGAGGACCATTTTGCAATGTCCAATGAAGAAGTGGCACATATAAAAGCAACTACGCAGCAAGAGGATACCACAGAAGAGAAACAGAAAATTTCTTTTTCAAAAATGTTCAAGTCAAAGAATATGGGTCTATTAATGGCGCAATATTTCTGTAGTAATTTCACTTTTTTCTTTGCACTTACCTGGCTTTTTCCGCACATAAAAAGCACTTATAATTTGGATGTAGTGGAGGCAGGATTTTATTCTTCCGCTCCATTGATTTTTGGAGCGTTTGGCAACTGGTTCTCAGGTTGGTTGGTAGATAGGATTTATAAAACGGGCAAGTGGTCGCTATCTAGAAAAGTACCGGCAATCATCGGTTTTTCATTGGCCGCGATCGGTATTTTTGGGAGTATCTACATGACCGAGATCAATGGAGCTATCATATTTATATCTATGGCGGTATTTGGAGCGGATATGACTTTGAGTCCGTCATGGTCTACTTGTGTGGATATTGGGAAAGAGCATTCGGGGGCAGTAAGCGGTACCATGAATATGGCAGGCAACCTGGGATCTTTTTTAACAGCGTTGGCATTTCCATATTTGGTGTCATTCACCGGTTCCGTGACACCATTTTTCATACTGGCAGCGGTTCTGAATACCTTGGCCATTTTATTCTGGATGAATATTAAATCGGATACGGTCTTGAATATCAATAAATAATTAATTATAAATGATTACTAAAGAAGATTTTAAGGAGGTCTGCGAAACATCGATAAAGATGATAGAAGATGCCGGGCTTTTGCTTACTGAAGTAGATAAATCGAAAATGACAGCAGCTGACTTTGGCTTAAATCACATAAAAAAAGAAGGAGTACAGATTTTGACGATGTTTCAAACGGAACGTATCGCCGGAAAGATTTTGGTGTTACTTCCCAACCAAACGGAGCCGGAGCATTGGCATCCAACTGTGGGCGATGATGCCGGGAAAGAAGAAGTAATTAGGGCAATAAGCGGTAATCTCCGTTTTTATATTCCCGGAAAGGATACTTTTAAGGAAGGCTTTATCGTGGATGGGAAAGAAGAATGTTATACCATGCGAAATGAAATTGTCATGAAACCGGGCGACCAGTTGGTATTACCTGCTGGGACAAAGCATTGGTTTCAAGCAGGCGAAGAAGGTGCGGTAATGTATTCATTTTCAACGACCGTAACTGATTTGAACGATCAATTTACAGACCCCGACATTGTTAGGGAAACCATTATAGAAGGAATTACAACAAACGCATATTAATAAATAGTCCCAAGAAATAAGAAGATATGAAACAAAGTATTATTACGGCATTTTTAAGTAAGACACAGGATAGGTTTTCGGAGTACCAAAAACCCACAGGACTTAGGGAAAGGTTGGAAACCGTAAAAAAGATTGATGGTGTTAGCGGTGTGGAAATTGTTTTTCCCTATGAAACTGAAGAAGCCAATGCTACAAAAGCATTAATGAACGAAATGGGACTTGAGTTTGCTGCGGTAAATGCCAACATCAAGAAAGAGACCAAATGGGTGCCCGGCGCATTATCCAGACCGGATGCGGACCTACGCAAAGATGCAGTTCAATTAATTAAAGATGCAAAAGATTATGCGATTACGGTAGGGGCTCCTTTGGTTACATGTTGCCCATTGTCAGACGGGTACGATAATTTATTTCAAGTGGATTATCAAAAAGGATGGAAGCATATGATCGATGCTTTTGCAGAAGCCGCGGATTATAAACCCGAAATGCCATTGTTCGTTGAGTATAAAATAAACGAGACCCGTGTCAATTGCTTTTTGGACAGTTGTGCCAAAACAATAGTGTTTTTGAAAGAGGTTCAAAATAACGCAACCGGAATTACCATAGATTTTGGACATTCTCTTTTAGCCAAGGAAAATCCGGCAGAAATATTGGCAATGTGCGAAAACTCCAATGTAGACTATTACTTACATACCAATGACAATGATTGGCAATTTGATTGGGACTTGATAGGGGGCTCAAGAAATTTTTTGCACACTGTGGAATTTTTCTTCTATGCAAAGGAGTTTGGTTATGATAAGTTTTTCACGGCCGATGCTTCTCCTCGTATCTTCGACATGGTCGGTTTTTTTACGGAACATGCAGAAATGAACAAGGCTATTTGGGACATTGTTGAAAATTTAGATCGGGATATGTACAGACGCCTTATGAAAGAGGAAAAGCATATGGATTTAATGAAGTTGGTAAGAAAACAGATTTATAGATTGTAATATGAATATTGAAAGCTTTAAAATAATGTTTCAAGAAATAAGAAAATTATAGAGAACTGAGCCCTTATTCACTTTTAAAAGGTTTTTAAAGACTTTACATGCTACTAAAAGGCAATTTCTTGGTCTACTATGAACGAAAAATTTTATGTGGTACTACGGTCGCCTGAATGATGGATGGGGTTGTGGTTCAATAAACACTTGTTAAATCAAGGTCGATAATTGATTTTGAATACGATATAAAAAAATTAGGGATACTAATTTCATTAATTATGATAGATGCTCTCTTTTCACGACAATACATAACAATTCTTTTTGGATTCGTTTTTCTACTTGGTTGCGAACGGCATGCCGAATGGGAAAAAATTGATGCTATAGGAGAACCCACCGCAAGACACGAAGCTGGTTTGGTAGCCTACAAGGATAAGATTGTGTTGATGGGCGGGCGTAGAATCAACCCTACCGACGTGTTTGACACAAAAACAAACACATGGACCGCCAAAGCGCCCACTCCCGTTGAGCTGCATCATTTTCAGCCTGTCGCGGTAGATGATGCCATTTATATAGTAGGTGCCATGACAGGGGAATGGCCTAACGAAAAGCCTTTGGATAAAGTTATAGTGTATTATCCTGATGAGGACAGGTATGAATACACACATGAAATACCCAAAGAAAGAAGACGTGGTGGTGCAGGTGTAGTCTATCATAACGATAAGATTTATGTAGTGGGCGGTATCGTTAATGGACATATGAACGGTTATAAATCCTGGTTGGACCAATATGACCCAAAAACTGGGGAGTGGAAGGTATTACCCGATGCTCCTGATAATCGCGATCATTTTCAAGCTGTGGTAGCCAATAATAAATTATATGCATTTGCAGGACGCAGAACTTCCAAAATTACGGATGAAGACATGGCCTTGACCAATACATACGGAAACGTCTATGATTTTGAAAAAGGAACTTGGGAAGCGGTAACCACAAAATTAAAAATACCGACCGAGAGAGCGGGTAACGGAGCGTTCGTATGGAATAATGAGATTGTTGTTGGAGGAGGGGAAAGTACAGCTCATGAAGTAGCTCACAATGAGTTGGAAGCGTATAACAATGAAACAGGAACTTGGGAGAATTGGCCTTCTCTAAAAGAGGGGCGCCATGGAACCGGTTTTGCTATTGTTGGTGATTATGTATACACGGCATCGGGTAGTGGCAATAGAGGTGGCGGGCCGGAGTTAACTACCGTAGAACGTTTGAAATTGTCTACCTCCAATACTTCAAAAAGTGATGTAGTGGTAAATGACATTTCGGTCTATAAAAAGTGGCATACGGTTACAATACCTTTTGAAGGACCTGAAACATCCGAAACCCATGAAGACAATCCATTTTTGAACTATAGGTTACATGTTGTTTTTAAAAATGGGGACAAGGAATATAAGGTAAGAGGGTTCTATGCTGCGGACGGCAATGCTGCCGAGACCAGTGCAAAATCGGGGAATATCTGGAAAGTAAAATTTACACCTGATGCGGTAGGGGAATGGAGTTATAAAGCAATTTTACATCATGGGGACAGTATCGCTTTATCCAAAGATTTAACATCGGGAGCTCAGGTGGAAATTACCAATGCGGATGGTAGTTTCATG
The DNA here is from genome assembly GCF_047345745.1 of Maribacter algae. Taxonomy (NCBI): domain Bacteria; kingdom Pseudomonadati; phylum Bacteroidota; class Flavobacteriia; order Flavobacteriales; family Flavobacteriaceae; genus Maribacter; species Maribacter algae. The sequence goes on from NZ_JBLFES010000002.1 coordinate 452,917, forward strand.
ATCGATAAGACTGATAAGGAAGGAACTGATTTCAGGGCTCACGGACGTTTGTTGGCCTCAAAAGGATATTATAAATTTCAGGATTCGGATAAATATTGGATAAAAGGGGGCGCAAACAGTCCGGAAAATATTTTAGGGTATGTAGATTTTGATGATACCTACCGTATGCAGGCACAATCCAGGGATGGGGAGGCTGTTGTGGATAGCGAGATACATTCTTATACCCCGCATTTAAAAGATTGGAAAGAGGGAGACCCTACTTGGCAAAATGGAAAGGGAAAATCTTTGATCGGGGCGTACAACTATCTATCAGATATGGGGATGAATTCATCCTATTTTTTGACCCTGAACATATTGGGTGACGGTAAAGATGTATGGCCCTATGAAAGTCCAGAAGATTTTACCCGTTTTGATGTCAGTAAACTGGAGCAATGGGAAATTGTTTTTCAGCATATGCAATCAAAAGGGATTTTGCTCCATGTGGTTCTTCAGGAGACCGAGAACGAAACCATGTTGGATAATGGTGATACAGGTGCTTTGCGGCAATTATATTTTAACGAATTAATAGCGCGTTTTGGTCATCACCTTGCATTGCAATGGAATTTGGGAGAGGAAAATGGTCCAGCGGAATGGTCGCCAAAAGGTCAAAATGACCGTCAGCGTAAGGCAATGGCCAAGTTTCTTAAAGAAACGGACCCGTATAATCATCCCGTGCTAATGCATACCCATTCCCATGACCCGTTGAGGAGTGAAATGTTGGATTCCATAGTTGGATATAAACATGTTGACGGTCTTTCGTTGCAACAAGCGGAAAGAAAGGAAGTAGTCGAAATTATTGAAAAATGGAAAAAGAAATCCAAGGAAAAAGATAATGAATGGCTCATCACTATGGATGAAATAGGTATGTGGCACACCGCGGTATTGCCGGACAATGAAGACCCAGATCATGATACCATCCGGCAATATGTATTGTGGGGCACATTTTTATCCGGAGGTGCCGGAGTAGAATGGTACTTTGGGGCCAAACATCCACATAATGACCTGACCTCCGAAGATTGGAGGCAAAGGAATAGGCTTTGGGAATTGACCGATTATGCGATTACTTTTTTTAAGGATAATATACCCTATTGGGAAATGGAACCGGAACATTCGTTGATCAATTCTCCAGATTCTTATTGTCTAAGAAAAAAAGGAGATTTATATGTTGTTTATCTTCCAAAAATAAACGAGAATACAATTGATTTGAACGGAATTGAAGGTGAATTTAGCATACAATGGTTTGACCCTCTACAAGGAGGTGAATTGAAAAATGGAACCATAGAAACAATAATTGGAGGGGGAAAGAGAAAAATAGGTCATCCAATAACGGAAAAAGGAAATTCTAAGGACCAAGATTGGGTCTGTCTCATAAAAAGGAAAGAATGAATAACCAACTAGACTTGATATTAATTCTAAAGAAAATGCCAATGAAATAAATTCGTAGAAATACTAAAAAAACGGGAAGTGCGGACACACTCCCCGAAGTAAATTAATCAACACATATAATAGTTAATTATTAAACATTTTAAATATATGAAAAACGATAGGAGTTTTGAATCTTTTTGGTTCAATTCGGTCAGATTTAGTCTAACAACAAAGCTATTTGTTTTTGTATCGATAGGTTTTTTCTTTTCGGTTCAAGCAAACACAGCTATGTCTGGTCTAGAGACATTGGGTCTAAACGTAGATGCTTTTGAACAGCAACAAGTTTCAGGGACTATAACGGATAATGACGGAGCACCTTTACCAGGTGCCAATATTGTAGTTAAAGGAACTGCAAATGGTACGCAAACGGATTTTGATGGAAATTATACATTAAGTAATGTGGAATCCGAAGCGACTTTAGTTGTTAGTTACATTGGTTTTGTAACCCAAGAAGTAGCAGTAAATGGAAGATCAACGTTAAACGTTTCCTTGGTTGAGGATTCACAAACATTGGAAGAAGTTGTTGTAGTTGCTTACGGTACGGCAAGAAAAAAAGATTTAACCGGAGCCGTTGCCATAATTGGTGCTGAAGAATTAAATGTCTTTCCGGCTACAACGGTAGATCAGGCGCTACAGGGTAAGACCGCCGGTGTTCAAATTACTTCCAACTCAGGAGCGCCCGGCGCTTCTGTATCGGTAAATATTCGAGGTGTTGGTTCGTTTGGTAGTACTACACCTTTATATATTGTAGACGGATTTCCTACTGAGGATATTTCTTTCATTAATCCAAATTCAATACAATCCCTTTCAGTATTAAAAGATGCTTCTGCAACGGCATTGTATGGAGTACGTGCAAGTAACGGTGTTGTAATTGTTCAAACAAAACAAGGAACTTCCGGAAGTGTGCAAGTTGAATTAAATTCTTTTGTAGGCTTTAGAACACAGCCAAAAGAAGTGTCCGTTTTAGACGTAAATCAGTTTTCTTCATTGGCAACTGAGCTCAGTGCAAGTTCTGATGCTAGTGTATCCGGTGTTGCTATTCCCTATTCAGGTTGGAGTAATCCTGGTTCGCTAAGAAATATTAACTGGCAAGATGAAATATTCAGCTCCGCGCTTACAAAAAGTTCAACGTTGAATGTTAGAGGCGGTGGGGAGAAATCTCGTTTTGCCTTTTCCGCTGGTGTCTTTGATGAGGAGGGTACACTTTTAGAGTCGAAATTTAAAAGATATGATTTGGGTTTCAACGCTGGGTTTGATATTCGTGATAACCTTCGTTTAAAAGCTAACGTAAAGTATATCACTTCTCAAAATTTTCAGCCTTTTGGAACAGGTCGCGGTGCATTACTGAACTTATTTTCCACAATACCACATTTAGCTCCTACAGGAGAGGCTAACCTCAATGGGGGTACTAACCCTACCGACCGTCCTGTAGATGCCAACGGTAATTTTGGTGCAGTTCCCGATGTTACCGGTGAAGCTTTCCGCGATGGCAGAAACTGGGTGGCCAGAGCGTTGGAAAACGATCAAGACAATGTGAATAATACTGTTTTGGCAAATATTGATGCTGAATGGGACATCTATGGAGGGTTGTCTACACAACTAAAAGTGGGAGGTAGAGTTGATAACTTTGCTGGAGAATTTTTTCAACCTCAATATTATCGGAGTAGTGGAAATGTAGACCTGAGAAACGATGCAATTTATACTACTAATCAAAATACAAGCAATGAGTGGCTAGCGGAATATATTTTAAAATATAAAAAGACATTCAACGAAAAACATACTATTGATATTTTAGGAGGTGTATCGGCACAGAGGAGATACAGAAAATTTTTAGAAATAGAAGGCGTAGGATTTTTGAATAATAGTATCAGAAGTATTGGAGCTGCCAATGATATACAAAACTCAAATGGTTTCTCGGACAGAAGAACACTTGCTAGTACTTTTGCTAGATTAAATTATAATTTTGACAGCAAGTACTATCTAACTGCAACTGTAAGAAGAGATGGTGTCGGGAATGTATTTAGTCCTCAAAATTTATGGGGTGTTTTTCCTTCGTTTGCCGCAGGATGGAATATTGATGAAGAGTCTTTTATGCAAGACAGTGCTTTTAATGTACTCAAGTTGCGTGCCAGTTGGGGTGAAACGGGAAACTTTGCCGGTATTGATCCTTTTGGTTTTCTTCCATTATTTGTTGGCCAAGGAGGTAGAAATGATACAAATTTTAGTTTTGACGGTACTACAAATACCCAATTGGGCCTTGCTCCTCTAGTTCTTGCCAATCAAGATTTAAGTTGGGAGACCCAAACTCAAACTAATATAGGCCTAGAAGGTGAATTGTTGAACGGTAAAATATATTTTGCAACTGATTATTTCAACCGTGAATCTGGAAACTTCTTGTTTTTTCAGACTGTTCCGGCACAAACCGGTTTTGCTACCCAACCACAAAATGGAGGTACTGTTGTAAACAAAGGTTTTGAATTTTTATTGGGGCACCGGGATACAGAAGGAGATTTCACCTATGATATCAATGCAAATTTGACCGTTATTGATAACGAGATTACGGAAATAGACAATATCTCTAAAGAAGTGGTCTTTAGTAATACCTTTTTAGATTCTTTCAATGAAGATGGCTTTTGGTTTGACGTTACTAGAGCACAGGAAGGTGGAGAGGTAGGATCCTTTTATGGCTTTGTCGCGGATGGTATATTTCAAACCCAGGCGGAGGTAGATGCCGCACCAACACAAAGTGAAAACACGTCGGCCGGTGATCGTAGGTTTAAGGATTTAAACGATGACGGCATTATCAATGGTGAGGATAGAACAGTAATTGGTAGTCCGGTTCCTGATTTTTATGGTAGTCTAAATCTAAATTTCAGCTATAAAAGTTTTGATGTAGGTTTCAATTTTTACGGCTCTTATGGAGGTGAGATATTAAATTTGGTAAAACGTGAATTAGAAAGTGCTTCCGGTTATGGAAACTCAGCTTCTTTTTCAAATGTAAGTACGGAGTTTTTTAATAATAGATGGACGCCAACAAACCCATCCAATACTTTTTCCAGAGCACTTATAGATGATGGAAATATTCAGAATAACAGGGCATCTAGTTATTTTGTCGAAGATGGTTCTTATCTAAGATTGCGAAACTTGAACATTGGGTATAGTCTTCCATCAGGCGTTGTAGATAAATTAGGAATTAACAGTTTGCGCATTTATTCGAGCATACAAAATTTATTTACAATCACGAACTATTCTGGTGTGGATCCTGAAATTGGTCAAAATACCGATATCAATGGAAATAGTAGCGTTACAACCAGGGGTATAGATGCTGGAGCTTATCCAATATCAAAGACTTTTACTTTAGGATTTAATTTGAAATTTTAAATAAACTGTTATGAAAATAAAAATAAATAAATTACGAAAAATAGGCTCGCTTGGAGCTTTGACGATAATAGTACTAATAGGTAGTTGTTCTGAAGATTTTTTGGTTGACACAAATAATCGGGACTTGACCAGCGAAGTTGTATTCAGTTCTGATGAAACAGCTCTGGCTGCTGTAACCGGCGTGTATGATGCATTTCAAAATGATTCCCAAGGAGATCCCGGTGTGCCTAACGAGTACAACGTTAAGGGGATACACAGATGGGCCAATAGTACAGGTCTTGATTTCTTGAACAATGAGAATCCGGAAACGAGCTCATATTTAAATTTTAACCCTGATCCTACTAGTAATGATGTGGTTACTAAAATTTGGCCTAATCATTATCGTCAAATAGGAAGAGCAAATATTTCTTTGGAAAATTTAAGAGCAGCTGTTGAGAATGGTAGTGTAAATAGTGATTTAGGAAATCGTTTAATAGGAGAAGTATTGGTGTTACGTGCCATTTCATATCAATATTTAGCAGAGGTATATGGAGGAGTACCATTAATGTTAAGCACAACAGATGATCCTTTTAAAGCTAGAGATACAGAGGAAGCAGTATTTCAGCAAATCGTTGTGGACGCTACTGAAGCAATTGATAAACTACCTTGGACCTATGAAAGGGATAAGGGAAGAGTGTCAAAAGCTGCGGCATATACCGTTTTAGGAAATGCTCATATGTGGTTAGGTCAATACGGCGATGCCGTAGCTGCGTACGAAGCTTTAGAGAATAGTCCTGTACTGGCATTGGAAGAAAATTTTCTTGATATCCATGCGTTGGAAAACCCAAATGGTAAGGAATCCATTTTTGAGATTCAATGGGCCGCTAATGCTGATTTGGCATGGTCAAGAAATGATGAAGTTAATATTTTACAGTTGTTCGCTATGCCTACGGATATAACTGGAGGAGGTGGATTTACAGGTATCCCTACGAAAGAACTTTATGATGCCTATGAGGAAGGTGATACAAGGAGAACGGCAACCGTTTTAGCACCTGGTGAAGAACATCCAGACCCAGCCATTAATATAATAGATTATGATGGGATTGATATTAACACAGTGGGTACTGTTGAAGAGCCATGGACTGGAGGATCTCCAGAAACAAGATCTGGATATTGGGCCGTTAAATCTTGGAGAGATCCGAATATTACTGGCTGGGGTAGAGACGTACTATTTGGAGGCCAAGGTCACATATGGATGCGTTATGGAGGTGCTTTATTAAGTTTAGCGGAAGCAGCCCTGAAAGATGGTCAAAATGCCAAAGCGCAGGCCGCTTTTGATAGGGTTAGAAATAGAGCTTGGGGCGGGGCCGCACCGGCTATAACCGTCACTATGGAAGCTATTCTTCAAGAGTACAGATTAGAACTTGCCGGAGAATTTTCTCTTTGGGGAAAAATTAGAAGATCAGGCGAAGCAATCCAATTCATTAAGGACAATTATGATTTGGATATGCCCGTTGATCGTCAGATATATCCAATACCAGCTTCCCAGATAAGTGCTAACCCTAATTTAGTGCAGAATCCAGGATATTAATAGTTTTGAGTTAGTTTGATTCAGTCGAGAGAGGGGGCTTTGAATTTTATTCAAAAGCTCCCTTTTTTATTTATTTTTAGATAATGAAAAGTAGTTATTTCATATTACCGTTGTTATTTATTTTTATTTCCTGCCAAAAAAAAGAGGTAAAACAATTTAGTTTAATGACTTCCGCTAAAACAGGTCTTTCATTTTCAAATGATATTGTGGAAACGGACAGCTTAAACTATTTCTCATACCCGTATATGTATATGGGAGGAGGTGTTTCAGCAGGGGATATCAATAATGACGATCTTGTGGATTTATTTTTTACCGCTAACATGAAATCTAATGCTCTATACTTGAATAAGGGAAACTTCGAATTTGAAGACATCACCCAAAAAGCCAATGTGACTGGTGATGACAGATGGTTTACGGGTACCACTATGGTAGATATTAACAATGACGGTTATTTGGATATCTACGTTAGCGTCTCAGGAAAAGGAGAGAACAGAACTAATCTGCTGTATGTCAATAATGGCGACGAGACCTTTACGGAAAAGGCTTCGGAATATAATTTAAATGATAACGGACATACTACGCAAAGCACTTTTTTTGATTATGACAATGATGGCGATTTAGATGTCTATTTGGCCAATTACCCTCCAACTCCTTTTAAAAGTCCTGTGATGCTTTACTATCGTAAAGCAAAAAACCCAAAGCTTGAAGAATCCGATATATTATACAGAAATAACGGAGACGGTACATTTACGGATGTTACTGTAGAATCCGGTATCCTAAATTTCGGATTGTCCTTAAGTGCTACCACTGGTGACTTTAATAATGATGGATGGCAGGATATTTATGTATCAAACGATTTTGACTCCGCAGATTATCTATATCTAAACAATAAAAACGGAACATTCAGAGAAATTGCAAAAGAAGCTGTAAATCATACCTCTCAGTACGGTATGGGTACAGATATTGCTGATTATAACAATGATAATCTACTTGATATTGGTCAGGTGGACATGACGCCCGAGGACAATAGAAGATCCAAGGCCAATATGGCAAGTATGAATCCTATCGGTTTTACGAATATGGTCAATGCGGGTCTACATCATCAATACATGCAAAATAGTCTTCAATTGAATAGAGGGGCTGATGCAGATGGAAATCCATTGTTCAGTGAAGTATCTAGAATAGCTGGTCTTGCAACTACGGATTGGAGCTGGTCCATTCTCTTTTCAGATTTGGACAATGATGGTTGGAAAGACGTGACCATATCTAATGGAACGCGTAGAGATATCAATAATAGGGACTACTTTTTGCAGTTAAAATCAAGAAATCATTTCGGAGGAGTTACATTATCGGCAGAAGAGATAAAACGGATTCCATCTGAAAAAGTATCCAATTATGTTTTCAAGAATACCAAGAACCATACATTTAAAAATGTTGTGGAAGAATGGGGCTGGGAACAAAAAACATTTTCCAATGGTGCCTTATATGCAGATTTGGACAATGATGGTGATTTGGACTACGTCGTCAATAATATTGATCAAGAAGCATCGGTTTACAGAAACAATAACATCAAAAATAACAATCATTTAAGGGTTAAATTGAATGGACCAGAAGACAACAAAAATGGTCTTGGCGCAAAAGTAAAAGTAAAGACAAAAGATTTAGAGCAGTATCAAGAACTTACCCTGACCAGAGGTTTTCAATCTTCTGTAGCGCCTGTAATACATTTTGGTTTGGGCAAGCAAGAAACTATAGACCTATTTGAGGTTGTGTGGCCTGACGGCAAAATTTCAACATTGGAAAATATAAAGGCCAACCAAGATCTTGCGATAGATTATGCTTCCGCAGCAAACATTAAAAAACAGAAAAAGAATAAGGAAATGGTTTTTCAAACTTTGCCTTTGGATTCTTTGAACATAGATTTTCGTCATACAGAAAACAAATATGATGATTACGAACATGAACCTTTATTGCCGCATCAAACATCAATGCTTGGGTCAGGTGTTACCGTAGCCGATGTAAATGGGGATACGATGGACGATTTTTATATAGGTGGTGCGTCTGGGCAATCGGGAGCGCTTTTTGTACAGACCGCACAAGGCGAATTTGAAGAAACCAATGACACGGTCTGGGAAAAAGATAAGGCCCATGAGGACATGGACGCCCTATTTTTTGACTTTGATGGTGATGGTGATAAGGATTTGTACGTGGTCAGTGGCGGGAACGAAAAAAATATCATGATATCATATTTTCAAGATCGTCTTTATATAAATGACGGTAAAGGGAATTTTAAGAAAACTACTGCCGTTCTGCCTGAAATGAAAATTAGTGGGTCTAGAGTTGTATCCGGTGATTATGATAAGGACGGCGATTTGGACTTATTTGTTGGCGGACGATTGGTGGCCGGAAAATATCCATGGCCAACCAAAAGTTTTATTTTAAATAATGATAACGGGGTTTTTAAAGATGTAACGAAGGAAATAGCACCGGACTTTGAGAATCTTGGAATGATTACCGATGCTCTTTGGACCGATTTTGACAATAACGGCACACTTGACCTAATTACAGTTGGAGAGTGGATGCCCGTATCCTTTTACAGTAATAAAGATGGAAAATTCAGAAATGTAAATAATACTACAGGCTTGAAAAACACGAGCGGTTGGTGGTTTAGCATAACGGAGGATGATTTTGATAATGACGGGGATAAAGACTACGTAGTGGGGAATCTCGGCTTAAATTATAAGTACAAAGCTACTCCAGAAGAACCTTTTGAAGTCTATGCCGATGATTTTGACAACAACAGTAGAAAAGATATTGTATTGAGTTATTATAATTTTGGAAAATTGTTTCCGGTTCGGGGCAAATCTTGCTCTTCACAACAAATTCCCGCACTGAAAAAGAAATTTGACAGTTATAATTCTTTTGCGGAAGCTGGCGTGGCCGAAGTATATGGCGAAGATGCATTGGAAAATGCGGAAATACATTACAAAGCCAAAACCTTTGCAACTAGCTATATCGAAAATTTGGGAGATGGGAATTTTCAAATTAGGGCTTTGCCAAATGAAGTTCAGTTTTCAGCAGTAAACAAAATTGTTTCCAAAGATATAGATGGTGATGGGCTAAAAGACTTGCTACTCGGCGGAAATTTGTATTCCTCTGAAATAGAGACTCCTAGAAATGATTCTAGCATGGGGAATTATTTAAAAGGAGATGGTCAAGGTAACTTTAGGATTGTTCCTAACTATACGTCTGGTCTATACATGGGAGGCGATGTCAAAGATTTGTCCTTCATTTCAATAGCTAAAAAAAATCATATTTTGGTGGTTAAAAACAATGATTATCCCCAATTTCTTAGAGTAAACTAATCAGTAAATCATAAATATTTGGAGATTTAAAGCTTACTACATGCCCAGATCAAGTACAGGACTTAACGAGTTCTTTGCATCGGGTACCAAGATATTCAAAGCGGCATTTATATTGTTTACAGGTAATTTGCAGGAATTGTCCTGACAAACATAAATAAAAGTGTCCTCGGCATCATATCTGCCCTCAAATAGAGGAAGATCACTTTCTTTACTGCTGCCTACCAATAAGGTATTGGGCACATATATTTTGCCTAAGTCTTTTAAGAAAGGTTGCGCATCATTTCCGACCACCGCAACTTCATAATAAGGGTAAGTGACATGGGACAGAAGGTTGGCCCATTTTGCATAGGAAAAAGTATTTTCTTTTAAGGCCGATACCATTGCGGATAACACTTCCTTTGATTTTTTGGTTTTTTCAGTATCGTAGTTAATATGACCTAATACAAATAAATTATGGGCCATCACCGCATTGGGAGAAGGCAGCACCCCGTCATTTGTTTTTAGTACTTTGGAAATAAGTTCGTTACCTTGGTTATAAGTGTACAGTCCAGAATTTTCATCAATGAAATCGGTTTGGGCAGTTTGTGTCAACTCTTGGGCAAGTTCTAAATAATTCTGCTTTGTACTGGCACTATATAAGGAGATTGCCGCATTAGCTAAAAAAGAATAGTCATCTAAAAAACCATCTATATATTTACTGTTGGTTTTATAGGAATGCCCAAGTTTTCCGGCAGTAAAGTTCTTAGCTTTTATAAAATCCAAAATATTCTCGCCCCTTACTAAAAATTCCTGATTACCAAATGCCGTAAAGGCATCCACATAGCCATTGATCAATAAGGCGTTCCAAGAAGTAATAATTTTATCGTCCGTTCTTGGACGGGTACGCTCACCTCTTTCCTTCAGTAATATTGTGGCCCATTGTTTTTTCTTTTCGGTCAATTCTTTTTTTGACATTTGGGAGCTGGCGGCAAACGTATCATCATTATTTAATTGATGTAGCACATATTTACCATCTTCCCAAACAGCCTCTTCCTTTATGGTATAATAGTCCGAGAACAACTTAAATTCGCTTCCTAGAACCGATTCTAATTCTGCCTTGGTCCAAACATAATATTTGCCTTCTTCCCCTTCGCTATCCGCATCCAAAGCGGCAAAATAACCACCCTCTGGATTTTTCATTTCTCGCTCTAAAAAATCGATAATGCCAAAGGCTACTTCCTTATAGCGTTCTTTTTTGAAAATTTTAAAAGCCTTGGCGTATAGGCTTAAAGCCTGCGCGTTGTCATAAAGCATTTTTTCAAAGTGGGGTACTTTCCAAAAGGAATCTGTGCTATATCTAAAAAAACCACCCCCTATGTGGTCATATAAACCGCCCATGGCCATTTTATCCAACGTTAGTTCCACTTGTTGTAAAACCGATTTGTCCTTGGTCAATAACGCATAATCCATTAAAAAAGAAAGATTTACGGGAACCATAAATTTTTCAGGTCTTTTTTCACCGCCCCATTCGGTATCCCAATAGGTTTTCCAATCCTCTACGCCATCTTGAAGCACCTCTTTGCTCAAGTTTTCAAAATCGGTAGCTGGACTAATAATATTTACCTCGTTCACACCTTCCGCTACCATATCCGAATATTTTGCAGCTTTTTGAGGGTCTTCATTGTAAAGCCTGCTAATTTCTGTCAGTACTTTTTTCCATTGCTCTTTGGTATGATACGTACCACCATATAAAGGTTTTCCGTTAGGTAAGGTAATAACGTTCAAAGGCCATCCACTGTTTCCGGTCATTAATTCTACGGCAGTTTTATACACTTCGTCAACATCCGGTCTTTCCTCTCTATCAACTTTTATGTTGATAAAGTTTTCGTTCATAATCTTTGCCACTGAGTCATTTTCAAACGTTTCTTCTTCCATGACATGGCACCAATGACAGGAAGAATAACCAATGCTCACCAATACCAATTTGTTTTCTTTTTTTGCTTCGTCCAATGCTTCGGTGCTCCATGCTCTCCAATCTACTGGGTTGTGCGCGTGCTGGAGTAAATACGGGCTGGTCTCATCGATAAGGGCATTGGTGTATTTATGGCCGTCTATTTTTGATTTGTTTCCCTCTTCCTTGCATGAGAACAGCGTCATTGCTAAAATGATAACGTAACTATATTTTTTAAAGCAATCTAACATCATATTACGGGTTGTAGTCATCTATCCAATCAATTTTAAGAAAAGCTAAGTAACTGGTTTTTTGCCATAAATATCAAACTTTAACGTCGAATTAAATTATTTGTAATCGGTCGGGGATTTAAAATGTATTTTGAAACTGATGGTACAAGAGTGAATATATGCCTCTTTCCAATCGATTTCGTAAAATAAGAAATATATTTATTCGCTCTTAATTTAATGAAGATGGAAAGATTTAATAATTGGTTTGTCGTTTGTTTGTCACTTTATTTGATGGTTATAGGCTGCAAGGAAGAGAAGAACATCAAAAAAGATGTGGAAAAGAACAAAATCTCCATGGAAAAGCCTATAATGACCCCTCTCATAGTACAAAAACCAGATAGTATCCAAACACCAGAAGGTATGGTCTGGATTTCTGGAGGGGAATTTATACAAGGTGCGGTTACTCAGGACGAGATGGCCATGGACCATGAAAAGCCTGGGATTAAAGTAGCCGTTAACGGCTTTTTTATGGATGCTACGGAAGTAACAAATGCACAATTCTCCGCATTTGTGGAAGAGACCGGTTATGTAACGGTCGCGGAGAGGCCCATAGATTGGGAAGAAATAAAAAAGCAATTGCCGGAGGGTGCCCAAAAACCACATGATTCTATTTTGCAACCCGGTGCACTGACTTTCAAAAAGGCAAAAGAGGCCTTGCCCAATCTATATGATTTTTCGCAGTGGTGGAAATGGAAAATCGGAGCCGATTGGAAACATCCCAATGGTCCGGACAGCTCTATAAAAGGACAAGGTAATTACCCAGTGGTTCAAGTGGCCTACGAAGATGCACTTGCCTATTGTGATTGGGCAGGGAGACGATTGCCAACAGAAGCGGAGTGGGAGCTCGCAGCTAGGGGAGGAAAATATGGTACCACATTTTTTTGGGGAGATGATATCGCTTTTCTCCCTGAAAAGGCCAACACCTGGGAAGGAACGTTTCCCTTAACGAACACGATTGCGGACGGTTACGAACTAAGAGCCCCTGTAAAATCATATGAACCAAACGAATACGGATTGTACGATATGGCCGGGAATGTGTGGGAATGGACCAATGACTGGTACAATACAAATTATTACAAGGAACAGGGTGCACAAAATGCCGTACAAAGAAATCCGTCAGGAGCGGTCTCGCCTTACACCAGTAATAATCCATATGCAAAAGAGAAGGTCATAAAAGGCGGCTCATTTTTATGTAGTGATTCATACTGCGCCAGTTACAGGGTCTCCGCTAGAATGGGCTCCAGCATGGATTCGGCTTTGGAACATACTGGCTTTAGAACAGTAGCTACCGTGGCAATGCTTAAAAAGCAAAATCAATAGAATAGCTATTGTTCAACGCAAAACTGTTGATAACTTAACTGTAAGGTTTTTGCTCAAAAACCTACTTTTGTATTCTATATTAAATCGAAGAAATTCAAGAAAATGTCAGAGACTGTAGAAAGAATAAAAACGTTGATCATTGGTTCTGGACCTGCGGGGTACACTGCGGCGATCTATGCGGCTAGAGCAGATTTAAAACCCATAATGTATACAGGTATGGAGCCCGGTGGACAGTTGACCACTACTACGGAAGTAGACAACTTTCCAGGGTATCCTGAAGGAATTGACGGTCCGACAATGATGGTGCAACTACAACAACAAGCAGAACGTTTTGGAACAGAGGTGCGTATTGGAATGGTAACTGCCTGCGAATTGAGTAAAGAGGTAGGTGGCATTCACAAGCTAACCGTAGATAATGATAAGCAAATTGAGGCGGAAACGGTTATTATTTCCACAGGAGCAAGTGCAAAATATTTGAACATTCCCAGTGAGCAGAGATTAAGGGGAGGTGGTGTTTCCGCTTGTGCAGTGTGCGATGGTTTTTTCTATAAAGGTCAGGACGTGGCAATAGTGGGTGCAGGAGATACGGCGGCCGAAGAGGCCTCCTATTTGGCCAATATCTGTAACAAGGTGACGATGTTGGTCCGTAAAGATTATATGAGGGCCTCAAAAGCAATGCAACATCGCGTAAACAGCCTCAAGAACATTGAGGTGCGATATAATACCGAAGTCGATGAAGTATTGGGCGATCAAGTAGTCGAGGGCCTACGAATGGTCAATAATAAAACTGGGGAAAAAGAAGATATTGCGATAACCGGACTTTTCATCGCCATTGGCCATAAACCGAATACCGATATTTTTAAAGGACAATTGGATATGGACGAAACCGGATATTTGATTACCAAGGGAAAATCTACAAAAACCAATTTACCTGGCGTTTTTGCCTCGGGCGATGCCCAGGATAAGGAGTACAGGCAAGCGGTAACGGCCGCAGGTACAGGCTGTATGGCTGCTTTGGATGCGGAACGCTATTTAGCTTCTATAGGCTCTGTTGAAGAAGCCGTAGCGGATAAGTACGATATCTAGTATTATTATTAAGATTGATGCACAAAAAAACGCGACCGGTAGGCCGCGTTTTTTGTTTTTAGTATTTTTTAGATTCAATCGATTCTCTTGTAGTTTTCCGAGGATATTCTATTGCCCTCTTCATCATGGGTAATTTGACTGTATTGATTTTTGTCCAAGATAAGTTCAAACTTAAAAACTTGAACGGTATCCTGTATTTTCATCATTTGCGCGGAACCATATTCCAATCGCTCCTCCAATTCGTTTTCAGTATTGGTATAGGAACCGTAACCGAACCATTCATTTGGGTCGTCCGGTGAATGGCGGGTCCACATCACCTTACCTTTGCTGTAAATTTTTATTTGCCGATACCCGTTAATATTCTGTAAAGTATCCGATACGCCGGATTCATCATAGTTATAACGGTTAATGAGTTCCCAAGTCCCTTCAAGGGAGGATTCCGTCTGTAGCTTTGAAGAAGTGAAATTGGTTGCCGAGACCAATATCAACATCAAAAAAACCAATCCAAGTATTTTTTTCATGGTCGTGTATTTAAGTAGTTAATAATACCATAAAAGATACGAATTATATTACTAATCCCGTAAAATAAAGAACTGAAAATTAAGGATTTAAAAATATCGATAGAATCAAAGATGTTACTGCCCTTCAAAAGAATTGAGTGCATCTACAAGTTTATCTATGTCGCTTTGCGTATGCCCTGCTGAGATGATGATACGACTTATGTTTTCGCCTTCTTCGTTTGGATATTTAAAATCGGTTACGAAAATGTTATGCTTTTTCAGATGAGAAATTAATTTGCTATTCTGAAAGGAGAAACCGACGAACAGCTTTTTGAAATTCCGGCCACTGTTGAAGGCCCAAGTAAGCGGTACCGCCAAAATACAAATAGGACTTTCCCGCAACATTAATTTTTCTTCCCGGAAAAGTATCAATATAATGTACCATTAATTACGTGTTATACCGCTTCCGCCCAATTTTGGAAATATGACTTTCCCGTCAGGAGCTAGTGCTACACCATTGGCAATATCTTCTTTCAATAGCATGGCACCATCCATGTCCACATAATCCAATTGCGGTAGTAGCTGCGCTATTGCCGAAATACCAACGGTTGATTCGGTCATACAGCCGACCATTACCTTTAGCCCCAATTCCTTTGCTTTTTGAATCATACGTAGGGCAGGGGTGAGCCCTCCACATTTGGTAAGCTTAATGTTGATTCCGTTAAAATGTAAGGCGCATTTTTCAACATCGGTTTCTACAATACAACTTTCATCTGCAATAATGGGCAGCACACAATTGTGCATTACTTTTTCCATGCCTTCCCAATCATTCGCCTTTAAGGGTTGCTCTAAAAATTCTACCCCTAATTCTTTTAATAACGGTGCATTATATATGGTCTCTTGAGCGGTCCATGCGCAATTGGCATCAATTCTAAAAATGGCATCGGTATTCTTTCTCAACGCTTTTACAATGGCTACATCGTTTTCCGTTCCCAGTTTTATTTTATAGATGGGCCATGGTTTTTCCTTCATTTTGGCGACCATTTTTTCAATGGAAGCTATTCCGATAGTATAGTTCGTTGTTGGGCAATCATCAGGATTTGTATCCCAAATTTCATAAAGTGGCTTTTCCAACAGTTTGCCGTAGAGGTCATGAGCGGCCAAATCCAAGGCGCAAATGGAAAAGTTGGTCAGTCCTTTTTCCTTTAAAAAAGAGTGAAATTCAGCAGGTTCTTTGAGTTCAAAAGCTTCAATTTCTGAACGTATGGCCTCAATTTTAGAAATCATATTTTCTACGGTGCTATTATAGTAGGGGTTGGCGGTAGCTTCTCCATAACCCGTTTTTCCATTTAGCTGTAGGCCAACAATCAAGGTATCTTGTTGGTCATGGGATTCCCTGGAAATCCCAAAAGTATGTTTTAAGGTTAGTATGTGCTTTTCTAAATATAGTTGCATACTACTAATATAACAATTAGCACTTGGTCTTAAAATGCAAAACCCGTTGAAATTTCAACGGGTTTTGAAGGTTAGGTGGTTTGATCAACCTGAAAGAAAACCTAATATTTGTGCACGCTTCCGGAAACCGATTTGTTCTTCTTTACGGTAGCATCTCCTAAATAGCTGATATTGGCACCACTGCTAGCATCTGCCGTAAGCGTTTCCGATACATTTACACTGATATTGGAACCGCTGCTACCCTCCGCTCTACATTTTTTTGCTTCTAAGTTTTTGGCTCTAATGTTAGCACCACTGCTACCATCCACATAGACTTCAACGGCCTTTCCAGAGACTTCGATATTGGCTCCGCTACTTGCATCTAGTTCCAATTCATTCGCCATGACCTCCGCGTTCAAGATAGAGCCGCTGCTGGACTCAATACTCAATTCATTGCTTTCGATTACATTTTGGGCCGTTAAATGTGCACCGCTGGATGTTTCTAAAGTGGTAACCTCCGGTAAGGAAACAAATACCTTTTTAGTAGCCCTGCCAATATTTTCTATGGCATGGATTCTTAGTTTGCCATTCTTGATATCGGTCCCTATTAAATCGATGATATTTTCGTCAGCCTCTACGGAAATTTTAAATTCATCGTCCTGGGTGACATAAACATCCAAACCTTCGGAAGCGTAAACAGCGGTGAAATCACCTGTTACTTTTCTGTTTTCCTCAACGACCACGCCGTTCCCTTTTTTACCGGAACCGAAGTCGCCTAAATTAATATCGAAGCCACAGGAGGATAAGAAGAGTGCCAGTAGCATTGCAATTGAAACTTTAACTAGTGTTGTCATGATTTTTTATTTTTAAGATTGATGTAAAATTGATTCTTTATGATTTAATATAATATTCCGTTTTTCCCAACTGTTGAAATAAGGTGCTGAATTGTCCTTTCAATTGGAATCGTTCGCTTTTACCTTCACTCCGTTCTCATCTAATTTCATTTTAAACGATTCGCCATTATCCTTGACATCGATATCGATACCGTTTTCATCAATCTTTATTTTTCCTTTTTCGCCATTCTCGTTGATGTTGATATCAATGCCGTTTTCGTTGATACGGATTCTATTTTCGCCGTTGTCTTCATATTCCATATCATCCGGGCAGTCCAAACACTCTAATTCTGAATTCAAGGACATTCTCCAAGTGTAATCGCTAAGGTCGTTCACATCTTTATCCGTATCGGCGCGCATCACCCAACTTCTGGCATTGCCTTTATCATAGGTCAATACCGTTCCGCTAGGAATGTAAAGATTCACCTTCACTTCTTGGTCTTTGAATTTATTTTGGTTCCCCGTAGTCAAGAAATCGTTCAATAACAAGGTATTGCCATCCAACACATAGCTATAGTCTATGGCCTCCGCAGTTTGTTTTGCTTTTGCAAAAGAAGGGCCGTCCGCTTCTTTTCTGATCTTGATTCTAAAAACGGAATCTTTTGATTTTTCTATTCTAAAACGCACATCTTCCGACTGCAATAGCTGATTTCCGTTTTCATCATGTACGATGAGCATCTTTCCCATGCGCATTTCATTACCGTTTTCATAAAATTCCGATGAGACCAATTGAAGGTTCAGGGTGTCCATATCAGTTTCAAAATAAAGTTCCTGTTCAGAACTTGTATTGCCGGAATATGCTCTGGAAGCCGCCTCGCGAATACCAAAAACAATCAGAAATATGATGGATATCAACCAAAGTCCCAATAGTGAAAATTTTGCAATATTCCCGATCGACTTTAAATTGGTCACTAAAATTTTCAATCCTAAATAGAGCAGGAAGAAAAATGGAATACCGATGGCAAAGAATGCAAGAATGGATATTAGCCAAACCGGCATACCGCTGGAGTTCACAACACTGTAGAAATCCAGTCCCGGAACATGTATCAAATCCATAACCCCTACCGATAAAAGTCCTATGAACAATCCTATAAGTGTTGATGCGCCGATAATGATCAACAGAATGCCAATGAATTTCCCGAATACCTTGAAAAAGAACATGATAATATCTCCCAGGGTATCAAAAAAGGTTTTACCACCGCTTTTTACTTTGTTTCCTACTTCTTCGTAGTCCACACTTTTCACTTTATCGGCTACCTCTTCAAAACCCTCTTTTACCTTTCGCTCTATATTGCTGATGTTTATAGCTTCTCCACGCATATCCAGCTTTTGAGAGGTGGTCTTGGCTTCCGGAATCAATATCCATAAAAGCCCGTATAGGAGAATAAACCCACCGCCGGAACCTATGGTCAGGAATACCCAAAGAATTCGAATCCATAATGGGTCAATACCCAGATAGTGGGCCAAGCCAGAGGAGACACCGGCTACATATTTCTGTTCCGTATCCCTGTATAATTTTTTGACCCTAGTTTGTTCCGTAGTGCTTTTTGCCCTTGGTTCGTCTTCAAAGATATCCTCATCTACCATGTAATCTTCGGGCTGTCCCATGATGGCAATGACCTCGTCCACTTGTTTTTCCGTGATGACCTGTCTTTCGTTTTCCAGTTTTTCATAGAAAAGTTCGGCAATCCTTGCTTCGATGTCGGCAAGAATCTCATCGCTTCCGGGCGTATTGGCAAAGGAACGTTTAACCGATTCCAGATACCTTCGCATTTTATTATATGCATCTTCATCTATATGGAAGAGCATGTTCGCTAGATTTATATTTACTGTCTTGTTCATTGTTAGCTGTTTTTTGTGTTGGTTACCAGGTTTGTGGCTTTTCTCAATTCGTCCCAAGTGGTATCCAGCTCTTTAAGGAAAAGTTTGCCGGTTTCTGTTAGGGTATAGTATTTACGTGGGGGTCCAGAGGTAGATTCTTCCCAACGGTAGTTTAATAGCCCCGCATTTTTTAATCGGGTCAAGAGGGGATAAATGGTACCCTCTACTACCAGCATTTTAGCGTCCTTGAGCGTGTTCAGGATTTCGGAAGCATACTTGTCCTCCCCATTGAGGATGGACAGTATGCAGTACTCCAAGACTCCCTTACGCATCTGCGCTTTTGTATTTTCTACGTTCATAACTTCTTTTTGCTTTTTATGCAGCCCCGATTTTTTTGGGGATTGCTTGCCTGTTTGTGCCGCAGGCTCTCTTTGTCCTGTAATCGTCTGCATGGGTTAACGGTTCGTTTTTTGATTGATGAATAAACATCTTGTTTGATTTGATTGATAATTAAACTCCTGAGGTATGATGAGTACCCGATTCTTTTTTACAAAGTCACCATTCCTGTAATGAAGGCCACGATGATCGCTAATATTACTTTTATGATAGTTGTCATTATTTGATGAATTTAATGGTTATAGGGTATTTAAAAATTTGTCCTTCATTGGTTCTGATAGTCCCTAAAATGGTATAGACTATGTTTACAACGAAAAGTGCTCCTTGTGCCAGCCCGGCAAATCCTATGGGCAAGATCCAATGTCCAAAACGAAAATCATCAGAATCAAAATGAAAATCAAAAGTGTTGTGACGGTTTAGATTGAACAGTCTAAAATGTTCAAAATCAAAAACATCAAAAAAATTAATAAAAAAAGGAATGGAAACAATTCCCAATATAAAAGAATAGAGGAGAAGGCTAATTTGAAAATTTAAAACCTGTTTCCCGTTATAATCTACAAACTCATATTCTTTTTTATTCGCTGTCCAAAGGACCAAGGGCAAAATAAAATTCCCAAAAGGGATAAAAAATTTGGAAAACGTACTCGCATGGATGAGTGCGGAGAGGTTTCTTTGGTGTTTTGTTACGGTTTCTGTCATGGCTCGTTCGTTACTATCTGATGATTGATTTTGGTTACTGGGTATTATACAATTATATTGATAACCTAATAACTTCTTATACAAATATATATCTAAAAGAAGGTACTATGCAACACATAGTACCATATATTAACATAATATTAACACTTTAGATTACGGAAATTAATCGATACTTTTATCAAAAATTAAAAGTAAAATGGCCGTAAGCACTAGTAAATTCAATACATTTACCTTTTTTAAGCTTCCTTCTGCTTGGTGGTGCGGAGTGCGCTTAAAATATATGGATGAGAAGAAGGCCATTGTGACGGTAAAGCACAAATGGTTCAATCAGAATCCGTTTAAAAGTATGTTTTGGGCGGTTCAGGGTATGGCAGCGGAGCTGGCTACGGGTGCCATGATGATAGATCAGATCAGAAATAGTGGAAAGAAAATTTCCATGTTGGTACAGAACAACAAAGCCAACTTTTCAAAAAAAGCTACCGGAAAAATAACCTTTACTTGTGAGGATGGTCATTTGATAAAGGCTGCTTTGGATAGAACCATTGCTACGGGAGAAGGACAAACCATTTGGATGGAGTCGGTCGGTATCAATGAAGATGGGGTAGTGGTCAGTACTTTTGATTTTGAGTGGACTGTACGGTTGAAGAAATAAATAATAAACTAATACAATTATGAATAACGATGAGAAAAAGCTTGATTCCCTTTTTAATAGTACTTTTTGTTGCATGCTCTTCCAATAATGAAGAAAAGGATTTTACCGAAGCCAATGAAACTGAAATTTTAGAGTATATAAATGCAAATAATTTAAATGCCCAAAAAAGTGCAACAGGTTTGTATTATGTTATTGATGAGGTCGGGTCTGGGGACAACCCCAATGCCAGCTCCAATGTTACGGTCGCTTACAGGGGATATTTTACCAATGGGAACGTTTTTGATGAAAGTGGTGCTGAGGGCATCTCTTTTAATTTGAATCAAGTTATTGCAGGTTGGACGGAGGGCATTACCTATTTTAAGGAAGGAGGAAGCGGAGTTTTATTGATTCCTTCGCGTTTGGCATATGGTAATGCGGGTAGAAGTGGTATTCCCGGTGGGGCTGTTTTGGTTTTTGATATTGAACTTTTGGCGATAAATTAGTTTTGGTATGGGCTGTAGAACCATTATAACGTGTAAAATTGGAACAAGTTATCACCAGTCTAAAACCATGCTGTAACAAAATTTCTTTTTTGTCAACCTATAAGCTCATCAAACATAAAACACAAAAAAAATGAACGCACACGAAATAGACTTTGAAATTTACGGAGAGGAAATGCAATATGTAGAAATAGAGCTGGACCCTCAAGAAGCCGTTGTAGCGGAAGCCGGAAGCTTTATGATGATGGACACCGACATTAAGATGGATACTATTTTTGGAGATGGTTCCAACCAAGACAGTAGCGTTTTGGGAAAGATATTCTCGGCAGGAAAACGAATGCTGACCGGAGAAAGCTTATTTATGACCGCTTTTCTAAATCAGGGACAAAGGAAAAAGAAAGTCAGTTTTGCATCGCCCTATCCCGGAAAAATACTTCCTATAGATTTATCCGAAAAAGGTGGAAAGTTCATTTGTCAGAAAGATGCATTCTTATGTGCCGCCAAAGGCGTTTCAGTAGGTATAGAATTCTCAAAAAAACTGGGAAGAGGTCTTTTTGGAGGAGAAGGCTTTATTATGCAAAAACTGGAGGGTGACGGAATGGCCTTTGTACATGCCGGAGGCACTATGGCCAAAAAAGAGTTGGGTCCTGGGGAAGTTTTAAAGGTAGATACAGGTTGTATCGTAGGATTTTCACATACAGTGGACTATGATATAGAATTTGTTGGCGGAATCAAAAATACGATTTTCGGTGGTGAAGGTTTGTTCTTCGCTACGCTCCGTGGCCCGGGAACGGTTTATATACAATCTTTACCCTTTAGTAGATTGGCAGGTAGGGTCTTGGCTTCCATCCCTAGGGGAGGAAAGGATAAAGGTGAAGGAAGTATTTTAGGAACTTTGGGAGATATTGTAGGCGGTGATAGAGGGTTTTAAGCCCCACCCCTAAATCCCTTCCCCAAAGGGTGAGGGGACTTTTATCATTTTCTAAATATCATTTCTAAAATCTAACGTCTTTAAAGGAGTTCATTCATTTCCGCAAGTGACGAAGCACTTTGTTTTTTCAATTTCTAATTAGTCTATTTAACTTTTGGACCAATTTCAATAGATTATTTCGTTGCTTGCAAAGACATTATTGTTTTAAAAATTCATTCTTTATATTCATACCTTTTATTTCGTACTCTCTACTTATGAATTTCAAAAACCAAATCAACTTCCTGAAAGAACTTCAAAAGAACAATAATAAAGAGTGGATGGATGCTAACAGGAAATGGTACAAAGAAGTCCGTGATGATTTTATTGGCTGGTTGGATAAAATGAATGCAAAGCTTGCTACAATAGATGATGACTATTATGATACTCCCGGAAAGAAAGGCATCAATCGTATTAATAACAACCTGATGTTCCATCCGAACAAACCCATTTACAAAGACCATTTTGGAGCGGGTCTGGACAAACGGCCCAATACTGGCGATTTCTATGTTGAAATTGGGATTAAACGCTGCATGTTTGCCGGTGGACTTTGGCGACCGGACCCAAAACGATTAAGAAGTATTCGAGATGCTATTGATTATAATGGTGAAGAATTACTGAAAATAATCAATAAACCATCCTTTAAAAAAACCTTTGGAGGTCTTTATGAAGATGTGAAATTAACCAACGCTCCCAAGGGTTTTTCAAATGACCATCCCTATATAGACTTGCTCAGAAACAAAACGTTCGCTGTTGCTACGGAGTTTGCTACCACAGAAGTCTTTAAGAAGGATTTTGAAAAAAAATTGATTAAAGTATATAAAGAAATGCTTCCTTTTCGTAGGTATTTGAATGAAGCAGTGACTGTTTAGATATTTATGGATAATAGAAAAGTAAGAAATATCAGAAAGGAATTGTTGTCGGATAATTGGTACACCTTAAACAAGTTTACGTTTGAATATCAAAAAAATGATGGGACTTGGGAGGAGCAACAACGTGAAGCGTATGACCGTGGTAACGGCGCTGGGATTTTACTCTACAATCGTGAAAAACAGACGATAGTATTAACCAAGCAGTTTCGAATGCCAACTTATGTAAATGGAAATGATGACGGGATGATGATAGAAGTCTGTGCCGGATTACTTGATGGGGATGATCCTGAGGATTGTATCCGAAAGGAAACCGAAGAAGAAACGGGGTATCAGATAGATAAAGTAGAACGAGTCATGGAAACATATATGTCTCCTGGTTCCGTTACTGAAATTTTATATCTGTTTATCGGTGAATATTCAGCGCGTATGAAAGTAGGGGAAGGCGGTGGAGCCGACCACGAAACGGAAAACATAGAGGTTTTGGAATATCCTTTCAAAGAAGCCTTGAAAATGGTAAAGTCAGGTGAAATTAATGATGCAAAAACAATTTTGTTGCTACAGTACGCAGCCATGAACAATATCCTATCTTATAGATAAAAATCACTTTAAATAAACGCTGGATCGTTTAGTGCGAGCTTACTTATTAATAGGTATTTCTTAAGATTTGAAAAATAGATTGCATCCGTAGTTTTACTTCTGAACTGGAATTTGTAAAGTGATTGTTCATAAAACTGAAAATCAATGTCTTCCCTGAATTGGTAATCAAATAACCGCTTAGGCAATAGTTATTGCCCAAACTGCCCGATTTAGCGTATAGATATGGCTCTTTTGTTAGGCTTGGCCAATTCGTTAGCGTGCCCGAAATCCCGGCTGAGGGGAAAATTTTAAAAAGCCGTTCTTTGGGAATTTCTTCGTATAATTTTTCCAATACATAGACCATAGATTGTGGTGTAAAAAGATTGTACCGAGAAAGCCCGGAACCATCTACCCATCTTGGCTGTTGAGGTATATCAGCTAAATAGTCTTCTAGGATTTTATTACGGGCAATGGTACTGCTTAGGGTGTCGGTCCACTGATTGGCGGAGAGGATAAGTAATTGTTCCGCAATAAAATTGTCGCTTTCATGCATTAATCGCATATAAAGCGAATCAGAAGGTATTCCATAAAATATATTTTTAGGTCCCTCGGGCATTTTATGGGTTATATCTATTTTTTTAAGTAGTGAAGCTTCTAAAAGACGATGTAACGTTTTGGAATTTGTCTTAAAAGGAACTTCTAGCGTGTCGTTTCGGGTTCCATCAAAATAAAATAAGTTTTTATGCAAGGCCCTGTTGGTCTTAAAGTTCAGCTCTAGAACGCTATCCTTAAAGTACGTTGGTAATACCTTTAGTTCAGGATTTTTGAAAATCCGGGTTATATTGCCATAAACAGGTAAGGCACTGCGCTCCGGAGCGTAGTATTGATCATAATCCTCCCAGGCCCACCCTGGTCCCAAAGGCTGATCTAGAAGTGGTTTTTCATATAAAACAATGTTCCTTTTGTTTTTTAAAAAATGATACACGGTACTATCCTTTAGATAAGGATGTAAAAATGAGGGGTCTCCCGTACCTTCAAAATAAAGGGTGTCGTTTCTATAACTATATTTTAATGCAGGAATCTTCTCCGGTAGCGCTTTTATGGATGTATATAGCGTAAAGATTTTGGTATTGCTTGCAGGAGTAAAATACTTTTTACTGTTCAGATTATAAAGCGTGTCTTTTGTTACTGGATCAATTACTAAAAGGCCCGTAAACTGATTTTGATAAAAACGGGTTTGTATGATATTTTCTATGTTTTTGTTTAACCTTTTTTTAGTTGCTGAACAACCAATAAAGATGCTGAACAAGCTATATAAAATAAGTTTTCGCATAAAAACAGTAAGTTTTATAGGCTTTTTGGGAAATAAGAGGAGTAGTATATCATATTTTTAAAAATACTAAATGTAATACGAATAGTTTAACAGTTTTTCTTTCTTTTTAACTTTTTAGAACAATATAATCCTCAATTTTCTGTTTAAATTTGAGGAACAACATAAATCCTAAAAGAATCGTACTATATGGCCAATAGCATGTTAGAGTACAGCAAAACGGTGTTAAAAAAAGTTAGTTTTGACGTTAAACTGTTTTGCAAGGAGTTGAAAAAAGCACTCCTGAACTTAATGCCCGAAGAGGCGGAGGAACTCAAAATCTGGTTACAACAGTTCATAACGGACAAGCCAGAATTACAACAAAGTTTAATGTATATCAATAATAACGAAAAGCCACTTTAAAGTGGCTTTTTTATTTGTTCAACGGGCTTATAATTTTTACATCTTGAAAGGCGATGGCACCTCTTACTACAGATGCAATGGTATCCCTTATGGCCTCTGTAATTTGAATTTTCAATTCTTTCTTATGATAAATAATACTTACCTCCCGTGCAGGGGAAGGTTCCCGAAAATATTTTAGATTCTCTTTTTTTGATGCATCAAGCTCAATGGTATTTAAAAAGGGAAGCAATGTCATCCCCAATCCTTCATTGGCCAAATTTATAAGTGTCTCAAAACTTCCGCTCTGTAATCTAAAATGTTCTTCGCCTATTTTTTTACGGGTTTTACAAAGATTCAAAACACCTTCCCTAAAACAATGTCCGTCTTGAAGTAACAAGATATCGGAAACATCTAAATTCTCAGGACTCAATTCTTTTAATTTACGCAAGCGATGGTCTTTGGGTACGTATCCTACGAACGGCTCGTAGTAAAGTGGTCTTTCGGTTATGAAGTCTACTTCCAAAGGAGTGGCGGCTATTGCAGCGTCCAGGTGCCCGTCTTGGATATTTTTTATAAGATTTTCAGTGCTCTGTTCTTTAATAATAAGATTGACCTTTGGATATTTATTTATAAAAGTTTTTAGGAACATGGGCAACAACGTAGGCATAATCGTTGGGATGATGCCCAAAGTAAAATCACCACCGATAAATCCTTTTTCCTGATCTACAATATCTTTGATGCGCTCCGCTTCGTTCACTATATTTTTGGCTTGCGCAACAATTTTTTTACCGACTTCCGTGATGGATATTGGCTTTTTGCTACGGTCAAAAATCAAGATATCCAGCTCATCTTCAAGTTTTTGGACCTGCATGCTCAAAGTAGGTTGTGTAACAAAGCTTTTCTCTGCCGCAAGTGTAAAGTTTTGATATTCGGCTACGGCAAGAACATATTGCAATTGGGTAATCGTCATAAGGAACAGATTTGTCTTATAAAATTACAAAAAACCATCAGTAAAACTTATGATAAATGTCAGTTATATTATGAAGGGGATTATTAAATGATATATAAAAGATTTTATAACGAAGGTCTTTCTTGATTTTTGGTCAATGGAGTAGACTTTCTTCAAATCTAATCCTACATTTTCTTTTAAAGCGCAATTGAAACTTGATGTGCTATACACAAAGAATGTAACAAAAGTATCAACAACCTGTTCTTTTACTATTTCATTTCTGTAAAATAATTCGCACTTTTTTAGACGTATTTTTTTTATGTTTTATTTAACATGTTAAAAATGTTCAGTTTAATCATCTGATATATAGGAATTTAAAAAAGTAAAAAATGAGTTTCAATAAATCACTTCCATCATTCCCGTAAGTAAAACAAAGTATACCAGTCTCATTCTGTAATTCACTTTTAGGCCTTTTGAATTACAAAAAACAATAATTATAATCTAAATCTAATAGAAATGAAAAAATTGAATTTATTATTTGTAGCAGTGATGTCACTGGGAGTATTTTTAACAAGTTGCGACCCCGAAGATGGTATAGACGGGGTTGATGGTGTTGATGGTGTGGACGGAGTAGATGGTCAAGATGGTGCCGATGGTCAAGATGGTCGGGATGGCGTAGACGCAATGATGGTAGATGCCGCAGGCTTATTATTGGCTAGTATTGAAGCTGATGGGGGAGTTCCCTATAATGCAGAGAATCCTGCGCTTACATTTACAGCCGAACAGAATGTTTTTATACCTAGTGTATTGGGCATTGATTTTCGTACCGATAGAAGCGTAGTACCAGCGGGTCCTACAGCTAGATTTCCTATGTTTCAAGGTTGGGAAACATTGCCTTCTGGAGAAAATAGAGAGGCACACTACGTAATAACCGAAGCCTCCGATAGAGGTCTTGCAAGGTTATTGGGAATTATTTATTCGCCAAGAATGGCGGAGGCAATAGGATCCGGTGGAGAGCAAGAATCACAGTGGACCGATGATGGTAGACTTGTTTTTGAAGGATCTGTAGATTTTTCACCTAAAAGATCTTTAACCGCTGGTGGTGCAGATGGTCAATTATTCGGATTTCCTCCAGCAGAAGTTAACCCAGGCGCAATAGCGGATGACAATTGGTCTTCTTATGTAGTATTACCAGGTACGGATGTTGTAATCAATGCACAATTGGTTGCCAACAGTACAGGTATTCATGACAGGATTCCTAATCCAAATGGGAACAGTCAAGCTGAGGAAGATGATCAAAACAATCCAAATCTGGATAGAAGCCAGGCATCTGTTGTAATGCAACTTTTGGACGGATGGCACGATGATGCCCCTTACTATTTCCATATTGTAACCGATACCTCTGATCCAGGTCCTGCTACAATAGAATTAGGGGTTTTTGCTCCAAAATTGGCAAACTTGCCAACGTTTGGCCTTTTCCCAGGAGGTTCTATGTTACCTTTTAGCCCAACGGCAAACGGAGTATTACCAGGAGCTAATAACCCTGATGGATTCCAAGGATTGAATACGGCTTCTTTGAGTGAGCGCCAAGTAAACGATCCTACGAATACTTTTCCAATTGATCCAAGGGATCCAGCATATTCACCAATGTGGGACGCTCATATTACCGAATTTACGGTCCCAGCTGAAGAACGTGTGATTTTGAAAAGTTTTGATCAAATCAATGATCTTCTTGCAGATGGTACTTTGATTCCTTTTAGAGGAAATGCAAATCCAAGCCCTTTATCAAACTCTTTATCGGATTTGTTAACGGCAACGGGCGCAATTATCAATTGTCCAGTAATCACTCAACCGGATGCAAGTGTAATCGGTACCCAAATAGGATCACCACGTAATTAATATTTTTTAAGTTATAAATAAAAGCCCGGTCGCAATGCGACCGGGCTTTCTTTTTTGTGTTTCTCAAGGTATAGGCTTAACTATTCGTCTTTTGGTGAACGCTCTTATATTTCAACAACGCATGTTCACTGCTTCTGTAAAGCTTTTGTTTCTTTTCCCAAATTTATATTTTTATATACATTTCGTATTTGTTCAAGCTCCTTTTCAAGTTGATCTATCATACGTAAAATTGCTGGGTGGGTGACCTTATTTTGGGATTGGGATGCTTCCAGTAAATACAAAAGTCTCCTATTTTTAGTATGACAGTCTTCCAGAGATTGCAAAAGGTCCCTTATTTCGTCAATAGCATATCTTTTACTCAAAAGACTAAATTTCAAGAAGATATTTTTATTCAATTTTTTGATTTTCTTTTGACGTTTTATCGTTTTTATTGCCAAATCTGTATTGGAAATCAATTGCACCGCTGTATCGGATTTCACTTGCTTAGGTCTTGTCACACCGTCCATATTACTTTTTTTTCAAATATCGAACAATGGTCATATTTGGCTTAATCCAAAAAAATAGAATACGAATGTTATCCATAGTTTATTATCTAGTTAAAGGTTAAAACCCTGCAATTTCATTGCAGCTACTTTTAGTTCCTATGAACTTTTAAGAGTATCTGTCATTTTGAACGCAGTGAGAAATCCCATGATGAATCCATACCATGGGATTCATCGTCGCCGTGCCCTGTCGGAACGACTCTCGCTCAAAAAGAATGAAATTCTTTTTCGTTTTCAGGGACTAAACCTTCTTATGGATTAAGGAAATTTCAATTCGGTCTTGAAAAAATACAATTGGGTAAAACGTTTTGGTAAACTTTTTAAAAAGGGGAGAGTTTTGTGATGTACAATCAAATAACGAACCCATGAAACGCATTACATTATTTATTTTCTTATTGATTTCCTCTTTTACATTTAGCCAAACCATAATTTCGGGCATCGTAACAGATACCAAAAACAATCCAATAGAAGGTGCCAACGTTTACTTGGAAGGTACTTATGATGGGGCCTCTACCGATGAAAAAGGAATTTTTAGTTTTGAAACCCTAGAAACCGGAACACAAAACCTAATTGTTTCTATGGTATCCTTTGAAACCTATATGCAAGCAGGGGATATTTCTTATTTAAAAGATGTAAAAATCAATTTACGGGAAGCTATCAACCAATTGAACGGAGTAACCTTGACGGCGGGTACTTTTGAGGCTGGTGACAATTCCAAGGTATCGGTTTTAAAACCTTTGGATATTGTTACTACGGCAGGAGCAGCCGGCGATTTTGTTGGGGCCTTACAAACACTTCCCGGCACTTCTAATGTGAGTGAAGATGGCAGACTCTTCGTTAGGGGTGGCCAAGCCGGGGAAACCCAAGTATTTATTGACGGACTCCGCGTTTTTCAACCTTTCAATGCCACTGCTAACAATATTCCTACGAGAGGACGGTTTTCCCCTTTTCTTTTTAAGGGAATTACCTTTAGCACAGGTGGATATTCAGCAGAATACGGACAGGCGCTCTCCAGTGTACTTTTACTGAATACCGTAGATGTACCGGACCAAGAGAAAACGGACATTTCGGTATTGTCCGTTGGGGCAGGCCTTGGACGTACCGAAATCTGGGGCAACAAATCCCTTAGCGTCAATGCACAGTATATAAATTTGGCACCCTATCAATGGTTAGTCCCAAATGAACAAGGCGCACGTTGGAACAAACCTTATGAATCCATTTCTGGCGAAGCGGTTTTTAGGAGTAAGACCGATAAAAGCATTTTTAAGTTCTATACTGGGTTTAACCAGGCAAATTTGGATTTGGACCAAGAGGATATCAATTTTGAGGATTTCGTCAATTTTAGATTGAAGAACAGTAACCTTTACGCAAATGCTTCATACAAATATTTTTTTGACAAGGAATGGACGATGACTGCCGGAGCCAGTCTTTCTTCCGATAAAAATGATATTGGTTTTGAAGCCAACAATATCAATGCAGATGAAACCGCTGGACATGTAAAAGTCAAAGTAAAGAAAAATTTCAGCAACCGTTTTCAATTGAATTTCGGAGCGGAACACTTTATTACGGATTATGAGGATAATTTAACAGCTTCAGATGGTGCTGCTTTTGATTCCGGTTATAAGGATAATCTTAGCGCAGGTTTTGCAGAAGCGGATATTTTCTTTAGTAACAAATTGGCAATGAAGCTTGGGGTACGGGGCGAATACTCCAGTTTTTTGGCTGATGCCAATGTTGCCCCAAGGATATCGTTGGCGTACAAGAGTAGTGAAAACGGACAGCTTTCTTTAGCTTACGGGGATTTTTATCAAAACCCGTTAAACGAGTCCCTAAGGTTTGATCGCAGTCTGGATTTTGAAAAGACCTCACATTATATATTGAATTATCAATACCTCTCCAACGGAAAAACCTTTAGGGCAGAGGCGTATTACAAGGATTACGATAGGCTCGTAAAATTCAATACGGAGATGCCGCAATTCAATTCGGAGTTCAACAATCTTGGAAAAGGGTATGCTACAGGTATAGATGTATTTTGGAGAGATAACAAGAGTATTAAAAACTTGGATTATTGGGCTTCCTATTCTTACTTGAGTACCAAACGTGATTTTCGAAATTTTAGGGAAAGTGCAACGCCTAATTTTGCTCCGGCGCACGGACTATCTCTTGTAACGAAATATTGGGTAGAGGATTGGCGTTCGCAAATAGGGCTTTCGTACAACTTTAGTTCTGGGAGGCCTTACGACAATCCAAACACACCGGAATTTTTAGCGGAAAAGACCAAGGCTTTTAACAGCATCAATATGAATTGGGCCTATTTAATTTCACAACAAAAAATATTGTTCTTCTCCGTTAGTAATGTTACGGGATTTAAAAATGTCAATGGTTATCAATACGCTAATACACCTAATATGAATGGTATCTTTGACAGACGCGCTATAAGGCCCACGGCCGATGCTTTCTTTGTGGTGGGTTTCTTTTGGACCATTAGTGATGATAAAAGTAGTAATCAGTTGGACAATTTGTAGCGATCTGATTCAATCCGAATAATTCCCCAGTGGCTTTTCCTTGGTCCTCTCTTTCGTAAGGTAAGATTTTGGAAATTACCTCCCTTTTGGGGAGGTCGGAATTGACTTTTTGCAATTCCGGGTGGGAAAAATATAAAATTTAGGTTTTGGCCCAGAGGTAATATGAAACTAGTAAAACCTTCCGGCCGTAGGCGGGTACCCTTGTGGCTTTCCTCGTTAAGAAATTTTATATTATCTTTTTTCTAAATGCATTCACCATTATTTTATTAAAGTCAATCCCTTATTAGGAAATAGCGGACTTTTATATTTCAAAAAGAGATATAAAATGACACAGGTAAAAGCATACGCGGCCAAAAGTGAAAAAGCGGATTTAAAACCTTTTGAAATTGAAAGAAGGGAAACCCAGGAAAATGATGTCAAAGTAGATATTCTATACTGCGGAGTATGTCATTCCGATTTACACCAAGTGCATAATGATTGGGACAATTCACAATATCCTGTGGTACCGGGTCATGAAATAATCGGTAAGGTTTTAGAGGTGGGTTCCAATGTTCAAAACTTTAAAAAAGATGACTTGGTGGGTGTGGGCTGTTTGGTAGATTCTTGCCAAGAGTGTGGTGCATGTAAGGATGATTTGGAACAGTTTTGTGATAAAGGAGCTACTTGGACCTATAACAGTAAGGACAAGCATCTAGGCGGTCATACTTTTGGCGGTTATTCCGAAAAAATTGTGGTTGATAAAGAATTTGTTTTAAGAATTCCCGATAACTTGGATGCCGCTGCGGTGGCACCTTTATTGTGTGCAGGAATTACCACATGGTCACCATTGGCCAATTGGGGCGTAAAAGAGGGAGATAAAGTGGGTGTAATAGGTTTGGGCGGTTTGGGACATATGGGAATCAAGTTTGCCCATGCATTAGGTGCCCATACCGTTATGGTGACTACTTCCCCTGATAAAAGCAAGGATGCCAAAAGCTTAGGGGCAGATGAGGTTTTAATTTCCAAGGATGAGGAACAAATGAAGAAGCATACGGGGTCTTTTGATTTTTTATTGAATACCATTCCTGTGGGCCATGATATGAATCCGTACCTAACGCTATTAAAACGTGATGCTACCATGGTTTTAGTGGGAGCCATAGAACCTTTGGACCCTTTGCACGGAGGTAGTTTGATCATGGGAAGAAAGCGTGTTGCCGGTTCTTTGATCGGTGGTATCAAAGAGACCCAAGAGATGTTGGACTTTTGTGGTGAACACGATGTGGTTTCGGAAGTGGAAATGATAGACGTTCAAAATATTAACGAAGCGTATGATCGTTTGCAGAAGTCCGATGTAAAATATCGTTTTGTTATCGATATGAAATCCTTGAAAGAATCTTAAAGGTAAGTTCGGACACTTCCTATTTATAGTGCACGGAATTATTGGAGGATAGTGCTTCTTTTGTTATTTTCGGAACAGTTCTTGTATTATATTTTATTCACCATTAATTATACAAGAAATGAGCAGAATACTTCCTTTCCTTGGGCTGCTTTTTATCTTTTCCTGTAGCCCGCAAGAACTTGTAGAGCACAATAAAGAGCTGTCCGATCTTGATGTTTCAGAGAATCGGGATACATTACATACAGTGCCTTCGAATACTATCGAAAATCGAGATAAGGCCTCTATACTCGCTTATTTTGATAGTTTAATTGATAGTCGGCAACTACTTGTTGGTCAGCATTGTGGTGACGGCCCGGATGCGACCAAAACCTACTATGACGATTATATAAACGAACTAGCGGATGTTACAGGCAGAAAGGTGGGGATAATCGGTGCGGATTTTGGTTTCTTCCCAAGTACCGATTACCCTGTACAGACTTTGATAGACCATTGGAACAACGGTGGTTTGGTCACGGTGAGTTGGCATGCGGACAATCCATTCAAAGAAGGGTATGACGTTTATTGGAATTCGGTTGAAAATAAAGAGGAAATAAAACTCACTGCACTTCTTAGCGATGCAGAGAAGACAAAAGCATGGATGAATTATAGAGCGGAACTGGATAAAGTGGCCGGTGCTTTACAAAAACTTAAAGAGGCTGGAGTAACCGTAATTTGGAGACCTTTTCATGAAATGAACGGCGATTTCTTTTGGTGGGGCATCAATACATATAACAATGAACAAACCAATACGACCGACTATAAAGCACTTTGGACAGACCTTTACAATACACTGCGGTATAGTTATGGTTTGGATAATTTGTTATGGACCTATTCCGTGATACCGCAACAGAATTGGAATGCCGATGTAAGTGCCTTTTATCCTGGGTCCGATTACGTGGATTTGGTAGGAATGGATTATTATGGAGAAACTCCTAGTTTCCCCAATTATCAGAAACTAAAATCTTTGGGAAAGATCATTGTAATGAGTGAGTCCGGCCCTTCGGATAAAAGTTACGGCAATTGGGACATGATGAAAGTGGCCGATGTCCTCGAAGGAAAAGCAGCTTATTTTTTGCAATGGCATAGCTGGAGTGGAGCCAAAGTAGCTATAAAGGATAATAAGAATACGATAGAGATGATGAACAGTGATGCGGTTATCACTTTGGACGAACTGCACATTCCGGAAAATCTACAATAAGAATTGCTTTAGTCCTTATTTTACATTACGCTTTAATTTTTTATTGGCACTATAAGAAATGCCCAATAGGATAATGACTAAAAATATGTTGAGGCTAATGGCGATATAAAACATTTATATTTCCTTTTGTTTTCTGTCCTATATACGAAGGGAAAGAAATTTGGATTTACCGTTCATCGAAAAAATGAAAGATTTCCGATTATTAAAATGTTCCGATGAGGTGTTATGCAGTAAAACTTATTGAATTAGGAAAGAACTTTGCTTGGAATAAGTTCCTCTATTATCTTACCATCACTTTTATAGACGTAATACGATTTATGTGCCGCATCAAGAGAAACCGACCGATGCACTTTTTCATTGATAAAATGAATGGCCGAACGGTCGTCACAAGCATACCCATCCGTGAGTTTACCCTTTAAGATATTGGTGTGGTATAAGGGTCTTCTTGATTTTTCGGAATTGTAATGTAGACAATGGCTCTTATCTATAAATTTCATTCCTTCAACTATACTTAATTCCGCGGGTCTGGAATCCGTTGTGCCGCCATTGAACCAACAAAGAGAGCCTGCGCTACCACCACCCATGACCACACCATTTTCGTAAGCTTTTTTCAGTGCTACATCTATTCCTTGTGCCTTCCAGATGGCCAACATGTTCAATGTGTTGCCACCGCCGACGACAATGGCATCCATCTTATTGATGATTTCTGTAAATGTCTCTTTTTGGTCGTACGAATTTATCCAGACCTTAAGAACATGCGGTTTTAAATCAATTTTTGTACATACTTCATGGAAACGTGCAATATATTCCTCATCATCTCCACTGGCAGTTGGAATAAAACAGATATTCGGTGTTTTCTTTCCGGTTAACTCGGCCATATAGTTTATGAAGGGAACAGTATGTCTTCCACTTCCATATATCAATAATTGTCTTTGAATCATAGCATAAAATTTATCGATTCAAATTAGAGTTAAAAACAAAATAGGAGAAATACATTTTAAAAAGACGTATAGATTATTCGCTTTGGTTGCGTGAGCTATTATTATTGCTATTACGGTTCCTATTGTTTTTATTTCTATGATTTGAATTCCTAGAGCGATTTCTATTGCTATTTTGATTGGGGTTACGCGGTCTTTGAGGCTGTTTGGGAGATTCTTTCTGTTGATTGGGATCCTCCTCATCCATAAATTGATGCTCGGGCATTCTGGGAACTTGTTGTTTTATCAATTTCTCAATATCCCGCAAATATGGTCTTTCTTCCTTATCACAGAACGAAAGTGCAATGCCACTGGCACTGGCACGGCCTGTTCGGCCAATACGGTGTACGTATGTCTCCGGTACGTTGGGCAGATCATAATTGATGACCAATGCCAATTCTTCCACATCAATTCCTCGCGCGGCAATATCCGTAGCTACCAATACTTTTAAGTTTCCTTCTTTAAAACTTCCCAAAGCTTTTTGTCTGGCCGCTTGGGATTTGTTGCCATGAATAGCTGCTGCCTTAATATCGGCCTGACTCAATTTTTTTACAATTTTATTCGCTCCGTGTTTGGTCCTCGAAAAAACAAGAACGGAATCCTTTCTTCTATTTTCTATGATATGTACCAATAACTTGGGCTTATTTTTTTTGCTTACAAAATGAACTCCTTGTTCCACTTTTTCTGCGGTAGCTTGTTGTGGTTTGATGGTTACTTGATCAAAATCGCCCAAAATGGTTCGGGATAAATCTACAATAGCCTTTGGCATGGTAGCCGAAAAGAAAAGTGATTGTCTTTTTTGGGGAAGCTTGGCTATGATTTTTTTGATATCGTGAATGAAGCCCATATCCAACATCTGATCGGCCTCGTCCAAAACGGCAAATTCAATATCTTGAAGTGTAATATAGCCTTGGTTCATTAAATCCAATAATCGTCCTGGCGTGGCAATCAAAATATCAACCCCGCTTTTGAGCACGTTTACCTGTTTACCTTGTTTGACCCCTCCAAAAATCACGGTGTTCCGTAAGCCGGTATGTTTACCATAAGCGGTAAAACTTTCTCCTATTTGGATGGCCAACTCGCGCGTAGGCGTAACGACTAAAGCCTTTATTTTCCTTTTGTTTTGTCGTAGGCTTATCCCCTCGTACAGATGGTGCAATATGGGGATACCGAAAGCGGCTGTTTTTCCAGTTCCGGTTTGCGCAACGCCCAAAAGGTCTTTTTTCTTTAAAAGAATGGGTATGGCCTGTTCTTGTATTGGGGTTGGATGGGTATAGCCTGCTGCTGCTAAAGCTTTTAAAATGGGTTCGGCAAGGCCGAGTTCTTTAAATGTCATGATTTTATATAAGGCGCGAAGATACAGTTATTTGGTGGTTTGCGACTTGAGTACCATTCTAAATATCAAATGAATAGGACCCTTAACACAAAAAATTCTATCCATAGGGTTTAATAGAGTCGTGCTGATGGAATTTATATCAATCCCTAAACGGTTACAATTGGGTGCGTAAATTCAACAACTCGGTCTTTCTTATTTCATTCTAAAGTACAATAGCGAGAAGTTTGATCTTATAAATCAAACATTAAAAATTATCACAATGAAAAACACGATCACTATTTTATTATTTATCGCGAGCTTATCGTTGAACGCGCAGGACCAATATACCAAAGGAATGCAGAAGGCATTTCAATTTTGGGGAGAAGGAAAAGCTATTGAAGCCTCCAATTTATTCGAACGTATCAGCAACGCGGAAATGGACAATTGGCTGCCTTTTTACTATGTGGCACAGATAAATACGATCAGTGCCTTTGGGGAGAAAGACGAAAAAAAATTGAAAGAGCTATTGGGGAAAGCACAAGAATTTATAGACTTGGCCAAAGCCATTTCCCCAAATAATCCTGAAATATTGGTACAACAAGCTATGATACACACTGCATGGATCGCTTTTGACGGTGCAACATATGGAATGACGCTCTCGGGAAAAGTAGCGGCACTGTATGCCCAAGCACTACAATTAGCTCCCGATAACCCTAGAGTGGTTTTTTCTAAAGCAGAATGGGACATGGGCAGTGCACGATATTTTGGACAGGATGTAACGCCTTATTGCAAAGACGTGGCAAAGTCGTTGGAACTTTTTGCTAACTTTAAAGCGGAAAGTCCGTTTCACCCAAATTGGGGTGCGGATAGGGCGGAGGCCGTGTCAAAACAATGTGCTAAATGATAAAAAATCGATTTTTAAAAGAATTGCTTAGGGCTTTCCTGATCAGTAATTTAATTTTTTTAGGGTTTGTCGGATATTATTATTTTTCCGACAAATCCTTTTTTGGCCTCTTTTTGGAAGATATAGGTAGGGAATATGTGCAGAGCATGATATTCTCCATGATCTTATATAGCGTAAACATGTTTTGGTTCTTGTACTTGCTCAAAAAGTATGATAACTATATATATACGGTAAAGCGTATGGCCATCGGCATTTCCGGTAATATTATACTATCCTGTATCGGGGTGTTTTTTGCTAGGTTGTTTATTATCATGGGGTTTTATGGCAGGTCTTTTCAAGAAATTTTAGCTTCCCAAAAATTGGAGAACTATATACAGCCTATTTTGATATCCCTTGGGATTTCTTTGATATTCTATTTGGTCTGGTACTATAGGTACCGCCAAGAAAGAAAGGTCAAGGAGCAGAAAATTATTGCGGGGACGGCCTCGGCCAAATTCGATGCCTTAAAAAATCAGTTAGATCCCCATTTTCTATTCAACAGTTTGAATGTTTTGACCAGTCTTATCGAGGAAGACCCCTATCAGGCACAAAAATTCACGACTTCGCTTTCCAAAGTATATCGTTACGTATTGGAGCAAAAGAACAAGGATTTGGTGTCTGTAGATGAGGAGCTTCAATTTGCTAAAACCTATGTAAGACTTTTAAAGATGCGTTTTGAGGACAGTATTGTACTGGATATTCCGGAAAGAAGTACAAATCCCGAGGCCAAAATCGTCCCTTTATCGCTCCAATTATTACTGGAAAATGCTGTGAAGCACAATGTAGTCAATTCTGTTAAACCACTTCATATTCGTATTTACGAGGAGGATGGTGCATTGTGCGTAACCAACAATCTTCAGGAAAAACAGGTAGTAAAGAAAAGTAGTGGAGTTGGACTCCAAAATATAAAGCAGCGGTATGGACTATTGAGCAATAGAACCATGGAAATAATCAAAACTAACAGTGATTTTACCGTAGAGTTACCTATGCTCACCCAACAAGTTTCCGTAGTGGAAACACAGGAAGAATTTATAGACGATAAGCGTTACCAAAAAGCAAAGGAAAAAGTTGAAGCCGTGAAAGGATTCTATGGTAATTTAATCGCATACTGTATCGTTATTCCCTGTTTGGCACTTTTGAACTATAAAACAACAAGTTTTCCTTGGGTCATATTTCCGTTACTAGGCTGGGGTTTTGGGCTCTTTTCCCATGGTATGGAAGCTTTTGGATATAACCCATTATGGGGCAAAAACTGGGAGGAAAAGAAGATTCGGGAATTAATGGAGAAGGAGGATTTTTAGATTTCAGTAAACAGTAAACAGTAAACAGTAAACAGTAAACAGTAAACAGTAAACAGTTGTCGGTATTGAGTATTTAGTACTAAGTAAGTAGTGATAAGTTTGTTTGTGTTTATGGTTTTTGAATAATTTCTTACCCTTGACCCTTGACCCTTGACCCTTGACCCTTGACCCTTGACCCTTGACCCTTGACCCTTGACCCTTGACCCTTGACCCTTGACCCTTGACCCTTGACCCTTGACCCTTGACCCTTGACCCTATCCTGAGAGGAGCCGTAGGAATCAATCCATCCTTAAAAAACAACAATTCGGTAAGGTACTTTTTAGTTCATCGCGCATATTCAGCAAATTTGAAGCGTAATCAAAAACTAAAAAAAATATATCATGGAAAATTCAAACGAACATAAATATAGAAGGGCAAAAGAAAGAGTTGTGGCAATGAAATGCTTTTATAACAATCTAATTGCCTATTGTATAGTTATCCCTTTTTTAGCGTGGGTCAATTACAATACATCAAACTTTCCATGGGTTATTTTTCCAGCTGTAGGTTGGGGAATTGGCGTTTTTGCGCACTGGGCGAACGCTTACGGGTATCATCCCATTCTAGGAAAGGACTGGGAAGAACGTAAAATCAAGGAATTAATGAACAATAACGAATTTTAAAGAATTAGTATCTTTAAAATCAGCGTGTCAAACAACTTTATCATCATGGACAACAAGGAGAGAGAAGATAAGTATTATAGAGCAAAAGAACGTGTGGATCAGATGAAGAAGTTCTACACAAGTTTAACCTCTTATGTAGTTTTCATATCACTTTTGGGAGGTTTGAACTACTGGATAGATGAGTGGCGTTACCCATGGTTTCTATGGGCCGCATTCGGATGGGGAATAGGGCTTGTATTCCAAGCGGTAAAAGCCTTTGGCTTTAATCCATTTTTTGGAAAGGATTGGGAAGACCGAAAGATAAAGGAGCTTATGCAGAAGGGCGAAGAAGAAGAAAAAAAATGGAAATAATGGAAAGCGAAAGAAAAAAACTAAAAAGAGCTAGGAGGCGTGTGGAACAGATCAAAAGTTTTTATTGGCATTTGGTGGTCTATATTGGTGTAAACTCTTTTATTTCTATATCTAAACTAATTAGAAACATGATAGATGGAGAGACCTTTACAGAAGCGTTCTTGGATTTTGGAACTTTTTCCATTTGGATTTTCTGGGGAATCGGTATTTTTTTCCATGCCGTGAAGGCATTTTCGATAAGTCCCATTTTTTCAAAGGATTGGGAAGAACGCCAAATTCAAAAATATATTGAAAAAGACAAGCAACAAGCAGAAAAATTTCGATAACAATGGAAGCAAATCAACAACCGTCCGAAAGATTTCTAAAAGCGAAAAAAAAGGTTGATAGTATGAAAAAATTCTATCATCACTTAAGGGTCTACATCATTATCAATGCTTTATTATTGGTGGTTAAACTGAATCTTTACAATTGGTTCAGGGACGATTATCAGTGGATTCAAAACCCGGAATTTGGCTATTGGTTTAATTGGAACATTATTGGAACTCCCGTTCTTTGGGGTATTGGGTTACTTATACACGGTATTTGTGTATTCAAATTTGGGGTTACGTCATGGAAAGAATTAAAACCTGAGTTTATGAAAAAATGGGAAAAAAGACAATTGGATAAATTTTTACAGGACGAAAATAAGAAGAATGGGAACAATTAATAACTATGAAAAAGCAAAGCTGGATGAAGCACGCCTCAAAGTGGCCAAAATAAAAGGTTTTTATAGCCATCTTACGGTATATTTGGTCATAAACACAACCCTTACCATAACCAAATTAATGGGAAACTCCTATTATGGCGAAACCTTCATGGGTCCTTTTTGGCACTTCAGTACATTTGCTACATGGTTTTTTTGGGGTATAGGTCTTTTTTTTCATGGTCTAAAGGTATTCTCTGCCAACTCGGCATTTATGATGAAATGGGAGGAACGTCAGATTCAAAAATTCATGGAAAATGATAGGAACGAAGTAGAAAAGTTTAAATGATATGAAAGACAATATGCCAACCCGTTTAAACGTAGCAAAGAAAAAGGTTAAGGACATCAAAGGGTTTTATAATCATTTGCTTATTTGTTTAATAATAAATGCGGTTCTTTTTCTCTTCAGGGATAAAATAACAGTAGTTCTTTTGAGCAAAAGGGTTTTTGGAAGCCCGGAATTTTTTGAAAATATCAATTGGGATGTGTTCGGTACTCCAATATTATGGGGAATTATACTCCTTTTTCATGCAGCGAACGTTTTTGGAAAAGGTTTTCTATTTGGTAGAAAATGGGAAGAAAGGCAAATAAGAAAGTTTATGGAAAAGGACCACATGGAAAAAGTAAATAAATAGGTAATGGAAACAATCATCAATATACATTTCCTTTTAGTGTTGGAATTGAAAAACTAATGAAAGAAAATAAAGCAATTTAGAATGAACGTTATCATTATAGAGGACGAAAAACCAGCCGCAAGAAGGTTGGGGAGATTATTGGCAGATTTAGATGTAGCGGTTTCTACCATGTTGCATTCCGTAGAAGAGGCCATTGCATGGTTTCAAGAGAATGAACATCCTGATCTAATATTTCTGGATATTCAGTTATCCGACGGGCTTTCCTTCGAAATATTCGATGTCATCGAAGTAAAAAGTGCCATTATATTTACGACCGCTTATGATGAATATGCATTACAGGCTTTTAAGTTGAACAGTATTGATTATTTATTAAAGCCTATTGACGATGAGGAGTTGGAAAGCGCCATAAAAAAATACCGAGATCTAAAACCACAAAGTCAAAAAATGGCTTTGGATTTTGAGGACATCAAAAAATTATTGGTAAACCCGTTGGAACGGGAATACAAAAAAAGATTTACTGCAAAAGTGGGGCAGCACCTTAAGATTATCA
This sequence comes from Maribacter algae, assembly GCF_047345745.1. Classification (NCBI taxonomy): domain Bacteria; kingdom Pseudomonadati; phylum Bacteroidota; class Flavobacteriia; order Flavobacteriales; family Flavobacteriaceae; genus Maribacter; species Maribacter algae. Next base: position 494,326 of record NZ_JBLFES010000002.1, read on the forward strand.
ATGCAGACGAAGTGGAATGTTTTTATAGTGAAAACAAAGGTACCTATGCGGCAACGTTAGATGGTAGAAATTATCTTTTGGACACCACTCTTGAGAATTTGGAGACCGAGCTAGAACCAAAATTATTTTTTAGGGCAAGCCGCAAATTCTATGTGAACATCAATCACATAAAAGATATCATTTCCTATACCAATTCTCGCCTACAAATTAAGCTAAAGAGCTTTTCCGAACAAGAAATCATAGTGAGTAGGGAACGTGTAAAAGACTTTAAGTTATGGTTGGAATAAATATATTTAAATATCTGATTTAAAATATTTTAAACTTTAATATAGATTTTATCTATATTGATTAAAATGAGTTTTACGCTTCTTTTTCAACCCTGTTTTCATCAAAAGACGAGGGTAATAGTTTAGGAATTAATTTAATAAAAATAGGGAGCAAAATTGCACCGCCAGGTAGGATAAAAATAGCGAGGGAAGGAATACTTTTAAAGATATCCAATAACTGATTTTGTACTTTTTTCTTCTCCTCCGCAGAAAGGTCCCGCAAAGTGGATTTAGAAAGTAAAGCTACCAATTCCGCACTTTCCGAAAGTTCTTTTTGGAGACGTTTGCTATTTCTAAGAATAAGTTTATTGACCACTTTTCCCATGCCGTCATAAAACTGGAGCGCTAGATTTCGGTCCTTTAAAAAAGGAATTGCCTTTAAATTTTTTGCAAAAAATGTGGTTACATCTGCCAATGCTTTGGAAATATGGTCCGGTCCAAACCCTAAATCTTTTCCCACGCCAAAGATAAATTCGGATTCCGCATATTCCAGGGAACTATCTTCCCAAACCGTCAAACAGGCAATATCCAGAAAATATTGATTTTCGCAAACAGAATCATTCTCCAATAATTTTTTTCTGTAAGAACCATCAAACTTTTGAGATTCCCCGTCAATAAAGGTCAACGATGACTCAAGCAACTGTGTTAATTTTTCATCATTTCTGTTTTTGTCCTTTGAATTGAGTGCATGATATGCAATGTTAATCGCCAAATACTCCAATTTTCTAGCATGTGTCTTTATGTGATTGGATCGTTGCAAGTATTTTTTAAAAAGTAGAATATCAACAAAAAGTAACGAATTAGTAATGAAGCTATTAAAGGTTTTTCCAATAATACCCTCTTCAATATAAACTCTTGATGCTATAAGCTTTTCCAATTTGGAAGAGGTTTTGTTTCCTGTAAAGAGTTTCACCAAAAATGAGACACTATCCAGTTCTAGTGCACTATAAAATTGGAAAATCACCTCTAAAAACTCTTGAAAATCATCCTTGTTTCGTTCTAACGTAAAGGTAAAATATAGGGCACTTAACAGATTCAATTTTGCTTTTTCATCCTCAGATAGATTGTGCTCCGCAGAAATAAAATCAGGAACATCCAAGTTAAATCCATAGACGAATCCATTTACCTTTAGGTCGCTATATAGTGTATTAAAATCAGGATAAGTGTTTTTATGCCCTTCGACGAGGGAACCAAATTTTTCAATCCAACCGGACGCTGATGGGTTCATTAAAGTCAGTTGATTACAAGGCCAAAGGTAGCCATTATTGCTTATTGGAAGTGTAGGCAACTCTTCTTTTTGATGAAATAGGATTATGAGAGCCTTATCTCATTAACTATTTTTTAACATTTGAAAGCAAACCCTCAAAAATATTCCCCGTAAGTAAGGGCGATTCTAATCTAAAAAATAACATAATGAAAAAATCTAAATTATTTACAGGCCTTGGTGTAATAGTCATCACGGGGGCCTTTTTGATTGCGGCCGATCATATTGATGCACCAAGTGCTATGGGCACCACTGCGGACATTGCCGATTTTTTTGCTTTTGAACCCACAACAGGTTCGGACAATACAGTTTTTGCAGTGGACCTGCAATCCGACGTATTGGACGGTCTGGAATATGGCACTTTTGATGAAAGTGTATTGACCGAAATAAATATTGACACGGACGGGGATTTGGTTGAAGACATGGTCATACAGGCAATACCAAGAGATGGCCGCATGTACTTTTTTGGGCCGGTTGCCCCAACTACCACAGGGCTTTCAAGTCAAGTTCTAGTAGATGTACCACTAGGGGATGTAGAAATCTCTACGACCACTGCCATAACGGAAACTACCGCCTCTGGCATTTCAATTTTTGCCGGGCCAAGACAAGACCCTTTCTTTTTTGACTTTGGGCGTTTTAATGAAGTTTTGGCTCCAAGCCCAGAAGATAATTCCGGTTTCAACGTTCCCGGAACGGATACTTTTGATGGCGCCAACACCATGTCCATAGTTGTAGAAGTGCCCAATAGTCTAATTGGCGAAGCTACTGGCACAAACGTCATCGGACTAGAAGTTTATAAAACTTGGATTACAACGAACAGACTTCAATAAATACTAATCTAAAAATAAAAGAGATGAAATTAGATACTATAAAAAACATAATGCTATCACTTGGCGTCACATTCTTATTGGCATCTTGTGATACCGATGACAACGGAATACAAATGATGGAAGAAACTGTTCCGGATTTCTCTGGAACTTTCACCCAAGTTGATTATATGGGGAGACCCGGAATAAATACGGTACTAGGTGCTGATGGTGATATCAAAGATGCGCACAATCTATCCACTCCTTCAAATCAAGCAACTACTTTTCAAGCAGGGTATCAAACACGTTTGGAAGCACTGCATGATGCTTATGCCGTAGCTCTGGGGTTGACTGCTGAAGATGTAGATTATGAACCCAATATTTTAAGTGGTATTCTTGGATTTGATGTGACTGCTGAAATTCTGACATCCGTTTTAGCTTCAGATGTACTTGAGGTTGCTCCAAACGCACAGACGGTTTATTTTGATGGTAGTGTTCCAATAGGTTTTACAGGAAGACAATTGAGTGACGATGTCATAGATGTATCGTTGATCCTACTTTTTGGTGGAGAAAACGGTGATCGGTTTAACGGCCAAGAAGGTTTGCCCCAGCTGATTACGGATGGTGTTGGTATAACAGCGGATATTTCTACGACCTTCCCTTATTTGGGAGCGCCGGAATAATGGTATTTGCTAAATGATAGGTAGTAATAACTTTTTATTTCCACTTTTTAATTTGCTATGAAGAGGAATTAATGGGGAGTTGTAATGGCTCCCCTTATTAAAAATACCAAAAAAATAGTATGCAATATGAAAACAATTGTAGTATTAGTATCGATAATATTCTTTATTTCCTGTTCTCCTGAAAATGAAGGACAGATAGCCAAGAAACAGGATTATAATGCTTTTTTAAAAACTGCTCCGTCTGGAACCACTTCAAAGTATTTTGAACTTTGGAACTCTAAAATAAAGCCGGATAGTGCGCAACTATTGAGCTTAGGCAAGGTAGCAAGTGAATATGGTCGTTTTTTTAAGGAAACTGGCAATATCACGTATCTGAAAAAGGCTGAAAAAGCACTTGTAAAGGCAACTGAAATTGCAAATGTTGGAAAAGCAGGATACAGAAGGGCTTTGGCAAGAAATTATATTTCCCAACATCGATTTAAAGAAGCATTGCGTTTGGCAGAGGAAGCGCAGCAAATTGGAGGAGGCCGAGCCCAAACCAGAAATCTACTTTTTGATATTCATATGGAACTGGGGAATTATACAGTGGCCGAAAAATATCTGGATAGTATAAGAAACATGTCAGATTTTGATTATTTAATAAGACTTTCCAAGTGGAACGATTATAAGGGTGATTTGGACACGACCATAAAATTCATGGAGAGAGCCAAGACCATTGCCGAAACCTCTAAGAATAAAGGATTGATGTTATGGAGTTTTACCAACTTGGCCGATTATTATGGTCATGCAGGTAGAATAAAGGATTCATATGACCATTATTTGAAGGCCCTGGCACTGGACGAAAACAATGCCTATGCAAAAAAAGGAATCGCTTGGATTGTGTATTCCCATGATAAAAACCCAACAGAGGCACTGCGTATCTTGGATGCCATCACCAAAACCTACGATGCACCTGATTACCATTTATTAAAAGCTGAAATAGCCGATTATATGGGCAATGAACCTGTACATAAGTCCAATTTGGACAACTATTTTCTTCAAGTTGAAAAATTAGGTTATGGCGATATGTACAACGGGTATACTCTTGATTTGTATTTGGAGGAAACAAAACAATACGGTAAGGCTATGGAAATTGCGAAGCAAGAAGTCTCCAACAGACCTACGCCGGAATCCTACAGTTGGTTGGCATATACCTATTATAAGATTGGTGATATAGCTAAAGCACAAGAATTAATGGATGCCTATGTGGACGGAAAAACTTTAGAACCCGGATTGCTATATAAAGCTGCTGAGGTATATAAGGCCAACGGAAAATTTAATAAAGTAAAAGAAATTAAAGAAGAATTGATGGGAGCTCTCTATGAGTTGGGCCCTAGCATGAGAGAACAAATTCATAAATTATAGTTGTTCGGATTTGTATTAGGTTGGATTGTTTTTTAGGATGACGCCATAACGTTTGAGTTGTGGCGTTTTTAAGTCTACATTCAATAAAATAATAAATAAGAAAAATCTTACAAAAGATATAGATTTATAAGATAAAATGTTTAATTTTATCGTCCTTTTACAATCAAACATGATAAAGGACACCTTATGAAAATAGTAATTATAAATGTTCAACCCTATTAATTTGTTTGCATATGGAATATGTTTTTCTCTCCGTTTGGCTGGTAGCTATGATTTTTTTAATTGGTAAAAGTCTTATGGCTTATATCGCATTGAGACAGACAATAAATCGTATAAAGAGAGAATCTTCAAATACTGTTTTAAAGAAATACGCTTAACGGATCTGTAGTTAGAATTGTTTCCAATGCCATGAGAGGGGTTACATAGCATTGGAAATATTTGAATTAATTGAACTTTTACAATCTGTTGGTATTACGTATTTCGTCGAAAATTTAGTTAATTTTAAGATTTAACTAGATGAAATACATATATTGCTCGACCAAATGCATTTTTTTGTACTTGGTGTAGTAAGAGCGCAATAAGTTAAGTGAGTTTTTAAACCAACTGAATTAATTACTGCTTTATGGAATACCTTTTATTTACCGTATGGATTACCGCCATGGTCGTTATGATTATCAGAATTGTAATGGCACATCGTTCTCTTCAAAAAACGCTCAACGGAAAAAATAGCGTTGTTTAAATCAATTTTTCAAAAACTTTCGTACAAGTACGGGCAACAACAACAAATCCAGGATTAAAGCTGTTACCAGGGTTACGCTAATTATCACCCCAATCGTGATACTGGGTTGATGTATAGAGAACAACAGTACCAGAAACCCAAAGAATAATATTATCGTAGTCACCACAAGCGCCTTTCCCGTTTGGGTAAAGGTTTTTTTCAAAGCTTCTTCTTTGGTCAATCCTTGATCAATCCCCAATTTGTATTTGGCTAAAAAATGAATGGTGTCATCTACCGCTATTCCAAAAACAATGGCAAACACCACAGATAGGGAAGCTTCTAAAGGAATGCCTAGAAAACCAAGTACCGCTCCTGCGAAGAGAATAGGTAGGATGTTGGGTACCAAAGAGATCAAGAACATTTTAAGACTACGGAAAATGATAGCCATGATAATACCTATTAGTACGAGACCATAGAAAAGCCCTTCCAAGAGATTGCTGCGAATGTATTTCGCGTTTTTGTCCAATAACATACTTTTCCCGGTCACTTTGATCTTGATTTTGGTGGTATCCAAATGTGTAGCCCCAAAAGCATCAATACGTTGATAAACTTTTTGAAGACTGTCCGTACCCACATCTTGTAGCTTTCCATTGATCCGTGCTTTGGTTTCATCTTTGCTCACGAACTTGCTCAATTGCTTTCTGGCCAGTTTTTTTACATCTTTTTTATAGCGAAGAAAAACCGATTCTTCCTCCGGTAATTTCAAATATTCGGATTTGTTGAGGTTGTTCGCTTTATGAATTATCTTGTAAGGGAGGTTAGCGGATTGGAGGTTGCCTACACTTTTTATGGAGCTCAGGTAAACCGTCAACTTTTCTATTTCCTTTGCCACTTCAAAATCGGTTACTTTATTTTCGCCTTGTGCCAGCACGGCTATTTCCATCGGTCTAAATCCTGCATAATTTTTCTGGAAAAAATCGAAGTCTTCCGCTATCTTGCTATTATTGGGCAATGTATGCTTAAACTCATAATTAGTACTAATAAAATAAATACCTAAAAAACAAGTTATTGCAAATAAAAGCGTACCCCAAATAATTTGTTTTGGATAATTTTTCGTTATGGTGTTTACCAGTAATAAATTGGCACTCCATTTACTACTTACTTTAGCACGTTTACCGATGAGCTTTCGCTCTGGTAGACTTATTAAAAGGGAACCTGTTAAAAGAATAACGGTTATGTACGCCACTAAGACCCCGATTGCGGCATTGATGCCAAAATCCTGTATGCTGGCGAGCTTTGAGGACAATAAAGTCATAAAGCCTACTGCCGTAGTAACGGAGGTCAATAGGGTAGTGAGTCCTACTTCCCTGATGGAGGAGAGAATGGCTTCATATCTTGGAATTCCTTTTCGCAGTTTTCGAATAAAACTATCGGTAATGTGTATAACATCCGAAGTGCCAACAATGAGCATAAGAACCGGATAGAAAGCCGCCATGGCATTGAGTTCCTTACCTAAAATTGATAATAAACCAAGAAATAATAGCAAGGACATTGCTATGGAAAAGGCCGATATGGCGACCACAGGAATACTCCTATAGACAAACCAAAGAATGATAAACACCAAAATTGCAGCGATTACAGTGGTTTTCAAAACCTCTGTTTTTTGCATTTCTACAATAGCTTCATAAAAAAAGGCACGTCCCAGAATATGATAGTCGGAAAGCTTGTTTTCTTTTAAAGAGCTTCTGATTTGTTGCAATAATACTTCCGACTGTTCGTAATCTAGATTATCATCGGTCTGCAAGGCTACCACAAGGGATTTGGATTGCTTATCGATTAAAAAGTTCACAAAAAGGGAATCGCGCTGTATTTTTTGCCAATCGTTGGCATATTTGTCCGTTTCTTCTAAATGTATAATTGGCAACGTGGTGTAACCAAAACTGGTTTTTAAGGGATAGGAGAGTGTGGTAAGCGAAGCGGATTCCGTGACAAAATCAAATGTTTTACTGGCTTCGGCAAAAGCGTTGAATCTTTTTAAAAATTGTTGGTCAAATACGTCTGGTTCATTTTTAACCGCTATCAAAAGAAAATTATCGTCCGTACCAAATTCTTTTACGAAAGATTCATAAAACACCAAATCCGGGTCTTCTTCAGGGAAAAACTGACTAAAATCAAAAGAAAATTTAAGGTCGCCCAAAACGGTACTTGCCCATACACCAAGAAGAACAAAAAGGACAATGAATATCTTTTTTAAGGTGGGTAACTTTTTCTTCATAACACCTTTAGCAGGTAATTTGATAGCAATTTTTACGCAAATTAAGCAAAGCGTTAGAGTTTTATAGAAAAAAGGGAATAAATGAGTTTGGAAGTCGTTAAATTGGTATAATGACTAGAATTGTAGCAATTTTTATTGTTTTTCTTTATGTGGGCGTCATAAGTCTCCAAGCCCAAAAAAAGCCCAAAGTGGTCCAAGATTCTACAAAAAATTTTAAACTGATAGCTTTACCTGTACTATTTTACCTGCCCGAAACAGGTCTGGGATATGGTGGTCTTGGATTGGCTACGTTCAGGCTAAAGGGCGAAAGTAAAAGTTCTAGACCCTCAGCGGTGCAATTGGGCATCACTTTTACGAGTAAAAGACAATTCCTCTTTTTTATGCCTTATGAAATCTACTCCGATGATGAAAAATGGCGATTCATTGGGGAATTGGGCTATTACCAGTACTTCTATAATTTTTATGGGCGTGGTATAAATGCCAGCATTGATGATTTGGAAACCTATGATGCGGATTTTCCAAGATTCCGTTTTTCGACCTTAAGAGAGATAGCGCCTAACTTTTCCATAGGTGCAGGATATGAGTTTGATGGCTTTAATGTCATACGATTGGCTGATGGTGGATTATTGGAAAACTCCAATGAAGTCGGTAAAGAGGGAGGGACCATTTCTAATTTGGGATTATTGGCTTTTTATGATACCAGAGATAATATCTTTTTTCCTACCAAAGGTTTGTTCATTCAGGGAAGTGCTTTCACTTCTGCAAAATTTCTAGGGTCTTCTTTTTCATATCACAAGTTTGAATTGGATGCCAGGTATTATAGGCAGCTAAAAGGGAAACATATCTTGGCGGCAAATGCTTTTTTGGGAACACGCAGCAAAAACACGCCTTTTTTGGATTTGAATTTTTTGGGGTCCAAACGCACTAGAGGATATAATAATCGGCGCTTTCAAGATAACACGGAAGTAAGTTTGGCCTTGGAATATCGTTTTCCGATAAAAGGCAGATTTGCGGGAACATTGTTCGGGTCTACCGGAACCGTATCTCCTGATATTGGGGCCGCTTTTTCATCGGCCTATAAGAATGCTGCCGGAGCGGGAATCCGTTATATCTTAAACCGTAAAGAGGGCACTCGTATACGTGTGGATTATGGACTTTCTTCCGAAGGCGGCCAATTTTACTTCACTATTAATGAAGCTTTTTGATGCTGTTATAAGTCAATGAAATTATCCAGGTCTAAGGTCCAATCGTAGTTTTTATAAGTAATATCAATATCCTTTGTAGTAGGAATAAGTCCGTTTTTCTTCAATATCTTTTTTACGCCGCGCTTACAACCAAAATCGCCTCTAAACCAACTGAACAAAGAAGTTACCGCTACTTCTCTTTTCTCTTTATCATAAGTAGTTGTACGTTCCAAGTAGCGCTTTGTTCCTTCCTCGAATTGCTCATCTAAACGCTCCCATTTATAAATAGCTACTGGCGGACAATCTTTGGCACCACAGTTTAGCGCAAAGTGAATCCTGTAATCTCGCTTATCCACTCTCAATTTGCGTTCATATTTATTGGGAAACCATTTACGTATTTTTCCAAGACCATATTCCCATTGGGATTTTCGAACAATACCATGCTCTATCTTTGCAAAAGAGACCGTTTCCCCGGCTATAGGGATTTGTTCTTTTTTGAAAAAACTACCTCTGTCATTGTATAGCTCTGGATTTTCCTTTAGAATTACCTGTATGTATGCATTATAGACGTTCACCCAAAAAGCCAACCTTTTTTCATTGCTGTCCAAAGCTTTATCCAATTCTTTTACGGTTACATTGGCCAGAGTCTCCCTTATTTTTTTGGTATCCTCGTCCGCTTTAACTTTTCTCAGAAAATCTTCGGATAATTCATTAAAATCAATGGTACGCATTTTTGGTTCCTGAGCCTCAATGTTATTTCTACAGGCCATGAAAAGAACCAATAATAGTGAAAAGAAATAGTATTTTTTCATCGTTTATATGCTTTCGGTTTACAATAGTTACGTAAACTTGATTTGATAGGTTTGGTTTTATAGGTCGAAATTATATTTTAACCTTTCATATCATCTTTTATGATATTAACCGCAAAATTTTAAAACCCTTTTAAGTCTAATTCCGTAGATTTAACCAAAAAGTTCGGACAAAATTAAATCTAATTAAAACGAAACTCAAAATTCCCTATAATTATATAATGACAAGCATTATTATTCCTGCACATAATGAAAAAGATAATCTTAAAACATTGCTTTCAACGCTTTGTAAAAGTAAACAGGGTAGGGCGGTAGAGATTATTGTTGCACTTTCCCCAGAGAATAATGACAATACGGAAAAAATAGCTTGTGATATTGGAATACATTTTTTGAAATGTTCCAAAAGAGGCAGGGCGGCACAGATGAACGAAGCTTCTTTTCTAGCGAAAGGAAAAATCCTTGTTTTTTTACATGCCGATGTGGTACCCCCTCAAAATTTTCTGGACGATATTTCAAAGACCTTGTCCAACGGATATGATGCAGGTTTTTTTTCCTATAAGTTTGATAAAGAAAGTTTTTGGTTAAAAATAAACGCATCCTTTACTGGAAAGGATGGTATTTTTACAGGGGGTGGCGATCAATGTCTTTTTATTAAGAAAAGTGTTTTTGAAGAATTGAATGGGTTTGATGAGAATCAAGTACTGATGGAAGATTTTGAGTTTTTTGAAAGAATGAAATCCAATCGAGTGCCATATAAAATAGTAAAGAATGACTTGATTGTTTCTGCCAGAAAGTATGAGCATAATTCATATCTAAGGGTTAACCTTTCCAACCTTCTTTTAGTTATTTTATTTAAGTTTGGCTACCCCGGGAACAAACTAAAACACCTTCACGACAAACTACTCCGTACTGCATATAATGGGTGAAGTGATAAATGGAATACAGCAGGTAGGCATTGGAGTTTCTGATACAAAGACTGTTTTTAATTGGTATCGCAAACAATTAGGGTTTAATATACTTCTTTTCAAGGATGAGGCCACAGCGTCGTTGATGACCAAGTATACCGCTAATGTCGCACAGCGCAGGAATGCCTATTTGTCTTTAAATCTAAAAGGCGGTGGAGGGCTTGAAATTTGGCAATTTTTAGACCGCATTCCTCAAGCTTCTAAAAATGAGATAAAGTTGGGTGATTTGGGTATTAATGCCATGAAAATCAGAACAAGTGATCTTATTAAAACTCATAAGTTATTGAAAACATTGCACCTGAGTTTTCTTACCGAAATGAATACTTCACAAAAAGGTATGAACCATTTCTATTTTAAAGATCCTTGGGGGAATCTGGTACAGATTATAGAGGACGAATATCTTTTTGGCAAAACGCAATCCGATTGCGGAGGAGTTATGGGAGCGGTAATTGGCGTATCCAACATGGAAAACTCATTAGGTTTTTATCGTGATTTTCTTGGGTACACAGAACTCATTTCTGACCAAAAAGTAATTTTAGGTCATTTGGGTGATAAACAACATTATAGACAGGTAGTATTGAGGCATAAGCGAGATGTTGTGGGCGGTTTTGGAGAACTTTTGGGCCCAACACAAATAGAGTTGTTGCAGGCTTTGGATAGAAAGCCCGTAAAAGTTTTTGAGAATAGGATTTGGGGCGATTTGGGATATATTCACCTTTGTTTTGATGTACAGGGCATGGCCGCTTTACGTGATAAGGCTAAAATGCTGGGGAATCCGTTTACGGTAGATAGTTCCAATAGTTTTGATATGGGCGATGCTGCAGGCCATTTTAGTTACGTGGAAGATCCTGACGGTACCTTAATAGAATTTGTGGAAACCCATAAGGTACCCGTTTTAAAGTCGTTGGGAATTTATCTAAATCTCAAGAAAAGAAACCCAAAGAAACCGTTGCCGAAGTGGTTGGTGAAAACCTTAGGTTTTCATAGAGTGAAAAATGATCTTTAGTCGGTATTTTATTCTTTAGCTTTTGTATTTCTGATAAGGCCTATTCCAGAAAAGAAAAAGATAGCGCCCAAAACGGCGTATACGATTAGGGCCTTGGTAGTGCCCGTACCATTACCGAATAAAATTGCTGCATATATCAAACCTCCTATACCAAGAAGCGTTAATACCGTTCCAAATAATTTCTTTAAATCCATGGCGGAAAAATAAGAAAAATTTCCATTAACATTTAGAAAATATAAAAGGTATTATGATGCAGAAACCGCTCCTAAGGTATATAATTGTTCCAAGTTTGGAGATTCGCTACCTCCCGCAGGTTCTAAGGTAATTCCAAAAGCTTCGGAATCGTTGGGATTGTTCAATGCGAATATCTTGTTTTCATCTGTCGAAAAATCTTCCAATAACCCCATACTCGTGGGGGTAAGAGGGGATAATTTTAGAGACCATACTTGATATACGAATCCGTCTGGAGGCTCTGGCAAGCCTTGGGCATCTATAAATACTTTTTGGTTTTCTTTGTTCCAATAGACTTTCGCATACGATTCCGGGGATACGGCTTGCCCTCCTAAATCAACCACCGAAATGTCCTTATCCCTAATGGTAGTTAAAAGCGTTTTGGTTTTTTCCATAGAAGCCTTAGATGCCGCTATTTGCTCTTCTAATAGGATGCTTTGTTGTTCCACAATTTCCAACTCCGATTTCAATTTTTGATTCTGGTTATATATCCAGAACAGGCCAATAGCTAAAAGAATAGAGGCCGCCCAACCCAGATATTGAGCCCAGCGGGTACTATTCTTGTTTATTGGGATTACTTTGGATTCGGAAGAAAGATCAATTTTATTTTTTATAGACTGAAACGGAAGTGGGGACATGGTTGAAGCTTTACCGGACAGTTTAAGTATAGCAGCTTCAATAGCTATAATTTCATTATTGATTTCCGGATACTCTTTCGCATAAGTACTTATCTCCAGATTCTCTTTTTCTGAAAGTGCGCCTGCAACATACAATTCCAGGATTCCTGACGCTATGTACTTATCAATATCCATTATTTATCGTTCATATTTTCCCGTAATTGGGAAATACAACTTCTATTTCTTGTTTTTACCGTACCAACGGGTATGTCCAATTCTTCGGCGGCTTCTTTTTGGGTATATCCCCTAAAATATAAGAGTTCAATTAATTGAACACACTTCTCCTTGAGGTTGCTCAGCATTTTTTTGAGTCTCGATGTATCCACCGTAGAAGCGTTTTCCTCCCTGTTTTCCAAAATACCTACGAAGAAGTCCGCGGAAAGGTTCCTTTTTTGATCTTTATACGACCTACTGCGAATTTCATCGATAGCGGTGTTGCGGGCAATATTTAAGATCCATGTAAAAAAGCGACCCTTGGAAGAATTGTAGTTAGCTGCATTCTTCCATATTTTAATGAATACATCTTGGCACAACTCTTGTGCCAAAGCGTCGTCCTTTACAATAGTATTGATGACACCACAAATATTTTCTGAATACATATCATACAACTTCTCAAATGCCATAGCATCTTTTTTTTGAAATCGTTCTACGAGTATGTCTAATTGCATCAATTTGTTTCTCTTTCTAAAAATAAACGGGTAAAGCTGCTTTTGGTCAAGCAGCTTTACCCGTTTATTTTTTCTAATATTTATTGGATGATTCCCGTGCAGCTTACCCTTTTACCGGCGGCGCCACTAGGTTGTGATGTGAAATCGTCTACTCCTTGGTGCACGATAACTGCCTTACCGACAATATTTTTGTTGTCATCATCGCATCCAATACACCATTGGTCCGTTGAGAATTCTACTGTTGCGTTCCCTTCAGCATTCGCCGTGAAATTACCAATGTCCCCTTTGTGATAGCCTTCCGTAGCACCCCACTTTCCATGCGGCTCGTTAGTGGGATTCCAGTGTCCTCCGGTAGATTTCCCATCAGTTGATGAACAATCTGCAGTTTGGTGAATGTGTATGGCATGCTCACCCTCGGTCAATCCGGTCAGCTCGGCCATCATTTTAACTTCTTCTCCTTCTTGCGTAAAGGTTACTTCTCCGGTAACTTCGCTATCGCTTTTGGGCTCCATCATAAATTTGATGGTTTCCGACTGTATTTCTTCCATCATTTCTTTTTTGGTCTCTTCCGCCTCTTTTTCGACGGCTTCCATCCCATCTTTCATTTCTTTTTTAGCGTTTTTACAGCTAAAAATGGTCAAGAGGGCTAACAATAATAAAGGCAGTTTAATTATTTTTTTCATTTTGATATGTTTTTCAAGATTTTTGTTCAAAAAGTGTTTTTTTATTTCACTATAAAGTTAAACAAAATTATAGGTCATATCAAGTAGGGCTCAAAAGGATTTTAACAATTCTTGTGGATCACGAATCCCTTTTTTAAGATTTTCGCAAAGATTTAGATACTTATCTATCCGCGTTTGCGAATTTTTGTATCGGTCTATGGCATAGATCAATCCTCTTTTTCTACCGTCGGTCAGGGTCTCGAACAATTCTGATGCTACAGGGTCACTAGTCATTACCGCTTCAAATTCCTCTGATGTTTCCACACCGTACTTGGAAGTATCCTCAAAGAATTGCATTTGGAAATAATCGTTGAGAAAAATGCCCAAGGTCTTTTGATGCTTTTTCCCGAACATCATTACATAATTCCCGTTTCGCTTTTGAATGGCGGCATGGAATTCAATTTCCTTTCCTTTAAAAGAGGCCTTGACTTTTACACGTCTTTCGTTCTTCTCTAAAAAGGGTTGGACAATATGTTCGGGCAGCAAAAGGGAATAATACTTTCCGGTCAAGGTTATTTCAAAAGGTTCGCTCTGTAATACCGCCAAAATCTGATTTTTTAAAATCGGAATCATTACATGGAAAACACTACCATCATCAGGTGATTAGCTTGGTGATTACCTGAGTTTGGCTATGTAACGTTCTATGAACGGGACACTTGTCCGCTATTTGCATAATTCTGTTCTTCTGCTTTTCGTCCAAATTCCCGGTTAATCTTATTTCCCTGTGAAAAGTGTCTATTTTGGCGCTATCCGTTTCACAGTCCTGACAATCCTGTGCGTGGGATTTGCTGTAAGAAGTATGTACCTGAACATTTTCAACAGACCATCCTTTTCTTTTGGCATACATTTGAATGGTCATTGCCGTGCATGCAGATAACCCTGCCGAGACCAACTCATATGGTGAAGGTCCATAATCGTTACCGCCAACATCCAAAGGTTCGTCCGCCGTTAAAAAGTGATTGCCTACTTTCATTGGCGTAGTAAAACCGTCCGTTTCATCTAAACTGGCAACTACGTCATATTTAGTCCTTAACGTTGTTGTTTGCGGAATATCCATATAACGTTGCGACCACCCCGCAATTACTTTACCAACATACCGCGAATCTTCTTTGTTCATCAAAAGGTGATCGGCACCGTCCAAGGAAACAAAACTTTTAGGATGATGGGCCGCAATATATATTTCTTCGGCATTTTTTATGCCTACCGTATCATCCTGAGGAGAGTGGAGCAATAATAGTGGTTTTCTAAGATTTTTTGCAACGGATGGAAGGGATTTATGTTGCAAATCCTCTAAAAATTGTTTTTTGATAGTAAAATCACGACCGCTGAGGTTTACAACCGCTTCTCCCGAAGATTCGATTTCCTCTATGCTACTTTTAAACAAGTGCTGCACGTGAACCGGATTGGATGGTGCTCCAATGGTAGCTACAGCTTTGATGCTTGCTATTTGCGCTGCAGCAAAAATAGCTGCTGCGCCACCCAAGGAATGCCCTATCAAAAGGGTAGGCGGTTGGTGCTCCATTTCCAAATAATCGGCCGCAGCGATTAAATCTTCAATATTTCCGGAAAAGTTGGTGTTCTCAAAATCCCCTTCGCTTTCTCCAAGCCCGGTAAAATCAAAACGGAGCACCGCGAAACCATTGGCCGTCAATGCTTTTCCGATGTTCTTAACGGCCAATAAATTTTTATTGCACGTAAAACAATGCGCAAAAATGGCATAGTTATGGGGATGTTGATCGGCCGGCATCTCCAACCTGCCCACTAAAGTTTTACCTTCGGAATTCTTGAATGTTACTTTTTGAAGATTCATGTATTTACGATTTATGAGTGAAGTAAAGACTTCGTTTTCAATAAATAAATCATCATTTCTTTTTTCTGAAGTCGGGGTTATAAAACACCGCAATCTGTAACCTATCAAAATTTGCCGTCGGGAAATGGTTTTTGAGATAACCTGCCTGAACACTCAGGTTATTGGTCACGTTTACACCTAAGGCACCATAAAGTCTATTTTGACCATATACGGAACCTTGTAGGTTCAGAAAAATCTCATCATAGAAATTCAAAAAAAAGATATCCGTTAACGGGAGGGTTACCTGCAAGCGATATCGCGCCCTGTGTTCCGTACTTTTACTGTAAGAAGCACTTCCTTGTTCCCCTGTTTCAATAAAGCGTTGCTCTAAACGATACCGGTGTTCAAAAAGGAATTCACCTACTTTATTTTTTAGGATAAGCTGTTCAAAAATACGATGCTCTATGCTGTTATCATCTTCGGTACCATCTAAAAAAGAAGGGTCGGTATCAATAAATGCATATCCTCCAGTGACAATTGCATCGGGATTGATATGATAATTAAGACCGGTCCTCAGTAGTAATTGATTAAAGTTCTCAGCCTGCTCAAAATATCGTAATTGCCCTTCGGTATGAATACTTAACTTATCCGAAATTCTATTCATCCCAAAATACATATGCCAAGACCCTAGATCATTTTCGCCATTTTCTTGCGCATTTGTTACTAATGAAGAGAAGAAAAGTACCGCTATGAAGAGTTTTCTCATAAATCTAAATTCTTTTGGATTTGTTTATCCTACTTGATTATAATTGAATTGCGCCTATCGATTATTTTAAGCTGAACGTTTTTGTTTCCTTGAACGGGGAAACCTCCAACTTCTCAATTTCCTCTCTGTAGGCTTTCCATTTTTCAGTAAAGAAAGTATTGGTTTTATTTAAGGCCGATTTCAAATCCTGTTCCGCATATTTTATGAGATCGCGCTCTGTTTGGGTGATACCATTTTTTCTGGTTGCGGTATAATAACTGGCGGTCTGAATACGCTGCATGACATTGATTTCAGGATTTCTGGTAATCCCCTGTCTTTTGTCTTCCTTGCCTATATAGCGTGCTATGACAGAATCTATTTGTTTTACAATGTCTTTTGAAGCTTTGATCTGATCTTTGAACTTCTCTTTGTCCTTTTCCTTTAATTCTTTTTGGAATTCGGTGGCAATGTTCTTGCTTTCTACCAATTGTTTTACTGCGTCTGCGGCCGTTTGCGTCATTTCTTGGATAGTTTTACCGGTCTCATATACTTCATTGATAGAAGCCATATTCTCATCTAATCTTGGGTCCGATTTAACCGTAATCATGGTTTCGTCCGTATTTTCCCCAAAACTCATTTTTACTTTATAAGTGCCCGGTTTAACGCTAATACCGCCCGATTCGTTTTTGTCTTTGTTGATTTTTCGCGAGGGTCTATCCGGTCCTTTTTCATCCATTTGCCAATAAATTCTATGGAACCCGGCTTTTTCAGGAGTTTTAAATTTTAAAGTTCTGATGAGTCTATCCCCATCATAAAAATCGAATTGAACCGAATCTTTCTTCTGAACCCCGTTGCGATCGGGTGAGGCGGTCTCCCCATCGACTTCACTTTCCTTAACAGTAGCATCACCCTCATCGTCTTCCATCTTTTTATCTGCGACTTTCTTTTTACCCTCTTTCAAATAATAGGTAATCATGGCTCCCTCTTTTCTGTTTTCCGCATTGTACAAGGCATCCGCTCCAAACCTGCTTCCGGTAGGTTGTTGATAGGCCGCTTGGTATGCTGTAGGTGGTGTAAAAAGTTTTGCTTCCTGATTCAATATCGATTTATTCGAAGCCAAAGCACGCAACGGACGAATATCGTCCAATACCCATGCGGCACGGCCAAAAGTGCCGATGACCAGATCATGTTCACGAGGTTGAATGACCAAATCCTTAGTGGAAACGGTAGGGAAACCTTCCGTCCATTTTTGCCACGATACAGCTGCGTCAAAAGAGACATAAAGTCCATCATCCGTTCCCAAAAACATTAGATTTGGATTTTCAATATCCTCAACGATACTCAATGTGTAGCTGTTGACATCAGTAGCATCTACAATTCGTTCCCATGTTTTTCCGTAGTTTTTCGTTCGGTAAGCATAAGGGGTGTAATTAAACCTTCTGTAGTCATTGGCGACCAATAATGCTTCTCCTTTATTTTTATTGGATGCCTTGATTTGCGTTATCCAACTGCCCTTTGGAAGTCCTTTTATGTTTTGGGTAACCTCGATCCAACTACCACCACCGTTTTGTGTGTAGTGTACACGACCATCATCGGAAGCGGTCCACAGCATATCTTTTTCAAGGGTTGACGGTTCAATGACCAATAATGTCGTATGGTTTTCGGCTCCGGTCGCATCCATAGTGAGGCCACCACTTTCACTTTGTTTTTGCTTTTCCGGGTCGTTCGTGGTCAAATCTGGTGAAATGACCTCCCAAGTAAGTCCTTTGTTCGTGCTTTTATGAACAAACTGACTCCCAAAATAAACGGTGCTATTGTCAAAAGGGTCTTGGCCAATAGCTGCGTTCCAATTAAATCTGAGTTTTGTTTCCGCATCCGGTGGGGTAGGGCGCACAATATAATTGTTGCCGGTTTTCCAATCGTAGCGAGATACGAAACCTTGTTGGCTCATTGCGTACCCATATCGGGAGTCATCCAAGTCCGGCACCACATCAAAACCATCCCCAAAAGCAATTTCCTGCCAGTAACTGTTACGTATACCTTGCGCTCTCCAAACATATGCCGGGCCTCTCCAAGAACCATTGTCCTGCATGCCACCATATATATTATAAGGATACTCGTTATCTACATTGATATGATAAAATTGGGCCACGGGCAAATTCCCTATAAAACGCCACGAAGCCCCGCCATCTCTTGTAATATTTAATCCGCCATCGTTTCCGTTCAGCATAAAATCTCCATTTTCGGGATGAATCCACCAAGCATGGTGGTCCGGATGTACGCCGTTGTCCACATTATATGCGGGCATTAATTCCTTAAAGTTTTTACCGCCATCTTGAGAAACGTTCACATAGGTAAATACGGAATACACGCGATTCTCATTCTGTGGGTCTACGTAAATTTCCGAGTAATAAAATGGTCGGTTTCCGATATCGTCCTTATCATTTATTTTTTTCCATTTAAAACCGCCATCCTCGGATTTGTACAGTGCATTTTTCTTGGCTTCAATTAGCGCATATACCACGTTAGGTTTGCTTGGAGCCATGGCCACCCCAATTCTACCCAATTCTCCTTTTGGGAGTCCGTCTTCTTCCGTTAATTTTTTCCAGTTTTCACCTCCATCATGGGTCATGTACAATCCACTGCCTTTACCACCGGATTTAAAAAACCAAGGATTACGCTTGTGTTCCCACATGGCGGCAATCAGTTTATTTGGGTTCGTGGGGTCCATGATTAAATCGGCCACCCCGGTCTTATTGTTTACAAAAAGTACTTTTTTCCACGTTTCGCCACCATCCGTTGTTTTGAATACGCCACGTTCGGCATGTTCGCCCCATGGGGAACCAATAGCTCCCACATAGACTGTATTGGGATTCATTGGGTCTATCTTAATACGATGGATATGCCTTGTTTTTTCCAATCCCATGGATTTCCACGTTTTACCGCCGTCCAGGGATTTGTAGACTCCATAACCGCCGTTTAAGCTATTTCTGGGGTTTCCTTCCCCGGTACCTACCCAAATCACGGACGGATTGGATTGTTGTATGGCCACTGCGCCTACGGAAGCCGTAACTTCTTTATCAAAAATGGGGTCCCATTTAACACCACCGGAAGTAGATTTCCATAGACCGCCCGAAGCGGTGCCCACGTACATGACATCTGGATTGTCATGTACCACATCAATAGTGGTAACACGCCCGCTCATACCCCCTGGCCCAATATTCCTGGGTTTCAGGTCTTGAACCAAGTCCATTTTAAATTCTTGCGCAACAAGGGAAAACGATGCAAAAAGCATCAAAAGGAAAGTAATTTTTTTCATTTTTCGAGTCAGTTAATTAGTCGGCTAAATATAGGGGAAAAGGACGGGGAGATTTCTTAAAAACGTGTTAAGAAGATGGTTGTTTATCGTGCGGTGTACGTTAATAGTTTTCGATATATATTTAAATTGGCAAATAGGGGATAACGGAAAAAACTTTAAACGAAAAGACCCGCCAATGCAGTATCCCGCATTTCGCTACATGGGATTAATGAAATTAGAAAAGTTTCAGGCAACCTTTTTTTTGAAAATTGCGTCTATCAGAATGTAAACGACTTTCCAATATGGCCAATACTCTAAAAATCGATTTTAAATTCCGTTTATTTTTGACCCTAATTTTTACATTTATAATCTGGTCCCATATTGGCTGGGATTATCATAATGGCGGGGTACCTGTACATTATTTGTTTCAAAGTGATGAAATGCCGGGTATATCCAACTTTTGGGGAGCTATATTGTTTCCGTTTTTTTCATTTTATCTATTGTCCCGTATTCAAAAACGCATAGATGAATCTGCAATAGAGAATCTTAAGAAAGTAGGGTTGCGTTTCTTGATATCATTATGTTGCTCGGGAGCGATATCATTTTTCTTTTTAAACAATGTTGATGTCATTGATTATATTATGGTAGCTATTTTACTATTGGCTTTTATTTTTCCTTTATATAAATCAGAATATCTTTTGGGCTGGGTGGTAGGTTCCATGTTTACCTTTGGAGCGGTCATTCCAATGGTTTTTGGAAGTATATTGACTCTGCTGTTTTTTGGGTTTTACCAATTAAAGAAACTTGTTGTAGGTCTGTTTCGTTACAAGAACGTATAATTTTATTTCTTCTGAAATATCCCGAACAATTCATTTCCCTGTCGGGGTGGGATGGAATTATAACACCTTTCAAAGGTTATGGTTTTAAAATAAGGTGCCAAGTACTTTAAATAGTCTGCTTTATTTCCACCGAAAGGACGTTTCTCCATATCTCCGGTCAACGGAATATCGAACCAAACACCTACCAGTTTCCCATGGGGTTTCAGTAGGTTGGACATTTGTTGGGCATAAGCATTCCTATTCTTGTCCGTAGGTATAAAAGAACAGAAAAAAGTCTGTTCTAAAATAAGGTCGTACAGTTCCTTGTGTTCAAAAAAATTGGTCTGTTTTAATTGCTTTTTAGGGAATGAAGGATTTCGGTCTTGGAAAGCCTCCAACGGCACTTTGGAAATATCCAAAATAATCACATTTTTAAAGCCCAGTTCCCAAAGGTATTCAGCTTAATAGGCATTTCCAGCTCCGGGAATAAGAATGCTTATCATTTTATCTTCCAATTGGTCAATATACGCTTTCAACGGAGTGGAAGGGTAGCCAATATCCCATCCCGTTTCTTCCTCGTGATACCGTTTGGTCCAATAATTCTCTTCGTTTTGCAAAGTATACCATGTTCGGATTCGCAAATAAAACTAGCATAAAATTGAAGATTACGATAGGTTTTGAACCAATAAATTAAGAAGCTATTATTTTCATAAAATGAATTATCCTTTTGTTCAATTTTCCTATCTTCCGCGCACTAAACTATCTTAAATAATGAAGAATTACGCATGGGCAATTGTTTTGTTCGTAGCTGTGCAGTTCTGCCAAGCTCAAACAACGCCCCAATGGTTACGTTACCCTTCCATTTCTCCGGACGGCAATACTATCGCATTTACCTATAAAGGCAATCTCTATCGTGTGCCCACTTTGGGGGGAGAGGCAAAACAACTTACATTTCATAAAGCCCATGATTATAATGTAATATGGAGCAAGGATGGTAAAACGTTGGCGTTCGCTTCTAACAGATACGGAAATTTTGATGTTTTCTCAATGGATGCCCAGGGAGGCCCTACCACTAGGCTCACATTTCATAGCACGGATGAAACTCCGTATACTTTTACCGCGGACAGCCAAAAAGTACTTTTTGGTGCAGCACGGCTAGATGTTGCGAGCCATAGGCAATATCCAATGTCCAGACAGCCGGAACTCTACAGTGTTCCCGTTACGGGAGGTCGCGTAGGTCAGGTGTTCACCGTTCCCGCGGAAGACGTTCAGGTAAATGCGCAGGGTACGGAATTGCTGTATCATGATAAAAAAGGTTATGAGGATACCTTTAGAAAACACCATACTTCTGCCATCACCAGAGATGTATGGAAATACGATATGGCTTCCGGAGAACATACCCAATTGACTTCTTTTAAGGGCGAGGATAGAAATCCGGTATATGCCAAAGACCAAAAAACGGTGTATTATTTAAGTGAATCCAGCGGATTTTTCAATGTACATAAATTGAATTTGGACAACCCTGCCGAAACCGAACAGTTAACGCAATTCAAGACACATCCCGTACGCTTTTTGAGTATCGGCAATAATACCATGGCATTCAGCTATGATGGGGAAATTTATACGCTGCAAGAAGGTTCCGCACCCCAAAAGGTAAATGTGGTCATTCGTACGCAGGCGGGTGCCAACACTGACGAATTTGTTTCCGTAAACGGAGAGGTTCAGGAGATGGATATTTCGCCCAATGGAAAAGAAATTGCTTTCATAAGTCGCGGTGAGGTTTTCGTGACCGCAGTGGAAGGTGCCATGACCAAACGATTGACCAACACTCCCGAACAGGAGCGTTTCGTTAAGTTCACCCATGATGGCGAAGGTGTTGTTTATGCTAGCGAAAGAGATGGTAAATGGTCAATCTATCAAACTAAAAAAGAACGTAAGGAAGAACCTTATTTTTTCGCTTCTACCTTGGTTAAGGAGAACGTTCTGATCAATTCGGATACCGATGTTTATTTGCCCGAGTTTTCACCAGATGGAAACTACATCGCTTATATTGAAGACCGCAGGACCTTGAAGGTCATGAACCTAAAAACGAAAGTCGTAGATACACTGTTGACACCCAATGATCTGTACCATTTTCAAGACGGCGATCAATATTTTCAATGGAGTCCGGATAGCAAATGGTTATTGATAGATTGGGGCGTAACACTAAGCAACAACGAAATTTTACTGATTTCTGCCGATGGCAAAAAGCGTGTTAACCTTACGGAAAGCGGGTACTATGATATTTCGCCCAAATGGGTGAACGGCGGCAAGCAAATGTTATGGTTTGCCAATAGGGAAGGGCTAAAGAGTTATGCCACGAGCGGCCAGTCGGAATTTGATGTCTATAGCATGTTTTTGACCAAAGATGCGTGGGACAAATTCAATATGAGTAAGGAGGAGTATGATTTAATGAAATTGATTGAAAAGGGCGATGAAAAGGAAAAGAAAGACGACGACGAAAAGAAGAAAAAGAAAAAGGGGGATGATTCAGCAAAGAAAGAAAATATAAAACCGTTGAAGTTCGATTTTGACGATGTCCAAGAACGTAAGGCGCGTTTGACCATACACTCTTCCAAACTGGAAGACGCCGTACTTTCCAAAGATGGCGAAAAACTGTACTATTTAACGCGGTTCGAGAAAGACCTGAACCTATGGGAAACGGAAATCCGTACCAAGAGTACCAAAATGTTGATTGCACTAGGTGCCGATTCAGGGAGCTTGGCATGGGATAAAAAACAGGAAAACCTCTTTTTGCTAGCAGATGGAAAAATTTCCAAGATAGATGTAAAAGAGGGTAAAAAAGAAGCGGTAAAATTGAAATCGGAAATGGTATTGGATGCCGATGCGGAACGAAAATATATGTTCGATCATATTTGGCTGCGAACCAACGGTATTTTTTATCATTCTAATTTTCATGGTATTGATTGGAAAATGATGCGTACCGAATATGAAAAATACCTTCCTCACATTGGAAATTCCTATGAATTTTCTGAAATGATCTCGGAATTGTTAGGAGAACTCAATGTTTCACATGCCGGAGGCAGGTTCAATGACGACATTTCCAATGGGGATGCTACAGCATCGCTAGGTATTTTTATGGATTATGATTATCAAGGAAACGGGATAAAAATCACTGAAGTCATCAAAGACGGTCCTTTGGATAAAGCCGCTTTTACGGTAAGACCAGGGATGGTGATCGAGAAAATAGACGGGGAGACGATAACGCCGGATAAGGATATTGCCAGTTACTTGAACAGAAAAGCGGACAAATTTATGCTACTGGATATTTTGGACGAGAAAAATATACGCAAGCAAATTACGGTAAAGCCTATTTCACTGAATGAGGAAGGAAGACTTTTGTATGACCGTTGGGTGAAAAAGAACGAAAAAGAAGTACTGGAAAAAAGTGATGGTAAATTGGGTTATGTTCATATTCCCGGAATGGGAGACGGTCCTTACCGAACTATTTATGACCGTATGATGGGTAAATTTATTGATAAAGAGGGCGTTATCGTAGATACCCGTTTCAACGGTGGTGGCGATTTGGTCGCGGATTTGGCCATGTTCTTTACCGGTGTTCCTTTCCTTTCCTATGAAACAGAAGATAGGAAAGTTGGTGGGGAGCCTACTTCACGTTGGACGAAACCGACCTTGGCCATGTACAATGAATCTATGTATAGTGATGGGTCCTGCTTCGCCAGCGGCTATACTGAACTTAAAATAGGTAAAACAGTGGGTATGCCCGTACCGGGGACCTGCAGTTTTGCAGGTTGGGAACGTTTGCCCAATGGTGGCGTTTGGGGTGTTGTACCTGTTAGTGCGAAAAATAAAGCTGGTGAATGGATGGAAAACAATGAAACCGACCCGGATATTTTGGTGAAAAATCAACCAGAGGTAATCGCCAAAGGTCGTGATGAGCAGTTAGAACGTTCCATTCAGGTATTGCTAAAGGAGGTGGAATAAAGCCAGTTTCATTGTGTTTAGCTAGTGATTTCTAAAGAAGTCGATATGGATGTTTTATTGTTATGCTATAGAAAAAACATTTTGATTTAATCTTAATAATTCCCCGATGGCTCTGCCTCGGGGTTTCCGATACACCTCTCCTTTGGAGAGGTCGGAACTGCGGTTCCGGGTGAGGCAAAATATAAAATTTCGGTTTTTGGCTTTTTCGGCCAAAATGAAACTGGCGAAATACCCCTACGACTTGCCTCGGGGATAGTCGGTTTTTAAGAAATTTTTTATTACCGACAAAAAACCGTACAAGTAATAGCTAAAAACAATATAAAGGCAAAGAATGGTATAAAATAGTAGAAAATTTAATTACTCTTTGTAAATCACTCCATCCTTCATTACAAAAATTGCTTGTCGCATTGCGGTAATATCTTTTAAGGGATTGCCTGGTACGGCGATTATGTCCGCTAAAAATCCTTTTTCTAGCCTTCCTAGGGTGTCCAAATGAAATATTTTGGCATTCAGCGACGTCATGGATGCAAGTACGTCTATGGGTTTCATTCCATAGGCGACCATGAGTTCCATTTCACGGTAGTTTTCTCCATGTGTGAAAACGCCAACATCACCTCCAAAAACAATATCCACGCCAGATTCCATGGCCAATTTGAAAGAAGCTTTTTTGTTCGTGATACGTTCCGGTTCGGAATCGATTCCTTTTTTCCACCCTCTATATTGTGAAATGGCGTCTCCGGCAGCCAAGGTAGGGCAGAAGGCTACTCCTTTTTCTTTCATCAATCTAAAAATTTCCAAAGTGCCGCCATCACCATGCTCAATAGTTTCTACGCCTCCTAGAATGGCACGTCGCATACCTTCAGGGGTACTGGCGTGCGCCACAACATATGCACCTGCGCTTGTCGCCGTAGCGACCATGGCATCTATTTCTTCCTGTAAAAAGGTAGGTTGGGATTTTGCACCGGGAGCCCAACGGTAATCGGCATAGATTTTTATAAAATCGGCTCCATTGCCCAATTGCCTTCTTACGGTTTCAATTACTTGAGGCACACCACTAGCGGGTTCGGCACCTAATGGCACCATAACGCCATCGTGAAACCCTTTAGGTCCATAGGCACCTGTAGCCACTATGGCAGGCCCCGCAACCAACAGCCGCGGTCCGGGAACTAGATTGTCCTCTATGGTTTTCTTTAAATAAACGTCTGTGTATCCCGCACCTTCGGCACCTAAATCACGCATGGTAGTCACTCCGGCCATTAAAGAGTTCTTGGCGTGAATTGTACCCCTAATCGCTCTTTCCACGGGGGATTCCTTTAATACCTGATCATTCCAAGAAGTTTCGTTATAAGGATGTAATAGCAGATGCGAGTGGCCTTCAATAACCCCTGGCATCAAGGTCATGCCTTTTAAATCAATCCTTTTTGAATTTTTAGGCGTTCTAAACTCAGAAGCTTCACCCGCATATTCAATTTTATTACCGACTATATAAACCACCCAGTTTTCTTGCATCTGCGTCCCATCAAAAACGCGGTCCGGTAGAAGTAGCGTTTGTGCTTGTAAAAGTGTCACACTGAAAATTAGTACTGTAAAAAAGGATATTCGCACCATTTTATTTCGAAGCATTTTCGGCAATTTTATTGAGACGTTCATCAATTTCAGTTTTGGTAATTAGCTGTCCTTTTAAAATTACGGCCTGTATCTTTTTAAGCGCTTTTATATCTTCTAAAGGATTAGCTTCCAGTAACACCAAATCTGCTACCAATCCCTCTTTTACCTGCCCGAAGGTGTCCTCCATATTAAAAAAAGTAGCAGGGTTCAAGGTTCCGGACTTTAAGATTTCTGTCGGGGTCATTCCGGCACCCAACATGCCATCTATTTCATGATGAATGGAAAACCCGGGAACGTTGAAAAGTTGTGGAGCATCCGAACCTAGTAAAATACCGTGTCCGTTTTTATTTAGAGCGGCCAAAAGTTGTTTTCGGATGGAATCAAATCGTTGCCATTGTGTTTCGGAAAAATCTTCTTCGGCCATATACCTTTCCTTCACTGCTTTCCAATTCTCCAAAGTTGCCTTGGGCATGTATTTCATTTCAGGTTGTTGTAATAATTTGTCGGCGGTAACGGGCGCAAACCAACGTTCAAAAAGACTTTGGGTAGGTACTATCCAAACCTTATGCTTTTTAGAAAGGGAAACCAATTCATTTATATTGGTCGTGTCCGCTAATGGTGTAAAGGCGTATCCAAAAAAGCCATTGGCCGTAGGGTCTACATTTTTGTCCTCGGGTACTAGGCCTTCCAAAAAGCCATCTATGTGATCAATGGAGGCATATTCACTCTTTAGTGCGTGCCGTATGCCTACTGCTACGGGAACATGCCCCGCAAAAGGAATTCCTACCTCATTGGCGGTCGCCACTACCTGATCAAAGACCTCACGCTGAATACCTGGATGAATTTTTAAAAAATCGAATCCTGCTTTCTCGTATGCCGTTACCTTGCTAATTGCTTCTTCTTTGGTAGTTACCGAATTTCCGTTAAGAGATGGACTTGCGGTAAATATCCTTGGCCCGAGTGTTTTTCCCGTAGCAACATTCTCCCGAAGCTCAATATGCTCTTCATGGCCAAGCATACCCCTTATAGTGGTAATTCCATTGGACAGATAAAGAAAGAGTACTTCCTCCGAACGCTCTTTTGGCGTATTGGGTTGCGGAATATGCGCGTGCATTTCGGCAAGCCCCGGTATTAAATAACCATTATTGGCATCGATTTGATTTTTATATCGATTCGCATCGGGAAGCGCATTGCCAATCGCTTGTATTATCATAGAATCTATGACTATTTGTTGGTTCTCCAATATAGTTCCATTTGCAACATCGACTATATTGACATTGGAAATTATCGTGGCCGTTTCACTTACTTCCTGTTGTGATTGCCCACAGGAACATAATATGGCAATAAAGCCGAGAAGTACTAGTTTTTTCATTTTTACGAAATTAGTTATTGTTTACGGCCGATGCCAATAGTTCTTTGAGGTCTTTTTTATTCAACACCGTGGTTCCTTTTATGACCGTATGTATGTTTTGTGTTTGTTTGACGTCTTGTAGCGGGTTTTTTTCTAGCAATACCAGATCCGCAATTTTTCCAACGGAAAGGGTTCCATAATCCGAGTCTTTCTCCAAAAATTTAGCACCATTATAGGCCGAGGTCCGTAACGCTTCCAAGGGGGAGATGCCATTAGCAACCATTTGTTCCAGTTCCTTGTGCAAGGATATTCCAGGATAGGTATAGGAGTTAAAGGCACCGCTGTCAGAACCTGCTAAAAGACCCACGCCAGAATCGTTCAAGGATTTTGCCAATTTACCGAAAAACTCTTGCAGGGCTTTGCGGTCATTTATTTGTTTTTCCGATGATTGCATCGCTCTTTGAATGCGTCCTTGATATGTTTTTAGAATACCCTTGCCCATGTAATCAAGGTAGCTATCGTCGGAGTGGTCATGTTCGTCCAAGTAGCTCAATGTTTCTCCAATGTGCAAAGTGGGAACTACATAAACATCATTTTCTTTTAAATTTAAAAATGTTTTTTGCGCGACGTTTTCTGAATAACCCTTGAGCAACAGTGGCATAGCGCCCCAAAAACCAATTTCGCCGGACTTCATTTTTTCTGTAACGGCTGCTTCGTTAGCTGCGCAACCTTTCATAATATAGTATAGGTGCTCAATGGCATCAATCCCCGCAGCTACGGTTTCTTCCAGTGTTACGGTAAAAGGCATGTGCCCAGAGGTAATCAATCCTCTTTTTTCGGCCTCTTTAATAGTAGCCAAATAATTTTCGCCCGAAAGCCGACTTTCATAAAGTTTCACAAAGTCCGTTGGAATGCTTTGTAATGAATCCAATGCCCTTTGAATATCACCATCATTTTCAACTTCCAAAGAACCTGCCCATGTGGCATCGGGGCCATCTATTTTTGGTCCAGAAGTGAAGATAGTAGGACCTACAAGATCACCTCCGGCAATCTGTTTTTTCCATTCCATGACCGATGACGTTAAATCACCACCGGCATCACGAACCGTAGTAATCCCATTGGCAATGAATAGTTTTAGAAAGTTTTTATTGGCATTGATCAATGAATCACCGCCCCTGAAATGTACATGATTGTCCCAAAACCCGGGGAGCAGAAATTTACCTTTGGCGTTTATGGTCTCTTTTGAGCCATAATAGATATCCTTGGCCCCTTCGGAAACTATTTGCGTAATACGCCCTTTCGCAATAAAAACATCCCTTTTCTTAATTTCGCCCGTAACCATATCTATGATATTGGCATTCTTGATGATGACATCACTTTCTTCGGGCAAAGGAGGACACCCGATCAGCAAAAAACAGATTATCAATATAAAATAATTGTGTTTCATTTGAAAAGTTGTTTGGACTATATGTTTTCCCCAATTCTACAGTAGGCATTAAAAACCTCTATTGAGAATTATATATAAGCATGAAAGTAAGGAATTTTTAAATTAAAAAACCGATGGATTCCATGTGTTATCTATTGATGAACCTACGTAGTGCAATAAAAATAAATATGAAAATGGAGTAGCCAATAAAAAAAGGTATGATATATTCCTTGTAACCCAAGGCAAGCATTAAACCGATAATCAGCAACTGAAACCCCAACCCAAACGTTGATACCGAAGTCATAAACCATTTTGGTAGATGTTTGCTTTCAACTGCCTTATGGTCAAGAAAGTATATAATTTTATCAAAGACCCCATAGAGGGTAGAGTAAATACCGAACAAGATATTTACATTTTGTTGTTTTTCTCCTGCTAAAGCCGTGGGTGTACCTTTTTCGAATACCCTGCTTGTAGTATCCCCATGATGTTTATTTCTCAGAATTACATAATAATAATTGTACAAAGTACCCTGTAATTGAAGACCAAAAAAAGCAATCAGGGTATAGAGCAAAGAGCCATCCGTAATGTGCCAAATAGTAATGAGTATAAAAAGGTTCAAAATAATATCCGACACGGAATCCAAGTACCTTCCAGTATGGGAAGGAGTCTTTTTTATTCGTGCTAGTTCACCGTCGGCAGCATCCAAAATCGATTTTAAAACCAACAAAAAAGCTGTGGCCCAGTAATAATGGTTCAAAATACAGGCAATAGCAACGAAACCCACAAAAATAAAGGCAATGGTAATATGTATGGGTGTAAAAGATGTGTTTTTTAAGGCGTTGGCAATATATCTTGCTATGGGCCTCCCATAATCCGATAAGTCCAAGAACTGATGTTCATTGGGTAATTTTGACATGACTGGTTGTACTTGAACGGAAAACCAATAACGGAAACACGCTAGCTTGGTACACCTTTCAAATGCAATACAAAAATAAGATTTATTTACAATTAATTAACATGGCGAGATACTGTTCTTGTGCTTGGAAATTTCATTAAATCATCGAGCGGCGCCGTTGCGATATTTTTGATTGGCTTCGCATAATCTTACTATTTCTTCGATACGCTTTTCGCGTGTTTCATCTCGCTTGGCTTGGTTTAGCCAATATAAATAACTTTTCCGTTGCCCTCTGGTAAAACCGGTATAGTTGTCAAAGGCCTCTTTGTTCCTATTAAAAGCCTTTTCCAGGTCTAAGGGAAGTACTCCATTTTCTACATCGTCCAAAGCAACCCATGAACCATTGGCTTTGGCAATTTCAATAGCGGCCAAACCGCTTTCATGCATTGATCCGTTCGTAATCAATTCTTTAACATGGGTCTTGTTCACCTTGCTCCAAACGCTTTTAGGTTTTCTAGGGCAGAAGTACTGTCTTCGTTTTCCGTTGCCCAAACTTTTCACGGTACTATCTATCCATCCGTAGCACAATGCAACACGTACAGCTTCCTCCCAGCGCATACTTTCTTTTTCGTGGGCTATGGTATAGAATATAAGATAAACGCCCTTTTTCCGATTATGATTTTGGTGTAACCATCCCCTAAATTCCATATCGTTCCTGAAATAAATCTCAACTAAATCTGACAAAGTGTTCTACTTTTATTAGGTTTTAGCACAAAAATAGCACCATATGCTTCAACAGTACTATTGTCCCATATGGTTAATATGTATTTTTACCCATTATTCATAATACAAAACAAATTTTCACGGATGAAAAAAGTAGTATTCTCTGTAATGTTAGCTATAACTTTAATTTTAGGTTCATGTGGCAACAAAAGAGATGGTGAACCAAAAGTGTTGGTGTTTTCTAAAACTATGGGATTTAAACACCCTTCAATTCCAGCAGGAATCACTGCGATTCAAAAGTTAGGTGTAGAAAATGGATTTGCTGTGGATACAACAAAAAATGCTGACATGTTCACTGATGAAAACTTGAAGCAATATTCTGCCATTGTGTTCTTGAGCACCACAATGAATGTTTTGGACCATTATCAAGAAGCGGCATTTGAACGTTATATCCAGTCCGGTGGTGGATTCGCTGGGATACATGCAGCGGCCGATTGTGAATATGATTGGGGTTGGTACAACAAATTGGTAGGAGCACAATTTTTGAGCCATCCTTCCGGCACGCCCGAAGCAGACTTTATTATTGAGGATAATAGCTTTATTGCTACGAAACATTTTACGGAAAAGGTATGGCATAGGGCAGATGAAATTTACAATTATAAAAATATTAATCCCGATGTAAACATTCTTATGTCCGTGGACGAGTCTACCTATAAAGGCGGAAAAAACGGTAAAAACCATCCTTTTTCCTGGTATCATGAATTTGATGGCGGAAGAGCTTTTTATACTGGTGCAGGTCATACTGATGAAAGTTATTCCGAGGAGCTCTTCTTAAAACATTTACTGGGAGGTATTCAATATGCCATAGGTGAGAATGAGAAACTGGACTATTCCAAAGCTACTACTCAAATACCGCCGGAAATAGATCGTTTTTCAAAAGTCGTTTTGTCGGAAGGGGAATTTTTTGAGCCTACAGAAATGACCATACTTCCAAATAGCGATGTACTTATAGCGCAACGTAGAGGAGAAATTTTGTTATATAGTGAAGCTACAAAAGAGATCAAAGAGGTTGCAAAATTGGATGTGTACCATAAAACCTTGAACACTCCGGGAGTCAATGCGGAAGAAGGTTTAATGGGCATTCAAAAAGACCCTAATTATACGACCAATAATTGGGTGTATGTGTATTATGCGCCAACAGGTGACGCGCAGATAAATCGTTTGTCACGTTTCAAATTTATCGATGGCAATTTTGACCTGACTACCGAACAAGTAATATTGGATGTAGATAGCCAAAGAGAAATATGCTGCCATACGGGAGGCTCCATTGCCTTTGGACCGGACAATTTGTTATATCTATCCACTGGTGATAACTCAACCCCTTTCAATGAGAAAGGCGTAAAGTATATTAATAGTGGGTATGCACCATTAAACGATATTCCTGGTCATGAGCAATACGATGCCAGAAGGTCTTCCGCGAACACGAATGATTTAAGAGGTAAAATCCTTCGAATAAGAATGAACGAGGACGGTACTTATGATATTCCGGAAGGTAACCTATTTCCTGTAGGTACAGAAAAAACAAGGCCGGAAATTTATACGATGGGGCACCGTAATCCGTATCGTATTTCCGTAGATATTAAAAAGGGGTATCTGTATTGGGGAGATGTAGGACCAGATGCAAAGGGAGATAGTTTGGAAACCAGGGGCCCTAGAGGATATGATGAAATGAACCAAGCACGGGAAGCCGGTAATTTTGGTTGGCCTTTATTTATCGGGGATAATTACCCCTACAGAGCCTATGACTATGAAACCGGCCAGTCCGGTGAGATTTTTGATCCGGAAAAACCAATAAACAATTCTAGAAACAACACGGGTTTAACAGAGCTGCCAAAAGCAATGCCGGCCTATGCTTTTTATCCATATGCCGAAACTCAAGATTTCCCCCAATTAGGGACAGGAGGAAGAAATGCCATGGCCGGACCAACATACTATTCCGACCTATACCAAGGTGATGAAAAATTACCAAGCTATTATGACGGGAAAGTAATCATTTATGATTGGATGCGGGGCTGGATGAAAGCTATTCACTTAAATGAAGACGGTAGCTACAGTAAAATGGAACCCTTTGCATCGGATATCAATGTAAATAGCCTAATAGATATGGAAATAGGTCCAAACGGTAAAATCTATTTGCTCGAATATGGTAGCGGTTGGTTCACCAAAAATGCAGATTCCGGCTTAGGCTATATTGAATACAATGGAGGCAACAGACCGCCATTAATAGATCAATTGATTGTAGACAATACTTCCGGAAAGTTACCATTATCCGTAACCGCTTCAGTGGAAGCAAGAGATCGTGAAAAAGACGCAATGACCTATATATGGGATTTAGGAAACGGGAAAATCAAAGAAACTACAGTGCCCCAGATTTCACATTCTTATACCGATACAGGAGATTATAAGATTTCAGTTGAGGTTAAAGATGCTGCGGGAGAATCCGCAAAGAGTAATTCCGTTACTGTTGTAGCCGGTAACTCAAGACCAGAAGTCACTATTGACATCAAAGGTGGAAATTCATCTTTCTTTGTGCCAGGTCAGGAGGTGCAATATGCGGTGAGCGTTGTTGATCCGGACGGAGACGGCACCATTAATGAGGACAATATCTTTGTAAGCGTGGATTATTTGGAAGGAATGGATAAGGTGGCCATGTCCTTAGGGCATCAGCAGGTATCCGCTGCGGTAACCGGTAAAGCCTTAACGCAGTCTATGGATTGCAAGACATGTCATAAAGAGGCGGAAGCTTCCATAGGGCCTAATTATACAGACGTTGCTAAAAAATATAAGGAGCGAAAAGATGCTATAGCTTACTTGCAGAAGAAGATAGTCGCGGGCGGTACAGGCGTTTGGGGAGAAGTTATGATGCCGGCACATCCCAATATTACTTCAGATGAATCCAGACAAATAGCAATGTACATACAGTCCTTGGTTTCTGATGATTTACAAAAGAAATCGCTACCTCCAAAAGGCACTATAGTAGCTAGACCCAAGAAGAGCGAAGAGGTCATGGTGATTACCGCCAGTTATACGGATGAAGGAGTAGAGGGAACCGTTCCGTTGACGGGAAGTACATCTGTTACCCTTTCAAACAAATAGGCTGAGAAGTAACTCATAGTGTTGATTCTTTCTATAGATAGGTTGACATAAAATCGACTTATTTTAGGACGGAACACTAAACAAAAAAGCCCGCTTTAAGCGGGCTTTTTTTGCTTCATATTGGTTTATTGAAGGAATATTTTAATTCCATTTCAAACTTAACGATATTTCATATCGAATATTTTTAAGGATACTGTGATTTTCGAACCAATACATAGGTGATTCCACTTTCCTTTACGGTGCTTAAATGTTTCAAAGGCCCTAGTTTATCAATTAAAACCCCGCCTAATTTTTGAACAGCTTTCCGTGAACGCAAATTGTGTTGGTCTACATGAAACAAGATGTATTTAAAATACTGAAACGCATAATCGACCATTAAGGTTTTAAAAGATTTGTTGTACAAACCGCCCCAGTAGTCTCTTGAAAGAAATGTCCAACCTATTTCAATAGCTTCTTCGGAGCTCTCTGATAGCTTGAACCTTGAACTTCCGATAATTGTATCCGTTGCTTTGTCAATAACTACAAATGCTCCTTTTGAATGAATTGCATCTTTAAAAAATATTTTAAAAATAGATTTTTTATATCTATCGGGATTTTGATGGAGTTTCCAAAGTAAAGGGTCGTTGGCGACTTTATACAATGCTTCAAAGTCTTCTACTCGAATAGGTCTCAGTAAAACCAAACTGTTTTCGAGGATGGGCTGAAGATTTATGCTCATTCCAAGTTTTTTTCCTTTTGTATTTCCGGTTGGTTTCTGGTGCTGAAATTAAAAATATCCGTTCTATTATAATGTCCATTTACATCAAAGTCCATTTTACTATGGATGATTTCCTCTAGATTCAACTCGGCTGTCAATACACCGGCTTTGCCAAACAATGGGCCTGCCAAAACTTTCCCCAATGGAGAAATAATAACACTTCCGCCGGGGCAGAGTTCTTCCGGCTCATCGACCGCTAATGCCCTATGCGCTTCCGAATACATGGATTTGGTAAAATATTGATTGCATCCCAGTACAAAACATCGGCCTTCCAGTGCAATATGGGTCATGGTGGCGGTCCACTCTTTTCGAGAATCCGCTGTGGGGGCCACGTAGATTTCGACTCCATTTTGATACATGGCCATGCGGGCCAACGGCATATAATTCTCCCAGCAAATGAGACCGCCCAGTTTTCCGATTTTGGTATTAAAAGTCACCAAAGATTCTCCGTTGGCCTCGGCCCAAATTAAACGTTCCGTACCTGTAGGTTTAATTTTACGATGTACTCCCAGAAGCCCGTCAGTAGGAGAGATGTAGACCATACTGCAGTAAAGACTACCGTTATGTTTTTGTTTTTCGGTGATGCCCGCCACCAAATACACCTTGTTCTCCTTGGCGAGCTTTACGAGCCGATTCATATCTTTTCCATCAACCGACATACTATTTTTGTAATATTCGGCATAAAGGGCCTTTCCTTCCGGAGTTCTACTTCCTATTTTTGCTCCAAACAAGAAACCTCTTGGATATCCGGGAACAAAAGATTCCGGAAAAACCAACAGTTCACAACCTTCTTTGGCATATTTACGAATAAGGGCTTCCATTTTGGCCAAGGTTTTTTCTTTCTCAAAAAATACGGGACTGTCCTGCACCAAGCCTACCTTTATTTTCATTTTTCAGCAATAGTTTTTAAAAAAGGTTCCATCTCCAAAAGGGTAATATCATCTCGTTTACGCAGTTGCCTAAGAAACCATCCTTTATGTCCGGCCCCATAAACAATTAGAAACCGTTTTCCTTCGTAACGGTGTTTTTCCAAAGCTTTCTCAATATTCCAATAATGTGCAATATTGATATTCTCCCAACCACCAAGTCCCAATTCTACATTAAAGAGCCTATTATAGGTTTGTAAGGCAATATCTTGGATACTGTCATAAGTAGGGGTGTGTATGAAATAGGAATCATTTACCTTTCCGGTTGCTCTGTAAATTGAATCCGAACGTTTATTTGCTTCCGTGTAAGCGTGCCAATCCGCTGTTCTACTACTATCCTTACTTATGGCCCTTAGTTTGGCACTGCGTTCATCGGCCATGGGTTTTGTCCATCCCGCGGTGGGAATAATTTCAAAGTCCATTTCTTTGGTCAAGGGAAAAATGACGTCTACATATTCGGGAAATCGTAGGACCCTGGGTTCGGAGATACTATCATCTCGTTTAAAACCGGTCATGGCCATTTCCATACGATCCGGCGGAATCTCCGCTAGAATATAATCAGGTTGTATCGCTTTAATCAGCTTTTTTAAATACGGGATGTTATAGAGGCTATCCGTTAGATGACCTCCGTGAATAGTTCCCAATACAAGCACTTCATTTTTTGGTCGCTCTTGTAGTTTTGGTGTTGTTTCATTACAACCAAACAATAATATCAGGATGGTTGTAAAAATGAATAGTAGTTTAATAAGTCTCATTTCATCAACAAATTTATAATTCCGGTTATGGGGCGTAATTCTTCCTTCTTTATCGTAACGGATTCCAATACGCTACCGCCTACCACTTGAAATTCATTTTTTAGGGTAGTAATGCATTCCTCTGCTTCCTGAATAGTAATCCCGTTGGGAACCTGATAATAGGTTTTGTCATAATCGGAAGGTTCAAGGCAATCAAAGTCAAAATGCAAATACAAGTGTATAATTTCTTTTTCTTTTAGGGTTTTGACCATTTCCAAATTGTTCATTTTTTTAGGAGCATAAATATTCCCTTCGTCAATTCTTGTCTGTTCGGTGGCATCAATATCCCGCAAGCCTACGTAGTGAATCTGGGAAGCCTTTATGGTTGATAACAAAAGCGTGTCCATACCTTTTTCACCTTCACCCAATAGTGTTCGTAATGGCATTCCAAGAAAATTGCAACTAGCGGAATCACAAGGTCTGTTAATATCGGCATGGGCATCAAACCAGATGATTCCTAAATTCGGATATTTTTGGTTGAGGTAAGATACCGGCACAATTTCCAGCCCACAATCGCCGCCTATCGTTTTGATAGTCGAGGGATTACTTGTAACCAATGCTTTCTTAAAGCGAGTCAATTGCTCGGTTATGGCATCATAATTATTAATGTTATACCGTTTTTCACCTTTTTCGCTTGCAATAATCGTAGATAATGGAATGGCCAAAAACTCAGGATCATCCAAATAGTCCAGTATCGTTTTTGCACCGGGCTCAATATTTGTTCCTGTCCCGGAACCTTGCCATTGCGGAAAGTAAATTTTCATGGAATTAGTATTTATTCTTCTATTTTCAACCAGTCTAGATAAGAAACGACTAAACTTCCTTTTAAGAACTATTTTCTTCGGTTATTTTCCAATATATTCCAGATAATGTCTATCCTATCCTAAAAAATATATAGCCATCGTAAGGATGTTTGTGAATATTATATGTTGTCTCGTTTTTGTTTAAAAATTTCCAGAAATATAGATTATTCGACTATTGAATTCTATTTGAATTACTGATATAAAACGTACCTTGGTGGCACAAGCCCGTTCAATCTCATGGACACCAACATTTGCCCTCTATGATGTGTAATATGGTCAGCAAGCAACAATAATATTTGTCTTTTTGATCTATTTAATCCGAAATAATCCAACTTGTCATCAAGTTTGGCCACATCAAATTCTCTGATTAGTTTTATGGTTTTATCAAATGTTTGATTGATTTTGGAAATCATTTCCTCTTTGGTTTTCTTATCAACTTTAAGCTCTGTGTCAGTTTGCCAATCTCTCGCTTCACGTCCTCCTAATAAGGATTCACTATGCCAGTCCATTGCCCAAGCAATGTGCATTAGGTTTTCCGCAAAGCTTTTGGATTCTGATGTTGCTCTAAATTCATATTTGTCCTCCGGCATGTTTTCCGCTACAAGAATTAAATATGTTCTTGAATTTTCCAATCGTTCTAAATACTCCTTTATAAAAGTATCTTGCTGTGCAAAAAGAGGCGACATGCATGAAGAAACCAACATTACCGATATTAAAATTAAAATCTGCTTCATAATTTCATATTTTTTAGCCCTTTCTGTAATTAACGAAGATGAATTTTTGAAAGGAATATTATTTGGGCATCTATTCCAAAAGTCTACTTTCTATATAATAATTACGGTCTATCCGTACTTTTGGTCGGCCTTCAATCTTATCGGTATTCCATTCTGTTGATGGTTGTAACGTATGTTTTTTATCGTTCAAATAGATAGTAATCGGCATGTTAAAACTATCGATAACATTGGTATATCGGTATTTTAGTACTCCATTGTCTACTTTGTATTCCAGAACAGGAATTTTGGTGGTTCTTAAATACTGGTCAAACACTTTTGATAGATCAACCCCGGATTCTTTGGAGATGTAATCTTCAATCTGTTTGGTGGTCACGGTCTGGTGGTAAAATTCCTTGTTCAAACCTCTTAGGATAGCACGCCATTTTTCATCATCATTTATGATTTGTCTAATGGTGTGCAGCATATTGGAGCCTTTAAAATACATATCGCCACTGCCTTCATAATTTACGTCATATTTCCCGATGATGGGCCTATCATTTTTTATCGCCTTGCGTAGACCAATGACATAATCCGCTCCGGCTTCTTTTCCATAATAATATTCCAAGAACAGACTTTCGGAGTAATTGGTGAAGCCTTCATGCACCCACATATCGGCAATGTCTTTGTAGGTAATGTTATTGGCGAACCATTCGTGCCCCGCTTCATGGATAATGATAAAATCAAACTTCAATCCCCATCCGGTTCCCGATAAATCTCGACCCAGATATCCTTTTTTATATTGATTCCCGTAGGTGACCGAACTTTGATGTTCCATTCCCAAATAAGGCACTTCCACGAGTTTAAAGCTATCCTCATAAAAAGGGTAGGGGCCAAACCAATGCTCAAAGGCCTTCATCATTTTTGGAGCGTCCTTAAAATGCTCTTTGGCTTTCTCAAGATTGGCTCTGAGGACATAGTAGTCCATATCCAAAACACCTTTTTCGCCCTCATATTTTTCGCCAAAATGCACATAGTCGCCAATGTTGATGTTCACCCCATAATTATTGATGGGATTGGAGACAAACCAGTCGTATAATTTATAACCGCCGTACTCGTATTCATATTCCTCACGAAGGCGACCGTTGGCTACTGCGACCAGATCTTTCGGGACGTCTATGGCAATTCGCATGCTGTCCACTTCATCATACATATGATCTTTATTGGGCCACCAGACACTGGCACCCAACCCTTGGCAAGAAGTAGCGGCAAAATGCTTGCCATTGCTATCTTTTTTCCAAGAGAACCCGCCATCCCATGGCGCATTGACCGCTTCCCGGGGATTCCCATCATATTGTACATATAGCTCATTGTATTCCCCTGGAACTTGTTTTTTCTTTAGATTGATGAAATGTGCCGGACCTATTTTACTATAGTTTAGTTGTTCCCCGTCCTGTGAAATACCCGTAATCTTCATGGGTTCCTGTAAATCGATTTGAATCACATCATATTCTTCCAAAACTTTGTAACGGATGATATTATAGCCTGCCAAGAATTTTTTGTCCGGTTGCACCTTTACATTGAGATTATAATACGATACATCCCACCAGGCTCTCTCCAGAGTAATACTTCCCCGGAGTGTATCCTGTTTTGTAAATTGCTGTTTGTCCTGAAGTAATTGGCCCATTGTACCGGTAAAGGTTGCCAAAAACAATAGAAATATTATTCGCCTATACATACATTTTAACTATCTATAATTAAAGAATCAGATCACCTTATTTTTTCTTGCTCTCAATGAATTCATCCATTCGGGAAAGCAACCGCCACCATTCCGTATTATCCTCCCTGAATGTTCTTATGGCACCTGAACGGACCAATATTTTTCTGAGCTCTTCGTCTTCAAATCCTCCAAGATGCTTTTTTAAGGTCTCAAAGGAACGATCTGTGTAAGCCTTATGGTTTAGGAAATGCTTTGCGGTGCTTTCCGCCATAAATTCGGTTTTATGTTCTTCTCGGAGTATTTTTAGCTCTTGCTTAAACCGTTGTCGCTGTAAAAGATAGGAAATAAGCCCTCCCACCAAAGTACCCAATAATGTAAAAATTGCGGTTTCCATAACGGAGAATTCCTATCTAAAGATACCGTTCGGGAAAACTACCGGACTCTCAAATCCGTCCTCTCCAACCGAGGAAACCCCAAAAAAGTAGTTGTCAATGACTATGCCATCAAGTACAAATTCGGTCACGTCACCTACGTTACGGCTGTAGTCCCACGTAGGAGAAGTAGTGTCCCTCCAATAGATTTTATAGCTTTTTGCACCGTCAACCTTGCTCCATTGAAACTTTGCAGAAGGTTCAACGATTCCACCGATCTTCACCTCTTTGGGAGCGGGTGGAGCCCATGCCAAGGAAGCTAAGTTGATGGCATTTACCGCTGTTAGTTTTGTGGCATACCCAAAGTTTACGTGCTCTAGCACATCGCCGTAGGCAATACCATCTTCAACCCTAATATCCTGATGTTGTTGGGTATAATTTTCATGGGCCTCCATGATACGGATTCCGGGAAAACCTGCGTCATTAAAAGGCCTATGGTGTCCACCACGACCGAAACGGTCCAGTCTGTAGATCAACATCGGATTCATTTCGGGCATATAGGTTTTGGTGTTTTTATGCACGTAACGCGCCAACTGGCGGGAAATACCGTCTACCTCGCCCCCATAAAAACGTCTGGCCTGCCTCTGTTGTTCCGTTTCTGTTGGGGGAACGGGTTCGGAAAAAATCCTGAAATCCGTGCTACTGGTAATACCGTCTACCCCGGTGATATTCCCTATCATATCGTTATTGAAAATTCCGATGACTTCCCAGCCTTGGTCCTTTGCGTATCCGGCCACTCCGCCACCCCCGAAAAGACCTTGTTCTTCTCCGGAAAGTCCCATATAAATGATACTGTTGTCAAAAGTATATTTGGATAGCACCCTTGCCGCTTCCAGGGTCCCTGCCATTCCACTGGCATTGTCATTGGCACCTGGGGCATCATCCGTAAAATTATTGGGGTCGCTGACACGCGAATCAATATCCCCGCTCATGATAATAAAGCGGTTCGGGTATTTTGTTCCCCTTTGGATGGCCAAAACATTTACTACTTCTACATCTTTCACAATACGTTTGTTGGCACCTTTTTTTACCAAATCTTTCTGATAGATGACTTCAAGGCAATTGTTACAGGCTGTCGAGGTTTTCTCGAATTCGGATTTTATCCATCTTCTTGCCGCGCCAATTCCTCTTGTATTGGATACCGTATCGCTCAACGTATGCCGCGTGCCAAAATTGGCCAAGGTGGTGATATCCTTTTCTATACGGTCCGTGGAAACCGCATCGATGATATCATAAATACGTTGGTCCGTTTGAGCGGATACAGTAAGAGTTGCGGCCATTAGGCCAATCAAAAGCATTTTTTTCATTTTAATCGATTTTATATTTTTTGTAAAACAAATAACTGTGGAGGCCACAAAACGGACCCAATAGAGAATAAAGTAAACCGGGCAGACCAAAATTTAATCCAATTTCTGAAGCGGCGACGATTATTGAAATAACGGCCGTCAACACAAATAATGCAAAGTGCCTTGCATAAAACAATAATTGCATGGAGCGTTCCATATTTCTCGACTTTTTATAGGCCCTAAGATACATTAAGGAAAGGCACAAAAAAAATAAGCGCGAAGCCTAATCCATAGAGTTCAAATATGCTGCCGAGTTTGTCCTTTGTCATACCGGAAGTGGCAAACCAAGAGTTTATCAATGACTTCAACGGAAATACGTAATAGAGTACCACAAAAAGTAAAACGGTATTAATGGCGATAATCCAATTGTCCATATAATTGGTACGTCTGAAAAAATTATAGTGAAGAAACCAAAAGATAAAAAGCACAAAAAAACTTATCGCGAAACCGGCAAAAGATTTTACATCAATATCTATAATGGAATCATTTGTCCCCGTTCCCAAACTTACTACCAATAGCGTGGCGGCAAAGGCAAAAACTGCATCGCTAAAAGCCTCTATCCTACTAATATGATGTGGGAGTTTCATGGTCCCTAAATGTATTAAAAATTAATCGTTTTTTTGACCCGACAATTGCCATAAACCAAAAAGGGGGCCTATTGCGAGTACTAAAAAAATATAGGTAGGTGCCATTTGTTGGGAGAGAACCGATAAGAGTTGAATACTTACGATCGTTATGGCAAAACCGATGCAATTTACCAATGTTAACCCCGTACCTTTTAGTTTTGGATCAATAGAGGAAGCCACCAAGTTTGAAAATTGAGGGGAATCTGCCGTAACGGCCATGCCCCAAAGACACCAACCGACCAAAAATAAAGATGAACCGAATTCAAATAACAGCGGCGAGACAAGACAAGACAACCCTGAGATAGATAAGGCCATAAAAGCTACCTTTTTACTGCCTAAATGCTGCGAAAGCAATCCGCCTATGGCACATGAGATTCCACCTAATGCAATCACAATTCCTGTCCAAAGCGGTATGGATAGATCTTGGTCGGAAATACTGTTAAAGGTTTTTATGGCAAAGGGCGTAAAGGCCCAAAAGGCGTAAAGTTCCCACATATGTCCAAAATAACCGAAGGCCGCTTTTTTAAAGTTGTTGTTTTGAAATAGTCGAGGTCCGGCCGATAGATTTAACTGTGTGCTCTTTTTTTGAAAAGGTCCGTTCGGGACCAAAAAGAATAACAGAAATCCGCCCAACATGGTAATTAACGAAGTAATTTGAATCACCATGGTGGCATCATTGCCCCAAGAAGTACCGTTTATGAGGTAGGGGAAAGAAGTACCCAAGACCAAAGCACCGACTAAAAAACCTAAGGCTTTGCCCAAGCCTTTTTCATAGTAATCGGCCGCTATTTTCATGCCTACGGGATAAATGCCCGCTAGAAAGAATCCCGTACCAAACCTTGCCGAAAGTAAACTCCAAGCGGCGTTATTTTCCAACAAAAGACTCCAGTTGCACAATGCGGCCAAGATGGCACAGACCATAAATACTTTGGAAGGTGAAAAACGGTCTGCCACCATAAGTAGTGCAAAAACCAATGTTCCTGTGATAAAGCCAAATTGCACCGCCGAAATTAAATATCCGATCAGCTCATTTCCCAGACCTGTTTTTATAATGAGGGAATCAATGATCGTGTTCCCGGCAAACCATGGGGAAGTACAGGCAAATTGAGCAAGGATTATGGTGGGAAGGATATGTGTTTTTGGTTTCAACAAATAAACTACCTTACGAATGTAACTCGTGCTATTTTACCATCATTAACTTCATATATAGCTACAGCACTGAACGTATTGCCATTGGCAGTCACCCGTTCTTGATCAATGACTTTGTTACCGATTACAATTCTATTTTTCAGCTCGCAATGTAAGTCAGGTGTTGCTTCAAAGAATTTGGAATAGCCTTCTCGCATTTGTATTTTTCCTTGGGACCTTTTCTTATCTGGGAAATTATATAAGGATATAGCATCAGCATATGTGTCTAAGAATCCTTCAATATCTCTAGTGTTATAGGCATCTAGTTGCTGTTGTACTACCGTTTTAGGATTGGGAACGCCTTTATCGAATATAAATCGCATACTCATGATTACATCGTTTTCTACTTCGTAAATAGCCACTTGCATTTGTTGAAATATACCATTCTTCATGACTTTTTCATTGTCAATTACCTTATTGCCAATCGTAATACGATTAACAACCTTCACATCGTACGTTTTATTTTCTGGGGAAAGTCCACTGTAATTTTCTCGCATTTTATCATGACCAATATACCAAGTGTCATTGGGAAACACACCTACATACACATTTTCTGAATAACAGTTTACGAAGGCATCAAGATTTCCGGCATTATAAGCCTCCACTTGTTTCTGGACAATCTTATCGGGTAATTCTTCAGAAACTATGGCAAGATATTTACCATTTGGGCTTACCGAAATCCGTGAAGGCCTGTGTATTGTAGCCTTATCAAATTGCCAAAAAGGTTCCCAGATTGAACTAGTATCCGCTTCGACTTTAACCACAGCTTTTTCGTTTGGCGATATTATGGTGGTAGGTGATACCCAATAAATATCTTCCTGTTTATTCCAGATATAATTAATAGTTTTAGTTTCTCCGGTAATCGGGTGTAATGATTTTATTTCCCAAGTTTCATTTTCCTTGCTTATGTAGCTTATCAAATCCGAATTGGGAATTTTGTGTAAAGACCTACCTGCATTTTTCTGAACCGTATAATTGGTGCCATCCTTAAGGTTGGAGACTACTAAATCCATACGGTTATCAACCAATACCGATGAAACGATAATGTCTTTAGTGTACCATACGTGGTAGCCCACTTTTAAGTCTTTGAGTATTTCTGTTGGCTTGCCAGTTTCACTGTTATATTGGTATAGCCGTTGAAGTCCATCTGTATCCAGCCTTATAGCTGAAATGCCTTTAGAATCTGGAATCCGGAGTGGAGAGTACTCGCTGCCGTCCGGGGTATCGGTTAACCAAGAAGTAGTTCCGGTCGGGATGTCATATTTGCGAATATCTGTTTGATCGTTTCTAGTGGATGAAAATAAGATGGTATTGTCATCATAGAACGAGGGTTGATTGTCATAACCCTTATTGTTGGAGATATTAATTGGTTTTCCAAATATGATTGTATCATTTTCTTTTGAAATATCAATTAAGTATACCTCTGTATTTTGTTGGGCAATAGCACTTGATAAAATAAAGAGAAAAGCGAAAATTAATTTTGATAATTTATTCATTTGTAATGGTTTAAATTGTCTTATATGAACTGAAAAATTATCTATTTTCCGCAAACCTAGCCAAGATATCCCGTACATTTTTAGTATTGTCCACAAAATATCTCGCCTGTGTTTTTTGTCTGCCTACTTTAACGGTCACGCTATCTTCGGGTAGTTCCTGAAACATGAATTCATCGGTCCAATCATCGCCAATGGCGAATACAAAATCATATTCCTGTTCAGAATACACTCGCATGGAAGCGCGACCTTTATTAACATTACTGCTCTTGATTTCCATCACCTTGTTTCCGTTAAGGACGCTCAAATCATCATTGGCGATAAGGCTCGTTAAAACGGTATTAAGCTCTACCGCCCTTTTTTGTCCAAAATCTGGGTCGGTATTGCGGTAATGCCAAGCTAGGGAGTAATTTTTTTCTTCCACGAAACTT
The DNA here is from genome assembly GCF_047345745.1 of Maribacter algae. Lineage (NCBI taxonomy): Bacteria > Pseudomonadati > Bacteroidota > Flavobacteriia > Flavobacteriales > Flavobacteriaceae > Maribacter > Maribacter algae. The sequence continues at coordinate 539,103 of NZ_JBLFES010000002.1, forward strand.
CCTGGAGTTCGGTCCACAAAGGATTCCAGAACAGGAAGTATCTTTTCCATCCAGTCTTTCTTTACGTTTTCCAGCATACGGAACGCTTCGCCTCCTTGGGAAATCCATACACCATGCTCTACGATCATATTATATTTTTTAGGTAGAAACCATTTGGTAAAGGTTTCTTTGTCCCTACCGCTGATCAGGTACATATCCGTATTCTCCTGGGAAGAAATGTCATCCAACAACTCATAAAGTGCTTCGTCTGGACTTGCTTTTTGGGGATCGTTATGAAAACCGGCCAAGGTACCGTCATAGTCCAAAAAGACAAGCCTTCTTTTTGCTTTTTTATAATCTTTCATGATAACATTCATCAGGTCTACAGAGAGCCTTCGCGATATGTAGGTTTGATCCTTCTCTTTTTGATTGACCAAAGAAGTCATAAAATCATTGGCCCATTTTTCTACATTGTAACGTTCCAAACGTTTCTGAAGTAATGCATTTCGTTGTTGTTGCTCCGCCTCGGGCATGTTGATGGCCTTGTACAAAGTATCGGCAATCTGTTCGAAATTATTGGGATTGATCAATAGCGATTCGTTCATTTCATTGGCGGAACCTGCCATTTCGCTTAAAATCAGTACTCCGGTTTTATCGGTTCTTGTAGCAATGTATTCTTTTGCTACCAAGTTCATTCCGTCCCGTATCGGGGTGAGCCATGCAATATCACATGTGGTATATAAATCGATTAGATTTTCAAATGGCATCGACCTATAGAAATACCAAATGGGCGTCCAGCTTACGGTGGAAAGTTCCCCGTTGATACGCCCCACCAATTCATCTATCTCTTTTTTTAACAGTTTGTATTGTGGCACGTTGGAGCGGGATGGCACCGCAAGAATGATCAATCGTACCTTTTCTTTGTATTCCGGGTATTTGTTGAGAAAATATTCAAAGGCATTCAAACGTTTGGCAATACCTTTGGTATAATCCAAGCGGTCTATGGACAAGAAAAACTTGGTATCCGGGGCAGATTTTTTATGCGTATCCAATCGTTTTTGCAATTCGGATTTTTGGTCTTCCCCTCGTTCACCATGTTCTTTGGCTGCCTCACTAAATTTCTTGTAATCGATTCCCATAGGAAAGGAATCCACTTTTATGACCCTTTCATCCTGATAAATATCATTAAAACTCACTTCCAACCCCAGAAGCCTACGAACCGAACTCAAAAAATGCCTTTCGTAATCATATGTGTGAAAACCGATCAAGTCCGAACCCAAGAGACCTTGTAAAATCTCACGTCGCCACGGCAGTGTTCTAAAAATTTCAAACGAAGGGAAGGGGATGTGCAAGAAAAACCCGATAGAGGTATTGGGTCGTTTTTCCCTGACCATTTGGGGAACGAGCATTAGTTGATAATCATGTACCCAAATAATATCGTCGTCATCGGCTTTTTCTAAAATGGCATCTGCAAATTTCTGGTTTACGGCCTTGTACGTTTCCCAGCTATCCAGCTCAAATTCTGAGTATTCCAGAAAGTAGTGGAACAGGGGCCATATGGTACGGTTGCTGAATCCAAAGTAAAATCCGTCTACCTCTTGTTTGGTGAGTCTTACTTTAGAGGAGCCATGTTCTGCCAAAGCCTTGTCAATTTTAGGAGCTATTTCATCGGGAATCTCCTCGTCCGTAAGGCCGCTCCAACCGATCCAAAGACTATCCCCACCGGAATGAACGGATTTCATTCCTGTTGCCAGTCCGCCAACACTTGGTACGGCAGTGATGTTTCCATTGCTAATTTGTAATTGAACAGGGAGTCTATTTGAGATTATGATAGTTTTGGCCATAAATAGCTTCTTTTGCTTTGATATAAATTTAATTTCTCTCAATTTCGGGAAAAAGTAGGGCAATAGCAATGGATGACCCTATAGAATCATGATTTTTATTGAATGGATAATTTAGACTACGGAATAATTGGAAATTGTAGGAGTGCCGCGTTAATTTCAAAAACAGGCTCGTTGGATTGGTGCTGCCTGCCCGAATTTGATTCGTCCTCCATTTTTGCCAAACTGCTTGATGAAAAAATAGGAGGGAGTTTTGAAATTGTAGTTGCCGACGATTATGTCATAAAACAGCGTTACAAAAAGCACACGGCGGTCCTCATTACCCGTTTTACCAATGGCACCGATATTTTTGAGATACGCGATTTTATGCCACGCTACAGGAAAGAAGGCGGCGGATATAATTCCCCTCCGGAAATTGTTCGGTATTTTAAGCACGTAGCTGGCATACCAAAATTTAAGGTGCTGTATCATCCAAAATTGGAATATGCCGCGGCAAAGACCGAAACCTATATCAAAAAGAATTTTGTAGTAAGCCTTACCCATGGGGAGAAATACGATACTTTTTTCCTGTATACTTCATTTAACAAAAATGCCGTAGTAGAAGGGCGAGAAATAAAGCTCACGAAAGATGGTTATTTTTTATTGGGATACAACGAAAAGATATTTAAGCCTACGGTACGCAAAATGTACACGGAGTTGGAGCGCACCAAGGTATATTGGCTCAATTGGAGTGCAAAAACACCTAATTATAAGAAGTACAACAACCAGATCAGTCGCAGTGCCATTACCCTGAAATTACTGAGCTATGACAAGACCGGAGCTGTATTGGCCGCAGCCACTACTTCTTTGCCGGAGACCATTGGTGAGGTGCGCAATTGGGATTATCGCTTTTGTTGGATAAGAGATGCCTCCATGGCCATAAAGGTAATCGGTGATTTGGGACATAGAAACGTGGCCCGTAGGTACTTACAGTTTATTGTGGATTTAATTCCCGATAAGGATGAGAAGCTGCAAATCATGTATGGCATCAATAAAGAAAAAAAACTGACGGAGCTTACCTTGGATCATTTAGAAGGTTATAAAGGCTCTAGCCCCGTTCGTATCGGTAATGCGGCATATAAACAAAAACAGAACGATATTTACGGAATTCTGATGGATGTTATCTGTGAACAGCTTACCCGCTATAGTAACGATGTTGAAAACGGGGAAGAGCTTTGGGGCATTACCAAAGGCATTGTTTGGATTGTTGCCAAGCACTGGAAAGAGGCGGACAAAGGGATATGGGAATTCAGGAGCGAAGACCGTCATTTTACCTTTTCGAAAGTTTTGTGTTGGGTAGCCATAGACAGGGCGATAAAAGTAGCTAGAATTCTTCATAAGACCAGAAAATTGGAGAAATGGACGGCATTGGAACAGGAAATCAAGAATGATATCCATGATAATGCATGGAACCCCAAAGTAAATGCGTTCACCCAATCCTATGGTTCTCCAGATTTGGATGCTTCGGTTTTATTGATGGAATCCTATGGTTTCATTCATGCAAAGGACCCAAAGTTCGTGAATACTGTAAACGCCATTGAAAAAGAATTGAACAATGACGGGTTGTTATATCGATATAAAAATGAGGATGATTTTGGACTGCCCTCTTCTTCCTTTACCATTTGTACATTCTGGTTCATTAATGCATTATTTAAAATAGGGGAAGAGGAAAAAGCGATGCAGCAGTTTGATCAATTACTCTCTTACAGCAACCATCTTGGTCTATTTAGTGAAGATATCGATTTTAAAACAAAACGATTGCTAGGGAATTTCCCACAAGCGTATTCCCACTTGGCCCTGATAGAGTGCGCTATCAATTTTTCGAATAAAGAATCCGAAGAAAAAGTATTGGAATCCATGGCCTAAACTGAACTTAAAAGTTTTTGATACGATATATTGCTCATTCTATTTAGAATGATTTAGCAACAGTCTTTATTTTTTCTAAAAGTCCTTTTAAATGTGTTATCGTCGTAAACGGATTCATCAGCGAGGTTCTTAAATAATGAATTCCGTTTAGTTTTGTTTGGACCAAGTAGAATTCCCCATCTTCCAGAAGGGTTTGACGGATTTTGCTGTTTAAGTGATTCAGTTCGCTATCGGACAGTTGTTCATTAATATACCGGAAACAAAGAATGTTGGATTGTGGAGCAACCGCCAGTTCAAAGTTTGGGTGACTGTAGAGCGTTTTTTCAAAATCACGGGCCAGATTATATTGCCTTGTTACAAATTCATCAAAAAGGCCTTCCCCATAAAATTTGAGTAATACGTACCAATGCAGGCTCATCATGTTCTTGGTACATTCAAAAGTACGTTTGCCGCCATTGTACCAGTCCTCATGGTCCGTGTCATTTAATAGGTAATCCGCTTTTTGACTAAAAGTTCCGTGGGAATCCGCTCCATTTTTAAAGAGTAGGGCAGTGGTAATAGTGGGCATTAACATCATTTTGTGCCCATCGATCACAACGGAATCCGCTTTTTCAATGCCTTTCAAGAGATAGCTGTATTTTTGGGAATAGATAGCCGCTCCTCCATGGGCACCATCCACATGAAACCATAAATTATGGTCTTGGGCAAAATCTCCAATAGCATCCAGATCATCATAAATTCCCGTAGCCGTAGATGGTGCACTGCCAATAATAGCAAATATTTCGATTCCGTTTTCCGTAGCCTGTCGATAAGCGGTTTCCAGTTTTTGAACATCCATGTTGAAGTTGACCGTAACAGGAATTTTAATGATTCCTTTTTCTCCGAGCCCCATGATTTTAGCGGCTCTATCCGCACAATAATGCGCTTCTTCGCTGACTAGAATTCCTAGCGGTTTCGTATGTCCCTCGTTCCAAACATCGTGCGAGACCTTTGCTTTTCTAGCGGTGAGCAAAGCGGTCAAATTGGCTAAAGTGCCACCTGAGGTCAATAAACCTCTAGCATTCTTGTCCCAACCTATTTTTTCACATATTTGATCGGTTACGATGCGCTCCATGGCCGTAGGAGACATGCCCATTTCATAAACGGCCATGCCATTGTTCAAGAATGAACTTACCAAACTGGTCAGGGCCGTAATCGGCGCAGTGGCACCTACTTGATGTCCTACATACTTTGGGTGGTGTGTGTGGGTAGTTCTTTGAATAATTTCATTGAAAAAATCTTCAGTATTGCCTTTTTCTAAAAAATTCTGCCAGAATAAAAGTTCGTTTTCCGGTGTATTCCAATTGATAACTTTAGAATTATTTTCATTGATAGTATTTGATAGATGCACCGATAATTGTTCCAAAAGCTTTTCTCCAATACGTTTGAAATCATTTTCGGAGTATGCTTTTAATAGTAAAGAATCCTTCATTCTTCAAAATTAATCTCTTTTCGGTAACGGTGAAAGTGGGTTGTCTAAAAAGACTACAAAGTATTGTTGAAACTTAGGTTATCAACCATATTAAGAAGTTCGCACTGTTGTTCCTCAGTATCATAATAAAGCATGATATTGAAGTAGTAACCCTTTCGTTCTTTAGTGAAACATAAAACGTTCTTCACTTTAGTTTTGGTAAACATGGTACCTTGATTGAAGCAGCCTTCATAAACGTCAAAACGTTCACCAGAGATTTCCTTTTTATCTCTTATCAGTTGATTATCAAAATATTGTCCATCATAAACTGTTGCGGTGTGATAGGGAACATCAAGAACCAATATGCGCAAATAATGGCTAGTACCATTTAACTTTCTTAATAGCTCTTCATATCTAGTTTTAGCTAATTCATCATTGCTAAAAAGTTCGCTTTTTACGAATTGAGGGTCAATTTTTAAAAGTTCAGCAGATGCTATTTCATGTGGGAGTTTTTTTAGCACCTGAATGGTATCCGCTTCCGTTAAGCTTGAATATTGCAAATCGTACCACTTATAGTTGGCTCTATAGTTGTTCGGTATCGTTATTTTAAAATCGAAAAAATCATTGCAATATTGATTTCCTTCTAGCGTGCCATAATCAAAGTATTGTACCTTTTTTCCTTCCTTCTTTTTTTGTTCGAATAAGGTTGTTGACCAATCCAATTGATACAAATGATAGCAACCGTAAAAAAGTAGGATAATTAAACTTCCCCATAAAAGTAGTTGCTCGCTGAAATCTTTTGTTCTTTCTCTTCTCATCTATCCTTAAGATAGTAAAACAGAATACCCAACGCATCACGGTAAACCGTGAAAAAAAGGTTTTTGATGTAAAAGCCTCTTTATGTAAAGCGAAGTTTAAGCCATATCTAGTTCAAACTGTTAGAACTGTTGATGACCTTCTCTGCCGCTTTGGTCACTTTTTCATGACTGGCCGAAGCAAATCCTATTCCCATAGATTCCGTTGTATTTTTCATGGCCTTGTATTTTTTTGGATTCCTGGACAGCTCTCTTAGCTCCCTACTTGCTTTGATATAATTATCTATATCCATATAGTAGATAATAAATGGGGAAGGTCTACTAATGTTCATTTCCCTTTTTAATCTATCCTTATCGTTGGCAAGCTTCTTAAAAGCATTGTAATGGGCAATCAATTCTTTTAAATTTTGGTCGTAGGTTTCCAAATCTAATTGATCATATTCTTGATAATTTATTTCATAGAGCGGTGCGGTATGCTTTTTTAAACTGTTGATAATCATCCCTTTGTTATATAGTAAAAGCTGATTGTTTTCTTTGTACTCCACCAATGCCTCCGTGGATAATTTATTGTCTATTTCCTGTAATATGGGCCCAAGTGCATCACTTGCTTTAATAAAGTTTTTGATAGGTCCTCTTATCTTAAAGTAAAGTTCCCTTGATTTTTCAAAATCGTCATCCAAATAGGATTGTAACTTGTAATAATCCGAAAGTTGTTGTAATGGTTCCCTAAACGCCTTATACGACTTAATGATGTCCGGTCCCAATTTATCCAATTCCGGAATTTCAGGTTTTTCATTCAAGATTCTTTCTAAATAATCTATAGCACTACTTTCTGGCACTGCCGGGATATAGTATTTTTCACTTTCTTTTAATGGATTTCCTGTTTTGTCATTTATAATATTGTAAAGCGAATTGTAACTGCGTTCCACCCTTGGACTCACATCGTTCCAAATGGCTATATATGCGTTATATTTATTAATATAGGCTTGTTTTTCATCTATTTCTATATTAGAGGACGTATTGGCATTGGTCTCCGTACCCTTAGAATTATTTGTATCCTTACATGATTGAAATAAGGTTAAAGCGAGAATAATTGCAAATGTTTTTTTTATGGTTTTCATAAGAGATAAAGTTAATGTTTGCATAAATGTACCACTAGAAATTTGAACGGTATTCCCTGTTTTCAGTTAAAATGTATAACAAAAAACCGCTCCTTTTAGGAGCGGTTTTACTTCTGTACAAATAACAAAAGTGCAATCTGAATTAGTCAAAGGTGTACCCGTTATCGGCAGCTACTTTGTCCGCAATTTGTGTGCGTAGAGCTACTACGTTAGGGTAATTGGTATATTTTGTAAAACGTTTGAGCCCCATAAGCATCATACGTTGTTCATCGCCTTCCGCAAATGAAACAATGGCTTCCCTACCTTTTTTCGTCACTGTTTCCACAGCCTCGTAGAGATATAGTTTGGACATGGCTATTTGGGTGGTCTGCGAATCTTCCCCGTTACGTTTGGCATTTTTTTCCGTACGTAAAATGGTGGATTCCGCCATATAGATCTCAATTAGGATGTCTGCGGCTGCCAACATGAGCTGTTGGTGGTTTTCCAATTCGGGCCCAAATTTTTGTACGGCTGCTCCTGCTACCATAAGGAAAACTTTTTTCAATCTTTTGATCAAATCTTTTTCTTCGGCAAACAACTCCGAAAAATCAGGAGTTTCAAAAGACGGGATTCCCATTAATTCCTCACCGACCGCAGTTGCCGGCCCTAATAGATCCACATGGCCCTTCATGGCTTTCTTGACAAGCATGCCTACGGCCAGCATCCGGTTGATTTCGTTGGTGCCTTCATAAATTCTAGAGATACGGGCATCCCTCCATGCAGATTCCATTGGTGTATCCGCACTAAAGCCCATACCGCCAAAAATTTGGATACCTTCGTCCGTGGTGTTCTGGACATCCTCGGAAACGGCGACCTTTAGTATAGAGCATTCAATGGCATACTCTTCAACTCCCTTCAATTCGGCTTCCTGATGTGTATTCCCGTCAGCTTCCCGAATGGCTATCCTATCCTCAATATTTTTAGCCGCCCTATAGCTGGCCGATTCCCCCGCATAGGCGTTGATGGCCATTTGGGCCAATTTTGCCTTGATGGCCCCGAAATTTACGATTGGGGTCTTAAATTGGATTCGTTCGTTGGCATATTTTGCAGCTTCATTGATTACCCTTCGTTGTGCATCCAAACAAGCAGCAGCCAATTTAATACGACCTACGTTCAATGCATTCATCGCAATTTTAAAACCGTTTCCTCTCTCGGAAAGCATATTCTCTACCGGAACTTTGGTTTCATTAAAGAATACTTGACGGGTAGAGGAGGAGTGGATGCCCAATTTTTTCTCTTCATCGCCTAAACTAATGCCGTTGCTTGGGTCATTTTCAACAATAAATCCTGTGATGTTTTTATCGTCTTCAATTCGTGCAAATACAATAAAAAGATTACAGAACCCCGCATTGGAAATCCACATTTTTTGACCGGTAATGCTATAATACTTTCCATCGTCCGATAAAACAGCCTTGGTCTTACCTGAATTGGCATCCGAACCTGCGCCCGGCTCTGTGAGACAATACGCTCCGAACCATTCGCCCGAAGCCAATTTTGGTACATATTTTTGTTTTTGTTCTTCGGTGCCGTAGAGTGTGATAGGCATTGTCCCGATACCTGTATGTGCCCCGAATGCCGTACTAAAAGAACCCGTCGCTCCCGAGATATAATCGCACACCAACATGGTAGAAACAAAGCCCATTCCCATACCACCATAGGATTCCGGAACTGCTACGCTCAAAAGACCGAGTTCCCCTGCTTTGCGCATAGTTTCCTCGGTATAGGCATAGTCTTTTTTCTCAAAACGCTCCCAATGCGCCCAAAGTTCCCTATCTACAAATTCTTTGGTACTTTCACGCATCATGCGTTGTTCTTCGTTTAAATCCTCTAAGGTGAAAACGTCTTCGCAATTGGTTTCTTTGACCAAAAATTGTCCACCGCGAAGGATATCTTTTTCTATTGTTTCCATATAAATATGATTTGAGAAGATGGATAAAAGAAAAAAGACTTATTTGAGACTATTCTGAAAACTCATAGTCATCTAGTCATCTTTTGCCATTCTTCAATCTTGTCTTCTAATAAATTTAGTTTTTCAGTATTAATATAATTTCTATGTTTTGCGACCAAAAGTTGTGTTCCTAATTCAAATGAGGAGCCTAAAGCAATGTCTATAAAGTGTTTAAAAGATTTATCGGTCCTTGCTGACCCTTCACAGCTACATTACTTGGCATAGAAACGGAACATCTGCTTAATTGTGAGCTCAAATCATAACGTTCATGTTTCGGAAAATTTAATAACAAGTCAGATACATCATTGGTTATTTCTAAACCCAATTTCCAGATTTTCAGATTCTTATAATTATGTCTTTTCACAGTCTATATTCTATTTTCTAGGGTCTTTTCTCCTCTAGGATAAAAACTCATAAACCCCTGCCGCTCCTTGTCCTGTTCCTACACACATGGTAACCATGCCGTATTTCCCTTGCATATTGCGCTTACGCATCTCATCGAAGAGTTGCACTGATAGTTTTGCGCCTGTACACCCTAAAGGATGGCCCAAAGCGATAGCACCACCGTTTACGTTTACAATGTCTTGATCAAGCTTCAGTTCCCGAATTACCGCCAAGGATTGTGAAGCGAATGCTTCGTTCAATTCGATTAGTTCTATATCATCTTGCTTTAGACCAGCTTGTTTTAAGGCTTTTGGTACGGCGGCAACAGGTCCTATTCCCATAATTCGTGGTGGGACACCTGCAGCGGCATAATTCACCAAACGGGCAATAGGTTCTAAATTCAATTCTTTCACCATGTCCTCGCTCATCACCATCACAAAAGCGGCACCGTCACTCATTTGTGAGGAATTCCCTGCGGTAACGCTACCTCCGGCAGCAAAAACGGGGCGCAATTTGTTCAATACTTCGACCGAAGTGCCTTTTCTTGGTCCCTCATCTTTGGTTACGGTATATTTTTTCGTGGCTTTTTTACCATTGGCATCAATATAGGTCTGCTCTACTTCAATAGGTACTATTTGGTCTTGGAACCTGTCTTCGGCCTGTGCCCTTAATGCTTTCATATGAGAATTGTAAGCAAACTCATCTTGGTCCTCACGGGACACTTTGTACTCTTGGGCTACCGCTTCCGCCGTGTTCCCCATGCCCCAATAATAATCTTCATGACCTTCGCTTACCAAATCATAATTTAGTTCCGTCTTATAGCCTGTCATCGGGACAGAACTCATGCTTTCCGCGCCACCTGCGATGATACAATCCGCCATTCCAGCTTGAATTTTGGCCGTAGCTATCCCTATGGTTTCGATTCCCGAAGAGCAGAAACGGTTTACCGTAACACCGGGAACATCTACGATGTCCAATCCCATTAAGGAAATCAAGCGAGCCATATTCAATCCTTGGGAACCTTCCGGCATAGCATTGCCCACAATGACATCATCAATTCGTTTTTTATCGAAATCGGGCAGTTCCTTCATCATGTACTCAATGGTCTCCGCGGCCAATTCGTCCGTTCGCTTGAACCGGAATACACCTTTAGGTGCTTTTCCTACCGCCGTTCTATATCCTTTAACTATATATGCTTGTTTCATATTATTTAGATACTAGTTATTAGTATTGAGTATGTAGTTCTGTTTTCGATAAAGATTTTTGAAAACTATAATTCATTTTTTGAATTTCAACACACAATTCAATAACAGGTTGTACTTTTTCTTTTATTATTAGATTTAGCTCAATAATTAGTATTAGCTGCGTTTGCAGTTCGTAAGCGGAACCATTGGCAATGCTTAAAAAGTATTTAAACTCTTTTTGAGAATTTCTACCGGCACCTTCCGCAATATTTGAAGGGATAGAGACAGCACTTCTTTTTATTTGTGAGACAATTCCAAATTTTTCCTCTTTTGGTAATTCAGAAATGATCAAATAAACTTCTTTCACAAGCTTAATTGCTTTATTCCAAATCTTTAAATCTTCAACTTTATGCATAACCTATTATTTCTCAATACTAAAACCTCAATACTAACTTAATTTCTTAAAGGTTTCCCCGTCTTTAGCATATGTTGAATACGCTCCAATGTTTTTCTTTCGGTACAGAGCGATAAAAAAGCTTCGCGTTCCAAGTCCAACAAATATTGCTCGTTTACTAGTGTAGGTTCCGACAAATCGCCCCCGGCCATTACGTACGCCAGTTTATTGGCGATTTTTTTATCATGCTCGCTGATGTAATTGCTCGCTTCCATGGAGTCCGTTCCTACCAAGAACATTCCTAGCGCCTGCTTTCCAAGAACTTTAATGTCCTTTCGTTTCACAGGTTGCGTATATCCGGCTTCGGCCATTAATTTTGCATGGGCTTTGGCTGTTGCTATTTGGCGGTCTTTATTGACAACTACAATATCCTTTCCGTGTTGGAGAATCCCAAGGTCATAGGCTTCGTAGGCCGATGTGGATACCTTTGCCATCCCAATGGTCAAGAAATATTCTTGCAACACGTTCAGTTCTACATCACCTTTTCTAAAGGAATCCTGTGCCCTCAGAGCGAATTCTTTGGAACCACCACCACCAGGAATTACCCCGACACCGAATTCTACCAGACCGATATAAGTTTCTGCCGCAGCGACTACCTTATCCGCATGAAGCGAAAGTTCGCAGCCTCCACCAAGGGTCATCCCATGCGGAGCCGAAACTGTAGGTATTGCGGAGTATCGCATGCGCATCATGGTATCTTGGAACATTTTAATGGCCATATTGAGCTCGTCATATTCCTGTTCCACGGCCATCATAAATATCATTCCGATATTGGCCCCAACAGAAAAGTTTGCCGCTTGATTACCGACCACCAGTCCTTGAAAATCTTTTTCGGCCAGATCGATCGCTTTGTTCAATCCTGCCAACACGTCGCCGCCAATGGTATTCATTTTGGACTGGAACTCCACATTCAAGATTCCATCTCCCAAATCTTCCACCACAACACCACTGTTTTTAAAGACTTCGTTGGATTTTCTAATGTTGTCCAAAATGATGAAAGCATCCTGTCCGGGGATTTTTACCATTTCTTTTTTAGGAATATCATAGAAATAAGTAGCACCGTCCTTGACCGAATAAAAGGAATTGATTCCTGCGGATTTCATTTCGGCAACCCATGATGCTGCTTTTTGATTTTCAGCAGCGATAAATTCCAAGCCTTTGTCCAGGCCAACGGCATCCCAAATCTGGAACGGTCCATGCTCCCAACCAAAGCCGGCTTTCATGGCATCATCTATTTTGTACAATTCATCGGTAATTTCAGGAATACGATGTGATACATAAGCGAACAACGCTCCAAAACTCTTTCTGTAGAACTCACCGGCCTTGTCCTTTCCCCCGGTCAAAACGGAGAACCTGTCAACAACTTTGTCAATGGTTTTCGTCAATTCCAAAGTGGCGAACTTGGCACTTTTTTTAGACCGATACTCCATGGTATCCAAGTCCAAAGTGAGGATTTCGGTCTTGCCTTTATCGTCCTTCGTTTTTTTGTAAAATCCTTGTCCCGTTTTACTTCCCAGCCACTTATTATCCATCATCGTGGAAATAAAGTCTGGTAGCGAAAACAAAGCATGACGTTCATCCTCCTTACAGTTTTCCGAGATACCGTTGGCCACGTGGACCAAGGTATCCAAGCCCACAACATCTACGGTCCTAAAGGTGGCAGATTTTGGTCTTCCAATAACGGGGCCTGTCAACTTATCTACTTCTTCAACGGTCATCCCCATTTCCTTGACCATATGGAAAAGGCTTTGGATACTGAATATTCCGATGCGGTTTCCGATAAATGCAGGCGTATCCTTTGCGACTACAGAAGTTTTCCCAAGAAATTGTTCTCCATATCCGTTTAAAAAGTCAAGTACTTCCGGAGCGGTTTTTGGTCCCGGAATGATTTCAAAAAGCTTTAAATACCGAGCTGGATTAAAGAAATGCGTGCCGCAGAAATGTTTTTGGAAGTCATCGCTTCGTCCTTCGGACATAAATTTTATGGGAATACCGGAAGTGTTGGAAGTGATCAATGTGCCCGGCGTCCTATGTTTTTCAAGGTTTTCAAAAACCTGTTTTTTGATATCCAATCGTTCCACGACTACCTCAATGATCCAATCCACTTTGGAGACCTTTGTGATATCGTCCTCTAAGTTTCCGGTGGTAATGCGATTAGCAAATTTTTGATGGTAAATAGGGGAGGGTTTCGATTTTAAGGCTGTTGTCAGCGCATCGTTTACCAAGCGGTTACGCACTACGTTATCCTCTAAGGTAAGTCCTTTCGCCTTTTCCTTGTCGGTCAACTCTCTCGGGACAATATCCAAAAGTAGAACTTCTACCCCGATATTGGCAAAATGGCATGCAATACCGCTTCCCATGATACCCGAACCGATTACCGCTACTCTTTTAATATGCTTGTTCATTATATTAAACTGCTATTAGTGATTTGAAGAATTTTTTGAATATATATTTTTGTCCGCTATCAATTTGTTTATAGTATCCGTCACTTCAAAAAAATGATTTAATTTTTCTTCTGATACGTTTTCCTTTACAACTTCATTAAATCGTAGGACTACATTTTTAGAATCGTTCCTTTTTTCCAGTCCAAAATCGGTGAGATGAATCAAAACTCCACGACCATCGGCCGGATTCGGTTTTCGTTCTATCAACCCTTTTTCTTCCATACTTTTAAGAATCCTGGACAGGCTAGTAGCTTCCATTCCCATTTTGGGACCTAAAGCTGTTGATGGTGTTCCCGTTTTGGGATCTATGCTCAATAGGGTAAAACCTACTGCCATAGTGCTGTCAAAATCCTTTGCCTCTTCATTGTACATACGTGCTACAGCTTGCCATGTGGCCCGAAGCGCATAATCAATAGTGATTTCCCTCATAAAGTTTAATTGGCTCTCAAATATATTAAAATTTATTATGCATGCATAATAAATTAAGGTAATTTTTAAACTATAATTAGCTGTGAAAGTAAAGTCTCAAGAATTCTGTTGTGCCCTTTTTTTGATTTCCTTTTCAATATTGGATGAAAAAATGGAAGGTAGAACTACCAAGGGTCCCAAAATAGGAACTAAATAAATAATGAAATTGTTGTTAGAACCATGAGCCGTTTGATAAAGTCCCGCACCTAACATGACGCACATGATTACTAGGCCAACAATACCCAAAACAAGCAAGACTTTTTTGTATTTCTGAAGTTGGCGAGTGGAATATTTTTCATATGCCATAATTTACTTTGATTAAATGAAATACGATATAAGTATTTTAATGCCCGTAAATATCATTGTAAAGTTCAATGTATTTTTCTTTTATAATTTTCCTGCGCAGTTTCATGGTGGGAGTTAAATGCCCGTCATTAATACTCCAAACATCCGGTGTCAAACGAAACTGTTTCACTTTTTCCCACTTGGCAAAACTTTCATTGGCCATGTTTACCTCATGTTGAAATTGCTCCAATACCTTTTCATTTACCGTAACATCGGAATTTTCGGGAATGGTAATATTATTTTCCTTTATCCACTGATTTAAATATTCAAAATCGGGCTGGATCAATGCTGCTGGCATTTTTTCGCCTTCGCCTACCACCATTAATTGTTCAATAAATCGTGACTGTTTAAACCTATTTTCCAATAGTTGCGGGGCAACATATTTGCCACCGGATGTTTTGAACATTTCTTTTTTACGATCGGTTATTCTCAAAAACCCATCTGCATCAATTTCCCCGATATCCCCAGTATGAAAGTACCCGTCGATAATTACCTCGTCGGTTTTTTCAGGATCTTTATAATAACCCATCATCACCTGCGGGCCTTTGATGCATATTTCACCGTCATCCGCAATCTTAACTTCGGTATTTGAGATGGGCCTTCCTACGGTACCAATTCTAAATCCGCCGTTTCGCATATCGTTTACGGAAACTACGGGAGAGGTTTCCGTTAAGCCATATCCTTCCATCAACCCAAATTCCGCTGCATTAAAAATACGGGCCAAGCGAGGCTGGAGTGCTGCACTCCCAGATGCTATGACCGCTAAATTGCCTCCGAGACCATCTTTCCATTTGCTGAAAATCAGTTTTCTTGCCAATGCTAATTTTTGTTCATACCACCAGCCGTTTTTCCCATAAGGCTCGTATTTGAGTCCGAGGTCAACTGCCCAAAAGAACAATTTCTTTTTAATGCCGGATAACTCACTACCCTTTGCTATAATCTTATCGTACACTTTTTCCAACAGTCGAGGTACCGCTGTCATTACATGTGGAGCGACTTCCTTAAGATTATCGCTGATTTTATCCATAGATTCCGCATAGTAGATACTTGTACCACAATATTGATAGAGATAAATGAGCATACGTTCATAGACATGGCAAAGTGGCAAAAAACTGAGCGCATCGGCATTGCCCTTTTCTACGGGAATTCGTTCTTCACTATTCAAAGCATTGCTTACCAAATTTTCGTGTGACAGCATCACGCCTTTAGGTCTTCCAGTGGTTCCTGAAGTATAAATGAGCGTTGCCAAATCCGATGATTTTACGGCATCCTTTCTTTTTTCAACTTCATCTTGATTTCCCTTATCTTTTCCTTTTTCCAGTACCTCGTTCCAACTTCTGCAATTTTTTAAATCATCAAAAGAGAAAATATCCTCAAGGTTCTTTAGCTTGGAAGCTATTTTCATCATTTTTTCATGCACTTCGTTGCAGGAGACAAAACAAAATTTTGCTTCGGAATGGTTTAGAACATATTCATAATCATCCTCGGATATGGTGGGGTAAATAGGGACACTCTGCGCACCTGTCTGTAAAATACCGATATCCATAATGTTCCACTCCGTACGGTTGTTCATAGAGATTACGGCAATCTTATCGTTGGGTGTGACCCCCATGCGCAACAATGCCCTACTTATGGTATTGGCCTTATCTATGTATTCACGCGTGGAAGTAGCTACCCATTTGCCGTTGTATTTGGTGACAAGAGCTTTATCCAGATTATATTTCTCCAATTGGTAATACGGAAAATCGAAAAGACGGGTAACTTTTTGCATACTAAGTATCTTTTTAGTAATTGCAAAATAGGGAAAGCAAGCGGGATTTTAAAATGGCATCTCTAAAAACCAAGCTAAATAATTGCCAATATTTTATGATAAATGAAGTTTCATTCCTTCATGCGAAGCTTTGAAACCAAGTTTTTCATAAAACCGAAGTGCTTTTGGACGTTTTTTGTCAGTTGTCAGTTGCACCACATGTGCACCTCTTATTTTCGCACGATTAATCGCCCATTCAAAGAATATTTTGCCCAAACCTTTGCCACGATGCTCGTTGTGGATACGAACCGCCTCGATTTGAGCGCGAATACCTCCTTGGTAGGTTAAATATCGGATAAAGCTCAATTGGAGGGTTGCAATAATTTTACCTTTGTCGTTTTCCATGACCATCAATTCCTCGTTGGAGTCGGCAGCAATATTTTCAAAAGCGTTGTAGTATTCTTTGGGCAAGGGATCCTTATAATTTTCACGTAGTCTGCCCAGTTCATCATCGGCAATCATTTCAACAATAAAAGGGACATCTTTTTTGAGTGCTTTTCTAATGGTCATTATTATGTAATATTGTATTTTTTATCAAGCTGTTTCAAAAAAAAAGACGGATAAATCCCTGTGCTTTTATAAAAGGATTTGCTAAAGGCCTCGGTGGTGTTAAAACCTGCTTCATTGGCAATGGCTTTTATGGTGTATTTTCTGAATTTAGGATTGTTTTTAAGTGCATCTACGGCATAATTAACCCGTAGGTCGTTGATGTAATGACTAAAACTTTTGTTTTTATAGGTATTGATGATTTTGGAAAAATATTTGGAATTGGTACCGAATTCTTTGGCGAGAACTCCTAAGGAAAGGTCAGCTTTGAGGAATCCGTTGGTAGTTTCAAAGGTGTTGAGTTGTTGTAATATGTCCTGAATAATGTCTTCAGGTACGTCAATAGATTTTGAGTATTCGGCAATGTGTCCAGAAGTTTCATTATTGGTAATAGACTCTTGCTTTGTTTCAGTTTTTTCTAACAATTTATAAAATCGTTTTTTGTAGATTTTCTGTTTTTTGTAATTCCAAAGAAGTAAGGCAATCAATCCAACAGAAAAGATAGAAAGTAAAATAAGTACAATTTTACTCGTGCTTTTCTCGTTTTCTAATTTACTGATAAGTTGTTGTTTTTCACGTATTAAATTGGGGGTATCATAATCATTATGCAATTTTTTGGATAAATAGGCTTCATCCTTATCCAAAATTTCATCTACCTGAAGCAACCTGTTAATGTAGAACAATTGCTGCTCAGTATCTTTCTTTTCTTTATAATAAGTGATTAAAAATTCATAGTTTTCTCTAAAACTTTCCACAAAAAAAGAATCTGCAAACGCTAAGGAATCCATTTTTTTCAGGTAAGGTAGCGCAATTTCCTTTTTTCCTTGTTTAAAATAGGTATTTCCGTACCAGAAGGCAATTCTCAATTCTGTACCAATTCTCACTTCTTTCTCTTTTAAAATAGCCTCGTATTTTAGTAAAGAATCAATACTAGATTGGTACTCAGATTTTGCGTTAAGCGATTTTACAGTAGAAAGTAGCATTCTGCTATATAAAATACTATCGTTTAATTGTAGTGCTTTCGCCATAGCCTTTTTCAAATATACTAATGAAGAATCTGGCTGTTTTAACGCAATTAATTGATTTGCCTGTGCAAAAAGAGCTTGCAAATACCATCTACTAGCGGTACTATCTTTAAGGAATTTGGTTTTATGGTACGCTACTACCTCGCTTAATAATGAAAGCCCTTGCTGATGCTCTCCTACACTAGATTTTAATAGAGCGATAAAATACTTTATATCGTATTGTTGGTCTATATTTTTGGTTTTACGGGCGTAGTCATCAGCTATCGTCAACTCATCCATCGCGATCGTAAAATTGGTTTGCGCCCCATTGATGTTTGCTTTTAAAATATGCGCTTGAGCCGGTAAGATATTTGTATAATTCTTTTTGCAAGCAACGATTGCAGAATCTAAGTAGGGTAAAGCCTTATCGTACGCTAAAGCATTGGTTAGGTTTTCTGCGACCATGTAATACCCTTCAGCTTTTTTAAGGTCGTTTTTTTCTTTTTTTGCTTTCAACAAAAAAGCATGTGCAAAAGACTTGGCTAAAGAAATGTTCTCTTTAGATTCATCATAAGCGCTGTTCAGCTCTTCAAAACTACTTTTGGATAAAAACTCAATATTGTCTTTAGTATTGTTCTGTGCAATGCCACAGGTAAGACCGCATATTAGAAATAAAAGGAACAGAAAACCATCTAATTTTTTTGGAAAATTAAAAAGAAAAATAGCTTTTCTTCGGTTTTGGATATACAATAAGTTTTTGGTTTCGTATTTCACCCTCTAAATATATCACATTTATAGATTTTAAAGAGATACGGTACTTTAAAGTTTTATAGTTGAATTTAATTAGCTGTCTATCAGCTTATTAAATTAATTAATATATAACTTGATTTTCAATCTGTCTTCCCTGAATACCGACTTGTAATTCTTGGAAAACCGACTTACTTTCCTTGTTATACTATATAATTTACAAGTTCTTTGGACTCAAATCAATCGTATGAAAAATATACTTATTACACTATCATTCATTTTCTGTTTTGCCTGTAAAAATGAAAAACATCAAAAAACATATTCCGTATCAAAGGAAAACAATACTACCGTCTTAAAAAGTATAGATAAGGAGTTGGACAGCCTTTACGCCTTAGGTATTTTTAACGGCTTTACTGCCACTATTGTGGATAGCACAGGAATTGTTTACAACAAAGGCTTCGGGTATGCAGACATCAATACCAAAAAATCGTATACCGAGCAGACCATTATTAATATTGCATCCATATCTAAAATGTACATTGGTGTGGCACTTTTAAAAGCACAGGATATGGGCTTACTCAATCTGGACGACCCCATTAATAAATACCTGCCCTTTGCCGTGGTTAACCCGAATTTCCCGGATGAGATTATTACCATCAGGCAACTGACCACCCACACCAGCAGCATTGTAGATACGGATACCTATCTGGGTACCGCTTATGCCAATAAGGATGATGTTGCCCTAACGGAAGATTTAAAAAGATACAGCACCTATTATCAGAATCCGTCTTCGCATTGGATGCCTTTGGCGGGCTATATGCAAGAAGTTTTAAAACCAGACGGTAACTTCTATACGGCTTCGGTCTTTGCGAACAGAAAGCCAGGAACGCTTTTTGAATACAGTAATGTAGGGGCGGCACTGTGCGGACTCATTATAGAATACGCCTCGGTTAAACCATTTAACGAATTTACCAAGACGCACATCTTTCAACCTTTACAAATGTCTGCCACGGGTTGGTTTTTTGAGGAGGTAAACGTAGCCAACTATTCCAAACTCTATTTTGATGAACTTGAACTGCCGTACTATAAAATTCTTTCGTACCCCGATGGCGGACTTATAACTTCCAGTACGGATATGGGGAAATTTTTAGTTGATTTAATACAGGGCTATTCTGGTAATGGCAGCATTTTAAGCCAGACTGGATACAAAGAGCTTTTTAAATCGCAATTAAATGAAGTGGCTTTTCGGGAGAAAAAAGACTTTAATGTGGGCATTTTTACCGAGAAACAATTGGCGTACAATGTTATTGGCCATACAGGAGGCGACCCAGGCACCAACACCATGCTCTTTTTTAATACGGAGACCAAAACAGGACGGATTTTTATGACCAATACCGATTCTAAAAAAGAAAACAGCTATCCGGTGATGTGGAGTATTTGGGACGCCATAGGCAGGTATGGAGCAGAACAATGAAACAATGTGTTTAAGGTACAGTCTTTAAAAAAACTAGTCGCTTATTTTTATTCTAGATGGATAAGCCGAACTCGTTTCTATATCGTATTGAAACCCGCGAGAATATTTCAGAATGAGCTCCCTGTAATACGCTCAGAGTGACGTAGCTTCATATAACAGATTAAAAATAACGCATTAATAATTAAATACTATGAACCCATTAACAAACATCAAAATACTAATGATACTAATGAGTATCACTAGTATAGAAGCCTGTAAATCCCCTGGAAATCATCAAAAAGAACTACCAGAATATGTTCAAACTTTAGATTCAATCCTACAAATCGAATATGATTACGGCGTATTAAATGGAAGCGTTCTGGTTGCCAAAAACGATACCATTGTCTACGAAAAAACGTTTGGATACACCGATGCCGACAACACCCGTGAGTTGGATAAATCCAACATATTCAACATTGGCTCTATCGCCAAAGAATTTAATGGGGTGGCGATAATGATATTGCAAGAACGGGGATTGCTGCATATTGACGACCCAGTGTCCAAATTTGATTTGGGACTACCGGCGTGGTCGGAAAACATTACGATAAGACATCTGCTAAATTATGCCAGTGGTTTACCAGTCATAGATTTTCCTGGTACTACAGATGAAAAAGCATGGGCGATATTAAGAACTGCGGATAGTTTGGTTTTTGAACCAGGAACCCAATTTCTGTACACCAACAGTAATGTATTTCTACAACGGCTCATTGTAGAAAAAGTAGCAGGTAAAACCTTTCAAGCTTTTGTTACCGAAAATATAGTTACCCCTTTACAGTTAGATACTGCCGTATTTGACCCTGGCGAAACCCATAACAACAGAACGTTCTGTTATGATAAAGACAACAAGCCTTGTCCTAAATTACAATTTATCAGTGGTTGGTTATGGATGAACGCCAACGATCTGCACAAATGGATAAGGGCAATGAATTCAAATAAACTGATTTCACAAGCATCTTTTGATGTGCTGTTGCGTAATCCGTATGCGCCAAAACTGGCGTCGTCTTTGGGCGAATATTTTGAGGAGGAACAATTACAACGGCATGATGGTACATCTTATGGATTCCGTTCCATTATGCTCAACGATTTTAAGAATGATATGATTATCATTATGTTATTAAATAACACAGGTCCTAGGATAAAATTAGGGCACATGGTGCACGATATCGCTTTGGAAAAGCCATTTTCGACTGTGAAAAATTCTATTTATGATGTTTTAATAAGTACTTTTAATAAGGATATAAAAAAAGGTTTGGAAGCCTATGCCCAATTAAAACGAACGAAACCGGATAGGTATGCTTTTGATGACCCTAGCGAATTAAATAAAATTGCCTACGCGCAATACAGGGAACAAAATAACGTAGATAGGGCTATACAGGTATTAACCTTTGCGGTAACTGAATTTCCGGAAAATGCCAATCTCTATGATAGTTTAGGAGAAATGTATCTGAACAACAAACAGCATGACCTCGCCCTAAAAAATTACAAAAAAGCCATTGCACTGGGCGGTACCAATGGCAATGCCAAAGCTATGGTGGAGAAAATCAATAACTTTTTAAGAAAATAAATAAGTCATATAAAATCCATAAAACCATGAAAAACAGTATTAGAACCATCATTTTTATGTGCATGATACATACATTATGTACTGCGCAAACCACAGCACAAAAAATAGATGCCATTGTAAAAAAATATCGTACGGAACACCCAAAAGTGGGCATAAGTGTGGGGTTTATTCATCAAAATCAAGAATTTTATACTGCCTATGGTCATTTGAGTCGGGCAGGGGAGGTCGCCATCAATAAGAATTCGGTTTTTGAATTGGGTTCCATCACTAAAATCATCACAGCAAATTTAATCGCCCAGGCCGCTTTGGAAAGAAAGTTTAAATTGAATGATGTAATCGATAGCTACCTGCCAAACGAATTTGTATTGCATCCAAAACTCAGGAATACCATTAAAATTTCGGATTTGGCATCCCACCAATCCGGGCTCCCGGATATTGATTTTGGAAAACTTATTGCCGATAATCCACAACAACCGACCAGTGTAGTCACCAAGGAAACGTTGACTATGTTGGTCAACAATGCAACCGAATTAACGGATTATGGTACCTACCGTTATTCTACTTTGGGATATACCTTATTAGGGCAAATTCTCGAGGAGGTATACGGTAAAACCTATGATGAGCTATTACATGAAAAAATACTGACTCCTTTACAACTATCCGATACGTTTACCAAAACATTTAGCGTACCCCATAAAACAACGGCGTACAATCCAGAAGGTGGCGAACAAGACTTTTTTATATGGAATATTGTTGCCCCGGCTGGGCTTATAAAATCGAATGCTTCGGATATGGTTGTATATCTAAAGGCAATTTTAAACGAAGGAAACGCCATTTACGATGCGTCCGTATTAAGCGAACACATGGTGTATTCCAAAGCGGGTCGGGAATTAGGTCTGGGACTGGGAATTTTAAAGGACGAAGGGAATGTATTGTACCTAAAATCCGGGGATACCATGGGGCAATCCTCCGTATTATGCTATGACCGTACCAAAAATTGGGGCATCATCATTTTGCTCAATGAGCGCAATTCCAGACTACGCCAAGAGTTATTAAACGAGATTTATGAAACGGTGTTGCGGTAGCATTTTAGATTAAAGTTGAAAATAAACAATTATTTATTTACTTCCACCCACTCCCTGGCATTTACAAAAGCGGTTATCCACGGTGAAACAGTATCGTTTTGCCTGTCTTTTGGGTAATGTGCCCAGTTCCACGGAAACGTAGAACGCTCTATATGCGGCATCGTTACCAAATGGCGTCCTGTTTTGTCACAAAGCATAGCAGTATTAAAATCACTTCCGTTAGGATTGGCAGGATACCCTTCGTAACCGTATTTAGCTACGATATCATACTGATTTTCTGAGTGTGGCAGACTAAATTTACCTTCTCCGTGACTAATCCAGACTCCAAGTGTGGTGCCCTCTAAAGAAGATAACATAACGGAGTTGTTTTTCTGAATTTTTACTGAAGTAAAATTACTCTCATGCTTTCCGGAATCGTTGTAGATCATTTTGCCGTGCGCTTCGTGTTCAGGATTAATAAGGTCTAATTCCATAAACAGTTGGCATCCGTTACAAATTCCAACGGAGAGCGTATCAGGTCGTGCAAAAAAGTCCATAATAGCCTTATTTGCCTTTTCATTATATTTAATGGCACCTGCCCAACCTTTAGCACTGCCCAGCACATCGGAGTTAGAGAATCCACCAACAGCACCTAAAAACTGAATATCCTCCAAGGTTTCCCGACCAGAAATTAAATCGGTCATGTGTACGTCTTTTACATCAAAACCAGCGAGATACATGGCGTTGGCCATTTCGCGCTCAGAGTTGCTTCCTTTTTCACGAAGAATAGCGGCCTTTGGTCTCGACTTTGCTCTATTTGGTAATTTACCTGTAAAGCCTTTTGGAAAAATATATTTTAATGGCTGTTTTTTATAGGTGTCAAATCGGTCTTTGGCGAGTCCGTTTGCGGTTTGTTTATCGTCTAATAAATAGGAAGTTTTAAACCACATATCTCGTAATTCAGGCACATTTAAAACAAATGTATCCGCTTCGTTTTTGAGGATTAAATCAGTATTTTTGGTAACTTTTCCGATATTGAAAAATTCGATATTTGCTTCGGTCAAAACACTTTCTACCGAATTGTCTTTGGATTGAAACACGATTCCCGAATTTTCTGAAAACAATAATTTAATGGAGTCAATTTCCCCTAAATTTGAAATATCTAAATCAGCGGCAAGGTTAACATCAGCAAAGCATAATTCCAGCAAAGTGGTAATTAATCCACCGGAAGCAACATCATGACCCGCTAAAATCTGACCATCCCTTATTAATTTCTGAATTGTATTAAAAACCGTTTTTACATATTTTGCATCTTGTACCAGAGGAGTTTCGTTTCCGATTCTATTTAAAATCTGGGCAAATGAACTTCCTCCTAGTTTAAAATGGTCTTGCGATAGGTTGATGTAGTAAATAGCACCGCCATCAGCCTGGAAAACAGGTTCTACCACTTTGGTAATATCGTTACAATTCGCAGCAGCAGAAATCACGACCGTTCCCGGCGAAATCACCTCTTCACCATTGGGATATTTCTGTTTCATAGATAGCGAATCTTTCCCTGTGGGGACATTAATTCCCAAATCGATAGAAAACTCAGAAATTGCCTGTACGGCTTCGTACAAACGGGCATCTTCTCCTTCATTTTTACAAGGCCACATCCAGTTGGCAGACAGGGAAACACTTTTTAATCCGTCTTTAAGGGGTGCCCAAATTATATTGGTCAACGCCTCGGTAATGCTACTTCTACTTCCTGCAATGGGGTTAATCAACCCAGAAATCGGGGAGTGTCCAATAGAAGTCGCAATGCCTTCTTTTCCTTTAAAATCTAAAGCCATTACACCAACGTTATTCAACGGTAATTGCAATGGACCTGCACATTGTTGTTTGGCTACGCGTCCGCCCACGCAACGGTCTACCTTATTCGTAAGCCAGTCTTTACAGGCTACAGCTTCCAGTTGCAATACCTGCTCTAAATAGGTTTTGAAATTATCCGGAGTGTAGCTTAAATCGTTATATTTAGCCGTAATGCTGGTATCGGTCATGATGGTTTTTGGAGAACTCCCGAACATGTCTTCCATAGCCAAATCCATAGGTTTATTGCCTTTGGTTTTAGATTCGAACGTAAAGCGATGATTGCCCGTAACGTCCCCTACGGTGTACATCGGGGAGCGTTCACGTTCTGCAATGTTTTGAAGTGTTTTCAGGTGTTTTTCCGGAATCACTAAGCCCATGCGTTCTTGCGATTCGTTCCCGATGATTTCTTTATCGGATAGGGTAGGGTCGCCCACCGGAAGCTTATCCAAATCGATATGTCCTCCGGTTTCTTCAACCAATTCTGATAAGCAATTTAAATGCCCACCAGCGCCGTGGTCGTGAATGGAAACGATTAAATTATTATCGCTTTCCACCATGGCTTTTATGGTATTAGCTGCTCGCATCTGCATTTCTGGATTGGAACGCTGTACGGCATTCAACTCGATGCCCGAAGCAAACTCGCCGGTATCCGCACTGGAAACAGCAGCACCTCCCATACCAATACGGTAGTTCTCGCCTCCGAGAATTACAATTTTATCGCCATTTTGTGGCGTATCTTTTAAAGCCTGGTCTGTCTTTCCATAGCCAATTCCTCCAGCTTGCATAATGACTTTGTCGAATCCTAATTTCCGGGTATCCTCTTCGTGTTCAAATGTTAAAATGGAACCACAAATTAAAGGTTGCCCAAATTTGTTACCAAAATCCGAAGCGCCATTACTGGCTTTTATTAAAATATCCATTGGCGTTTGATAGAGCCAATCTCTTTCCGGAAATGCCTGTTCCCAGGATCTGTCTTTTTCTAATCTAGAGTAAGACGTCATATATACTGCTGTACCAGCTAAAGGCAAGGAGCCTTTGCCTCCTGCGAGTCTATCTCGTATTTCACCTCCTGAACCTGTTGCTGCACCGTTAAAAGGTTCTACGGTTGTTGGGAAATTATGGGTTTCTGCTTTTAACGAAATTACCGATTCAAATTCCTTTTCGGTATAAAAATCGGGCTTATCTGCACTTTTTGGCGCAAATTGAGTCACTTTTGGACCTTTAATAAACGCAACATTGTCTTTATAGGCGGAAACTATATCGTTTGGATGTTGTTTGGAGGTTTCTTTGATTAATTTAAATAACGATGTTGGTTTTTCCTCTCCATCGATGATGAATGTGCCGTTAAAAATTTTGTGCCGGCAATGTTCTGAATTTACCTGAGAAAAGCCAAACACTTCGGAGTCGGTTAAAGGTCTTCCTATTTTTTTTGAAACGCCTTCCAGATAAGCAACTTCTTCATCACTCAATGCCAAGCCTTCTTGTTGGTTATATGTTGCTATATTTTCAATGCTTAAAATAGGTTCCGGCTGAATGTTAATGGTAAATGTATCTTGGTGTAAACCCTTAAACTTTTCGGAAATCATTGGGTCATAATCTGAAAAATCTTCGGGAATGGCAACAAATTCTTCAATGCGAATAATCCCGTTGATTCCCATGTTTTGGGTGATTTCAACGGCATTGGTACTCCAAGGGGTTATCATCGCAGCACGTGGACCAACAAAAAAAGCATCGAGAGATGCTTGTTCTATTTTGGGTTGGTTACCGAAAAGCCAGTTTAATTTTGAGATGCTTTTGGTTGCTAATTCTTCTGCTGTTTGTACAGCAAATATCTTGCTGTTTACGTTTCCAAAGAAGTGAATCATACAGTAGTGTTCTTTTGTAAAAATGGAAAATGCAAATTTAGCTTTTAAAAGGCTATTTATCAGTAATGGGCTGGCTAAAAAGTTAATAGTTTTAAACGGATGTTGTTAATAGTTGGTAAATGAATAAGCAATGAAATTAATAGTCAGGAAATTCTCCAAATTTTACCAAAGCAGAATCATTTGTAATTTCAAAACGTATATAGCTATCCAAGACTGTTCCATTAGTGTAATAGCCACTTGAGATTTTTTTAGTGCTTCCATCTCTGTGGGTGTATGATAACGTATACGAACCATCCATCTTGTTGTTTTTCATGGACAAGAACCCTTCTTGACTTTCATTTTTTTGAATACTATCAAAAGAGACACTTTCTAAATTTTCGGAAGTGGAGATTTTCACACCGGTGATTGGAAAGTCAGCACTGTTCGTGATTTTGAAGGTGATACCTTTTTCTTGAAATATGGAACAGGAGCATAGCGATACCAGAATAATTATGAATTTTACCTTTTTCATGATGCTTTGTTATGGTATAATCTTGATTGATTCCAATAAGAGTTCAAACTGCTGTGCTTTTTTATTCCCGATCAAAAAACGCAATTCTTCAATCGTGTTTTGATCAAAATTGGGCAGGTCCAATTTTCGGCCACGAAAAGTAGGGTGGAGGTCGGCTAGCACAAATTCTAGATTTTGCCAATCGCCCGTGGTTTTAAATATCGTTATATAGCTATAATAATCTTGTTTATTAGCTTTTACCCGAAATTGATACGTTTTTCCATCACCTTTTAATCGAACTTGAATCTTACTTTTCGGGCCTACTTTTAAGGGCTCTACGTCATAACGTACAGAAGAAAAGCCTCCATTGTTTTCCAGGGAAACTTCGCCATAAAATTTGCCGTAGCCTTCTTCAGAAATTTCAAACGTTCCCGAGGAGCGGCCACCCATCACTACATCGTCCACTACTTTCCAACCTTTGGTTGTTGGAGTTTTTTTCAAATCGATGATGGTCTGTGATGCCATTGTTGAGGTGATTAAGATTAGAACTAGGGTTATAATGCGTTTCATTTAAATTAACTACAATTTTTTATCTATTGACAGGTGACTTTAGACCTTAGTTTGCAGATGGAAATGAATATGGATTTTAATTACCCTTCACAAAAACCATGCAATGCTGCCATGGCAGATTGGTTCTATTTTTTTCCAGTTTAAACCCTACGGCCTTCATTTCCAAAACCGCTTGGGCTTCGGTCATTTTATGTAGTTTTTTAATAGGTACGTTTAAATCTTCACCCCGGTATTCAATCAAAAACAATTTGCCATCGTCGCGCATTGCTTCTTTGATGGAGAGCATCAACTCGTAGGGAAAACTCATTTCATGGTATACGTCAACTAGAAGCACTTTATCCACGGAATTTGGTTTTAGATGGGCACTTTTTTCGCCTCCTTTGACCAATTCCACATTGGTTACCTTGCCCTTGACGATTTTGTCCTTCATGGAGGCCAACATCTCATCTTGAATATCCACCGCATAAATAGTTCCTGCTGTGGCCATTCTTGCCATTTTAAAAACATGGTACCCGGAGCCGGCCCCAATATCCGCAATGACATCCGCATCAGTAATATTCATATTATCTAGGAGCGCAGTCGTGTTTTCTTCTTTTTCCCGTTCGTCCCGTTCCAGCCAGGACATGCCTTGATAACCCATTACTTGGGCAATTTCACGACCTTGATACCACTTCCCGATTCCGCTATAGTCTCCTTTTTTATAGGTGTAAATATTTTCTTGTGCGAAAGATATTGTGGTAAATAGAAATAATAAAAAACCAAGTTGTAATCTTTTCATTTTAGTCAGCATGAATTTTTTTGCTTGGTTAGGTTGTTATTCTAAAGATACGGATTACTAATTTTTAGACTTGATTATAGTATCCATTTCAAAAAACAAAGAATAAAAACAATACTTGAAAATACAATTTCGGGGATATATTATCGTTCTATTTCAACTTTGAAAATTAAACTTTAACCTATCCAAAAAAATTAAGATTATGGAAATTGTAAAGAACGAACAAGATTACGGAATGTTTGATTGGTACAAAAAAGTATTGACAGAAAATTATGCGAACTTTAGTGGTAGGGCCAGACGTTCTGAATATTGGTACTTTGTGTTGACAAATATTCTTGTAATAATAGGATTATATGTAGTTGTTATTTTAGGAGCTGTTGCAGATATACCTGCTATATCCGCAATTGGGGGCGGTTTGGTAGTATTGTACGCCTTGGGAACATTCATTCCTGGTCTGGCTGTTGCTATTAGAAGATTGCACGATACCGGAAAATCCGGTGCATTCATATTGTTGGCTTTTGTACCCTTAATCAGTCTTATACTGATTGTTTTTTATGCTACGGAGGGAGACAAGGCTAAAAACGAATACGGAGAAGACCCTAAACAGGTCATTGTATAGGAAGAAGGACCTAAAAACACCATTTAGTTTATCCGTAAAAGATAGTTTTAAATGGTGTTTAATGGATTTCGAGGTGTCTAAGAATTCTCAATCGCTTTGCTTATTTCGAAATGACTCGATGTTATCTGTATTTCTTTCGTACAGTTTGAGTCGATTTGAATAAATGTGGGAAATTTCTAGAAAACACAGCTTTCCCAATTGTTGTAGCGTGGCAAAAGAACTATTTTCTTTTCAGCAAAGCCATGTAGAATCCGTCAAATCCGCTTTTGGAAGCGTAGATTTTCTGCTCTTCCATCAAGCTAAATTCTTTTCCTTCTTCCGAAGTCAAAAACGAATTGACCTGCTCACTATTTTCTTGTGGTAGTATGGAGCAGGTGGCATATACCATTTTACCGCCCGGTTTTACAATTTTGCTGTAAGAGCGGATAATGTCGTGCTGTACTTTAGTGATTTTATCCAAAAACTCCGGTTGTAGCTTCCATTTGGTATCCGGATTTCTGCGAAGAACACCCAATCCGGTACAGGGAGCATCGATCAATACACGGTCTGCACTTCCATATAATTTTTTGAATACTTTGGTAGAATCAATTTCCCGTGTTTCAATATTATGGGCTCCGTTACGCCTGGCACGGCGTTTTAGTTCTTTCAATTTACTGCCATAAATATCCATGGCGATAATTTGACCCTTATTTTCGGTCAGCGCGGCCAAATGTAAAGTTTTACCACCTGCTCCGGCACAGGTGTCCACTACGCGTTGCCCGGGTTTTATATCCAATAATTGCGCTACCTTTTGCGAGGAAGCATCCTGTACTTCAAAAAAACCATCTTTAAAGGCCTGGGTAACAAAAACATTGGCGCGTTCGGGCAATCGTAGCGCTAACGGATATCCTCTAATGGACTCGGCTACAATGCCTTCGTCCAATAATGTTCTGCGTAATTTCTCCTTCGTTGTTTTTAGAGTGTTGGTCCGTAAGATGACCTCGGCGGGTTCATTGAGTTTCGCCAACTCTGCTGTCCATAATTTATCTCCCAATGCTTTTTCACATAGTTCATCTATCCAATCTGGAACCGCTTCCCTAAATTTTCTGATCTTTGAGAGCTCATCGAACTTTCCTTTGATCCGTCTTTCCGGGGTAGGTTCTACCTGTTTCCAATCCGGTAACTTAATGCCTTTTAAAACGGCCCAAACCGCCCACATGCGAAACAGGTCCGGCCTGCTAAAAGGAGCCTTTACTTCAGCAATCTCAGCATATAGCCTTTTGTAGCGTACCATTTCATACGTGGTTTCTGCTATAAAACCACGGTCGCGTGCTCCCCACCTTTTGTCGAACTTTAATACTTTTTGCACCACTTTATCGGCATATTCGCCTTCATTGAATATCAAATTTAAAGCGTCTATTACGGCAAAAACCAAGTTTCTATGCAGTTTCATACAAATGTCCTCCTCTAAAAAATTAGTGTGCAAAGGTATTGTTTTAGAAGTGATTCCCTTTATTTTTGAGAAACTTAAATTGATGCGCCACCTAACTCTCCTAATACTTTTTTGTATACTTTTTGCCTGTTCCGAGTCGAGCAAAAAGCTTTCATTTTCATCCGTTCGTATTGAAACGGTTTTTGAGGATTCTGTCAGTATCAGGGTAATCGAGTTTTTGGATAAGAATACTTTGGCTTTTGCGGGCAGTAGCGGAATATATGGTACGGTTGATATACCTACAGGGAAAATACGGTCCAATATCATGAAATTCCATACCGTAATTCCGGAATTTAGGTCGGTCGCGCATACTTCCAACGATTTTTTCATGCTTTCTGTTGGGAACCCAGCATTACTTTATAAAACTGGTGACAATGGACGAATGAATCTAGTATATATAGAAGAGGGCGATGCCGTTTTTTATGATGCCATCAATTTTTGGAACGATAGAGAAGGTGTTGCCGTTGGGGATAATACTGACGGTTGCTTGAGTATTATCATTACCCGTGATGGTGGAAATACATGGAATAAATTACCCTGTAACGTACTTCCGGAGTTTATGGAAGGCGAGGGTGCTTTTGCGGCCAGTAATACCAATATCAAAATTATAGGTGATAAAACATGGATAGCGACTACAAAACGAATCTTATATTCAATGGATAAAGGCGAAACATGGACCAGTTTTAAAACACCGGTGAAAACCGATGAAACTTCCGAAGGAATCTTTTCTATCGATTTTTACGATGAAAATGTAGGGGTTGCCATTGGCGGGGATTTTGCCAAACCCGATGGGAACCTAGCAAATAAAGCAATTACCGAAGATGGAGGAAAAACATGGCAACTATTGGCAGACGGTAAGGAGCCAGGATATAAAAGTTGTATTCGGTTTGTGCCTAATTCTGGAGGGAACGGATTAGTGGCAATAGGTTTTACCGGGATTTCATACTCAAAAGATAGGGGAGCTACTTGGGAACGATTATCCAAAGAAGGATTTTATACGATACGTTTTTTAAATGATAGCACAGCGTATGCGGCAGGTAAAAATAGAATAGCCAAATTGAGTTTTAGATAGTCGCTGGTAATTATGCCATTTTTGCTCTATTCGCCTTAGTGGTGAAGGATAAGGCTTTCTTAATTCTAGAGTTCTTGAATCTATATAGTCTAGTAATTTGAGCTTCGCTAGAAATGCTTTTTTTAATAGTGACGTTCAATTCAACACCTTGAGATAAGGCTGCAACTTTAACTTCTTTAGCCGTGTTTTGTGCCATAGCGGCAAAACCGATAAAGAATATGAAGAATACTGTTAAAATTGTTTTCATGGTTTTTACTCTTACTTACAATGTAAAATTACCTCAGTAAAGACCTTCGGTCAGATTTTGGTCGCTCTCTCCCTCTAAATTTTCGATAAAAAACATTTCGATAGATATAGTGTATTTTATCGACGATGAACGTAATGATGGGTGGTAACAGGTAACCGAGCGTATGTGTATTTCAACGATAGTACCTACAAAAAAGGGAGCCCAATATTGGGCTCCCTTTTTAATTATAAGATTGTCGGATATTAAAATTTCCTATTTAGGTCCTTCCCGCACACGTTTAAGAAGCCTCCTTTTAAATTCTTCCTCTACTTTTAAAAGCGCTATCGCTTTTTTTGAAGGAATCGCCTTATTTATTTTTTTATAGAACTGTATGCGTTCTTCATGTTTTTCGTTTTCTAAGGTAAGTAGCCTTTCAACCAAGGCATTGGCCTCTTTTTCGGTCAAAGCACTTTCGCGAATTTTATCATGAATCTCAGTTCGCTCTTTTCGTCGGAATTCGTGTTTTTTTTCTTCATGTGCGTTATATATAGGCCAAAAAGCTTGCGCTTCTTCAGTGGTAAGATTTAAGCGCTCCGTAATGAAGGCTATCTTAAGCGATTTTATTTTTTCCCGACTATGTTTGGACTGCGCTATGGTCGTAATGGTAAAAAGTAAGATTACGATATGTATCAGTTTATTCATTTTCTTCAAAATTTAATTCGTTCAGATCATCAATATTGTCATTGAGATATTCTAAGATATTTTCTTCTTCTATTTTATTATCGATAATATCGGACACTTCCAAATCTTCCAACGAAAATACTTCTGCAATTTCATAGGAGGATAGTCCCGCATCGGTATCTTCCAAATAGGCCGTTATTTCAGCACTGGCCAAACCCGTAAACTGTATTTCTTTTTCCGTATTCCAATTGAATCCGAAATACGCGACAACCATTGCAGCTATGGCGGCTGCTATCGCATAATAACGATAATATGATTTTAACGGAATTACTTTGGCCTCTTTTCCTGCAAGTCTATCAGTGACATTTTTTTGTAAGCTTTCAAGGTATCCTTCGGGCATTTGAAATCCGTCGTTTTTGGGAATAATACTTTCCTGCTTGGAAAGACGCTCCTTTAATGCATCCCCAAAACCATCAAAATAGCCTTTCGGGATTTTAAATGGATTTTTTTTTTCATTCGTTTTCATTCAATCCTCTCAATTTATAAGCTCTTTAGATACCCTTCCACTTTTTTCACGGCCAAATGATAGGAGGCCTTTAATCCACCGACGGAAGTATCCAGGATTTCAGAGATTTCCTCATACTTTAATTCATCAAAATACTTCATATTAAATACCAATTTTTGTTTTTCGGGCAATGAGGCAATCGCTTTCTGCAATTTTAATTGAATTTCATCGCCTTCAAAATAAACATCGGCCTGTAAATCGGTAATCATTTTACTTTGATATTCCCCATCCGAAAGTCCCAGCTTCTTTGATTTTTTATTTAAAAAGCTAAGTGATTCGTTCGTCGCAATCCGGCACATCCATGAATACAATTTACTATCGCCTTTAAACCCCGCTATGTTTTTATAGACCTTGATAAAGGTATTCTGCAAAACATCATCGGCATCATCATGGTTCAACACAATTCTACGAATATGCCAATATAATCGTTCTTTATAGGTATGGACCAATATCTCAAAAGCACGAGATTGTGTCTCTTTGTCCTTCAACTCTCGAACCAAGGTTTCCTCCGCTATCAATCCTATGTATTTGGTTTGCTTCTTAGACTCTAAAGTTAGGAAAAGGTTTAATTTGGTGGGAATTAGGAATAAGTATTCAGTACTAAATAAAAAGTACCAAGTAAACAGTATTTAGTAATTAGTAATAATTTTTTTGTTTTTTGGTGTGGAATGGATTTTTTTACCATCAACCATCAACCATCAACCATCAACCATCAACCATCAACCATCAACCATCAACCATCAACCCAGTTCTGGAGCAGAGCCAAAGGAATCAACCCATAGACTGCATTTCGACCAACTTTTGGTAGGCCCCTTTTTTGCTTATCAATTCGGTATGGGAACCTTGTTCAATAATTTCGCCTTTTTGTAAGACCACAATAGTATCCGCATTCTGTATGGTAGAAAGTCGGTGTGCAATGACGATAGATGTTCTGTTGCGCATCATTTTTTCCAGTGCATCTTGTACCAAACGTTCGCTTTCCGTATCCAAAGCGGAGGTGGCCTCATCCAAAATCATAATCGGCGGATTCTTAAGTACGGCCCTTGCAATAGAAAGACGTTGTTTTTGCCCCCCGCTCAATTTATTGCCACTATCGCCAATATTGGTATCGTAACCCTCAGGAAGCGCTGTGATAAAATCATGGGCGTTAGCAATTTTTGCGGCCTCTATAATTTCTTCAAGAGTTGCATCTTTTTTGCCGAGGCCTATATTGTTTTTTACAGAGTCGTTAAAGAGAATGGAATCTTGCGTGACAAGGCCCATAAGACCGCGCAGCGATTCTTTCTTTAAATTCTTTATGTCGACGTCGTCTATCTTTATAGTCCCTTCATTGACATCGTAAAAACGCGTGACCAAGTTGGCA
Organism: Maribacter algae; assembly: GCF_047345745.1. Taxonomy (NCBI): domain Bacteria; kingdom Pseudomonadati; phylum Bacteroidota; class Flavobacteriia; order Flavobacteriales; family Flavobacteriaceae; genus Maribacter; species Maribacter algae. Next base: position 573,276 of record NZ_JBLFES010000002.1, read on the forward strand.
ATGGTACTTTTTCCACTACCGGATTGCCCTACCAGCGCCACGGTTCCGCCTTTTGGAACATTGAGGTTGAAGTTTTTCAACACGTATTCTTCCCCATACTTAAAGGAGATATCCTCAAGTGCTATACCGGACTCAAAAGTATTTTTCTCGATTGGATTAGGAATTTCGGCTATTGGATTTTCGGTCTCCAAAATTTCCAGAACACGTTCCGCTGCGGCGTTTCCTTTTTTTACACCGTAGGAGGCCTTGCTAATGGCTTTTGCTGGTGTGAGGATTTGGTATGCCAATCCCATATAAGTAATGAAAAGCTCCGGCTTCAATGTTTTTTCTACTAAAACCATTTGACCTCCATACCACAATATCACACCAATGGCCGCTATCCCAAAAAATTCGCTAGTGGGCGAAGCGAGGTTTTGTCTGTTGAGCAAACTATTGGAAAAGTTGTAAAATCTTTTTGTGGATTTTTTAAAAGTATTTGAAAATCTGGATTCTGCATTGAAGGCTTTTATAACTCGAAGTCCTCCCAGGGTCTCTTCTAAAATGGATAAAAAATATCCCTGTTCTTTCTGAACTTTGTCAGACTTTCGTTTAAGTGATTTACCGATGAGTGATATTAAAAAACCGGAAATAGGCAGAAATAAAAACACAAATAAGGTCAATTTTGCACTAATCGAAAGCATGGCTATAATAGTAAACAAAATTGTTAAGGGCTCCCGTACAACTAATTCCAAAATGGACAGAAAGGAATGCTGAATTTCTAACACATCCGAAGTAATTCTCGCTATGGTATCTCCTTTTCTCTTTTCCGAATAATAAGAAATAGGCAATTCTACTGTTTTTACATACAATTCATTTCTTAAATCTTTCAATACACCATTTCTTAAAAAGGTGATAAAATACATTGCTAAATAACCAAAAAGGTTTTTGAGAAAAAAGGCTGTAATTACTATTGCAACCATAAAAAAAAGGGTGTCCCCAGGACTACCACTTTCACTTTTTTGAGTGACAAAGTAATTAAGATATTCCATTAAGTATTCCTTTCCCATGGATATTCCGTTCCAAATCGGTTTCTCAAAAACGGGCTCGGTTTGTTTGAACAAAACGGCCAACATTGGGAACAAGGAAATCATGGCCAATGTTGCAAAGAGGGCATAGAAAATATTGGAAAGAATATTCAACAGGGCATAAACCCTATAAGGTTTCGCAAAGCGAAGAATCTTTTTAAAATATTCCATTAACCTAAATTGAGCTCGCTTAAGATGCTTTGTATCTTGGCATCCAGTTCAGCGGCTACTTTTTTATAGTCTTCGGCAGTGTCCAAAATTGTATTGGTGCTGATATAGAATTTCACTTTAGGCTCGGTTCCGCTGGGTCTTGCGGCGATACGAGTGCCATCTTCGGTTTCGTAAATCAATACATTGGCTTTGGGAAGGTCAATCCTGTTTTCTTCACCTGTCAAAACATTTTTTGCTATAGAAGTGTTATAATCCTCGATCCACTTTACTTTGGAACCCGCAACGGAGGACACCGGATTTTCTTTAAAGTCCTTCAGCATTTGTTTGATTTCTTCCGCACCGCTGATTCCCTTTTTCGTTATCGACACCAAATGCTCCTTGTAAAAACCATAATTCACATAACAATCGATTAAATCTTTATAAAAAGAGCTTCCGTTCGCTTTTGCTTGCGACGCAATTTCACAGGCCAATAGGGTAGAGGTAACCGCATCTTTATCACGGACAAAATCACCCACCATATAACCGAAACTTTCCTCACCGCCACCAACAAATTTTGACTCCGGAAAATCCTTTATCATTTTGCCGATCCATTTAAAACCGGTCAAAGCCGTCTTAAATTCTACTCCATATGCTTTGGCCATGGCCTCCATCATTGGAGTGGACACAATGGTAGTTGCTATAAATTCATTCCCTTGAAACCCTTTTTCTTTTTGCTTTTCCAATAAAAATTTGGTCATCAATACCATAGCTTGGTTCCCGTTCACAATCTCCATCTGCCCGTCAAGATTACGGACAGCAATTCCCAAACGATCACTGTCAGGGTCGGTTCCTACGACCATATCGGCACCGATTTCCTCGGCCTTTTTAACGGCGATGGACAATGCTTCCGACTCTTCTGGATTTGGGGATTGTACCGTAGGAAAATTCCCATCAGGCTCGGCCTGCTCGGCGATTACCGTTACGTTTTTGTATCCCGCCCTTTTCAATACTTCGGGTATGGCGGTGATAGAAGTTCCATGTAAGGAAGTGAATACAATCTTGAATTCATCTTTGCCATCCGCATTAAAATTCCCATTTTTGACCGACTCGTTTATAAAAGCTTCATCGGCATCCGCATCTATAAGCTCAATTAAACTTTCATTTGCATTGAATTTAATGGCGTCAAACGAGAGCGAATTAATTTCTGCGATAATTTCACCATCCTGAGGTGGTACGATCTGCCCGCCATCCGTCCAATACACTTTATAGCCATTATATTCCGGTGGATTGTGGGAAGCGGTCAATACAATACCTGCATGGCAGTTTAAATGCCTGACCGAAAAAGATAACTGAGGGGTAGTTCTCAAACTGGAATATAAATACACTTTTATGCCGTTTGCGGAAAAAACTTCCGCCACGGTTCTGGCAAGGGTATCACTGTTATGCCTACAATCATAGGCTATGACAACTTTTATTTCTTCGTTGTCATACACCTTGTTTAAATAATTACTGAGGCCTTGGGTACTTTTTCCCAATGTGTATTTATTGATTCTATTGGTCCCTGCACCCATGACACCGCGCATACCTCCAGTCCCGAATTCCATATTTTTATAAAATCGGTCTTTTAATTCTTCGGTATCATTATCTATTAAGTGCTGGACTTCCTTTTTTATAGCTGGGTCGAAAAAATCCGTGAGCCAACTTTTGGCACTTTCAAGAACATCGTTCATACTGCGTGTATTTTTGTATCAATTTAAATTTATAAAGAATATTCTGATTCCTTGTTTTGGTTTTTGGTTTCTTCCGAAATAAAATAGCGGTTTTCCTTTCTTTTAGAGCGAATTAGTATTTCTCCTATAAAGCCCGCTAGAAAAAGTTGCGTACCAATGACCATGGAAGTCAGGGCAATGTAAAATTGAGGCCTATCCGTAATCAACCTACCAAAACGGTTTATGAACAATTTGTCAATGCCCAAATAGAGTGCAAAACCAAAACCTATGATAAACATAAGCACACCTAGAGCACCGAATAAGTGCATAGGTCTCTTGCCGAACCGGGAGACGAACCATATGGTAATCAGATCCAAAAAACCGTTGATAAAGCGGTCCATACCAAATTTGGTCTTCCCGTATTTTCTAGATTGATGTTTAACAACTTTTTCTCCAATAACGGCAAAACCGGCATTTTTGGCCAAAACAGGAATATATCGGTGCATCTCGCCAGAAACCTCAATAGTCTTCACGACCGATGCATTATACGCCTTTAACCCGCAATTAAAGTCATGCAGTTTTACACCCGATGTTTTCCTTGCCGCCCAGTTGAACAGTTTGGAAGGAAGGTTCTTAAAAATTATAGAATCGTATCTTTTCTTTTTCCAACCGGAAACAAGGTCAAAGCCCTGTTCCACAACCATTTGATATAGTTCCGGGATTTCTTCCGGATTGTCCTGAAGGTCGGCATCCATGGTAATGACAACATCTCCTTGAGCCGCTTTGAAACCGGCATGTAGTGCCTGTGATTTACCAAAATTCCGTAAAAACCGAATTCCTTTTACATTTTGGTTCTGTTCGGAAAGTTTGGAAATCAACGCCCAAGAGTTATCCGTACTCCCATCATCTACGAAGAGGATTTCATACAAAAAATGATTGGATTGCATTACGGATACAATCCAATCATGAAGCTCTTGAAGCGATTCTTCTTCGTTAAGTAAAGGAATTACAATAGATAGCTGCATGTTTTGCTTCTGGAATTCCTTTCAAAAGTACAAACTTAGTCGATATTTTCAGGCTTTTTTAATATTAACGCAGGTACTAAAGTTAAAATAAACCCTAAAAGTAGACTGAATATTAATCCAAAAATAACTTGCATACTTGGCGTTGAGAATTTCTGTCCCATTTCCATTTGAGCATCAATTTGTTCTGTGGTCATTGTGGTTGTTTCCATAAGCTGGTTCTTTTGATATTCCATTGCTTTGGTCATCATATCTGGGTCTATTACATTAGCCATAAGTTGATTGAACGTAATTCCAATAATTCCGCCAATCAGACAAACTCCAACACCGATTTTTAAAGCTTGCCCGAAGGACATAAAACCTCTATTTGTTTTTTTGAACTGAATTAATGCTAAAATTATCGCTGCTAACATCAGTACTATGCTGATAAGCATAACCGCAATACCACCTTGATAGTGCATGTCGGCAGTGTACAACATGAATGCAAAAACGATACTTATTCCGCCTAATAAAAGACCATAGTTCAATGCAAATTTTCCTGTTTTAGGTTGATTTTCTTCCATTTTCTTATAAATTTTAAGGTTGATCACTCTATAAGTGCGCCAATTCCAATAAATGTTACATTTACGAGCATTTATTTTTAAATGTGATTGTCCATTTATGAATTTTGATTAAATTTGCAGGCTTAAAATAAGTGCCCGTTGGAATGGGTGCGTTAAATTTTATAACGATGCAAAAAGGAATACACCCAGAAAATTATAGATTAGTGGCCTTCAAGGACATGTCCAACGAAGAGGTTTTCATCACTAAATCAACCGCGGATACCAAAGAGACTTTAGAGGTTGACGGTGTGGAATATCCGTTGGTTAAATTGGAAATCTCTAGAACTTCACACCCTTTTTATACCGGAAAAGCGAAGTTTTTGGATACTGCTGGTCGTATTGATAAGTTCAAGAACAAATACAAGAAATTTTCTAAGCCTGCTGCCAAGAAAGAGGAGGAGTAAGAGTTTTCTTTTTATCAGAATAGGCCCTCGATATACATCGGGGGCTTTTTGTTTTTAAAGCTGTCCAATTTTTGGGAAAGTCACCTAAATAATAAACTACCGCATAAAATGGTTTGTTAATTTTGCTCAAATTCCGAAAACGATGAATTATATACTTTTTGATGGCCCGGTCCGCAACAATCTACTCCCTTTCACCTTTACAAGACCCGTTGGTGAAATTAGGATTGGAATTATGACGATTAAAGAAAAATGGGAAGCCTATCTAAAGAACAGTATTTCCTATTTGACAGAGGACTATCTAAATGTAAAGTATCCTTTGGTAATCGCTGAGGAAAATATCTTGATCAATGCTTCCGTTCTGCCAGATGAAAGCTTATTAGAAGCTATAGCCAATTTAAAGCACCATCAAGCATTGATACAAAACAACACGGTTATTGCTTATACTACTGAATCCGTAGTACAGAATTCAGATATGAGCGGCTTTGATACCATAACATATGAACGGGATATTTTTCAAATTGAATACACTTGGGATATTTTTTCAAAAAACGCGGAAGCATTACAGGCCGACTTCGATTTTATAACCAGAGGAAGAAAGAGTCAACCAATTTCCGATACGAACAAGACCATTCATCCTGAGCGCATTTTTTTTGAGGAAGGTGCAAAAGTGGAGTACAGTATTTTGAATGCTACGGACGGACCCATTTATATTGGTAAAAATGCTGAAATATGGGAAGGCAGCCTTATACGTGGCGGGTTGGCCTTGTGCAATAATGCTACCATAAAAATGGGAGGCAAGCTTTATGGGGCTACTACTATTGGACCGTTCAGTAAGGTTTGTGGGGAAGTAAGCAACTCCGTCATCTTTGGTTATTCCAGCAAAGGCCATGAAGGGTATCTTGGAAATGCGGTACTTGGAGAATGGTGTAATATTGGGGCGGATTCCAATAACTCTAACTTAAAGAATAATTATGCAAAGGTTCGTCTTTGGAACTATGCCACGGAAAAGTTTGAACAAACCGGATTGCAATTTTGTGGATTAATGATGGGCGATCATAGTAAAACGGCTATAAATACAATGTTCAATACGGGAACGGTAATTGGCGTAAATTCAAATATTTATGTACCAGGGTTTCCACGGAATTTTATACCAAGTTTTAGTTGGGGAGGAGCTTCAGGGTTTTCTACCTATATGCCCGAAAAAGCTTTTGAGGCTGCAGAAGTCATGATGGCGAGAAGAAATGTGAAGTTCGATCAGACAGAAGCGGATATTTTAAATCATGTTTTTGAGTTGACCAAAAGGTGGAGGAAATATTGAATTTATACCATCGGTGGCCAGATTGTATTTTTTGTAATATCATCTATATCGAACAAAACCCATAGATGTTCATTCTTTTGGCGTTTCCAATTCGCTGAATCCCAAACTACGATTTCACTTTTATGGCCCCCTTTTGGAGTATAAAAAGTATAGGTAATAAGATAAGGATGAATACGGTTTTCATATCTGCTCAAGTCTTTTTTAATTTCCTGTATGACTCCTTTGGTAGGTACTCCGTTTCTTAGAACGTCCAATTTTGTTTTTGCTTTCTTCCTGCCCGTGTTCCTAAAAAAGAGGCCAGTGAGGATAAATATGATACCAACACCTACGCAAAGAGAAAGAAACCCAAAAATGATTAGAATCCGTCCGATACCTGCCTCCATATTTTTATACAATATGATATCTTGTCGGAGTTTTTCAGTGATAAATCTTGGAGCTTTGGGTGGGTCTGGAGGCCTTCCCAAACCGGGAATGGAAGGTAGTTCACCACCACAATTTTCACAACTTTTAACAAGGTCTCTACGATTTGATGTACCACACCAACCACATTTCAATATCCATGGTTCTAATATTTCTATAGGTCCACCACATGTGGGGCAATTTGCTTCGTTGTTTGTAGCTTCGGTAAGACACCAGGCACATTTGGTGATTCCTTGTTTCAATTCGGTAGTTTAAGTTATTACTTCCTTTGTCTCGAAGATAGTCAGTTTTATTATCTTGATTATAAATAACGGTATTAGTTGGTATTTTCTTATTTGTATTCCCAAAATTGAAGGTCAAATGTGAAGCTACTAAAATTTGTAAAATTTAATATTTTGAAAATTGAACAAGCGATTAGGGGTAGTTATTAAGCAATCGACCTGAAAGGTATAGTATTAAATTATTAATCATAATCGTTTTATTTTCAATGCATTATACTTATTTTGGAACATATGGTAAGGTATTGGCATTACTGCTCAATATTTGGTTTGGCCATTAGTGTAAACACTTTCAGAAATCTATTAAATTTTCAAATCCTTATCTTTGCCGTCCTTAAAACAATGAGGCTTAGATGAGTAAAAAAGTCGCTTTTTATACATTGGGCTGTAAGCTTAATTTCTCTGAAACATCCACGATTGCTAGAAGTATGGTAAACGAAGGTTTTGACCGTGTCGATTTTTCGGAAAAAGCAGACATGTATGTAATCAATACCTGTTCCGTTACCGAAAATGCGGATAAAAAGTTCAGGACCATTGTAAGACAGGCTCAAAAATCCAATCCTAAAGCCTTTGTGGCTGCCATAGGCTGCTATGCCCAGTTAAAACCAGAGGAACTTGCCGCGGTTGACGGCGTAGATTTAGTACTCGGCGCAACCGAAAAATTCAACATACTGGAGTATCTAGAAGACCTTTCCAAAAATGATAAAGGAGAGGTACATTCTTGTGAGGTAGAGGATGCTGATTTTTATGTAGGAAGTTATGCCATTGGTGATCGTACCAGGGCATTTCTAAAGGTTCAAGATGGCTGTGATTATAAATGCACCTATTGTACTATTCCCTTGGCCCGTGGAATTTCCAGAAGCGACACACTTTCCAATGTACTTAAGAATGCCGCCGAAATATCGGCTAAGGGGATAAAGGAAATCGTATTGACCGGAGTGAATATAGGAGATTACGGCAAGGGCGAATTCGGCAATAAAAAACATGAACATACTTTTTTGGACTTGGTGAAGGCCTTAAATGATGTTGAGGGAATTCATCGTTTACGCATTTCATCCATAGAGCCCAATCTGCTTAAAAATGAAACAATCGAATTTGTGGCCCGAAGCAAAACATTCGTACCTCATTTTCATATTCCCTTACAAAGTGGGAGCGATGACCTATTGAAATTAATGAAGCGTCGTTATTTAACGGCACTGTATACGGAGCGTATTTCAAAAATAAAAAAAGAGATACCACATTGCTGTATTGGGGTAGATGTCATCGTCGGATTTCCCGGTGAGACAGATGAGCATTTTTTGGAAACCTATCATTTTTTGAACGATTTGGACATTTCATACCTACATGTTTTTACATATTCCGAGCGAGATAATACCGAGGCTGCTCTAATGGAGGGTATAGTTCCTAAAAATGTCAGAAACAAACGTAGCAAGATGTTAAGGGCGCTATCCGTAAAGAAAAGAAGAGCTTTCTATGAGAGTCAGCTGGGATTATTGCGCAGTGTGCTTTTTGAAGGGGAAAATAAAGAAGGATACATTCATGGTTTTACGGAAAACTATGTGAAAGTGAAAACTCCTTGGAATCCAGAATTGGTGAATGAATTAAAAAAGATAAAGCTTACAGAAATAGATGAAGATGGTTTAGTACGATTTGATTTTATACCCACTGCTGTTGAAGTTTAATAACAAATACTCCCTTTATCTTGATAAATTAGATTTTAGCATCAGTCTCCATAACTATCAAAATAACCTAATATAAGAATACGTTTATCCGGATAATAAATTGCCATTTGCTGTACGCCATCAAATTTATTCCATATCTTCACTACAGACCTGCCCCAACTTTCGTCTCCAATTTGTTTACCCTGGTGAGATACATATGCATAAGTTTTAGTTGTAAGTATATCGCTAGAGAATAAAGCTTTATATAAAGTGCTTTCAGGAACTATTTCATTAACTTGTAAAAATCCATCTTTCTGAATTACTGGTTTATCTTTAAGTAGAGGAGATATATCAATGCCAAAAGCTTCAGTTAAAAAATGTTTCTGGACATACGTATTACACCCATATAAAAAAGTTAATATGTACGCAATAAAGAGGAATCTGGTTTTTAATTTTTTTTTGATAGTCATTTTTGAGTACTGTAGGTCATCCTAGCTAGATACTAAACACCAATTTATTTAAAATTTTAAACAAAAAAACCTCTCATTATAGAGAGGTCTAAGTTAACATTTGTTTAGTATGTTATAATTCTTTTAAATACGAATTCCAACAGGCAACATCTCCTTGTACTGTCTGTTCTTCCTTAGAAAACCGGCTATTTGCGGACTTGTTGGAACAACACGTAAATTTTGCTCTTGAATGTGGTGAAGAACAGCCTTGATGAAATTTTCTTTAAAACCTTCTTTCGTAATTTCCTCTGGAATTATGAGTTTGGTCAAAAAGACTTTTCTTTCTTGTGATGAGTATTCGATTTTTGCTAAATGGCCTTCAACCGTAGTTTCAAATTGGCGCAAGAAAGCATTGTCCTTAATAATAACTTCATTCATATAGTCGATTTTAGCGTTGGTTTAAGACAAAAAAATTACGACGTTCCCAATCGTAATTTAAAGTTAAGTTGCTCGCATGTGTTGAAATAAAATCTTTTACTCCGTATTTTCCGAACACAGAATGTAAAATTAATAAAAAAATAGGTAATTTCCTAACCTTTTGGCAATTGCATTTTGAAGACAAACACAAAAACACCTATATATTTTATGCCTGGAATGGCCGCTGGCGTCAGCATATTCGAGTACATAAAATTACCTAAAAACACCTTTGAATGTTACTATTTACAGTGGAAGACACCCCAAAAGGGAATAGGTTTAGCTGCATATGCCAAAGAAATGTGCAAGGAAATAATCCATGACAATCCCGTACTGGTAGGTGTTTCTTTTGGAGGGTTGTTGGTGCAGGAAATGGCAAAACATATTGCCGTACGAAAAGTCATTATCATCTCTAGCATAAAAAAGGCATCTGAACTTCCAAAAAAAATGCTGTTTGCCCGTTATACCAAAGTGCATAAACTTTTGCCAACGGGATTAATAAATAATGTAGAGCTTTTGGCTAAATATGCATTTGGGGAAACGGTAACGAAACGGCTGGCACTCTATGAAAAGTATCTGGATATTCGTGATAAGCATTATATTGATTGGTGTATAGACCAAATGGTAAATTGGAAACAGAAGGAGTGTGCTGAAAATGTGATACACATCCAAGGTGAAAAGGATACCGTTTTTCCTTTGGAAAATATAAAAGATTGTACAATTGTTAAAAATGGAACGCATACTATGATAATTCATAGGGCAAAATGGTTTAATGAGCACCTTCCCACAATTATTTTGGAATAAGAAAGTTCTATTGATACCTTTGATTGATATTAAAAATGATAGTTATGAAGCTACTTAAGAATATATTGATGCTTTTAGGCGTATTTTTTGTAATAAGTACGTTGATTTTTGCCGTACAGGTGAATAAAAACAATACAGCGTTAAAAGAACAAATAGCTACCGATAGTATTCAGAAAAATGTAGCCAATGAATATCACATCTCCTCTATTGATATTCCAGAGGATTTGAATTTTGCCGGAGAGACTGTTCCGCAGGACGACCCAGAAATCATGGAACGGGTAGATCGCGAGTTTCTGGTCAATACTTATTGGCAATCCAACGCGCTTTTGTTGATGAAAAGGGCCCATAAATATTTTCCGGTCATTGAACCTATTTTGGCAAAAAACGGTATTCCGGATGATTTCAAGTATTTGGCAGTGGCCGAAAGCGGACTTACCAATGTTGTTTCCCACGCCGGGGCCACAGGATTTTGGCAGATTATGAAAGGAACGGGCAAAGAATATGGTTTGGAAGTAAACAATAACGTTGATGAACGATATCATTTGGAAAAATCTACAGAAGTAGCTTGTGCCTATTTGAACAAATGGAAAAATAAATATGGTAGCTGGACGCTAACCGCTGCTGCATACAATGCAGGCCCTGGAGCTATAAATAAATACATGGGCATTCAGCAAGTGGATAATTACTGGGATTTATTATTGGGACAGGAAACGGGCAGATATGTTTTTAGAATAATGGCCATCAAGGAAATCCTTTCCAATCCAGAAAAATATGGCTTTCACATAAAAAAGGATGATCTATACGAAGCGGTTCCTTCGTTTACCGTAGAAATTGATAAACCTGTGTTAAGCTTTGCCGATTTTGCACAGGAATATGAAATCAATTATAAGATATTAAAACGCCATAATCCATGGTTACGGGAACCACACTTGAACAATGCTTCAGGAAAAAAGTACGCAATTGAGATTCCGAATAAAGGATATTATAGGGAAGCTAAATAATTTAGACAATGTAATATGATTTGAATACAAGACTGATCATGTAATAAAAATCCCAAGTTCTTGATTGTTGTAAGAACTTGGGATTTTTATTGAATAATTTTTTCGGCTCTAAATCTTTTTCATTTGCTGTTGCATCATTTTAATTTGATCGGTCAGCATATTGTTTTTATCCAATTTTTTGGCTTCGCTCAAAAGGGTAGTGGCCTCTCGTTTACGTCTTTTTTGCATTGCAATACCTGCAAGGCTTAATTTGGCCATGGCAATATCATAATCCATGGTTAGGCCAAGTTTAAGGGCCTTCTTGAAATATTTTTCCGCAGTCGTAAGGTTGGTCTGGGAGAAGATGATTCCATGTAAATAATTGTAATACCCTTGTTGTTTGGTAGTCAACGCCGCTTCTGGATTTTTTATTTTTTTCAACCAGTTTTGGGTTCCTTCCAAATCTTGCTTGCGCATTCTTAGAAATGCAAGTAGTATAATTTCATTTCTAAAATAAAGGAATATAAATATAAGTGATAACAGGATTAACGCAATACCGTTGCCGATATAGCCTTCTATGAACTGATAGACAGCGTAGGCAATAATTAGACCGGCAATAATTAATTTTAGATTTTTATTGAACATGGGTTGTTTTTAGTATGAGTGTTTTGGTATTGTACAGTGGTAAAACCGTGCCTCTCAAAATTGTTATAGCATTGAAATTTGATTCTGGCAAAATTAGCGAAAACCTCGGTTTCGGAACATACGGATTATTAAAAATATTTTTTTGATTGAGCTTGTTAAAGAAAAAACTCTTTGTATATTTGCGCCCAGTTTTACCTACCCTAAAAAGGTAATAGTAAGAATTAAGACGACAAAATTATTTAGGCGATGAGCAAGAGGACATTTCAACCATCAAAAAGAAAAAGAAAAAACAAACACGGTTTTCGTGAGCGTATGGCTTCCGTAAACGGAAGAAAGGTTCTTGCCAGAAGAAGAGCTAAAGGAAGAAAGAAATTAACCGTATCCTCTGAAACGCGTCATAAAAAATAATGACTGTAGATAACTTTTTAATAAAGGTGCTGCTTCTTTAAGTTCAGCACCTTTTTTTTGTCCTAATTTTGAGAAATTTTGTAAACAAGAAACGCTATTTAGAATGCCAAAAAGAAAAGATTTAAACTCTATTTTAATTATTGGTTCAGGTCCTATCATTATAGGTCAGGCCTGTGAGTTTGATTATGCCGGTTCCCAATCACTACGCTCGCTACGTGAAGATGGGATAGAAACTATATTGATCAATAGTAATCCTGCCACGATTATGACCGATCCGTCAATGGCAGACCATGTTTACTTAAAACCTTTGACCACCAAATCTATTGTTGAAATCTTAAAAGAACATCCACAGATTGATGCCGTTTTGCCTACTATGGGCGGACAAACCGCATTGAATCTTTGTATTGAAGCGGACAAAAAAGGTATTTGGGAAGATTTTGATGTTCAAATGATCGGGGTAGATATCGATGCCATTAATATTACGGAGGATAGGGAAAAATTCCGTGAATTGATGCTAAAAATAGGTGTAGGTATGGCGCCACAGGCCACGGCCACTTCCTTTTTAAAAGGGAAGGAAATTGCCCAGGAATTTGGATTTCCATTAGTGATACGTGCTTCCTACACACTTGGAGGTGCAGGGGCTTCCATTGTTTATAAACCAGAAGATTTTGATGCGTTACTGAGCCATGGATTGGAAATTTCCCCGATTCATGAGGTAATGATCGATAAGGCCTTAATGGGCTGGAAGGAATATGAGTTGGAACTACTTCGCGACAAAAACGATAATGTAGTTATTATCTGTGCCATAGAAAATATGGACCCTATGGGGATTCACACGGGAGATTCCATTACGGTTGCCCCTGCCATGACATTATCCGATAAAACCTATCAGAAAATGCGGGATATGGCCATTCATATGATGCGGAGTATCGGGGATTTTGAGGGTGGATGCAACGTACAGTTTGCCGTAAGTCCAGATGAGGAAGAAGATATCATTGCCATAGAAATTAACCCAAGGGTTTCACGATCGTCTGCTTTAGCATCCAAAGCAACGGGTTATCCTATTGCTAAGGTGGCAACAAAATTGGCCATTGGGTATTCCTTGGACGAATTGGAAAATCAGATTACAAAATCCACTTCGGCCTTATTTGAACCCACATTGGATTATGTTATCGTAAAAATTCCACGTTGGAATTTTGATAAGTTTGAGGGTTCCGACCGTACGTTAGGCCTCCAGATGAAAGCCGTTGGTGAAGTAATGGGCATTGGACGTTCTTTTCAAGAGGCCCTGCATAAGGCAACGCAATCACTAGAAATCAAGCGAAATGGTCTGGGAGCAGATGGTAAGGGATATAAGGATTATGAACAGATCATAAGCAAACTCACCATTCCTAGCTGGGATAGGGTTTTTGTCATCTATGATGCCATACAGATGGGCATTCCCTTGAGTAGAATTCACGAAATCACGAAAATTGATATGTGGTTCTTAAAACAGTATGAGGAGCTTTATCAATTGGAAAAGGAAATCTCAAAATATACGATTGCCAGTCTTTCCAAAGACTTGCTCTTGGAAGCAAAGCAAAAGGGTTTTGCGGATCGGCAAATTGCGCATATGCTGGATTGCTATGAAAGCGAAGTCTACAATAAACGCACGGAACTTAACATTAATAGGGTCTATAAACTTGTTGATACCTGTGCGGCCGAGTTTAAGGCTATGACGCCTTATTATTATTCTACGTTCGAGGCTGAAATCGAAAAACCTGACGGAACACGTTATGTAGAAAACGACAGTGTAGTTACCGATAGAAAAAAGATAGTGGTATTAGGCTCGGGACCCAATAGGATAGGGCAAGGGATAGAATTCGACTATTGCTGTGTCCACGGGGTTTTGGCCGCGTCCGAATGTGGTTATGAAACCATTATGATCAATTGTAATCCTGAAACCGTTTCTACCGATTTTGATACGGCGGACAAATTATATTTTGAACCTGTTTTCTGGGAACATATCTACGATATTATCCGTCATGAAAAACCGGAGGGCGTAATTGTTCAGTTAGGGGGCCAAACCGCATTGAAATTAGCCGAAAAACTATCCAAGTACGGCATAAAGATTATCGGAACAAGTTTTGAATCCTTGGATTTGGCAGAAGATAGAGGGAGTTTCTCGGAACTATTGAAAGAAAACAACATTCCATTCCCAAAATTTGGAGTTGCAGAAACTGCGGATGAAGCATTGCAATTGGCAGACGAGCTGGATTTTCCACTTTTGGTAAGGCCTTCATATGTATTGGGTGGTCAGGGGATGAAAATCGTCATCAACAAAGAGGAACTGGAAGAGCACGTGGTAGATTTACTTCGTAAAATACCGAATAATAAATTACTCTTGGACCATTATTTAGATGGAGCCATTGAGGCAGAAGCAGATGCTATCTGTGATGGAAAAGATGTTTATATCATAGGTATTATGGAGCATATTGAGCCTTGCGGTATCCATTCGGGAGATTCCAATGCTACATTGCCTCCCTTCAATTTAGGGGAGTTTGTTATGCAGCAGATAAAAGACCATACCAAAAAGATTGCTTTGGCCTTGAACACTGTAGGGCTCATCAATATTCAGTTTGCCATCAAAGACGACACGGTATATATTATTGAAGCGAACCCAAGGGCGTCCCGTACCGTACCATTTATTGCCAAAGCTTACAAAGAACCGTATGTAAATTATGCGACCAAGGTAATGCTAGGGGAAAAGAAGGTAAAAGATTTTGAGTTTAAGCCGGAGTTAGAAGGGTATGCCATTAAACAACCGGTTTTCTCATTTAATAAATTCCCGAACGTGAATAAAAACTTGGGTCCGGAAATGAAAAGTACAGGGGAAAGTATTTTGTTTATTGAAAGTCTAAAGGATGATGAATTTTACAATCTGTATGCGAGACGCAAGATGTATCTTTCAAAATAAGATTTAAAATCCAGGGAAATCTCCTTCCTTGTTCAAGAAGGAGATTTCCTTAAAAGCAAGACGAAAGGGGAGCAATATTGCTCAGCCGTACTTTTCTTGGAATAAAAAGCAAATTTATTCCGCTCCTTGTTTAAATAGGAAATGCTAAAAAAGGAATAAGTCAATTAAACCAAACCGCATATTGTTTTCTACGTAACTCCAATGCTAGCGTTTTTTCCATTCTTAAGGCTTCCGCTCTAGTGGCCAATGGTTTTATATGGTTGTACAGACTTCCGCGAAGATAGAGACCATATTTTTGAACGATTGGGGAAGATAACCTATGTCCTTTTTTATTAGTACAGCCAGATTTGTGTTGCAGAAAACGTTCCTTTGGAGATTTACTGGTCATGCCTACATATAAACATTCCAGAACACCGTTAAATTGTGGATTGGCAGCTCTAAAGCGGGTATTTTCCGTGAATACCTTTTTGGAAAGTTCAATGACGTAAACATAATATTCCGTCTTGGGCATACTTTGGCAATAGAATTCTTTTATCCTTTTTGGCTATTTATCTATTAGGAGCTGAATTCACTTTGAGTATCGTCGTTCCTGATAAACCGGACTAAAATACTCAAATTACTTTCGCCAAACTAGTTCCAATGTTTGATAAGTTGTTTAGAATAGCTCTTAAAAATTGGTCAATATCGTAAGGTTTGTTGATAATTTGATTGATACCTGAAGCCATTATTTTTTCACGCATTTCTTCCAATTCTACAGCGGTCAATGCTATAATAGGGATGGTGGTATTAAATTCACGTATTATTTTGGTTGCTTCAAGTCCGTCTACATTGGGCATGTTCACATCCATTAGGATTAGGTCATATTTATTCTTCTTGGCTAGGGCAATTGCTTCCTCACCATCATTGGCCAAATCAGATGTAAAGTTATATTTCTCCAAAATACGCTGAGTTATTGTCTGATTTATCTTATTGTCTTCCGCTACTAAGATATGTATACTCTTATTCAGACAAAGGACCTCTTTCTCGATAGATTGATTGGAAATATCAATAGTTTCCGAGTTCTTCGAATCAACTATATTTTGTATTAAATCTATCGAGAAACTGAATTCAGAACCTTTTCCTAATTCACTTTTTAGATTAATATCACTCTCATACAGTTTCAATAATTTTTTAACGATAGGTAGACCAAGTCCTGTTCCCTTATAACCATAATTTTCATTCTCAACTTGCGAAAATTCTTTAAAAATAGTTTTTTGTTTATTCTCGGGAATACCAATACCATCATCTTTAATTGTAAATTTTGTTTTGAAAAACTTATCCTTTTTCACTTCTACAAGGTCAACATTTAACCAAATATTTCCGTTTTCATTGAACTTAACGGCATTTCCAACCAAGTTCATCAGTATTTGTGAAAATCTAACGGGGTCACCAATTAGAGCGTTCGGCACATTTTTATCAATATGTATATGAAGTTTATTTTTATTCTGCTTAAGACGATACTCAAAAGAACGTACTATGCCATTGATTAAAGTATTTAATTGATACGGAGTCTTTGATAGTGTAATTGCATCGGCATCCATTTTATTCAATAGCAATACATCATTTATCAGGGCCAAGAGATAGTCGGCCGAAAACTTAAGCGATTCTAGGTCTTGCCCGTAATCTTTTAATTTCTTGTCATCCTTTAAGATCGAGGTTATTCCAATGACCCCATATAATGGAGTACGGAGTTCGTGACTTACGGTTGACAGAAATTGTGTTTTTACTTTGGAAAGTTTCTCCGCTTTGTCCTTCGCATGCAACAATTTTTTATTGGTGTCCTGTAGACGGATAACATAATTTTTTCTCGTTCTATACAGCATGAAAAATGCCAATAAGGCAATTAATAAAATGATGATGGCTACGATAAAAGCGGTAGTAGTTGCCTTTGACTTGGAAATAAGCTGCTCGGAATATTCTTTTTCCCTGAGCGCAATTTCAAGGTCTTTTTGTGCTTGCGCCAACTCAAACTTAGCTCTTGCCTTTTCGGTTTCCTTTAATTTTTTTGTAGAATATATTTTTACGTCATAATGATTGAATTTTTCAAGGCTTATAAAGGCATTCTTGTAATCCCCAGCTTTGGCATAGACTTGGGCCAAGCCGTCATAAGCTTCAAAAGCCAATGATGCTATAGAATCTTTATCTGCTTGTTGTGCGACCAAATGAAATTGTTCCACTGCGTTATCATAGTCCTTCATGACTTGATAATATTTACCGAACAACAATTTCCAATATAAAACATCCTTTTGCTCGAGCTCTATCCGACTTGAAATAGACTTAATTTTTTGTAGAAAGGAAAAGGCTTCATCCGGTTTATCTAAATCCAAAAATATCCATGCCAGGTTAATGTAGCTAAAATACAGTTGGTCTAAATCATTCAATTCTTTATATAAAGCAATACTTTCCTTTAATAAATGTATTCCTTTTGAGGTTGTGTTCTTATTTTGTGAATATATGATGGCTAGGTCTACGTTGGCCCGGGCAATAAGACTATCGGATTTGGTGTGCCGGGCAATTTCCAATGCCTTTTCAGCATAGATTCTGCCACTTACAGAGTCGTTTGTTTCAAAATAGATACTTCCAAACAGGTCATACCCCAGAAATTGATGATAATCGTCATCGTATGCTATTCCCTTTTCAATAAGTTGGGAAGCATATATAATGGCATCCTTGTAGTTGTAGTCTTCATAGGCTACTTCTGACTTTTTCAAAATAGACTGCAGGGTGTCTTTTTGCCACGTCGTAGTATCCTGAGCCAGTAGGAAAAGTACCTTTAAAAGGAAGAAAGATAAAACAACTAACCTTTTGGTTTTCATTTGGATTAATTCGTAAATTCTAACTAAGCCTATCTATATTTAATGATAAACTTATGCTTATTGCTACGAGTAGCATCTATTGAAAACTCCTACAGGTCATGATTTATTGTAATTATTTGTTAATCTGTGTATTAGTTCGATGAACTACTCGTAAACTATATAATTTTAAACCGTATTCGTGGATTGTTTATGCCGGAAATTCACGAATACAATAATCAAAGGCTGCTCTTACTTATTCTTCCCATTCTGTGTGAAAAATACCTTCCCTGTCCAAACGTTCATAGGTATGCGAACCAAAATAATCACGCTGTGCCTGGATAACATTTAGCGGTAATCTACTAGAAGTATAAGCATCAAAATAGGTCAGTGAATTGGAAAGTCCGGGCAACGGAATACCATTTGTGGCTCCATAGGAAACCAAAACCCTCGCGGCATCTACGGTTTCTTGCACTTTGTTCACAAATGTAGGGGAGAGAAGCAGGTTTGGTAAGTTGCTATTTTTCTTGAAAGCATCAGTAATATCGGCCAATAATCCGGCGCGGATAATACAACCGGCACGCCAAATTTTGGCAATTTCGGAAATATCAAGGTCGTAGCCATATTCTTTGGAGGCATCCGCTAATTGATGTAGACCTTGGGTATAGGTAATGATAAAGGAAAAATACAGTGCATTTTCCGCAAGCTTTTCTAGCTTCGCCTTGTCCATTTTAACTACTGTAGGTCTATCATAGAGCTCATCGGCCTTGATACGCTCTTCTTTTAAAGCAGATAGTTCCCGCATGCTCACGGCAATATCTATGGACGGTACCGGAATACCTAAATCCATCGCATTTTGACTGGTCCATTTTCCAGTGCCTTTTTGCTTCGCTTTATCCAAAATTTTATCGACCAACCTTCCTTCGCCCAAATTATCCTCCTGCTCAAAAATCTCAGAAGTAATTTCGACCAAAAACGACTGTAATCGTCCTTCGTTCCATTTGGCATAGGTAGCGTGTAGCTCATCGTTGGAAAAATCACCACCTTTTTTCAACACATCGTAAATTTCGGAGGTAAGCTGCATCAATCCGTATTCAATACCATTGTGCACCATTTTCACATAATTTCCGGCTGATTTAGGACCTAAATAAGCTACACAGGGTTCCCCTTTATATTTGGCACTTACCGCTTCAAAAATTGGTTTTACATGCTGATACGCTTCTCGATTGCCTCCAGGCATGATACTTGGTCCTAGCCGAGCTCCCTTTGCGCCACCAGAAACCCCGGCACCAAAGAAATTGACTCCTTTTCCGGAAAGGTAGGCCTCGCGCCTGTCGGTATCCGTGAAAAAAGAATTTCCGCCATCAATAATAATATCTCCTTCATCTAACAACGGCAATAGATTTTCGATAACGGCGTCCACAATTTTACCAGCAGGGACCAATAACATGATTTTTCTTGGCAGGCTTAAATTTTTGACAAACGTCTCGGCATCAGTGGTGGCATTCACTTTTTTGGGATTACCCCCTTCTTCAATAAGTGCTTTGACTTTTTCCTCGTCCAAATCATTGCCATAAGCGGTAAAATCATTATCGGCTACATTCAGAATAAAATTACGCCCCATTACGCCCAATCCTACTAATCCAAAATCGTATGTATTTGTCATTTTTTAGTTCTTGTTAAGACATTGTCAAGGAAACATTTTCCCTTTAGAAGTACCTAAAATAAACGTTATATTCGTTACTCTCAAATAAACGTCTATCCTTTCTATGAAGAAAACAGAAAATCAAATGCTGGTAATATTTGGTGCCTCGGGAGATTTGACCGCGAGGAAGCTTGTACCTGCATTGGCTAATCTTTTTATAGCGAAACAATTACCGGAAAATTTTGTTGTTTTAGGTGCCAGCCGTAGTAATATGACCGATGATGAATTTCGAGAAAAAGTGGTGCTCAAAAGCAGCTATTTAAAAGAGAAATTCAAAGAGACTTCCAAAGAAGATATCAATGATTTTGCTTCCAAGTTTTTTTATGAGGATTTGGGCGAAACTTATGATGGGGATTATAGCGAACTAAAAAAGCGTATTCACGAACTAAACAATGAAAAGAATACGGATGGCAATATTATGTATTACCTCTCTACGCCACCTACGTTGTACGAACCTATTGCCAAAAGTCTGTCCGATGCCGGTTTGAACACCCAAAATAATGGCTGGAAGCGAATTATCGTAGAAAAACCCTTTGGATACAGTCTGGATACGGCGAAGGAATTGAACAACGGATTACAGCAATATTTCAAGGAGCAGCAAATTTATCGCATAGACCACTATTTGGGTAAAGAAACGGTACAGAACCTTTTAGTGACCCGTTTTGCCAATAGTATTTTTGAACCGTTGTGGAACCGCAATTATATTCATCATGTGGAAATCACCAATGCGGAAAGCGTTGGTGTGGAAAAGCGTGGCGGGTATTATGACAAATCCGGTGCGCTGCGAGATATGTTTCAGAATCACCTGCTTCAAATCGTTTCTCTAATAGTTATGGAACCGCCCATTGGCGATGACCCTGAAGAAATCCGGAACGAAAAAGTAAAAGCCTTAAAATCGCTTCGTATAATGAAAGACGACCAAGTTTTACATGATAATACGATTAGGGGACAGTACATGGCTTCTACAATTGATGGGGAACAGGTGAAAGGTTATCGTGATGAAGATGGGGTAGACGCAGATTCTACCACGGAAACCTATGCCGCCATTAAATTTTTTGTGGATAATTGGCGCTGGAAAGACATTCCTTTCTACGTACGAACCGCAAAACGAATGCCCACAAAAGTAACGGAGGTCGTCATCCACTTTAAAACACCGCATCATCAAATTTTTAAGGATTCCGGATTGAACAATAAGGACAATAAATTGATTATAAGAATTCAGCCCGATGAAGGTATTTTGATGAAATTTGGAGTTAAAGTTCCGGGTCAGGGCTTTAAGGTAGAACGGGCCAATCTCGATTTTTACTATTCCAGTCTTTCAGAGACCCATGTGATGGAAGCCTACGAAAGACTGTTATTGGATGCCATGCAGGGCGATGCTACTCTATATGCAAGGGCCGATGAAGTTGAGGCAGCTTGGGAATTCGTAGACCCAATATTAAATTATTGGAAAAACGGAGAAAATGTTCGTATGTATGGCTATGCAGCTGGCGTTTGGGGCCCAGAAAATGCAGATGAATTGATTGAAGGAATAGGGCAATGGCGCAATCCTGGCCCTAACCTGACGGATGATCCCGGATATTGTGTTATTTGTTGATTTTAAACAGTAAGCAGTAAACAGTAGTAAGGAGTTCGATGTATTGAACCAAAAATGTAGCATTGTACAATGAAACTAAAAATAGCAACAACTAAACAAGAAGTAGCTTTAAACTTTTCCAGATATTTGGCCATTCTTATCGCCAATAGGGAAGTGGTACATATTGCTTTATCCGGTGGGAGTACGCCCAAAATCGTATTTGATGAACTGGCAACGAATTTTCAGGAGGATATAGATTGGAGCAATGTTCATCTGTATTGGGGTGATGAACGCTGCGTACCGCCCACTGATAATCAGAGCAATTATAAAATGACAGTGGAACATCTTCTTTCTAAAATTGATATTCCTGAGGAAAATATACATCGTATAAAAGGAGAAAACAGTCCGGAATATGAAGCGGAACGGTATTCCGAGATTTTGGGAGAATGGATTCCTAAAAAGAATAGCATCCCTCATTTTGATCTTGTTATTTTGGGAATGGGAGATGATGGCCATACCGCCTCTATCTTTCCACATGAAATTAATTTATGGGATTCAGAAAAGCTTTGTGAAGTAGCCAATCATCCTGAAACAGGTCAAAAACGAATTACACTGACCGGAAAGGTCATCAACAATGCATCGGTCATCACATTTTTGGTTACAGGCGAAAGTAAGAAAGAGAAGGTATTCGAAATATTGAAAAAAGAGGGCAATTTTAAAAAATACCCGGCCAGTTTGGTACAATCTGAATCAGGAAAAGTACTCTGGTTTTTAGATTCGGCCGCTGCGTCCATGATTACTCCAAATTAAGTTGTAGGTTTTCATCTTTTAAGAGTGGAACAAATTCAGCTATCTTAAAATTACTCGAATCGAATTTGGTGTCCCTTTGAAAAGCGGATTCTTTTCTGTATTTGCTGCGCGCAAACCTTCGTACGCCCTGAGCATCGGTCACTAAAAGCCCGGGAACGGGCATGCTTTTACCATTTTCATCTTTGGCAACCATGGTGAAGTAAGATGAATTACAGTGTTTTTTCTTTCCAGAAGTAATGTTCTCAGATTCTACACGCACCCCGACCACCATAGAAGTTCTTCCCGTATAGTTGATGGAAGCTCTTAACGTTACCAATTCCCCTACCTCGATAGGGTTCAAAAAATCGACTCTGTTTACGGAAGCGGTCACGCAGTAGCTTTGCGAATGTTTGGAGGCACATGCAAAGGCAATTTGGTCCATTAAGTTCAAAATATGGCCTCCGTGAACCTTACCACCAAAGTTGGAATGGGAGGGAAGCATTAGTTCCGTGATGGATACTCTGGATTCTTTTACGCTTTTATAGTGCTTCATTATTTCCTAAAATGGGGTGATTCTTCCGCGTGTACTTCTGTGATGAAATATTTGGTATCTCCGAGCCAAAAGAATGTTGCAAAACGTTCTGTATAATTGACTTTTACATATTGTCCTTGGTATTCTTTCAATTTTTCGATAACCTCTTTATCCTTGTCCAAAACGGAAAAAGAGAATATCTGCGCTCCGGAAATCCCTTGGCTTATTTCACCTTCCCAAGTTTTAACGAGAACCCCTTTATTGCTGATTTTGATCAGCTCCCCGGACCTAACACCTTCACTGTAGGGAACAAAGTAAACAAATGCATAATAGGCTGCCATTAAAACAAGTACTCCACCGATAAATAAACCTAGTATTCTTTTCATTTTATAGTTTCAATTTGGGTTCCTCTTCCTCAAAATCGTCTTCTTGAGCTCGTTTCAATATGGGTTCTGGAATGGATTTTTTGGCTTTTGCCCCCATTTTTTTCAATTTTTCGATACTCACGATGATATTTCCACGTCCTTCTACCAACTTGTTCATGGCACCTTTGTATTCGTCTTTGGCATCATCCATCTTCTTGCCCACTTTGGTCAGGTCGCTTACAAAACCTTCAAACTTATCGTATAGCGCTCCTGCCTGTCTTGCAATTTCAATGGCATTTCGTTGTTGTTTTTCATTGTTCCACATACTATCTATGGTGCGCAAAGTGGCTAACAACGTAGATGGAGTAACGATTACGATATTCTGTTCAAATGCCTTGTTGTAGAGTGAGTTATCGTTATTTATGGCGATGGCAAAAGCGGGTTCGATCGGGACGAACATCAAAACAAAATCCGGACTTTCCATCTCGTATAGGTCCTCATACTTTTTGGCGGACAATTGGTCAACATGCCTTCTCAAGGAATTGATGTGGTCTTTTAGAAATTTCTCCCGTAGTTCTTCCTCTGCATTAATGTATCGCTCATAATCCGTTAGGGAAACCTTGGAATCTACAATCATCTTTTTTCCGTCGGGCAGATTTATGATTACATCTGGCAGCACCCGTGAACCGTCTTCCCTAGTGAAACTCTGTTGCACAGTATATTCGCGGTCTTTTTCCAGTCCAGACTTTTCAAGCACTCGTTCCAAAACCAGCTCTCCCCAGTTCCCTTGCATTTTACTATCCCCTTTCAAGGCCTTTGTCAGGTTTTCCGCTTCTTGGGTAATTTTAAGGTTCTGCGTCTGTAGATTCAATAACTGTTCTTTTAACGCAGAGTGTATGCTGATGTTTTCCTTTTGGCTTTCCTCTACCTTTTTTTCGAACAATTGAATCTTCTCATTCAAAGGAGTTAAAATATCCTTGATGTTTTTCTCGTTTCGCTCGGTAAATTTTAAACTTTTTTCCTCTAGGATTTTATTGGCCAGATTTTCAAATTCCTTGGTGAATTTTTCCTGAAGTTTTTCAACTTCCTCCTTTTGTTCCCTATTTTTTGCTTGTAAGTTTTCTATATCGGCTTGGTACCGAACAATCTGATTTCCCAATTGTTCCTTTTCATGCTGTAAGTGTAGCTTGTGTTCTTCCGTATCGCGCAAGCGCTGTTCCAATACCGTAAAGTTGTTGGTAAGCTGTTGTTGCCTTTCCTCCAAAGCACTTTGACTTGATTTTGTTTTTAGGTTTTGGATGTAATTCCCTAGAAAATAACCAATTGCCAAAAAGATTAGCCCAATAATAAGGTATATCAAGATTTCGTTCATTTCCTTTTTTAGTGATGAAGTAAAGATACAAGTTACTTCTGAATGCGAAAAGACCCGGTACTGGAATCAAAAGCAACGGTATCCGTAGGAAACAGCTTTTCAAAAGCCTTGTTTTGGATGAGTTCACAAGGCTGTCCAAAAGGATTTTTTTGACCGTCTAAAATCAGCGTTTTATCACATAATTGGATGGCCATTTCTATTTCATGACTAGTGAACAAAACCGTTTTTTGTGTTGTATGCGCAATGTTTTTCAGCAATTTTAAAATCTGGACCTTATGGTATAGATCTAGATGGGTAGTGGGCTCGTCCAATAAAATAATATCCGTATCCTGAGCCAATGCCCTAGCGATCATGACCCTCTGCAATTGCCCATCGCTCAACTCAAAACACTTTTTATCTTGTAGTTCCGATAGTTCCAATTTTTCAAGAGATGCTTCAATCTTTTCTTTATCAATGGCGTCTATACTACCTATCCAATTGGTATAGGGCTGTCGTCCCAATGTGACCAATTCTTTTATAGTCATATTTTTGGAAGCGATAGGTTCCGTAAGGACTACACTAATTTTAGTAGCCAAGACGTTTGAAGAATATTCTTGAATTTCTTTTCCATCTATTTCAATACTTCCGGACAGATAAGGCTGAAAATTCCCTAACGTGCGCAATAATGTAGATTTTCCAATTCCATTGACCCCGACCACAGCGGCCAGTTCTCCCTTATTGAGCTTAAAATCGATGGCATCACATATGGATATCGATTTGTAACCAATTGACAATTCATTTACTTTAAGGGCGATATGTTTATCTTCAATTTTCATATATCCAACTTGACAACCGGGCGAGGCCAAAGTCTAATCAAAAAATCATTTTTTTCTTTCGTACCAACAACCAAATCACGACCGGAGCGCCTAAAATACTGGTTATGGCGTTAATGGGCAATACGTTTACGGAACCGGGCAATTGTGCTACGGTATCGCAAAGCAACATCAAAATGGCACCATACATAAGCACTGCCGGAATCAAAGTTTTATGGTCCGTAGTATTGAAAATCTGCCGGGTCAGATGCGGTACGGCCAAACCAACAAAAGCAATAGGCCCTGCGAATGCCGTGATGCTTCCTGCCAAAATACCCGTAGCGATGATAATGATATATTTTGATTTTTTCAGGTCGATGCCCAAACTCTGGGCATAATTTTCACCCAATAAGTACCCATTAAGGGATTTTATGGAAAAAGTACTCAATACGATTCCGATGACAATCAAAAAAGATAAAATGAGCAATTGGGACCAAGAAAGGTTTCCAACACTGCCAAAGGACCAGTAGATGAATTGCTGTAATTTTTCGGCATTGGTGAAATAGGAAAGCACACTTACTATTGCCGCCGTAATGCTGCCGAACATTAAACCAATAATCAATAATGCCATGGTATCCCTCACTTTTGAAGCGACTATAAGCACGGCCAACAATACCAAAAAACTTCCGATACTGGCCGCTATAGCGAGACCAACATCATTTACCAAACCAAAGGCCATTACACCGCCAAAGAAAGCAGAGCCCATGATGAGCAGTGCAGCACCCAAACTTGCCCCGGAACTGATTCCTAATACAAAGGGGCCTGCCAAGGGGTTTCTGAACAAGGTCTGCATTAGTAATCCGCTAAGGCCTAGACCTCCGCCCACTAATACTGCGGTAAATGTCTTGGGGATGCGATAGTTCCAGATAATATACTCGGTAGAGGTGTTCTTTAGTGTATCGTTAAAAATTGCCTCCAGTATGTCCATAATAGAGATGGAAACGGAACCAAGACTTAGATTTAGAAAAAATGCACCCAATAATATGAACAGTAATATTGAAAAGGACAGATATGTTTTCTTCGGGGAACTCAATTATTCCAAGGGTTTAAAAAAAAGAAGTTCATGCTCCGGTAATAGCGTAGGATGAAAAATATGAATGAGGTCTTTTAAAACCAGATCGGGTCTTTGGGGAGCAAGTTCATAAAATAACAATCCTCCGGTTGCACCTTGCGCTATAGTGTTGGAATAAACCTTTTTAGTTTGGAAAGCATCAAATTGGGAATAATGGCGATTGGATTGCATCATATCTTCATAAGTAGTCAGCATAGAGGGGTTTAACCAGAAATCCGCAGTTTTGGCCCTGTTCAAAACGGTCTCCAGGCTTACGGCTATTCCACCGGTTTCTGTAGTATTGCCCCAAAGATAATCGGCTTTAGCATCTTCTAAAAATTGCGCCATCCAGCTTTTTCCGCCCGCTACATGCCATACATCTTTGTAGAGTCCTCCGGTCAAGACCGTAGGACGGGTTTTGGCGTTCTCCGCCAATTTCTTTGTGGATTTATAAGATGTTTCTATAGCGTTAAAAATACTGTCCGCTTTGACTTCTTGTTGGAAAAAAGGAGCGAAAAACTTTATCCACTCCGCTTTGCCCAAAGGACTCTCCTCGGTCCAATCTCCATTATATACTACGGGGATGTTGGAGCGTTGCAAGGTTTCATAAGCTTTGTTTTGGGCATTGACACCAAAACCGATTACTACGTCCGGATGAAGGTTCAGTACTACTTCAGTATTTATAATCTCATTGTTGCCCAATTCTTTAATTGCCCCGTTGTCAATTTGTTTTCTGGCGGCCTTGGACGATATTAATTCTGTTTTCGGAAAACCGACAAGTTTGTCCAGTTGTCCCAAAGATTCCAGTGCAGGAATATGCGTTGTTGATGTCACTACTAGTTTTTCTACCGGAACCGAAATGATAGCGTCATATTCATTTTTGTTTAAGGTGATAAAGGACAGTTTTTCTTTTGGAACGAGCGCGTAAACAAAAGAAGCTTCGGCATTGGGCCAAGGAGAAGTAATCTTGACTATGGTGATATCCGATGCCGATTTTTCTATAGAAAACCCTTTGG
Source organism: Maribacter algae (assembly GCF_047345745.1). Classification (NCBI taxonomy): domain Bacteria; kingdom Pseudomonadati; phylum Bacteroidota; class Flavobacteriia; order Flavobacteriales; family Flavobacteriaceae; genus Maribacter; species Maribacter algae. The sequence continues at coordinate 600,708 of NZ_JBLFES010000002.1, forward strand.
CGTGCTTAACGGAGACTTTATTTTCTATTGTCTCAACAGGAAAATTCAACTTTTTTTCCTGTTTGCAGCTGATGTATAAAACAAATACGAGCGAAAATACAAAGGGTTTCAAATAGCGCAATTTTGAATGAGGTATCAAAAGTACCATTATTTAAGTTTTTCATAAAAGAGTTAAACAAAATGTTTACTTTCGCGTTGAATTTTGGTTTTTATCATTTTAAAAATGATGGAATTAAAAGGGAATCCAGTGAAAATCTGGAACTGTTCCCGCAACTGTAAGTTTATGCCAAACTTGATTTGGCACCTCTTTAAAGGAGGGAATTATTTCTTCAAAAGCCACTGTCCCGACAATTTTAGGGATGGGAAGGCAAAATAGTTTTAAACGAGTCAGGAGACCTGCCAAATTCAAACAAACAATGTTAAACTTTCGGGATAAAGGTTTACGTATGGACGCATACTATCTCGCTCGAACAGAGAATTTAAAAATGAACAAAAAACTTTTAAGCTTTGGTGCATTGGCTTTGCTATACACTATAGGTACGGCACAATCATCAGAGGCAGTACAACAAGATTCCATGAACCTTCAACAGTTGGATGAGGTAGTGGTGAGCGACTCCCGTTTTGAGTTAAAGCGTGAGAACTCAGGTAAAACGGTCATTAAAATTACTACGGAAGAATTGGAGCGCAACCAAGGAAGGACCGTGGCCCAAATTATCAACACCAAAAGTGGTATTGAAATTGCCGGTAGTAGGGGAAGAGATGGTGGTGTATTAGGTGTTTTTGCCCGTGGGGGCAGAGGACGTCAAGTATTGGTCATTATAGATGGCATACGGGTTTCCGACCCTTCCTCATTTTCACCGCAGTATGATTTACGATTGTTAGCTACGAGTTCAATAGCATCCATAGAAATCATCAAAGGAGCAGCAAGTACCTTATACGGTACTAATGCCGCTACGGCAGTAATCAATATCACGACGAAACAGAGTTCCAAGGAAAAGATTTCAGGAGATTTTCAATCCACTATCGGGACCAACCAAACCGCCGCGGACCAAAATTTTAATGCATCAAGTTTTAATAATAATGCGTTGGTCCATGGTACACTGAATAAATTTAATTATAGTATTGGTATTTCCAATAGATATTCAGATGGGCTATCGGCCGCTGTGACTCCCACAAATGAAGAAGATGTTTTTTCGCAGTATAGTACTGATGTTCGTTTTGGGTACCGATTTTCAGATAAATTTCAGATATCCGTTTTCGGAAACAAAACAAAATTTGATACGGAGTTCGATGCGGCTCTGGCAGAAGCTCCCAATCGCTTTAAACAAGATCAGGAGCGGGTAGGGCTTTCCTCCACAATTGGTTATGGAAACAACGGTTCTATACAACTGAATGCGTCTTATGCGGACTATACTTCGGACTCAAAAAGTTCTTTTGGAGAAAGTCTTGTTGACGGTAAGAACTTTGTGGTAGATGTGTACAACAAATATATAATTGGAGAAAAATGGCATACTATTTTAGGAGTAAATTACATAGAGGACAAGGCAGTTTTTAGTGAAAATGTGTCTTTTACTATTCTGGACCCTTACGCAAACTTGGTCTTTGTATCCGGTACCGGATTTAATCTTAATACCGGCGTCAGGTTAAACACGCATTCGGAATATGGGAACCATGTGGTCTATAATATTAATCCTTCTTACGCTTTATCTACGGATACGGGTTACGTAAAAGTATTGGGTTCCTTTGCCACTTCTTATATTACACCAAACCTTACCCAGTTATTCGGGGATTTTGGTGCCAATCCAGATTTGGAACCAGAGGAAAATAGGACTATTGAGGGCGGAATTGAATATGCCGTTACCGATAAGTTCAGGTTAAGTGCCGTTTATTTTAATCGAAATGAAAAAAATAGATTCGGCTTTGACCAAGATTTTAGAACGATAAATATTTTCGATGAAATTGATGCCACCGGTGTAGAAATGGAATTATCTTGGCAACCCGTTAAAAAGGTAAACATTGAAGCCAATTATACGTTTACGGAGCGTAAGGGCGATAATGCTATCCGTATTCCTAAGCATAAAGTGAATGCTTTGTTCAATTATGAATTCTCGGATAGAACAAATGCTTCCTTATCATATTCATATACGGGAGATAGGATAGATAGCGATTTTAGTGTATTCCCTAGTATAGACTTGGAATTAGCTTCTTTTTCTTTAGTGAATCTATATGTAGAACATCAACTGATTCCCAAGAAATTGAAAGTATTTTTGAGTGCCGATAATATTTTAAACGAAGAGTTCGTAGAAGTATTGGGCTTTACAACACGGGGAAGAAATATTAATGCCGGATTCAATCTAAAGTTATAACCATTAAACTATACAGATGTTAAAAGTATGTTCCTTTATGCCGGCTGTTACACAGATGCTTTATGATATGGGGCTGGATGACTATCTGTATGGCGTAACTTTTGAGTGCCCCCAAAAAGCATTACAAGAAAAAAAGCCTGTAGTTCGTTGTGTTTTTGAAGGAAAAAATTATACGAGTGAAGAAATAGATGTTTTTTTCTCCGCCAGTAAAAACGAAGGGGAACAATTGTACTATGTAGATGAAAAAATATTGGCAGAAATAGCCCCGGATATCATTTTTACCCAAGATATGTGTGATGTTTGCCAAATAGATACGGAATGTACGGCCGCTGCAGTAGCTAATCTCGAAAAACGACCGGAACTTATTTCTATAAGTCCATCATCATTGACAGATGTTTTTGAAAATGCCGTCACCATTGCCAAAGCCTTGGGTAAAGAAGAAGTGGCCCATGTCTATCTTGCAAAACTGAACAATCGTATAGAAGCTGTAACGGATGGTTTAAGAGCGGCCAAAGCCCTGCCTAAAAGCGTGATGCTAATGGAGTGGATACAGCCAATCTATAATTGTGGGCATTGGATTCCGCATCAAATTGGTCTGGCAGGTGGCATTGATATGTTGTCGCATCCGGCTGGGGATAGTGTAGTGATCTCTTGGGATAAAATAGTGAAGTATAATCCTGAAGTTTTAGTGATTGCCCCGTGTGGTTTTACGATTGAACGTACAATGGAAGAAATACACCTTCTTACGGAAAGGGACGGCTGGAATACATTACGGGCAGTACAGAATAACGCTGTTTTTATTGTAGATTTCCAACTGTTCACACAATCTTCAGCAAGTACCCTTACTGATGGCATAGAACTACTTGCAGGTCTTTTTCATCCTGATAATGTGAAAATCCCCAATAGATTGACTACTAATTTCAGGAAGTTAGAATTGAAAAAAATTGTGCTATAAGTCGTTTCTAGCTTAGGTGAGTATAACAGATAAACATTGAGTTAGTATTATAAAAGAGAGAGCGGCCTTTTGGCCGCTCTCTCTTTTATAATTCCTATTTCGATTTTTTGGATTACTGATTATAATGAGTATCGTCTATCATTTTATCTGCTAATGGTGTAAACATCTTAGAACTTGTCATAATCTGAAAAGGATTTTTAACCGTGAAATCCTGCTTTCCAGTCGCTCCCGTGATTTCCTGAATAGCTCTTGCTAGAAGGGGCTCGTTTTGGTCTCCAAGTATACCTAAATTTTCCAAATCCTCTCTTTGCTGTACGTCTGGAACCAATCCACTCGTAAAATCCGAAAACCCGTCCGCGTTTTCATTCCTTCCCAATAATGGCTGTATGGCCCATTGTACCTTTGTATTTATTCTATTTACTCGAGAAGGCGTATACAGATAAGAATTTTCCCGGTCGTCTACCAATGTAGTGGAGAACTCATTTTTTCCTCTTGTTACGTCTCCGATTTGTACCACATCTATATAAGGTTCCAAACTATTGATCAATAATTCGCTGGCCGAGGCAGAGCTAGAAGTGGTTATCACATAAAGCTTATCCAATCCAAGCGAATTAATAGTTCTGGAACCCACCTTATCCGCAAAATATACCTCCAACTGTTCTTTGGAGAGTTGTGGCTGTATTTTGTCATTATAGCGTTTTCTTAGAAAAAGATTGGAGGTATTGGTGTCATAAATCATACTGGCCAACAATCGCGTTGTATTGACGGAACCTCCCGGATTATACCTAAGGTCAATAATCATACTCGTGATTCCCGAAGTATTCAAAGCGTTAAGTGCATCGTATAAGTCATCGTCATATTCATTGGTAAATTGATTGTACATCAAATAACCTATTTTCTCACCTCCAATATCAAAGGATTTTGAAATGAAGACAGGATTCTCGGCAAAATTTTCCTGTTTGGTAAGTTCAATATCAATAGCATTGGAAACGAGTTCTCCATTTTCAAATTCTGCCATATTTAACGTGTAGGTATTGTTTTCACCAAACAATAGTTCGGCAAAGTTTGTTGAGGTCAATGTTTCACCGTCAACTCCATTGAACAAATCACCTCGCTTGACCTTACCGACAGCATCTGAATTTGGTAATACGTATTGTACGAAACCAAAAACATCTTGGGTAAGACCAATTCTGACCAGGCCAAATACCATTCCGTTGCTTCTGGAGATGCCGGATAAGGAATTCGTCAGCGCTCTGTAATCTTCATTATAAAAACTGAATCTATCTTCGGTAAATAACAACTTGTTATCAAAAAAGTCACCTGGGGTGTCTTCGGAATCCAAGAAGGCTGTGTATAACTGGCTACCTTCAGAAGTGTTGGGAAATTTATCGTCTGCCAAATCTGAAACTTCGGATTGCCAAAAATACCAAAAATTCATGGATTTCCACATAAAATCCTGCACATCGACACCAGCCGAAGGATCAGGGTTTACAGTACCCGGAATGCTTAAATCTTCATCTTTTGAGCAGGAAGTGAAAATTAAGAGTATAAATGGGAAAATAACTTTTCTCATAATGGTGAGTGGTTAAACTTGGTATCTTTTGACATTTAAATTACGGAGACAATGAAGATAAAACGGAATATTTCATCAAATATTCCGTTTTATAAATAATAATTAAATTTTATCATCTTTCTTGAAATTAAGAAACCTTAGTAAGATGAAGCCTTACTTTGTGGATTTTTTATTTGTCCATTAAACCATCCATAAGAGCCATGTTATTTGTTGGTTTGAGCTCTACGGAACTCATCAAGAATTCCACTTCAAATGGAGTTTTAAGATTGTTTTTTGCACTTGAACCTGTTATTTGGCTTAAAGCAAGCTCCAACAACGGTTCTGATGGGTCTCCTAAAACTCCTAGGTTAGATACATCTTCTCTAAGTTCAAAATCAGGAGCCAAACCCGCTGTGTAATCAGAAAAGCCATCAGCGTTTTCATTTCTACCCAATAAAGGCTGAATTCCCCACTGGCTATCAGGATTAATAAAACTTTCTCTACTTGGAGTATAAATATATGGTGCTCCAGATCTACTGGGATCATCTACCATAGTTACGGAAAATTCATTCTTTCCAACTGTAGTAGTACCAACTTGTTGAACATCCACATAGGGTTCTAAACCATTTATAACTAATTCACTCGCGGATGCCGTTCTATCTGTAGCAATTATAAATACTCGGCTAAGATTTAACTCGTTAATAACAGTTCCGTCTATAGTAGTAGCTATAAAATTATCCGGGGTGCCATTACTTGGCTGTAGCTTACTGTTAAAACGGGGTCTTAGAAAAATTTCATCCGTTTTGGCACCATAGACGGAACTAGCTATTTGTATGGCAGAGCTTACACGCCCCCCTCCGTTATATCTAAAATCCAGTACAAGCTCTTTTACGTTCTCTCTTTTGAAATCACCAAATACTTCATTTAACTCTTCATCAAAAGCGGCCAAAAAGCTATTGTACATTAAATATCCTATCTTAATTCCATTTTGTTCAATAACCTTAGAAACTAAAATTGGATTTTCAGAAAAATTTTCCTCTTTGGTAAGTTCAACCTCTTTATCATTTTCGGTGATGCTCCCACCAGATATTTCTGCCATAGTTAAAGTGTAAGTATCATTTGAACCAAATAATAAATCTCTAAAATTAGTGCGGTTCAACCTTTGTCCGTCCACACCGATAAAAATATCTCCGCGAGCAATATCCTTATTAGATGCATCTGAATTTTTTGCTATGTATGTGACTACTCCATAAACATCATCACTATCTTGGAACAAAAAAAGTTGAAATTCAAGCCCATTGCTTTTTGAAATACCTTGTAAATTACTAACGAGATCTTTGTAGTTTTCCGCTAGGAAAGAAAAGCGGTCAATTGCAGATTGTTCACCGACTAATTCTACATGTTCATTGCAAATTTTGTAGAAAAAATTAGAAGGATTATTCTCCGAGGACAAAAAATCTGCGTAATCCGCTGCATCATCATCTTTTGTGTCTGCCAAATCAGTAACATCCTCTTGCCAAAAATAATAGGTGTTCATTGCTTTCCACATAAAATCCTGAACAGGATAATCAGCCACTGATTTAACAATAACCTGTTCTTCTTCCTGCTCAATTACAGGATCATCATTTTCTTTATTGCATGCACTAAAACATACTCCTAGAACAAGCAACGATAGGAAATACTTTTTCATAGTCAATTTTTTATGGGATAGCTCCAATAATCGTTCCAACTAATTATAAAGGAAACTTTAGTTTTGCCATCAATCTACTTACTTACGGTGATTCTTTAGTGTAAGGATGTTAAATTTACTTACAACTACATGAAAAAAAAATTATTTGTAACAAAACTCGTTAAACTTCGTCTTCCTTGTGTAGACCGATAAAAAGTTTACGAACAACAACCAAAATGAAGCAGAGCGAATTTTTAATTGTGGTCATGCCTTTCAAGGATAAGTTATACCGGATGGCAAAACGCTTATTGGTATCAACTGAGGAAGCGGAAGATGCTACACAAGAGATTCTTTTAAAATTATGGTCCAAAAAGCAAATCATGGGCACCTATAATAATGTGGAAGCTTTTGCCATGACGATGACAAAGAATTTTTGTTTAGACCGATTAAAATCCAGGCAAGCGAGCAACTTAAAATTGGTGCATAGCAATTATGGAGATAACAATACTTCCTTGCAGAAAGAGGTTGAAGCAAAGGACAGCGTAGATTGGGTAGAAAAGATAATGGAAGAACTGCCCGAACAGCAAAAAATGGTATTACAACTTCGGGACGTGGAACAATACGAATACGAAGAAATTGAAGCGCTATTGGACATGAAGCCTACAGCGATACGCGTAGCCCTATCCAGAGCAAGAAAAACGGTAAGAGAAAAATTAATGCAAAAACATAACTATGGAATCGCATAACATAGAAAAATTATTGGAAAAGTATTTTGAGGCGACCACAACGAAAGCCGAGGAAGAAACATTACGGGATTATTTTTCAAAGGATGGCGTAGCTGCCCATCTAGCACAATACACTCCTATGTTTCAATACTTTTCCAATGCCAAGGAAGAACGGTTCACCAAACAGGTCCCATTAAAACCTAGAAAAAACTTTTATAGATGGGCTTCTATTGCAGCGGTGGCGGTTTTGGCCTTTGGAGTTTATTTCGGTAACGATTACCGGGAAAAGAAATTGGAAGAACAAGAGAAAGCTTTAATAGCCTATAACGAAACTAAAAAGGCATTTGCGCTTTTGGCGGAGAATTTCAATAGAGGTACGGAGAAAGTAGCCTATTTAAACGAGTTTGAAGAAACAAAACAAAAAATTTACAATCACAATTAATTAAATAGATATGAAGAAGATATTAATAACAATAGTAATGGCATTTATTTGCTACACAGGGTTTTCGCAATCTATGTTCGACAAATATGAGGATTTGGATAACGTAAGTGCGGTCGTAGTCAACTCCAGCATGTTCAGGCTTTTGTCCAATATAGACGTTGAGGTAGATGACCCAGAGGCCAAGGATTTTATGGACATCGCCCAAAGTCTTAAGAACCTAAAAGTATTTATCACAGAGGATAAGGCGGTATCCGCAGATATGATGAAAACGATGCAGAAATACCTAAAGACCAATTCTTTGGAGGAATTAATGCGCGTGAAGGACGAAGGCACTAACGTAAAATTCTATATTAAAAAAGGGAAGGACGAAGACCATGTAAGCGAACTTTTAATGTTCGTGACCGGATTGAAAGATGCCGGAGTGGATATAGACGTGAACGGCAGAAATTTTGAAACTGTTCTTTTATCCTTGACCGGAGATATCGATTTAAACAAAATAGGATCTCTAACGAGTAAAATGAACTTGCCCAAAGAATTGAACAAAGCAGGTAAAAAGCAATAGTAAAAATCACAATCGGTCTTTTGGGAACAATATTCTTTCAAGACCGGTTACATCAATCATAATTCATCAATACATCAAAAAACAACATCATGAAAAATTTAAAAAAAATCAGTTTAGTTATTCTTGTCGCAATCTTGCCTGCATTAGGATTTTCACAATCCATGTTCGATAAATATGAGGATATGGACAATGTCGGCTCCGTAATCGTCAATAAAGGTATGATCAACTTATTAGGCTCTTTGGCCGCATTGGACGAGGGTGATAAAGAAGCCCAGGAGTTTATGGAAATGGCCCAGGGAATCAATGGAATAAAAGTCTTTATGACAGAGGACGATAAGGTTTCCGCAGACATGGGCGCTACGGTCAAGAAATACTTGAAGTCATCCAGATTGGAAGAATTAATGAGGGTCAAGGACGAAGATGTAAACGTTAAATTTTACATCAGAAATGGAAAGCAAAAAGACCATGTAAGCGAACTCTTGATGTTTGTTTCGGAACTAAAGAATGTGAAAGTAGGTCCTAGAGGAAGACACTTTGAAACGGTATTGGTTTCCATGACGGGCGACATCGATTTAAAAAAAGTAGGGAAGCTTACCGATAAAATGGATTTGCCAAAGGAGCTTAAAAAGGCCGAGAAAGGTAGATAAGTTATGAATATTCCCAGCTAATAAAGTCTTAGCTGGGAATTTTAAAATGATAAAATGAAAAAAGTTATAAAAAGTATTTTGGCGATGATGCTCATGACTATGGCATCCTGTTCCTCTACCCAAAGTTTACAGGAGTACTATGTGGACAATACGGAGAATCCAAATTTTCTCTTTTTTGATGTTCCGGCGAGTATTTTAAATGTAGATGAGGTGAATTTGACCGATACTCAAAAAACCGCTTTATCTTCCTTGAAAAAGTTGAACATTCTCGCTTTTAAGAAAACCACGGCGAATGTCGCCGAGTACAAAACGGAGAAGACCAATATCAAGGCAATATTATCCAACGGGAAGTTTACCGAGTTAATGAAAATGAATACGGAATATGGGAAAGCTACCATAAAGTACAAAGGAGAGGAGAATGCTATAGATGAGGTAATTATTTATGGCGATAATGATGACAAGGGCTTTGCGGTAGTACGTATTTTGGGCGACGATATGAATCCCGCGCATTTTGTTCAATTAATGCAAGCCATTCAAAAATCAGATTACAAAGGAGAAGGTCTAGGAGAAATAGTAGACCTGTTCAAGAATTGATATTTAGCATGTACTATTCTAAAGCCCATTATAAAAATTATAATGGGCTTTTTATTTTCTGAAGTTTTTCGGATTGTGTGACCTTCTTTTTATATTGGTGTCTTAACTATAATAGGAACAAGTATTAACACTAAACAAATTAGAACATTATGGAAGACGCAGAAATTTGGATAAACAAGGGTATAGATTTCGTAGTAGAGTTTGGCCCCAAACTTTTGGGAGCTATTGCAATTTATATTGTAGGTTCTTGGATAATCAAGAAAATTATGAAAGTCCTTCGAAAGGGGATGAGTGCTCAAGAGTATGATAAATCACTACAGAAATTCCTCTTAAGCTTGGCAAAATGGGCGTTGACCATTTTCTTGGTAATTACCGTTATCTCTACTTTGGGCGTGGAAACTACGAGTTTGGCCGCTGTCATTGCGGCTGCCGGTCTGGCCATTGGATTGGCGTTGCAGGGTTCACTATCCAATTTTGCGGGCGGTGTGTTGATTATCATTTTTAAACCTTATAAAATTGGGGATTTAATTGAAGCACAAGGTGTATTGGGCTCTGTAAAAGAAATAGAAATCTTTACCACCAAATTAATTACGCCACAAAATAAGTTGGCCATTGTTCCAAACGGAGCTATGGCGAACGGTAACATCATAAATTATACGGCAGAAGGCAAAATGCGCGTTGATACTACTATTGGTGTTGGTTATGACGAGGATATAAAAAAGACAAAAGAAGTATTGTTGGAAGTTTTGACTGCCAACCCAAAAGTGCTTAAAGAACCTGCCCCGTCCGTAAATGTGTCCGAGTTGGCGGATAGTTCCGTAAATTTTGCCGTACGCCCATATTGTAAACCAGAAGATTATTGGGATGTTTTCTTCGGAACGATGGAGGGTTGTAAACTGGCCTTGGACAAAGCCGGTATAGAAATTCCATATCCGCACGAGGTTCAAATTAATAAGTAACTCAAAGAATTTACCATAAATAAAAAAAACCCGCAAATAGCGGGTTTTTTTATTATATTTTTCAAAGAAAACTATATGCCCGTATATTTAGCAGGGGTAATTTGTTTTAGTTCTTCCTTAATTTTGTCCGATACTTGTAAAGTATCAATAAACATGGCAATGGACCGTTGGTTTATCTTTTCATTGGTTCGTGTGAGTCCTTTTAAAGCTTCATATGGGTTTGGATACCCTTCTCTTCTTAAAATCGTCTGAATTGCCTCTGCAACTACGGGCCAGTTGTTTTCCAGGTCTTGCTCAAACTTATCCTTGTTTAACAATAATTTATTCAATCCTTTTAACGTAGATTGAAATGCAATAAGCGTATGCGCAAAAGGAACGCCTACATTTCTAAGCACAGTACTATCGGTTAGGTCTCGCTGTAATCTGGAGACCGGAAGTTTAGCCGCCAAATGTTCAAAAATGGCGTTGGCGATACCAAGATTACCTTCCGAATTTTCAAAATCTATGGGATTTACTTTGTGCGGCATGGCGGAAGAGCCTACTTCTCCCGCTTTTATTTTTTGCTTAAAGTAATCCATGGACACATAGGTCCAAAAATCCCTGTCCAAGTCCAAAATAATGGTATTAATTCTTTTTAGCGTATCAAAAAGTGCAGCCAAGTGGTCATAATGCTCAATTTGAGTGGTAGGGAAGGAGTGGTGCAAGCCTAACTTTTCCTGTACAAAATTCCCGCCAAATTCTTTCCAGTCGATTTCAGGATACGCAATTTGATGCGCATTGTAATTTCCCGTTGCCCCACCAAACTTTGCAGCACTGGGAATATCGTTCAGTAAATCAAACTGTTGGTTTAACCGTTCTACAAAAACATAAATTTCTTTTCCCAATCGGGTAGGAGACGCGGGTTGCCCATGTGTACGGGCCAACATTGGAATTAAGGACCATTCCTTGGAAAGCTCTTTTAGTTTTTCCAAAACCTTAAAGTACAAGGGTACATATACCTCGTTCATGGCCTCTTTTATGGAAAGCGGGATAGCGGTGTTATTAATGTCCTGAGAGGTCAAGCCAAAATGGATGAATTCTTTGAAGCCACCCAAACCTAATGTATCAAAAGCATTTTTAATGAAATACTCGACCGCCTTCACATCATGATTGGTCGTTTTTTCAATGTCCTTTATCGCCTGTGCATCGGTACCATCAAAATTTTGATAAATTTCCCTTAGGGCAATAAATTTAGAAGTATCAAAATCGGTGAGTTGCGGTAAAGGAATTTCACAGAGTGCTATAAAATATTCTATTTCTACACGAACTCGGTATTTGATCAAGGCCTCCTCGGAAAAATAAGGAGCTAGGCTCGCTGTTTTATTACGATAGCGACCGTCAATAGGAGATATAGCGTTTAACTCGTTTAAGGACATACTTTTATATGGGTTAGAAAGGCTGCAAAGATACCGATAACAAAAGGAGTTTAAAAGTTTTGTTTAAGAACCTAATTGAACTTTTTTCCTTTTGTTAAAAATTAGAATCCGGCTTTTTTAAGTTTTGTTAGGATCATGCGCGATCTTGCCTTATAAGCTGCGCTTCCGGTACCATAATTTTGTTCCAAGACCATCTTTAATTCAGGATGTATCCATTTAAATTTTGACCCCATTAGCAATAGACTTGTCATGGAATACGCTTTTGGAGCTACCTTATAATCACCAATGAGCCAGTCAAAACAAGCGGTGGCCATTCTTTCAAGGTGGATTTCTCCAACTGCATTTTGAACCGATTCATCTTTTTGTTTGAAGTACGAAATACAAAGTAATTCACAAATTTTCGCAAAAGGTCTTATTGAAGATTCTAATTTTAGGGATTGTAGATTTTCTGTAAACGGATCTAAATGCGGGAAAATATAAGGTAGGTTTTCTCTGGCCGTAAATTCCATGACCCAACACGCCTTAGCCGATATTGGGTCATCGATTTTTAAAGCAATATCTAATAAAGGTTTTACCAAATGAGGGTTTTCAGAAACCAAATGTGCCATTTCCAATCGCTTTTCGCGAGAATGGTTCACATAATTTAATGCTTCATAAAGTTCGGATGTCCCCATAAAATCGTAATTTTAAATTCCTCAAATCCCCTAAATGAAAATACTTAAAAAAATCTTTTTAAGCCTACTTTTGGTATTTATTGCAATGCAGTTTTATCGGCCGGAAAAAAATCTTTCCCAAGGAGCCCATACTGCCCCATTTTTAACGGAAACAAATCCGCCGCCAACCGTAAAAACTATTTTACAGGAAACGTGTTATGACTGCCATAGCAATAATACCGATTATCCTTGGTACAATAATATAGCACCGGTTTCATTTTGGTTAAAGCATCATATAGACAAGGGAAAGGAACATTTGAATTTTTCAGATTGGGAGCAGTATTCCATGAAGCAAAAAGACCATAAATTAGAAGAACTGATAGAAGAAGTTTCTGAAGGTAAAATGCCATTGAAAGAATATACGTGGACCCATAAAGAGGCAATTTTAAGCAATACCCAAATTGATGCAATTACCAAATGGGCAGAAAAGACTAGAATTTTGTATCAATTAGGGAAGCAACCAAATTAGGAACTCCGTCAACAGCGGTTTTTGGGATAACGGTTAGATTTTTTCGTTGATTTTTGGAGATGGACGGATTTGGGTCAACGAAATAAATAGGGGTTCCCATTGTTACAAAATCGATTAGACTAGCCGCAGGATATACTTGCATGGAAGTTCCTACAATAATTAAAATATCCGCCCTTTTGGTAATTTCCACTGCCTTTTCCAATAAAGGAACCGCTTCACCAAACCAGACAATATGAGGTCTTAGTTGATGTCCAAGTTTACAGGTGTCGCCTATTAGGATATCTTTTTTCCATTCAAAAACATCGGAATTGTTCCCGGTGCTCCGTACTTTAAAAAGCTCGCCGTGTAAGTGCATTACACTATTACTACCAGCTCTTTCATGGAGGTCATCTACATTTTGGGTTATGATATCCACATTATAAAGTGTTTCCAACATTGTAAGGGCTTTATGTGCTGCATTGGGAGAAACTTCCAAAAGTTGTCTGCGCCGCTGATTATAAAAATCCAAAACCAAATCAGGATTATTTTGAAACGCTTGGGATGAAGCAACCTCCATTACATCATGGCCCTCCCACAATCCATTCGAATCCCTGAATGTTTTTAAGCCACTCTCCGCACTGATACCCGCACCGGTCAAGACCACAATATTTCTCATTGAACCTTATATTTCCTATAAAAATATACTTTTTATTATCTTGGTTTTATGCAAGAAGCATCACTTTTATCCTATTTGGAGAATTTCATATCCGAGGAAAGAAAGAAACGGTTTATTTCTGTTTTGGAACAGCGCACCAAGTTTATTACCGTTGCTATGGAAGATGTGTATCAACTCCACAATACGAGTGCGGTTATACGAAGTTGCGAGTCCTTTGGCATACAAGAGGTTCATGTTGTAGAAGGTAAGTTTGGAAAGCGTTTAGATAAGAACATTTCCATGGGCGCACAACAGTGGGTGGATTTACATCGATATAATAACGTAGATGAAACTTTAACCCATTTAAAAAAAGAAGGCTATCAAATTATAGCAACGGTACCGCAAGGAGAAAGCACGGAGCTTCATGATTTTAAGATGGATAAAAAAACGGCTTTGTTCTTTGGTACGGAAAGAGACGGGTTGACCGATAGGGTTTTAAAGCAGGCCGATGGTTTTCTGACTATCCCCATGGTCGGTTTTACGGAAAGTCTCAATATCTCTGTTTCGGCGGCTATTATATTGCAGCATTTGACCTCTGTTTTAAGAAAAAGTGAATTGCCGTGGAAACTAAAGCCATCGGAAATATTGGAAAAACGACTGGATTGGACCAAAAAATCCATCAAGAGCATTGAGGAAATTCTGATAAGATTTAACCGTGAGAATTAATATTTTTTATATATTGAACACAACTAACTAATTGATAAACAAATGTATACTCTACTTTACATACTGGGAGCTATCGTTTTCCTAGTCTTATTTTTGGCACTTATCGCTCCTAAAACCTATGATGTTTCCAGGTCTGTTGAAATCAATAATACCAAAGCCGCTATTTTTCCATATCTAAAATTTTTGGAAAAACAGCGTGAGTGGTCCCCTTGGATGAAAAAAGACCCGAATATGCAGACCGAGCTACGTGGAACCGATGGGGAAGTGGGCACTGTCAGTTATTGGAACGGCAATAAAGAAGTGGGCGAAGGAGAGCAGGAAATCACCAAAATTGTTGATGGGGAACGAGTTGAAGGTGCATTGCGTTTTTTTAAACCGTGGAAGTCCGAATCTGATTGTTATATGGATTTGGAAGAAACCGATAACGGAAAGAGTAAAGTGACTTGGGGTTTTTCAGGTAAAAATAAATTTCCGTTCAGTATTATGATGCTCTTTATGAGTATGGATAAAATGGTCGGAAAAGATTTTGAAGAAGGACTACAATCCCTGAAAACAAAATTGGAAGCTTAGATTTAAATAAGTTTTTGTTGGTAAGAAATAGAAGAAGTTGTTTACAATAATTCTCCTCTCTATCTCTAATGGTATCTTTTATATAAAAGTGGAAATTTTAATCTAATAGTTCCAATAAAGCGATATCGTGTTCATTTTCCAGTAGTACTTTTCCGTTTTTTACGGTTACTTCGGTATCGGAGTAAGTATCGTACAATTTAGTGCCATCCCCGAAAAAGCCTTTCACCCACAGGGACTTTTTTCCCTTTGGCAAATCCAACCCTACAACAACCTTGTCTTTGTAATCACCTTTGCTATAAGTTCTGCTGAAAACATAAGGTTTTTTACCTAATCTTTTATGTTTTCCGGCTCCGATGGCGGGATGGTTTCTTCTGAATTGACCGATTTTTTGCCAATGCTCAAGAATCCGCTTCGTTTCAAGCTGTGTTTCTACAGCTTCCCAATTCATAAAAGAGCGCAAGGTGGCATCTCCTTCGGTTCCTTCAATAACCAAACTACGGGCGGTTTCATCACCGTAATAAATCTGGGAGGCCCCAGGAGTTAGTAACAACACATTAGCGGCTCTGATGGAATCTTTTCGTTCTTTATCATAGGGTTTCCCATCATCATGAGAGGATAGGTAATTTAGAACACTTTTACCTTTCAATTTTGTATGGAGCAGTTTGCTGTACTTTGAAAAAATGGATTCATAATCCTTTTTAGCATCGTTCTTTAATTCAAAATTGATAAGGCTATGAAAACCATGGTCAAAAAAATCTACTTTCTTGTCTCCAAAATCAAATTTCCTACCACCGGAAATACCATAATTGTAGACTTCACCTACCATATAGAACGGATTGTCATCCAAAACATCGTTGGGATGCTTTTTCTTCCATGTTTCAAAGGCATAGGAAGCTTCTTTGAAAAGCTCTGACCAAGCATTTTCATTGACATGTTTTACGGTATCCACGCGAAAACCATCAACTCCAAATTCATGAATATAATCCGTTAACCATTTGATGATATAAAATCTTGGTGCCCTTGGATATCCGGTGCGATCAAAAAACAACTGTAGTTCGTCCAATTCGGCACTTAAACGGCCTTCTTCCTTCCATTTTGCCAAAAGGGCATCAGGCAGTTCAACCGGTTCTTCAGATGTTGTAATAATGTCCGGGAGATTATCCACTAGCGTACAGGAAGTTGTATTTTCATAAGTAGTGAATTCACAAGTTGGGTCCGTACGCACCCATTCCTTTGGCCAAACCGGGTCTTTTTCCGTTACCGGACCGGTATGGTTCAGTACTACATCCATCAAAATTCGGATTCCTTTTTTATGTGCCGTTTGAATTAACTCATCCAAATCGGTTTCCGTACCAAAGTTAGGATCTAAGGCGGTCCAGTCCTTTGTCCAATATCCATGATAACCGTAAGTGTTTCCAGTAGATTCATCGGTCGCACCGTGAATTTGTTCTACGATAGGGGTAAACCAGATGGCATTGATTCCCAGATCCGTAAAATATCCCTCATTGATTTTTTCGGTGATGCCCTTCAGGTCGCCTCCCATAAAACCCCTAAGAACCCCAGTCTGTTCTGTTCTTTCAAAATTGATATCGTTCTCCGGATTTCCATTGTTAAATCTGTCGGTCAGAAGGAAATAGATGTTGGCTCCGTCCCAAACGAAGGGGATTTTATCCTCGGATTTGACAAACGTTTCGGTTTCTTTTAAATCTGGACTAGGGACTTCTTTTTTTTCGGTTTTGCATGAGGAAATACAAAAGAAAAGTATAATTAGAACAAGTAGATTTCTCATGTACATTCTATTTTTCTTAAAGCTATAAAATGCATACGGAACAGAAAAATTTTATTTTTTTCGGTTCAAAATTTTATACTCTTCATAACAACTACTGATAGCATCAAGGATTTGGAGGTCATTGGCCGTAGTGATAAAAGATTTAGAGTAGTTGCAATTATTCAAGATGTCCTGAATATCTACCTTCTCCAATTGAAGTAATTCTGTCAAGGTTTCCCTATCAAATTTAGAAGCCAAAAGATTCCGAATCTGGTCGTCTTCCTTGATTTGACGAAGTTTGCGCATTTGATTAGGCTTTTTCCCAAATAGATTCCGGAGCAAATCCGCCGGATTCAAAATGGCGCCCAGCACCTTTGTTACGGCACTTGGATTTTTATTACCACCTTCATAACCTACCGATAGGCCGGAAATACTGTATTGATATGCATTATTGATAGGAAGGTTTTTAACATCTATTTCCAAATAACCCGTAAGCTGGTAGGGGCGTACGATAACTTCTTCCAAAGCATATGCCAGTTCCGTTAAGGAAATCTTAGTATCCTCAAATTTGAACATATCATTGGTAACCCTTATTTTTTGGGATTTGAAGCCTAAAAATGAAAAGTACAACGTATCGTTGACAGCAGCTCTAATCGTAAACTCCCCTTTTTCGTTGGTAATGGTACCAAATACCTGATTTAGATTTACTACATGCACACTTTCCATAGGCCGTTCGGTTTGCGCATTAACGACGACGGCCGACAAATCTAAAGATTCCGGTTCTTCTTGGGAGAATCCTATAAAGCCAATAAAGCAAAAAATACATAAAAGAATCTTCCTCATGAACCTAAGGGCTAAAATTTAAAGGTACAAACAAAACAAAAAAATACGCCGAAGCGTATTTTTTAATATACAATTAACTAAAAGAAGTCGCCCTTTCGTTTGTGGCTTCTTCTTTTCCCCGAATTGGGACTGGAAGAATTTCCGCGATTTCGACGTTTGCTTCTACTTTGGTCGTTGCCGCGGTTCCGGTCACCTCTTTTTCCTTTCTCACGATAACTTCCGCCGCCGCTTCTGCGTTTTCCGCCACCGCCACCGGGATTTTTGGAGACTTCAACGTTTACAAAACGCCCATCTACTTTAAATTCGGTAAACGTAGAAAGAATTTTTTCGGTTACTTCGGCATCGGTATTAAAGAATGAAAAGCTGTCCTTTACATCTACCTTAAAAACATCCTCTCTGCCAAGGTCAACGGTTTCTTTGATGAAGTCTTTGAGCGACATCCAGTCATAACCATCTTTTTCACCTACATTGATAAAATATCTAACGGAGCCAGATGAAGGAGTATTTCCCCTGTCACCTCTATCTCTTCCTCTTTCACCGGATTCTGGCGAGTTCAAATCCTTGGTCTTATTGTAATAATTGAAGAACCGCGTAAATTCAACGGAAACGATTTTCTTTATCAAGTCCTCGCGGTCTACGTCCTTCAATACATCGTTTATTGCCGGAAGGTAGTTTTCAACATCTTCATTGATTTCCGTATCCTTTATTTTGTTGGCCAGATGATACAATTGAATTTCGCATATTTCCATTCCCGTAGGAATCTTTTTAGAAATGAAATCTTGTTTGATTTTCTTCTCTATCGCTTTTATTTTTCTGAGCTCGCTTCGCGTAACGATGACCATGGAAACCCCGGACTTACCAGCCCTACCGGTTCTACCGCTACGGTGCGTGTAGGTTTCTATTTCATCCGGAAGCTGATAATTGATGACATGCGTAATATCGTCCACATCAATTCCACGGGCAGCAACATCCGTAGCTACCAACATTTGAATTTGTTTTTTTCGGAAAGAGTTCATGACCAAATCCCTTTGGTTTTGGCTTAAATCCCCGTGTAAGGCACCTGCATTGTAACCGTCCTCAATAAGTTTTTCCGCTACTCTTTGTGTATCTCTTTTTGTTCTACAGAATACCACGGAAAAAATATCAGGATTGGTATCCGCCAATCTTTTTAAAGCGGGATAACGATCTCTACCGCCAACAATATAATATTCATGCTGCACAGTAGTGGCCCCTGAATTTTTTGCACCGACCGTAATCTCTTGTGGCGAATGCATGAATTTTTTGGCAATGATGGAAACCTCTTTGGGCATGGTTGCCGAAAAAAGCCACGTAGATTTTTCATTAGGTGTATTGGAGAGAATATCCTTGATATCCTCAAAGAAGCCCATATTCAACATTTCATCCGCCTCATCCAAAATACAATAATCGATTTTGGAGATATCTACCAAACGACGATTGATCATATCTTTCATCCTGCCGGGAGTGGCTACTATGATTTGCGCCCCTCTTTTAATTTGCCTGGCTTGTTCTGTAATGCTTGCACCACCATAGATGGCGACGACATTTACATTTTTTTCGTATTTGGAATATAGCTTAAGCTCATTGGTGATCTGCAAACAGAGTTCACGGGTAGGAGATAATATTAAACCTTGTGTGGTTCTACTGTTGCTATCTATTTTTTGAATGAGCGGAAAGCCAAATGCGGCCGTTTTACCGGTTCCGGTTTGCGCTAGGGCAACCAGATCGGTCTCACTTTCCAATAAAATCGGGATTGCTTTTTCCTGTACTTCAGATGGAGTCTCAAAACCCATATCCGTAACAGCATCCAATAGGGACTTTTGGAGTCCCAATGCTTCAAACTTTGTCATAATTTATGTTATACTTAATCGCAAATATGAATGTTGCATAGAGCGATTATCCCATATAACCTTTAGACTCAGCGCAACACGTGCTATACCAGCGGCGTTTATTAAAGCGGCAAAGGTAGTTCTATTTATTGGGATAGGATAACTTTTATGCTTTTGTCCTTTAGGGTGCTACTAAATATCCGTAAGTAGACATGATAATGCCTATGCAGCCAAACAAGATCATAAGGAAAATAAAAACTTTTTGTAGCTTGGGATTATCATAGATGATAATGCATACGGCACCAAGAACAATACTTATTTGAAAGAACAACATACCAAGATCAAACTTTTTGGTGGCGCTGTCATATTCATCCGCTAAAGCCTCCCACTGTTGTACACCGACTATTTTTCCCATTTCGCCATCTAAGTCCTGTACCCAGTTTTCTTTTCCTACTTGAGAGGAGCCCAGAAGTATTTCTTTTTTTTCGGCTCCATATTTTTTAATATTCTGCTCGGCTTCCACAATTTTATTGTTGATCTCTGCTCTTTTGGCTTCTGGAATAATTTCGCTAGAAATTAAGGTTTGCAAATAATTGAGCTCACTTTCTTTTAGTGTTTCTTTAATGCTCTTGGATTGGTACCAGCTGGAATAATTGACCACCTTGTTATGGGCGATCATCATTTCTTCCTCCAATTCTCCGTTGACCATTTGTGCAATGGCCATCAACGCGGCAAAAAAAGCGATGAGTACTCCACCTATGGCTTCGGCGCGTTCAGACGCTACCGAAACTTCTACCATTTCTGTGTTTTTCTTAGACTGTAACATAATTTAAGTATGCGATTAATTTGGAGAAGGCTTTTCCTCTATGGCTTATCTTATTTTTTATCTCCAAAGGAAGTTGTGCAAATGTTTTATCGTAGCCATCGGGTTGAAAGACGGGATCGTAACCAAATCCTTTTATTCCTTTTTTTTCCGTTATGATCTTACCATGGACTTCGCCTTCAAAATAAACGGTCTCGTTGTTTATGTTCAAAGCGATTACGGTTTTAAAGTAGGCTGATCTTTCTTTTTGATTTTTCAGATTTAACAGCAACTTATCCATATTGGCGTTTGCGTTATTTTCCGGCCCGGCATATCTGGCCGAAAATATGCCCGGAGCACCTTTCAAGGAATCTACCAACAATCCTGTGTCGTCTGCAAAGCAAGGTCTGTGGTAGGTTTTGGTAACAAAATCTGCCTTTAATCGTGCGTTTCCTTGTAATGTATTCGCTGTTTCCGGTATCGCTTGGGTGCAACCCAAATCGTGTAAAGAAATTAAATGAATGTGCTCGGGCAACAGTTGCTGTATTTCTTTTACTTTATTGGGATTGTGCGTGGCAAATACAAGTTCCATCAAACTGTGGGGATAACATTTTATACTACAAGATGATTCAAATGTACTAATTTTATAGGATGGAACTAAAGCTTCCCCCTGTGGTCGTATTTTTTGTTTTTGGGTTTTTTATGTACCTCTTAGGTACTTTTTTACCCTTTGGTTTTTTTGATTTCTTCGGCAGAATGTTGTTGTCTAAGATTTTGATGGGTATGGCGGTGGTGATAATCGCTGTTTCATTTTTTCAGTTCTACAGGTCCAAGACCACGGTTGACCCTTCCAATCCTTCAAAGGCAACAAGTTTGGTTACCGGTGGTATTTATCAATTTTCCCGTAATCCAATGTATTTGGCGATGTTATTGATTTTATTGGCTGCAGGATTAAAGTTTGGAAACGCTTTTAATACACTCATTGCTGCGGGTTTTGTGGCATACATGAATCGATTTCAGATTAAACCGGAAGAAAAAGCGCTCTTGGAAAAGTTCGGGAAGGAATACAAGACCTACTGTTCGTTGGTAAGAAGGTGGTTTTAAAATAATCAAATAATATAAGTTCAAACGATAATACTAATAAATATTATTCAATTAGCTTATTATTTTATATATTAGCGTTTTAGTTAATAACCATGATAGCAATAATTACCGGTGATATAATTAATTCGGAGAACTATTCCTCGTCCGAATGGATTGGCATGCTCAAGGGATATTTTTCCCGTTTTGGAGGTTCCCCGTCTTATTGGGAGATTTATAGGGGCGATGAATTTCAATTAAAGGTAAATAGTCATAATGCGCTCCTTACCGCGATACACATAAAGGCTATTTTAAAATCGATCAAAGGTCTTGATGTGCGTATGGGTATTGGTATTGGTCTGGAAACTTTTATCGGTTCTGGGGTCAGTGAATCCAATGGCCCTGCCTACCAACGTTCCGGGCGTAAATTTGAGTCGTTAAAGGATAATAAGGTAAATCTTAGTATTGCTACGGGTAGAGACGATTATGACCGTACGTTAAACTTAATGTTACGATTGGCCTTGGATTTTATGGATGATTGGAGTGTGGTCTCCGCCGAAATTGTAGCGTTGGTGTTGGACCATCCGGAACTTTCGCAAAAGGAAATCGCAGAACAACTCGGAATAAAACAATCTGCAGTAAGTCAGCGTTTGAAAAGGGCAAGATTGGATTTGGTCAAGGACCTTTTGGATTATTATGAAAATTTAATGAAAGACGAAATCTAAGTATGGAGATTTTTGTAAAACTGCTTTTGGCCCATTTCATTGGGGATTTTCTATTGCAACCTAATAAATGGGTCATACATAAAGAGGCCAACAAAGCAAGATCCCAATATCTGTATTTTCATATTTTAGTCCATTTATCCCTTTACATACTAGTGCTATGGGATTTACGGCTTTGGAAAACAGCGCTTATTATTGCGTTGGGCCATTTTTTGATCGATGCCATAAAACTATATGTCAACCCATATTTTAAGAATGCCGCTATACCCTTTTTAGCAGATCAGTTGCTACATGTTATTGTACTGTATGGCTGTTCTTTTTATGGCGAATTGCCCCAACATTTTGTGGGTTTGATCCAAGATTTGGATTGGCCTTTGTTGACGGCTATTGTTTTTGTCACGTTTCCATCGGCAATCATCATGGGTAAATTATTGGAAGGAATGTCGGACAGAATAGGAACGGACCATAAATCCTTGCCCAATGCAGGAAAATATATCGGGATAATAGAGCGCCTATTTGTGCTGGTATTTATTTTAATTGGGAGATGGGAAGCTATAGGTTTGTTGATAACGGCTAAATCTGTTTTTCGTTTTAATGACCTGAAGGAAACCAATAATAGAAAGTTAACGGAATATATTCTAATTGGAACACTGGTGAGTTTTGGATTGGCCATACTTGCAGGATTGGCTTACGCCGGAATTACGGAAGCATGAAACAAAGAATAACGATATTCATTTTTGGATTGGTAATCATTTCGCTTTGTAAAGCGCAGGAGGCCAAAACTTTTATTTCCTTTGATGACACCAAGATTGTATATACCGATGAGGGTGAAGGAAAGCCAGTTCTTTTGATACATGGCTTTATCAATTCAAGGAAGTCTTGGGAGCGGACCGAACTGAAAAAAGACTTGCTGGCTAATGGGTATCGGGTAATTATTCCGGATTTACGGGGTAGCGGCGATTCCGATAAACCACACGATGATGAATCGTTTTCACAAAATGCCGAGGTAACCGATTTAATATTTTTAATGGCCGATCTTAAGATTAGTAAATATGATGTAATCGGATATTCAAGGGGCAGCATATTGACGGCAAAGTTGATGACCTTGGATAAACGTATCAAAAAAGTAGTCTTAGGTGGTATGGGCGCAGATTTTACCAACCGCTATTGGAAGCGGAGACTCATGTTTCGGGATGCTTTTAACGGTATTGTTACGGAAGAGACCAAAGGAGCAGTGGATTATGCAAAATCCATCGACGCAGATTTAAGATGTCTATATTTACAGCAAAAACATCAATCGTTTACCAGTAAAACAGCACTTTCCCATGTGAAAAACAAAGTTTTGGTCATTGTGGGAGATGAAGATATGGACAATGGCGATCCTGCAGAACTGGCAAACATTTTTAAAAAAGGAGAACTGGCAATTATTCCCGGTGACCATAACAATACCTCCAAAACGAAAGCTTTTTCTGAGACAATTATTGATTTTTTGTAGCTTAAACAGGCTTATTCTCCCAATCACTTCGAATCTATAACTACTTTTTCATCAAATTGCCATCTTTTTGTTTTATTTGTGCTTGGCTGTAGTACTTCCTAATTATAATTTTTACTTTTATCGCTTGGTTTAATCGTATATTTTTTGATTCAAAAAATGGTGGAAACAGGTAGAAAATACGTTTTTGATTTTGATAGCACGCTAACTAGGGTAGAAGCTTTGGATGTTCTTGCGGAAATGACTTTGCAGGGAAAATCCAATAAAGAAGAAATAATCGCGGAAATTCAAAGAATTACCAATTTAGGAATAGACGGTGACATCTCTTTTACGGAATCTTTGGAGAAACGCATCAAGCTTTTAAACGCGAACAAAAGTGATTTGGAGGCCTTGGTGAATGAATTGAAACAAAAAATTTCAAAATCGATTGCGTCAAACAAAGAATTTTTTGAGAAATATGCGGATGATATTTATGTGATTTCCTGTGGATTTAAAGAGTTTATAGACCCAATTGTCAAAGAATACAACATTCCATCGGAAAGGGTATATGCCAACACGTTCAAGTTTGGTGAAAATGGTGAAATTATAGGATTTGATGAAGAAAATGTGCTATCGCAACATAATGGTAAAATTGAATGTTTAAAGCAGATGGACTTGGACGGTGAAGTTCAGGTAATAGGAGATGGATATAGCGATTACGTGATGCGCGAAGCCGGTATAGCTGATAAGTTTTTTGCCTATACGGAGAACGTGCATCGTGATAAGGCCGCCGATAACGCGGACCACGTTGCGCCCAATCTGGATGAGTTTCTTTTTGTAAACGATTTGCCTAGAAACATATCCTACCCAAAGAACAGAATAAAAATTCTGTTATTGGAAAATGTACATCCGGATGCCTTTGAGAACCTTTCTGAAGATGGTTTTTCCGTAGAATTGATAAAGCACAGTTTACCGGAGGAAGAGCTTATAGAAAAAATCAAAAATGTGCATGTTTTGGGAATTCGTTCCAAAACCAAGGTGACGCAAAAAGTTTTGGATGCCGCAGAAAAATTGATGGTGGTTGGCGCTTTTTGCATCGGTACCACACAAATAAATTTAGAGCATGCCAAGAAAAAAGGAGTTGTTGTCTTTAATGCTCCTTATAGTAATACCCGCTCCGTTGTAGAGTTGGCCATTGGTCAGATTATTATGTTGATGCGCAGTGTTTTTGCGCGCAGCACGGAAATCCACAGCGGGCAATGGCAAAAGACTGCCGTAGGTTCACGAGAGGTTCGTGGTAAGAACCTTGGTATAGTAGGGTACGGTAACATAGGCAAACAATTATCCGTTTTGGCAGAAGCTATCGGGATGCGTGTTTACTATTATGATGTAAACGATAAGTTGGCCCTGGGAAATGCCGTAAAGTGTGGTTCTTTGGAGGATTTATTGAATGTTTCCGATGTAGTCACGCTGCATGTGGATGATAACAAAGCGAATAAGAATTTTATCGGTGAGCGGGAAATCAACCAAATGAAAAAAGGAGCCATGCTCATAAACCTTTCCAGGGGATTTGTAGTTGATATTGACGCTTTGGCCGCCGCGTTAGAAAGTGGTCAAATAGCAGGTGCCGCAGTAGACGTATATCCTGAGGAACCAAGGGCCAATGGTAACTTTACAACCAAATTGCAAGGCTTTCCGAATGTAATACTCACACCGCATGTTGGGGGCAGTACCGAAGAAGCGCAACGTGATATCGCCGATTTTGTCCCCAACAAAATCATGGATTACATCAATTCCGGAAATACGGTAGATGCCGTGAATTTCCCGAATATCAGATTGCCTAAGCAAAATAAAGCACATCGATTTTTGCATATCCATAAAAACGTACCCGGAATTATGGCGGAAATTAATAAGGTCCTTGCCGAGTATGAATTAAATATTTCCAGCCAATACCTTTCTACGGACAGTGAAGTTGGTTATGTTATTACGGATTTGGACAAGGAGTATAACAAGGATGTCATAAAAGCTTTGAAAAAGATAGAGAACACGATAAAATTCCGAGTACTCTATTAACCGGTAAAGTATTTTTGAGTTTGAACTTGATTCTTGAACTTAAATTTATTGGTGGTGATACGGTTCGTTCTTTAAAATAGTAAAACCCCTATAAATTTGCTCCGTAATAAATAGACGCACCATTTGATGGGAGAAAGTCATTTTGGAGAGGCTTATTTTATCATGTGCCGCTTGGTAAACCGCATCACTGAACCCATAAGGTCCACCGATCAAAAACACGAGCTGTTTTATCCCGGAATTCATTTTCTTTTGTAAGAAAGATGAAAATGCGATGGAGGAATACTGTTTTCCGTTTTCATCAAAAAGAATCAAATTATCCGTTGGACCGATTTTTTTGAGAACCAATTCCCCTTCTTTTTCTTTTTGTTGCGCTTCGGAAAGGTTTTTGGCATTTTTAATATCCGGGATTACCTCAATGGTGAATTTGATATAGTGCGATAACCTTTTTTGGTAGACAGCTATTAAATGTTGTAATTCTTTGCTATCGGTCTTGCCTATGGTCAATAGTTTTATGGTCATTGTTCAAAAGTAAATCAAATTCCCAAAGTAGTTTGTATTTTAGCAATGAGCAATATTTTAAAATGATATCGGAAGAACAATTTAAGCAAGAAATAAAGGGGATAATCGAGAATGCCATTCGTGAGGATGTGGGTGACGGTGATCATAGTTCGCTCTCCTGTATACCCAAAAATGCAACGGGAAAGGCTAAATTATTGGTCAAGGACAATGGTGTAATTGCCGGTATCGATTTTGCCAAACAGGTATTTAAATATGTAGATAGCGATTTTCAGATAGATGTATTGATAGAAGATGGTTCGGAAGTGAATTATGGGGATGTTGCTTTCTATGTAGAAGGTAGGTCACAAAGTATTTTAAAAGCTGAAAGATTGGTGCTGAACGCCATGCAGCGTATGAGTGCTATCGCTACAAAAACCAATTCTTTTGTAAAGCTTCTGGAAGGAACGGGCACTAAGATTTTGGATACCAGAAAAACTACCCCGGGAATCCGTGCTTTGGAGAAATGGGCGGTAAAAATTGGAGGAGGGGAAAACCATAGGTTCGCACTATATGATATGATTATGTTGAAGGACAATCATATTGATTTTGCCGGTGGTATCACCAAAGCAATCGATAAAACAAAAAACTACTTATCCGAAACTGGGCGAGATTTAAAAATCATTGTTGAAGCCCGAAATCTAGAAGAAATCGCAGAAATCTTAAGGTCGGACGGGGTGTACCGGATCTTAATTGACAACTTCAATTATGAGGATACCAGAAAGGCGGTTGAAATGATCGGTGATACCTGTTTGACGGAATCCTCTGGGGGCATTACTGAAAAAACCATACGAAAATATGCAGAATGCGGGGTAGATTATATTTCTTCCGGTGCATTGACCCATTCGGTCTATAACATGGATCTAAGCCTTAAAGCAGTGTAGATGTCGGCAGAGGTGGAGGAAAAACTTGACAAGATTCCCATAATCAACTGGCTGGTCCGTTTGTTGAAAAATATTAAGTTGCCCGGTTTTGAAGGACTTTCTATTTATGATTTAACTGAGATGTATATTTTGGGTGTCATACAAGGAGCTGTTTCCACAAGGGCAAGTGCCATTGCTTTTAGTCTTTTTATGGCACTTTTTCCGCTATTGATTTTTATGGTAACGCTGGTTCCGTTTTTGGTTTCCTACATCAGTATCGAAAATGCAAATTTCGATGCCGAATTTCTATCCTTTTTGGAATCGTTCCTACCTACCGCAACAGGTGAATATTTCGGAGAGGTGTTTCAACAAATTAAAGACCAAAAAAGGGGCGGTTTGTTGTCCTCCGCTTTTCTGTTGTCCATTTTTTTAGTGGCCAACGGGGTGAATTCTATTTTTGCCGGTTTTGAGACCTCATACCACATCAGCCTGACCAGAAACTTCTTTAGGCAATATCTTTTTGCTCTGATGGTAGGCCTAATACTTGCGATATTGATTATTTTAGGTTTTGTGGCCTTTATTTATTTTGAATTCTATGTGTTGGGCTATTTATCGGAGTTCGCTGCGCGCCAAGGGGGTTATGTGTTGGATGAAGATGAGATTATAGGGGTACAAATAGCAAAAGTGTTGTTTTTTGTGATATTGTCCTATTTGACCACGGCAACACTTTATTACTTTGGAACAAGGGAAGGAAAACAGGCCCGTTTCTTTTCTGTTGGTGCTTTGATGACGACTATTCTTTTCCTTATCACTTCCTATTTGTTCGGTATTTATGTGGAATCCTTTGCACGGTACAACGAGCTTTACGGTGCATTGGGAGGATTATTGATTTTAATGGTCTACATCTGGTTAAATTCCAATATATTGCTACTTGGTTTTGAATTGAATGCCTCCTTGAACTCATTGAGGAAAATTGCTAGAAAAGAATGACATATTTTAAAAGGAATTTATGTGCTGCCGTATTACTTTGTTTTACGGGATTTTTAAACGCGCAAAGTGTTTTTGGAACCTGGAAAACCATAGATGACCGTACCGGAAAACCTAAAGGGCTTATTAAAATTTATAAGAAAGACGGTCTCATGTACGGTAAGGTTTTAAAAGTACTGGAGGATGGGAAAGAGGATACAGAAGTGTTATGTACTAAGTGTGAAGGAGAACTAAAGGATAAACCTGTGGTAGGAATGGAAATTATTACGGCAGGCGAAAAGAACGAAGATGGGGAATGGAAGGGAAAACGACTTTTTGATCCCGAGCAAGCAATGACGTTTCGGTTCAAAATATGGTTGAACCCTGAAAATCCCGATGAACTCAAGGTGAGAGGCTATTTGGCCTTTTTATACCGTACACAAACCTGGGTTCGTTTGGAAGGCTAAATGTTATGGCAAACTTTATCAATGTAATATTGCCCATCCCTTTGGAAAGGCATTTTACGTATGGCGTAAGCCCCGAAGAAGCCAAACTACTCACCACAGGAATGCGTGTTGCCGTTCCTTTTGGCAGATCAAAAATATATACAGGTCTTGTAGAAAGCGTTCATACTATGCCTCCCGAAGTATATGAGGCGAAAGAGATCCATGAAGTTTTAGATGATTCTCCCACCGTAAAACCAATACAGCTTGAGCATTGGCGCTGGATAGCGGACTATTACATGTGTACTTTAGGAGAGGTCATGCGAAGCGCGTTGCCAAGTGCCTTTTTATTGGAAAGTGAAACATTGGTACTCCGTAATCCGGATTTTGATGCTGACGAACTTTCCCTAAAGGACGATGAGTTTCTCATCTTTGAGGCACTTCAGCATCAATCTATACTAAAGGTGCAAGAAGTTTCGGCGATTATCGACAGGAAAAATACATTGCCCGTTCTTCAACGTTTATTAGAGAAAAAAGTCATCCGTCTTAAGGAAGAGGTTTATGAGCAATATAAGCCAAAATTGGTGAGGTACGTAAAGCTTGCCCAAGGGTATACCAGTAACGATAAGCTTGAAGAACTGCTCAATTCCCTTACCCGTGCACCAAAACAAAGTCAAGTAGTGTTGGCGTTATTCCAATTAGTAGGGAACTCTAAAAAACCGATTACGGTTACGGATCTGGAGCTTGCCGGCAATAGTTCAAAAGCGGTTATTAAAAGTTTGGTAGAAAAGGGAATTTTGGAAGAATATTTCGTCCAAAAAGACCGAGTGAATTATGAATCCGATGAGGAATTATCAGCAATTAAAAGCCTGAACGAACATCAGCAAATTGCTTTAGATAAAATACTTCAAAATTTTGAAAATGAAAAAGTTACATTATTAAAAGGAATTACATCATCAGGAAAAACGGAAGTGTACGTAAAACTGATGGAATCGTGTTTGAACGAAGGAAAACAAGTATTGTATTTACTTCCGGAAATTGCCTTGACCACCCAGCTCATTACGAGATTAGAGGATTATTTTGGAGGGAAGATAGCCGTTTATCATTCCAAATACAATGTACAGGAGCGCGTGGAGGTTTGGAACAATGTTGCATCTGAAAAGAGCAAGGCGCAGATAGTAATCGGTGCACGTTCGGCAATGCTTTTACCTTTTAACAATTTAGGGTTAATCATTATTGATGAAGAACATGAAAGCTCGTTCAAGCAGTTTGATCCGGCACCAAGGTATCATGCTCGGGATGCGGCAATCGTGTTGGGACATTTTCATAAGGCAAATGTATTGCTGGGCTCCGCAACGCCAAGTATTGAGAGTTTTCATAATGCCCAAACGGGAAAATATGGTTATGCCGAGATAAACAGACGCTATGGGAATGTCCTATTACCGGACATGGAATTGGTGGATATCAAAGAAGCCCATCGTAAACGGAGAATGAAGGGTCATTTTTCCGAACGGTTATTGGAAGAAATAACGGAAACACTCTCTGAGGGGGAACAGGTGATTCTTTTCCAGAATAGAAGGGGATACGCTCCCATTTTAGAATGTCTTACTTGTGGTCATACACCACAATGTCCAAATTGTGATGTTAGCTTAACCTATCATCAGTATAGAAAACAATTACGCTGTCATTACTGTGGACATCATACGGCTATACCGGAAAGTTGTCAGGCTTGTGGGAGTTTAGAATTGGATACCAAAGGTTTTGGTACGGAACAGATAGAACTAGAAGTAAAAGAATTGTTCCCCGAAGCCAAAGTGGCCCGTATGGATTTGGATACCACCCGTGGGAAGCATGCTTATGAAAAAATAATTACGGCATTTGAACAGGAGGAGACGGATATTCTCATCGGTACGCAAATGATTACCAAGGGTTTGGATTTTAGAAATGTAAGTCTTGTCGGGGTCATGAATGCGGACGCACTTTTAAATTTTCCGGATTACAGGACGCACGAAAGGAGTTTTCAATTATTGACGCAAGTGGCCGGTAGGGCTGGTCGTACCAAAAAGAGAGGTAAAGTTATCATACAAACATATAATCCGTACCATCAAATTTTAAAACAGGTTTCTACGGGAGATTATAACGGGATGTATGCGGAGCAACACTATGATAGGGAACAATATAAATATCCTCCTGTAAATAGAATTATTAAAATAACCTTTAAGCACAAGAACTACAATGTGCTAAACGAGGCTGCGGACTGGTTTTGCAACGCCTTAAAGAATAATTTTGGAGGAAATGTTCTGGGTCCGGAGTACCCGTCCGTGGCGAGGATAAGAAATCAATATTTAAAACATCTTTTGATTAAGATGGACAAAAAGGAATCCATAGTCCAAACAAAACGCAATATCAAAAGGATAGAAAAATCCTTTAATGCGGTTTCACTATATAGAAGTGTCAGGGTAATCTATAATGTTGACCATATATAAAAAATAAAACCGCCAATTAAAGGCGGTTTCTTGTAAAGTACTTTTATATCATACGCAATTTATACGTTGCTAAGCGCTTCGGCCAATTCCGTTTTCTTATTTCTACTTAACGGAATAGAACGTCCACTGACTTCTACATTTTTACTGTTGAATTTTTCTACTTTTTCCAAGTTTACGATATAAGACTTGTGAATTCGTAAAAACTTTTCTTCGGGCAATTGCTTTTCAAAAGATTTCATTGTTGATAAAATTACAATATTAGCTTCATCCGTAACTAATTTTATGTAATCGCCAAGGGCTTCTATCCACTTGATATCGTTTAATATAACCTTTCTTTTCTTCAGGTTGCTCTTCACGAAAATATGCTCTTCGTCTTCATGGACTCTGTGCATTTGTTCATATTTTGCTACCGCTCTTTTTACGGAAGCGTCAAAGCGTGCCATGGTAATCGGTTTATGGAGATAATCCGTTACATCATAGTCAAAAGCTTTAAGGGCATAATCTGGTTTTCCAGTGATTAAAATCACTTGAGGACTGTTATCTAGGGACTCGAGTAGGTCAAATCCGGTGATAATCGGCATCTCAACATCTAGAAAGATAAGGTCTATCTCATTGTTTTTGATACCGTTTTTAGCTTCTATAGCATTGCTATATTCAGCTACCATTGCCAGGTTGGGATGGTTATTTACCAACTTTGCAACGGCCATCCTTTGCATGGATGAATCATCAACGATAATACTTCTTAATTTCATAAGGGCTGATTTGTGGGGTTAAATCATCGACAAATAACCGAAAAAAGGTGCTGAACTACAACAAAAGATGTAAACAATGCACTATTGATCGTATAATTTGCAATGACCATGTATAAAGATTTGGTTTGTTAATTTTATATTGCTTCTCTCTATAACGAAGAATTTTCCGGTTTCTTATATTTATTTTAAAATAAAACTTATTTTTGCACTCCTTAAATTAAATATATTAATATGAACCATTACGAAACTGTTTTCATTTTGAATCCCGTTCTATCTGATGTTCAGATAGAGGAAACAGTTAAGAAATTTGAAGATTTCTTAATTAAGAATGGCGCCAAAATGGTGGCCAAAGAAAATTGGGGCCTAAAAAAATTGGCGTACCCTATCCAAAACAAAAAAAGTGGGTTTTACCACTTGTTTGAATTCTCCGGTCCTGGTGAGGTAGTTTTACCTTATGAACAGGAATTTAGAAGAGATGAACGTGTTATGCGCTTCTTGACCGTTAAGTTGGACAAGCACGCCATTGCATGGGCAGAAAAAAGAAGAACAAGAAACAAAACCGCTAAAGCTTAAGTATTATGTCAACATTACAACAACAAGCAAAAGGTAAAAAGGATGGGGAAATCAGGTATCTGACTCCATTGAACATTGAGACCAACACAAAGAAGAAATATTGCCGTTTCAAAAAATCCGGTATCAAATACATAGATTATAAGGATGCGGACTTTTTAATGAAGTTGGTAAATGAACAAGGTAAACTATTGCCAAGAAGACTTACGGGTACTTCCTTGAAGTATCAGAGAAAAGTGGCACAGGCCGTTAAGAGAGCACGTCATTTGGCCTTAATGCCCTACGTTGGTGATTTATTAAAATAAAAGAGAGGTAAGATGGAGCTTATATTAAAGGAAGACGTACAGAATTTAGGTTTTAAAGATGATTTGGTAACCGTTAAGAACGGATACGGAAGAAACTTTCTAATACCTCAAGGATTGGCCACGATGGCAACTCCTTCCGCCAAAAAGGTTTTGGCAGAAAATCTAAAACAAAGAGCGCATAAAGAAAAGAAAGTTGTAGATGCGGCCAATAAAGTTGCAGATGCATTAAAAGCATTGGAATTAAAAATCAGTGCAAAGACCGGTGCCGGAGATAAATTATTCGGATCGGTTACTACGATTGATTTGGCTGCTGCTTTGGAAAAAGAAGGACATACAATCGATAAGAAATTTATCAATATACAAGGAGGTTCCGTAAAAAGAACCGGACCTTACAACGCGCAAATTCGTTTGCATAGAGAGGTCGTCATAGATTTCCCATTTGAAGTTGTCGCAGAACAGAAATAATTTTCTTTTTAAATAAAGTTTAAAGCCTTTCAGTTTACTGGAAGGCTTTGTTTTTTAAGAATATGAAATATACGAGGTTAACAAAGGAACAATTAGAGGAACTTCATCCTGAGTTTATTAATTTTTTAGCGACCCAATCCATCACGGCCGATGAATGGGCTGCCATTAAGAAGGACAAGCCAGAAGCTGCAGAAGAAGAACTGGATGTGTTCAGTGATTTAATTTGGGAAGGTGTTCTGGGTAAAGTGAGCTATTTGGAGAATATTTCCGCGAAGCAGATGCACTTGTTTCACTTGACCGAGAAAGAGATGAAACTCATTTCCGTAAAAGTAATGAATCCTGACATAGATTTGACCACCAAACTTGGTTTTGATTGGTTCAAAAAAAATTGGCAGTCAGATTTTGTGGAATATTTGACAGCTTCCAAAGCGTATACGGAAGATAGGAATGCGGATAAATTTCAATTGATACGGCAAGGAGCAACGATTACCAAAGGCGAGCTCTACCAATGGTTTGATAAAGTAATAGGATAACCCGATATTTGCGTTGTTCAAAACATTTCCATAGCATGGTCTGCGGAAAGTCTGTAATACAACAAAACTCAAAATGGCCAAGAAACCATCCATTCCAAAGGGAACAAGAGATTTTACCCCTTCAGAAGTCGCAAAGCGAAATTATATTTTTGATATTGTCAAAAAGCACTTTAAAGCTTTTGGATTTCAACCTATTGAAACGCCGTCTTTTGAAAACTCGGATACCTTAATGGGAAAATATGGTGACGAAGGTGACCGCTTGATTTTTAAAATATTGAATTCAGGAGATTTTATAAGTAAAGTCGATGATGTTACTTATAGCTCCAAGGATTCCAGTTCGTTGACGCCCAAGATTTCCGAAAAGGCATTACGCTATGATTTAACTGTCCCTTTTGCACGATATGTGGTGATGCACCAAAATGAATTGGACTTTCCTTTTAAACGTTATCAGATACAACCGGTTTGGCGTGCCGATAGGCCCCAAAAGGGTCGTTTTCGTGAATTTTATCAATGCGATGCAGATGTAGTGGGATCAGATTCTTTGTTACAAGAGGTAGAGTTTGTGCAATTGTACGATGCCGTTTTCACAGAGCTGGGACTTGAAGGAGCGACTATAAAATTGAATAACCGTAAGATTTTAGCAGGTATAGCAGAGGTTATCGGGGCCAAACATTTTTTAATCGATTTTACGGTTGCCCTGGATAAGTTGGATAAGATAGGAAAGGACGGTGTTAAAAAAGAGATGCTGGCTAAAGGCATTTCAGAAGTTTCTATCGAAAAGGCAGCTCCATTATTCAATCTTACGGGGAGCAATGCCGATCAGCTTGACATTTTAGGAACCTTTCTCAAGGATTCAGAAGTAGGCAGCAAAGGCACCGAAGAATTACGGTTTATCATCGAAACGATAAGCACTCTTGGGCTTCAATCGGCAAAATTAGGGATTGACGTTACATTGGCAAGAGGACTTAATTACTACACTGGGGCCATTTTTGAAGTTGCCGCTCCCGAGAATGTAAAAATGGGCTCTATTGGTGGCGGCGGTCGTTATGATGATTTGACCGGTATTTTTGGTCTTAACGGTGTAAGCGGTATGGGCATTTCATTTGGATTGGACCGTATTTATCTGGTTTTAGAAGAACTAGGCCTTTTCCCGAAAGAAATTGACCGCTCTTTAGATGTACTGTGTTTTAATTTTGGAAACAAAGAAGCGCTTGCCGCATTAAAGTTGACCACGGTATTACGCAAATTGGGTTTAAAGGCCGACTTATATCCTGCGGATGCTAAAATCCAAAAACAGTTCAAATATGCCAATAATCGAGAAGTTCCTTATGTAATCCTTTTAGGAGCGGAGGAGTTGGCGAATAAATCGTTTGTGGTCAAAAATATGGCTAGTGGAGAACAGCAAACTTACGCTTTGGATGCCGCGCAAGAATTTGCCGATTCGCTATAGATGTTGCTCAATGGCGTTGATTATCGTTTTATAGTAACGTTTTTCATGCGGTACGTAAGTAACTGACCGTTTTTTATCTTCTAAATTGCTCTTGAAGGTTGATAGCGGAATCAATTTTAAGGACGCTACTTCACTCTCTTGTTTCGTCAATTTCTCAAGCGGCATTTTTAGTTCACATAAAAAGGTATGATGGAATTCATGATCTATAAATCTTTCATGGTGTTTTTGAATCGATTTGAACACGCCTATTTTGTATAAATCATTCGTGAGGATTTCCAGTCCGATTTCTTCTTCAACCTCTCTTAAAGCCGCTGTTTCGATGGGTTCCCCGGCACTAACGTGTCCAGCGACAGAAACATCCCAAAGTAGGGGATGGGCATCTTTGTTTTTACCTCTTTGTTGTAACAACACTCTTCCGTCCGAAGTGTGAAACCAAATATGAACGGTTCGATGGAACCATCCCATTTTATGGACTTCTGATTTCATCGCTGTTTTTCCTAAAGGATTTCCCTCCGAATCAAGTATGTCAATTAGCTCATCCATACAATAAAAAGCCCTTCCTTTTGGGAAGGATTAGGTTGGCCTAGTCAAAGTAGCTGAACGTTTCTCCTTCTTTGATCGTAAGTAGCGTTTCATAAATCAATCGGATCACATTTTCAACATCATCCTTATGAACTGTTTCTACCGTTGTGTGCATATAGCGTAACGGTAGGGAAATAAGGGCAGAAGCCACACCACCATTACTGTATGCAAAAGCGTCCGTATCCGTCCCTGTAGAACGGGAGGCCGCCATGCGTTGAAAAGGAATTTTTTTGGCTTCCGCAGTTTCTATGATACGTTCGCGAAGTTTGTTTTGTACCGCTGGCGCATAAGAAATTACAGGCCCCATTCCTATTTCCGTATGACCTTGAACCTTTTTATCGATCATTGGGGTAGAAGTGTCATGGCATACATCGGTCACTATGGCAACATTTGGCTTTATGGTCTGCGTGATCATTTCCGCACCACGTAAACCGATTTCCTCCTGAACGGAATTCGTAATGTATAATCCAAAAGGTAGCTTCTTCTTGTTTTCATGTAAAAGACGTGCTACCTCTGCCACCATAAATCCGCCCGCTCTATTGTCTATGGCCCTGCAAACAAATTTATCCTTGTTCAGGACATGAAATTCATCTGGGTAGGTAATAACACAGCCCACATGCACGCCCATTTTTTCTACTTCTTCCTTATCCTTGGCACCTACATCAATAAAAATGTTGTCCAATTTTGGTGGTTCTTCTTTGCTCGACTTTCTGGTATGGATGGCCGGCCATCCAAAAACACCTTTAACGATTCCATTTTTGGTATGGATATTTACCCATTTGGAAGGTGCAATTTGATGATCACTGCCACCGTTGCGTATCACATAGAGCAGCCCGTTATCGGTAATATAATTCACATACCAAGAGATTTCATCGGAGTGTCCTTCAATGACCACTTTGTATTTTGCATCAGGATTTATAACACCGACGGCCGTTCCATAAGTATCGGTAATAAAAGTGTCCACATAAGGTTTAAGATAATCCATCCATAATTTTTGACCTTCCCATTCATAACCTGTCGGAGCAGCGTTATTTAGGTATTTTTCAAAAAAAGTCAGCGATTTCTTAGTAATGATATCTGTCTTGGCCATCTAATAAAGTTTAGCTGCAAACTTAAGAATATTCACTTTGTTTTAATAATAAGCTCCTGTAATAATCGTTAATTTTGGCAGAGCTTTTGCTTATCATAAATCATGGAAAGAAAACTGAGTTATCTTGTTTTTTTGTTTTTGGGACTTTTAGAGGGAGTTGCCCAAGTGCCTGAGCAATCTTTGGATTCCGTTGCCGAAAAACTAATTATTATAGAGGGCGATTCCGTACTGCAAAGTTCCATTCCCTTGGAAGATGCCTATGTATTTGGAAGATTGAAATTTTCCTCCTATAAAGAAAAATTAAGATATTATATTTTAAGGCGAAAAACGCAAAAAGTATACCCTTATGCTAAGCTGGCCGCGGAACGACTCGTAGAATTGAACGATAGCCTTAAACTTATCAAGAAGAACAGAAAAAGAAAAAAATATACCAAAAAAGTCCAAAAATATATAGAAGAGGAGTTTTCGGAAGAATTAAAAAAATTGACACGTACCGAAGGTCAGATTTTAGTGAAACTCATTTACAGGCAAACCGGTACTACGGCCTTTGATTTGGTCAAGGAATTAAGAAGTGGTTGGCGTGCCTTTTGGTATAATACAACCGCAAAATTATTCAAAATAAGTATTAAGGAAGAATTTCATCCCGATAAAATAGAGGAGGACTACCTCATTGAAGATATTTTGCAACGCGCATTCGCATCAGGAAAGTTGGAGCGTCAAGAAACAGTTTTGGACTATAATTACGATGAACTTTACAATAAGTGGAAAAAACCTTCCCAAAAGAAGAATTAGGAATTTTTTTTACCAAAAATGGCATCTACAACCGTTTTAATACCTTTAAAACCCATGGCTACGGCGGCAATCGCTAGAATAATTCCGACAATTAGTACGGGCCAATACAATGGGTGTTGCTGATTTTTGAAAGCTTGCCAAATTACGACAGGGGCCGTAAACATTAAAATTACGGTAATCGCCAGCCGTTTTAGTCCGGTAATCAACAGATCTCTATTTGTATTGGAATTATTCAATGGTGATGGTTTCTTTATATTCTTGTACTACGGCAAAATAACCTAAAACAAAATTATCCGGTTGTTCTACGTTGTCAAATACTTCGTCATTATCAATATTCGTAACATTGATGATATTGCCCCTGACCGTTGCCGCCGGGGTTTGAAAAGGACCTTGATCGCCTCCAGCCTGCACAATAAGTTGATTCATATAGTTATAAAATCCTTCGTCCGCACCTAAAATACTGATGTCTATTTCTTGTCCGGCCTCTATATCACTATCATAGAAATAGGAGAACTCAAATTTTTGGCCTTTGTAAAACTCATCTTCGGTCACTAAAAACTCATCAAAATCAAAATCGAAAATATAAAAATCATCCCTATCCGGCGCGTCATCGAATGCAACTACCAATTCAGTTTCGTCGCCACTAAAGAGGGTTTGGGTCCCCTGTTCCAATTTAGTTATGGGTACAGTTGGAACAAACTCTGTTCTTGCTAAGTAGTTTTCATCTTGGTAATTTATCTGGAGTACAAGCCTACCTTCCCGCAGAAGACGATTATCCACCAATTTTTCATACACGCCGCTGCCTTCCTCCTCCTCTATCAAAACCATAATATTTTCGGAACTATCGGCATCTAAATTGGTGATGGTAATCTGATCTAGATTTGCTGGAGGCGAAGGTTCAAAGAAAGAACTGGTCACACTTACTTTTATCTGGATATTGGTAACGGTAGAACTATCCTGGATCCTGACCAAACCATCCACACTAAGCCTGGGAGTATCGGAGGGTACATCAACCTCTATGACGTCTTCACACGATGCAAATACACTTAAAACTGCTAGAAAATAAAATAGCTTTCTCATCTCCTAAAATTTAAAATTATACGTTACCGCAGGAACAATTCCGAATATGGATGTCCTTACGGCTTCATTGACTCCGGTATCCTGGTTTCTGCGAAAATTAATAGAAGCCGCATTTCGCCTATTATAAAGGTTATAAATACTAAAAACCCATTCCCCTTGCAGTTTCCTATTCGCATTCTTTTTGGGTGTCAGCGTAGCGGAAATATCAATTCTATTATAGTCTGGCAATCGTTCTTGATTTCTAAGTCCGAAGAAAGGTACGGTCAACCCTTGAAATTCAAATTGCCCAACCGGAAAATTGGTAGGTTGCCCGGTTTGATAGACAAAGTTTGTGTTAAAACTCCATTTTTTATTCAGTTCATAACTTGCGAACAGTGAAATATCATGTGTTTTATCAAAAGGTGTATTGTACCATTCCCCCAAATTGATGCCGGTTTCCAGATTGCTTCTTCCATTATCCATAGTTGCTGTTCTTCCCGGCGTACGTTGTTCGGATTTTGACAGCGTATAGGCCAACCAACCTTGAAACCTGCCTTCATTTTTACGCAAGAGGAATTCCAATCCGTAGGCTCTGGCTTCGCCGTTTAGAATCACTTGTTCAATGGCATCGTTGGCAATTAGATTGGCACCATCTATATAATCAATCCTATTTTGAATGTCCTTATAGAAAACTTCGGTCTCCAACGAATAGTCGCCTCCTTTTAAATTCTTAAAATAACCGAAGGCATACTGATCTAAAAGCTGTGGTTCGACAAAAGGCCCACTGGGTGTCCACACATCCAAAGGAGTAGGGGAGCTCGTATTCGAAAGCAAGTGAAGGTATTGTGCTAATCTTGTATAGCTCGCCTTGATGGAACTTGTGGAATTCAGCGTATAGGAAAGCGAAGCCCTGGGCTCAAAATTACTGAAAGTAGCCAAACTACCACTTCTGCCGGGATTTATAACATCTATGGGCTCGGCCTCTTGATAGATAAGTAAAAAAGGGTCAAAATCAACTGGACTATCATTTTCATAAACATTCAGTTCCTCTTGTCCAAGCCTTATGAAATTGCTGAAACGAATGCCGTAACCTAAGCTTAAATTATTCGTTACCCGATGCTCAACGTCAACGTAAGCTGCAAATTCGTTGGCATATTTTCTGGTCAGTTGATCTTCTATTATTCCCGAATCGGGGTTGCTCGGTTCTATTTTACCGGGATTAAAGGAATAGTAAATATTATTAAGGCCATAATTAATTTGGAGTTTATCGTTCAGATAGTGTTTTAAATCGTATTTCACATTGAAATTTCGGATGCCGGAATTCCAGTTGAATCCTACAAAATCCAGTTTAAGTCCGTAATAATAATCGGAATAGATTAAAGAAAGGTTAGAAAACAATTTATCCGAAAAAAGATGGTTCCATCTAAAATTGGCAACCGTATTACCGTATGTATTTACAAAGCTATCGTTTATACCAAAAACGTCCCTGCCAAAATAACCGGATAAATAGATACTATTATTGTCATTTATATTATAGTTCAATTTCGTGTTCAAATCAAAGAAGTAAGCCGTATTGTCTATACCAAAAAGTGGGGTAAACAGATGTGCATAGGAGGCTCGTCCTCCAAAAAGAAAAGCGGCTTTATCCTTTTTGATGGGCCCTTCTACCAATAATCTACTGGCAACGGCACCAATACCGCCATTTACTTTGAGTTCCTTGCTATTACCCTCTTTTTGAAAAATATCCAGTACAGATGACAAACGCCCGCCATAGCGTGCAGGAATGCCACCTTTATATAGTTTGATGTCCTTAATGGCATCAGGATTAAATACCGAAAAGAAACCGAACAAGTGCGAAGAATTAAAAATAATGGCCTCGTCCAATAAAATAAGGTTTTGATCCGCTGCACCGCCACGTACGTTAAAACCGGAAGCTCCTTCTCCAGCATTGGTCACGCCAGGCAATAGAAGAATGGATTTTATAACATCTGCTTCTCCTAAAATTACCGGTATTTTTTTTATGGTTTTTACGGATAGCGCGTTGACGCTCATTTGAGGTTTGCGAATGTCCATTTTTTCTACATCCTCGGTAACGACGACCTCTTCAAGCTGTTCCGCTTCTTCCTCCAAACTGAAATCCATTTTGATATCTTGGGAGAGTGAAATATCCTGCACAATATCCTTGAAACCCAAATAACTTACGACAAGTTTATAATCGCCCTCAGGTAGGGTGATGGAATAAAAACCATATTCATTGGTCGTTACCCCTGTTTGTAAGCTAGGAAAGGCTATCGTTACCCCAATGAGCGTTTCATTGCTCGTGCTCTCGGAAACTGTTCCGTTTATAGTGTATTTCTTTTGGGCAAGAGCAAACGTACAGGATAAGAAAAGTGTTGCAAGGCATGCGAAACATTTATAGGACATGTGTATAGTATAAATTAATCAATGTAATTACCGGTATCTACTTCACTCTATCGTAATGGAAACAAAATCAAATTCGCTCAATGCAAAATAGCCCAACGGATAATTCTCCGGATTGCTTGTATTGATGATATTTCCCCTTACACTGGATGGAGGGTTGGTAAAAGGGCCACCACCGTCAACGCCGGATTGTTGTATAACGATGGAGGCATATCTCGAAAAACCCTTATTGATTCCCAATAACGTTATCAATTGTAAATCCCCGGGATTTAAATTTTCATAAAAGTAAGAAAACGTGAATACGTTATTCCGGTAAAATTCGTCATCCGTAGTTAAAAAATCATCAGTTCCAAAAGCAAAAAGGTAATAATTGCGTTCATTGGGAACGTCCGTAAAAGTTATAATGACTTCCGTTTCTTTCTCTTGGTCCAATAAGAACCCGTCTCCTTGTACGACATTATTAATAGTACCGCTACGGGCCAATTGCTGTATGGATTCATAGTTCTCCCCATTGTGAACTACTTCTAGGCGATAATCCGTATCAAATTCGAAAATAGGGAGGCCAATATTAAAAGTGCCCGGTTCGGATTCGTCCAACACAAAAACCTCATCCGTAGTTAAATTGGTAATACTTACCGTTGCGCCCTCGGCCGGTAGGACCTCTTCATCCAAGAATGAAGCCGTTAGAGTGAGCCTAACTTGACCAACAGTGGTAATATCTCCATCGATTTCATCGATTCCTATTACCGCATCTATGACCAATCTAGTGGGCGAAGTGGGAAGGGAAATATCTATAACATCTTCACAAGCTCCAAGAAAGAGGATAGTAACTAAAAAAAGATACTTTTTCAATTTTTTTTATAAGGCTTCGAAATTATAAAATCCTAAATTGAAAGCTGCGAAAAACGCTATATTTTAATCATAATTTAATATTCAGATGCTTTTTAAAATGCTATTAAAGGCCGTACTTGGTCTCATCGCTTTTGAAGTCAAATCAGCATTCGGAAGATAATAACCACCAATATCCACCGCTTTTCCTTGCGCATCTACCAACTCTTGCAAAATTTTTGATGTGCTTTTATCTAATTCCGCATGTATCTTTTCAAAAACGGACTTAAGCCCTGCATCTTCATTTTGATTCGCCAATGCTTCGGCCCAATATAAGGCCAAATAGAAGTGGCTGCCCCTTGTATCCAATTCATTGACCTTTCTAGAAGGGGATCTATCGTTGTCCAAGAATTTCTCGGTGGCTTCATCCAAAGCATTTCCTAAAAGTTTTGCCCTATCGTTGTTGTTTTTATCGCCGTGAAATTCCAGCGATACGCCAAGCGCCAAGAATTCGCCTAAGGAATCCCACCGCAAGTGACCTTCTTCTAAAAATTGTTCAACGTGTTTTGGTGCCGACCCGCCTGCGCCCGTTTCAAATAGACCGCCACCATTCATAAGAGGGACAATTGACAACATTTTTGCACTGGTACCTACTTCTAAAATTGGAAAGAGGTCTGTCAAATAATCTCTAAGCACGTTTCCGGAAACGGATATCGTATCCTTTCCTTCCTTGATTCTTTTTAAGGTGAACTCCGTAGCTTTGATCGGAGACATGATATGTATTTCAAGGCCTTCAATGTCGTGTAGGGGTAGATACGCGTTTACTTTTTTAATCAATTCGGCATCATGTGCCCTATCTTCATCCAACCAGAATATCGCGGGTATTTGAGTTGCTTTTGCCCTTGAAACCGCTAGCTTTACCCAATCTTGTATAGGTGCGTCTTTCACTTGGCACATACGCCATATGTCTCCCGCCTTTACATTATGTTCTATTAAAACTTTGTTCGTATTCAAGTCCTTTACCTGAACGACACCATTTTC
The DNA here is from genome assembly GCF_047345745.1 of Maribacter algae. Taxonomy (NCBI): domain Bacteria; kingdom Pseudomonadati; phylum Bacteroidota; class Flavobacteriia; order Flavobacteriales; family Flavobacteriaceae; genus Maribacter; species Maribacter algae. The sequence goes on from NZ_JBLFES010000002.1 coordinate 643,513, forward strand.
CGAAATTTCAAAAGTTTTATCATGGGAACCATACTCTTCTGCTTTTTGTGCCATGAGCCCAACATTTGGAACCGTACCCATAGTTGTGGGATCAAAAGCGCCGTGTTCTTTACAAAAGTCAATCGTGGCGGTGTATATGCCCGCATAACTACTATCCGGTATGACGGCTTTCGTATCCTGAGATTTTCCTTTTGAATTCCACATTTGACCTGAATTGCGAATCATTGCGGGCATGGATGCATCTATGATAATATCGCTAGGTACGTGAAGATTGGTAATGCCTTTATCGGAATTGACCATTGCCAGGTCCGGACCATTCTGAATCGTTTCTTTAATGTCCGCTTCTATTGCAGTTCTTTTATTTTCTGGTAAACTGGTCAATTTATTGAACAGCACCTCTAGACCATCATTTGGATTTACTCCTATTTCCTCAAAAATTTGGTGGTATTTTTCAAAAACCGATTTAAAATAGGTTTCCACTACATGTCCAAAGATGATTGGATCGGAAACCTTCATCATTGTAGCTTTCATATGAACGGAGAACAATACTCCTTTGTCCTTGGCATCTTTCACCTGCTCCCTCAAAAAATCCAATAACGCGGATTTGCTCATTACCGTGGCATCAATGATTTCACCGGCTAAAAGAGCGACCTTATCTTTAAGAACCTTTTTCGTCCCATTTTTGGTAATCAATAAGATCTCAACAGTACTGGCATCTCTTACCGTAAGTGATTTTTCATTGCTCTTAAAGTCCCCATGTGACATTGTGGCAACGTGCGTTTTGGAATCGGCATTCCAAGCTCCCATAGAATGCGGATTCTTTTTCGCATAGTTTTTTACGGCCCTCGGTGCTCTACGATCCGAATTCCCTTCTCTTAAAACAGGATTTACCGCGCTTCCCTTTATTTTATCGTATCTAGACTTTATCTCTTTTTCAACTTCATTATTAGGTTCGTCCGGATAATTGGGTACGTCATATCCTTTGGCCTGTAGTTCCGCTATAGCTTCTTTTAATTGAGGAATAGAAGCACTTATATTGGGCAATTTAATGATATTGGCCTCGGGCTCCTTGGCCAATTTTCCTAATTCTGCCAATGCGTCCGGCTTAGTTTGCTCAGGTTTTAAAAAATCAGGGAAAGTAGCAGCTATTCTTCCAGCAAGGGAAATATCCTTTGTTTCAATTTCTATGTCGGCCGTTTTTGTAAATGCTTGTACTATGGGTAAGAAAGACGCAGTCGCCAAAGCTGGAGCTTCGTCTGTTTTGGTATAAAAAATTTTGGACATTGATTGTAATTTATTTTAAAGCGGAGCAAATATACAATTTTCTTGTCCTTTGAATGCCTGTATTGTCCCCAATGTTTGGGGTTTGCAACGTATTGTTTTAAAATAACAAAATCCATATCATTGTACGAATACATTGATATGGATTTTTAGAATAAGTTTACAGACTCGTTGTTCTAATCATACGACCAAAACTGCAACCATTGATTGCATCTGCGTCACGAATTCAACGTTTGAAAACATTTTGTCCTTAATTATTGAACCAAGCGACTACTTTGCTTTCTTCTTATCGTCTTAACGTATTTCATTAAAAACAAAACAAGTTTGTTTTTAACAACCGTCCATATTATTATAAAAGGCGACAGCCTTTTTCAATAATACTCACTAAAATTAAAGACATACTACCCAAAGGATAGTGCGGCTATTTTAGCTAAACAATAACATAAGAACGTAACTTTTATGATAACGTCTGAAAATATCCTTAACAATATTTTCATTGGTTATACTTAAAATTAGGAAAAACTTTAGAACTGTCCTATTTTTTTAACAAATTAATAATCAACAGCTTATGAACTACAGTTATTCACAAATGTTCATAAAAAAACCGGTAGAAAGCCGGTTCTTAATTTTATGGATAAATCCTGGATTAGGATCTAACTTCTTTGATTCTTGCTTTTTTACCTGTAAGACCTCTAAAATAGTAAATACGTGATCTACGTACTTTACCTTTTTTATTGACTTCAATCTTCTGCAAAGCTGGCATGTTTACAGGGAAAATACGCTCTACGCCAACAGTGCCGGACATTTTACGAATCGTGAAAGTTTCCGTTGCACCAGAACCCCTTCTTTGTATGACAACTCCTTTAAAGAACTGTGTACGTGTTTTTTCACCTTCCTTGATTTCGTAGTAAACCGTAATCGTATCACCTGCCGAAAATTCAGGAAATTCTTTTTTAGTTACAAATTCGTCTTGTACAAACTTAATTAATGACTCCATTGTGTTTTAAATATTGGAATTATGATAAACAACATTCACGATTTTCGTCAGAGGTTGATTTAACCGGCTGCAAAAATAGTTAATTATTCTAAAGTTGCAATGTTTGGGCAAGGTTTTATTTATTGTTTTTTGGTTTTTTCAAGTACAAATATCATTAAACCAAACCCGAAGAAAATATACATCAAACCCGTTGTCATATAAATAACCTCTGTATCTGTATTATTTTTTCCGTTCCTAAGGTTCCCGCCCAAATAGTTAGTCCAAACCCTATTACTTTTATGAGCAGAATAGCTAAACTTCCTATAAATAAAAGCAAAGTCTCTTTAGTCTTATCATTTATGAAGAGCTATTGAGGAGCTTATGATAATTAGAAGTAACGCCAGATAAAAACATATTTCGCCTATGATATTTAAAATCGGTATTTCCGTCATTTGCTTATTTTAACAAATCCGGTCTTAATTTTTCAGTTCTTTCATGTGCCTTTTCTTCTCTCCATTGTTCTATCTTTCCAAAATTCCCTGAAAGCAATATATCCGGCACCTTCATGTTTTTATAATCCGCAGGTCTGGTATATACAGGCGGTGCCAACATGCCGTCCTGAAAAGTATCGGTCAAAGCAGAGGTTTCGTCATTCAATACCCCAGGGATCAAACGTATAATAGTATCACAAAGCACTGCGGCTCCAAGCTCTCCGCCGGATAAAACATAGTCTCCTATAGAAATCTCTTTTGTTATGAAAGCATCCCTTACCCGTTGGTCTACACCTTTATAATGACCGCAGAGAATGATAATATTTTTTTGGAGCGAAATACTGTTCGCCATTTTCTGATTTAAAGTAGTCCCATCCGGAGTCATGTAAATGACCTCATCATAGGTTCTTTCCTTTTTCAGCTTGGAGATACATTTATCTATAGGCTCTATCATTAATACCATGCCCGCACCACCACCAAATTGATAATCATCAACTTGTCTATACTTTGTATCGGTATAATCCCTGAGGTTATGAAAATGTATTTCTACCAATCCTTTTTCAATGGACCTTTTTAAAATGGAAGCTTCAAACGGACTTTTTAAAAGTTCTGGGAGTACGGTAATAATATCAATACGCATGGAAGAGCATTTCTGTTATGATTTGGCCATCCAAAAGTAATGAAAACAATGGTCATCTTTTTTCCAACCTAGTTTTTCATAAAGTTTTTGTGCTGGATTATCGGTTGCCGTTTCCAAGGCCAGGCCTTTGTAATTCATCATTTTACAATAGGATTTTGCTTTTTCCAATAATGCCTCGCCAACATTATTCTTTCTATGTCCCTCGTTTACATATAAATCGTTCAATATGAAAAAACCTTGTAGGGAAACAGAAGAAAAGGTTTTGTATAATTGTGTGAAGCCAATAGCATTGACATCTTGATACGCCAAAAAAATAATCGATTCTTCTTTAATGATTCGTTCTTTTAAAAATGTTCTTGCCGCATTTTCATCGGACTCCATTCCATAAAAAATCCGGTATTCATTAAAAAGAGGGACAATATCTTCTAAGTGGGTGATATTTGCCTGTAATACAGTTGCCATATTAAGTAAAAAAGCTCCCATTTCGGGAGCTTTTATTTATTTGGGTTTCTTTTGTTTGTTTAATTCGTCTTGTAGTTGCCTACTTATTTTTTGTTCCCGTTCCAAGGCCCTTCTTCTATGGTCTTCATATTCTACTTCTAGTTCGGAGAGGTTCTGTTTGGCTTCCTGTGTTAGAATATTGCTGTTTCTAAATCGGTATATAAAAAGTCCCAGTAATATAAACAACCCTGCGATAATGGTCCAAAGGATGAAGTTGTACGTTCCTTTTGAAACCTGTATACCTAAAAAGGACATACTGTCTTTTTCCGCGGTAACATCCGTAAGATTATTGGTAGTTTCATCCAATTTTTTGTTCAAGGAAGTAATCGTGGTCTCGTGCTCTGAAATGGTCGCTTTTAGTTCTCCCGTTTTTTTATTGATAGCGGCAATGGAATCCAAAACGTTCTTTCTGAGTTTATAAAGATTTGCTTCCTTAACAACCTCATATCTAACACCATCTGCACGGTAATTTCCAGAACGTTTGGCTATAAAATCAAATTGGGAACTTATGGGTCCGCTATCCAAGGATAATTTTTGTTCTTCAGAATCCTGTCCAAAAGTACTGCCAACGGTAAGTAGGATTCCAAACAGTACTAGTAATCTATAAACTTTCATTTACTTAGTGGTTATCGTTAAAAATTGATTTAGAGTTGACTAAAGTAATTGAATAAAATCAAATACTAAAAAAAAGGATGAAGTTTGTACCATCCATATAAACCTACGTAAGACAATAACTTTAAGATATTCTACATATTAAAATTTTAATAATAGGTAAACCTTCTCACTTTAGAAATATATTTGGCCAAACGCATGACTTGGTGTGAGTACCCGTATTCATTATCGTACCATATATAAAGCACAATATTTTTTCCATTGCTGGAAACGATAGTGGCTTTGCTGTCATAGATTGATGGCGCAGCCGTACCCACGATATCTGAAGAAACCAACTCTTTGCTCAGCGAATATTTTATTTGCTCTACCAAGTCGCCCTCTAGGGCATATTTTTTTAAAATGGTATTGACACCATCCAGCGAGGTCTGGTTTTTAATTTCCAGATTTAAGATGGCCAAAGACCCATTGGGCACGGGTACCCTAATGGCATTTGAGGTAAGTTTTCCTTTTAAGGAAGGCAAAGCTTTTGCCACTGCCTCACCGGCACCGGTTTCCGTAATGACCATATTTAATCCGGCAGCTCTTCCTCTTCTATATTTGCCATGCATATTATCTACCAGGTTTTGATCGTTCGTATAGGCATGTATGGTTTCCAAGTGTCCTTTTTTGATACCCAGGGAATCTTCAATAACTTTTAAAATGGGTGAGATAGCATTTGTTGTACAAGATGCGGCCGAATATATTTTAGTTTTATCGGGATTATAATTTAAGTGATTTACACCGTGCACAATGTTGGGAACTTCTCTTCCCGGCGCGGTCAATAAAACTTTACCAATACCTTTTGCCTTTAAATGCTTGGATAGTTCGCTCTTATTTCTGTATACACCCGTATTGTCTATGACCAAGGCATCATTGATGCCATATTTTGTATAATCTATACTCTCGGGGCTTTGGGCATTGATAATATGTACCGTGGTACCATTTATGACCAGGGCTTTATTTTCTGAATCAACGGCCACGGTTCCCATAAAATTCCCATGAACAGAGTCGGTCCGCAACAAACTGGCTCTTTTCTCCAAGGTTTCCGTGTTTGGAGTTCCCCTTACCACTATGGCTCTTAGCCGCAATTGATTTCCTTTGCCCGTTTTGGACATGAGTTCGCGGGCCAGCAATCTGCCTATTCTCCCAAAACCATATAACACAACATCCTTAGCTTTAATGCTGTTGGCCTCATTGGCATTTTTGAGCTTATCAATCACAAAAGCCTTTACGTTATTAAAGTTATTGTCATCGGAATGGTATTCATAGGTAAGCTTGCCAATATCCAATTTGGAGGGCGGTAGTGCAATATCATTGATGGCCCTTAGAATTTCTACAGAATCAAAAATAGAAATTGGTTTTTGGACAAATTCACCTGCATATTCATGCAAATGAATAATATCGCTCACATTCCTATCGATTACTTGATTTTTGAAAAGTACAATCTCTATGGATTTGTCATACCAGAGGTCACTGGCTATTTTGATAAACTCGGTGGTTGCCTTTCTTCTATCGGCCTGGAAAGCCAGCTCTTTTTCGTAAGATACTTTACTTGACATTTTTGAAGTGATGTGGTTAAATTTTCTCCAAAATTAGTCTTTTCAAACGTTTTCGTAATATATTTTTCCACAAAAAAGCATCCTAGTTTATTAGGATGCTTTCTAAAATATATGTTTAGGTTTATTGAAAAATAAGACGTTCTTTTTCGCCATTTTCGTCAATCATGGTAATAACTGTTTTGCCATACTTGGATATGGCCCCAAAGGCGTTATAGGCATCACTGATATTATTTATTTTCTTGTCATCAACACTTAAGATTACTTTTCCCCATATGCCGTATCCTCGGTAACGCTCGGGAATACCGGTTATTTTAACACCGTATTCCGTGCCAAATTTTTCCTTGTCCTTATTGGTAAGATTTTTTACTTCCATGCCCATAATAGGGACTATTAACATTTGCCGCTCTTTTAGGGTAACAGGTACAGTCATGAGTTCATTATCTCTCTCAACAGTAACTTCTACCGTGTCTCCAGGTCCTTTTGCACTAAGATATCCTGTTAAATCTGCATATTTAATAACCGTGATATCGTCTACTTTTTTAATGACATCGCCTTCATTTAATCCAGCTTCCTCTGCACCCGATTCCTCATTAATTTTTTCTATATAGACTCCTTGAATATTATTGATGCCTTTTTCTATGGCGTCTTTTGTGTTCACCGGTGCAGGGAATATGCCCAGATAACCTTTCTGGACATTGCCGTATTCCAAAATATCGTTGACCACTTTTTTTGCAATATTGCTTGGTACGGCAAAGGAATATCCTACGTAAGAACCGGTCTGAGAGCTTATGGCCGTATTGATTCCAATGAGATCACCATTGGTATTGACCAAAGCACCACCGGAATTACCGGGATTTACGGCAGCATCCGTTTGTATAAAAGATTGATTTCTCCCCAAATCCCTCGCCTTGGCACTAACAATTCCAGCAGTAACGGTAGAAGTAAGGTTGAAGGGGTTCCCAACAGCCAATACCCATTCCCCAATTTTGGCATTGTCAGAATCTCCAAATGCCAAATACGGAAGTTTTTCGTTGGCCTCGATTTTAATGAGTGCTATATCGGAATTGGGGTCGGTACCTACAAGTTCCGCCTCATATGTTTTGTTGTTGTTCAATGTAACTTGGAGTTGGCTCGCATTGGCAATGACGTGGTTGTTTGTAACTACATAACCATCTTGGGAAATAATAACTCCGGAACCTGTACCTACTTGGGGTCTAGCGCTTCCACCTCCCGAACCATAAAAAAAGTCGAAAAGACTACCGCGACTGGTGTTGAGCGTTACATTTTTAACATGGACTACGGCATTTACGGTATTTTCTGCCGCCATTGTAAAATCAACCTCATTAATACCGGCTCCATTGGCAGAAGTAGGCGTAAAACTTGTATTTACAATACTACCATTGTTTTCGGGTGTCACGATTGTATAGTTGGGTTTTTCAAAGAAAAATTTATAGGCTCCCAAAGTAATTGCTCCAGCAAATAGGGAAACTAATAGTAGACTTCCAATTTTCTTCATAATGCTATAGGATTTTAACTATTTTGTCGTAAAATTAATTGATTTCTCTATTTTTAGTTAAGGTTTAACGACTTTTTAACGGCGAAAAAAACTTGAATAAAGCAGTATCTTTGGGCTTTATTCCGATTATGACAGCTACTTTTTATAAATATCAGGGGACAGGTAACGATTTTGTTGTTTTTGATAACAGGAACGAGAGTTTTCCTAAAACAAATCAGGCGTTGATAGCGCGTCTCTGCGACCGTAAGTTCGGGGTAGGGGCAGATGGGTTATTGCTCTTGGAAAATGACGCTGAAACCGATTTTAGGATGGTGTATTATAATGCCGACGGGTGGGAAGGTAGTATGTGCGGTAATGGCGGCAGGTGCATCGTAGCGTTCGCAAAGTTCTTGAATATTTTTGAGGATGAAACAAGCTTTATGGCAATCGATGGCCTTCACGAAGCATCGATAATGGGCGACACGGTTCGTTTAAAAATGCAGGACGTATCGGAAATAAAGACCAAGCCCAATGCTTTGTTTATGGATACAGGTTCGCCTCACCACATTCAACTGGTGGAAAACCTCAAGGAGTTGGATGTTCCAAAAGAAGGGGCTAAATTAAGGTATGGCCTGTATGGCGAAAAAGGGAGTAATATTAATTTCGTGCAACCGGATGAAAATGGTTCGTTCGGGATAAGAACTTATGAAAGAGGCGTAGAAAATGAAACGCTTTCCTGTGGAACAGGAGTAACGGCCGTAGCCCTTGCTATGCACCATCTGGGAAAAGTAAAGGAGAATACCGTGGCGGTCAAAGCGCTAGGGGGCAATTTGATGGTACGTTTCGAAAATATGGATAAAGGCTATGAAAACATTTATTTGGAAGGAGAGGCCAAACAGGTCTTTAAAGGAGAGATAGCGTGGTAAAACTAACGGGACAACATATCTATTTGAGAGCTTTGGAGCACGAAGACCTGGATTTTTTGTATCAGATTGAAAATGATACTGCCGTTTGGGAAATTAGCGGGACGCTGACACCTTATTCCAAAAATGTACTGCAATTATATCTGGAAAATGCCCATAGGGACATTTTTGATGTTAAACAGTTGCGGTTGGTAGTCTGTGACCTTGCCGGAAAAACCTTGGGTTTGATAGATTTGTTCGATTTTGACCCAATCCACAAAAGAGCTGGGATGGGCATCATAATTTCAAACGAAGCGGATAGAAACAAAGGAATAGGGGCGGAGGCCATCCAATTATTGTGTGATTATGCTTTTGAAGCTTTGGAACTGCATCAAATTTATGCCAATATACTAGCGGAAAATTCCAGAAGTATTCATTTATTCGAAAAGCTTGGTTTTCAACAAGTAGGCATCAAGAAAGATTGGATTAGAAGCAACGGAACTTATAAAAGCGAAATTCTATATCAAAAAATAAACAACTAATGTATATTAAACGCATACTGCTTGCCATCGTTATTGGAGGTTTGCTAATAGGGGGTGTTTTTGCCTATATGGTCTATAGTGCCTTTTTTACGCCCAATACAAAATTCAACAATGAAGAAGCTTTTGTATATGTTACCTCAAACGCCTCGTTTGCCGATGTCAAGGTTCAATTGGAACCTTTATTGGAAAATCTGGACACTTTTGAGTCCGCAGCGGATAGAAAGGGATACTCCGCCAACATAAAGGGAGGGAAATATCGTATTAAAAAAGGAATGAACAACAACGAAATCATTAATTCCTTGCGAAGCGGCAATATTCCTGTAAAAGTAGCTTTTAACAATCAGGAGACGTTACAAGATTTAGCAGGAAGAATATCGGTTCAGATAGAGGCAGATAGCATTTCATTGCTAAAAACATTTCAAGACGATACCTTTTTAGCCTCCAATGGTTTCAATGATGAAACAGCGTTGGTCATTTACATTCCCAACAGCTATGAGTTTTTCTGGAATACGACAGCGGAAGCGTTCAGGGCTCGTATGTTGAAAGAGTACAATAGGTTTTGGAACGATGAACGTAAGGAGAAAGCTAGTCGGCTCGGCATGAATCCCAAAGAAGTGGTGACACTCGCCTCCATAGTACATAAAGAATCGGCCAAGGTAGATGAGCGCCCTAGGGTCGCCGGGGTGTATTTAAACAGATTAAAAAAAGGAATGCTGTTGCAAGCAGACCCTACCGTAATCTATGCTTTGAAAAGGAAAGCCAATGATTTTGACATGGTCATAAAAAGAGTTTTGTACGAGGATTTGGAACTGGATTCCCCTTACAACACCTATAAATATGTAGGTTTGCCTCCTGGTCCTATCGCCATGCCGGACATCAGTGCCATAGATGCCGTGCTCAACCGTGAAAAACATGATTATTACTATTTCGTGGCGAATGTTGAGAAGTTCGGTTACCATATGTTTGCCAAAAGTCTAGCGCAACACAACCGAAATAAAGCGCAGTATATCCGTTGGATTAATTCCAAAAAAATCAATAGATAAGGCACTTGTCCGAAATTTAAGACATGTTAACTAATATTGGATATTTTTAACGAATCCTTCTAATTGTAACATATTTTCCGCTATAACTTTGTAGCGAGAAATTTAAGCAGGCTCTTTTTCAGTAGTCGGTAAGTCTTAAGAAAAACAATATATGAGAAGATGGATTTTAACTTTCTGTCCCCTTGTTGCCCTATTTATTTTAGCTAGTTACGGTTTTACCATCCTGAAAACGGAAGTGCCGGAACAGCTTCGTGTTACAGAACCTATGGCGGTTTTGTTTCCCAAAAATCAAGTTTTAAAAGTTGAAACGATTACCATGCCCCCTTATTTGGGAACGCAATATGTAGGCTTTAAAGAAGCCTTGGCGTTTAGGGAGTCCGGCGGTAACTATCTGTCCGTAAATACTTATGGATATTTAGGAAAGTACCAATTTGGACTGGGTACCTTGGCATTGGTGGGTGTTTACAACGGAAAACAATTCTTGAAAAATCCAAAATTACAGGAAAGAGTATTTCAAATGAACATTTCACGTAATAAATGGATTTTAAGGAGGGAAATTGAAAGCTATGTTGGTAAAACCATTAGAGGAGTAAAAATTACGGAATCCGGGATATTGGCCGCGGCCCATTTGGCCGGCCCTGGGAATGTTCAAAAATATTTGCATTCCAATGGAAAAATTGATGTTGCCGATGGTTATGGAACTACATTGACCAATTACCTTGAAAAATTTTCAGGATATGATATTTCTTTGGTTTCCCCAAAAAGAAACGCAAGGATTTAAGCGTAATAGTAGATATGAAAATGTAAAACCTTGGCATTAATGTCAAGGTTTTTTTATGCTTGAATGATAAAAATAGCAGGTCTTTTGTGTAAATCTGTTTTTTCGGTTTTCCAACGGGAGATTGCCTGTGTTTTTATATATTCCGTAGGTAAGGTAATATCCACGGCAATACATAACTTGGTGTCCGGTGAAAGAGTGCGTTCAAGTTCTTCTTTAAGTTTGTTGTTTCGGTATGGGGTTTCTATAAAGATTTGAGATTGACCGCTATCCCTTGACTTCCGCTCCAATTTTTTCAATTCCTTTTTTCGTTCGGTGGAATCTATGGGCAAATACCCATTAAATGCAAAATTTTGGCCATTGAAACCACTTGCCATTAAGGCCAAAAGGATAGAGGATGGTCCGATCAATGGCACTACCTGAATACCTTTTTCATGAGCTAGCGCAACTACTGCGGCTCCCGGGTCTGCTACTCCGGGACATCCGGCCTCCGAGAGAACACCCATATCCAAACCCTCTAAACAAGGATTTAAAAAAGAAGGAATTTCCGTGGGTTCAGTAAATTTATTCAGCAGAAATAGTTGCAATGAGGGTTGCGACTTTCTTGGACTGACCTTTTTGATGAAATGTCGTGCTGTTTTGTCGTTTTCAACCACATAATAATCGATGGACTCTATGGCTCTTTTGATAGAAATGGGCAATACTTCCAGTGGGGCAATTTCCCCTAAAGTAGAAGGTATCAAATATAATTTTCCTTTTGGTTTAGTTCCCATGTTCAGTTTTTACGACCTAGCTTTTGAGCAATGATATCACAAGCGGAATCTATCAAATGGTATACATTTTCGAATCCATCCGCGCCACCGTAGTAAGGGTCAGGCACTTCGTTTTGAATGGTCTTGATTTCATCTAACAATAATTTCACCTTACTGCTTTGTTCGGTATTTTCGCTTAAGGCAATCACATCATCATAATTGCTTTGGTCCATCACATAAATATGGTCAAAAGCATCAAAGTCCGATGGAGAGAATTTTCGACATTTCTGATGGGAAATATTGATTCCGTATTTACGGGCAACGCCAATGGAACGTTTGTCGGGCGCATTTCCTATATGATACCCAGCAGTACCGGCAGAATCTACAAAAACTTGTTCAGAATTTACTTTATGTTGTAAAATCCCTTCTGCTAATGGCGACCTACAGATATTTCCCAGGCAAACCATCAACACTTTCGTTTTCATAAGATTTTAGGAAAGCTTTTTGGTAAGATCGTCTATGTATTTACGAAACTGTTTGTCCGTTTCGGCAAGATTATCCACTGTCTTACAGGCATGTAATACGGTGGCATGGTCTCTTTTTCCTATTTGGGACCCAATACTGGCCAGAGAGGCTTTCGTGAATTTTTTGGCAAAAAACATGGCCAATTGCCTCGCCTGAACAATATGTCTTTTTCTGGTTTTGGACTGCAAGGTAGCTACATCCATTTCAAAATAATCGGAAACTACTTTTTGGATATAGTCAATAGAGACTTCCCTTTTAGTGTTCTTGACAAATTTTTCGACTACTTGCTGTGAGAGTTCTATGGTAACCTCACGTTTATTCAGGGTAGATTGCGCTATCAGTGAAATGATGGCACCTTCTAGTTCCCTGATATTTGTTTTGATGTGCTTTGCAACATATTCTATGATGTCTTCCGGCATTTCAACGCCATCCCTATATAATTTGTTTTTAAGAATAGATATACGCGTTTCATAATCAGGACTTTGCAGTTCTGCGGAAAGCCCCCACTTGAAACGGGACAGTAAGCGCTGTTCAATGTCCTGCATATCTACAGGCGCCTTGTCCGAAGTAAGGATGACCTGTTTTCCATTTTGATGCAAGTGGTTAAAGATGTGAAAGAAAACATCCTGTGTTCCCGATTTTCCCGAGAGGAACTGTACATCATCAATAATCAGAACATCTATTAATTGGTAGAAATGAATAAAATCGTTTCTAGTATTCTTTTTTACGGATTCTATATACTGTTGCGTAAATTTTTCGGCAGAAATATATAATACGGTACGCTCCGGATATTTATCCTTTATTTCGACACCAATGGCATGGGCTAGATGCGTTTTTCCAAGTCCTACGCCACCAAACACCAATAAAGGGTTAAAGGAAGTACCTCCCGGTTTGTTGGATACCGCCATTCCTGCTGAACGCGCTAGACGGTTGGAATCCCCTTCCAAAAAATTATCAAAATTATAGTTTGGATTGAGTTGCGATTCTATCTTTATATTACGAATGCCCGGTATTACAAACGGATTTCGTAACTCCGGATTCTTGGACTTAATGGGCACATCCATTTCCTGCGGACTCATGTTGCCCCTATTGGAACTCGGTATTTTTTCGGTAAAAGGCTCCTTGTTTCCATAAGTATTCTCCATACGTATGATATAGACCAATTTGGCGGTTTCTCCCAACTCTTTGGTCAGGGCTACCTTTAACAACTTTACGTAATGTTCTTCTAACCATTCATAGAAAAACTTACTGGGGACTTGAATACTAAGGGAATTTTCCGTGAGCTTGATGGGCTTAATAGGTTCAAACCAAGTTTTGAATGCTTGTGGCTGAATGTTATCCTTGATAAACATTAAACAGTTTTTCCAAACGGAGTTTGCAGTCACAGTCATTATAAAATTTAATCTTGTTTAATGGTTAGTATTAAAAGCTCAAAAAAGTCAAATAAATATTGACTTGGTTACATTTTCTTAGGAAGGCAAATATGTGAACAAAAATTCTAAAAAAAAAATCAATCTCTATTGAATTTGACCTTTTTTTTTCTCATGTTCGCTAGCCCTAATGGGGAGCTTTAAATATATAATTTTTACTTGAATAACAATGGTTTTTGATGAAATTTCTTTTAGGGTAAGATATGGTGAAACGGACCAAATGGGAGTGGTTTACCACGGCAATTATGCACAATATTTAGAAATGGGTCGTGTGGAATGGCTAAGAAAATTAGGCGTTTCCTATAAAGAGATGGAAGCTCAAGGTATTATACTGCCAGTGATTAGCCTTAAAATGGATTTTTTAAAATCAGCTTTGTATGATGATATGATAACGGTCAGGACCACATTAAAAAAAACACCTTTGGTCCGTATAGAATTTGACTATGCCATTAGTAATCAAGAAGATGAAATTTTGGTCAAGGCAAATACGGTTTTGGCCTTCATGGATGCTCATAAGAAAAGACCTATTAAATGCCCGGATTATATTCTTACAAAACTTGCATAAAAATAAATTTGCAATTATTCATCGACTATAATTTTATGCAAACTTTTCATTTTTTGTTTAACTTTTTGAAAATCGCGCTTGCGTATGGCAATTTCAATTTCACAATCCAAGCCTAAGTTTTGAGCAATAATATTAAGGTTGTTCTTTTTAATGAAACGCATGATATTGTTCATTTGGTCATATCCAAATTTTAAAAATAGAGACTGTTCCATTATTTTTTCTACAATATTGGAGTTTTCCAGAGCTAGCTTAGCTGTATTTCTATAAGCGGAAATTAATCCTCCAACCCCCAGCTTGACCCCTCCAAAAACCCGAACGACCGCTATTAAGACATTGGTCACTTCAAAAGATTGGATTTGCCCATAAATAGGCATTCCAGCAGAATTAGTTGGTTCTCCATCATCATTGGCCCTGTAATTTGGGGCTTCAACACCTATTTGCCATGCATAACAAACATGATTGGCAGTGGGATATTTCTTTCGGAGTGCCTCAATGATGTGTTTTACTTCATCTTCATGGCGTACGGGAAAAGCATATCCATAAAACTTACTTTTTCGATCCTTGAAAAGGATGGCTTCTGTAGCTTTTAAAATGGTTCTATAGGTATCGTTAATTTCCATTTAAAATAAAGCTACCAATAAAATACTGACAACGGCCAAAGCCACACCGGTCCAATTTTTTAAGCTCAATTTTTCCCTAAAGAAAAGGATGCCAAAGAGCGTGGAAACCATGACGATAGCTACATTGTTCAACGTAAAAATAGCTGCACTAGTGAGCCCCTCAAACTGTAAGGCTTTCAATAAAAAGAAGATGGAAAAGAAATTGGGAACGCCAAGAACAATGCCACCTAGAACATTCTTATAGTTCTTTTTTAAAGGTTTTTTAAAACTGTTAATGGCGATAAAAACGATTCCGGTTGTCGCGGCAGCCGCAAAAACGGTAGCGGAGAAAATGGAAAATTCTTCCTGTGGCACCAACCGTTCTTGAAAGAATTTAATAGCGGTATCAATTGCCCCAGAACCTAAAAAGACCAATAAAGGGAGAAGTAACATGGATACATGAAATTTGATGGTACTGGTCTTTAGGGAAGCCAGATAAACTGCGGCTATAGCTACAAGAATCCCTACAATTTTAATAGGTTCCACAACCTCTTTGTAAAGTATCACACCAAAGATGACGGGCATTACGAATGACATTTTTGTGGCTACGGAAGCTACGGAAACTCCCAAAGTCTGTGAGGTTCTGGCCATAACATTGAATACCAGTATAAAAAGGATGCCCAAGGCCAATGCCCCCAAAAACCAATTTTTTGAGGGAATTTCAGCTAGTTTAATATCCCCATTATAGACAAGTAGGCCAACGCTACAGGCCACAAAATAATTAGTGATAATAGCATACAAAGTTTGTACGCCATAGGTGTTGAACAACTTAAAAATTACAAATATGAGACTGGAAAAAAGAACACTTAGCGCCAGATATAACATTTACAATTTGTTTTTCAATTGAACAATATCCTCTTCTCCTACTTGAAGATTCCAGCAGAAGATGCCCATGCGTTGTGCAGCATCCGTATTTTCCTTGGTGTCATCTACAAAAAAGGTCTCATATACGTTCAAGTCATTGGTTTTTAAGACATACTCGTAAATAGTTGCGTTTGGTTTTCGTAATTGTATTTCATGGGAAAGATAAAACTGCTCAAAACAGTTTTTAAATCGTTCATAGCGTTCTGTTCCCATATTTTGAACGACTTTTTCTATATGTAAGGCATTGGTATTACTTAAAAGAAAGAGCCTGTAATCATTTTCGGATTTCAGTTGTTCCAAAAAGACCAAACGATGTTCCGGAAAATCAAGAATTATGGAATTCCAAGCTGCTATTATTTCCGTTTCGGTAGCTGACGGAAAATTCTTTTTTAAAATCGATATAAACTCGTTTGAGTTCATCGACCCCATTTCATATTCTTTGCATGCTTTGTCCAGTTCTGGCGTTAGGCTTGTAAAACCAAAACGGGCCAGTTCCCGAAAAGGAGCTTCTTTGTCCAGATCAATAAAAACATCCCCAAAATCAAATATGATATTTTTAATCATGCTGCAAGATGGTCAATTGGTCGTTTTGGATCATTCGGGAATGAATGGGTGTTCCCATTATTTCAGGTGCTTTGATTCCATTTTTGAAAGTTATAGGTCCTTTAAAGATTCTTGCTTCATCCCATAAACCTTCGTTTATAAACGTTTGCAGGGTCTGTCTGCCGCCTTCTATGAAAACACTGGTAAAATTGTATTCCCAAAGGGTGTTCATGATTTGGACCGCCAACGGTTTGGAAAAATCCAATACCTCATAATTGATGCCTTTTATATCCTGATGGGCATCCTGGATTTCCGTCAGAATCAGCGTGTTTATGCTTTTGTCCAATACATGATAATTCATATCGATTTTTAAACTCTTATCGAGAATAACGCGAAAAGGATGCTTCCCTGTCCAATCCCGCACATCCAATTTTGGATTGTCGGCCAAGACTGTAGTGGTGCCTACTAAAATGGCCTGTTCCTCACTACGCCATTTATGGACCAATTGTCTGGAATAGGCATTTGTAATCCAATAGGGCTCTAGGTTTTGATTTCTTTGGTCAGGTAATGGGGCTATAAATCCATCAACGGTTTCGGCCCATTTTAAAATAATATAGGGTCGCTTCTGCTCTTGAAACGTTAAAAAGCGTTTATGATGCGCTCGGCATTCGGTTTCCAAAATCCCTGTCCTCACTTCGCAGCCATTGGCCCTTAATTTTTCGATTCCTTTACCGCTCACCATTGGATTGGGGTCCAAAACACCAATGACTACCGTTTTGATTTGATGCTTTACGATTAAATCCGCACAGGGCGGTGTTTTTCCAAAATGTGAACAAGGTTCCAACGTTACATAAAGTGTAGCTTTTTTTAAGAGCGACTTATCCTCGACGGCATTTATCGCATTTACCTCCGCATGTGCTCCTCCGTAGGGACTGGTGAAGCCTTCCCCGATAATGTTTCCATCCTGAACAATAACACTGCCCACCATGGGGTTGGGAGCGGTATGTCCCAATCCTTTTTTGGCAATTTGAATACAGCGTTTCATGTACTGTTTGTCCAACTCAAAAACGGTGGTATGTTGTTCAAATGCTGTTGACATTCTCTTGTTTTTTGTGCAAATTCCACTTTAGCAATAGCCCCATTTCATGTATATTCACTCTTCAAAAGTAATACTTTAAAGGGATACGGAATAAGCCATGGGAAGTGCTATCATTAGGGAAATACAACAAAAAGACAATCAGAAAGTTGCAGCGGTAATCCGTAAGGTTTTAGTTGATTTGGGGGTGCCCAAAGTAGGTACGGCGTATGCGGACAAAGCCTTGGACCGTATGTATGAAACCTATGACGTTCCCAAGGCTACTTATTTTGTGGTAGAGGAAGATGGGGAGATACTGGGTTGCGCGGGAATCGCGCAATTGGAAAATTTTGATGGGAACGTATGTGAGCTTCAGAAAATGTATTTTTTAGAAGAGGCCAGGGGACGCGGCATCGGCGCTAAAATGATGTCCGTTTGCTTGGAGCGCGCGCGTGAATACGGATTTGAAAAATGCTATTTAGAGACCATGCCGTATATGGAAGCCGCCCAAAAACTGTATCAAAAATCCGGGTTCGGTTATATTGATGGCCCTATGGGCAACACGGGCCATTTTTCATGTCCCGTGCACATGCTCAAAGAATTGTAAATGTTGCTGCGCGAAATCAAGAACATATTTCACAAGGAACTGGACTCCATTTATGGAAAAGAAGAGACGGCAAGTTTCTTTTTTCTTTTGATCGAACACTATTTTGGTCTAGAGCGATTCATTCTTGCCCTTCAACCTGATTATATTATTAATAAAACGGAAGAAAGCCAGCTTTTTAGGGGATTGAACGAATTGAAAACGGAGAAACCCATCCAATACATCACAGGTACTACACATTTTATGGACTTGGAATTTAATGTTGCGTCAGGAGTACTCATCCCCAGACCGGAAACCGAAGAACTGGTGCGGTGGGTTTTAGAAGACTACCAAGATTTGGGCAACAGTGGTATACAAATATTGGACATCGGAACGGGGAGCGGTTGTATTGCTGTTTCGTTGGCGAAGAACCTACCAAAAGCAAAAATATCGGCCTTGGATTTATCTAAAAAGGCACTAATAATAGCGCGGGAAAATGCTGTAAAAAATAGGGTCGACATCAATTTTATCGAAAGAGATATTTTAAAGTCCGATATCGTAATTGACCAAAAGTTTAATGTTATCGTTTCCAATCCACCCTATGTACGGAAAATGGAGAAGAAGGATATGCGGAAAAATGTATTGGTATATGAACCGGATATGGCCCTGTTTGTGGACGATGAAACTCCATTATTGTTTTATGGACATATTTTAGAGTTCACAAAAGATCATTTGGTTTCAGAGGGATGGATATATTTAGAAATCAATCAATATTTGGGTCAAGAAATGGTAACATTGCTGGAAAAGCATAATTTTAAGAAAATCGAACTAAAAAAAGATATGTTTGGCAATGACCGAATGATAAAAGCTAAGAAAGGGTGAAAAGTATTGTTGTGTTTTGTGGGAGTAGTGAAGGTTCGGAACAAGAGTTCACGTCGGATGCCTATGCTTTGGGTACCTTTTTGGCCAAACAGCAAATTGATGTTGTCTATGGCGGCGCAAAAATAGGAATCATGGGACAGGTGGCCCAAGGGGCTTTGGATGCGCAAGGTACGGTCATAGGCGTAATTCCGGAATTCTTAAAGCTACGTGAAGTATTTCATGAATCCTTGACCGAGCTCATCGTTACGCGAAATATGCACGAAAGGAAGCTTAAAATGCACGAGCTTTCGGATGGTATTATCATGCTTCCCGGGGGGTATGGCACCTTGGAAGAGTTTTTTGAAATGCTTACTTGGGGACAATTGGGACTGCATCAATACCCCATCGGGATTCTGAATACCAACGGGTTTTATGATGAGCTACTCACCATGTTGAAGAAAATGGTCGAGAAAGGCTTCGTAAAACAAGAAAATTATGATATGATTTTAGCGGACAGGACAATCGCTGGACTTATCGCTAAAATGGAAAAATACCAACCCCTCCCATTACCCAAATGGATAAAAAAAGAACAATTGTAATGGACATCGCAGTACAATTAAAGACGCTTCGGGACGAATTACGGGAACACAATTACAATTATTACGTGTTGGACAACCCCACAATTTCCGATTTCGATTTCGATATGAAATTGAAGGAGTTGCAGGACTTGGAGGCCAAATATCCTGAATTCCATGACCCCAATTCGCCCACCTTGCGGGTAGGGGGTATGGTCACGAAGAATTTCGATACCGTTGTGCACGAGCACCGCATGTATTCCTTGGATAATTCCTATTCCAAAGAAGATTTGGAGGATTGGGAAAAACGTATACAGCGCAATCTGGGAGATGTTCCGGTACAGTTTACCTGTGAATTGAAATATGACGGAGCCTCCATCAGTATCACATACGAAAAAGGGGAGTTGGTAAGAGCGGTAACCCGTGGCGATGGTATTCAGGGCGATGACGTAACCACAAATATCAAGACCATAAAATCTATTCCGCTACGCTTAAAAGGGGATTACCCAGAAAAATTTGATATTCGAGGGGAGATTGTACTGCCCTATGAAGGTTTTGCAAAAATGAACGAGGAGCGCATTGCCAATGGGGAAGAGCCTTACATGAACCCTAGAAATACGGCTTCGGGAAGTTTAAAATTACAGGATAGTGCCGCGGTGGCAAAAAGACCTTTGGAATGCCTTTTGTATAGTATCGTTGGAAAAAACATCGGTATCAACACACAATTTGAAATGTTGGAAAAAGCACGCTCATGGGGCTTTAAGGTGCCTACTGTTGCAAAACTTTGTGAGAATACTACCCAAGTATTGGAATTTGTGGAATATTGGGACATTCATAGGCATGATTTGCCCTATGAAACGGATGGCGTGGTCATTAAGGTGAACAATTTGCAACACCAAGAGGAGTTGGGGCATACCTCCAAATCACCGCGTTGGGCCATGGCCTATAAATTCAAGGCGGAGCAGGTATTCACGGTATTGAACGAAATTACGTATCAGGTCGGGCGAACCGGGGCCATTACGCCCGTCGCCAATTTGGAACCCGTCTTATTGGCAGGGACCACGGTAAAAAGAGCTTCGCTTCACAACGCGGACCAGATTGAAAAATTGGACATTCGCGAGGGCGATACCGTTTTTGTGGAAAAAGGAGGGGAGATTATTCCCAAAATCATTGCCGTGGATATAACGAAACGACCGGCTGATTCAAGCCCTACGGTCTATATTTCCAAATGCCCCGAATGCGATACTCCTTTGGAGCGCACCGAAGGTGATGCCAAACACTATTGCCCAAACGAATACGGTTGTCCGCCACAGATAACGGGTAGGATCCAACATTTTATTTCTAGAAAGGCCATGGATATTGAAGGTTTGGGCGGTGAAACGGTAGAACTGCTTTTTAAGGAGGGCCTAATCGACGATTATGCCGATTTATATGATTTGACCAAAGCACAAATATTACCATTGGAGCGTATGGCGGAGAAATCGGCCGAAAATTTGATCAATGGTGTGGCGGCTTCTGTTCAAGTGCCTTTTGAGCGGGTCTTGTTCGCTTTGGGAATCCGCTTTGTGGGGGAGACAGTGGCCAAAAAACTGGCCAGGGCCTATAAGAATATTGAAGCATTACAGGCGGCCTCGGTAGAAGAATTGACCGCAGTGGATGAAATCGGGGAGCGCATTGCCCAAAGTGTGGTGGAATTTTTTAGCAATGAGAAAAATGTGGAAGCAATTCGCCGATTAAAAGCAAAAGGGTTACAATTTGCCCTATCTGCCGAGAAACTCGAAAACCAAACCGATAAACTGGCCGGAAATACCTTTGTGGTTTCCGGGGTTTTTGAAACGGTGAGCAGGGATGAGCTTAAAAAATTGATTGAGGACAACGGGGCTAAAGTCGGTTCTTCTATCTCTTCCAAAACCAGCTATTTGGTGGCGGGGGATAAA
This sequence comes from Maribacter algae, assembly GCF_047345745.1. NCBI lineage: Bacteria > Pseudomonadati > Bacteroidota > Flavobacteriia > Flavobacteriales > Flavobacteriaceae > Maribacter > Maribacter algae. The sequence continues at coordinate 664,741 of NZ_JBLFES010000002.1, forward strand.
ATGGGACCTAGCAAACGCACCAAAGCGGAAAAGTTAGGGGTGCCCATTATTTCGGAACAGGACTTTCTTTCTATGTTATAACGATTCATGTAAAGTCATTTCGAAAGAGTGAGAAACGAACGACGAGAAATCTAAAAATTAAAAAACAACAATTCAACAACCTATGGATTATTTTGTAATTATTTCAATCCTTGTTTTTATTTCCGCCATTTTTGGCTATATCAACGTACGGTTCTTGCATTTGCCCAACACCATTGGGCTTATGCTGATTACCATTGTCTTTACTTTGGCCGTTTTTGCCATCAGTTATTTTGATGATACACTGCTCAATGCCGAGAGATATATCATTAGTCAAATCGATTTTAAAACGGTCCTTTTGGATATCATGTTGAGTTTTCTGCTTTTTGCGGGAGCCTTGCATACCAATTTTCAGCAATTAAGAATTCAGCGTTGGCCTATTTTGGTATTTTCTACCTTGGGCGTGTTGGTCTCTACTTTTTTAGTGGGTATCATTACCTATTATATGCTTCAACTCCTGGGCTTGCCCGTTAATTTTATTTACTGCCTGTTGTTCGGGGCATTGATTTCACCAACGGACCCTATTGCGGTCTTAGGGATTTTAAAACAGGCCGGGGCACCCAAAAAACTGGAAACAAAAATCGTCGGGGAATCACTTTTTAATGACGGGGTAGGCGTAGTGGTCTTTCTTGTGATATTTCAGATAGCTTCGGCCGGAGCGGACGCCATTACTCCTTTGGAAATTCTGGAGCTGTTTGGGGTGGAAGTTATCGGTGGAATCGTTTTAGGGCTTTTATTGGGATGGATTACCTATAGGTTGATGAAATCCATTGATGATTATGATATTGAGGTCATTATCACCTTGGCTACGGTGATGATCGGTACTGTAATCGCACAAAAACTACATTTATCGGCACCTTTGGCCATGGTCACCGCTGGGTTGATGGTAGGGAACGATACCGTACGAAACTCCGCCATGTCCGCCACCACGGAAACCTATGTAGATAAGTTTTGGGAATTGTTGGACATTCTTTTAAATACGCTCTTGTTCGTATTAATCGGGATGGAAATGCTCGTATTGACTTTTGACACCACCTATTTGCTCGCTGGGGTGTTGGCCATTCCTATTGTATTGGCATGCCGTTACATCTCTTTGCTTTTACCGATAAAATTCTTTGAAAAGAAGCTGGATTTTGTACCCAAAACCAATCTCATTATGACCTGGGGCGGTTTGCGCGGAGGTATTTCCATTGCTTTGGCCTTGGGACTTACGGAAGATATGAACCGCGACCTGTTTTTGGTGATTACCTATGTAGTGGTGGTATTTTCGATTATTGTACAGGGGCTTACCGTAGAAAAACTGGTTAAAAAAGTAGCCGTATGATACCGAAAACCTATGCGGAATTCGAGGAAACGCTAAATTTGGAAAAGCCACCCAATACATGGCCCGATGCGCTTAAATGTACTTGGTTTGATGCCAAGGGTGATTGGGAAAGCGCGCATAACATTGCCCAGGATATGCATAACCAAATGGGCAGTTGGTTGCACGCTTACTTGCACCGAAAAGAAGGCGATCGTTTTAATGCCGGGTATTGGTATCGCCAAGCGGGAAAACCCTACCCAGAGGTTAGCTTAAAACAAGAATTAGAAGAAATCGTAAACCATATTATCCAATGAAGCATGAAAAGTTGCTTATCATACATGCCGATGATGCCGGTCTATGTCATTCAGAGAATAGAGCTACCATAAAGGCCTTGGAATTTGGCTGTGTAAACTCATACAGTATTATGGTGAACTGTCCGTGGTTTTATGAAATCGCTACTTTTTCGAGAACCCATCCGCAATATGATGTTGGTGTACATCTGACCTTGACCTGTGAATGGGAAAGCTATAAATTCGGACCTGTTTTACCTACCTCGAAGGTGCCAAGTTTGGTGGATGACCAAGGTTATTTTTACAAAAACAGGGATTTGGTCAGGCAAAATGCGGTAACGGAAGAAGTGCATAAAGAATTGACCGCCCAGATTGAAAGAGCCTTATCTTTTGGCATTACGCCTTCTCATTTGGATTCGCATATGTATAGTGTAGCTTCAAGACCAGATTTATTCGAATGTTATAAGGCTTTGGGAAGAAAATACGGATTACCCGTTCTGATCAATACACAACTCATGGAAATGGCGGGTTTAAACGTAAATCAAAATAGTTTCGGAAAGGATGTTATCGTTGATAAAGCACATTATGGCATTTTTGAGTATTATAAAAAAGGCGAGCTTCAACAGTATTACGAAAACGTATTGGACGATTTGGTAGATGGGTTGAATGTTATTCTAATTCACCCTGCTTTTGATGATGCCGAAATGCAGGCCGTAACCCTAAACCATCCCAATTTCGGAGCCGCATGGCGACAGATTGACTTTGATTATTTTTCAAGCGATGCCTTTCGAGAAAAACTAAAGCAATCGAATGTAAAATTGGTGACTTGGAAGGATGTAGGATTTTAAGTTTCATCATCAATCTCTGCTATGTGTAGTTGCGCGGGTTAGCATTTAACTTAGCAAGTACACAAAAAACTGAAAATCTTTGTCCCCATTGCCAGAGGAATTCAGAGGAAGTTTAAGACAAGCAATTATTTGTATCCTTACTTTGTTTAGTTATTTTCCCATAAATTTTCCAACCAAGTACAAGGTAATTCCGCAATTGTTTTAACGAAACTATTGAAACTAGTACTATTTCGATTCATTTCTTCTGGATTAGAGGTCGCTAATAAAGTCACACCATCTGTGGTTTCGTGATATTCTGGGAAGATTTTTTTTACCTCAGATTTACCCTTGGTACCTTCATAAGTTACTTTTGGCAAATTTGATTTCCGATTAATATATTTTTTAAAATTATCTCTATCTGCAAGTATCCAATTTTCAATCATTCTATCACAAACACCAATAAGTATTTCATCTTCTATCCCTAAGATTCCCAATTCATTTAGCAACTCTTTTTTTACTTCTTCTGCACTTTCCTCTCGAGCTTCTCTGTCGATGATAACCACAATCGGAAAATTTCTATTATTTAAAAGTTTAATGTGAGTAGCGAGTCTTTTTGCAACTGCACTCATAGAAACGGTTTTACCATTACATCCAATCAGTCTAATTGGATTTCCAGAGCATAATTGCTGCAAAGCTCTTTGTTCGGTTTGGCCATCGACAAAAAAAGCAGGTCTACTCATTACTTAATCCTCCTGTTAAATAATAATATCCTAAACCAAATCCTGTTTCTTCTATTTCTTTTCTTAATAGTTTAATATTTGTTACTCGTTTAGCTTTAGTGACTCCCTTCTTCATGGAAACCACTATTATTTCATTCGGGTCTGCACTATTTAATAAAGTCTCACTATGAGTAGACATTAAAAGAAAGCTATCATAGTTTTTATCGTTAAATGAGTTTCTCATTATTTTAATAATCTCTGATTGCATCCAAGGATGAAGAAAATTCTCAGGTTCTTCAATTGAGAATATTTGTGCGGAACTAATGATTGCAGTAATAAGTGTAATCCATTTAATGGTTCCATCTGACATTGCAGATAAAGGTAAAATTACATCTTCACCATCACTATTGGCGATTGTGACTTTTACTATAAGTTGATTATCAAATGGATTATTTGTGACTGTTAAATCTTTTATTGAGTCGTTAGCTAGTTTTGTTAAGTTGACAATCTTATTGTAAAATCTAGGGCTAATTCTCCTAGGTCTATTATATGAGTACATATATCTTCTTGGGAAGATATAAAACCTATCATTTTTTATTGAATACAAAGTTGAAGCCAACCCAGTTCCATCTTTTTGAATTCCTGGTTGTTTAGCAATATCTTCTGGCGATTTAACTTTTGAGGGAATAATATTAAAAACTTCACCACCCAACATGTCAAGCATTACTGGTTGTATTGGGTCTAAGTCTCTACTCAACAATTGCAAAATACTTCTATTTGCGTTTCTGTTGTAGAAAGATATTAGCCGCTTTTCAACTTCTTCTTGAGTGAACTTTTCATTAAATCTGTTTTTAACTTTTCGTCTATCTAGGTTATGAATTAGAACATTTTTATTGTTTGATACTTTTAAAGCATTACAATTTACCTCAATATCTAAGTCCCAATTAATATCTTTTGAAAGATTTTTCGTTAATTTCTTTTTTGAATTAATTAGTTGAATCTTTACTCTTTGATGTGCGTAAAATAGTTGTCCAGCTACTGAATCTACTTTTATTGAAAACGAATAATTGTATATGATGTACTTCTTTTTATTGTGGATTCTACAACCATAAATGTCTGCATTAATTGTATCCTTAAATTCTGTATCACCTCTCTTAGAAAATATATTTCCAGCTCCTCCATTATGGCTCACAGCTTCGTGAAGTTCGTGATGCGATAAATGAGATAGAAACTCAAAAAATGAGATTATATTGGTCTTCCCTGAACCATTGGGACCAACAAGTATATTTAGTCCAGGCCTTACATTCAATTTAAAGTTATTTAATGACCTGTAACCATCTATAAATATTTCACTTATCATTTTTTTGTTTTAATTAAAAAATAAACCTTATAAGAAAAGTTTAATTTCTAGTTAGTAACTAATAACGAAATTCGTTGTTTTGTATAAATGTTTCAATACTTTCCTACGTAAATTGTAAGAAAGTTTTAAACAAAATAATCATTGCATTTTGATTATTCCCAAATACCTTTTAAATCATAAATTTTGATGTCGTTTACGGTGCAATTGCCACCGTCGGTGAGCAAAGAAATGGTAGTAAACTTTTCTGAAGGAAAGAATATACTGGTAAAGGATACTGCTCCATCACCAATAAAAATTTCAATGGAAGAAGCATCAAGCAGTAGGCGTACCTTTATTTTCTGTTGATTTAAGTCCACCGGGGCTTCGTGTATGTTTTTAAAGAAGGCATCGGAAAATTTTTCTTTGCTGGAATGGGTTCGATCTACAAACATTTTTTGTTGTTGCTTATCAAAAGTCACGGACAGATGTTCATCAAGCTTATTTTGAAATTGTATTCCAAAAGAATTTGCCGTGGTCTCCGCTACATCAAAAGTAATCTCCATTTCGGTCTGGGAAGCGGAGAACGAGCCTTCCAATATTTTTTCTTCCGCAAAGCGCATTTCATCAAAGGTGATCAAAGCACCTCTTAGTGTTTCAAGCTCTTTTACAGGTTCACTTTGCAGGACATATTGGGAGGCCGATTTCGTTAAACGTAGTTCCCGTGGCACGGTCATGGCGCTTCTCCATTCCGTCGTAGGCACAATTTGTGCGTATCGCCAGTTGGACATCCACCCGATTCCCAGAACTCTATCGTCCTCTTTTGGAACATTGTTCCATGTAACAAAGGCGTAATTATCGGTACCCCAATCCAGCCATTTTTGCTGCTTGACATCGCTCTTAAACATAGTGCCATCAAAATCACCTATAAAATAGGAAGTAGCGGTACCACCGTTTGGGGCTTCTTTTTGAATGCTGACCAACAACACCCATTTTTCTTCTGCAGTCCCCGCAACTTTTATGGGGAACAAATCCGGACATTCCCATAACCGATTATCACCTTCTATACCAAAGTCGGAAAGAAATTCCCAATCCTTAAGGTTAGGGGAGGCGTAAAATTTTACACGGTCGTATGCGGCCAAGGTCAAAATCCATTTTTGCGAGGGTTCATGCCATACCACTTTAGGGTCTCTGAAATCCTTTATTTTTTCGGTATTAGGGATGATAGGATTGCCCTTATATTTTGTCCATTCATACCCTCCATCTAGACTATAGGCGAGGCTTTGTTTTTGAAAGTCATTGGTTTTGTTCTTTTCTCCTTCAAAATCATGATGCGTGAACGTAGCCACGATAGGCGGATTTTCAGCAGTGCCCAATTTTGAGGTATTCTTAAGGTCTACCACGGCCCCACCTGAAAAGATACAGCCTAGAGAATCCGGATATAGCGCGATGGGAAGTTCTTTCCAATGCACCAAATCTTCTGATTCGGCATGTCCCCAATGCATAGGGCCCCAAACGGTACTGTCCGGATAATATTGATAAAACAAGTGATATTTGTTATTGTAATAGAACATGCCATTGGGATCGTTCATCCAATTCGCTTTTGGCGAAAAATGCAGTTGGGGCCGATGTTTTTCTTGATATCCTCTTTGTGAAACTGTAGTAGTGGCCGCTTTTTCTTTATGTGAATCTGCGCATCCCAAAATGAAAATAAATATCAGGGAAGTAAAAACGAATACCCTTGTAAGTGAACTTTGTTTCATTCTAACTATTTTATAATTGTTCATTACGATTCATCAATTCCTCACCTAATTCTTCTAGCTTTTTCCCTTTTGTCTCGGGCATCACAAGGCGTACCCAAATCAGCTGTAATAGCATCATAAAAGCAAAAAAGGAAAATATGGCTACGGGAGAAACGGCTGCCAGTACTGCAGGGGTAATCATGGTGATAATGGCCGCCAGAACCCAATGGGTACTACTTCCCCAGGACATTCCACTGGCCCTGACCGAATTAGGGAATATTTCCGAAATGAATACCCAAATTACGGCACCTTGGCCAATGGCATGCGAACCTACGTAGGCACTGATGAAGAAAACGACTATTGCGCCTTCCGCACCCGAATAAAATGACCATACGATACCTAAAAGCGTAACGATATACCCTATGGAACCAATGGTCATTAAACGTTTTCGGCCCATTTTATCAATCAAATACATGCCCAACATCGTAAAAATGAGGTTTACCGCTCCGATGGGGATGGATGCAATTAAAGTGTTCGTTTGGTCAATACCGGCCGCTTCAAAAATACGGGGCGCATAATAGAGCACGAAATTAATACCCGAAATTTGATTGAAAAATGCCAAGATGAAGGCCAAAAGGATAGGTTTACTATATTTCTTTGAAAAAAAAGATTCTTTGGTTTTTTGGATGGAACTTTTAATGGATTCGATACGTTCATTGATTTCGTTTTCCGGATAAAGCCGCTTTAGAATCTGTTTTGCCTTGTCTTGGTCGTTACGGTGTAGCAACAGCCATCTAGGACTATTGGGTATTCCCAAAACGAGCAGGCAATACACTATTGCCGGAATGGCCTCTACGCCCAGCATGTATCGCCAGGCCACCTCTCCCATATATTTTCCAATAAGATAATTGGAAAAGAAAGCGACTAAAATACCTAAAACAATATTGAACTGATAGGTGGCCACAAGGCGACCTCTATCTTTTTCGGGAGCAATTTCGGAAATATAGATGGGTGCGGCAATAGAGGAAGCCCCCACGCCCAGACCTCCGATAAAACGAAACATGGAAAATACATAGGGGTCGGTCGCCAGTCCGGAACCCAAGGCCGAGACCAGGTAAAGCACACCGATCCAAAACAGTGTTTTTTTACGGCCTAGCTTATCACAGGGTTTCCCTCCAAACAAGGCTCCTATGACGGTTCCCCAAAGTGCCATGGACATGATGAAGGTGCCATGAAACCATTCTCCGGTATTCCAGAGTTTTTGAATGGGTTGGTCAGCACCCGAAATAACAATAGTGTCAAAACCGAATAAGAATCCCGCCAATGCTACCGTAATGACCCAATAGTTTAAATTTTGCTTCATTCTTTTTCTTTGAATTGTTGAAATGGATTAGCGCATAAATCATCGGAGGACTAACCAAACCGAATTGCTTAAGCGCTAAAAATAGTATTTTTTAAACAACCCTTTTTTTACGAGTGAATGTTGACTTGAACCATTGTAAAAATGAAAATAAGGGAACTTGAGTTCTTTGGTGCTACTGTTTAAAGTTTTTTCTTGAAGCAGACACTATTCTCCATATGCTCATAAGGAGCGTATCTGGGAATACTGGCATACCCGTTCTTTTTATATAGCGCCACCGCTTCCACTTGCCGCATACCCGTTTCTAAAATGCAGTGGGTGTACCCCAATTCCTTTGCCCATTTTTCCAATTCTTGTAATAGAAGAGAGGCGATTCCTTTTCCCCTGGTTTCGGGTAGCACGAACATTCGTTTGACTTCCATACAATTTTTATCGAATTCCTTGATGGCACCACAACCTATCGCTTTTTGGTCTTCATAAAAAAGGATGACATGTTTTAGGTTTTCAATACCGTTGAATTGGTCATAGAACTCATGCTCGTCACCATCGGTTATGGCCAAATATGCATCCAATTGCGCTACCAATGAAATAAAATCGGCATTGCTGGAATCTGTTCTTATGATTTCTGTCATGGTAATGCTAAACTTTGAGAGATATGCCCGAAGCTTGTTTGGAACTATTGTCAAAATAAAAATCTATGCGCCCGACATTAATTCCGTAGCACCCCACTTGGTTGACCAATACTTCTCGCTCGGCGGCATTTACCACAACGGTGGGCTCCTGTAAAAAGGTATGCGTATGTCCGCCGATAATAAGGTCCGTATGCTTTGTCCTTTGGGCCAACACGATATCGTCGGGCCTGTTTTCATTTTCATAGCTATAGCCAAGATGGGACAAACAAATAATCAAATCACATTGCTCGTCTTCCTTCAATTTTGTTTCGATGTCTACTGCAATTTCAAACGGGTCTAAATATTTGGTCTCCTTGTACAACTTTTGAATGACCAGGCCTTGCAGTTTGATTCCCAGGCCGTAGACGCCTATTTTAATGTCGTTTCTGATATAGGTCTGATAAGGTCTAGTAAAACCGTCCATAATTGTATCACTAAAATCATAGTTGGCACTGATCAAATCGAATTTGGCATTGGGCACTTGTGCCAATAGTCCGTCTATTCCGTTATCAAAATCGTGATTTCCTAAAGTAGCGGCATCGTAATTGAGCATGCTCATCAATTCAAATTCCAATTCTCCACCATAAAAATTGAAATAAGGGGTGCCTTGAAAGATATCCCCGGCATCCAGCAATAACGTGTTTGGGTTTTCCTCGCGTATCTTTTGAACAAGCGCGGCTCTTCTTGCCAATCCGCCAAGACCGGGATAAGTGGAATGACTTGCGGGAAAGGCATCAATATGACTGTGCACATCATTGGTATGTAGAATAGTGATATGCTTTTTGGCAAGTTTTTGGCAAGCGTTCAATGACAGTCCGCCCAAGCCAAGAGCTACGGCCGATACGGAAGTACTTTTAATGAATTTTCTTCTTTCCATCTACTTCAATTTATAATAGCGGTTATCGATTTTTGGCGATAGAGTGTCCACCTTCGTAAAATAATCTATGAGGGCATTTCGCACTTTATAGTCCAGGATTACGGTTTCTTCCACATCCTTGAAAAACACCATATCGTCTCCGCCGGAAACCAAATAGTTCGAGGTCGCTACATAATACGTTTTGGAAGGGTCAAACGGTTTGCCTTGAATACGGAACTCTTTTAAACTACCATCTGTATTCAATATGATTTGAAGCTTGGCAATAGGATGCGCTCTTTTGGATCGTACGATATAATCGATCATTTCTTTTATGGCATCTCCTTTCATTGTGGTCACGGCGATGGAGTTTTCAAAGGGCATGACTTCATAAGCCGTTCTAGCGGACACATTCCCTTTTGAAATTCCGGAGCGTATTCCGCCATGATTGAACAACACAAAATCGATATCCTTTCCGGTTCTTTTTTTAAAGATGGGGTTGGCCTGTTCATAAAGCATATCCGCCATAAGATTTCCTGCAGTGGTATTGTAAGGATGGTCCGTTTTTGAAATCGAATAAGGGATATAGGCGAGGGTGCTATCCAAAACTTGGTCTACGCGTTCCCTAAAAGGACGTATATAGGCTTCAACCTCTTGAATGGCCTTATAGGAACTGTCTACTGGGATATTCTGGACATGAATATTTGATAGTTCCGAAGTACTGTTCTTACAGGACATACTTAACATTAATGTTATAAATACAACAAAATGTTTTATTTTTAAAACTTCAAACTGTTTTAACTTCGCCATAGAGTTGAACGGATATGATTACATTTGTAGAAATGTAAAAATACATGTTTTTAAAAGGAATTAAGGACAAGTTTAAACAGAAATCCGGACGGAAATTCATCAAGCAGGCATTACAGAATCCTGCCTTGGAATCGAGTAGAAGTAAGGGTGTAAGTTCTTTGGGATGTATTGTTGATTTGGATAAGTTTCAGGACGCAGATGTTTTTTATCAATTTTTGGAAGCATTTTCCTTGAAGCCCAATGCCGTTAAGATTATTGGGTACAAAAGCTATTATGACAAGAATTCGCCATATGCCACCCCGGTTTTTTCCGATAAGGATCTGGGATGGAACGGCGCAATAGAAAACAGTTATGCTTTGGAATTTTTGAGCCGGGAATATGACCTTTTGGTCAATTATTATGATGAGGATAATTTGTTACTGAATCTGATGTCCGTAAAGACAAAGGCCAGAATAAAAGTAGGCTTTAAAAATGTTGGACATGAATATAATGACCTGATACTGGATACACCCCTAACGGACTTTAAGACCTTTAAAAATGAGTTAAAAAAATATCTAAAGGTATTTAAGGAAATATAATATGGAACAATTAAGAGGAACCGGAGTGGCATTGGTCACCCCGTTCACAAAAAATGGTAGTGTAGATACTGCGGCCCTGACCCGTATCGTGGAGCATTGTATTGATGGCGGCGTGAACTATTTGGTTGCCATGGGAACTACAGCGGAAGCCGTGACCCTTTCCAAAGAAGAAAGACATTTTGCCATTGATACCATCATAAAGGTCAATGCAGGTCGTTTGCCTTTGGTATTGGGTGTTGGGGGCAACAATACCTACGCTATTGCAGATGAGCTCAGAACCTTGGATGCAACGGCGTTCACCGCTATTTTATCCGTTTCCCCTTATTACAATAAACCCACCCAAGAAGGAATATATCAACATTTTAAGTTCTTGTCCCAAGCTTCACCGTTACCGATCATCATGTATAATGTTCCCGGTAGGACAGGAAGTAATATGTTGCCCGAAACTACGCTTAGATTGGCCAATGATTTTGATAATATTGTCGCGATCAAAGAAGCTTCGGGAAGCATGGTGCAGATTATGGAAATTATCGCGAAAAGGCCTTCGGGTTTCAAAGTACTTTCCGGCGATGATATAACAGGTCTACCTACTATTTTGGCGGGTGGGGAAGGAGTTATTTCTGTAATTGGACAAGGCATACCTGCTGAATTTTGCAAAATGGTTGGTTTAGGATTGGATGGGAATACTGCAGCAGCTTATAAATACCATTATTTGCTACAAGAAGGGATGCGTCTCATTTTTGAGGAGGGCAATCCGGCAGGAATTAAAGCGATATTCGAACATATTGGGTTGTCCACTGCCGCAGTTCGTCTCCCTTTGGTAGAAGCGAGCAATGGTTTAAAATCAAAAATCGGAAATTTTGTAAAGTCCATTTCAAGAATACCTGCTTAAGCATTTACGTTAAATCTTCCCCAAAATGTGATGTATAAAGCAGATTGAAGCTATTTTTACGGTATTAGAAATGTTTTTTAAATCCGTTGATTATCACTAATTTTGCAAAATGTTTTTTAAGATAGGAAGGTTTTTATCATTCTTGGCCATTGCTTTTATACTGCAATCCTGTAACGAGTATCAAAAAGTCCTGAAGAATGAAGATGTCAAAGCCAAATACGATTTGGCCCAGAAGTACTACGATGAGGAGGATTTTAAGCGTTCCAATAGATTGTTCGAGCAAATAGCACCTAAATACGTGGGCAAACCGCAAGGGGAGCGTGTTATGTTTTTCTTGGCGAACACCTATTTTCAGCGCAAGGATTATAATATGGCCGGTTACCAGTTTGAACGGTTCGTAAAATCATATCCTAAAAGTGATAAAATGGCAGAAGCTTCCTTTTTGGGCGCTAAAAGTTATTATGAACTTTCCCCAACATATTCCCTAGACCAAACGGATACGGATAAAGCTTTATTGAAATTGCAAAATTTCATTAATGCTTATTCCGAGTCGGAATATTTTGATGAAGCCAATGGTATGGCAAAGGACTTGACGACCAAAAAAGAGCGCAAAGCTTTTGAAATATTGAAACAATACAATAAAATCGGTGAGTTTAATTATGATATGCTGAAATCGGCCATGGCCAGTAGCGATAATTTTATTTCTGATTTTCCCGGCTCCATATACCGTGAAGAAGTTTTATATGTTAAGGTAAAATCCGCTACCAATTTGGCGCTGAACAGTTTTGAAGCCTTAAAGAAGGAGCGTCTGCTCGATGCCAAAGCGGCGTATATTACGTTCAAAAAACAATATCCAGAGTCCAAGTTTCAAGAGGAAGTTAATGATTTAAGCGAAAAAATAGAGAACGAATTACAACAATACACGACAGTTTCAAAATAAATAGTTTGACCATGAATATGAACGATTTAAAAAATTCAAAAGCTCCCGTTTCTACGGTAACCATCAATAAAAATGAGTTTGACCAAAAAACGGATAACATCTACGAGGCAATTTCTATAGCCGCGAAAAGAGCTGTCCAAATCAACTCTGAAATTAAAAAAGAGTTGTTGGAAAAATTAGAGGAGTTTGCAACGTATAGTGATAGTTTGGAAGAAGTTTTTGAAAATAAGGAACAAATAGAAGTTTCCAAATTTTACGAAAAACTTCCAAAACCTCATGCATTGGCCGTTGAAGAATGGTTAATGGATAAAATTTACCATAGAAATACTGAAAAAGACGCATAAATGTATGTTGGACGGCAAAAACATCCTTTTAGGAATAACCGGAGGAATTGCTGCCTATAAAACTACATTTTTAGTACGATTATTTATAAAAGCTGGCGCTAACGTTAAGATTATACTTACCGATAGCGCCAGTTCTTTTGTTTCTCCGTTAACACTGGCAACCTTATCCAAAAACCCAGTGGTTACCGATTTTATAAAATCGGAAGCGCATACCACGGATTGGAACAACCATGTTGAGCTGGGATTATGGGCAGATATCATGCTTATTGCGCCTGCAACTGCCAATACCCTTTCTAAAATGGCAAACGGTGCTTGCGATAATCTTTTATTAGCCACTTATCTTTCTGCCAAATGCCCCGTATATTTTGCACCGGCAATGGATTTGGATATGTACAAGCACCCAAGCACTGCCGCTTCTTTTGAAAAACTGAAATCTTTTGGGAATATTATGATACCCGCTACATCGGGAGAATTGGCAAGCGGGCTTTATGGGGAAGGCAGAATGGCGGAACCCGAGGATATTATCGATTTTATTACCGATCATTTGTCCAAAGGACTTCCGTTGCAAGGTAAAAAAGTATTGATTACGGCCGGACCAACGTATGAGGCCATAGATCCGGTTCGTTTTATAGGAAATCACTCTTCGGGGTTGATGGGTTTTGAACTGGCGAAAGCCTCGGCCCAATTAGGAGCGCAAGTCGTTTTGATATCGGGACCCACACATTTGCAAGTAGAAGAGAAAAGCATTTATTTAAAACGGGTAGTTTCCGCTTCGGAAATGTATGATGCAGTACTTGCCGACTATACCGATGCCGATGTGGTCATCTGTGCGGCCGCAGTAGCGGATTATAGACCCAAAACCGTGGCCGACCAAAAAATTAAAAAGTCCGATTCCGACTTCAACATCGAACTTATAAAAAATAAGGACATCTTATTCTCGTTGGGAGCGCTTAAGAAAAACCAATATTTGGTAGGATTTGCATTGGAAACAGAAAATGAGCTGGAAAATGCCAAAGGAAAGCTCAAAAGAAAGAATCTAGATGCCATAGTGCTCAACTCCTTGAATGATAAAGGAGCCGGTTTTGGCAGTAAGACCAATAAAATCACTTTTATAGATACCAATTCTCAAATAGTTGCGTTTGAATTGAAGACGAAGGCCGCGGTTGCGGTGGATATTCTTAATGAAATTGTTAAACGGCGCTATGCGTAGCTATTTGTTTCTTCTTGCTTTTGTGTTTTTTAGTTTTGCCCTGTCTGGACAAGAATTAAATTGTACGATAACGGTAAATTCGGATCAGGTTTCCCAAACCAATCAGCAGATATTCAGGACCTTGGAACGTTCGTTGAGTGATTTTGTCAATAAATCGAAGTGGACCAACAAGGTGTATAAGGATAATGAGAAAGTAAATGCCCAAATGTTCATTACGGTCACGGAATATGAATCGGATAGGTTCAAGGCCAATATTCAGATACAATCTTCAAGACCTGTTTACAATACGGCGTATGACACGCCTACCTTAAGTTATAAGGACGACCAATTCAATTTCCAGTACGTAGAGTTTCAACCTTTGGTGTACAATGAAAATGTTTTTGAGTCTAATTTGGTGGCGGTTGTTGCGTACTATACTTATGTGATGCTGGGCGTGGATGCGGATACCTTTTCATTGGAAGGTGGTACCGATATGTACCGAAAAGCACAAAACATTGTAACGCAGGCGCAAGGAACTAGTTTTTCGGGTTGGAACCAGAGCGCATCCAACAATAGAACACGTTTTGATTTTATAAACGATGTTTTGTCCAATACGTATCGGGAGTACAGGATTGCGATGTACAATTATCACCGAAAGGGAATGGATATACTCGCAGACAATAACAGTACTGGAAAGCAGGTTATCGCCGGAACCATGAATCTTTTTGAAACCATGAGTAAAAGAAGGCCCAACGCTTTCTTAACACAGACTTTTTTTGAAACCAAGTCAGAGGAAATCTTGAATATTTTCTCAGACGGCCCAAAAGTAGACGTGGTTAAATTGAAAGAAACCTTGAATAAGGTAGCTCCATTTTTCTCCAGTACTTGGAACGATATTAAGTATTGACCCCTTTTTTCAGTTCAGAATATAGATTACCTTTGAAATCGTTAAATTCTGAAACTTGTTATCCAACCTTTCCATATCAAATTATGCTTTAATAGATAGTCTAAACGTAGGTTTTGACAATGGTTTTACCGTGATTACCGGGGAAACTGGAGCTGGAAAATCAATTTTATTGGGCGGTCTTTCCTTGGTTTTGGGGAAACGCGCGGATTTATCATCACTTAGGGATAAAAATGAGAAATGTATCATAGAGGCCGATTTTAATATAGGACAGTATGGATTGATGCCGTTTTTTGAGCAAAATGACTTGGATCATGAAGAGGTTACGGTCGTCAGAAGGGAAATCTTACCCAGTGGAAAATCTCGGGCCTTTGTAAACGATACGCCGGTCCGGTTGGATATACTTTCCGAATTGGGAAACAGACTCATTGATATTCATTCGCAGCACCAAACTTTGGAACTCACCGAAAATGATTTTCAGTTAAAATTAATCGATGCCTTGGCTGAGAATGCTGAAAATCTGTCCAAGTACAAAGCGCAATTACAATCGTATCAAAAAGAGGAAAAAGAACTTCAGCAACTTATTGATTTTCAAAATAATGCTGATAAGGAACAAGATTATAATTTCTTTTTGTTAAACGAACTGGAGTCCGCCAATTTAAAGGAAGGGATGTTGGAAGCATTGGAAGCACAATATGAGCAACTGAACAATGTGGAGTTCATTACGGAACAACTCTCCAAAGGAAACCAATTGATAAATGGGGAGCAAATTGGTTTATTGAACTTAATGACCGAATTAAAACAAGTGATTTCCAAGCTATCCGGTTTCAATGAAAAGTATGCTGATTTGAATGCGCGTATTCAATCCGTAGCCATAGAACTGGATGACATTAATGGAGAACTAGAGTTATTTCAAGAAGGAATAGAGGCCAATCCTTCGCTTTTGGAAGAAATAAATGCCAAGCTGCAATTACTATATAACTTACAGAAAAAACATAACGTACAGGAAGTTTCAGAGCTGATCAAAATTCGTGAAGAACTCTCTGAGAAAGCCTTTGAAACGGCTAATCTTGATGACAAGATCGCCGCCAAAAAGGAAGCATTGACAGAACTAAAGAATAAACTGGAAACATTGATAATTCTGTTACGCAAAAGAAGAACCGCAGTAATTCCGAAGCTAAAAAAACAGTTGGAGGAGGATTTGGGCCAGTTGGGCATGCCGAGTGCTTCTTTCCAAATTACGTTATCCAACAGTGAAACCTTTAAGATTACCGGAAAGGACGACCTCTCTTTTTTGTTTTCGGCAAACAAGGGGAGCGCTCATGGATTGTTGAAGAAAGTAGCATCCGGCGGGGAACTTTCCCGAATTATGTTGGTGATCAAAGCATTGTTGGCCAAGTATGAAAAGCTGCCTACCATTATGTTCGATGAGATCGATACTGGGGTTTCTGGAGAAATATCCAATCGCATGGCCATGATTATGCGAGAAATGAGTAGAGAAATGCAAGTATTTTCTATAACACATTTACCACAGGTAGCTTCACAAGGAAATCAGCATTATAAGGTTTACAAATCTGAAGAAGCAGAAGTTACCAAAACGAATATGCGCAAACTATCCGAAGAAGAACGTATTGTTGAACTTGCACAGATGTTGGGCGGCAAGGAGCTTTCGGAGTCCGCTTTGGCGCATGCAAAACAGTTATTGAATTGATCGCGGCAAGAATAATCATGTCATCGTTTTAACATATTTACATATCTTTGAACTTATTGTAAATTACAAGAACAACCAATTATGGCTTATAATCTATTGAAAGGAAAAAAAGGAATTATTTTTGGTGCTTTGGATGAGAATTCAATCGCTTGGAAAACGGCGGAAAGGGTCCATGAAGAAGGCGGTACGTTCGTGTTGACCAATGCGCCGATTGCCATGAGAATGGGACAAATAAAGGCTTTGGCGGAAAAGACGGGTTCAGAAATCATTCCTGCGGATGCAACTAGTGAGGAGGATTTAAATAATTTGGTTGCCAAATCCATGGAGATTCTTGGAGGAAAGCTGGATTTCGTATTACATTCCATTGGAATGTCCGTCAATGTAAGAAAAGGAAGAGCCTATACAGATGAGAAATATGATTTTACCTCTAAAGGGTGGGATGTTTCCGCATTATCTTTTCACAAAGTCATGCAAAGCCTTTACAAGGCCGATGCTATGAACGAGTGGGGTAGTATTGTTGCATTGACTTACATGGCGGCACAGCGTACATTCCCTGATTACAATGACATGGCGGACAATAAAGCGTATTTGGAGTCCGTAGCGCGTAGTTTTGGATATTTTTTCGGTAAGGAAAAGAAAGTACGTGTAAATACCATTTCCCAATCGCCTACGCCAACTACAGCAGGACAAGGGGTTAAAGGATTTGATGGTTTTATCAGTTATGCTGAAAAAATGTCCCCCTTAGGAAACGCTTCTGCGCAGGATTGTGCGGATTATACGATTACTTTGTTTTCGGACTTGACCAAAAAAGTGACCATGCAGAATCTGTTCCATGATGGCGGTTTCTCCAATACTGGAGTAAGTCAAGAGGTTATTGAAAGGTTTTCAGAATAATCATGATAAGAAATAACAAAAGCCATCCTTTTTTGAGGGATGGCTTTTACGTTTATAGAATTTAGCCGATGAACTTATATTTTTCCTTTATCATTCCTGTTTATAATAGACCTCATGAGATAAAGGAGCTTCTGGAGAGTCTTGTGTTGCAGACTTATAGAAAAGCCTATGAGATTGTTATTGTAGAAGATGGTTCCACACTTTCATCGGAAGAAATTATTGGGGATTTTTCAAAAAAACTTAATATTTCTTATTATAAAAAACCAAATTCCGGCCCTGGAGATTCCAGAAATTACGGAATGTCGAGGGCCAAGGGCAATTATTTTATCGTGCTGGATTCGGATTGTATTTTGCCCCCGCAATACTTGCTAGAAGCGGAGAGAAGTTTGGAAAAAGATTTTGTGCATTGTTATGGTGGACCGGACGCCGCCCATGAATCTTTTACACAAGTTCAAAAGGCGATCAATTATGCGATGACCTCATTTTTGACTACGGGGGGGATACGTGGCAAGAAAAACGCCGTTAATAAGTTTCAGCCCAGAAGTTTCAATATGGGCATTTCAAAGGAGGCTTTTGAGGAGGTAGGCGGTTACGGCAACATTCATCCCGGGGAAGATCCAGATCTGACCATTCGTATTTGGAACAAAGGATTTAAGACAAAATTGATTCCCGAAGCTTTTGTATACCATAAAAGACGAATTGATTGGAACAAATTCTACATACAGGTGAACAAGTTTGGAATGGTGAGACCCATTCTAAATCATTGGCATCCGGAAACGGCCAAAATCACCTACTGGTTTCCAACGTTGTTCTGTTTAGGTTTTATAATCGCATTAGTGTTGACCTTTTTTAAGTTTTGGATGCCTTTAGCGGCATATGCGGTCTATTTTTCTATTTTGTTTATTGATGCACTTATAAAGAATGAGAGCATTGCTATCGCTTTTATGTCGCTTTTTGCCACTACCGTTCAATTTATAGGCTATGGGTATGGTTTTTTGAAGTCTGTTATTTACGTTACTTTTAGTAAACGGAAACCGGAACAACTATTTCCAAAGCTGTTTTTCAATATAAATCAAAAGGCGTGATTTTAGAACGAATCAAAGTTGGTCTTAGAAAGCGAAAGGTCAAGGTGTTTCTTGTTTTTCTTTTGTTTTCCGCCTTTGCTTGGCTCGTTAATAGCTTATCGCAATCCTACGTGAGCAATTCACAATTTAACTTAGTATATGTGAATGTCCCGGATGCTTTTCGCCTTTCCAATACTCCCAAGGCAACAGTAGATGTAAAGCTCAAGGCAGTAGGATTTCAATTTCTGGGATTCGCGATTCGCAAAAAGAAAGTGGAAATAGACGTTTCTAAAATGAGTTTAAGGGATTCCAGTTTTTATATCTCCCCTAATGTATATCAAAAACAGATAGAAAAACAATTGCCTTCCTCGATGACCTTATTGGATTTTGATAGGGACACTATTTTTTTCGATTTGTTAAAAGTGATTTCCAAAACAGTTCCCGTAGTTCCAAGAATTAAGTACACACTGGAAAACAACTATGCATTGGCGGATAAATTGATAGTAGAGCCGGAAGTTATAAAAATTACAGGGCCAAAAACTGAAATAGATACGATTAAAGAAGTAAGAACAACTATGGTGGATTTGGGAACGATCAATGCAGATTTTTCAGAGAAGTTATCGGTCATAAAGGCTAGAAACCTGAGCACCACAACATTTATTCCAAGTACCGTAAAAGTTTCAGGAGCTATTTTCAGGTTTTCGGAGAAAATCATTAAAGTTCCCGTGACCATTATTAACTTACCCAATGATGTTAAAGTGCGAACTTTCCCGGAGACCGTTGAAATAAAATGCCAGGGAAAAATTGAAGATTTAAAAGAATTAAAACCAGAAGACTTTATCGTTATTGCGGATTACCTTAAAATGATTGGACAATCAGAGAACATTATAGCCATTAGACTCCAAGAATATCCGGAAGTAATTAGGAATGCCCATTTGTTGACCAGCGAAATCGAATATATTTTAAGGCGAGAATGAGGATAGTAGGTCTAACCGGTGGTATGGGTAGTGGAAAATCTACGGTGGCCAAAATCTTTTCGAATTTGGGAGTGCCTGTCTATAATTCTGATATAGAAGCGAAAAGGTTGATGCAATCTTCTAAAAAAGTGAAAAAGCAGATTGTTTCTTTATTAGGCAAGGATGCTTATGAACAAAATAAGTTGAATAGGGCCTACATTGCTCAAAAAATTTTTAACGATAAGAAACTATTGGAGGAGTTGAACGGGATTGTACATCCTGCGGTACGCGAGCATTTTTTAGCGTGGACAAAAAAACAAAGCCATCCATATGTTATCCAGGAGACGGCCTTGATTTTTGAGAATGGGATGTCCGATTTTTACGATAGCATAATTTTGGTCACTGCGCCAAAGGAGATGCGTATTCAAAGAATTATGGACCGTGATGCGGCAACGCGGGAAGAAATAACCGCACGTATGGAAAACCAACTGGAGGATTCTGAAAAAATAGCCTTGGCTGATTTTGTTATCCAAAATATAGAACTTTCGGAAACTGCACTCAAAATAGAAGAGGTGAATAACGCTCTGCTTGAATTTTGCTAGGGCTGCGGCATTTTAACATTTTTGTTAAGGTTAGGTTAAACGTACTATCCCCTTACTTGTAAATCTTTAATTTTAACATTAAATGAATAAGAGATTATTTGTGCTCTTAGTGGTTCTCATGAGCCTTTCGCTCATAGGGCTAATATTTGTTCAAAGTTTTTGGATTAAAAAATCCGTAGAGGATAAAGAGGAACAATTTTCAAATATTGTTTCAGAGGCTCTGAACAGCGTAACCACTAAGATAGCCGAACGAGAGACAAAGGATTATTTTGATCGCTATCTGGAAACAAAAGATAGTGTTGGTGAAGCAAAAGACAAACAGTTCAGAAATTTCTTTTTCATTGATAGGGATGTTAATTCCAATGAAATCTTGCTGTACGAGCATGGTATTTTAGAGGAAAAATATGGCATCTCTTCCACGTTCTTTGATAATGATGCTGCGGATACCACAATAATCAGTAATTATACCAGTAGAAGGAGGACTTCTATTTTTAAGGAAGATTATGATTTGGAAGGAAACAGGGTAAATCTGACTCCTTTACAACGTATTGAGAAAATTGGTGGCTTATCCAAATTTGATAAAGTAGCCATGGAGGACTTGTTCAGTACATATGCCAAAAGGGTTCCGATACACAAACGTGTTTCAAAGCAAGAAATAGAGTTACAGTTGCAACGCGAACTGGAAAATAGGGGTATAAACATTGCTTTTGAATATGGTGTTTATAGTAATGGCCTGCCTACCAAGGTAAAGTCCAAAAAGTTTAAATACACCGAAAGCAATATTTACAAATCGCCCATGTTCACCGATATTGAGGGTAGTTCAAACTTTGCGCTGTTAATCGCTTTTCCTAAAAAGAAGCGTTTTTTAGTACAGTCTATCTTAGGTTTGGCACTTTTGTCTTTGTTATTTACGTTGATTATTGTCGTAGCCTATTCTGGTGCCATTTACCAGTTAATAAAGCAGAAACAGATTTCCGAAATTAAAACGGACTTCATCAATAATATGACACATGAGTTCAAAACACCGATAGCTACTATAAATTTAGCAGTAGAAGCGATAAAGAATCCTAAAATAATCGCAGATCAAGAAAAAGTTGGTCGTTACTTACAGATGATTCGTGATGAGAACAAACGGATGCATGCTCAAGTAGAAAATGTTCTTAGAATTTCCAAGCTTGAAAAAAATCAGTTGGACATTAGTAAGGATAGGGTTGATGCACATGACATCATAAAAGATGCGATTACACATGTAGAATTGATTGTTTCCGATAGGGGAGGGTATATAGAAACACATTTGGATGCGGAACGCTCGGAAGTGTTGGCCAATGAAATGCATTTTACCAACGTTATTGTAAACATTCTCGACAATGGTGTAAAGTATTCGCCAGAAGCACCAAAATTGGATGTGTATACGGAAAAGGTCAAGAATTTCATTATTATCAAAATAAAAGATCAAGGAACCGGTATGAGCAAAGCGGTTTCCAAAAAAGTTTTTGAAAAGTTCTATAGAGAACATACCGGAAACATTCATAACGTAAAAGGTCATGGATTAGGATTGGCTTACGTAAAAAAAATAGTAGATGATCATCAAGGTGAGGTTTATGTGGAAAGTGAAAAAGGAAAAGGAAGTACTTTTTACATTAAACTACCTTTAATTTAAGAACAACAACTATGGAAACAATAAATAAGAAAATACTTTTAGTAGAAGACGACCCTAATTTTGGAATCGTTTTAAAGGATTATCTTTCTATGAACGACTTTGATGTTACTTTGGCCAAAAATGGTATGGAGGGTTTTGAGAAGTTCAAGAAAGATAACTATGACATTTGTATTTTGGATGTTATGATGCCCTATAAAGATGGTTTCACCTTGGCAAAGGAAATCCGTGAAAAGAACGAAAATGTTCCTATAGTCTTTCTTACGGCAAAGACAATGAAAGAAGATGTCTTAAAAGGATATAAGGCCGGTGCAGATGATTATTTGAACAAGCCCTTTGACTCTGAAGTATTGTTGATGAAACTTAAAGCAATACTTCAAAGAAAAGCTTCCAATAGCTTGGCTGATAGTAAAAAGTTTGAATTTACTATTGGAGGTTTTCATTTGAATTCCAAACTTAGATTCTTAAAGTATAAGGATGAAGAGGCCATAAAATTATCACCGAAGGAAAATGAGTTATTACGCCTTCTAGCGTTGCATGAAAATGATTTGATGCCAAGGGAGTTGGCATTGACCAAAATATGGAGAGACGACAATTATTTTACTTCTAGAAGTATGGATGTTTACATCGCAAAGTTGAGAAAATACTTAAAACGCGACGATACCGTAGAAATTTTGAACATACATGGAGAGGGATTCCGTTTGGTCATTAAGACCGATGGAGAATAATATATTCTCTCAATAATATATAGAAAGCATCCGTCAATCGGGTGCTTTTCCTTTTTCAAACGTTTTTAGTATGCTTTCCATTATTTCTTCAGGTGTTTTCGCAATGGAAACCGTAATAGCTTGTCTTGGTTTTTCCAAGGTATCAAACTGTGATTGTAACAGGCCAGATGGCATAAAGTGATTTTTTCGTTCTTTTAGTCTATTGCTGATTTCGGCTATAGTTCCATCTAGGAATACAAATTTATGTTTGTCAAGAAGATGTTTGCCTAAAATATCCCTATAACTTTGTTTTAAGGCGGAACAAACGATGACAGCTCCTTTTTCCTTATGCTGAATGGCTAAATGATTCAATTTCTCGAGCCAACCTTTTCTATCATGGTCATTTAATGGTTTTCCGCTTTTCATTTTATCTATATTTGACCGTGGATGAAAATCATCTCCATCAAAAAATGGAAAATTCAATGCTTTCGCCAACAGCTTCCCAATAGTGGTTTTTCCGCTTCCAGAAACCCCCATAACATATAGAATTTTTGGTTTATGTATTGCCAAGACTACTTATTTTTTTCTCGATGAGTTCAATTGCCGTTTGTTTTTCGTAATCATAATTCAACCAAAGTACATCTTTGGTTTTTTTAAACCAAGTCAACTGTCTTTTGGCAAACCTTCTGGTATTTTTTTTGATTTCGGAAATGGCAAAATCCAGTTCTATTTCTTTATCCAAATATTTGAAAAGTTCCTTATAACCAACGGTTTGTAAGGCGTTGTATTCTTTGAAGGGTACCAGTTCGGTAACCTCTTTCAAAAGCCCTTCACTTATCATCAAGTCCACTCTTTGGTTTATTCTATCGTAGAGTATTTTTCGTTCGGCTTGAAGACCAATGGAAAGTACTTTAAACTTTCGGTCCGGTCTTGGTTGGTTTAAAAAGCTTGAATAAGGTTTACCCGTGCCGATACAAATTTCCAAAGCCCTAATTAAGCGATGCGGATTGTGGAGGTCTACTTTTTCGTAATATTCAATATCCAATTCTTTCAATTTGGATTGTAATGCCGCTATTCCATCATTTTGCAATATCCTATTTAGAGATTTCCTGATTTTTGCATCCACACTAGGAAAAGAATCCAAACCTTTGGTAATCGAATCAACATACAGACCGCTGCCGCCCACCATTATTACGACATCATTTTTTTTAAAAAGTGTATGAAGGGTATATATTCCTTCGCGTTCAAAATCCCCGACGGAATAATCTTTCTTGATACTTTTATGTTGGATAAAATGATGTTTTGCTTGCGAAAGTTCTTCTTTGGAGGGAACCGCTGTCCCAATTTTCATTTCTTCATAAAACTGTCTGGAATCCGCGGAAATGATTTCCGTACCAAAATGGTTGGCCAAGAGAATTGCCAATTTTGTCTTTCCTATCGCTGTTGGTCCAATTACGGATAAAAGAATCTTACTCATTCAAAAGATTACCACAGTTATAGCAATGCTTGGCATTGTCCCTATGCTTTTCCGCGGAACAATAGGGACAGGACTGTGTGTTTAAATGCACATCTTCATATTGGTCCTGGACCTTGGCAGTTTCGTCACCATCTTTAGATTGTTTAGAGAATTCTACGGTAACAATACCTGTGGGTACCGCAATAATACCATAACCCAATATCATGATAGCCGTTGCTATAAATTGTCCTAAATTCGTTTGCGGTGCAATATCGCCATAGCCTACCGTAGTCAATGTAACTATGGTCCAATAGATACTTCTGGGGATGCTTGTAAAACCCGCTTCGTCCCCTTCAATGAGGTACATGACAGTTCCCATGATGACGGATAGAATGAGAACTACATAGATAAAAACGGCAATTTTTGTCCTACTTGCGCGCAATGCCTTTTTCAATTGAGAAGCTTCTCCTATAAATTGAACAAGTTTTAATATTCTAAAAATCCGCAACATCCTAAAAACCCGAAAAGCCAACAATACTTGTGAACCTGCAAAAATATAAGAGAGGTAAAGGGGTATGGTAGAAATAAAATCTATAATTCCGTAGAAACTGAAAATATATTTGGACGGTTTTTTTATAGAGACGATCCGTGCGATATACTCAACACTGAAAAATATGGTCACCACCCATTCCAAGGTCAGTAAAGTATCGTGATACTTGGCATCAATCTCCTTAACACTTTCCAACATGATAAGGACAACGCTCAATAGAATTAGGGCTATCAATGCCAAATCGAACCATTTTCCCATTGGGGTATCCGCTTCATAAATAATTTCATGGAGTCGGTTTTTCCAATTGGCTCTTGGTTGTGTTTTTTTCACCTTTATATATTGATAGGAATTTTTTTTAGAATTCTTTTTTTTCTTAAGAAAGATTCAATGATAAAATTAGCATTTTCTGTTCCGTTCATAGGGGTTAAAAGACTTTCCAAGATATGAATATTATTTATTTGATGGTTTAAGTCATAATATCCTATACCGGCTAGGCTTCCATTTTTAATAAGAATCGCACTATGTTCACCAATTTCCCGCCCTTTATCGATAAGCAACGTGTTTTTGTTTTGAAGACTATATTTATCTATGGCTGCCTTGGCCCTTTGGTTATAGGCAAGGCAATCTTCTTTTTTAATACATGCGCCATTACATTTTCCATCCTCATAATCGGAGCAATTCTTTTTTGCTTCACTTATGCCATTTACTTTGGCACAAAGGGAAAACTCCTTGGTCATCTTAAAAAGATGATTTTTGGCACTGAATTCCCCATTAAAACGCCCCAATCTGTATTTGCAATCTTTGTAGGGAACTACTTTAAAATCCAAATAACCGTTCCCATTTTGGTTCATACACAGAGTATGGGAAAACATTCTTTTTCGGGGTATTTGATTGTATTTGGGTCTGTTTTTTAAAAGTTCTTGATGCTCTTTGAGCAATGCTATCAATTCACTACCTGTTCTTTCAAAAGTGACTTTTTTGGTCTCTTTTACCAATTTACGGGCCTTGTCACCACTTTTTGTGAACAATTGGTTCACTCTTTTTTTAATATCGGTACTCCTGTTTAGATAGATGATGTCTCCATCTTTGTTGTGCATGTAGAGAACTCCGGTTTCATTGGGCATGTTTTGCACGATGTCCAATTGTTTTTCGGAAAGTTCTCCATGTTTCTCTTTTCGGATGACTTCCTTAATGATTTTTTTCTCGGAATCCCTTGCAAGGAGTAGCTTAAAAAGTTTAATGGTCGCCAAAGCATCTCCGTTGGCCCTATGGCGATCGCTCACCGCAATGCCCAAAGAACGTACCAATTTCCCCAAACTGTAGGATTCAGCATCCGGCAATAGCATTTTGGATAAATCTACCGTGCAGAGCGTCTTTCGTTCAAAATTATACCCCAATCTTCTAAACTCCGTGCGTAGGATACGATAGTCAAATTGTGCGTTGTGTGCCACAAGCACGGTGTCTTGGGTAATTTCTACGATTCTTTTGGCGACTTCGTGAAATTTAGGAGCGGTGCGGAGCATTTTATTGTTTATCCCCGTTAGTTTTACGACAAAAGGCTGAATTTCCTTTTCCGGATTTACAAGGCTAATAAAGGTATCTACCACACCATGACCGTCAAACTTATGTATCGCGATTTCCGTGATACCTTCTTCATTGTATTTACCACCCGTGGTTTCAATATCCAATATTGCGTACATGTACTTTTTTCCTAAATTATGGGTGTAAACGGTTGCTATGAATAGTTTCGAGCACCAAAGATACTACTTCCAATGCGGACCATGGTACTGCCTTCCTCAATGGCTATTTTGTAATCCCCGCTCATTCCCATGGAAAGGATTTCTATCCCTTCCAACACTGTTTTTAGGCGGTCATACTGCTTTTTTAGGCTGATGAACTCTTTTCGTACTTGATTCATATCCTTTGTGAAAGTAGCCATGCCCATTAGTCCCTTTATTTGCACATTTTCCAATTGAAGAAACTCCGGATTTTTAATTAAATCGAAAAGCTCCGTCTCATCAAAACCGAACTTGCTTTCCTCTTCCGCAATGTGCACTTGTAATAAACAAGAAATGATGCGTTTCTTTTTTTTGGCTTGTTTGTTTATTTCTTTGAGCAGTTTAAGACTGTCGACCCCATGAATTAAGGAAACATATGCTGCCATATATTTCACCTTGTTTCTTTGTACGTGACCA
This sequence comes from Maribacter algae, assembly GCF_047345745.1. Lineage (NCBI taxonomy): Bacteria > Pseudomonadati > Bacteroidota > Flavobacteriia > Flavobacteriales > Flavobacteriaceae > Maribacter > Maribacter algae. The sequence continues at coordinate 691,369 of NZ_JBLFES010000002.1, forward strand.
ATCATGTGCCATTGTATGTCCTTTGGCATTTCTTCCCATTTTTGGGTCATTTCCTGAATTTTATTCTCCCCAAAAACACGCTGCCCAGCATAGTAGGCCTCTTCTAGATCGCTAATCGGTTTTGTTTTTGAGACAGCGACCAAAGTTACATTTTCCGGAATGGTAGTTTGAATCGATTTGAGATTTGCCGTAATGGACATAGAAAAAAACTATTTATTTTTTGAATTGGAACGATATTTTTTCCGCTTTTCTGCTTTCTGAATAATCATAGAATCCTTCTCCAGATTTGACCCCAAATTTACCTGCGGTTACCATATTCACCAATAGAGGGGAAGGCGCATACTTTGGATTTTTGAATCCGTCGTACATCACGTTCAAAATTGAAAGGCAAACGTCCAACCCAATAAAATCGGCTAACTGCAAAGGTCCCATAGGATGGGCCATTCCCAATTTCATGACGGTATCTATTTCCATAACACCCGCTACGCCATGGTGAAGGGTTTCAATGGCTTCATTGATCATTGGCATTAAAATACGATTGGCGACAAAACCTGGGTAGTCGTTGACCTCGGTAGGTGTTTTTCCCAATTTTTCGGATAGGTCCATAATGGCTTCCGTTGTTTCATCGGAAGTGCTATAACCCCTAATGATTTCAACTAATTTCATGATCGGAACCGGATTCATAAAGTGCATTCCTATTACTTTTTCCGGCCTTTTGGTAACGGCAGCAATTTGTGTAATGGATATGGAGGAAGTATTGGTCGCTAAAATGGTTCTGGTATCGGAAAGGGTATCTAAATCCTTAAAAATTTTCAATTTTAAATCGATGTTCTCCGTAGCAGCTTCAACCACCAAATCCGAATTTTCAACTCCGGATTTTAAGTTGGTCAACGAAGTAATATTCCCAAGCGTTTCAGACTTTTCGGATTCCGTTATACGCTCTTTGGCAATCATCCGGTCCAAGTTTTTAGTGATGGTCGCTAACCCTTTTTCCAAAGCAGCCTCGGATACATCCACTAAGTCTACTTTAAAACCATTTTGGGCAAATACGTGCGCAATACCGTTTCCCATGGTGCCGGCACCAATTACTGTTATGTTTTTCATAGTGTTTTGTTTTTAAACGATGCAATGATTTGAAGCGCCACTTCCAATGCCTGTGTACCCTGTTTTAAACTTACAACGGGAACGGTATCATTATAAATGGCATCCGCAAAAGATTCCAGTTCATCCAATATAGCATTGTTCGCATTGATTGTAGGATTTTCAAAATAAATCTGTTTTTTCTCTCCCTCTGCATTCTGGAGCACCATATCAAATTCTCCGGGAGTCTTTGGAGCGTCCTTCATTTTGACCACTTCTACCTTTTTCTCCAAAAAATCGACCGAGATATAAGCATCTTTTTGAAAAAAACGGGATTTCCGCATATTCTTTAAAGAAATTCTACTGGCCGTAAGATTGGCTACACAACCGTTTTCAAATTCCAAACGTGCGTTTGCAATATCCGGTGATTGGCTGATTACGGAAACACCGCTCGCATTTATCTGTTTCACTTCAGAGTTCACCACGCTCAAGATAGCATCAATATCGTGTATCATTAAATCCAATACTACGGGAACATCCGTTCCACGCGGGTTGAATTCGGCCAATCGGTGTGTTTCAATGAACATGGGACTTTCAATTTTATCCTTTACAGCGGTAAATGCGGGATTAAAACGTTCCACATGACCCACCTGCCCCTTTACATTGTGTTTTTCTTCGAGTTCCAATAGGCTTTTGGCCTCTTCCAAGGTATTGGTTATGGGCTTTTCGATAAAAATATGCTTTCCTTTTTCTATTGCTTTTTTAGCACAATCAAAATGGGATAGGGTAGGTGTCACAATATCCACAACATCTACAGCCTCGATTAGATCATTGATATTTTCAAAATAGCGATACCCAAATTCTGCGGAGACCTTTTTACCGTTTATGGCATCGGCATCGTAAAAACCCACCAGTTCATATTTCTCGGATTCATTGAGTAGACGTAGGTGTATTTTCCCTAAATGGCCAGCACCTAAAACCCCAGCTTTGAGCATATTTTATGTTTTCCACAAAAATAAGCATACTTCGCAAGTTAAATGAACAGCATTTTGAATTTGAGATGTTCTTAACTTTTAAGATCCGGCTTCAAATAGTAATCAGAACTTCCCTAAATTTGAATATCAAAACCGACTACCATTGAAAGATACCTTTAAACATAGGGGAATGCGCAATAAATTGGCGCAAGTATTAATTGATAAAGGCATAGGGAACAAGACTGTTTTAGATGCCATTAGGGACATTCCACGCCATTTGTTCATGGACAGTAGTTTTGAGGGGCATGCCTATCAGGACAAAGCTTTTCCCATTGCTGCCAATCAAACAATTTCCCAACCTTACACGGTAGCTTTCCAAACCGAACTTTTAGCTTTGGAAGGAGGTATGAAGGTTCTTGAAATTGGTACTGGAAGTGGTTACCAGACGGCGGTACTGTTAAAATGCAAGGCAAAGGTGTACACCATAGAAAGGCAATTGGAGCTATTTAAAAAGACCAACCTATTTTTTAAGAAAATGGGATACAGACCCAAAAAAGCCATTTTTGGAGATGGTTATAAAGGGCTGCCCGACGAAGCCCCTTTTGATCGTATTATCGTTACTGCAGGCGCTCCAGAAGTCCCAAAAGCATTGCTTTCACAATTAAAAGTTGGTGGAAGGTTAGTTATTCCGGTAGGTTTTGAAGAACAGATAATGACCTTGTACGTTCGTACCTCCGAGAAAGAATTCGAGAAAACCGAGTATGGTTCCTTTAAATTCGTTCCCTTATTGGAAGACAAAAATTAAGGTCTAATTATTGAAATTCTTTTTGATACGGTCTAGGTTTCTCTTATTGTCCCTGTCCTTTATGGTCTCGCGCTTATCATAAAGTTTTTTTCCTTTTGCGAGGGAAATATTAAGCTTGGCGAGTCCTCTTTCATTTATGAACAAATTTAAGGGAACAATGGTGAGGCCGGAAGTCTTCACCTCTTTATGTAGTTTTTTCAATTCCCTTTTGTTCAAAAGAAGCTTTCGCTGCGCTTTGGGTTTATGATTGTAGTGGGATGCATGGGAGTACTCATCAATTTGCATATTAATTACAAAGAGTTCCCCTTGCTCATTGAACTCGCAGAAGCTTTCCGAAATGGAGGCACGCCCATTTCTAAGGGACTTTATTTCCGTTCCACCTAAAACGATGCCAGCCATGTATTTATCGAGCAATTCATACTCGAACTTGGCTTTTTTATTTTTTATGTTGATGTTATTCTGCATTCACTGCAAAAATAAGTACTATTACAGAATAAGAATTGTTTTATAAAAAGAATTAAAACGATTCCTTTGTAATGAAAGGTAATTACAACCGAATAATACAAAAAATATAAGATGCCCAAGTACCTCATTTTTGCAATTATCCTATTTTGTTTGTCTTGTAAACAGAAGCAAACCGTTCCAAGTGCCCAAGAAATAGTAGATAAGAGTATAGCGGTCTCAGGAGGTGAGCTTTATACCCAAAAAAACATTGCTTTCCGTTTTAGGGGGAAACAATATAGGGCCGAAATAAAAGGAAAAGGTAAAATCCTAAAGCGTAGTACTCAAAGCGACAGTTTGAATGTTCTTGATGTAAAATCACCTAACGGTTTTCAACGTTTCATCAACGACAGTCTCGTAGTATTGGCAGATACCACGGCGAATAAATACGCTAACGCTGTTAATTCGGTTCATTATTTTGCGCAACTCCCCTTTGGATTGAACGATCAAGCCGTGAACAAAAGATTTTTGGGAAAGACGACCATTGGGGCCAATGATTACTATAAAGTAGAAATCACTTTTGACCAAAATGGAGGTGGCGATGATTTTGATGATGTGTACGTATATTGGTTTAATACAACGACCTGGAAACCGGACTATCTGGCCTATGAATTTCATGTAAACGGTGGCGGTCAACGCTTTCGCGAGGCATATAACGAAAGACAAGTTGGCGGAATACGTTTCGTGGATTACAAGAACTATAAGTCCAACAACTTGGATAGTCCTATCTATGAAATAGACCGTTTGTTCGAACAGGGCAAGTTGGACCTGCTATCCGAGATTAAACTGGAGGATGTTCAAGTTACTACGGGCAATTACAATTAAAAATGAGTTTGTTGGACGTAGCTACACCGTTCACTATTTGAACAATAAATAAAGTTCCATTTTCACTTTCGTCAATTTGACCATACTTTTCTTGTCCTAACAATTTATTTACAAAATCTGGAGTACTATTGCTATGGCCTACAATGAGTACGTTCTTGTTTAGATTCGTAGCTTTAAATTCTTCAATATTTACAATTCTGGGGTCATAATATTGCACATCGATGTTTTTCTTGACAGAAGCCGGGGCGGCAGTCATTGAAGTTCTATTGTAATCCGTGGAATAAATAGCATCCAATTCTACCTCATCCAATATTTCTGCCCAGTGCATGGCTCTTCCCAATCCTTTTTGGGTAAGTTCCGGATCGGGATTTTCGGCATCGCTTTTATCTTTTTCCGCATGCCTGATCAAATAAAATGTAGAAATATCAACCGATTCTTCTTTGTTCTCGGCAGGTTTATCTTCCTTACAGGATAAGGAAATGAATAAAACGGAAAGGATTACATATTTAAAGTATTTCATAATGAAATGATATTAAATTTACATGAACTAAAAATAACTGAAAATAGAACGATAAATTACCTATTTTTCGTTTTTTTGCATATGAGAAAATTTTGTGGGACACTTCTTATTTTTTTTGCAGTTTTTAGGGCGAATGCTCAAGATGCGCCTTTACCAAATGATTTTAGGCAGCAAAATCTTACGGAATACAACTCAAATTTACTGAATCCGGCCTATGCGCTGGATAGGAACAATCCTTCCTCCATCGCTTTTTGGTCCAGATGGCAATGGCAAGTGTATGATGCCGATCCCACTTCCCTGTTTTTGAATTATACGTTGCGACTTAATGAATCATCGGCTGCCGGTGTAGGTTTTTTTCAGCATAATACCGGGATTTTCTTAAATACCGGAGGAGCTTTAAATTATGCTTATGATATTAAGTTCAACGATAAGACTTCATTGGGTATTGGATTAAATCTGTTTGGATATCAACAAAAATTAGCGGACGATCGTTTTTTCATCCCCAATCCTATACAAACTTCAATTACAAACGATTTTATAGTACAACTTGCCCCAGGTATAAATTTCAGGGTTGATAAATTCAGTCTGGGCATCACTTCGGAGAATTTATTCGATTATAATTTTAGTACGAGCCAGCGTAATACAGACCCCGGGGATATTATTGTCTTTGGGTTGGCCAGTTATGATATTCCGCTACAAGTGGGTTCTGATGGGAATTCGATGATACGGCCTGCACTTTATATAAAGTCTATCCCCGGTTTTGACACACAGTTCGGTTTCACAGGATTGTTTTCTACCAGTAAATTTTGGGTACAAGGTGGATATAACAGTTTTTATGGAGTTTCCGGAGGTGTTGGAGGACGATTTTTTAAGCGTTTCTCCATCGGTGCTTTGGTGGAATTGGGAATAGATTCCCAATTGGAGGGCAAAGACCCTTCTTTTGAACTGGTAACATCGTACAAGCTCGGAAATCTAGAGAAGCCAAGTGACACCATTGAAGAACAACTCATTGCGGAGGAAACGGAAAAGGAAGAAAAACTCAAAGCGGCATTGGAGAAAGAAGAGCGCTTAGCACTCAAAGAAGAGTCGAAAGAACAGGAAAAACTCGCGAAAGAAAATGCAAAACGTGTTAAAGATTCCATACAGGAATCAAACAAAGGCAAAGTTTTGGCCCAAAAAGAATCTCGGAGAGATTTGAAACGTAGAACAGATTCCATTAATAAGGCGAAAGCTGAAGCTGCACTCGCCGAAGCCCGATCCATGGCCCGGAAACGTAGAACCGATTCTATTAACGCAGTTCAAAACGCAAAAGAAGAAGCCCTTGCCTTGGCAATACAAAGAAAGAAAGATTCCGTTGCGGCAGCTACATTGGCAGCAGCCGAAGCAGCAGAGAAAAAAGCGGAACTGGAACGTTTAGCGCGACAAAAAGAAGTTGTAACCGTCCAAAAAGGGGAGAAGTATGAGGAAGTTACCAAAGAAGGTAAATTAAGACCTGGTTACTACCTCATTGCCAATGTGTTTGGCACTAAACGTTATTTTGAAGCTTTCTTGGCCGATTTGAAGAAAAAAGGATTGAATCCCGGTTCCTTTTATCGCGATTTGAACAAATACAACTACGTATATTTAGCGCGGTATGATTCCATTGACGAGGCTCGTAAAGCTAGGGATTCCAAATTTGGCGGAAAATATCCTGATAAAACATGGATATTCAGGGTAGTAGGGGAATAGTAAAATATTGGAATCTAAGTGTTTTCAAGTATTATTTACCAAGCTCTTTTTTAATAAGGACTTCCAAATAAGCCACCGTGTTCAGTAAATATTTCCGGTCTTGAGTGATGGTCGCCAAGGTAATGGCTCCCTGCAACATAGTAAACATTTGCTTTGCAAACTGGAGTGGCGTAACGGGTAATTTTATTTCTTCCTTATTCACACCGGTCTCAAAAACCAATGCTATTTTTCCTTCAATTTCCTTGATGGTCTCTTTTGCCGCTGCTGCCAACAAATTATTATTGTGCTGAGCATCTACACCTACGTTAAGCACGGGGCATCCGCCCATATCCAGCGTGAAAGCATCATAATTTTTGTAAAACTTGGTGAGGCTGAAAATTTTATCAAGAGACGTTCCTTCAACATCCAACTGTTCATCTATGGCTTTTAGATATAGTTTACTGTTAAATTCAAATGCGGAGAGTGCCAACGCTTCCTTATTTTCAAAATTGCCGTACAAAGCTCCTTTGGTAAGACCCGTAGCTTCGGTCAAGTCGCTCATACTAGTACCTACATACCCATGTTTATTAAAAACTGGAGCAACGGTTTCAATAATATAAGCGGTGGTTCTTTCAGCTTTGGTAGACATGCATGGCTATTTTATACGAATATAAAAAACTTATACTGTATGGTATATATTGTTGATAAAAAAAGCACATCCAATAGCATTGGATGTGCTCTATTTACTTTTTTTGAAAATTAAACTACTAAATCGTTTTGATTTCTAAAAACAAGCTTGTTGTCAAATGCGTCTAGAAGTACAATACTATCGGCTTTTAGCTCACCGCTCAACAAGGCTTTTGACATGTTGTTCAAAACTTCTTTTTGAATGGTCCGTTTTACGGGCCTAGCCCCGAACTGTGGGTCATAACCTTTCTCTGCAAGAAATGCTATTGCTTCTTCCGTAGCATCTAAGGTAATTTGTTGTTTGTTCAACATTTTCTTTAACCCTTCCAATTGTAATTTTACGATTTCCCGGATGTTCTCTTTATCAAGAGGAGTGAACATTACAATGTCGTCTATTCTATTCAGGAACTCGGGTCGAATCGTTTTTTTCAATAATCCAAGTACCTCTACTTTAGAAGCTTCCATAGCGCTGTAGGGATCGTTTGAATTTTCAAACTTTTCCTGAATGATTTGACTGCCCATGTTACTGGTCATTATAATTATGGTATTCTTAAAATCGGCAACACGTCCTTTGTTATCGGTCAACCTTCCTTCATCCAGTACTTGAAGTAGAATGTTAAAGGTATCTGGGTGTGCTTTTTCGATTTCATCCAAAAGTACCACGGAGTAGGGGCGTCTTCTGACTGCTTCCGTTAATTGCCCACCTTCATCGTACCCAACGTATCCTGGAGGTGCACCGACCAATCTACTAACCGAGTGGCGCTCTTGGTATTCGCTCATATCAATACGGGTCATTGCATTCTCATCATCGAACAGATACGCTGCCAAGGTCTTTGCCAATTCGGTTTTACCTACTCCCGTTGTTCCCAAGAACAAAAAGGACCCGATAGGTTTTTTGACATCTTGTAAACCGGCCCTACTTCTCCGAATGGCATCCGAAACTGCCTGTATGGCCTCTTCTTGACCTACCACTCTCTTATGCAGTACATCTTCTAGCTGTAACAATTTCTCACGTTCGCTCTGTAGCATTTTCGTTACTGGTATTCCCGTCCATTTCGCAACTACTTCGGCAATATCATCATTGGTGACCTCTTCTTTTATAAGCGTACCATCGTTTTGTTGCTTTTGTAATTCTTCTTGAAGTGTTGTCAATTTTTCTTGGGAATCTTTAATTTTTCCATAGCGCAATTCCGCAACTTTTCCGTAGTCCCCATTACGTTCTGCACGTTCTGCCTCGGCCTTGAAATTTTCAATGTCCGTTTTTGTTTTTTGAATTGCATCGACCACGGATTTTTCGCTCTCCCATTGGGCAAAGATTTCATTGCGCTCCTCTTTGATATTGGCTAGTTCCATATTTAAAATCTGAAGCTTGGTCTTATCATTTTCACGTTTAATGGCCTCGATTTCAATTTCAAGCTGCATAATTTTTCGGTCCAGAACATCCAATTCTTCAGGCTTGGAGTTAATTTCCATGCGCAACTTTGAAGCTGCTTCATCCATTAAATCAATGGCCTTATCCGGTAGGAATCTATTGGTGATGTAGCGTTGTGATAACTCCACGGCGGCAATCACTGCCTCATCTTTTATACGCACTTTATGATGTGCCTCGTATTTTTCTTTGATACCTCTAAGAATGGATATGGCACTTTCTGTATCTGGCTGATCAACGATTACTTTTTGGAAACGCCTTTCAAGGGCTTTGTCCTTCTCAAAATATTTTTGATATTCATCAAGCGTAGTCGCACCGATAGCTCTCAGTTCCCCCCTAGCCAAAGCAGGCTTTAGAATATTTGCGGCATCCATAGCGCCCTGACCACCACCTGCACCAACAAGTGTATGGATTTCGTCAATAAACAGCACAATATCACCATCGGAACTTGTGACTTCTTTGATGACCGCTTTTAGGCGTTCCTCAAACTCACCTTTATATTTTGCCCCAGCGATGAGCGCACCCATATCTAAGGAATAGATGATTTTATCCTTCAAATTTTCAGGAATATCCCCTTGAACGATACGATGGGCCAATCCCTCTGCGATTGCAGTTTTACCTACTCCCGGCTCGCCTACGAGCATAGGATTGTTCTTGGTTCTTCTGGACAAGATTTGAAGTATTCTCCTAATCTCTTCGTCCCTACCGATGACGGGGTCTAACTTTCCACTATCCGCCAAAGCATTTAGGTTTTTGGCATATTTTTCAAGCGAATTATACGTTTCTTCAGCACTTTGAGAAGTCACTTTGTTTCCTTTTCGAAGTTCTTCAATGGCCGCTTTCAAATCTTTTTCCGTAACACCTTGGTCTTTTAAGATTTGTGCAATCTTACTTTTGGATTTGAAAATTGCCAGAAATAAATGCTCTATCGAAACGTATTCGTCGCCCATCTTTTTTGCGATGACACTTGCTTCGGTGAGTGTTTTCCCCGCTTCTTTGGATAGCATAATATCTACACCCTCTACTTTAGGAAAGGAGTTCATTTCCTTATCCAGGATTTGTAGGATTAAATCTGAATTAAGGCCTAACTTTTTTAGAATAAAAGGTACTACGTTCTCTTCAACTTCCGTAATCGCCTTAAACAAATGTTCATTTTCTATTTGCTGATGCCCCAAAGATTGCGTGAGCACCTGAGCCTGTTGAATGGCTTCCTGTGATTTTATGGTAAAATTATTAAAGTTCATTTTCTGTATGTTTACGTTTTTGAGACTATTTTTGTTTGATTAATATCAACAATCCTACCAGTTCCAATCAAGCGACATATTGACGCTAAAATTACTGGACAGCAAGACAATACGTCAGTTGTGTAAGTTTTGCATTGTAAGTTGACCAATAGAAAAAACGAAATATGGGTTTATTTAATGGGCTGTTTGGCAATAACGATAAAAAGGAAAAGAAACCTTCCCCACAAGTGCCTTGGATTGCACTTGATCATGTGAGTCAATTGGAAAAAATTGCTGAAAATTCAAAAGGAAAACCTCAACTTATCTTTAAACATTCCACCACATGTGGCATTAGTAGGATGGTTCTGAATATGTTTACTTCTAAATATGCATTAGAAGCGGGCCAAATGGATCTCTATTTCCTGGACCTGCATGCACACAGGGATATATCCAACGAAGTTGCTGCTAAATTTCAGGTAATGCATCAATCTCCACAGTTATTGATCATTAAGAATGGAGTAGTGGTGCAACATGATTCCCACGGTGCTATAGCTGAGATAGCGCTTGAAAATCACATATAAAAAAGCCCCTATAAATGGGGCTTTTTTTAATTGAAACGTTGTCGTCTCAATATATTTTTAAGATTATTTTTTAAATCTTCCCCGGCATCATAAACCATTTGTTCATTGCTTGGAAAAGGAACTCTTGCCAATTGTAACAAGGAGAGCAATTCATTGTCCAAAGCCCTTTTATCACCATCATAATTAGCGTAGTTATGCTCAAAGATAAACTCACTTGCCAATGGATATTGATTTATCTGTTGGTTCTTTTGTAAGTCCGTAAAGCTGACAATACCGGTCACCTGTGTGCTTTTGAACTGCGTGAATTGATAAAAATCACATTTTACGGTTCTGAACTTATCAATTTTTATTCTATTTCCAAGACTGTCCCTTACCACATTCCCGTCATTATCCAATGCATAGGTAAAACCATCCTTGATTTGCTTCTCTTTGATAATCTGTTTTTCCCTGATTTGTTCAGGTGAGATATTTATATCTTGGAAAGAGACTTCCATTTTATAGTCATACTTCAAGTTTTTGATTCTATTGGTATGATATTCTGTCCAAAGGCTATTTAATCCGTATGTATTTAGATTTAAGAGTTCTTCTTCCAATCTTTCAGGAATGACCTTGTCCGTATTGTTGGTCATTTCTACAACTACAAAATCCAGTCCCCTTTGATAAGCTTCTTCCATTTTTTGTAGGGCATCCTTGTAATTGGGATTTATTTCTTCCAAGTACTTTAAATCGTCATAGGCCGCCCTAAAATCTGCCTTGTAATTTGCCTGTTCCAGTTTGGACAAGGCGTTATTGTATAAAAAGTCCGAAAGATTATTTTTTGAGCTTATGATAGCCTCATCATAATCCTTAAAATTGAATTGGGCCAATCTATTTTCATCTGTAATGGTAAGCGGTAGCAAAGGCCTAATTTGTTGCTGAATTGCTTTCAGCCTCTCGTAGGTTTGATAGATTTGCTCATAGTTGGCCGGATTCCCATCTTTCTTTAGGAATTTGATATGTTGTAATTCCCTTGCCGTATTCTTTTTAAAAGCTTCCTCTAGTAAAACAATGTAAGGTTGGTTACTTTTTTTAGTTTTATTGCCAGCAATATTATCTATGGATTTTTGAATCGCGGTATCGTAATTTCCCGTGTTGATCGCTTCTTGGGTTTTTTTGACCCCGCTACAGGAGAAAGCGATAGCTATAAAACTGAAAAGTAGAACTTTCTTCATGATGATATTGTTTTATGGTTTCATAACTACTTTCCAATAGCTATGCCATAATATATTTTCATATAACGCGAAAGGAATCAAAATAGTGTAAGACCCTATAAACATTGGAGATGAAAAATGGACGCTTTTTTTGCGTTCTAAGTGTCTAGCCCTAAAATTGTTGATTTTTATTTGATAAAAAATGATGGTAAAACCTTTGATTTTTGAATAATATCTTCTCGTATTCGTATTTTTGTAATTCACGAAATAACAATTATATAATGCAAAGGGACCATAGTATTTTTGATTTAATCGAAGAAGAAAGACAACGTCAAATCAACGGAATTGAGTTGATAGCTTCCGAAAACTTTACAAGCCCGCAGGTGATGGAAGCTGCAGGTTCTGTTTTGACCAATAAATATGCAGAAGGATACCCGGGAAAGCGTTATTATGGAGGGTGCGAAGTAGTAGATAAGGTAGAGCAGTTGGCCATTGACAGGGCTAAAGAACTGTTCGGAGCAGCATATGCCAACGTACAACCACACTCCGGTTCACAGGCAAACGCCGCAGTATATCACGCTTGTTTGAAGCCCGGGGATACCATTCTCGGTTTTGATCTATCACATGGAGGTCACTTGACGCATGGTTCACCGGTCAATTTTTCGGGCAGACTGTATAATCCCGTTTTTTACGGTGTTGATAAAGCTACTGGCAGATTAAATTATGATGCGATACAGGAAATTGCCGTCAAGGAGAAACCTAAAATGATTATAGCGGGTGCTTCGGCTTACTCCAGGGACATGGATTTTGAACGATTTCGTGAAATTGCCGATAGCGTAGATGCTTTGTTATTGGCCGATATTTCCCATCCGGCGGGACTAATTGCAAAAGGTATTTTAAGTGATCCTATTCCACATTGCCATATTGTTACTACAACAACCCATAAAACGTTGAGAGGGCCACGTGGCGGATTGATCCTTATGGGGAAGGATTTTGAGAATCCTTTTGGAATACGATTAAAGAATGGAAATTTAAGGAAGATGTCCGCTTTATTGGATTTAGCGGTATTTCCAGGGAATCAAGGAGGGCCGTTAGAGCATATTATTGCGGCAAAAGCAGTTGCTTTTGGAGAGGCACTTACTGATGAGTTTAAAGAATATATAGTTCAAGTCAAGAAAAATGCAGATGCGATGGCCAATGCATTCGTGGCCAAGGATTATCATATCATTTCGGGAGGAACGGACAATCATATGATGTTGATCGACCTTCGAAACAAAAATATATCCGGGAAAGATGCTGAAAAGGCATTGGTACTTGCTGATATTACCGCCAATAAGAATATGGTGCCTTTTGATGATAAATCTCCATTTGTTACTTCTGGAATCCGTTTTGGAACGGCAGCGATTACTACTAGAGGTTTGAACGAAACTGATATGGAGAAGATAGTTTCCTTAATAGACGAGGTCATCAAAAACCCCCAAGATGAAGCAATTATAAACAGTGTTAGAAAAAGAGTGAACGCAATGATGGGCGAACGACCAATTTTTAATGAATTGGTAGGAGAAGTTTAGTCATCGTCCAGCATACATAAATCCAGGTTGGCGGAGATATAGATATTCTTTTTAACGTCATATATCAAAGCGTCATCCTGCGATTCCAAATAAATGCCCCAATAATTAAAGTAACTACATTTTGAGTGGTTGGTTGTCGCTTGTTTTGGGTAAATCGAATCATTCTCCTTGATGATACGATTTTCAAAAACTGGCAGAAAAATTTCAAAAGGCCGCTCCGTTAATCCTTTGGTAACGAATATATAATGATTTGCAATCTCGACAAGAATATTGTTCAATTGTTTAACAATGCTACTTTTGTATATTCTTTTTATAACGATGCTAGTATCGTTTAGAAGAAGTGTCAATTCCTCAATGTCAAAAAATATATCGTTTTGATTCGTGAGTTCGTTTAAGGCATATTCAAGTGGTGAGATCGACTCGCCATTGTGTCCCCACCGCTCCTTATTAAAATGGGCCAACATTTCCACTAAATCTATTGGGCATTTAATATCTATGGCAAGATCAATACTTTCTTTTTTTTCAACATAATCATTGATATAGGCCTCTGAAAAGTAATATTGTTCCAAATATCTTAGGAAACCGGTTATACCATGAATATTGGAATTCTCTTTTACTTTGAGATGGGTATATCGTCTGAAGTTGTCTGAGTTGGTTTTCATAAGCAATGGAAATTTTAAAATTCCATACTTAAAGATATAATTAAAGCAGATTAGTCGGACTTAGGAAAACCTTTGAATTTATGAGGACATTCTATTATTTTTCAATTAAAAAACATAAAATATTGTTTTTCAGGAAGTTGCAAAAATTAAAAAATGTTAAATTTAGCGTTTAAAGGAAGCCTCTGCGCTTTGCTTCTTCAATTAATGCTAGGTCATTGCCATTTTTTATACCAAAAATAGACTTTAAATGTCTCTTTCTGGTTTCTACAGTGGTATTGGCGGCAGCTACTAAAGGAGCGATATCCCTTGTGTGAGTGCCCTTTGAAAGCAGGTATAGAATTTTTTCATCCTGTTCGTCAATAGCTACATCGTTTGCCATTTTTCGTCGTATCGCTGCTAACGCTCCGGCAGTGTAATAGGGTGGTCTGGCGATAACTGTTTCGACCATCGCTTTTAAGGAGAGTTCGTCGATTTCAGATTTGACCATATATCCATCAGGATTTACCTTTTTGAATATATTATTGATTCTATAGTTATCATTATACGAAGACATAAAAACTACTTTGGAATCAGGCACAACTTTTCTTGCCAAAATACCTAAATCTATACCAGATCTAGGGTCTTTTGCCTCTGACGGAAACAATTGTATGTCTAACAGAATGATATTAAAAGGTAAGGCCTTGGCGGAAAGCTCTATTTTCTCCTTTCCCATATCAAAGCTTTTGGCAATCTCAACTTTAACGTTAAACCCATCAAAATCAGAGCCTTCTAGGATATATTTATAACCTAGGGTTGTCATTTCGTGGTCGTCCACTGCCAAAATACGCACTGTATTCATAATAATATACTATAAGTAGTGACTATTAAACGTCTTGTAATTGCTGTTTAGTATCATCCTCAACAATTGTGCTTAACTGTATGGGTATCTTTAATACCGTTTTTGTACCTTTTCCTGGAGCACCATCAATAGACCAAGTTCCATTTAATTTTGTTACACGGGAACTAATATTTCGCATTCCGATTCCTTTTTTGCCCCGTTCCGTCTTAAAACCTTTACCATCATCACTCATAGTAACATGGATTGTAGTTTCATCTCTTTCAAAGTTAATAAAGAAATTATCACAGTCGGCATGCTTTATGGCATTTTGTAATGTTTCTTGAATAATTCTATAGACGTTAATTTTTAAATCGCCTCTTAGGGCATCCCAATCTTCCTCTTGGTCATAGGAAAAATGGGTCTTTATGTTCACGTTTTGTTGGGCATTTTTCAGTAATGTCTCAATTGAATTTACAAAGTTGCCAATTTTTTGATAGGCGCTATGGCTGAGTTCATGCGAGATGGAACGGACTTCATTTTCTACATTCTTTAATGCGGATATGGCTTCTGAGCGTTCTTTGATGGATTCTTCATCAGCTCTTTTGTTCAATCCGGTCAGGACCATTCGCGCCCCTAACATTTTGCCTAGCACACCATCATGAAGCTCTTCCGAAATTCTTTTCTGCTCCATACGTTTTCCTTCGTCCACTTTTTGTTTTTGGGCTAGCATTAGATCAAATATCTCCTGATTGCTCGTCTGCTGCTTTTGTAAGAAAATCAACTTTTGATTTCGCGCTCTTTGATTGATAATGACGTAAACGGCAGTTCCCAACAGCAAAAAAATGAGCGCAATGGCAATCCACATTTTTTTCTCTTTGGATAACGTGGCCTTTTGCTCTTCCAGCTGTACATTTTCTGCTATAAATTCATCCGTTTCAAAACGAATACGCGCAAATTTATTTCGGATTTTGCGTTCCGCATTTTGAAGGCTATCGTTCAATCGTATATAGTTTTGCGCATATTTGGATGCGTTTGCTTTGTCAATTTTAATTAAGAAATCAAGTGTTTTAAGTTGCCTTTCATAATTACTACTTCTTTTTGACAATAAAATAGCTTTGTTCGCAGCTTTTTTACTAGAATTGGTATCTGATTTAATCAAATAATATTCTGCCAAACCAAAATAAGACGCTGCTAAACTTCCAATTTCATTTAGGCTATCTTTAATTTTAATAGATTCTTCTAATAAACTATTTACTCCTACAGAATCTAGTGTTCTTATCTTACAGAGCGCTAAACTACTTAATGCTTTTGCATATAGGCGCGGATATTTTAGCTTAATACTATCTGTATTTGTAACTTCTTCAAATTTGGCGATCGCTTTTTGGTATTCTCCTCTGTCCCTATAGACGATACCTACGTTATTAATATTTTGAAGAACCAATAATTTGGGATTTCCAATTTTTTCCAAATAGTACATGGCTTCATTGTAATATCCAAGGGCCCTTTCATGTTCTCCCAATGAATTTGACGTTATGCCTAAACTGTTATAAGAGTCGTAAAGTTTTTTATTTTTATTTAAGAGTTTAAATTTTTCAATGGCACGTATGGTTGTCGTTTCACTCCCTACATAGTCTTTAATCTCAGCTTGGGTCCTGGCCATATTATAGAGCATTCTTCCAGAAGAAAAAGTATCTTTTTTAGCTTCAAAAATTTTTTGCGCCTCAGAATAACTGTAGTAGGTACTATCCTTTATTGCGTATTTTCCAAAAAAAGTTGCTAAATCCCAATAAGCTTCTGCCAATACAATAGAGTCTCTTTCTTTTTTGGCCAAAGGGATTATCTCTTGATTTATTTTTCTGAATAAAAGAGAATCTTTTGTCTGTAACACGGAAAGAGACAACCTTCCCAGATATTTTGTTTTTAGCGAGTCGTTATGAAGCTTTAAAGTGTTTTCAAAGGCTTTTTCTAAAAGGGAAAGTCTTTGAGCAGAAGATATCTTTTTGTCCGTGCTGCTGTCCAACAGGTATAGAACACTATCTGTTTCAATTGAGATGGTTTTCTCTTGCGCCTTAAGATTTGGTGAGAAGAAGGAAAAACAAATCAATACTATCAATCGTATACCATGGACTCTTATATTGGATTTAACACTTCTCATCCACTACAAGATATAAAAAAGCCTTGAATCGTGTTCAAGGCTTTAATATAAATTGTGTTTTATTGCTTAAATGATACCGCCTCCTCTATTATCCTTTGGTCCTTCACATTCATCACAGGCAGGAATGTTGTTCAATTCGGTTAGACCCTCAAACTCGCTACTGCTATTTTCATTTACATAAGTTGTTAAACCTAAAGTCATTAATGCTACTGCGAAGATACTTGCTACTTTTTTCATTTTTATATTGATTTATGATTAAAAAATTATTACACTACCAAAGTAATATTGTTCCTACATAAAATGAAGAAATTACATTAGTTGTTAGTGAAGTGCTGGCTTCTAAGAGTAATCGACTTATTTTTAAGAGAATTCGTCAATTAGTAGCAGATACTGAAGTTTTGGAAAGGACTTTTTTGAGATTGTCCATATTGTCACGGTAAGACTTTGAAAAGGGGAGTGGTTTTTTGACTTCTTTTAATGCGCAGATGGATTTTCCAAAATTTATTCTGGAAACATAATCCGTATTTACAATATAACTTTGATGAATGCGAACAAAGTTTTCCGGTAACTGATTTTCAAATGTTTTTAATGTTTTATAGGCATTGGTTACCGAACCATCTTTTAAATAGAATTCGGTAGTATTGTTATCAGCTTGTAAGTAGAGAATGTCTTTTGTGTTTATATAATGAAAATCTTTATAGGATTTTAAACAAATGGTCTGTGGAACATCTATTTTTGGTGCTCTTAGCTTTAATTTTAAGAGTGACTTCCTAATATCAAATTCGTTGAAGGGTTGTAGCCAATAATCGAAAAAATTATTTTTTATGGCTTCATAAGCATGTTTCTTCGTTTTGGATATACCTATTAGAATGGGAATTTTAGGTAAGTATTGGTGCATTTCCACTACCATCTGGAACAATGACAGTGCTTTTTCATTTAAATTGATAAAAACAATATCAGGGGAGAATTTCAGAACGGTATTGAGTCCGTCCGATGCATTTTTAGAAATGTCAATGCAGTTGAATTCCCCATACTCTTCCAAAAATGTACGAAGTTGCAAATTGGAAACAGCATCAGCATCTATGATGGTGTAAGAATATTCCAAAATTATAGTGTTCTCCTAGCAAGTTACTAATAGCGTATCAAAAAACGACTTAGGAAAACCTCATAAAAAGTGAGGACATTATTATAAAATACTCAAAATCAGTTAATTTGAAAGAAAAATCCTTCATATGCGAAAACGAATAAAGGCTTAATTTTTGTCTGCGGCTTGGAAAGCACCTAAATCCGTCTGTGTTGTTCTATCCATACCTATGATGTCAACAGGAACTTCAATAGCAAAATCGGGATTCCCCACATTCGTTGCATCCGAGCTTAAAGCGATTCGAAAATCGTTCTGATTTACGTTAAAAAATTCAGTATTTCCGTTTAACAGAATAGCTTCGTATGGTGGGTTGGTATCGAAGTCGTATAATGCATCGTCCGAAAATGAATCTTGTATGTCATCAAATTGTATCATACAGTTGCGAAATTCATAATTAAAGCTATTGGTCCCATTCGTTTTCAATAATAATTCTAACTGATTATTGCCAGCGATAATACAATTCTTAAATTCAGCGTTGATCAGATCACTGGATACTTCATTCCCATTTGATAACTTTTGAAAGTTATCAATTTGCAATGCCGGTACAGTTCTAAAATCCGTATTCCAGTAATTGGCGATCGTGCAATGCACAAAAGAGTAATTGCCACCAAGATTACAATATAACGAAGAACTGCCTGAGTTCCCCAGTACTAGGTTTTTCGCTTCTACAAAAGCATTTCTCGCCCACAGGTTATGATTGGTACTGTTGTAAATTTGGCTGTTCTCAATAGTAAGGGTTGGTGTGGTCAAATCTTCATCACCTTCAACTAAAATGCCAATATTCGCATTTTTCAGGGTTAAATAGGAAATTTGATTACCAACACTACCGCGTTGAATGTAAACAGCGGTCCATTGTCCTGGAATAGTTGCAAATGTGGATTCTAACCGGTCTCCTTCAAAAATCACCTCATTCTCTAAAGTTTCTTGATTTTCGCTCAAAGCTCCGTTTATGGTTATTTTCGCTCCGTTCCTAATCAAAAGACCGGAATCCTTATGAAAATGGACTCTTGCACCAGGTTCTATCACTAATTCCTGGCCATCGGGGACTACCGCAAAACCATAAATTACATAAGGCTTTTCATTGGTAAAACTTAGTTGGTCTTCAGTAAGTACAAAGCCCTGAACCCGGATTTGATTTCCACCATCGTCCGAATCCAAAAGAATGGTTTCTTTGGTCCCATCCTGATTTGTAGCAGGAAATAAAAAAACCGCATCCTGCACTAGTGTTACCAGTTCAACATTCTGCTCATCAGTACCGGAATCAAACTGTACCGCATCGGTATACAACAAAGAAACAGTATCGGTAGCATCTAGATTTACGGTTGTTTCCACAAATACAAAGAGGCTGTCTTCGGCATTTATTGAAATATTACTGAATTCTTTTCCCGCGGCGCCATCTACATTTAATCTGTAGGAACTACTGTTCCCATTCCTCAGCCGGATAGAAGGAATCAGCACATCATCTTTGGTATTATTGTAGACCTTAAAGGAATAAGTGCTGCTGCCAATGTTGCTAAAAATGGTATCCAAAAAAACAGTGTCCTGTGAGAAGGAAAGATTTCCGGCACTCGGGGCGTACTCAAAATTTTTTCGGCAAGAACTTCCCCAGAAGATTACCACGGAAAAAAGAAAAAGAATAGGAACTTTTAATTTCAAAACTAGATTTTTGATGCCATTTATTAAGCGAATATTTCTTGAATATTTTCCGAAATACGCATGGGTTTTAAAGTGACTTTATTCAAAAGACACCATTCAGTACTTGAACGTAAAATCAGGGTATTTGTTTTGGAATGAAACATTTCTACGATTCTAATCGATTTGGCCCCTTTTGAACTTTCAATATGCGTTTTAATATGGATTGTATCATGTAAAACGGCGGCAGATTTATATTCGATGTGATGCGTTAATACCACCCAAACTACTTCATCCTGAATACTCTCGGGAGCTTTTGCCTTCCAATGTTCTTTTGAAATATCTTGAATCCATTGTACATAGCGCACATTATTTACATGGTTTAAATCATCCAGATCATCTAATGTTACAGTAATTTCTTTTTCGTAGTGGGGCATCTTATTTTTTATAGATTTCCACTTCGAAAAGTTTGTCCCAATCTTTTCCGGTAACAAAAAAAGTTTTCCTTGTTGGGTGATAGGCTATACCGTTCAAGACATTATCGCTCGCTACCCATTTATCCGTTTTGGTCACCTTATCACTTAGTCCCCCAAAATTGACTACTCCTTCAATAGCGCCACTTTCCGCATTAATAATGAGAATACTGGCCACTTTTTGATACGTGTTGGCATAAATTTCCCCGTCTACATATTCAAGCTCATTGGCCCTTTCTATTATCCTGCTATTGGTAACGGTCTGGATATAATCTTCCTCAACAAGTGTTTCTGGATTTAAGGTCCATATTTTTTCGGTTCCATCACTCTTCAATAAATTTTTACCGTCGTTAGTCAATCCCCATCCTTCCTTACTTTTACCATACTGAAAATTATCCAATTTCTTAAAGCTTGCTAAATCATAAACAAAACCAATACCACTTTGCCAAGTGAGCTGGTAAATTTTATCGTTTAAAATAGTAATTCCCTCTCCAAAATAGGTTTTGTCCAAGTCAACTTGTTCAAAGACTTCACCGGTTTTGAAGTCCAATTTTCTCAAATAGGAACGCCCTTTTTTTCCGGTTCCTTCATATAAGGTATCATTATAAAATTCCAGGCCTTGCGTATATGAATTTGTATCGTGTGGATATTCGTTCAGGATTTTATAAGTATAGATTTCTGGGGCTTTTTCCGAAAAAATTTTAATTTTCTTCTCTATTTCTACAGTATTGTCATCATAAGAAATGCTGGCCTTCAGTATTTTTTCTCCTAACTTGGTTGATCTAAGGCTTAATTTGTCATTTTCGTATACAATAGGGTCGCCGTCAATACTAAAACGAATAGCATCTATCACTTTATCCTTTTTATTTTGGATGGAGACGTTTACTAAATCATTATTTTTGAATTGATTTTTATTGTCTTCCAAAAGAATATCAAATAAGGCCGATGGGTTTTGATTTCCACTTCCGCAGGAAACAAGGAATACCAGTAGCAAACCAGAAACCAGTAATTTCATACTATTCATTTTTTCAATAAAAAGTTGGGCGAGATTTTTCCGCAATATTGAAGGCAATTTAAACCTAAAATTAGGAAGTAGAAAAGGATTGTGAAATTTTTAAAAGGTTGTATATTTGCATCCGGCAAGTCCTACACGACCAGCTCCTGTAGAATCCCCCAGGGTGGGAACGCAGCAAGGGTATATGGTTGTAGCGGTGCGATGTAGGTAGCTTGCCTTTTTTTGTACCCTAAAATCAAGTAAAAAGCGTTTTTCTTTTTAAATTTCTCAAAACAAAAGGCATATCTCCCTAATTTGTTATTTTGTATAGTCAATGAAAAGTAAAGTTGTTCTCATTACGGGCGGTTCTTCTGGTTTAGGGAAAGCCATTGGTATTTATCTAACCGATAAGGGATATATTGTTTACGGGACTACTCGTGACAAGCTCAAATATCCTGACTTTGATGCTTTTCCTTTGTTGGAAATGGATGTTTGTAAACCGGATACCATCACTTTAGCGATTAACGAGCTACTAAGAACCGAAAATCGATTGGATGTATTAATAAACAATGCCGGAGTAGGTATTACTGGACCTTTGGAAGAAACTCCCCATTTAGAGATTTTAAAGGCTTTTGACACTAATTTCAACGGGCCTTTGCATGTCATAAAGGCGGTTTTGCCCCAAATGCGGCGACAAAAAAGTGGATTGGTCATAAATATAACTTCCATTGCAGGCTATATGGGACTTCCCTACAGAGGCATTTACTCCGCTACAAAAGGGGCACTGGGAACCATCACGGAAACCTTGCGTTTAGAAACGAAAACGTTCGGCATACATTTCACGACTTTAGCTCCGGGCGATTTTGCTACAAATATTGCAGCCGGGCGCTATCATGCACCTTTAGAAAAAGTTTCGGTTTACAAGGATAATTATGCAAAAACGCTTAAATCTATTGATACTGATGTCGATAATGGGGGAGACCCTATTGAAGTCGCAAAGAAGATTCATTATATAGTAAAGCAAAAAAGTCCTAAAGTACATTATACAGTAGGCTCAACATTACAACGATTTTCTATATTCTTAAAGGGTGTTTTGCCGGGGAAATGGTTTGAAAAGTTATTGGACAACCACACCCGTTGACAATTTTACAGCGTATCATAAATGTTGGAAAATGCATCCACTATCAAAGTATCTTTGGCAATAATACATTTGTTCATGGGATAAAGCACTAATTTTTCAGAAAGCTCTTCAAAATTGGTAGCGCGGAATTGTTTATTGGGATCCAATCCATAGGTTTGCACCAAACCTTTCCAGTTCTTGGGTTCTGTTCTAATATTAATGCCTATCAACTCGTAATCGGTCTTTCCACTTTGTAGCTCGGCGGCACGCTTAAAAATATTTTTATAATGATTTTTGTCAGTAGCTGACCAAAAGTAAAAAATTACATTTTTGTTTTTTGCTATCTCGGCCAAAGAAAGATTTTGTCCATCCAGGGATATGACTTTTACATTGGGCAAAGGTTTTTTGGGCTGTATGTTGCGTATGCCGTTATAAAGGTTCTCTATCTCTTCAATATGCATGTTGTTCTCCGAGACTTTTTGAAAGTTTTCAATAAACATTTTGTTATTTTCCGGAGCATCATGTTCTTTTAACAAATAATTAAAAGCTACATTTCTGAACAAATTGTCCCGGAGCTCTTTTTCCACGACCAAACTATCTATTACCTGTAGTTTATGCTGATTAAAATGCAATTGATTTTTAACTACCTTTCCTTTGATACCACAATTTTCAGAACACGTCATATAAGAAAGATTTCCCAAGTGGGATTTCATAAAATCATAATAAGGCCTAAGGTAGTTCAAGGATTTATTGTCATAGCTGATGTTCTTGCGATACCCATAAAAATCCTTGGGCAATTCATGTAATACCGTTTCCCGTAACTTTCTTTTGTGCTCAAAAGGATATACTTCAGAATACCTATAATATGTATAATTAATACTGGCTTTTGCCATGTTATAGGCCTCTTCAGAAAAATCCGACTCCAATTTAAGATTGTCAAGGTCTTTCAGTTTTGAAATACGCAATAAATTTATCTGGTCTGAAAACGCTTCCGCTTCCAAATTATAATAGGTGCGGTACATGTCTAGTTCTTCCTCTTCGTTTGCGAGAAAAAGTTCCAACAAGAAATTGTTTATTTCCTCATTGGTGCCTGAAAAAACAAGTGATTCATCAAAATCGGAAGTATTTAAGCGCAATAGAAGGCTATCTCCTTTTTCAAGGTATACATATTGATATTCAGGAGCATGATTAAAATGATAGAGTCCGTTCTCCAAATTGTCCAATTTGAATGAAAAACGGTTATTTCCGTCTAGTTGAGCGGAATCAACTACTTTGTTTCCTTTGAAAAGAAGTACATTTTCACTGGTAGGATTAACAATTTCTCCTGCAAAATAGATTGTGTCGGTCTTTTCGGAAGAAGGACTACAGCCAGTAAAAATTATTAAAAGTACAAAAGGTAAAATTTTATTCATACACCAATTGGGCAACATTTTGTACTCAAAAATAAATAACACAAAGGGGCGATGCTGTTAATAGGGCGTTAAATAATAGGATGTTACGCTATACGGTCTGTTAAAGTCGGTAAGGGGCAAGGTTAGTTTGTAGAAGGTGTTATTTTCAGTACTTTTGCAGCGATTTTAAACAAAATTCAAATGCTTTCAGTATCTAATTTATCCGTACAGTTTGGAAAACGAGTTCTTTTTGATGAAGTCAATGTTTCCTTTACACAGGGTAATTGTTATGGAATTATAGGGGCCAACGGTGCGGGAAAATCTACATTTCTAAAAATTCTTTCCGGCCAAATAGACCCAACTTCAGGTCATGTTCATTTGGAACCGGGAAAGCGTATGTCCATCCTAGAGCAAAATCACAATGCTTCCGATGATTTTACCGTTTTGGAGGCCGTTGTTATGGGAAACAAACCGCTTTACGAGATAAAGAAAGAAATAGATGCGTTATACGCCGATTACAGCGATGAAAATGCGGACAGGATAGGGGAGTTACAAGTACAGTTCGAAGAAATGAACGGTTGGAACGCGGATAGCAACGCAGCTGCATTACTATCCAACTTAGGAATCAATGAAGATTTGCACTACACCTTAATGTCCGAAATGGATTCTAAACTTAAGGTCCGGGTACTTTTGGCCCAAGCATTGTTCGGAAATCCCGACGTTCTGATTATGGATGAGCCTACGAACGATTTGGATTACGAAACCATAAGTTGGCTGGAAAATTTCTTGGCAGATTATGAAAACACCGTAATCGTAGTCTCACATGATAGACATTTCTTGGACACCGTTTGTACCCATATAGGCGATATAGATTTTGGTAAATTAAATCTGTATTCCGGTAATTATACGTTTTGGTACGAAAGTAGCCAGCTAGCGGCAAGGCAAAGGGCACAACAGAATAAAAAGGCAGAGGAAAAAGCAAAGGAGCTACAAGAGTTTATTATGCGCTTTAGTGCAAACGTAGCGAAGAGTAAACAGGCAACTTCAAGGAAAAAAATGCTTTCCAAGCTAAAAATAGATGATATAAAACCTTCCAGTAGAAGATATCCCGCAATCATATTCGATAGGGAACGGGAAGCTGGCGATCAAATTCTGAACGTAGAGGGGCTTTCCGCTTCAACGGAAGATAATGAGTTGCTTTTTGACAACATCAATATCAATTTAGCAAAAGGGGATAAAATAGCTGTAATATCAAGGGATTCCAGGGCTACTTCTGCTTTTTACGAGATTATCAATGGAAATAAAAAGGCCGATAAAGGTAAATTTCAATGGGGAGTGACGACCACAGAGTCCTACTTGCCGGCAGATAATTCAGAGTATTTTACCCAAAATATTAATTTGGTAGATTGGTTGCGCCAATGGGCCAAAACCGAAGAAGAGCGAGAAGAAGTTTACATCAGAGGATTTCTGGGTAAAATGTTGTTCAGCGGCGAGGAAGCCTTAAAAAAATGTACTGTGCTTTCCGGTGGTGAAAAAGTAAGGTGTATGCTCAGTAGAATGATGATGATGCGTGCCAACGTACTCATGCTGGATGAACCGACCAATCATTTGGATTTGGAGAGTATCACAGCTTTTAATAATTCCCTTAAAAACTTTAAAGGAACGGTACTGTTCACTACGCATGATCATGAATTTGCACAAACAGTAGCCAATAGAATTATAGAACTCACACCTAATGGCAATATAGACCGCTATGCCACATTTGATGAATACATGTCGGACAAGAGTTTAAAGGAACAACGCAATAAAATGTACGCTGTCACTGCTTAAGTGACTTAATAATTCCATTCAGGAAACGTTTTTGTTGGATTCTATGCTATCTATTTTAAACCGACAGAAAATTCTAGGCGTTAAAATATTTACTGTTCCATATGGCCGGGTTGAAATTTTTGCCCAACGCGAAACCATAAAAGATAACTACTGAGGCCAAACATTTAAACATAAAAAAATAGATAATCCAAAATTCCGTAGCGGAACTGGATTTGGAGAACAACCCTTCAGGGACCAAAAGAGTAAGTAAAAAACTTATCAGTAGTACGACCAACCCCAAATTGACCACATTTTTAAAGGGCCACATTAATATTTTACGCAACGGATGTAAATCGTTGCCCCATTGATGTATCAAATAAAAATATCCGTTACCGATTGGCGCAAATAATAGGGGATCATCTTTGTCCTCCAATTTGAACAATTTAGAGGGAGCTATTATTTTGAAGCCTTTTAATTGTGTATTATGCGATTTTTCAAGTGATTTTATTTTTGAGATGACCTCTGTTGGTATCTCACCTTTAAAGTATTTTGAATTTAAAAAGCGGAGACGATAATCTATACAGATGTTTTTGATATCGTTAATATGAAAGATTTTGGAGGAGTCCAATAAGTCAAAGATAAAATCGTTTTCTGGCATTTCCTTGGAGGCAAGTATCTCATTACCAATTCGCGCTCTATGAAATTCATCCTTTTCGAGGATTTTAAATACTTGTGCAAGCGTTTCCGATTCTAGATTCTTGTTTTTGGACCTTTCTAAATCCAGTTTATCCTGAATATTAGTTTTGGGTAGCAACATTTTTTTTCTTTTTTAGCAATTATTTCAAAGTTACTTAATAATTGATTTGAATTGAAATTCTGTTTAACCTTTAAAAATGTTAATTTATTGTTAAATTTAGTTAAATGCTTAATATAATTTAGTCTGATTCACACTTTGATTGTATATTGACGATGAAAGTGAACCTTTCATCGATTATTAAATTTTACCCAAAAAGCCTACTTTGTAATGAATAAATGGACATCCCCCGTGTCTTTTTGCTTGGCGTTCTTCACATTAGTTTGCGCCGCTCAAGAAAATGCAACAGCTCTTAAACTAGAAAAAGTTTCTACGTACGTTATGGATCCTGAGAAATCCATATTGACGAATGCCGAACGATCGCCAAGGCATCATACGCTTTTGGCCGCCTTGAAAGCGTCTGATTTGGACGAGGTTTTGGAGTATGATGGTGAATTCACTGTTTTCGCCCCCTCAGATGTTGCTTTTTCCAAACTCTCTAAGATTACCATTAAACATTTATTAGACCCAAAAAATAAGAAAAAGTTAAAGGCGATAATGTCTTATCACATTGTTGCCGGAAAACTATCCGCATCCACAATATTAAGGAATATGTGCAGGGGTAATGGTAAAACTACATTTACTACTGTGCATGGCGAAACGCTTACCGCTACAATGAACGGTATAGATATTATTTTGACCGATAGTAAAGGGAACAAAGCAAGAATAACTACTGCGGATTCAAATCAAAGTAATGGAGTTATCCATGAAATTGATAAGGTCTTCTTTCCCACAAGTATTTAGTGGTCAGCGTAGTTCAGCATTTAAATCGCGCTTAAAGCTGTTTTCAAGTTTGGACATGATTTTATCTATCTGCTTATCCGTTAATGTATTTTTTACATCTTGTAGTGTAAAGCTAACCGCATAAGATTTTTTGCCTTTTGGAAGATTTTTTCCTTGATAAACATCGAAAAGATTAACTTGGTTCAGTAGTTTTCTTTCTGTTCTGAAGGCTAAATCATAAACTTCCTTAAAATCTGTTTGCTCATCGAGCAACAATGCAAAATCCCTCTTTACCTCAGGATACTTGGGTATTTCTTCAAAAATGATACTTTTCTTTGGGAGTTGAGCCAATATGATATCCCAATTAAAATTTGCGAACAGTACCTCCTGTTTGATGTCAAAATGTTTTAAGATAGATTTTTTAACAACTCCAAGGCTTACAAGTTCATCCTTATTGGCGACTAGTGTTAACCCTTCAGAGAAAATAGAATTATTACTTGGAATATTGTTCAACGAGGAAAATCCTAATCTTTGAAGCACGGTCTCCACACTGGATTTTAATTGAAAGAAATTCGTTTTCCCTGATGGATTCGTCCAATTTGGCTCCGAAGTATTTCCACTTAATAGTAGACTTAAATATTTTTGTTCACTTCTATTCCCTTGGATTTGACTATAGGTCTTTCCAAATTCAAAAAGTTTTAAATTTTGCCTTTTTCTATTGATGTTGTGTGCAGCTGTTTGTAATGCTGAAAACACGGAATTTTTCCGCAATACAGATAAATCACCACTCAATGGATTCAACATTTGGACCAAGTTTTCTCCATCGTTTGCGTCATCTAATAACTTTTCATACTCTGGTGAAGTAAGGCTGTTGGTCAAGATTTCGTAATATCCTTTGGCGGCCAGTAGGTCCCCGATGATAGATTGAACTTTGTGATCTTCAAAACGGCTGGTAGAAGCAGTTGAGGCATTCAGTTTTTCGCCAAATAGAATATTGTTGTACCCGTATACCCTCAAAATTTCCTCGATAACATCAACTGGTCTTTGAACGTCCACACGATAGGAAGGTACTTCCAACCCCATTCCGGATTCCGTGACATTTTTCACCTTTATGTCCAAAGAAGCAAGAATGGACTTTATGGTATCTTGTGGAATATCTTGGCCAATGAGTTTATGGATTTTTTCAAAAGGGAGGAAGACTTCAAAATTTGCTTTTTTATTGGAATATAGGTCCACAATATCCGAAGTGATATCGCCTCCTGCAATTTCCTTGATCAATAAAGCCGCTCGTTTCAATGCATATTCAACATTCTCAATGTCTATACCACGCTCAAATCGGAAAGAGGCATCGGTATTCAATCCATGCCTTTTCGCACTTTTACGTATGGAAACAGAATCAAAATAAGCACTTTCCAAGAAGATAGCGGTAGTGTGTTCCGTCACTCCAGAGTGAAGCCCACCAAAAACACCGGCAATACACATTGGTTTTTCGGAATCGCAAATCATTAGATCTTCTTCGTGAAGCTCTCGTTCCACTTCGTCCAAAGTGATAAATTTGGTTCCTTTGGGCATTGTTTTAACAATGACCTTACCGCCCTTTATTTTATTTGCATCAAAAGCGTGCAATGGTTGCCCTAACTCGTGCAATACATAGTTTGTGGCATCCACAACATTATTTTTTGGAGTTATTCCAATAGCGTTCAACCTGTTTTTAAGCCAATCCGGTGAAGGTTGCACGATGAGATTACTCAACGTAACCCCACAATATCTAGGGGCCAATTTATTATCCAACACATCTACATCAATCTTCAAAGACCTATTGTCTACATTAAAATGGCTTGTAGAAGGTGTAATGAGTTCTTTGGTTATCTCTTTTTGGTTGAGTCCGGCCTTGAGGTCCCGTGCCACCCCAAAATGGCTCATGGCATCAGCCCTGTTGGGCGTTAATCCTATTTCAAAAACCTCGTCGTTTTCTACCTTAAAAACCTCAGCGCAGGGAGTACCGGGTTCCAGTTGGTCATCCAAGACCATAATCCCATCATGACTTTTACCAAGACCTAATTCATCTTCGGCACAGATCATTCCATGGCTTTCCTCTCCACGTATCTTTCCTTTTTTTATAGTCCAGGCTTCTCCTTTTTCGGTATACAGCGTGGTCCCAATGGTGGCTACGGGAACTTTCTGTCCTTTCTGTACATTGGGAGCACCGCACACGATTTGCACCGGTTCGGTTTGTCCGATATCGACCTTCGTGAGCTTTAGTCTATCTGCGTTGGGATGCTGCCCACATTCTAGGACATGCCCTACCACTACGCCTTCCAACCCACCTTTGATAGATTGAAAGGGGGTAATGCCCTCAACTTCAAGTCCTAAATCGGTAAGTAATTCTCCGGTTTTTTGGGAATCCCAATCAATGTTTATAAACTGTTTGAGCCAGTTGAAAGAAATATTCATTAGTCGGTTTTAAAGCTGGTAAAGATAAAACAATGCCGTAAGACATGCTATAAGGTGCACTTCCTTTTGTATTAATTTTTTAATCTGACATATTAATTGTTATTTCGACATTCATAAATTTTTATAGTATGAAAAATCTTCTTCTTTTTATTGGTTTGATTTTGATATTTTTCTCCTGTAAGCAGGAAGATAAATCACCTCAACTTAAAGAAGGTATATGGCAGGCTAGGTTATTGGCCATGGATAATGCAATACTCCCATTTAACTTTAAGGTTGATCAAAACGAAGAAGGGAGCTATCTATTGGAAATTTATAATGCGGAGGAAATCATCAAAGTGGATGAGATTTCGATATTGGGGGACTCAATTATTATTAAAACTCCTGTTTTCGAGGGGTATATCGCTGGAACTTTCACATCGGAAAATATTAAAGGAGAATTCATAAAGGAAAGCCTTGATAGAGTAGTGCCGTTCGAAGCGGAATTTGGCATAACCGAGAGATTTAATGATACAAAGCCCAGCAACACCAATATTTCCGGGGTCTGGGAAACGGAGTTTAATCCCAGTACTCCCGATAGCTACATGGGAAAGGGAATTTTTATTCAGAACGAAGATAAGGTAACAGGAACGTTTAGAACCACGACTGGCGATTACAGATATTTGGAAGGGGTTGTTGATGAAGATTCCTTGAAAATTTCCGCGTTTGATGGGGCTCATGCTTTTGTGTTCACCGCTAAGGCTACGGATTCCATATTGAACGGTAATTTCTATTCGGGCAACCATTCCAAGGAACCTTTTGTTGGAAAACGGAACGAAACCTATGAATTGCCCAGTCCAGACTCATTGACTTTTATCAAAGAAGGCTATAAAAAATTGGAATTTACTTTCCCTGATTCGCCATCAACAACCATTACCCTTTCGGATGAGCAGTTTAAGGACAAAGTGGTCATTGTACAGATTATGGGCACTTGGTGTCCAAATTGTCTTGATGAAACCAAGTTTTTATCAACGTACCTTAATGAGAACCAGAATGAAGATTTAAAAGTGATTGGATTGGCTTTTGAATATGCAAAAACCAGCGCGTTGGCCTTTAAAAGTATTAACAGGTTAAAAGAAAGCGTTGGAGTTAAATATCCTATTTTATTGGCGCAATACGGTACGTCCGATAAAAAAATGGCGCAACAAAAATTACCTATGTTAAACCATATCCTTTCTTATCCTACTACTATTTTTATCGATAAAAAAGGAACCATTAGAAAAATACATACGGGTTTTAATGGTCCTGCCACGGGGGACAAGTACACTGAGTTTAAAGGAGAATTTGATGATTTTGTAAAGCAGTTATTGGCAGAATAAATCTATAGTTCAAATAATGGTGGACTTGCCTAACCCGATGTTTTCATCATTTATATTAAAACTACCATCCAACTCCATAATATTGTCCGCAATAAAATCGCCCACATAATCGGTTCCATATTTACTGCTTCCCATGATATCCGGAGTAACGATTTTTTTGGAAAACGATTTTAGTACGGCCGCTACAACAGCATCCGATTCTTCTTTCATCTTAAAATGTTCCAACAACATGGCCACACTCAGGATAGAGGCCACGGGATTCGCAATATTTTTCCCTTTCGCTTCTGAAAAGGAACCGTGAATAGGTTCAAACATGGCATTCTCTACACCAATGGAAGCGGAAGGTAAAAGCCCAATAGACCCTGCAATTACGCTACCCTGGTCGGAAAGAATGTCACCAAACATATTATCGGTCAAGATGACATCAAATTGTTTGGGCGCAAGAATCATTTGAACGGCCGCATTATCAACGAACATACAGTTCAATGTTACCTCAGGATAACTTTGTGCAATGGTTTGGACCACTCTACGCCACAACCTTGAGGTTTCCAGTACGTTGGCCTTATCTACCAACGTTACTTTTTTTCTTCGCCCTTTAGCCGCCTTAAAGGCCAAATGTGTTATTCTGCTGATTTCTTTCTCAGAATAAGTGCAAATATCGGTTGCCGAATTGGTTTCTTCGTTTCTGAATTTTTCGCCATAGTAGATTCCGGCGGAGAGTTCCCTATAAATTACCAGGTCTGTGCCTTGAACAGTTGCTTTTGGAATAGGGGATTGCTTTACGAGAGATGGAAAAACTTTTACCGGTCTAATATTGGCGAACAGCTCTAATTCTTGTCGCAACTTTAATAGTCCTTGCTCGGGCCAAACTTCCGTTTTTGGATTTTGGTCAAATTCGGGAGCGCCCAGCGCACCAAAAAGGATGGCATCCGATGCTTTGCAAATTTCCAATGTTTTTTTGGGTAATGGGGTTCCGGTCTTTTTTAAGGCATCGGCCCCCAACGGGGCCTTTTTAAATGTAAAGCTATGACCGAATGTTTCCTCTACCGAACGTAAACATTTTATGGATTGTTCAACGACCTCTGGTCCTATACCGTCTCCACCTAAAATGGCAATGGTTAATTGCATATGTTATCCTACGCTTTGCAAGTCTGCCTTGCTGGTTTCCACAATTTGATGGATGTCTGCATCCAATACTTCTTTTCGGGTATCCGCAAATTTCAAGAACTCGTCATACACATCGTCCAATTGAGTCTTTGTCAACTCATATCCAACAATTTTTGCACGGTAAGCCAATGCCGCTCTTCCACTTCTTGCGGTAAGCACAATAGAGGATTCGTTTACCCCAACATCTGCGGGGTCAATAATTTCATATGTTTCCCTGTTCTTTATAACACCATCTTGATGTATCCCTGAGCTGTGGGCAAAGGCATTGGCCCCTACAATAGCTTTATTGGGTTGCACGACTACCCCCATTTTTTGGGAAACCATTCGGCTCGTATCAAAAAGTAACCGACTATTGACCGTTGTATCAATGTTCAAGGTAGGATGTTGGCGCATTACCATCACGACTTCCTCCAAAGAAGTGTTTCCGGCTCTTTCCCCGATTCCGTTAATGGTGCATTCTATCTGTCTGGCACCATTCACTGCCCCGGCAATCGAATTTGCCGTAGCCAATCCAAGGTCATTGTGACAATGGCAGGATAAAACGGCCTTATCTATTCCCGTAACATTTTCCTTCAAGTATTTTATCTTGGAACCGTATTCTTCAGGAAGACAATACCCCGTTGTGTCCGGTATGTTCAGTACCGTTGCGCCCGCTTTAATAACTGCCTCGCAAATACGCGCTAAAAATTCGTTCTCGGTCCTCCCGGCATCTTCCGCAAAAAATTCAACATCTTCAACAAAGCTTTTGGCGTAGGAAACGGCCTTGACCGCACGTTCTATGATAGCATCTTGATTGGAATTGAACTTAAATTTTATATGTGACTCAGAAGTGCCCAGACCCGTATGTATTCTAGGCCTTTTAGCATGCTGCAATGCTTCTGCAGCCACTTTAATATCTTTTTCAACTGCTCTGGTGAGTCCACAGACGGTTGTTTTTTTTATTAATTTGGAAATACTATCGACAGATTTAAAATCTCCTGGGCTAGATATGGGAAAACCTGCCTCTATTATATTCACGCCAAGTTCCTCCAGACGTTCCGCGATTACCAATTTCTGTTCCATGTCCAGTTTACAGCCAGGAACTTGTTCGCCATCTCTTAGGGTGGTGTCAAAAATTTGTACTATATCTTTACTCATGATATTTCCTTAGTTTAGCTCTATTAACGAATATAAAATCAATAACACAAAACACTGAAATTTTGTTACGAAAATTACAATGGTAAGTCACTTTTTTTAGTATTTAAAATATTGATAAACAATTACTTAAACTCTTTTTTTTACGATGACAAATGCCCATAAAGACGCTTTGTTCGTTTTGGTGAAATCACTTTCAAAATCAGAAAAACGACAATTCAAATTGTACGTGGGTCGATTAGGGGTAAATACCGATGCGAAATTTTTAGCGCTTTTCAATCTTTTGGATAAAATAAAAAGATATGATGAAAAGGTTATTTTGGAGAGTGGCATCGTTAAAAAAGCCCAGCTTTCGAACCTCAAGGCACACCTGTACAAGCAGATATTGGTAAGCCTTAGATTGAATCCGGTAAACCAGAACATTCGTGTGCAAATACGGGAGCAATTGGATTTTGCTACCATATTATATCAAAAAGGGCTTTATAAACAAAGCCTTAAAATCTTGGATAAAGCGAAGTCTACCGCGATTGAAAATGAGGAGAAAAATATTGCTTACGAAATTGTAGAATTGGAGAAAATTATTGAAACCCAATATATAACGCGAAGCATTCCAGATCGGGCCGATGAACTGGCCGTCCAGGCCAAAGAACTTTCTGGGCATAATGTCATGACCAGCAAGCTTTCCAATCTTTCCTTGCAACTTTACGGAATTATGCTCAAAGTGGGCTATGCACGGAACGATGCCGACTACCAAAAGATTAAACAATACTTTGATGCACACTTGCCCAAGTACAAAATCGAAGATTTGGGTTTCAGGGAAAAATTATGGCTTTATAAAGCCCATTTATGGTATAGTTTCTTGACACAGGATTTCCTGTCGGCTTATAAATATTCAAGCAAATGGGTAGATCTATTCTATGATAACAAAGAGATGATTTACTTGAATCCCGTATTCTTTTTAAAAGGAAATCATTATTTGCTAGAATCCTTATTCTATGTTAAATATAGCTCTCAATTCAAAGAAACACTTGAAAAACTTGAAACAGTTTTAAAGGATAAAAACTTCCCAAGTAATGATAATATAAACTCATTGGCATTCATTTATGTAAATGCGAATAAACTAAACCTTCACTTTTTGGAAGGGACTTTTGAAAAGGGACTTTATTTAGTGCGGATTATCGAGTATGGAATCAATAAACACAAGGACCGTATAGATGAGCATCACGTAATGGTCCTGTATTATAAAATTGCCTGTTTGTATTTTGGAATAGGAGATAACAAAACCTGTATTGCTTACCTCAAAAAAATTATCGATAATAAGAATTTAAAAATGCGGGAGGATTTAATGTGTTTTGCGAGGGTCCTCAGCTTGGTAGCCCATTATGAGGCCGGTATGGACTATCATTTGGAAGTCCAGCTTAAAAGTACCTACAAATTCCTATTGAAGATGAACGATATGCACGAGGTGCAGAAAGAAATGATAAAATTCCTTCGCAATTTAGGCAACATCTATCCTAATCAGTTGAATGCCGAGTTTCAAAAGCTTTATAATGAATTAAAGAAGTATGAGGACCACCCATATGAAAAAAGGGCTTTCCTGTATTTGGATATTATTTCTTGGTTGGAAAGTCATTTGCAAAACAAACCGGTTTCCCAGATTATTCGTAAAAAAGCAATGGCCTTGACCCGTTAGGCATACCACCGAAACATCCATGAAGAGCAACCATCTATCTCATTTGCTAGAGTTAAATCTAGCAATGATTTTTATTAGTACCTCAGGTGCATTGGGACGTTATGTAGACCTCCCTGTACCGGTAACCATTGGTGCTAGGGCATTCATAGCTTTTTTAATCCTGTTCCTGTACTGTAAATGGAAAGGAATTTCCTTGAACGTTGCCCGCAATGATGCCCCCATGGTGATTTTGAGCGGTTTTTTAATGGGATTACATTGGGTCACCTATTTCTATGCCCTAAAATGGTCCAACGTAGCTATTGGTATGTTGTCTTTGTTTACCTATCCTGTACTGACGGCATTTTTGGAGCCATTGCTCTTAAAAACGAAACTTCAGAAAATCCATTTGCTTTTAGGAGGTTTGGTTTTGGCCGGTATATATCTTTTAAGCCCGGAACTGGATTTTTCCAACTCGTATACACTCGCTATAGCTATCGGTATTTTTTCGGCTCTTTGTTACGCACTTCGCAATTTAATCTTAAAAGTAAGAGCAGTTTACTATCATGGCTCTATGCTAATGGTATATCAAACAGGCATCATCACACTTATACTGTTACCTTCTTTTTTTACGATTGAAATCGATTTGGTTTTACATCAATGGAAAGGCATTCTCGCTTTGGCCATTTTGACAACTGCAATAGGACATACGCTCTTTTTGATGACTTTTAAACATTTTAGTATCACCACCGTAAGTATTTTGAGCAGTGTACAACCCGTTTACGGTATCGTTATCGGGGCACTCTTTTTATCGGAAATACCGGAATTGACCACTATTTTAGGAGGAACGCTTATTTTGGCATCTGTTGTTATCGAAAGTATTCGTTCAAAAAAGAAAAGTGGCAAAGCTTGACTATTGCATTGGAGCAATGCCGGGTGTATATTGATTGAGAAAATCGGTTCCCAAATTTTCAAATTGATTGTTTTTTGCCAATTCCCGCACCTTTACGGGGTCAAAGTTGCCATTGAAATAGAGAAAAGAACCCGTTTCGGCATTGTTGTTATAGATAAGGATTTCCTTTACTACATCGCGTTTTTCCCTGATGGAGACTATGTTTCGCTTTAATTCATCATTCTTACGATATACCTCAATAAAGGAATTGCCCGTGATCCCGTTCATCTGTTTGTTCAAAAATTGAGTTCTTGTAGGTGTGGCACTAGGAAATTGCATATACCTTAAATCTTTCGTATTCCCGATCAAGGATTGCATTTCCGGAGAAACACCGCTAATTAAGGTGAGCATGAATTGCGGTACGCGTACTGCCGTAACCTGATTATCGTTCTTGTGCGCGTTGTAAAAAGTATCTATGGAATTATAACTTCCACAAGAAGTCAATAACAGTGTCAAAAAGGCTAATGGCAGATATTTCATGGTGCTATATTTTTATTTCTGAAAATACAAAAATTAATAACAAGCGTTCCATATAGGGTCATTTGGTGGAGAAGCGATGATTTGTATAGGTTCCTTTTTTACAGGATGGATAAAACTGAGTTTTCGGGCATGTAAGTGAATACTGCCATCTTTATTGCTTCGGTCAAAACCATATTTTAAATCGCCCTTTATGGTACAACCAATAGCTGACAACTGCGAACGAATTTGATGGTGCCTTCCCGTTTTTAAATCTATTTCCAACAAAAAATAACGGTCAAGCTTTTTTAAAATACGATAGTCCAAAATTGCTTTTTTACTATCGAGAACCTCATTTTTGTGTGCGTAGGACTTGTTTTGTTTTGGGTTTCGTTTCAGCCAATGCGTAAGCGTTCCATAATCGGTGTCGGGCTTGTTCTTTACTACGGCCCAATACGTTTTTTGAGCTTCTTTCGCTGCAAATAATTTATTTAATCTAGGTAAAGCTTTTGAGGTCTTCGCAAATAAAACTATACCCGAAGTGGGCCTATCCAACCGATGTACAACCCCTAAATACACATTTCCCGGTTTATTGTATTTTTTTTTCAGGTATGCTTTGGTCACTTCGCTTAACGGCTTGTCTCCCGTTTTATCGCCCTGCACGATATCGCCTGGACGTTTATTCACAACAATAATATGATTGTCCTCGTACAGGACTTCAAGATTATTGGCATTGGAATGTTGGTTTTTAGGCAAAAGGTCTCGATTAATTGGAATATTAGATCATTGGATTCTTGGATTGGCCGGATTATTGATTTTTAGTTTAAGGTTGATTTGAATTTAAAGGTCATTCTAACAATAGATTGAAGTTTGTCCAATAAGATTTCAAGTTCTTTCTCATTGACGAAGCCAAATCATTTGAGATAAGTAATTGCGTCTCAATTTCATACATAGAACCAATAGCTATTTGAAGAAATCTGCTAAAATCCTTATTTGATTTTCTTGAAGAACCTTCCGCAATATTTGATGGAACAGAAACTGAAGCTCTTCTCAACTGATTTGAAATCACAAATTTTTCTGAATCAGGAAAACAGGAAGTCATTGTATAAATAATAGAACAAAATTCCCTGCTTTGTTTCCAAATTTCCAAATCTTTAAATCTATGCGCCATAAATGATTCTCTAATAATCCAATTATCAAAAGGTCCGACAATCATATATCCCCTCAAAAAGCAAACTTCTTTTTTCTAAGACTCAATCCCAAAATCAGCAAAACCCCAACCGTGACCGCAACATCGGCCATATTGAAGATGCCAGTTTTAAAAAAACCGATACGTATCTGAAAAAAATCGGTTACCGAGCCATAAACAATACGGTCGATTAAATTTCCTAGCCCTCCACCAATAACAAAAGCAAAGGCCAACGCCAAAAATGAATCAAGATTAGTTTTTGTTAGAAGTCTATAGAGCAAGATGAGCAGCACAAGTAGCGGTAAACCTTGTAATAATAGCATTTTCAGGATAGGAGGGAAGTCTTGGCCAAAGCCAAGCATGGCCCCTGTATTTTCTATATTGGTCAGAATAAAGTGATTATCAATGATTTGAATAAAATCTCTTTCCGCCACATGTTTCCGTACCACATCTTTTGAAATTTGGTCGCACCCCACATTGAGAAATACCAACGCTAGAATATAAAAACGATACCCTACCAAATTTTTCTTCATTTAGTATTGTTCTTCGTCATTAGGAAAATCTTGACTTTTTACATCTTTTACATAGCTGGAAATAGCATTTCCCATCTCTTCGTACAAATTCATGTATCTGCGTAAAAATCGAGGATTGAACTCATGGGTCATCCCTAAAAGGTCATGTATTACCAGAACTTGACCATCTGCATATTTACCGCCACCAATACCAATGGTCGGGATGGTAAGACTTTCCGATACTTTTTTGGTGAGCTGTGCCGGGATTTTCTCTAGTACTACCCCAAAACAGCCTAATTTTTCAAGTAGCAAAGCATCTTCCATTAGTTTATCCGCTTCCGCTTCTTCCTTGGCCCTGACCGTATAAGTGCCAAATTTGTAAATGGATTGTGGTGTTAAGCCCAAATGTCCCATCACGGGAATTCCGGCCGCCAATATGCGTTTTACGGATTCCTTTATTTCAGCACCGCCTTCAACCTTTACGGCATGCGCCCCACTTTCTTTCATGATTCTTATGGCTGAACGCAATGCTTCTTTAGGATCGCTCTGATAGCTTCCAAAAGGAATATCTACCACCACCAAAGCCCTGTCAATGGCCCTGATAACGGAAGTTGCATGATATATCATTTGATCCAACGTTATGGGCAGTGTTGTTTCATGACCGGCCATGACGTTACTGGCAGAATCGCCTACAAGTATCACGTCCACATTGGCCGCGTCCACAATTTTGGCCATGGAATAATCATATGCCGTGAGCATGGAAATTTTCTCGCCCTGCCTTTTCATGTCCACCAAGGACTTTACGGTAATTCTTTTATACTCTTTTTTCGCGGTAGACATATGTTTGTTTTAATGAGGCTAAAGTAAGGAGTTTTAATGAGATTTATAGCTCGGTTTAGAGATGTGGGGTTAGGAACAAACTAAAGAATATTTTACTTTTAAGGGAAATCAAAAAACAGATCTATGAGAATGCTACATACTATTTGTTTGCTAATATTCATAAACATTACCTCGGCTCAAACCGCAGAACAGTCCAAGATTCAGAAAACTATTGAAACGTTTTTTGATGCTTTTCACGCTCAGGATGCAGAGGCCATGAAAGATATAGTGGATAAAGACGTGATTTTACAGACAATTGGAAAAAACCGGGAAGGAAAACAAAACATCCGTACTGAAAACTTTGAAGATTTAATCAAGTCGATCACCAGTATTCCTGATTCCGTTGCTTTTCAAGAACGCATTCTGGATTATTCCATACAGGTAGATGGTGCCATGGCCAATGCTTGGACGCCCTATGAATTTTGGCTAAATGAAACTTTCCATCATTGCGGCGTGAATTCCTTTCAATTGTTCAAAGAAGAAAACGATTGGAAAATCATTTATCTAATCGATACACGTAGGAGGGAAGGATGCGAACCTAAAACAGAATAACGGAGTAGAAACTATTGTTTAAATAACCAAAGAAGGCTTCTTAAAAATAGCGTCTTCAATATTTTGCTATATCGTACGGAGTCGAGATGATTCCATAATGGTTTGATAAGATTCTCGACTCCACCCGAATTGAGAACAATATTTATTTACTTACTCCAAGCCCTGGAAGAAGTCTTGTCAGCAGTCGGGAAATCTGTTGGAATTTCTTGCGTAACCGCTCCCGTGGCGGCCCATTCCGCCCCGCGCTGCAAAGTGGTAATAAAACCGACACATTCTTGCGAATAGTCAAAATGGCCTAGAGTAGTGTGAAAAACCTTTCCTTTTCCATATTCAATTGCCATGAGCATCGGTACGTGTTGCCCTGTTCCTTTCACATCGGTATCCCATGGTGGTCCGTTTACATCTACCGCAGCAAAGGCCGTAGCCAAAATAATGGCATTCTCAAAAGGGCCTCGCATACGCTCGTACATTTCGTCCTGTGTGTGTAACCATTTTTCAGGAATACCCTTCATGATAGGATGTTCTGGCGCTCTTGTAGTAATCTCAAACTCATATTCCTTTCCGTGTGAACCGCACATGCCTTCGGAATCGTCTACGACCAGTTCCCCTTTATCATTATAATAGGCATAGGGTCCGGATTCAGCATTCCGTCCGCCCCAAGCTCCTAAACCGATCATTTTATTGTATTCTTCCCATTGGCCGAAAGAATTGTTGGCAGCATGTACGACTACAAGTCCTCCGCCTTTTTTCATATAGTTCTCAAAACTCTTTTGTGTTTCTTCTGGCCAGTTCGCCGCTTGTTCGCCCAAATTGGATACGACCAGATTATATGGACTAAAATCCATCGAGAAGTCAGAACTTTTTACGGGCTCTTTCGTGTAGACATCATTACCGTTTTTCAAAGAATATTTTTCCAGATACCCTTCGTGCGGCATGGGTCTCGCCTTATTGTACTTAAAGCCTAACCAGATAGAATCCATCCGGTGAACATCCACCTCGAACATTCCGGTCTGTTCTAGATAGTCCTTCATCATCTGTGTGGTTTTTGGCCATATGTAGTGATTGTTCTGACCGTCCAAAAGAAGAACTTTCATCTTGGCTACCGGTTCCATTTTTGCTATTTCCTTCTTTTTCTCCCCGCAAGCCAATACCAATAAACAAAAGGCAAGCGCTAAAATTGATTTCTTCATGCTAAATCGTAATTTCTATAGTGATAAGGTATAAAATATATCGGTAGTTTTTTCAATTTGCAAATTGATACCCAACTCTTGCAGATACCCGATACAGATTATATTTTAGCAATGTAAACTTATATTTTGAAATATGAAACTATTAGGTATTGGCTCCAGAATAAATCATGTCGAATACGGAAAGGGAGTTGTGACCAATGTATCTTCAAAACACTATTGGGTCACGTTCATTGATGGCGGATTGGAAACCATTGCCATTGATGCCGATTTTGAGGTGATTGAAGGTTTAGAGAACGA
This sequence comes from Maribacter algae, assembly GCF_047345745.1. Lineage (NCBI taxonomy): Bacteria > Pseudomonadati > Bacteroidota > Flavobacteriia > Flavobacteriales > Flavobacteriaceae > Maribacter > Maribacter algae. Next base: position 732,041 of record NZ_JBLFES010000002.1, read on the forward strand.
TGTGGATACCGTTAGCTTCTTTGATGTGGAAAGTTCATTGGTGAAGATTTTGGAGAAATGGAGCGATACCCATGAAAAAGTAGCGATTGCCGATAAGTGGCGCGGTGGAAAACTGATTTTAGAACCGGCCGATGCCCTTGCGAATAAAGAAATGCCTATTGATACTTTCTTTCATAAAATAGTCATGGTGCGCGATCGCATTCGGGTAATGGAACAGAAAATAAACAGTAGCAAAAATTTGGAAGACCAGGAAAAGATAGATTTACAGCAATATATTACACGCATTTACGGCTCTCTGACCAGTTTTAATGTACTCTTTAAAAATAAAAACGATCAAATGGTGGGGGAGCGAAGCAAGTGAAACCAAAGTTATCCCTCATTTAATGATTTTAATCCTCGCCTACTGTTAGAAGTGTTTTGAAAGCTTAAGAGTTAAAAAATACTTTTTTATCAATTGTACAGTTTCATAGCCATGTCAAATATGATATGGATTTTTTCAATCGGGATGTCCTCGTTGGGATCTATCATCAGTAATTTTGTAAATGTTCTTTTCCCTTGAATTAAATCTGGATGCTCAATTTCAACTCCTTTTCCAATGGCGATATATGGAGACTGTGTTTTCTTGTCTATCCATAAATAACAGAAAATCTGATTTTTATACATAAAACAGGGCAGACGATAATACCATTTTGGCGTAAATGCCGAATCGTAATTCATGATAATAGCTTTTAAAGCCAAAAGACAACCTTTGATAGGTTCTTCTTTGTTGAAATAAAAGTTGTCTATTGGCTTCATGCAGCTTATTGTATTCCAACAAAAATTTCTACTTCCGCATGGGTCGGGTCTTGGGCTTTTTCCCCATAAACTTCAAAATCAGCGGTAAATGTTCTATTCAAATCAGCACTCCAGATTTCCGTCCATGCATTATAGACCAACCCTTCTTTAAGATTTCCTTTGGCTACATATTTTTTATAGTTCCCTGCGGTAAATTCGGCACCGATCATGCCATGGGGAATGTCATCCAACGTGCTTACTTGACAACCAAGTATGGTATCATAAGGTTTGGTGTGGTCATTTTCATAATTGGTATAAATAGAAAATATTGAAAAATCTGTTTTATTGGGAATTTTAGCTATAATATTTTCTGACATAAATTTCTCCCATAATTTTCCAATATCGTTTGCCGATTGTCCATTTTCATTAGTTGTTCTTACTTTAAGGCCTATAACCTTAAAGGCTTCTTTTCTGATTGTTTCCATAATATCATGTTTTTTTAAATTCTAAAGCGAAAATAAAATGGTGTTATGACAAAGGTGTGTCAGGGGTGTTTTGATATTTTTCTTGGCATTTCAAAAAATATTCTTCCAATGTCATGTCATGGGGTTCAAAAGTTTCATTTTGGAGGATGAGCTTTTGTATTAAATCTACTCGGAACACTCTAAATGCTTTTCGTAATCTGCAAAATGCGATTAGAAGCCAATTTCCTTTTGTATTGTAAATGGCAAAGGGTTCAACTATTCGTCTGGTAAGATTATTATCCAATGAACAATATTTAATTTCAAGTAATTGAAAATCGGTAATGGCACCTTGAATGGTCATTAAAGAATTACTGGATGCTTCTTTTTCGGGATTTTCTCTAAAATGTATGCGTTCCGCCAAGAAATCCACTTTTTCTTTTTGCGATACTCTTAAAACCGATTTTATTTTTACGATAGCGTTGCTATAATTTTCTATAAAGGATTTATCCTTATTCTTTAGAATAATCTGTTCGGCCGTAATTAAGGCATTGGCCTCTTTCTCAGTGAACATCACCGGTGGCAGTTGGTAACCTTCCATGAGAGAATAGCCTTTTCCTTCTTCGGTGATTACAGGTATCCCCGATTTTTCCAGTGTACGAATATCCCGATAGATAGTCCGAATACTAACACCGTATTTTTCAGCCAAGGATTTAGCGGTAACAATCTTTTTGGACTGTAGTTGGGTGATGATGGCAGTTAACCTAGAAAGCCTTGGTTTTTCTTTTTCTTCCATTGCTGTTTTTAAGATTGATGACAATACTAAGAAAAGAAAATTTTAGTTTCACCAACTAATGGCCAAAGAAGGTTTAAAGAAGGCGATAAAAAATAGTGGTATTTTGACTTTCGTTATCGCCGCGCTATGTGCAGTCCGGCGAATTTTAAGGAAATATAGCAAAATCCTTTCAACCATGACAGGAGAAGTCGGACATCCGCTTTATCTTCTGTCATGGTTCTCGGTCAGGCCTGCCGTGCAGGCCGTGAAGCCTTGGGATTTTGCGTTATTGGGAATAAAATTCGCCGACCGGATTGCATTTAGTGTCCTGATATGTCGAGTGGTTAAGCCGTTGCGGCGATTATGGCAAGAAGGTCCCTTATCCTACGGATTTGGCGATCCGGCATAGCGCGGCGATGATGTCGACCCGCTTTTGGTGCGGTAGCTGCGTTAGCAGTGCAACAAAAGTACGCCGCAGGCGTATTCGACATCATCGGTTTTGTATAAGATTAGTTGCGTGGTTTAGCAACGAATTTAGCAAATACAAACCGAATAGAAAATCCGTGAGAATTTTTGTAATTAGGCTCGTACCAAGCAATTAATTTTATACGTTGTTGGCAACTGGCTTTTTATTTTCAGTTAGTCCCATATTTGCGGTCGTTCAATTCCAATTGTTCTCAAATAACTCAACATTTGTCCTGTATGAACAGATTCGTGATATGCGATTCGGTTTAGATAATCTCCAAGTTTTTTACTTTGTCCGACTTCTTTTCTCTCAATTCTCACATTCTCCAAGTCAGATTCTTCCAGTCCGTTTATCATACTTAAAAATTCCGTTCGATATTTTTCGGAAAAATCCAACTCATTTTTTAAGTCCGAATATTTTAGTTCTTTCCAAGGCGATTTGTAATTTCCTAAATTCCCAGGATTTTCTATAATTTTATGGAAAAGATGTTCGCCTTCTAAAACGTGTCTTATCATTTCGATAATTGTGAATGCATTTTCGTCAGGTTTCCAATTCAGGTATTTATTAGGAATTCCACTCCATAATTTTATACTCCTTCTTCTAATTTCGGAAAAGTTTAATAAAATAATTTCAGTTGAATTCATTGTTTAGATTTTGTTTTTGAGTTCGGTTTTCAGCTTGTTGCCAACGATTTGCTAGAAGAAGTTTTAATTTCATTTAGCGACTGATAACGAATTTCGCCGTTTTCAATAAGAATTTCAGTGCCTTCCAGAGATTTTTGCAAGAGAGTTTTGAACATTATTAGATTTCTCAATTACGGTAAACATCTCATTTCGAAAATGACTCCTTGCCTTTATTTACTGTAAGGAAAGTTTAAACCGCCTCTTTCTTCTCGCTTAAATACTTCCAGTAACGTTTTGGTACATGTTGTGTGTGCAATTTTTTATTGATACGGGATTTGATGTTGGTACTCTGAAAATAATTATTCCACAGTTCTTGATACTCGTATTCGCCTTTGGTAAAAAGTCTGCTTTTTCGGGTGCGGTTAAAATGAATCTCGTTCAAATCCAAAGAAACAATTTTTACCCGTTCGAGATTATAAAAGATACCATACTTCCGTTTTACATCGTAAATAAGCCATTGTTGGTCCGCATAACGGCTTCTAAAATGTTTGGAAATTAATGGGAGTACATCAAAATCCGGCTCAATATTGGCAAAGTAGATTTCATCCTTGGTCAATTGAAACCGGACAAAAGCTTCCATTCTGTGTTTTTCACGGCCTACTTTTTTAGCCAGTTGGGAGATGTATAATACCGTGCCATCGGAGAAATCCATATGTTTTTTATCACGAACGGCCATTAACTTCCGGATGTATGTATAAAGCATAGGCTCAATACCTTCCGTTTCGCTTAAAAATGCAAAGTAAATATTGTTGATGGCATTTCTACTTTTATTTCTGATACCGTTCCAGACACGTTTTGCCTTATCTATATTGGTGAAAATGATTTCTGACTCGGAAAAGAGTCCGTTTTGACCCTCACTGTTCTTCTGTATATCGGCGACTTGAATTTTTTCGTCAAAAGCAACAAAAACAGCAGTAAGAAAACCGTTGAAACTGCCATCGTAAATCAATGTTTTTGCGTTGTTCATGATTTCTATGATTTGGTGTAAAACAAAATGAATTTCTTTTTGAGCGTTTGGAAGTATTTCCTCGCCCTACTCTTAAAAATAATATAGCGATACCCCGTATTTAGAATCGTGTTTCTGCTACGTTCTAAAAGGCTACTTTCTTTTTGATAGTGACTGGAATTTCCCCATGTGTTCTCTAAATAGTTCATTTTGGTTTAATTAAACAATGATAGTTGACTGCTATACTGATTCCTAAACTTCCCGGAGGAGTTCTGTAGAATCATTCCCTTTATCCGTTCCGCATCCAAATCACGTTGTTCCCAATGTCGGGAATCACAAACGATGAAATACTTGGCTCGGTTGAGGGCCACACCAATTTTTTTAAGGTGGTCCCAGTTCAACTTTCTAAATTTACGGGCATTCAGAATCTTGCCTACAGATTGCATTCCCAGACCAGGAATACGGGCCAACATACGTTTATCGGCCTTATTGATATCCACCGGAAAATAGTGTAAGTTTCGCAACGCCCATGAAAGCTTTGGGTCAATGTCTGTATCTAGGTTCGGGTGGCTATCATTTACGATCTCATTCACGGCAAAACCATAAAAGCGCAACAACCAATCGGTCTGGTACAATCTGTTTTCGCGCAGCATAGGCACTTGAGAACCAATGGAAGGCAAGCGTTTGTCATTGGCTACAGGCACATAACCGGAATAATAGACCCGTTTCATATTGTAGTTTTTGTAAAAATGGGTAGCGGAATACATAATATCCTTGTCCGTTTCTCCCGTAGCGCCCACTATCATTTGCGTACTTTGCCCTGCCGGTGCATATTTGGGAGTGCTTTTAATAATTTTTCGTTCGTTTTTATAACGAATGAGCTCGTTTTTGACCTTGAGCATGGGTTTTGTAAAATCCTCGTGTTTTTTATCGGGAGCCAATAGCTTAAGACCGGATATTGTGGGAATCTCTATATTGACCGACAAACGATCCGCGTACAACCCGGCTTCATACATGAGTTCGTCACTGGCCCCGGGAATGGATTTTAAGTGAATATATCCGTTAAAATTTTCCTCCTCGCGCAGTTTTTTGGCCACCGCTACCAAACGTTCCATAGTATAATCCGGACTTTTAAAAATTCCCGAACTTAGGAAAAGCCCCTCAATATAATTCCTACGATAGAAGTTTATGGTCAAATCTACCACTTCCTGGATTTTAAAAGCGGTACGCTTAACATCATTACTTTTTCGGGTAACGCAATATGCGCAATCAAAAATGCAGTGATTGGTCAAAAGAATTTTTAAGAGTGATACACATCTGCCATCTTCGGTATAGCTATGACAGATTCCCATTCCGGAACTATCTCCCAATCCCTTATTAGTATTGGTACGCTTGCTTCCGCTGCTGGAACAGGAAACATCATATTTGGCGGCATCGGCCAAAATATTCAATTTTTCTTTGATACGCTCAAAATTCATAACTTGGATATATTCCAATCAAAAATATGGATATATTCCTAATTATGGAAATATTCCAAAAAAATATTATGGATATAATCCATAATGCGTATATTTGAAAGAATTAATTCAATATTTTGTCCCCTCGGGCGCAGCCGAGAGGTTCAAGAAAAGATTATTGGGTCTCGACTGCGCTCGGCCTGACAGTAGATAGCATATGGAAAATGAACTCACCTTAAAACGTTTTATAGAAATCCGAAGAGAATTAGGATACACACAGGCCGATTTTGCAGCGTTATTGGGCGTTTCCAATACCACGGCCGATATAGAGCGGGGCAGGACCAAACTATCCGGAAAAGTGGTTTCCGAGCTTTTAAGGCAGTTTAAGATAAATCCTTTATGGTTGTTCGGGGAGAGCGAGCAACAATATTTGGAGACTTCCCATACGAGCGTCATTCCAAAAGTAGTTACGGTAGATGCTTCCAATCATGACAATATGGTGCTGGTAAATGCCAAAGCTGCTGCAGGGTATCCGCAGAATATTGCGGATACCAGTTGGTACGAGCAACTGCCCGCATTTGATTTGCCCATTCCGGAATTTAGAAATGCCACATACAGGGGCTTTCAGGTAGAGGGCGATAGTATGCTGCCCAATTTGCATCCCGGCGAATGGGTGCTGGCCCGTGCCATAGAGCATATAGACCATGTGAACGCCAACCGAATGTATGTGGTTGTTTTACAGGATTCCGTTATGGTGAAAAAGATTGAAAAGCGGCCCAATTCCAATAATATAACATTGGTTTCCTTAAACGAAAACTATCCACCGTACGACATAAAACCCTTTCAGGTACAGGAAATCTGGGAGGTAAGCAGTAAGATTACGTTTAATGTTGATGCTACTACGGATAGTGGTTTGCTACGGCAATTGCAAGAATCAATGCAGGAACTCAAAAATCAATTAAAACACGTCAAAAAAGTATAGTTGACGTGAGTTCTACTTAAGCTAATCAATATTGAATCGATTTTCAGTTATTTATGATTGAGGTTCGGTCGAGCCTTTCGACTTCGCTCAAGATAAACCAAAGTTGAGACCTTATTTCATCTTTTTAACGTACAGCCCGCTGTTCTTCAAGGCGAAACCCAAGCTTTTATAAAGGTTGATGGCCGGTTTTCGATGATGCCCACTGAACAAGAGCACATCGTCCAATTTACATTTTTTGGCACGTTTTAATAAAAGTTCCATAAGTTGGCGTCCTATTCCTTTTCCCCTATGGTGGCTCGAAACCACAACATCCTCAATCATTCCTTTGTGACCAGAGATTACGGTGTATTTCGCCATCATGGCAATGCCCACTAATTGGTTATTGTCCATACAACAAGCAATTTCAATGGTGTCGGGGGATTCCAAGATTCGCTTTAAGGGTATTTGGTTTATTTCAGCGTTCAATTCCTGATACAGCGTCGTAAGTTGCTCTTGTAATTCCACGGTCACTTCGGCCGGGCTTAATAATTTCACTTTCATAGTACTGCATTGTATCTTACAAATAACCTTTTTTATCATGATCTTTCAAAAACAATACGGATGTAAAGTTTTATATTTAGCGTAGCGCAATTACATGAATACAAAACTTTTACTTATTTTTCTGTGGTTTTTTGCAACTACATTATATGCCCAGCTACCTGATACATTGTTAGTGGGTTACACCCGTGCAGCTCCATTTATTGTTCAAGATAAAAATAAGTTAGACGGACTTAATATCTGGCTTTGGAAAAAAGTAGCGCAAGATTTGGAATTGCCCTATAAAATGGCACCCATGAATTTTTCGGATATGTTGGATTCGCTACGTACCGGAGGAATAGATGTAAGCGTAAACCCATTGACCATTACCAGTAAACGAAGCAAACATATGGAATTCACCCATTCGTTTTTCGCTTCCAACGCGACAGTGGTGGTGGCGAAAGTTTCTTCTTTTGAAAAACTGTCCACATTTTTAAAAGGATTTTTCAATCTGAATTTTTTGAGAGGATTGTTGGTGCTGCTTTTGATCATTCTCGTTTTCGGCCTTTTGGGCTGGTTTTTTGAGCGAAAACAAAATCCGGAAAAATTTCGGTTTGGACCAAGAGGAATATGGGACGGTGTTTGGTGGTCCGCAGTTACCCTGACTACCGTGGGTTACGGAGACAAAGCGCCAAAAACGAAATCAGGTAAGATTACCGCTTTGGTCTTAATGTTCGGCGGCCTATTGTTTATTTCCGGTCTAACGGCAAGTATTGCCTCCAGTCTTACCGTAAATCAATTGACCAATAACCCCGAAGGTTTTAATGAATTCAAGGAACGAAAAGTGGGAACTATTGCAAATACTGGTACACGTACTTTTCTAGCTGAACATTTCTTTAAAAACGTAAAAGAATATCCAAATGTCGTTGAAGGTTTAACAGAAGTCAAAAATGGTGAAATTGAAGCTTTTTTATATGACGAACCTATTTTGAAATACCGCATTCAAAAGGATTCTTCCTTACAAAAGCTACAACTATTACCTATTAAGTTTGATGTGCAATTTTATGCCTTTGGACTTCCCAAGAAAAATACGGAATTGGAACAACGCATCTCCCAAAAAATATTGGAAATCATGGAAACCAAGGAATGGGAAGTGGTTCTTAACGAATATGGATTGGCAGAGCTTTAGCGATTGTAGCCTCTTACATTCCCCATGGATAATTCCAAAGGACCAAATACGTGCGATTTGGGCAGAAAACAACCACTTTCCATCACCGCCCAATCGTCCCAAGTGGCTTCCAATCCGCCCACGGGAATAATGCTCACCCACATTTTAAAGCTTTTGGGAAAACCATTGGGCTGTAATAGCCAAAGATAGGAATCTCCGGGAGTGCTGCCCCCTTCCATATACGTGACCAATAATGCTTCCGAACCATCCTCTAAAATGACAATACTGAGTTTCGTGCCCTTGTCCATGACTTTGTACGGCGCAACCAACCAAAAAGAATCGTTATAAAAACTTTTCAAAGCTTTTCCGATAACGGATTCATTTTCACTTCCGGTCAATCGCTCCTCGTTTTCAAAAGACTTGCTAGATTCAATATTGATTAAATCCAATGATACGAAATAGTTATCCCATCTTATCTCAACTGTTTGGTTATGCTTGTCCCATTTGTAATCGTTAGCGCCTCCACGGTAAGACCATTCTAAAAACTGCGTGTTTCTATACGTCTCGTAGTTCAGGGATTTCATCATTTTTTCGGCTAAAGCATCCGCCTTGGGGCCAAATTTTCCTTCCGGCAACGGTTCATGAAGGTATATGCCAAGACCAATTAGAAATAATAGAAGCAGCCCAAGAATTACGCCAAGAATTTTAAGAAGTTTTTTCATATCGTAAAATATCAGGATTCAATTTTATAATACCTAAAGTGCTAAAATTGACCTAATATCAAATTGACGTTTTTGAATTTGTGTTTGACAATCGTATTTAATTTCAAAACCCAACCGCCATATCATCACCCCGTTTATCGGCACCGCCCTCCAATGTGCCATCGGGAAGCACGCGAATGGCATCCACTTTTCCAATAATAGGGGTACGGTCCTCGTTGATGATGTATCCTTTAGACTTCATTTCATTCTTCAATTCAGTTGAAAAGCCTTCCGGTTCAAAAATGACCGTATCGGGCAACCATTGGTGATGAAAGCGCGGAGCGTTTACGGCTTCTTGCATGCTCATATCAAACTCATACGTATTTAAAATGGTCTGCACCACGGCGGTAATAATGGTCGAACCGCCCGGTGTACCCACGACCATCCACAGTTTTCCGTCTTTTTCTACAATAGTAGGAGTCATACTGCTTAACATCCTTTTTTCCGCTGCAATACTATTGGCCTCCGCACCAATAAGCCCGAACATATTGGGAATACCGGGTTTGGCGCTAAAATCGTCCATCTCATTGTTCAAAAAGAAGCCCAATTCATCGGAATATAGCTTGGAACCATAGGCTCCATTTAGTGTCGTCGTGACCGAAACCGCATTTCCTTCGGCATCTACAATAGAGTAGTGGGTAGTTTCCATGCTTTCCACGATTTCTACGTTTCCACGCTCCACTTCAGCCGATTTGGTAGCCTTGTCAAAAGAAAAATTAGCCATTCGCTCTTGTAGGTATCCTTTGCTTAGCAATACATCCAACGGAATATCAACAAAATCAGGATCGCCCAAATAGTAATTACGGTCGGCATAGGCCCTTCGCGAAGCTTCCGTAAACAATTGCACAGTTTTGACGGAATTATGTCCAAATTCCGAAATATTATAGGGTTCCATCATCTTCAATATTTGATTGATAGTAACTCCGCCGCTGCTCGGTGGACTCATGGAGACGATTCGTAAATCCTTGTATTTAAAAACAATGGGCTGACGCCAGACCGCTTCGTATTTCTCCAAATCTTCTTCAGTGATATATCCGCCATTTTCTTGTACAAAAGCAGCTAGTTTTTGAGCGGTTTCCCCTTTATAAAAACCATCTCGACCATTTTTAGCTATTTTGCGCATGGTATTGGCCAGTGCAGGATAGTTGATGATGTCCCCTTCTTTAAATTCCGTTGCGAACTTGGTGCTGTCCCCATTGACTTCAATAAACTTGTCGCGCTGGCTTGCCAATCTTTTTTCTTGATTTGCGGTGACCATAACACCCTTTTCGGCCAAAGCGATAACGGGTTCAAAAATTTTGGCCAAAGGTAAAGAACCAAATTTTTCATGCACGGCAATGATTCCCGCAACAGTTCCCGGAACGCCCACAGCAGTGGCACCTAGAGTGCTTTTGCCGGGAACAACGTTGCCCAAGGAATCCAAATACATGTCCTTGTGCGCGGACAAAGGTGCTTTTTCACGATAATCGATACTGCCTATATCACCATCCGCTTTTCGGTAGACCATGAACCCTCCGCCACCTAAATTCCCTGCGAAAGGATAAGCGACCACCAAGGCCATTTCCGTGGCTACCATGGCGTCAAAGGCATTACCTCCTTTTTTCATAATTTCAACCCCAATTTTTGAAGCCTCTTCACGAGCGGAAACCACCATGGCTTTTTCCGTTACCAGTCCGGTGGGTGCCGCGGTTTGTTTTTTACATTGGATAAATACAAAGAAAAGGAGCAATGAAAAGACAATTTTTTTCATATTGAAAAACGAAATTGATTAATGTGTTGAATTAGCTAAAGCGAATTGAATTTTTGTTTGGAAAAGATAATCAATTCCTCAAAAAAAGCGGTAAACTCTTTTTCAAAAGCAGAATAATGTTCTTCCAGTTCCAAAATGGCGAAATTCATCTTGGATTTGTTCTTTGTCCTTCGGTTCATTCCGTTCAGCACCTTGGCTATTCCCTCCATTTTGGAGTAGTTATAAATCCAGTTATCCGTAATCATATAGGGCATCATGCGTTTTACGCCATCGGGAAGAAGGGTATAGTTGTCTTCGAGCAAATCGTAGAAATTTTCAACAAAAGTATCCAAAGGTTCATTTGAGTAGGCAGACCAATTTTTCGCCAAGAAGTGGTCATAAAAAATGTCCACGATGACCCTGCTGTAATGCCCATAGTTTTTGTGAAGTTTTTTACTGCTCTTTTTTGGGATTTTATGGGAATCGGTATACGTGTCTATGTGCCGGTGCAACGTTATGCCCTGCTGAATTCTAGGAGGTAGGTGTTTGAATTTATTGCCACGGATGCTATCCGCAATAAAATTTCCGATGGTAATTTCTTCATCGCCAAAAGAAAGATAGATATGTGCCAAAAAATTCATGGATGATCCGTTTTTAATACTCCCTTATTGTTTTCGTTTGGCTCCAATAAATCCCATAGGTTTCCATATAAATCTTCAAACACGGCAACCATTCCGTAGGTTTCTTTTTTGGGAGGCCGCACAAATTTTATTTCTCGCCGTACCATTTTGTCGTAATCGCGCCAAAAATTATCCGTAAAAAGAAAAAGAAATACTCTTCCGCCCGTTTGATTACCAATGCTAGCGCCTTGGTTTTCATTGGCAGCCTTGGCCAATAATAAAGAACTTTCTTTTGCTCCGGGAGGAGCGATTACGACCCATCTTTTAAGGTCATCGATTTTGGTGTCTTCAATCACTGTAAAATCCAGTTTATGGGTATAAAAATCAATAGCTTCATCGTAATCTTTGACCACTAACGCTATATGGGCTATTCTTTGGTGCATTGACAAATGAGGTTCTTTTAAACGTTGATTTATAGGTCGGATTATTTTCTAATATAATCGAATTTACGAATTGCAAAACTCCCATTTGACCATAGACCTTTATATTTGCAAAAACTTTAGACAACCTATGACACTTATCAAATCTATTTCTGGAATTAGAGGAACTATCGGCGGAAAACCGGGTGATAATTTAACCCCTATTGATGCTGTAAAATTTGCCGCATCCTATGGCATTTGGCTGAAAGCATATTCCAAAAAAGAAAAATTGAAGGTGGTCATTGGTCGTGATGCACGGCTTTCAGGTGAAATGATCCAGAATTTAGTGGTCTCTACTTTGGTGGGTTTGGGCATTGATGTAATAGATTTGGATTTATCCACAACACCTACGGTTGAAATTGCCGTTCCTTTGGAAAAAGCGGATGGCGGTATTATCTTAACGGCGAGCCATAATCCAAAACAATGGAATGCCCTAAAGCTTTTGAACGAAAAAGGGGAGTTTTTGGATGCCGCCCAAGGTGGTAAAATTCTGGAAATAGCGGAGAAGGAAGATTTTGATTTTTCCGAAGTGGACGATTTGGGGGAAATCGTTAAGAACGATAGCTATATCGATATTCATATCGATGAAGTCCTTAAACTACCTTTGGTAGATGCGGAGACTATTAGAAAGGCCAAATTCAAAGTAGTGGTAGATGGAGTAAATTCCACGGGAGGAATCGCTATTCCTAAATTGTTGAAAGAATTGGGGGTGGAAGTAGTAGAATTATATTGCGACCCGACCGGACATTTTCCACATAATCCAGAACCGCTAAAAGAACATTTAAAAGACATCTGTGAGTTGGTCGTGAAAGAAAAGGCCCATTTTGGGATTGTAGTAGATCCAGATGTTGACCGTTTGGCATTTATCAGCAATGATGGGGAAATGTTCGGGGAAGAATATACCTTGGTCGCCTGTGCGGATTATGTTTTGGGCAAAACGAAAGGCAATACCGTTTCTAACCTTTCTTCTTCGAGAGCCTTACGGGATATTACCCAAAAACATGGTGGAACGTATGAAGCGGCTGCAGTAGGAGAGGTGAACGTAGTGACTAAAATGAAGGCCAATAAAGCCATCATTGGCGGCGAGGGTAACGGAGGTATCATTTATCCTGAAAGCCATTATGGGCGTGATTCTTTAGTTGGAACTGCATTATTTCTTATGTTGATGGCCGAAAAAGGCGGTACCGTCGCGGAGCTGAGAGCCAGTTACCCTTCCTATTTTATGAGTAAAAAGAAAATTCAGTTGACTCCGGGATTGGATGTGGACGGTATTTTAAAAGCGATGGCCAAGAAATATGAGAACGAAGAAATTTCTACCATTGATGGTGTTAAAATCGATTTTGCAGAAAACTGGGTACACTTAAGAAAATCTAACACAGAACCTATTATCCGTATTTATACAGAAGCAAAAAGCCAATCCGAAGCCGATACATTAGCGGATAAAATTATTGGTGAGATCAAGGAAGTGGCTGGTTTGTAATTTTATTTTGCAAATCAAGTTTTAGATATAACATAATTTATATTGTTTTTATTCCTAACTACAAAATATTGTAGCCTAAATACCTAGAAACGAACAAGTATAGTAAGGCTAAGGTTTAAATAGAGATTAGATTTTGTCCAAACGCATATTCAACAATATGTCCAAATTTATCTTATATAGACACATTTTACTATTTTAGTAGTAAATCCTGTTAGATATGAATATTTACTTTTTTTTATTGGTTTTTCAATTTATCAGAAAATTCAATAAAACGATTCTTTATTTTAAATGCTGTGGAAAGTCCATCTTACCTCCAAGGATTCTAACGACAAAAATGGTTTCGCCATCAATATAATAGAAGATAAAATGGGATTTGTAGCGGTATCGTAACAACATTTGATTTTTAACAGCTACGTATCTTCTGCCTAGTTCGGGATTGTTTGTCAATTCCGATAAAATTTTCTTCAGGCCTTTCGCGTATCTCAAAGATTGAATTTCTCCAAATTCATTTAAAGTATATTTGGCAATGGATTTGATATCGCTCCTTGCCTTGACACTTATTACATAACTATTCTTGGGCATTGAACTCGTTTATAGCTTCTTCCCAAATGCTATCTATAGTGGTATTGGACGGTCCACTTTCTATTCCATCGATTAGGGCCTCGTTCAAATCTACAATACGTTTTCTTCGCTCTTGGTCCTTCCTAATGATATCTCGAACGTATTCGCTGTCATTCGTGTAAAAGCCCTGTTCGATAAGGCTTTTTACATAGGCATCTTGTTGCTTTGTAAATGTGATAGATTTTCTAATAACTGCCATTTTGAACCAAAATTAATATTATTGATGCAAATTAAGTATTATTTATAAATAGTACAATTATTGAAGTATCCCTTACTTGAGCTTTTTAACAATTACTATTTCAACTTCTTCGCCAACACTTTCGCCCTAATTTCTTCTTTCCCGCGATGCTTCCAACGTTTATGGGTCCACAGATAGTGTTCCGGTTTCTCACGAATCTGCTCTTCGGCCATTTTCAGGAACTGATCGGTGATTTCTCCCTTTTCCGTGGTGGGAGCATTGGTGCTTATTGGGGTGAACTCCGCCTTGTAATACCCTCTTTTCACTTTGGAAACTTTTAAGAAAACCACAGCTAAATCCATCTTGCGCGCCAAGGTTTCCGCCCCGTTGATGACCGGTACCCGAATACCCATAAACTCCTTCCAATATTGTGTTCGGCTCATTTGAGGGGATTGGTCGCTCACCATACCAAAAATACCGATTACGTTATTCCTTTTGTTGAGCAGAATGGTCTTTACGGTTTCTTGCTGTGTAATAAGCGTTGTGTTCCATCGCGCACGAACTCTGCGGCTCCACGCATCAAAATACTTGTTGTTGATTTTTGTGTACACGGCATAACCCTTGGAGGTTACATAATTATTTAAGCTCACGTTCCACTCCCAGTTAGCATAATGGGAACAAACGATGAGAATGCTCTTTTCTTTCTCCAACTCTTGGATAAGCTCAACATTTTTGATGTCATATTTTTTGGCCACGGCCGCTTTGGAAAGGTGCATGGTTTTGACCATTTCCAGAAAAGAATCGCAGAGGTGCTTGTAAAACTCTTTTTCAATACGCTTGCGCTCTTCCAATGATTTTTTGGGAAAAACAAGTTGTAAGTTAGATTGGACTACTTTCCTGCGGTACCCAATAACATAAAAAACAAGCAAAAATACCCCATCGGAGAATCCGTATAAAAGTCGGTCGGGCAAGATGGAAATCAACCATAAAAATGGATACGCCAACAGGAAAATCAGAAGTTGCATGCACGTGTTTATAATGGGCAAATATAGCTATATTTGAAACCATACTTATTGGTTGTTATGAATGACATTGATATTGCCACCATCGCGATAATCGGAGCTAACATATTGGTTTCCCTAAAAGGATTCAATGATTCTTATTTCTTTGACCGTTATAAATTTGCCATAGGTGCTATCAGGGCAGGGCAGAAGGAGCGCATGTTTACTTCGGGTTTTTTACATGTAGATATTCCCCATCTGTTCTTTAATATGTTTACGCTATATTTTTTTGCAGATGTGGTCATTGGTTGGTTTGGTCAAATGAAGTTTTTGATCATTTATGCCATTAGCCTGCTCGCCGGGAGTTTACTGGCCCTTTTCTTTCACAAGGATGAACCTTATTATAGTGCTGTGGGTGCCAGTGGGGCGGTTACTGGAATTTTGTATTCCGCAATTTTATTACAGCCCAATGATTCGCTCTATATCATGTTTATACCCGTTCCCATTCCCGCCTATGTTCTAGGTATAGGATATTTGTTGTATTCCATATACGGAATGAAAAGTAGACTTGGCAATATAGGACACACGGCACATTTTGGTGGGGCTATCGGAGGGTATGCTACCACGCTTTTGTTTCTGCCAAGCTTGCTTCAAACGGATACGCTCATGGTACTTCTTTTGGCTATTCCTATAATTCTGCTTTTTATTCTAGAGAAATTAGGAAAAATATAATTAACTTGAAAAATACTACATTTTAAGTAGTTTTAATCTTATTTTAATGTAGTTCATCGAAAATACATTGTAAGATATATGATGCTGGGTTTTGTTCCGTTCTAGGAAAAATAAGTTCCCAAACCCAATGATGTATTTTATGAAAACAACACGTATTTTATCGATTTTATGTATTGCCATAATATTTTCCTGTAGTGATGAGACAACAGTATTTGAAGACCCGGAAAATGATTTAAGCCTAGAGACCAGCCCAAATGTATTGGAATCCAGTGTACAATATGATAAAGCGGGTGTCCTTGATATATTTGAAGAAGACGAAATTACCGGAAAAAGTAACCGAGATGAAAAAGATGCTCCCGTAGGCGATTACCCATTAACATTGATTGCCCAAGTAGAAGTGCCTTCTTTTAGGGGAGGTGAAAATCTAACGGCATCACATGTAGCTATTTCTGGAGATTATGCTTATGTGTCCTATAATACGGTTGACGCTACCTATGCTGGTGGTGTGGATATCGTGGACGTTAGCGACCCTGCCAACCCTATAGTTACCTCGCGTTTATATTATCAAGGTGTTGATGTTAATTCCGTTGCGTATGATAATGGATATGTATATTTGGCCGGTGGTACGGATTCTGAGACCAATACGGCGCCATTCAATTCATTGGTAGCTAAAATTCAAGTCACTGGAAACGGTAAGTTTGATTTTAATGCAGGTATTGAATATGGCTTCCAAAATGGCTTTACCGCTACGGATGTTGCCGTAAATGGCAACCTTGTTTTTCTCACAAGTGGTGCGCAAGGTGCTGTAGGTGTTTATTCTACATTAGGATTAACGCCAATTGTTGATTTACCTTTTGATGATTTGCGCTCTGTTGCAATAAAAGATAATAATATTGCTGTGTTAGATGCTAGCGAAGGCATACGTTTTTTAAGTAGTGCATTGGAGCCTATCAGTAATATTACGCTTGACTCTGATTTTGGAGCAGGAGAAAAAAGAACTTTGGATTTTTTTGAAAATAACATCGTTGTATCGGAAGGCAATAAAGGAGCAGGAGTTTATAATGCTTCTACCGGTACTTTTCTAGAACACGTTTCAATTTTATTAGATCCCGAAAATGTTGCCGAAGGAGACATTGTGACCAATGCGGTGGCAGTGAACGAAGATGTTTTGTTAATGGCCAATGGTGGCGCGGGTCTTTCTTTGTCCGATGAATTGGCAACCGCCACAAATGTTGTGGGTGTTGTTCAATTGGAAGGTTCAATAAACTATGTAGCCTCTAAAGGCGACTTTATTTTTGCCGCTTCGGGAAAAGAAGGACTTCAGATTATAAAGTTGAATAGACCTAGTAACAGTTTGGCCGCTCGTTGCGAAGAAACATCTACTTATAAAGGTTCCCGTAACTTAAATGTGAACAGTAACGATGTTTTTGCATACAATAGCGGCCAAAGAGGAAAACGACTCGCTAGTGCAAATATAGGTGGAGAGGCTTTACTGTGTGGTTCGTGGTCCGTAATCAGAAGTGTTAATTTAAATGCCAATGGTATGTTGGACATCAACGGCTCCTTTGCTATTGGAAGTAACATAAGAAGAGGCGGTAGCAACACCACAAGTATTTTGAACATTAACAGTGGTGCCAAATTAAGGGTTGAAGGTAAATTAACGGTCTACGGAGATTTAACATTAAACGACGGTGCTACGCTTGAGTTTTTAGGAGAGGATTCCGAGATAGATGTACACGGAAGGGTTTTTCGTAACGGAAACACTACTGTTGAAGGTACTTTTATAGATAAGAAGAATAAGTTTTAATAAGTAATCGATTGCGATTTGATGCTAAAAAGCCTGCACCGAATGGCGCAGGCTTTTATATATAATATTGTTTCTTAAGCTAGTTCAGTAATTCTGCGACTTTTGCTTCCAGATCAGGGCCTCTTAAGTTTTTCGCTACGATGACTCCATTCTCATCCAATAAAAAAGCCGCGGGAATCGCGTTGACACCGTATAACTGAGCAATTTCATCGTTGAAATAGGATAGGTTGGACACTTGGTTCCATGGTAATCCGTCATCGGATATCGCTTTTTTCCAGGCATCCTCTGTCTTGTCCAAGGAAACCCCGATAATATTCAAACCTTTGTCGTGATACTTATTGTATACCGCCAATACATTTGGGTTTTCTGCACGACAAGGTCTGCACCATGCGGCCCAAAAGTCTATTAGTGTAGCTTTGCCTAGAACATCACTAAGAGCGGTAGTTCCGCCTTCCGGATTTGGCCCTGAAAAGTTGGGCGCTTTAGCTCCGATAGAAGTCTTCTTTTCCGCTTCTTCTACCTTCTTCATTTTTTCAAGGTTCTCCAAAATACGTTTTCCTGGTTTTGAGTTTTGTATTTCTGGTGTCAAGGAATCATACATGGCTTTTACTTCATCCGTTGCTATTGCCTTTGTAGCAAGGGCCCTATCCAATAATAAAGCGGATATCAAGGCGTTAGGATTGTTTTTGATGTAATCCAGCTCAAAGGTTTTGTATTCCTCTTGCAACTCTTTCATTTCATCACGGAGCGCGGTAGTCTGCTCTGCGCTCCCCATGGCATTTTTCATATCTTCCTGAATGGATTGTGCCTGCTGGGAAAGCTCTCGTGATTGCTTCATGTATTTCGCAAAAATATCATTTTGTAAGGTTCCTTCTACTGTTGCAAACCCGAGACTGTCTTTTTGCGCATTAAATTCTATCGTGCCATTTTCAAGAATCACCGCAGTATATCCCTGGGACTTGTCCAAGAAGATATAGTGTAATTCTGGCGAAGGTGCCGTTCCGGTAAAAGTGAACTTGCCTCCCGTCAATGAAGCGGTGTCCACTTCGATAGGTTGATTGTTATCACCAATTTTTTTCAAAAAAACCATTGTCCCTTCCTCGAGTTCACCTCTTAAGTTTCCTTCGATGGTGAAACCTTCTGGATTGGAGTTACATCCTGCTAATAATAAAACAACCATTAGGGACGATACTAAATTTCTCATATTTCTAATTTTATCAGGCAAATGTACTTATATCACAGCGTAAAAAAAAAGTCCTTTGGTAGGAATACGAAAGGACTTTTTTAAATTAATAGATCGGTCAAAAGGTATAACGAATGCCCAGACCTACATCAAAGTCGAAATTATCACTAAAATCGCTGTACCCTAATAGGCCTACCTCGGGTCTAAAATCCAGGGAAAGCATTAACGGAATATCAAAATTGTATTCAATCCCAACATCCCCGGCAGCAAAAACGAACAATCCACCGTCCCTGTCCGGGTCAAATCCAAAATCAACGCTTCCTACACCGCCGCCAAAACCATAATACCAATTAAAACCACCATCAATGGGTCGTACCCATTGGTAAAGTGCGGCCAATTTAAAAGCATCAAAATTTCGGCTATCCCGCCATCCTAGGGCAAATTCGGCCCTATTGTAGCGACCAATCGATTTTTGATAAGATACTTCGGCTCCAAAACCGTCGCTATCACCCAATCTAAGCCCAATGGCATGATTGTTTATTTCTTGGGCGGTCAATGAGGAAACCGCAAACAATAAAAGAATTGCAAAACAATTTAAAAGTTTCATGTGTTCAGTTTTTAATTAAGTTGAAAAACGAGCTATTTTCATATGTAGCTCAAACAATAAAACTTAATTTAGTAGCCAAAATTGTGCCACGTTGAAGAATTCCATACTGCAAGATCTTGCTCCGAAATTAACCGGAGAACTTCAAACAGATACGCTTTCCAAAGCTTTATATGCCACTGACGCCTCTGTTTATCGTAAAATTCCCCTCGGTGTAGCATTTCCAAAAACCAAAGAAGATATTAGAGAACTCATTTATTTTGCAAATAAGCACAATATTGGACTCATTCCAAGAACAGCTGGCACCTCTTTGGCAGGACAATGTGTCGGGGATGGTTTGGTTGTCGATGTTTCTAGACATTTCACGAAAATCGTTCATTTGGACAAAGAAAAAAAACAGGTTACGGTACAACCCGGCGTCATTCGTGATGAACTCAACCAATATTTAAGACCTTTTGGATTGTTCTTTGGTCCCAATACATCAACTTCCAACCGATGTATGATAGGAGGTATGGTAGGGAACAATTCTTCCGGAACTACTTCGATTCAGTATGGGGTAACCCGTGATAAAGTAATTTCGTTAAAAACGATATTGTCAGACGGAAGTGAGGCCGAGTTCGAAACGCTTTCCAAAACGGATTTCAATTCAAAATTGAAAGAAGATTCATTTGAAGCATCACTTTATAAGAATATACATAAAGAACTATCAAATAAAAAGATAACCTCTGAAATAGAGGAGAATTTTCCAAAAAAAGAAATTCACCGAAGAAACACGGGATATGCGGTAGATGAACTCTTGCAATATGAAGTTTTTAATGGTACGAAAACCGGTATAAACCTGGCCAAATTACTTTGCGGAAGTGAGGGAACATTGGCTTTTACTACGGAAATTACGCTGCAGTTAGATGATTTGCCTCCACCGATGTCCGCCATGGTAGTCACCCATTACAAAACCTTGGAAGATTGCCTTTCCGATGTGGCACCGGTAATGAAACATCCATTGCAATTATGTGAAATGATGGATAAGGTAATTTTGGATTGTACCAAAAACAATAGGGCACAGAGGGCGAATCGGTTTTTTGTGGAAGGAGATCCGGCGGCTTTGTTAATGCTACAGGTGAGTGCGAATCATTTGGAAGAATTGGAAGAAGCTATTGCAGCACTTCAAAATACCGTAGCGGATTCCGGATTAAGCTATGCCAGCCCTGTACTGTATGCGGACGATATCCGAAAGGCGATCGAGTTACGAAAAGCAGGTCTTGGATTACTGGGAAATATCGTAGGTGATAGGAAAGCAGTTGCCTGTATTGAGGATACGGCAGTCGCCTTGCCCGATTTGAAAGATTTCATAGGCGAGTTTACCCAAATTATGAACGGTTACGGTCAAAAAGCCGTTTACTATGCACATGCCGGTGCCGGAGAATTGCATCTACGCCCCATCCTAAACCTTAAAAAAGGAGATGATGTAAAATTGTTCAGGGATATCACCACGGATGTGGCCAAACTCACTAAAAAGTACAAAGGTTCTTTTAGCGGGGAACATGGTGATGGTATTGTACGTGCAGAATTCATCCCGTTGATGATCGGCGAACAGAACTATAAACTTTTACGGCGTGTAAAATTCTATTTTGATCCCAACGGAATCTTTAATCCCGGTAAAATAGTGGATGCTTATCCGATGGATGAATCTTTTCGCTATGAAGTAAATCGTGAAGAACCGGAAATAAAAACACTTATGGATTTTTCGGATAGTGAAGGAATTCTGAAGGCTGCCGAAAAATGTAACGGTAGTGGGGACTGTAGAAAAACGCATCACATGTCCGGCGGAATGTGCCCGAGTTACCACGCTACCAAAAACGAAAAGGATACCACTCGGGGAAGGGCCAATGCGCTACGCGAATTTTTGACCAATCCGAAGGAAACCAATGGTTTTGACAGTAAAGAACTGAAAGAAGTTTTCGATTTATGCCTTAGCTGTAAAGCTTGTGCAAGCGAATGCCCAAGTAATGTGGACGTAGCCACATTAAAAGCCGAGTTTTTATACCAATACCAAGAGTCGAACGGATATCCGCTGCGCAGTAAATTATTCGCCTACAACACAAAATTGAACAAATTGGGTAGCAAAGTCGCAGGATTGACCAATGCGGTTTACGATTCCAGTTTTTTAGGAGGATTGTTAAAAAAATCCAGTGGTGTTGCCAAGGGAAGAAGCCTCCCAAAAGTTTATAGTGTTGATTTTGATAAGCACTTACAAAAATTTAAAAATCAATTTATTAATTCAAAAAAAAGTATTGTTTTATATATTGATGAATTCACACGGTATTTAGATGTGGAGGTGGGGAAGGACGCGATAGAGCTTTTGGTAAAATTGGGTTATGATGTTGAACTATTTTATGCGGAGAGCGGGAGAACTTATCTGTCTAAAGGATTCTTAAAACAAGCCAAAACGTTGGCCTTGAAAAATAGCGAACGTTTAAAAGTCTTTGCCGAGCAAGAAAGACCGGTCATAGGGCTAGAACCATCTGCATTACTATCTTTTAGGGACGAATACAAGCGAATGAACGATGATAAGGCAATGGCCGACAGCATTGGGGAAAATTCGTTCTTATTGGAAGAATTTCTGGCCAGTGAAATTACCAATGAGTTGTTGGATGCCTCGCTATTCACAACGGAAGCCAAAGACGTAAAGATTCACAATCATTGCCACCAAAAGGCATTGAGCAATCAAAAAGTCACTTTTGATGTATTGAATCTTCCAAAAAATTACAAAGTAACAATAATTCCGTCCGGTTGCTGTGGGATGGCCGGATCCTTCGGTTATGAGAAAGAACATTATGAAACCAGCATGAAAATTGGGGGTTTAAAACTTTTTCCTGCGGTGGAAAAATCTCCTGTAGATACCATTATAGCGGCTAATGGAACCAGTTGTAGACATCAAATTTTTGATGGAACCAAGAGAGTTGCCCAACACCCTGCGAGCATTCTTAAGGATGCGTTACTCAATTGATTCTATATCTTTTTCCGACTTCTTTGCTGCCGCTTTATTAGCGATGCTGGTAACTAGTTCGTGTATGTTCATCTGCTTTATCTCGGCATCGGCGTAGAAGGCAGAAAGCTTATCGTGGTCGTATTTATAGATTTTCCAACGTTTAAAAGAATATTCCAGTGCCGTAAGATTTTTGACCCAATCGCCTGAATTAAGATAAGTGCAAGTCCCTTTCTTGGTTCGATGCAGTTCTTTTTTTGGTTTCTGAATGTAGCCGGAGACTACGTGGTCATAATCGTTCTCCAAGGCTATATCCACAATAAAATTTTCAAAACCAGTATAAAATCCTTCGGATGTATCGCTCTCAATGAAACCGCTTCCTTCTTTTTTCGGTATGCCGAAAAAAGATTTTAACCATTTGTTCAAACCTATCATCATTTTTTCGCCCAACGGACCAAATTGCGTAAGCCAAGTGGTATATTTTGAATTGGCATTAAAAAAGGCACCATTGAAGAACCAAATTTTCTTTTGGTCTACCTGAAGGATGAGTCGCTCACAAAATTCAATATTTCCAAGCGATTTTATCTTAGAACTAAAAAAGGCTTCATCCCCCTTGTCATTGACATAATAAACTTTCGTCCCTTTAATGGACAGCTGTAATATCTTATGGATAACGCTTATATGGGAGGTTGGGAAATGATGTAAACGTGATGTAGATGCCCCCAAAATACCACCGTTCAATACCAATGTCTTGGGCTGTATGCTGTTGAGATAGGTCAATAATTCATCAGCATAACAGCTTATTGTTCCTAAATGAACATCGGAAATCACCACTATTTCGGGCTTTCGCTTTTTCACGTTCTTGTTTGTGCACAAAATTAAACCAAATGGTATCTTGAAGCTTTTACCAAATATCAAGATTACTTATTTTAAGTGTTAAATAAACATTAGGTAAAGTGCTCAAGGTTAAGTAAAGATTAAGTCCGTGGTAAGTTTTTGTGTCAGCTTTTTAAGATTTACCTTTGCCGGAAGCATAATCAACCGTAATATTATTCAGAATACATGGCCGGAAACAGTTTTGGGAACCTTTTTAAGGTAAGTACGTTTGGAGAATCACATGGGAAAGCAATTGGAGGGGCTATAGATGGATGTCCTGCTGGTATCGAATTGAATTTGGAGGCTATCCAAACCGATTTAAATCGAAGAAAACCTGGACAATCCGCTATTGTGACCCAACGAAAGGAACCGGATACAGTGGAATTTTATTCCGGTTTGTTTGAAGGAAAGACAACGGGTACGCCCATTGGTTTCGCCATTCACAATACAAATCAAAAATCGAAGGATTATGGTCATATCAAGGATTCTTATCGTCCTTCGCACGCCGATTATGTGTATGACCAAAAATATGGTTTCAGGGATTATAGAGGTGGAGGCCGCAGTTCAGCTAGGGAAACCGCCAGTAGGGTAGTTGCTGGTGCTATTGCCAAACAATTATTGAAGGATGTGAAGATCAATGCCTTTGTTTCGCAAGTAGGAACGATGAAGTTGGAGAAGCATTACCAAGATTTGGATTTCTCTGAAATAGAAAAGAATCCTGTGCGCTGTCCCGATCCTAATATTGCAGTTCAAATGGAGGATTACATAAAATCCATTAAAAAAGAGGGCGATACCATTGGGGGCGTTATTACCTGTGTGGCCCAAAATGTACCTATTGGGCTAGGGGAGCCTGTTTTTGATAAACTGCATGCAGAACTGGGAAAGGCAATGCTTTCCATCAATGCCGTGAAAGGATTTGAATATGGTAGTGGTTTTGAAGGGGTAACCATGAAAGGCAGCGCCCATAACGATAAGTTCAACAGTGACGGTTCTACAAAGACCAACTACAGTGGTGGGGTGCAAGGTGGCATCAGCAATGGTATGGATATCTACTTTAACGTTGCATTTAAACCAGTGGCCACGGTCATACAGGGCTACGAAACCATTGATAAAGAGGGGAGTATGGTGCAGACACAAGGAAAAGGGCGTCACGATCCCTGTGTAGTGCCACGAGCCGTGCCCATAGTAGAAGCAATGACCGCTTTGGTATTGGCCGATTATTACCTCTTGGCAAGAACCAGCAAAATATAGGTTTTCATTTTAGTTGTTTTCCGGTCAATATACTATCTTTCTTCCCTAAACTTTAGGAATGAGGAAGCTAGAATTGCATTGGCAAATTATGATCGGAATGGTACTGGGACTTCTTTTTGGTTTCGGTATGAATTTTGTTGATTGGGGTAAGGATTTGGTTGTCAATTGGATAGCTCCCTTTGGGACTATTTTTATCAAACTGTTGAAACTCATTGCGGTTCCCCTGATTTTAGCCTCTTTGATTAAAGGGATATCAGATCTAAAGGATATTTCAAAATTCCGTGATATAGGATTACGTACTATCGGGATCTATATTGGAACAACGACTGTTGCCATTATCCTTGGTTTGGTCTTAGTGAACGTGATTGAGCCCGGGAACGGGGTTTCTGAAGAAACCATTGAAAAATTGACATCTACCTACGCCAATGATAGTGGTGTTACAGCCAAACTTGAAGAAGCCTCAAGACAAAAAGAAAGTGGTCCTTTGAAGTTTTTGGAAGATATGGTACCGGACAATGCCGTGAGTGCATTGGGAAACAACCAATTGATGTTACAGGTAATTTTCTTTACCATTTTTATGGGAATTTCAATGCTACTAATAGGAGAGGACAAGGCCAAGCCCTTAAAGAATTTCTTTGATTCGTTGAACGACGTAGTACTGAAGATGGTGGATTTGATCATGCTGACGGCACCATACGCGGTTTTTGCACTTTTGGCCAATGTAGTAGTGTCCTCTAGCGACCCTGAAATTTTATTGGCATTATTAAAATATGCCGGAGTCGTTATTCTAGGATTGTTTTTGATGATTGTCTTTTATGCAATTTTAATTTTCGTATTTGCGAAGAAGAACCCGTTTTGGTTTTTGAAACAGTTGAGTCCGGCACAATTGTTAGCTTTTTCCACAAGTTCCAGTGCGGCTACGCTGCCGGTGACCATGGAACGTGTTGAAGAACATATTGGAGTGGACCCGGAGGTGGCAAGTTTTGTGCTTCCCGTAGGGGCTACCGTGAATATGGACGGGACAAGTCTTTATCAGGGGGTTGCGGCCGTATTTATAGCCCAGGCCCTTAGTTTTGACCTACCGTTGGCTGCACAATTGACGATAGTACTTACCGCACTTTTGGCATCTATCGGTACTGCAGCGGTTCCCGGAGCGGGAATGGTGATGTTGGTCATTGTATTGGAGTCCGTTGGTTTTCCACCAGATAAATATGCTATTGGTTTGGCCTTGATATTTGCCGTGGATAGACCTTTAGACATGTTGAGAACTGTTGTGAACGTAACGGGTGATGCTACCGTGTCTACCATTGTGGCAAAATCGGTAGGGAAATTAGGAAAACCCAAAGTAAAGAATTGGGACGACCATTATGACGAGGTGAAATAAACCGTATAAATACCAAACCATAAACAAAAGGTGACCTGAATTACTTGCATCGCCTTGATACAAATCTTATATTCTAGGCTGATTTGAAGGTTTCCAAAGGAATTTTTATCCAAACGGAAATAACTTAAAATAATAACGAGTCTATGAATATTTGTTTTTTAATGTATCCTTGGGAAGAAATTGACCCCGAAAACGATACAAGTTTAGCCTTGATTCATGAATGCGTGAAAAGAAAGCATGGTGTGGCACTTTGCTCACCTGCCAATCTCACGATACGCAATAGTGTTACCAATGCCTTTTGTACCGTGGTAAAACGGATGGACAAGGTGCCGGCAAGTTTAAAATCGTTCTATAAACAAGCCAATTTAAGGGAGGAGATGTTGCCTTTGGCCGGTTTTGATGTCATTTTTATGCGAGCTAATCCGCCGTTGGACCCCATTATGTTGAATTTTTTGGATTCGGTAAAAGACGATGTATTCATCGTGAATTCGCTGCAGGGAATCCGAGAGGCCAACAATAAACTTTATACAGCGGCTTTTGGGGATTCACATAGTAATATCATTCCGGCCACTCATGTATCCAAGAACAAAAATCATTTGATACGACAGATCAAAGAATCCAAAGCCGATAAAATGATCTTGAAGCCTTTGAACGGTTTTGGAGGTTCTGGGGTGATACTGATTGAAAAAGCGGCCATGAGCAGTATTAAATCCCTATTGGATTTTTACATCACCAATGCAGATGGGACATCCAATTACGTGATACTTCAGGAATATATAGAAGGAGCCGATCAGGGGGACGTTCGTATTCTATTATTAAATGGAGAAGTAATCGGAGCTATGAAACGCGTACCGGGCACGGATGACCATCGTTCCAATGTTTCTGCGGGTGGTTCTGTGCAAAAACATAGCTTGACCAAACAAGAAAGAGCTCTCTGTAAACAAATTGGCCCTAAACTTGTAAAAGACGGACTCTACTTTGTTGGTATTGATGTAATCGGGGGTAAATTGGTCGAAGTCAATGTAATGTCGCCCGGTGGTGTTACCTATATGAACAAAGTGTACAAAACAAAAATTCAATCTAAAGTCGTCGATTTTGTAGAAAGCAAGGTAATTGACAATCTACAGGCTTTTGATAGACGGGCAAGACTTCGAAATGAGGTAAATAATGCATAGATTTTCCATAGAAGAAATTATTTACAAAATTCAGAAGGAAGAATGTTTTGAGGCCGTTACGGAAGATTATTCCTTTATGATAAAGATTGATGGCTACGCGCCCTATGTCTGTGGGGCGGTCCATGACGGGCATCAGTTTCGGAAATCGCTTTGGGAAAATTGCTTGCATACGGAGTATGATCGTTGGTACGAGGAAGACCCATGCACAAAGGAAATGGTGCAATCACATCCTATCGTTATCGCCGGATTGGACAGTAGGTTCGAGTATGATTTAAACCGCGCTCCCGAAACGGCCATTTATCATGATGCTTGGGGAAAACAACTTTGGAAATCCCCATTGCCGGAAGCTGAACGGGAACACAGTTTGCAAAAACATCAGAATTTTTATCAAGTGGTACATGCCTTGGTAGAAAAAATTCAATCCAAATATGGGAAAGCACTAGTTTTTGATATGCACAGTTACAATTGGAAACGTTGGGACAGGGAAGTGCCCACATGGAATTTGGGTACCGCCAATATTGATAATGAACGCTATGGTCACCTAGCAGAATCATGGAGCGCCAAATTAGGCACTATAAAACTGCCCAATGCCATAAAATCCACGTCCAAAATCAATGACACTTTTCAGGGAAACGGTTATTTTCTGAAATACATCACACAGAATTTTAAAAACACCTTGGTATTGGCTACCGAAATTTCAAAAATCTATTGCGATGAATATACCGGTATACTTTATCCCGAAGTAGTGCGTTCTGTGGAGACACAACTAAAAGAATTGATACCTTTGCAGGTAAAGGAATTCCAAGAAGATAAATGACACAGGAGCAGGAGTTACAACAATTACAGCAAGAATATGCTAGTCTCTTTGAAATTGATGCGAACCTTGACCGGTTGGTACAAAAAATAGAGTTGCTGAGCTATGTAAACCCCTTGAATACGGAGAAAGAAAAAAATCGTTTTTTTGCCTCAAAGTATTCCTACGAGCCCATTTTTAGATACCCGAAATTAAAATTCAGTCCTTATAAATTACACCGTTTGTTCTTTTCGCAACGGTTGGAGCGTATTGAAAATGAAGAAATACGCACATTTTACAAGGAGATTATCTATTACTATTCCAATATGGTTCAGTGTATTGAAACCATTGGAAAAACAAAGAAATTTCATTACAATTCCCTACGAATTTACGGTTCCCCAACAGAGAAAGATGTTGATAATGCCCGTTTTATATTGCATTTTGCCGATGAGCCCCTCTCCATTGACATGGAGAAAGTCCATAGCCCGGAAGAGGCGAAGCGCTATTTTGAAGATTTTTCAGAGCGATATGAATTTCCGCTGAACATTAAATTCTCCACCCACATTGCGGCAGATGCAATGGTCAGCAACGCTACACAGACCTTATTGTTAAAAAGAAATGTCAAATTCAGTAAAAACCAGCTGTTGACTTTGGCAAACCATGAGATCGGCGTGCATTTGGTAACTACCTATAACGCCATGCAGCAGCCGCTTAAAATTTTCTCCAACGGATTTCCCAAAAATGTTGAGACACAGGAAGGGTTGGCCGTATTTAGTGAGTACATGAGTGGTGCATTGACCTTAAAGCGATTAAAGGAATTGGCATACCGCGTATTGGCTTCTGATAGCTTGATAAAAGGATATTCTTTTGTGGATACGTTCGATTTGATTCACAACCAATATAAACTCAACCGAAACGATGCATTTTCTATCACGCTAAGAGCGCATAGGGGTGGAGGATTCACAAAAGACCGGTTATATTTGAGCGGACTTCGTAAAATCTACAAACGATATTTAAAGGAAGAGTCAATGGAAGTGCTACTTTCCGGAAAAGTAAGTCTGGACTATGAACACGCAATTTCAAAACTTAATAAATTGGGACTCGTTCAAAAGAACGGTCACACGAATTTGGCATATCAACAAAATTTGAACACTAATAAAACGTTGGATTTTATTTTGAATAATTTGAAGTAGGCCGTACTTATCAGAACGGAACTATATCTGAGTTTGAAGGGAGTGAACGGCTATTTTCAGATAAAAGAGTGTCTTTTTAATCTAATCCATTCAATTAACCATTTTTTTGTTCTTTTTTCCTTGCGTCACGTTTATCTTTTCGAGCCTGTTTTCTATCCGCTTTTTCTTTATTCTCGTCGGCAGCTTGTTCCGCATCCTCAAAATCAATGTCGTCATCTACTACACCCTTAAAGGCCTTTACCCATGCATTTTTAAATATTCCTGTTAGCGTAGGCCAAACTTTGGTCCCCACGCTATTTAAATCACCTTCAATGGGTACTTTAGTGGCTAGGGTATCCTTGCCTTGATTTTTTAGTATAAATTTGAAAAACCCAACAAATCCTTCCCAAAGCACGCTTAAAAACCCATCTTCCTTTCCAATCAATTTGGCATTTTTCAAAATGGGTTTTATAGATCCTTTCAGATATCCGTCGGCAATCGCCACCTCTCCAAAAATCTCAAAACTACCACTGTCAAAATCTATTTCAGCGTAATGTTTGGTAAAATCGTTCAGAGCGGTCGCATCCGCATTTTCGATAGACACCGAGATATCCATGTCCGGAATTTCCTTTACGAGATTCATTTTGCCATCTAATTTCATTGCCCCGTTCCCAATAGATGTTGCGGTCGCGTTGATTTCTGATGGCAACGTGCGTTCCTTTTGAACCACGTTTCGCAGATTAGTGGCACTTAGTTGTATGTTTTTTAAATTTAAATCTATATTGGGATCCGCTTGCAGCTCTACAAAAGCGGCAGTACCTTCAATGACTTCAAGGTTATTTATGTCAATAGGGGCTAAATCTGTAAGTGCTTTTGTCCAATCCTCAACTTCGGTTTCCTCAGTGCCGTTTTGCTGGTCCTCAAAAACATATATGACCTTGGGCCTCGTCATGATAATTTCACTAACAATTTTACCATTTAAGAGCGCGTTCCATTCTATAGAAATGTCCGTTTTCTCAAAATCCAAAAAAGGTACTTTTGACCCTGCATCTATCTTATTAAGATACAGCCCATGAATTACATATGCGCCGCGGTAGAGGGCAATATCAATATCATCAACCTGTCCATAATATCCGGGAATATCGGCTAAAACATCGTTTACATATTTTTTGACCAGGAAAGGGAGCAGCAAGCGGAATCCTACCAACAATAGAACTATGATTGCTGGTACGATGTATCGTTTCTTTTTAAAGGGCCTGCGTTTTTTCTTTTTCTCCATGAATTTTTAATCTGTTCACAATGAATTCATTGCTGAGCGAGAACTTTATCTTATTTACATAAAATGATAACTCAATCCAAAAACTTTGCCTTAAGTTCTGGAGTTGGAATCATACATTGCTCCTTTTTTCCGAACCAAGTATATCTACATTTTGCAATAAAATCATATACGATATTCCGTAAAGTACTGGGAATCAAAATTAAAATTTTGGAAAGGGTACGATATCCCTTTAAGTGTCGTCCAATCTGTAGCGCTACATCGGATTTTAGATAATACGCTGTTCCCGGATCAATTAAGATGACGGAGTCTAATTTTTCCGTATCAATATTTCTTTCGGAAACAAGCTGTTGCCCAATCTCACTTTGTAATGCGGCATAACGGAAAACATCATTTTTATCTCGCCTAATGACAAATTGTATGAACCCGTTGCACAGATTACAGACCCCATCGAACAATATAATTTTTTTATTGTTTTCCACAATGTAAAGATACTACAGCCGTACGCCACATTTAAAGTTTTATAATGTATTTAAGAAACTGGTCAAATCCGTTTCTTTGTTCAGTCCCAGTTTCTTCTTCAATCTGTATTTCGATTTTAAAATACTCTCGGGCAAAACATTCAAAGTTGCAGCTATTTCTTTTGTGGTCAAATTCATACGGAGAAATGCTGCCAATCGAATTTCCTTCTCGGAAATATCATTGTAAAGGGTCTTTATCTTTTGGTCAAAATCATTATGGACTTCTGCAAAATAGGTTTTGAAGACCTCCCAATCTTTATCGGATGCATTTTCTTTTTTCAAAAGCATTACAATACGTCTATACTCCATTTTAAACGTTTCCGGGGATTCCTTGATCTTCTCAAGATTGTTTATGAGTTCTTGGATAAATGTATTTTTTTGAACCAAGTGCAATGTTTGGCTCGCCAGTTCCTTTTGTTTGTGTTCTAGTTGCTGTTGATAAATGGTCTCTTGTTTTTCACGCGCAATTCTATTTTTCTTGAGGCGTTGTCTAAAACCAAAATAGAGTAATCCTATAATGAGAAGTAATGCGGACATGCCTAATACATAAAACCCTTTTGTGAGCTTATCTATTTTCGCTTTTTGGTTCAAAGTGTTTATTTCTTCTTTTTGCAAAGCAATCTCGGTTTCTTTCTTATCCGTTTCATAAATGGTTTTTAACTCCTCTACTTGTTGGTATTTTCTTTCGTTGAATATGCTGTCACTAATTTGATGATATGTTTTATAATCTTCGAAGGCGAGGTTATTTTGATTTAATTTATTACGTATCTCTGCCCTTGTTTTATAAGCATCCCTAAGCGTTGGCAAGACATCTATCTCTTTAGAAATGACAATTACCTGATTTATATTAGTAAGCGCATTTGCGAGTCTATTTTGCTGAATGTCCAAATGGGCCATTTCATGTAATACTTCGGTTTGGTCCAATTTAATATCTTCTTTTCTTGAAATTTGTAAAGATTCTTCCAAGTAAGTTCTTGCCAGTGTGTAGTTTCCTTTAATGCGCTCTAGACGCGCCAAATCGTTCAAGGATTGCGAGATCATGGATTGAACGTTCATTTCTCTTGCAAGTGCCACGGATTCCTTGAAATATTGTTCCGCTAAGTTAGAATCCTTGAGCATTTCTGCGGCAAGGCCAGCGGTGTTTGCTGCATAACTGTGATATACCTTATCATCATTTGCTTTATAAATAATTATAGCTTTTTTAGCATAATCAAGGCTAGAGGTATAATTCCCCAGTTGATACTCTATATCCGCTAACTGTTTTAATGCATCCGCTTTCCTAACCTCATCTTCAACTTCTTCAAAAAACCGCAAGGCTTTCAAAGTATTCTCCAACGCAATTCTATAATTGCCTTTT
The DNA here is from genome assembly GCF_047345745.1 of Maribacter algae. Taxonomy (NCBI): domain Bacteria; kingdom Pseudomonadati; phylum Bacteroidota; class Flavobacteriia; order Flavobacteriales; family Flavobacteriaceae; genus Maribacter; species Maribacter algae. The sequence goes on from NZ_JBLFES010000002.1 coordinate 764,255, forward strand.
TCAATATAGATGCTTCCAAGTACTTCATACTCGGAGCCTCTCAAATCAAAAGTTCCTAAATCTGTATTTTTTCTATTATAATCCGTGTACATGTCAAAGATAGAATCGATTATGGCTATCGCTGTATCATAATTACCCTTTTCTCTTTCCAAAGTGGCCAAAGAATGTAATGCAAAGGTTTGACCTCTAACGGAATTAATTTCCTTGAATTTTTTGAGCGCTAATCGATGAAAATAAATTGCGGAGTCATTTTGAGATTGATTATAGTAATAATTCCCAAATTGGACATAACCATTTCCAATACCCCTTTCATAATTGATTTTTTTGGATAAGGCGAAAGCTTCTTTAGCATATTTGAACGCCTTTTCATTGTCCATGAACATCATTCGTTCATGAATCCTGGATAATACTTTTGCCTTTAAGGTGTCCTCCGGTAATGATTTTGCTCTTGCAATAAGACTGTCCAATTCTTTTTTTCGACCTTGGGAATGACAAAGACTCGAAACAAAAAAAATGACGTAACACAATTTAATAATGGTTTTCATAGGGTTGGGAATGGTTCGATTAAAGGTAAACATTAAAAATTTTTACTAAAATAAGGGAAGAATTCGCTCTTTACAGCTTTGTCCACACTATGTCCATACTATTGATTTGCAACTTGATCTTTAAAATAACTCCTAAGTAAATAATACCAATGATTTTAAGGGATTTTATCTTTTTTAGTGAAACACTCGTCCATACTCTTTCTTAAGAAAAATTCCTATCTGTCCATTCTTTTTTTATATTCCCGTCTGCTTTCAATATAGTTTGATTTCTCTAAAGCATTGATTTTATTGATGTTTTAAAGATTTTAACTTTCTTTCTTTTTTACTATTGTCCATACGTCTTTTAAGGCTTGTCTTTGTAGGATGTCCATACTTTGTCCATGGACAAAACTATTAAGCTGGCTTTTGATCTGCTATTTTTGGGCCGTTCCCCAACCAAACCGAATTACAAATGAAGATATCAGTATATATTACCTTATTGATTTCGTTGGGTGTACATTCCCAGACTTCACTAAGGCAAACATTGAGTATTTCTGGGGGACTCTCCAAGGCCAATATTGGACCCAAGCGTTATGTCTTGTTTCAGTCCGTTGGGCAATCAAGTGTTATAAATACTTTTGGGGTAACGGACAAAACTTTGCGACAAGGTTTTGTACAGCCCCTAGGTCCTGCTGCGATAGAAGATGTTAACCTTCAATTATCACTCATTTTTTATCCAAATCCTTTTGTAAATAGCATCAATGTAGATTTCGAGGAGGAACCTGTTGAGGAAGTGTCCGTTTTTATGTTTGACATGCTTGGAAGATTAGTGCTGTCAAAGGAATATGGACTCTCAAAGAGCTTCAATGTAAATACTGCAACCATTTCTACTGGTGGGTATCTCCTAACCATACAATCTGGTGAACGCAAGAACGTGCAACAAGTAATAAAGTTTTAGGATGGTAAAAAAATTACTTCACGTATTATTCCTTTTTACATTTTATGCGCAAGGTCAAGTCATCTATGTAGAATTAGGTCAATCTATTTCTCAATTCGACTATGAAAATTCTGTAGGGGGTACTTTAAATAATTTACAAAGTGGAACAAATACCTTTTTGGGACTAGGATACAAAATTCCCTTAAAGGCGGATAAGGCAAGTATCATTATTGGAGGACTTTGGTCTAATTACAGTGCTATAGGAGGAGATACAAGAACGGATAGTTTTTTTGAGTGGGATGTAACCTATGCAGGGCTCAATTTTGGGCTGGACTATAAATTTGCCCGCTCTAAAGAGTTTGTATTCTTCATAAAGGTCACTACTTCGGCAGAATATCTCTTGCGCGGAACGCAAACTGTGAACAATCAGGTATTTGGTCTTAATGGAGAGGATGAATTTGATAATTTCCTAGTGGTTCCACGTTTGGGTATCGGGGTACAATACCCATTATCCAATACTGCTGTTTTATACGCACAATATCAATATGGAATAAGCTTCCCTCTTGTCAATGGTAATCCTGATGACGACGAAAAGCTCAATATTGTTACCCATAATATAGGTATAGGAATTACCATCAAATTGCCAGGATGCAATTGCTCACTTTAAAACCAATTAACTATGAAACGTATACTAATATTAATCCTTTTAGTGTTCAACATTTTTTTGGCTGAAGCACAGACCGAAGGAATTACCTATCAAGCCGTATTGGTCGATAACAATCCAGATGAAATCCCTGGAGTTGATGTACCTGCGAATAGCCTGGCCAACCAACCGTTATCCGTTCGTTTTTCGATTTTGAACGTAGCGGAAAATACGGAATATCAAGAAATTCATAGTACGGAGACGGATGCTTACGGTACCATAAACCTTGTGATTGGTAGAGGAGAGGTAACTTCCAATAGTCAAGGAGCTTTTGACCAAATAAATTGGGACGGCCCCAAAAACTTACGTGTGGAAATAGATTTAGAGGCAGGAACAAACTTTACGGAGTTCAGTTTTCAAGAATTGACTTATATTCCCTACGTACGTCATAGGAATATCATTGCTGATGGAGATGCAAATGTTATGGGAAATACCGTGTTGGGTGGTCCGACAGATATTTTAGACCGACTTACAGTACGTGATACCTCCGAGTTTCTTAATAAAGTCACTATACGTACAACTCCACAACAAACAGACCAGACCAATTATGAATCATATCCATTACAATTGGAAAGTGGTTTTCATGGAATGGCGATACGGTTGAACCAAATTAACCCGGGAAGGAATATCAATTACATGTCGTTTTGGGATGGTAATGGTAATGCCATTGGAAGGGTAGAAGGTTTCAGGGCATTTACGGACATTAGTGGCAACTTTTTGTTGCAATTTATAAAGGATAGCGCATTTGGTGACGATGATGTAGAAAATCAGAATGATGAGGATGTTTTGGAAGCGCCACCATTGCCTAGTGCTTTTCAACAATATCTGAACAATGATTATGGGCTTAACTATTTCCTTGAGTACACGGATTTATTATATACCTCTTTTCAATTTGGTGTAAACCTGGCACCCTGTATTGCAACTGCAAGTGTTGCGGGTGACTGCGATGATGCCGTCTGGGCAGGTGTGGATATTGTAGTTCAGGGATTACAGCTAGGAGCCTTTATCTGGTACAACGAAGCGAACAAGGGGGTTGCGTTCGAGTCTGGCGGTGCCGATTATGCGGAATGGTTAAAGAAATACAACATAAATGAAAAGTTTGCCTATGGCGATGTAGTCGGTGTAAAAGCAGGACAAATCTCAAAATCGTTCATTGATGCAGAAAAGTTTATGGTAATTTCAAAAGACCCCATAGTTTCCGGTGCCATGCCACAGGAAAGCAAAAAGGATATGTTCAAACAAGTAGCTTTTATTGGACAAGTTCCCGTTAAGGTAATAGGGCAAGTGAACAAAGGGGATTATATCTTGCCCTCAGGAAATATGGATGGTATGGGAATAGCGGTAAGACCTGAGAATATGAGGGTAAATGACTATAGGCGTATTATAGGTGTAGCATGGGACGAGTATCATGGTAATGACTTATTTAGCTATATCAATGTAGCCGTGGGAATAAATTCAAATGATTTGGTCAAAGAAATCGAAAAAATGCAGATACTTATAAACAGTATGCAAAGTGCCATAACCGAAATGAACCCAAATTATAAGCCCATATTTTTTGAAACGGGTACCACATCATTTACTTCAAAGTATAGGAATACTTCAAAATCAAAACCGATGCGCCAGTTGGTTATGGAAAAGTATGGTCTGGATAAAGCATTGACTCCTTCCGAGGCCCTTCAGAAATTGAATTATATTATGGGTGAGAACGATGAGAAATCAGTTGGATTTAGTTTTTCGGAGTTACCCTATCTAAAGGAAATGATAAAAAACCCATCGCCAGAAAATATTCAGAAGTTTAACGATGAATATGCCATTCTTATGAAGGGTATTGACAATATTATGAGAAGTATCAACTAAAATAGTTGCTGCTATAGTGCTTATTTTTTCTAAAAAAACTTACGTTAAGCGTATCTGATTCTCAACGGTAAAGGTTTTTAAATCAATCGGCTAATACAAGTTCTTCTTTTACTTCTTCAACTACGGCTTGAGGTTTTTTAGGGTCGTATTCCGGTAGTGTTACGGTAAACGTTGCCCCTTTGCCTTTTCCTTTGGAAGTTGCCGTAATATCCCCTCCGTGGGCCGTTACCATTTGCTTGGTCATGTATAGTCCAAGCCCGGTGCCTTTCACTGTTGAATGAAAACGAACAAAAGGGGAGAATAATTTTTTAAGTGCACGCTCGTCCATTCCAGAACCATTATCGGTTATGGAAAAATGATTGTAACCACCTGAGTTTGTAACGGACAAGGATACCTTTGGTTTTTTCTGTTCCCCCATATACTTAATGGCATTGTCTATAAGGTTACTGAACACTTGGATAATCCTGTTTTTGTCCCCGTAAATCTTCGGGAGATTGCTGGGAATGGTAAGTGTTACGTTCTTTGTATTTAATTTGCCACTGACCAAGGTTCTGGCCAATTTCATTATATTGTCGGTGTCCAAAACTTCGTTTTGATTTTCAATTTTCCCTAATTGCGCAATTTTTGTGATATCCGCTATGAGTCCCTCCATAGTTTCACAGGAAATATTGATCAAATCAACATATTCCTTCATATCCGGAAAATCCTCCACGGGAAATTGTATGGGGAACAGGCTCATAAACCCCTGTATACTGGCCAAAGGGCTTTTAAGGTCATGGGATACGGAAAAGGCAAATCGCTGTATTTCCTCATTTTTGACCGATAGTTCATTCGCCACATCCTGTAATCTTTCTTTCTGTCGTCTAAGTTCTTGGGTGCGCTCGGCTATTTTTCGCTCCAGCTTGACCTGATATCTTTTAAGACTGCGCATTCGTAAGTAGTACAATAGATAAACAATACCGACAATAGCAGCAAGTACAGTGATTCTAAACCACCATGTCATCCAAAAAGGTGGGATAATCGTGATATGAAGTTTCTTGCTATTATCCGACCAAACCCCGTCCGAATTTGAAGCTTTTACATGAAAAATATACTCATCAGGATCCAGATTGGTATAGGTAGCATAGTTTTGATTGTTAACATAGTTCCACGTTTCCTCAAAACCTTCTAAGTAATAGGCATACTTTACATGCTCCGGATGTCTAAACGTAATGGCATTGAAATTTAGACTGACAACGGAATGCTTGTAATGAAATGCCAAAGAATCCAATTGGCTGATATGCCTATCTATGACGTTGAACTTGTCCTTTGGTTTTACTGTTTCGTTGAAGATTTTTAAGTCGGAAAAATAGACCATTGGGGTATGTTCCGAATTTTGGATCGTACTTGGGTCGAAAATATTGAAACCCTTACTGCCGCCAAAAATAAAATCACCCGAAACGGTCTCATAGGAAGACCCGCTATTGAACACTTTTCCTTGTAATCCATGATGTGTGTCATATTGCCTATTTTCATGAGTGACCGGATTATATCTTGATAATCCGTTATCCGTACTAAGCCAAAGCCATCCTTTTTCATCTTTTTCCAAAGCTTTGATAGACTCGTTCAGCAACCCTTCCGCTTTTCCAAAAGTGGAAAAACTGTCCTTTGTAGCATCATACTTGTTCAAACCTTCTTGGGTAGCTACCCAAATGGTACCTTCTTTATCTTCATATATATCATTGATGAAATCATTACTTATATTACGGGTCTTACTTGAGCTATGGTATTGCTGCCATTCCCATCCATCATTTTTTTCCGTTATCTTAAAAAGACCTTCTGCCTGAGATCCGGCCCAAACGTTTCCCTCAGTATCCTGCTTCAATTGATAAATGGTAGTCGCCAACGAAGCATCTACTTCGGTTTTGATATCCAGGTTTTCATATGTATCGGTATTCGGGTCGTAAATATGTATTCCACCAAACCAACTTGCTATCCAAATTCTACCGCTTTCGTCTTTGAGGAGCCCCATAATATCATTGGTATGGAGGAAGGAGTTTTCCATGGTCAAAACCTTGTATTCCTTGGTCTTTGTATTGAAAATGGTAAGTCCTTTGCCCCAGGTACCCACCCATAGTTCGTCCCCATTTTTCAATAAACATAGGGCTACGTTACTGTTAAAATTGCCATCATCCAAAGAGTATCTTTGAAATGTATTTCGCGTTCTGTCCCAAAGATTGATGCCGCCTCCATCGGTAGCGATCCAAATAGTTTCGTTCTCATTTTCAAGAAAGGAAGTAACGATGTTATTGCTTAAAGAGTTTTCATTATAAGGCTGATTCTTAATATGCTGAAATTTATGATACTTGGAATCATAGAATGCCATACCATTTTTGAAAGTCCCAATCCATACCGTGTTGTTTTTTGTTTCGTATAAAGACCAGATAGAATTGTTGGGAAGTACTTTGGGGCTTTTGGGGTTGTTGATGATATGCTGTAACCTGTTGAATTCACTGGAGTATACGAACAAACCATTATTTTCAGTACCGATCCAGATGTTCTTCTCGTTATCTTGAAGAATGCTCGGAATGGCATAACCAGGACTTATTGGGATATGTTTTCGATTTATGGTATAGTCGTCTTCAATCTTTATCTGAATGATCTCCCCGACCTGATTCCCCATTAGATAAGCTTTTTTTTCTACTTTGGTAATGCTACGTAACTGAGCGTCCTCGGACACTGCCGAAATAATATTCAAATCCGAATCGATAATCACAACGGAGTTTTTTGTAATTAAAAGCATGTGCTCTTGATCAATGGGCTTTAACTTAAAGACTGAATTTTCCAAATACTTATTGGTTGCATCTTTATTGAATAAAAGCTGTTCCAAACTCCCACTGTCCATATTATATTTGTACAGTCCGTTTTTAAAAGTACCTACCCATAAAAAATTATCCTGCTTATAGATGCTTTTTAAATGCAGTGTATTCAGTATTTCCGCATTCCCTTCAAAATAATAGGGCTTTACGATATCCAATGTACGATCATAAGTGCTTAAACCATAATCAGTAGCGATAAGCAAATTTTGATTTTCGGTTTCAACGATATCATAAATATTGGTATTGGTAAGTCCTGTTTTTCCATTATCGGTTTTTCCAAATAATTGAAAATTAGTACCATCATATTTATAAAGACCATTGGTGGTACCAATCCATAAAAACCCATAGCTATCTTCATAAATTTCTCTAACAGAGCTTTGAAATATGTTATCCTCAATCTGTTGAATGGACAATTCAGTATTCAATTGAGCGAAACTGATATAAGGATTTATAAGGGCAATAACACCAAAGCAGAACAGGTGCAGATAATGTGTTAGTTTCATGGATTTCTATTAATGTAAGAAAATACTTATAACACTAACTCAAAATATTCAAAAATGTTGTAAAAACACCGGTTTTTATTTTATTGGAATTCAAAAGATTTTATAATCGAACAAAATGGAAAGGAGAATCAAAAAAAATCACTTGTGATAACTTCTATTTTTTCTTTGCTTGGACTAGCGCTAATTGGTCCGTGCTTACGTTGGTAGTGAACGTGCCATAATTGACGATAGCCTTCCCTTTTTCCAAAGCATCAATGGTGCCAACGGCTTTTCCATCATGCATGCGCACTAAATCACCAATCTTGAAAACTGGTGCGGGTTTGTTTTTTTCTTTGATTACGGCCTTTTTTTGCGCTACTTTCTTTTTTTCACGGATGACCTTAACTTCCTTTTGGGCTTCTTGGGCTACCTGTGCTTTTTTTGCCCGTTCCGCTTTTGCCTGTTTGGAAGTTTTTTTCTTTCGTTTGCTATTTTCCGTCTCAACAATACGTAAAAGTTCAGAGACCAATACACGTTTTCGCTTATCTTGAAAATAACGGTCAGCAGCAGTATTTACCTTGTTCCCCAACTGAATCATACGTTGGTCATGATCGTACAGCTCTTGATAGTTTTCAAGCTTGGATTTTACCTTTGCGTTCAATTTTTCCAAGCGGGCCGCTTCCTCACGTGCTTTGGCTTCCTCCTCCTGTAATCGGGAGCCAGTTTTTGACATTTTGCTTCGCTCTTTTTGCAGCTTGGCGATAGTGGCATCAAAACGGACCTTACCGCGGTCTATTTTTTTCTTGGCCTTATTGATAAGCGAGTAGGGGATACCGTTTTTTTGTGCCACTTCAAATGTAAAAGAACTTCCTGCCTGTCCCAAAACCAATTGAAACGTGGGTTCCAACGTTTTTCCATCAAAAAGCATATTGGCATTGGTAGCATGGGGCAGCTCATTGGCAAGAGCCTTGAGATTGGCATAATGCGTAGTAATGACACCGTAAGAGCCGCGTTCATAGAAAACCTCCAAAAACGTTTCTGCCAATGCACCTCCCAGTTCTGGATCGGAGCCTGTTCCGAACTCATCGATCAAGAACAGGGTCTTATCATTGCATCGTTTTAAAAATTGATTCATGTTTTTAAGCCGATAACTGTACGTACTTAAATGATTTTCAATAGATTGGTTATCTCCAATATCCGTTAGGATTTTATCAAAAAAGCAAACTTCGCTACGCTCATGGACCGGAATCAACAAACCACTTTGCAGCATTACCTGTAGTAATCCAATGGTTTTTAAAGTGATACTTTTACCTCCTGCGTTAGGACCCGAAATCACGATAATCCTATTTTCAGGGTGTAGTTCTATGGTTTGTGGATAGGTCTTTTCATTTTTACGTTTGTTGTTAAGATAGAGGAGCGGATGATAGGCATCACGAAGATAAAGTCTGTTGTTAGCGTTCAAATTTGGCAATATAGCATTGATATCGGCTGCGTATTTTGCTTTTGCGGCCGTAACATCAATCTGAGCTAAATATTCCTGATATGCCCTTAAGAGCTCCCCAAAAGGCCGTAATTGGTTCGTCAACTGATTGAGGATGCGCTGTACTTCCTCTTTTTCCTCAAATTCGAGGTTGTTTAGTTCCCGGCTATGCTTTAGGGAAGCTTCCGGTTCTATATACACGATACTTCCAGTTTTGGAAGTACCCATAACACTGCCTTTAACCTTGCGGCGATACATGGCCTTTACCGCCAGGACCCTTCGGTTTTCTACCACGGATTCCCTTATTTCATCCAAATAGTCAGAAGATTGATACGTAGAAAGTGCCGCACCAAAACTCTGGCTTATTTTACCGCGTACATGGTTCATGGACCTTCTAATGCGCAGCAGTTCCTCAGAAGCATTGTCCTTGACCTCGCCAAAACGGTCGATTACGTTGTTGATAAGTACGGGAATCTCCGAATTGGACTCCAAGCCAGAGGAAGTAGTATAGAGTAACGGAAAGTATTCCTTAAATTTTTTAAAAAACTTTTGATGAGTCGCTACGGTATCGCAAATACTGTGAATACGCCTAAATCCCAATAATTCCAGAGTGGTATTCTCAATCTTGAGCAACTTCAACTCGCCCGAAATACTATCAAAACCATGATTGGGAATGCGATTGTCACTTTCAAAGGAAGACAGGTACTCTGCCGTTTTTCCCAAGCTTTCCCTTATTGCTGTTTCAACAATGGCAGGAACGATGGTCTTCGCCAATTCCTTGCCCATTTCCGTATTGCAGCGGACGGCCACTTGTTGTAAAACGGCAGGAAATTCTAGGTCTTGAAGTGTTTTGGAGTGTATGTTTGCCAATTTTCTTTTTTAAGCTTTGGCAAAGTTACGGATTGCACTTGAGATGGGGAATTTGGGAAGGTTTCAATATCTATATTGCGAACGATAACGAAGTTAGCTTATTCCAAAAATTGTTTTCAAGAGGTAAAGTAAGCATTGTAAACAATTAAAGGGTTTTGATTAATTTTGAAAGAAACAATAAAACTGTTATTTCGAGTGTAGTGGAGAAACAGTTTTATCAGCTAGAACATCTAAATCACTGCGGCCATCACACAGCGGCCGTTAAAAACCTGAGAAACGCTTATCATATGCCCGTAAACATCCATCCTAGTTGGAAACAACAGCTTCAAACTGAATTTGAACAACCTTATTTTCAAAGCCTGATCAATTTCGTAAAAGCGGAATACACCCAATATACGTGCTACCCCAAGGGCTCCGATATTTTCGCCGCTTTTGACCACTGTCCTTTTGATCAAACCAAAGTGGTGATTATCGGTCAAGACCCATATCATGGCCCGGGACAGGCAAACGGACTCTGTTTTTCGGTAAAGGACGGGATTCCCCATCCGCCATCGCTCATCAATATTTTTAAGGAAATTCAGACAGATTTGGGGCAACCCTATCCGCAAAGCGGCAATCTGGAACGCTGGGCCAAACAAGGAGTATTGCTCCTCAATGCCACCTTGACCGTTAGGGCACACCAAGCGGGAAGCCATCAGGGCAAGGGTTGGGAAACTTTTACGGATGCAGCTATACGAAAACTATCAATGGAAAGGGAGTCACTGGTTTTCTTGTTATGGGGCGGCTTCGCCAAAAAGAAGGCTAAACTTATTGATGGAAACAAACACCGTATTTTAACTTCCGGACATCCATCACCCTTAAGTGCGAACAGGGGATACTGGTTTGGTAACGGTCATTTTTCCGAATGTAATAAAATTTTGAAGGATTGGGACAATAAAACTATTGCTTGGTGAGTTCTTAAATAAAGTTTTTTAATACCTTTATGTGAGGTTTTTTCTCACATAGCTAACTCAAACTAACAAAATTATGAACAAATTTGACGATTTAAAGTCCATTCTACTAGTGGACGACGACGAAGCAAGCAACTTTCTTCACTCAATTTTCATTAACAAATTAGATTTGGATATTGAAGTCAATTCAGCCCTGAACGGTCAAGAGGCATTGGATTTTATCTTGGACAAAGGGATTGAACAACTGCAATTGCCCTGTATGGTCATGCTGGATTTAAGAATGCCCGTAGTTGATGGTTGGAAATTCATGGAAATGTATGCCGAACAGGTCCCTGAAAATCTTAAAGAACAAATTAAGATAGTTTTGGTTACGATCAGTGACAATCAAGAAGATAAGGATATGGCCATAGCTAACCCTTACATCATGGATTATGCTCGTAAACCACTTTCTGACGACACGTTCAAGAAGCTTATTCAAAAGAATTTCTCGTTGTCCTTAGCATAAGGATGGTTAAGTAAGAAGGATTCTTTCCGGGGCTAACTTTTTTTCCAAAAGTTCTAGTGCCAGCAATATTTTTTGCACCTTTTCCAAGGTTTCAAGAGGCAGTTGCCGTTGGCTCCATTGTGTCAACGAAAGCCATTCCTGAATGTCCGGCAGCTTTTGTTCATATCGGTTGGCCAATGTGCGATCAATACTGGGTATGTTCTTAAATTCCTGTGTGTAAGTATTGATGACTTCTAAAATATGTTGAAGAACTGTGGCGTTTCGTTTCAAAAAAAGGTTTGTGGCCACGATCATAAAACAGGGCCAAGGTGTGGGGCAGTTGCCCAAACGTCTAAACGTACCATTATCTACCAAAGGTTTGGTGGTAAACTGTTCCCAAATGAAATAATCAGCCTGTTGGTCGGTCAACCCTTCTACGGCACCCTTAAGGCTATTGATAATCTCAAAATCCAATTCCCTTAAGTCCCAACCTTCCTTTTCTGCATTTACGTAGGCCATAAGGTGACTTCCGCTTCCAAAGCGACTAATGGCAGCTTTTGCTGTTTTTAAGTCGTCTATGGTCTTAAAATCGCTATTAGCGGCCACATGTATGCCCCAAAGTAGGGGAGAGCCTATATACTCTTGAACGATTTTGGAATTATTTCCTTCTGAAATACTCTTTACGATACCTTCCGTGAGGATAATGGCAAGATCTGTTTCCTCATCGGACAATAACCGACTCATTCTTCCGGTTCCTTCCGGAATATCGGTCCACTGTAGGTCTATTCCTCGTTCTAAAAAAGCACCTTCTTCTATGGCCAAATGCCATGGAAGGTTAAAATGTTCTGGGACACCGATAATTCTTACTGTTTTCAATGGGAAGTCAATTTATTGAGGGTGTATTCAATGAGTTTATGTATAGCTTCTGAAGGGTTATTGGAAAATTTCCCCGTAGCCCTATTGGCCAAAATGCAATTTAAGGAAATGGCATCATGTCCTAGTAAATGTGCCATTGCATAAATACCCGATGTTTCCATTTCCAAGTTGGTAATTTTGAGATTTTCATACTCAAAAGCCATTAAACGTTGCATGAAATCGTTAGGGCTCGGTTCAATACGCAACGATCTTCCTTGTGGCCCATAAAAGCCTGTATTTGTGGCCGTAAAGCCTAATCGTATACGATTTTCATTAAACATGACACCCAATTCCGAACTGCATTTAAGAATATAGGGCCTTGCTTTATGGTTATTCCAGTCCGTTTGTTGGATAAAAGCATTTTCCAGATAGCGAAAGTGAGTTTGTCCATTTTTATAAAAGTATAAAAGGCCGTCAAAACCAATAACAAATTCGCTCATTAGGAATGAATCGATAGGAATATCGGGTTGAATGGCACCTGAGGTTCCTATTCTGACAATTTTAAATCGTATACGATTTTCCTTGGTTAGTCTCGTTTGAAAATCGATGTTTGCCAGGGCATCTAGCTCGTTCAAGACAATATCGATGTTGTCCGTTCCTATTCCTGTTGAAATTACTGTGAGCCGCTTACCGTTTAAATGACCGGTATGGGTCAAAAACTCGCGTTTTCCTTTTTTGATTTCTACGGTATCAAAACAGTTGGATACTTCTGTGACCCGTTCGGGATCCCCTACGGTAATAATGGTATGTGCAATGTCCTCTGGAAGTAGATTAAGGTGGTAAATACTGCCATCAGCATTCAATATAAGCTCAGAATGGCCTAAAGGCATACTAGAGTTTTAGTATTCTGTCCACGTTTGTATTGTAGAGGAAATTGTATTTGAGGGCACCGCCCAAATACACATCGTTATCTTGAATGGTGGAATAGTAGTTTGTTTTGCCTTCCAATATTTCTTTGCCCTTTTTGGAAAGCCGTACCGGATTGAATCCCGTGAACAATGGTTTCAAGCGGTTTATAGCCCTTTCGTATTGGGAATCGCCAAAACCTAAATTACCCTGATTTTGGAGTAGAGTTCCCAATAATCCTTTTTTGTTAGCATGTTTATGTTCCATGGCCTGCTTCAAAATATTATTCTCCATGGCGTTAAGCCCATTGGCAATGCTAGGAAAACGTTTTAAGTGGCTTTGAATGGCATCGCCTAAATAGTCAAAGTTGTAATTCTTGAAATCGGTGAGATTTTCCAAACGCATGGGGTTGTCACTACAATATAGTTGCCATACGTAATCCGCATATTCAATATCATCTTGGTTCAGCAACGTTTTTTTCTTGTACAATCCTAAAAGCTGTTCGTCCGAAAGTTCGTTAAGGCCATACATTTTATCGGAATCATCCTCATCTCCACTGCATACCAAAGAAATCTGTGCATATTTCCTATTGGCCAACAACCAACTGATGACGGCAAGCATATTTACTTGGCAAAACAGGTCATATTCAAACCAAAGTACGATTTCATCCTGTTGCTTATGGTTACAAAGGGAGCGATACTCCTTCAATGTTTTCTCAATGAACCAGGATTTGGAAACTTTGTAGTTTTTATGAAGAAACTCAAATCTAGTTTTCCAGAAAGATTCGCTACCTACATTGGTCAGGGTTTTGCCTTCACATAACATTTCGCGCCATGTAATAACGTCTCCTTTTAGGTTGAGTTGTTGGAGGCGTTCGGTAAAACTGTCTCCATTGGTAATGTGAAGTAGGGAACTCATTTTCAATTTGAGTTATTGGTTCTTAGGGCTAAAGTAAGATTTAGTAGAAAAAAACCCAATAATTTAACAGAAAAAGACGCAACCCTTAGTTTTGAATGCACTTATTTCGCTTCATCAACCTCCTACGCGCTTTACGTTAAAGCCCTTTTCTTTAAGGATGCCCATGATTTTATCTCTGTAATCCCCTTGAATAATGATTTTATCGTTCTTAAAGCTGCCGCCAACGCTTAATTTGGTCTTTAGCTCTTTTGCCAATAGTTTAAAATCCGCATCGGCACCGGTATAACCTTCCAAAATAGTAATAGGTTTGCCCTTTCGCTTTTCATACTTGCAGATAATGGGGTCTTCTTGGAGCCAAATATCGCTTTTTGAGGATTCTTCTTTTTGTATTTCCTCAGGTTCATGGTCCGGGAACAGGTTTTTCAGTTGGTCTTTCAAATCCATTTGGTTATCCTTTTATCAATCCTAGCTCGATCAAGCGCTCGTGGAGGAATTCCCCTGCGGTGATATCTTCGTACAGTTTGGGATGTTCTTCATCAACACAGTTTTCTAGGCAATTTAAGGGCATCTCACTGACGGGATGCATAAAAAAGGGTACTGAATACCTAGAAGTGCCCCAAAGTTCCTTAGGAGGGTTTACAACCTGGTGTATGGTCGATTTTAATTTATTGTTTGAAAGTCGCGATAGCATATCGCCCACATTGATCATCAACTGATCTGGTCGGGCAATAGCGTCTACCCATTCTCCATTGTGGTTTTGTACTTGTAGGCCCTTACCGTGTGCTCCCATCAACAACGTAATTAAATTGATGTCGCCGTGCGCAGCGGCACGCACCGCATTTTTAGGTTTGGAGGTAATGGGAGGGTAATGGATAGGGCGAAGGATGGAATTTCCGTTTTTAATATACTCGTCAAAATACATTTCTTCCAGATCAAGGTGCAAGGCCAGGGCACGTAGCACATATTTGGCCGTTTTCTCGAGCATTTTAAAGGTTTCTTTGCCAATTCGGTTGAATTCCGGTAATTCCGCTACCATCACGTTGTCCGGATATTCTTTCGCCAATTTTGGGTTGTCTTCCACATACTGCCCAAAATGCCAAAACTCTTTTAAATCGCCTTCTTTTCTACCTTTTGCATGTTCCTTTCCGAAAGAAGTGTACCCTCTTTGGCCGCCAATTCCGGCTATTTCATAGCTTTCCTTTGTTTCCTGCGGGAGGTCAAAGAACTTTTTGATTTCCTTGTAAAGATTGTCCACGAGGTCATCGGAAAGAAAATGACCGCTTAAGGCCACAAAGCCTATTTCTTCAAAAGCGCTCCCAATTTCGGTAATGAACTTTTGTTTTCTTTTTGGGTCTTCGGAGGTAAAATCGGTCAAATCTACACTAGGTACTGCGCTCATTTTCATTATTTCTATAGCGTAAAATTACGAATAATTGGGATGGATGTAAAACATTAAATTTTACAATGATTAAGTGCCTTTTTGCTACATTTATACCTGCTAAAAACTGAATGCCAAATGGATTATCGGAATTTTGTTGTTTATGACGAGGTAAAATTATCGCTTTACAAAGCGATGCTGAAACCACGCATGGTAGAGGAGAAAATGTTGATACTCTTACGGCAAGGGAAAATTTCCAAATGGTTTAGCGGTATTGGTCAAGAGGCGATAGCGGTGGGAGTAACCAGTGCTCTCCAAAATGAGGAATACATTCTCCCAATGCACCGTAACTTGGGCGTTTTTACAACAAGAGGCATTCCGTTATCTCGTTTATTTTCCCAGTGGCAGGGCAAGGCGAACGGTTTTACCCAGGGGCGGGACCGTAGTTTTCATTTTGGTACACAGGAATTCAAGATTGTAGGGATGATTTCCCATTTGGGACCGCAGTTAGGCGTAGCAGATGGTATCGCCTTGGCACATACCCTAAGGAAAGAAGCTATGGTAACCGCTGTGTTTACGGGAGAAGGCGGTACCAGTGAGGGAGATTTTCATGAGGCTTTGAACATTGCTTCGGTATGGAAACTTCCCGTGTTGTTTTGTATTGAAAATAACGGTTATGGCCTTTCTACACCGACCAATGAGCAATATAACTGTGAGCATTTGGCGGATAAGGGCGTAGGTTATGGAATGGAATCCCATATCATTGATGGCAACAATATTTTAGAGGTATATACCAAGGTGAATGAGCTTTGTGAAGCGATGCGGAAAAATCCACGTCCGGTTTTGTTAGAGTTTAAAACCTTTAGGATGCGCGGTCACGAAGAAGCGAGCGGAACCAAATACGTTCCCGAGGAATTGATGCAGGCTTGGGCCGAGAAAGACCCTTTGGACAATTTTGTTGTCTATCTAAAAGAATTCGGATTGCTTTCCGATAGTGACGATAAAGCGTTGCGTAAGGAAATCACCAAAGAAATTGATGCGCATCTTCAAAAGGCTTTTGACGAGCCCCCAATCAATATTAATTTAAGTAAGGAATTAGAAGAAGTATATAAAAGCATTGAAAATCAACATATTGAACCTAGTATTCATAAAAAAAATATTCGTTTGGTAGATGCCATATCGGATGGTTTACGGGGTGCTATGGAAAAGCACGACAATTTGATTATTATGGGACAAGATGTTGCGGAATATGGTGGTGTCTTTAAAATTACGGATGGCTTTGTGAACGATTTTGGCAATGAACGTGTGCGAAATACACCCATTTGTGAATCGGCCATTGTTTCGGCGGCCATGGGACTTTCCATCAATGGTATGAAAGCGGTCGTTGAAATGCAATTTGCCGATTTTGCCAGTACCGGATTTAACCCTATTGTAAATTATTTGGCAAAATCTTATTATCGTTGGGCGCAACACGCGGATGTTGTTATTCGGATGCCTTGTGGCGGCGGGGTCGCTGCCGGACCTTTCCATTCCCAAACGAATGAAGCATGGTTTACCAAAACACCGGGCTTGAAAGTGGTTTATCCAGCCTTCCCGTTTGATGCCAAAGGGTTACTGGCAACAGCCATAGAAGACCCAAATCCCGTACTTTTCTTTGAACATAAAGCCTTGTACCGCAGCGTTTATCAGGATGTGCCTACAAACTATTATTCTC
The DNA here is from genome assembly GCF_047345745.1 of Maribacter algae. Classification (NCBI taxonomy): domain Bacteria; kingdom Pseudomonadati; phylum Bacteroidota; class Flavobacteriia; order Flavobacteriales; family Flavobacteriaceae; genus Maribacter; species Maribacter algae. The sequence goes on from NZ_JBLFES010000002.1 coordinate 781,171, forward strand.
TGCCCTTTGGAAAAGCCAGTCTTTTAAGGGAGGGCGATGCTATCACCATTGTTTCGTATGGCGCGGGGGTACATTGGGCGTTGGACACCTTAAAAAAACATGAAAATATTGATGCAGACCTTTTGGATTTAAGGACCTTACAGCCTTTGGACATAGAAAGTGTATATGCATCCGTTAGGAAAACGGGAAAATTGATTATCCTGCAAGAGGATAGTTTATTTGGTGGTATTGCTAGCGATATAGCGGCTATGGTTATGGAGAATTGCTTTGAACATCTAGATGGACCTATAAAGCGGGTGGCCAGTTTGGAAACCCCAATTCCCTTTAATGCAAAGTTGGAAGAGAATTACCTGCCCAAAGAACGTTTTGAGACAGCACTTAGGGAGTTGATAGCCTATTAACACGGCATGTGCGTCAAGAATACTGCGAATAGAGCTAATTCCTTGTTCAATTTTCATCAAACTTTGCAATTAATATTTATGTGGTCCGTGCCGTCTAAAAAACGTTACGGTACGTAAATAGCTCACAACCCCTAAAACAACATAGATTTATGAAAAAAATGATTTTGCTCTTAGGAGCGGTAGCAATGATAGTATCATCCTGTTCAGTTTCAAAAGCTGCTAGAGGGCAACGTAACCTCTTGAGTGGTTCCTGGACCTTGAACAACGTTTCTTTTGAGAACAATACCGGTAATTTTAAAGCCGTTTTGTTCAATGATGTGGAAGATATCTGCTTGGAAGGTAGCGATTGGTTCTTTCGCGATAATAACAGCACTGGAAGATATACGATACAACCATCGACCTTGTGCAATGGTGGGGACCGTTTTATTAGATGGTCCATAGTGGAACGTGAAGAAAACTATCAGTCGCAGTTACAATTTAAATTTATAGATGAAAAACTAAAGGATATTTCCGGTGGTTTGGGCTATCGGCTAAATATTGAAACCTTAACGGAGCAGGCAATGACCTTAAAATCCAATGTGACCGTAGATGGTGAGACGGTAACGGTCGTTTATGAATTCACTAAAAAGTAAAATCCCCATAATAATGTTATATATGAAAGTTAAAGTATTAAAAAACACAAGTTATCTAATGGCCTTGGCCTTGGTCATGAGTTGTAGTACCGTAAAAAATGCCAATAAAACCCAAAAAGGAGCCGTAATAGGTGCCACTGGTGGGGCCATTATCGGTGGTGTCATCGGAAATAATGTAGGCGATGGCAACAATACCGTATTGGGAGCAATATTGGGTGCGGCCATTGGTGGTGCTGCAGGTGGATATATTGGAAACCGAATGGACAGACAGGCCGAACGTATTGAAGAGGAAATACCTGGAGCGGAAGTAAAAAGAATAGGAGAGGGAATCAATGTGACCTTTACGCAGGATGCAGGAGTGTATTTTGATACCAATAAATCAGATGTGAAAGGGACTTCAGCCACAACTTTGGATAAATTGGCCGGAATCTTTCAGGAATATCCAAATTCAAATATTTTAATCGAAGGACATACGGATAGTGCCGGACCCGAGGATTATAACCTGAACCTTTCCAAACAACGTGCAGAATCGGTCAGTAATTATTTAAAGTCCAAATACATAGCTGCGGACCGGATTACCACAAAATGGTATGGAGAGCTTCAACCTGTAGGAGACAATACCACCTCAGAGGGAAAAGCGAAGAATAGGCGCGTAGAATTGGCTATCGTTGCCAGTGAAGAATTAAAAGAAGAGGCCGTTGAAAAAACCAAAGGCTAAAACTTTTATAAAAGCGTGATTAAAATCCCTTCAAATGAAGGGATTTTTTTATGAATTCTGTATCTTCTTCGCGATGAATACTCAGGATATACTTATTGTAGGTGGAGGTTTGGCCGGATTGACCGCAGCCATACATTTAGCTGGTCTTGGCCATGCAGTAGCACTGTTTGAAACAAAGGAATATCCGCATCACAAGGTATGTGGTGAATACATTTCCAATGAAGTGCTGCCATATTTGGACCGATTGGACATTGATATCTGGGGAAACGGAGCCCAAAAGATTTCCGATTTCAAAATGAGCAGTACGGATGGCAAGGAAATTGGAACAAAACTGCCCTTGGGCGGTTTTGGCATGAGTCGCTTTGCATTGGATCATCTTTTGTATCAAAAAGCAAAGAAGCTAGGCGTACAATTTTATTTTGAAAAAGCGGTCGATATTCGATTTTCTGAAAATAGATTCACCATTACGACCCATACGGAAGCGAATTATCATAGCAAAACAGTTATAGGGGCCTATGGAAAACGTTCAGTATTGGATAAAACTTTGCAGCGTGATTTTATCAACGATAAAAATGCGTGGTTGGCCGTAAAGGCACATTACCAGCTGGAAAGTTTCCCAGAAGGACAAGTCGCTTTGCATAATTTTGAAGGAGGTTACGGTGGTTTGTCCAAAACCGAGACGGGTGCGGTCAACTTTTGTTATTTGGCCCATTACGATAGTTTCAAAAAACATAATAGTATAGAAAAGTTCAATGAAAGGGTGGTTTCTAAAAATCCGCATTTAGAACAATTTCTAACCAGAGCATCGCCATTGTTCAAGGTGCCATTGACCATTGCCCAGATTTCCTTCGGTCAAAAAGAACCAGTTCTTGATCATATCTTAATGTGTGGGGATACCGCAGGTCTAATACACCCGTTGTGCGGTAACGGCATGGCTATGGCCATTCATAGTGCTAAATTGGCTTCGGAATGCATTGATATGTATTTAAGCGACGATACACTGTCCAGAAGTTGGCTGGAGCAAGAATATCAGCGACGATGGAACAAAACCTTTAAAAAAAGACTTTGGTTTGGAAGGAAATTACAAAATATACTACTAAGGAAGCGTTGGGCTAATTTTGGAGTTGCGACCGCAGGCAATTCCAAACCATTATTAAAATATATAATTGCAAAAACGCACGGGAAACCTATAGCATGATAGATTTACGCAGTAGAAGTGAACAGGAAGAGCTTATGGACGACTTTCAAGGAACGTCTGCCGAACTCAAAATTGTTTTGGATGACATTAATCGGGTAAACCGGATATTGGGAGGGAATAGTATTACCTTAGATGCCGTATTCAGGATGATTTCAGAGAATAACTTAGAATCGTATACGATTTTAGATGTGGGTTGTGCTGAAGGAACCATGCTCAGGGAGTTGGCAAAAGAAGCTAGAAAAAGAAATATTCATGTAAAATTGATTGGTATTGACCTAAATGAAGATGCATTGGAAATAGCGAAGCATTTTTCGACCGATTTCCCAGAAATTGAATATATGCAACAAGATGTTTTGGATGAAAAAAGTTCAAATTTAGCATGTGATATCGTCACCACGACCCTGACCATGCACCATTTTTCCGATAGCGACATATCAATATTCACGAAACGATTTTCGGAATTGGCCAGAGTAGGGGTTATTGTCAATGATTTGCAGCGGAGTACATTGGCCTATTATCTATTCAAATTATTCAGTCTTTTCTTTATCAAAACGAAAACGGCAAAGATTGATGGCTTGATTTCAATCAGCAAGGGTTTCAAGAGGAACGATTTAAAGATTTTTGCAAATCGATTTAAAAATATAAAACATGACATCCAATGGAAATGGGCTTTTAGATATGTTTGGGTCATGCGCAAAAATTTGCGGGTACAAGAAATATGAGTAGTACGAGAATAGTATCGGTTGCCAAAGAATTACCGGCATATTACAAGGAAACTAAGGATATTCTTCCTTTTGTCGAGTTTTGGTTACAAGGTCAGGAAGAACGTTTTAGGCGTAAGGTGATTAAAATCTTTGAAGGAGCGGCGGTGGACAAACGTTATAGTATCATGCCACCCGAAGATGTTTTTATAGCTACTTCCTTTGAGGCCAAAAACAACATTTATGTCCGTGAAGTAAAAAAACTGGGCACCAACGTCCTGAAAAAAGCGTTAGCAGATGCCGATTGGAAGGCATCATCCTTGGATTATATTATTACGGTGAGCTGTACCGGGATTATGATTCCTTCTTTGGATGCTTACCTCATCAACGAATTGGGGCTGCGGCAAGATGTCACAAGGCTTCCCGTGACGGAAATGGGCTGTGCCGCAGGAATCTCGGGTTTGATATATGCGCACAATTTTTTGAAGTCCAATCCCGGTAAGAGAATTGCACTGGTTGCGGTAGAAAGTCCAACGGCTACCTTCCAATTGAACGATTATTCTATGGCCAATATGGTAAGTGCCGCTATTTTTGGGGATGGTGCTGCCTGTGTTCTATTGTCTTCGGAAGAAAATGCCAAGGGGCCCAAGATTATCGGTGAGGAAATGTATCATTTTAAGGATGCAACCCATTTGATGGGGTTCGATTTAACCAACCATGGACTTAAAATGATATTGGATCCTGCGGTCCCAACAACGATTGCCGAATATTTCCCGGATATCATTCATCCATTTTTAGAACGAAACGGTAGTAACATCGAAAAAGTAAATCATCTAGTTTTTCATCCTGGCGGACGTAAGATCGTGCAAACGGTTGAGGAACTTTTTGGTAAATTGGGAAAGAATATAGACGATACTCGAGAAGTACTTCGATTATATGGGAACATGAGCAGTGCAACGGTACTTTACGTATTGGAACGCTTTATGGAGAAAGACTTACAAAAAGGGGAACAGGGCTTATTGTTAAGTTTTGGACCGGGTTTTTCTGCACAACGAGTTCTTATCGAATGGTAATTTTATGAAGATATGAGTAAAAATTCCCAACATTGGGCATTGATTCTTGGCGGAAGCCAAGGCTTGGGTTTGGCAACGGCCCAAAAATTGGCCAAACATGGGTATCATCTTGTTATTGTACATCGGGATAGAAGAACGGATTTAGAGCCTATTCAAAAAGCGTTCGATACGCTGAAAAGTCATGAAATTGAAGTAAAATCCTTTAATGTTGACGCGTTAAACCCGGATAAGCGCAGCGACACGATTATCAAAATTCAAGAGGAGCTTCCCAAAGGACATAAAATAAAGGTCGTGGTACACAGTATTGCCAAAGGAAGTTTAAAACCTATGTATGCCGATGTAGGAACAACGTTATCCAATCAAGATTTTAAAATTACATTGGATGCGATGGCACTCAGCCTGTATGATTGGACCAAAAGTTTGGCAAATTCACATCTTTTGGCAGCGGATACCCGTATTGTGGCGTTCACCAGCGAAGGGAATACGAAGGCCATTCCCAATTATGGAGCGGTTTCCGTGGCCAAGGTTGCACTGGAGGCACTTGTAAGGAATATAGCATTGGAGTTTGCACCCATCGGCATAAAAGCCAATTGTATTCAAGCGGGTATTACCGTCACCAAATCCTTTGAGATGATACCGGGCCATGAAAAGATTCAATCCAACGCCTTGGAACGTAACCCCAATAAGCGTTTGACCACTCCAAAAGATGTAGCGGATGTGGTTTATCTATTGACTTTGGATGAAGCACAATGGATTACCGGCACTACCATTAAGGTTGACGGTGGGGAAAGTTTACGATAGTTTAATGGAAAAAGAGCATTACACAAACTGGATAATTGAAACCCTGCCTTATGAAAAGCCTTTTCTTTTTGTAGATGAATTGCTTAAGATTGATGAAGAAGGAGCGGAAGGAACATACACATTTCATGAAAACTTGGATTTTTATAAAGGTCACTTTAAAAATAATCCCGTTACTCCCGGGGTAATTTTAACGGAATGTTGTGCTCAAATCGGTTTGGTATGTTTGGGCATTTTTTTATTAAAAAATGAACCGGGTATTCATAAACTTCAAATAGGGATGAGCAGTTCTGAAATGGAATTTTTAAGACCGGTATTTCCAAACGAAAAGATAAGAGTGGTTTCCGAAAAGGTATTTTTTCGTTTTGGGAAGCTTAAATGTAAAGTGAAAATGTACAATAACAATAACGATCTAGTCTGTAGAGGAACACTCTCGGGAATGCTAAAAGCGAATTCTTATGGGTAGACGGGTAGTTATCACGGGGTTGGGCGTCTGCGCTCCTAATGGTGTGGGGCTCAGGGATTTTAGAACCGCTTTACATACGGGGAAAAGCGGCATACGCCACCAACCAAAGCTAAAGGAGTTGGAATTTTCATGTCAGATAGCAGGGGAGCCATTGCTCAAGGATAACGTACTCAATCAATATTTCAGCCCATTACAGCTCCGGGGATTGAATGCTACGGGACTCGTTTACGGTGTAATAGCGGGAATGGATGCCTGGAAAGATGCCGGATTAAAAAGAAACATTTCTGATACACCTCTTTGGGATTACGGAGTTATTTTCGGAACAGGAATCCTGGGAGTGGATAAGTTTCGGGAAGCCATACATAAGATTGATGATAAAAATGTACGGAGATTGGGCAGTACCGCTGTGGTTCAGACTATGGCCAGTGGAATAAGTGCATATTTAGGGGGCTTGTTAGGCTGCGGGAATCAAGTGACCACCAATTCTTCTGCCTGTACTACCGGAACGGAAGGTATTTTAATGGCTTACGAACGAATTTCACAAGGAAAGGCGGAAATTATGCTTACCGGAAGTTGTAGCGATAGTGGCCCTTATGTTTGGGGTGGTTTTGATGCCATGCGGATATTGCCCAATGGTTATAACGATAGTCCTTCAAAGGCCAGTAGACCTATGAGTGCTACCGCCAAAGGTTTTGTTCCAGGAAGTGGTGCTGGCGCTCTGGTATTGGAATCATTGGATAGCGCGACCAAACGTGGCGCTAAAATCTATGCGGAAGTTTTAGGAGGTGAAATAAACAGTGGGGGACAAGTAGGTGAGGGGTCTATGACGGCTCCAAATAGTATGGCCGTACAACGGTGTATTACGAGTGCCATAGCAAATGCTGGAATCAACAGCGACGATATAGACGTTATCAACGGACACCTGACCGCCACTGGCAAAGATTCGTTGGAAATCAAAAATTGGAGTGCCGCTCTAACTAGAAAAGGGAGTGATTTCCCTTTGATAAACTCTTTTAAAGGAAGCATTGGACACTGTTTGGCCGCAGCGGGAAGCATAGAATGTGTGGGTACAATACTTCAATTTGAGGAAGAGGTCGTTTTTGGGAATGTAAATTGTGAAGATGTTCATCCGGAAATAGCCAATATCATTGATGTTGACAGAATCCCACAGAAAACGATGCCGTACAAGCCCAAAAATATAGCTAAAGCTAGTTTTGGTTTTGGTGATGTAAATGCATGTGTTATTTTTAGTGCTTTTAATGACTGAAGGGTCTATTGAACAACGAATATTTATGCAAGAATCGGAAAAGTATCAAATACTTAAGAATATCATTAAAATATACTTGCCAGAAGACGTTTCGGCAGACGAAATAAGACCAGAAAGTACTTTCCTGGAGGGTTTAAATATAAATTCCGCTAATTTGGTAGACATTGTCTTGGATGTTGAAGATGCCTTTGACATCCGACTGGAGAATGAGGATATGGATGAAATGCGCACGGTGAAAGATGCTCTGGAAATTATAGATAAAAAAATAAGCGAAAGCTAAAATGGTACAGGAATACAAACGTCTAAAAAGAAAATGGCTGCTCACGGGCGGTTTTGGGGCTGTTTCTTTAGGAGCCGGTCTAAGCGGTAGTATCGAAAGTGGATTTTTAAAATATTCTGGAGCAGACATGTGGATTTGGATAGGATGCGGAACACTTTCTTTATGTGTCTTGGTATTAGGAATAATATTATTGATCAAGGCTGGGTTACTTAGTTTAAAATTGAATGAAAAACCATGAAAACCTTCATAGATTGGGCGGTAAAGCAATTAGACGTTGAAAAACCACTTGTTATTTTGTATTGTGTGGTCTATTTTGTCTGGGGACTGGGAATGCATTGGTTTGGAGCTCAGGTAGAAATCGCCAAATTCACCTTTTGGTGGCAAGTGATTACCTGTTACATTTTTTATATGGTTCCCATTTCGTTATTATTGAGAACGCTTCCCTTTCACATGCAGTACGCTTATGGACTTATTGCGATGGGAATTTTGGAATTTGGCGGGTATGCCTTACAAACTTCGTATGCCTATCCCAATAACCTGTTGGACCAATGGTTCGGGGAACGTAATTTTGCTTTGGGAATGGCATTGTTTTTTGCACTTTACTTCCCTTTTGGGAATTGGGGCGTACAAAAATTATACAATTCGATTTTCAAAAGGGGATAATCCTTTTCATTCGATTCATTTAGCTAGTTTCTTTTTTTTCAGGAAGGACCAAAGAAGCTACAATTCCCCCTATCAATGAAACCGAGATTACGCAAAGCGAAACCCATTCCGGTAAATCAATATAATGGGAGAATAACATTTTGAGTCCTACAAAAGCTAAAATGATTACCAAACTATAATTGATATATCTAAATTTTTGTAGCATTCTGGAAATCAAAAAATACATGGAACGCAATCCCAGAATAGCTAGAATATTGGAACTAAAAACAATAAAAGGGTCGGAGGTAATCGCCAAAATTGCGGGGATGCTGTCTAGTGCAAAGAGAATATCGGTCAATTCAATTACGATAAGTGCCATAAATAGGGGAGTAGCTGCTTTAATTCCCATTCTTCTAATAAAAAAATCATGTCCGTTGAGTGAGGTGGTTACTGGATATATTTTTTTAAACTGCTTAAAAACGAACGAGTTTTTAGGATTAAAATCATGGTCATCGCTCTTTAACATTTTAAATGCGGTATAGAGCAGAAAAACACCGAATACATAGATAATCCATTCAAACTTAGTAATGAGCGCCACACCGAAAAGAATCATCAATGCCCTAAAAACAATTGCCCCTAAAATTCCCCAAAATAATACCCTGTGCTGATATATGGGCGGAATTTTAAAGGCAGAAAAGATAACGGCTATGACGAATACATTATCTATACTCAAAGATAGTTCTATAAGATAGCCCGTAATGTATTTTAGTACGGCATTGTTCGCTGTAAGTTGAGTTGGGTTAGGGGTGAGTCCACTAGAAAACAACCAATAAATAACACCGCTGAAAGAAAGTGCTATGATTACCCAAATAGCGGTCCACATACCTGCTTCCTTGGATTTTATGACGTGATCTTCCTTATGAAAAACTCCAAGATCTAAAGCCAAAAAGACAATGACACAGGCAATAAAAATAATCCAAACCCACATACCCAAAATTTTTAAGCCACGAAGTTAAACATCATTTTTATATTGATATACTTTCCAATTTAAGAAAATAGCTATTTTATAGGTTTGGAGTATAATAGCGTCTATTTTGCTTGTTAACGGATTAAAAACCGGACGCTTTTTATTTCAGTTTCAGATTAAACCGTACTGTAACTTTATTAGATTCTCTACCTTTTTTCAGAATCGTAATGCCAAAATCAGATGAGAATAGGGTAGTGGTGCCCTTTAAGGTATTACCATTTTTAGTAAACGTGATAGTTATAGGTTTTGAAATATCTTTAATGGTAAGTCTACCGGTGGCCAAAATAGTGCTGCCTTCGACTTTTATCAAGGTACTTTCAAAAAATATCTTTGGATAGGCATCAGCATCAAAATATTTACTTCCCTTGAGGGACCAATTTCTGAGGAAGTTATTGGTGTCCAAAGTTTCTACCGCAACAGAACCTTTAATCGTTGAATTCTCTAGATTGTCAGGGTCTATTTTTGATGTAGATTCAAATCCAGAAATACTTCCGTCTACATCTTTCTCCACGAAATTGAATGTTATTGTACCTGATGAAATGGTAGTGCCGGACTGCCCCCAGACCAGTGGAAAGGACAAAAGAAGAAAGAGTGCGAGAATCGGGTTTTTCATGATATTTTATTGAAAATAGACAGTTTTACATCAAACAAAAAATACATTTTATCGATGCTTATACCTTTTAATAGCGCAAATATAGTCGCTCTATTTAAAAATTCATACATTTAGTACAGAACACTATTGTAATGAAACAAAATACCAAAACGGTAATCCTTATGGGGTTGCTCCTTGTTTTTGGATATTGTAAGGGTTTTTCCCAAACCAAAGCTAAACCCACGGACAAAGTCAAAAAACGAACCATAATGGAGCAGTTTGAAACGGAATACGTGATGTCCGTTGAAGACCGAATTGCCTTAAAGGAAAAAAGATACGCTCATCAAATCCGCGCCAAAAAAATTCTGGACACGCTGGCCATTTCCGATCGCAAGCGGAAAAAATTGATGAAAGAACTTAGAAAACGCCCTTTTTCCCAACGTATTAATAAGGCTATTTTAGTAGAAACGATGTTTGAGGATGCTATAGAGAAGCCACAAAAAAAATAGATTAACGCATCTTCATCTTCGCTTTTCTTTTTTGAAGCTGACGTTGTAATTCCTCTACCGATTGTGCTATGGAAGCTTCAAAACTACCATTGCTTGCGTCTGCAAAAAGTCTAGGTCCGGGCGTGCTCAAACGTATATTACAAATCATTCCAGTATCTGGGGAAGAAGTGTTCTCTTTCTTGAAGAAAACATCGGCACGAACAATAAAATCAAACTTATCCAATAGTTTGTTTAGCTTTTTAGCGGCCATTATTTCCAATCTATTGCTGGCTTTTACATCATCGTATTCAAAATTGATATTCATACGTTTAATCTTTACGAAAAGATAGTTATTTTGAATTTCAATTCCGAATATAATTTGGAGTTTAAAATTGTTATAGAAGTATTAAATTATTGTTAAGAGTTGATATTGTGATATTTATCATTAAAATAATTAGAGAAAATTATGTAAATTCTGTAAGGTAATGGATAATATTCTTCTAATTTGATAAATTTAATTATGACTGTTTCGTCCCGTCATCTGAATCATAAAGACATAAACTCGTGTTTATTCAGGGTTGAGCGCAGTTATAGGGATTTGATACAATTTAAAGAAAAGATGTGTAGTTACCGTTTTGAGCCAACTACATACCACCAATTTAAGGTTAGGGAGGCACTCGACCAAAAAATAGAACTATTACGCAAAGCGCATTTAGAATTATTGAGAACCTTAAGGACGCAAACAAATAATCCGGAAGCGGAATTTAAGGAAACGACCCAACAATTGGAGGCTGCCAAAAAGTTGGAGGAAGGAATTCATCAGTATATGAATATGCCACAGCATTAAGAAGGCGTCATCATGCTAAAAGTAAACCATACGTTTTTCATTTGTTTTATAATTATATTGATATTGGGATGTTCTTCCGCATCAAAACGACCAACTAATCGTGATATTGGTACTACACTGGAAAACAAAGAATTTAAAATGAATTTTACGGTTGCTCAACCGATGGTAACCCAAGCTTTAAGTCAAATTGCTTTAAGCGGTTTGTTACCACCAGGGAGTACTATTAATAGAATTGATCTAAACGGCGATAATAATTTTTTTAAAATGTACGGTGATTCCGTTGCTGCTGATTTATCTTATTATGGAGAAAGACAAATGGGTGGAGGATATACAAGTAAAACTGGGATAGTTTTTCAAGGAGTTCCAAAAGATTTGGAATTTCAAAAAGACAACGGAAAAAATAATTATACCATAAAATTTACTATTTCTAGTGATACCGAAGTTTTTATGGCGAATGCAATCATAAGTTCTAACGGTACTTGTTCATTAGATTTATGGAGTTCTCATAGAACAAGAATCAGATACTTAGGTAGAATTGAAGAAATAGAAGAGGATAAAAGGAGGTAATTGTTTCGATGACAGTAGTATTCTATTTTACATAATATAAATTATAGTACAGTTTGAACTGTATTCTTTTGTGGTTCAACACTTTAGCTGTAAGCTATAATTATATTATGTCAAATATCCCTCTCGTTCTTAGCTTTTATGGGAAGTAGCAACAGGGTCATCACCCTTTTTAATTTACGTTTCTTGGAACCTCCGTCACAAAATAAAATTTGTTCTAGGCTTAGAGATTCAGGACATCCCGCACATGAGAACCTTCGCAACGCTGTACCATAATTTGCCGTTATGTAAAATTGCCGCTGCCAATCGCTCGATTGCTTTCATAAAATCAAAATGCTTATGGCATTTTATTTTATACGCAATTTCCAGCCGCTTGCCAACGCCAAAAAAAGCAAAACCTTTTAGATTTTTTGGATTACCGGATTTACGAGAAACTGCCCGCAAGTAAATTTTTCACTACCATTTCGCCGGATTGCCGCAACAGCACAAAATTTTGAAATAAAATTTCTGTGCACTTGCTACCTCTCTTGTTCCAAAAAAACCTTTTTTTCTCTCTATTTGACATAATGTAGAAACATGCCAGTTATTTAAAATTCTCTATTTGATTGTAGATTATATACTCGCCTAACTTCTCCATACCTTTTGTAAACACCTTTATTTCCCAATTTGATAGATATGTATGCATACCGACATTATTCTCGAAAAAGACGAAACTATCTGGTTTAGCTAGGGTTTCAGAAGGAATTAAGAATATCAAAGGCTCTCTATCGGGAATAAAACCTATCAATGCCACCCAAAGATTTTCTCTAGGTTCGCCTAACTTTTCTTTTGGGATTTTTGAACTTTGTTGTGCGATCATGTCCATTGGTTGCAAAAAAACCTCAGTTTGCTTGCCGGTTTCTCCTTTTACAATAAAATCGACTCCTTCCCTGCCATTTTCTTTTGCGCTGATTTCAAGCCCTGCATTGGTCATTTTCGACTTTAAAACACTTTCTGCTTGGCTTTGAAATTCTTCCATCCAATAAAGTTAATCTTTCTTTTTCCTTGATGAAAAAGAAACAAAAAATCAAGGCTTACAGATAATTTTGGAAACAAAGTACGGGTCGGTCGCTAAATTTTAGGATCCATTCTAACTATGAAGACTGCTTTAAGGCAAGACCACCAATATGGCAGTCAACAATTATTGTAACTAGCCCCCTAAAATTCTTAACGCTCCTCTCCCCTATTGTTTTAGCCAAAATTCTCTTAGGCCGGAACCCTCCCGTTTAATCTAATTTGTACGCATTGAAAAAACCAGCGCGAACACTTCCATTCTGCCTTTGAATCGAAGAAACTCCATTTGCGTCCATAGACACTTCATAAATTGAAAAGTCATTTCTAAAGTTGAAATACCTACTATGTGAAGTAAAAAACACTTGATTTATTTGGCCTTGATTGATTAAATTCCTCAGGATTTTGAATAGCTCTCTTTGTGTTTTAGGGGAAAGATTTAGTTCAAGTTCTTCTATTAAAATCACTTTACTTCGAGTACTAAATATTTTAGCTAAAATGAAAAAAATCTGACTGACACCCGTTCCAAAACTACTAATCGGCAGTCGTTCAGAGCCATTATGAAGTAGTAAGTCCAAATTATTGTTTTCATCTATCGAATAAGAAACATCTAGTTTAGATAAAGAATTCAGACTTTCGATTTTATTAGTCCGCACAAATTCTAAAAGACTAAGGTATTCCTCATATCTGAATTCATCCAAGGAAAAATTATAAAGCCAACTTTTAAAGTTCTGAGCATTTAACGAACTAACTTCTTTTTGAAATTTTTCTTTTTCAAAAAACCTATCGTTATCAATATATAATGTTATTTCGTTCAAATAAGAGATAAGCTGTTGAAATTTGATTTTATCACCTAAAAGGCCCATTGGGTCATGGCCGCTATTGAAAAATTTTTCCTGTTTTTTATCTTTGAGATAAACCTCTTTGCCATTTAGAGAAACCGAATCTAAACTTATTTCCGAAGTCGATTTAGTATCTAAACTTCTAATATTACCCTCAAATTTTAATTTAGCAACCTTACCGCCCCCATCTAAGTATTCTTCTTTTAATGTTTCAAAAAAATCAAATCCAGCAGTTTTCAATTCTTCATTGGAGATATCTATAAAGAATTTAAAGACTATTTTTTCATCCCGCTTATTTTTATGAAATATATATGGTTCATTGTCGATAATGCCCTCAAAAAAATAGTTCAATGAATCTTTAGACAAAACATCACCTTCAACTTCAATGGCATTTGTTGTCCTTTTGAGATTAAATATTAATTTGAGAAATTTCAAAATATTTGACTTACCAGAGTTATTTTCTCCGTAAATAAAATTGATAACGTTCGCATCGTAAATACGATTTTTACCGTTTTTGAAACTCTTAAAATTCGAAAGAATAAATTGTGTGATTTTCATATCAATAATCGTGGTAATATTTTAAAACATCTTTGGTCAATTTTGTAAAAGCGTCTTCACTTATTACTTTCTGCCTAAAATTCATTAGCATTAATAGATGGATTTTTATAAAGACATCTGTATACTTAAGGCCCTTGAACAAAGGGTATTGGGAGTTAATAATAACTACATTGCTTACTAATTTACAAGCAGGGAAAAATTCTTTTTCATAATCCCAAGATTCAGACTTCACTAAGTATCTGTTTCCTTCAATAAGAATGTGCTTTTCGAAGGCGGATAAATCTTCATCGATTGAAATTTCTTTAAGTTCCTCGTTAATTATTACATTGTTGGACTTTATATCCTTGTGCTGCATTACCTCAAAGCCTTCATTTTCAAACTTTTCAACTTTTCTTTTTAAGTATTCAGGATTTAATAAATTAACATCCCTCACCCGAAATTCCTTTCCAGTTTGACTTATTTCTTTTTTTAGTGAGGATTCTAATTCAAGTCTATTTGAAAAATGTTGAAGTCGTTCATTGAAAAAATCCTTCAAATCCTCATAATCTCTGCTATAATTAAAATCATCTCTAGACACCCTAATTAGATTGTTCATCCCATCTAAAATATGTACTTCTCCAGTCAACCAATGGATTCGAGACCTTGACCCACCCCGTCTTTCACTAAAATCATCTCGTTCGTCTCCAACGCCAACATTAAGGTTTCTAATTTTCAAATACTTCCCATTATGTGGAAAAACGGATTTACGAGGTGTTGAAATAAAATATTTGAATTTTATATTACCAATTTCATTATAGTCATTTTTATGTGTTTCAAGAATCTCAGTTCCATATACTCCCCTGTAAAGCTTTTCTCCATTTAAATACACATCAAAAGATGGCTGTTCTTCATAGTTAAAAACCTGATTAAATTTTTCTTGCTTAAACCGTAGAGGTAAATCATCTTCAAGAATCCATTTGAGCTTCTCAAGACCAGGGTAAGTTTCTATATCATAGTTATTTTTCTTGTTAGAAGTGTGGAAAAATGATTTGGTTAAGTCATTAAATCCATTCAATTCTATTCTTGTGTAGCTCACAGTCTTTTTAGAAACATCAATTCTTTCGCCTCCATTTATAGAAATGCTACCGACATCAAGCGAACTAGTAGACATGTCAAAGTACTTCGCAAGTGGTATTTCTGCATGCAAAACCTTATCAGAGCCTGCTTTTGAAGATTCGATTTTATAATTTTTAAAAAATGGGAAAACAGATAAAAAACCAACCCCAAACTGACCAATGATTTTTCTGCCCAAGTCAGTAGTATTACTATTTTTTTTCCTGTCTTTTCCGGCTATTCGAAGATAAAAACCAAAATCTACCGCATTCATACCCTTGCCATTATCCGTAATAATAATTACTTCTTTTTCTATATCCACTTTAATAGATACCTCATGCGCATCAGCATCATAGCTGTTTGTAATGATTTCCTTTAAGGCTCGGGGGAAATTTTTATAAGTAGAAACACTCAAAATACCTACTATCCGTTTATCAACAGTAATAGTTTTCGGCCATTTTTCATCTGTATTTTGCAAATCTGACATATTAACGCCCAATTATTAAGACCTCTCGATTGTGTTTGGCATTACCATTCTGTTTATTTAAAGCATATTTATAGTGCTTACTTTTTTTAGTTACATTTTCCTTATATCTACCCATTAATTCCATTATTTCTTCAACTGAAGGTGTGCCACCGATTTTATATGAAAGCACTAAAATACTGTCTTGAAAAGTCTGGAATAATAAATTTAGTGAATCATAAATCCTCCTTTTGTCAAATGGATTAGGTTGAGCCTTAAATCGTAAATTTTTTGTTTTATAATCTATTTTATCTCCCCAATTCTCATAATCTGTCATACCTTCCAAAAAATGATAACAGTTTAAATAATTGTTTGTTTCATTATCACCACTTCCTGAAACATATGGCGGATCTAGATAGACCATGTCATAGTTCTCATTTTCTAAATCAAATATTGATTTATTAAGAGCAAAACAGTCAATCCCAGAATCAAAAATAGATTCATTAATTTCTGATATAAAACTTCGAAAGTCTAACTCGAAATCTCGTTCCCACGTCGTTTTGTTACCAAAATTTCTTTTAACATCGTTCAAACGGATATCAAGATTTTTTCTATGAAAAAGGTTAAAAGGTCTCTTCCTTAAACTAGTTTGAAAAAGTGCATTAAAACAAATTGCTTTTTTGTACGCGGTTTCAGATTCATCAACACCTGGTAATACATTTATTCGTCGAATAACATTATCCAACCATATATTCTCTTTATCGGTAAAATATACTCCGCCAAATGTTGATTTAATGAACCCATTTTCCTCTAAACCATCAAAGTTTAAAATGAATTCCAAATCGTCTGTGGTGATTTTGATATTTTGGTTTTCAATTAAGGCCTTACCTGACAATGAATTAAATTTTAAAACATCATTATAAGTAACGCTCTTACCCATTTTTTTAAAAAGATAGCTAACGGATCCAGTTCCTCCACAAGCATCCAAAACAGTTTGAAACTCAATATCTCTTAGGTTTTCATTGAGCCAATCTAGTATTTTTCGTTTACTACCTTGATATCGTGTTGTAGGAAATGTTTCAATATCTATTAATTCTGACATTTATTCGGTTAGTTTTAAGCTTTTTCAAAGATAAAACTAAATTAAATAGATTTAGTAACTATTTTAAATTATTGATAATCAATATATTATATAGATTTCGTACATTTAATGAATGTTAAACAGATTATATGAAAAGCATTCTATTTACAACAATATTTCAGGTTTGAATTTAGATTTGAAAGTTTCTAGTCAAGGTACAAAAAGGGGAAGGCTACAATTTCTTAGCACTTGCTACCCTTCGTGTTCCAAAGAAACTTTTTTAAATATCTATTTTATATAATGTAGAGGCGTTCTAGTTATCTGAAATTCTCAATTGGATTGTAACTTATAAACAAACCTATTTATATTGGAATTAAAAATCGGAAGAAAAACTTTATAATTCCATTTGAACCTTTCTTATTTGATTCGTTATTAATGATAATATTTCCAGTATTTTCTCTCTTCAATGAGTATAATTACCCCCGAATTTAGGACAGTAAGTTAAGTTTAATTTTTCACCTTAAATTTACTGTACCATGAGTAGAAGGAAACACACACCGAAGTTCAAGTTCAAGGTCGTTTTGGAGGCACTCTCCGAACGGACCACGATCCAGGAACTGGGCAGGAAGCATAACATCCACCCCGCCCAGATCACCAATTGGAAGACGCAGTTCCTCAAGAACGGCGAGGAGGTCTTCTCCAAGAAGGCCAAGAGCGCCAAGAGCGAGGCCGAGGAGAAGGAGGAACGGCTTTTGAAGACCATCGGGCAGCTTAAGGTCGAGAACGATTTTTTAAAGACGGCCTCGTCATGAGTAAGTCCAAAAAAGAACGGAAGGCATTGGTAAAAAGGGATTCCAAGCTGAGCGTGGTGCGCCAGTGCGAACTGTTGGATATCCACCGCAGCGGCGTCTATTACGAGCCCAGGGGCGAGACCGCCCTTAACCTAGAGCTGATGGGACTGATCGACGGAAAGAACCTTTTGCACCCCTGGCTGGGCGTACCCAGGATTACCACATGGCTGCGAAAGGACATGGGGCACAAGGTCAACAAAAAGCGTATCGAGAGGCTGTTCCGCCTGATGGGGCTATCGGCCACCGGACCGAACCCCGACACCTCGAAACGGGGCAAGGGCGAACTGCACAGGATATACAAATACCTGTTGAGGAGCCTTAAGGTCGAACGGCCGGGCCAGGTATGGGCGATGGACATCACCTATATCCCGGTACGGGGCGGCTACCTTTACCTGTGCGCGATAATCGACCTGTACAGCCGCTACGTGGTGGGCTGGTCGCTCTCCAACACCATGACGTCGGAATGGTGCAGGAAGACACTGGAGGCCGCCATCGAAGGGCACGGCGCACCGGAGATCCTGAACACCGACCAGGGCAGCCAGTTCACCTCCATCGGATTTACGCATTTCGTTACCAAGGAAAAACGGATACGCCTCAGCATGGACGGCAAGGGCAGGTGCCTGGACAACATATTCGTCGAACGCCTATGGCGCAGCGTAAAGTACGAGCACGTATACCTGTTCCCGGCGGACGACGGGCTGCAATGCTATCGGGGGCTCGAGGAGTATTTCAGGTATTACAACGAAGAGCGGAGGCACCAGAGCCTGGACGACGAGGCCCCGTCAACAATTTATGAACAAAGCAAGAGGAAAGCGGCGTGATGGTACGGAAGGGAAATATAGGGTTGTCAACAAAAAAGGGAAGTTATGAGTCTCCCCCCGGACCCCCCTCTTTTAACACCGTCATCAAACTTATTTTTAAAGAATTATTGTCCTAAACATTGGGGTAATTATACATTGTTTTTAACCAATGTAGTTCAAATCCCATTCCACACACATTACACTCCCCTCCTGCCGTCGGGTCGCATAATAAGTGTTCAATTACCTTTTAGGAGAGAGTTTTTAGAAGAAAAATTTTAAGAAAGTGTAGTACTAAATACTTTGCTTTTCCAAAGCAAAGTTACATAACGCAAGACATTATGTTTCAAAAACAAAACATAATTTGACGTTATATCAAATAGCGATAAGTTATAAGTAATTTCTGTGTATTCCTAGCTTAGTTATAGGTTCCGCTCATAGTCCATGCGCTGACTTAGCACCCTAAGAATAAAAATTCCGCTTGCCGTTTCAGATAAAATATGGTATGTGCCTTAAAAGAGAATCTTTTTAAGTCTGCAATAAATTCAGAGGCATCCCTACTTAAATCTGCATTTTCATCAAGTATTTGAAAAACATCGTGCATTTCTAGAAAATACTTTTGTGCCTGAAGTAGATCAAATTTCGGCCAAATCGATTTCGGCTTTTCTGGAGAGTTTATAAACGCCCATCTTCGCGAATACGTGTTTCTACTTCTTTCATTATTTCAGGTAGAGATAGAAACTTTGCTTATTTGCTTGGTCTTGACGGACAAGATTTCGTAAGTATTCACTATCATTTGTGTATTCCCCAGCTTCGATTTGAGCCTTAATCCATTTATCTTGTTGTTCGGTAAAAGTTACCGTTTTGCGAACAGTTGCCATATCTAGCATGCTTAAATAAGCATACTATTGGTGTAATATAGCGAATATTAGATTACATTTAAAAATAGATTTCGTTTTGCTATTTATCGAAACACAAAACTTTTACTCCGTTGCTGCTTTGTAGATAGCATCAAGCAGACTTCGTTCTTCTTTGGTATCGTTACCTAATTCCCAAAACATAATACCTCCTAGACCTTTTTCAATAGTATATTTTGTCTTTTTAGCTACGGAAACGGTATCATCATATGACATCATTAGGCTGTCCATCGCATTGTACATATAGGGTGATTTGGCATTTTCGTCCCAATAACGTTTAAAATTTTCATCTTTTTCATATGATTTTCTTATTTCATGGTATGCTAACCATCCTACATGCATTCCTTTACTCCTTTGATACAGACCGTTATTTTTTGGTACTACTCCTTTCCAGACCCTACCATAAAAGGCAGCACCTATAATTATTTGTTTAGGATTTATCTTTTGTGCTATAAGAAAATCAACTATTTTCTCGGTAGAACGTGGATGTGGGTCGGGATATCTACCTGTTTTATAGAGACTGTCCAAATGTTTTTGGAAAGGAGTACCGGATATATCCTCATTTTGTACTTTACCCAATGCGGTATGGTGCCCTGTATACTCGGATACACCTGAAACCAGATCATAAGTCATTACATTGGTATAATCGGCGTATTTCATAACCTCGTTTACTTGGATAAAATCGTAATATCGTTTCCAGCCGGCCGAAGCGAAAGTGAGTGTTTTAGGAGTATCAAAAGCATCCAACATTTCTCTCAATCCTTTCATCAGGGCGGTGAAATTTTCAGTGTCAACTTCTCGTGCCATTGTACCGGCACCCGATATCCCAGGGTATTCCCAATCCATATCCAAGCCATCTAACTGATACTTTGCTATAAATTCTGAAGCACTAGCGATGAATTTAGCCCGACCGGCCTCGGTAAGTGCCATATCCGAAAAACCATCTGCACCCCAGCCACCGCAGGCAATCATTACTTTTAAGTCAGGATTACGCTTCTTCTGTTTGACCAATGCCCTTAATTTTGGCCCTGAGCTTTCGGGAGTTCTAAATTTCATTTCACCATCTATTACATTGGTAAAAGAAAAAATGATATGGGTCAATTTTTCAACAGGAATCTTCTCTGGCTCATAATTGGCTTCCGGCACATAATAAGCCATTATGATAGGGTTATTTACAGTTGTTGAAGCTTCGGATTTTATATTCTTTTTGTCGCCTTTTTGGGTACAAGCCGCTAGAAAGCAAAAAATCAAAAATGGATATCGAATTCTATTTTTAAAGTTCATCTAAATAATTGTTCGCATATGTTTTAAGAATTCATTTTCTGACCCGAATACGTAACCCTATAAATAGCATCACCATAATCATCGGAAATGAGCATGGAACCGTCTTCCAGGAATAAAATATCAACAGGCCTCCCAAAACGCTCCTGACTTTCATCATCCAACCAGCCTTCTAAAAAGGTTTCGTATCCAACGGATTCATTGTTTTCCAATTGTACCAATGAAATTTTATATCCTACTTTTTTAGAGCGATTCCACGAACCATGCTCTGCAATGAAGGCATAATCTTTATACTTTTCGGGAAACATATCACCAGTGTAAAATTTAACGCCCAACGGTGCTACGTGGGCACCAAGCGCCTGAACCGGTGCTACGAAATCCTCACAAGGTCTTTGATCTCCAAACTCAGGATCTTTTACGATACCGCCATGACAAAAGGGGTAACCAAAATGCTGGCCTGCTTCCGTAACTCTGTTCAATTCGCAAGGCGGAATGTCATCTCCCAGCATATCCCTGCCGTTATCCGTAAAGTACATTTCCTTCGTTTTTGGGTGCCATGTAAAACCTACCGAATTACGGACACCTTCCGCATAAATTTCCCTATCACTACCGTCCGCATTCATTCTAGTAATCGTTGCGAATCTCTTATCCACTGAGGTGGAATCACAAATATTACAAGGAGCACCTACGGGAACGTACAATTTCTCGTCCGGTCCAAAAGCAATGTATTTCCAACCGTGATGAAATTTATCCGGGTAATCATCATAGATTACGGTTGGTGTTGGTGGATTGTTCAATCGAAATTCAATACTATCGAAACGAACCAACCGATCTACTTCGGCCACATATAAAGCCCCATCTTTAAAGGCAATACCATTGGGTACTTTTAAAGTTGTATCGAGTACAATGACATTATCGGCCTTATAATCTTCGTCCCTATCCTGAATGGCATACACTTTATTCTCGTTCCGTGTACCAACGAATAATGTTCCATCCGCTCCCATAGCCATAGATCGGGCACCGTCTATACTGTCTGCATATACTTCTATTTTGAAACCTTTTGGCAGCTTTAATTTGTCAATAGGCAACAGCGAGGCCATTTCTTCATACTGAACCAATTTCTTGGTTTCGGTTGTTTTTTCTTTTTCTTGTTTGCAGGCAGAAAAAAGGAAAAGAAATAAGATAATTGTGATATAATTTTTCATAGGTACTGTTTTAATTCATTTTTAAAATAAGAGGCGCTATCCGTTATGCTTTGCATAGAGTTCTGTGCGAAATTACCACCTTGTTCCAAATAATAAAATTCTAGCCCCGTTTTATCCAGTTTTGGCAGCATGGTATGATAATTAATGGAGCCGTTACCCAATTCGCTATAATCTCGGGTCACTTTATCCATGTCCTTTATATGCCACATCACAAAACGTTCTGGAGCTTTCGCTATCAATTCTACTGGTGTTTGTTTAGATGAATGCACAGCCCAATATAAATCTAGCTGAAGTTTTACCAGTTCAGGGTCAGTTTCGGCCATAATCATTTCATATCCGGTCTTGCCACCATAGTCATGAAATTCAAAATCATGATTGTGATAAGCAAACTGCAACCCTGCGGAAGTAACCTGCTCCCCTATCCTATTGAGCAATTCCGGTAGCTTTTCAAATGTTTCCGTGTTTCGGTACTTAGGATGCATCCAAGGCCAGGTGATATAAGGTGTGTTCAATTCTTTTGCTCCTTGGATACAGGAATCCACAAAGCGTTTCAGTTCATCATCTTGGCTTTCGAGATAGTCCGAAAAACCATAATGACAACTGGAAGCCGTAAGCCCAATATCGTCAAGCATTTGTTTGAAGTCCGATGCTTTATGACCGTAATAGCTTCCTTTTTCTGAATCAAAACCATAAAGTTCCAAATCTTCGTACCCCAAGGATTTTACAATCTCTAAACTCCCTATAAGGTCTTTTTCCATGGCATCACGAATGGTAAATGCCTGAAGTCCCATTTTATATTGTTTTTTTGAGGTCATTGCGCAAGTAACATTAGGTAGTGCTATTAATGATAGTAAAATTCCTGATTTTTTTGTAAAAGTTCTACGATTCATAAAAAAACTATAATTTCAAAGTTCCTTTTGCAGTTTCAATAAGTCCTTTGGCAGCCATTTCACCGCTCATCATCGCAGCGTTCAGCGAACCGTTCAACAAATAATCTCCGGCCAAAAAAATAGAATTGGTCAATCTTGTTTCTGAGGGCGAAATACTATACTGTAAATCGGATAGCCGTGGGAGTGCTTGCCGGATTTCATATGTTTTCAAATAGGAAACTTCTGTAATACCACACACTATTTTCAGCTCTTCCTTTACTTGGTTCATGAGCTCATATTCGGAAAGCGTATGTGCCTTGACCACTGTGACCGAAAGCAAATCATCAGTTCCCGAAGTTTCCGTAGCCAATGTTGTATGAAAGAAAATATTGTTGATCAGTGTATCCTTTTTTGGTATAAGCCCGATCAACGGTCTGTCATCATCTTTCTTGGGTACAGTGAAATATAAGGTTTCGCATGACTTCCACGAAATGGCCTGATTGCGCATATTATCGATAAGCGACGAAGCTTCAGTAGCTAGAATAATGAAATCTACAAGCTCTTTGCTCCCGTCGGCAAATAGAATTTTGCCGTCTTCACAACTCGTAATTTCCTTATTGTACTGAATACGGGTACTCTTCAATTGGGCTGTCAATTGTTTTGGAATGGCCTCGATACCAGCTTTTGGCAAGGTTGCATACCCAGAACCGAACATTTTATAGACAAATTCAAACATTCTGGAAGAAGTAGCTAATTCGGTCTCCAAAAAGATTCCCGAAAAAAAAGGTTTGAAGAAATCGGTTATAATTTCGGTACTAAACCCAAAATCTTGTAAATAGGCCAAAGTGGTCCGTTCCGATTCCTTAAATATAGATTCAATTGTTTTCTTTTTAAGCTTGTTGTTCAGCTTTAGGATTTTAAGCTTATCCGAAAAGGTGCCGATGCCCGATTTTAGGGTCGGTATGAAAAGTGAAAGGTTGCGTAAAGGATCGCCGATGACCGATTTTTCACCTTCTTTAAATATAATGGCACCAGGATAGAATCTTTGCAGTTCCAAGGCTTCTAGGTTCAAATATTTTTGAGCCATAGGATAAGCGTCCAATAACACCTGAAAACCATGGTCCAGCTGATAACCGTCCATGATATCGGTTTTTACACGCCCTCCTGTCCTATCGGTTTTTTCATAAATAGTTGGTGAAAATCCTTGCTTTTCCAATACCTGAGCCGCAATTAATCCGCTAATGCCGGCACCTATGATAGCAATTTTCGTTTCCTTTTTTTCCATTGACCTAAAAATAGGAAATATAACGGTAGCCACTCAGGATTTGAATAGCGTTTTCTATTGCAAAAAGAGATGATATTCAGGCTAAAAAAGTTCTCCCGAAGGATTTTCTAACAGGGTAGCTTTGGGTTTTTGTTAAAATGAAATCAAATGATATGATTCATTCTTCCGGCGGATGCCCGTGAATTTCTTCAAAAATAGTATCAAAATTCTCTCGGAGATAGGAGTTCAATTTCTTCTGGTAATCCAATTTAAGCCAGCTTAAAAAGTTGTGGGTGCTTTTGCTGATGCACTTTGCATACATCTGAATACGATTGTCTATATCCTCTTTTAGCAGTTTTCCCAAAGCGATGGCATCATAAACATCCTCGCTGTTTTCAATACAGATGTGCGCATGATGTACTATGGATTTTTCGAGGACGGTTTTTGAGGATTCCCCTGCAAGAGTAGCCTCCTCATAGGCCTCTTTCACGTCAAAATAAGTTTCTTTTGATTTTGAAAACGATGCTTTTACCTCCTCCGACAAATCGTGCCTAAAAGAGCTTTCTATACTTTCATCATCCTTTATACGGTCTATGTAGAAGTTGGGCGACCTGAAAATAGACTGCCAGTCCAAATCAGCTCCCCAAGGCCCAAAACGGTATAGATTATTGCCTAAATCTACTACCGTAAATTTGGATTTGTTGTTCAATATCCTAGATCCACGACCTATCATTTGATAATACAGCGTAAGCGACTTTGTCGCTCTGTTCAAAATAATCGTATCGATTGTGGGTTCGTCAAAACCTGTGGTCAAAATACTCACGGAAGTCAAAATGGCATTGGGGGTTTCCTTGAACCAATTTAAAATTTGTCGCCGCTGTTTTTTAGTGGCGCTATTATCCAAATGCATGACGGGCAGTCCGGCATTTTTAAAAGTATAGTAGACTTGGATGGAAGTTTCAATACCGTTATTGAAAATCAACGTTTTTTTGTTCTCGGCATGCTTTCTATAAGCTTCCAACAATTTATTGAGCATTGCCGGACTCGTGTACAAATCTGTGGAAGATTTCACGGTATAATCCCCATTGGAGCCTACTTCTAGGGAGGTCAGTCCCATATCATATTGAAAAACTTCCGCCTTCGCCAAAAATTCGTTCTCGATTAAATTTTCTATGGATTCCCCGGGAATGAGTTCATCATAGTTATCGTTCATCGGCAAGTCCTTATTGGAACTTAAAGGCGTAGCGGTAACTCCTAAAATAAAGGACTTCTCAAAGAATTTGAAAAGCTTGGTAAAAGAGTTGTAATGGGCCTCGTCCACAATAACAAGGCCTACATCTGAAATGTCCAATTTATCATCGTTTAGACGATTGTTCAGGGTTTCTACCATGGCCACAAAACAGCTATATTGGTCTTGGTCCTCCAAATTGGCCTTGCTGTTCACCACTTTGTTCACCACTCCAAAACTTGTGAGCATTTCCGAAGTTTGGTTACAAAGCTCCACCCTGTGCGTCATCACCAACACTTTTTTATTGTGGTTCTTTAGATATTGACGTACGATTTCAGAGAAGATTACGGTCTTACCACCACCTGTAGGCAATTGATACAGCAAATGGTAGTCCTCCCTTTCATTGTCAAACTTTTCAAAAATTTTCTGGATGGCACCTTGTTGATAATCGTATAACTCCTTATCGGTTTTTTTGTCCTGTAGCTCAAAAACGGTCTCTTGCATATTTTCTTTTTCAACGGATGCAAAGGTACGATGTTCATTGCCTTTTATAGAATGATTTGGATAAAAAGGGTAACTTTCCGGCTAATCCGGTATTGTTATGAATTTGAATTGAAACAGTGTGATCCATAGTCATTTTAAATTGTACAAACCTTTTGGAATGCTTAGTCAATTAAGCTCTGGCGAAGCGCGACAATTACGCAAAAAACGATTCTTGAGCGAACTCTATGATTTTCCCCAAGGGGTTATGCCCATTGGCCGGTTGGATGAAAAATCAGAGGGCCTCTTATTGATGACCACGGACGGTAAATTGGCAAACACCATCAATAGCACAGGTGTCGAAAAAGAATATTGGGTTCAATTGGATGGGGAAATCACAAGCGAAGGTATAAGACAACTTAAAAACGGTGTAGAAATTGGTCTGTTCGGAAAACGATATCAAACAAAGCCTTGCGAAGTGGAATCCATAAAAATTCCTACTATCCTACCGGAAGCGGATGAACGATTACGTATAAACCGACATCGAAATTCCTCTTGGATAAAAATAATCCTGACTGAGGGTAAATTTAGGCAGATTAGAAAAATGACGGCAGCCATTGGTTTTCCAACGATAAGATTAGTAAGGGTTAGAGTAGGCACTATTACGTTGGGAGGTTTAAAAATAGGAGAAACACAATCTATGACAATACTCATTTAGACTTTCCAGCCTGTTATTTTTTAGAGATAAACCTGGAAAATAACGTTAGTTTTTTCTTGGTATTGATAAAATATACACCGGTAAGTAAAACTATCGCCGCTATAATTGTTTGGGCAGTAATTACTTCATTCAAAAAATACCATCCTAAAAGCACTGCAATTATTGGATTTACATAAGTAGACGTTGCCACTTTTTCAGGGGATACCGTACGTAACAAATAGTTGAATGACGTAAATGCTATAATGCTTCCAAAAATAATCAATAATAAGATGGACCATAAGGTGGGCTCGCTCCATGTAGTTGGGGAAGACCAGCTTTCACCGGTCACCAAACTCGTTAAAATGAGCATAAAGCTTGCCGTTAACATTTGGTAGCCTGTATTCACAAAATAATTAGGCGGTAAGTCCGCCTTACCAACGAAAAGACTTCCATACCCCCAGCTAAGCATACAACTAAAAAGTAAGGCCATACCCAAAACGGCGCCTTCTTGCGTGATTAGTTCTTTTTGGCTGGTCAGCAGATATATACCGATAATACCGAGACCGACTCCCATGAGGGACATGGGTTGTATTTTCTTTCCCTGTAAGAAACGCATGAGCAATAGTACGACCAGAGGCTGCGCCGATATTTCCAAAGCGGCGAAACTACTGTCCACATAATTCAATGCAAAAACGGCCATGCCGTTCCCGTAAGTAAGAAAAAGAAACCCTGCAATAGCGGTATTTTTAAACTGCTTTTTTGAAATCCTTAAGGGGAGTTTCCATATTCTTGCAATGAGAAAAATAAGGCACCCTGCTATGAAGAATCGAATGCCGGAGAGCATAAAAGCAGGTAGCTCCGTAACAGCAATTTTATTCAATAAATAAGTAGACCCCCAAATGACATAAATGGCAAAAAAGGCCAATATGACAAGAAATTTATTTTTTTTGGAAGTATTCAATCGCTGTGGCGCAATGCACTAGATTTTTTTGACCCTGACCGCGTTCATGCCCTTCATGCCTTTTTCAAGCTCAAATGAAACCTTGTCGCCTTCGGCTATTTCGTCGATGAGACCGCTAACGTGAACAAAATATTTTTCTTGATTTTCACTATCTATTATAAAACCAAAACCTTTGGAAGTATCAAAAAAGTTGACCTTGCCGTTTCTAACCGGGTCAAATTCCTCTACATCGCCTTCCTCCTTCTTTGGAATTCCTAGAACAATATCCTCTGCCTCGATCTCTACTTTCATATCCGGATCTGGCGGTGTATCTACCAAGTGTCCGTTGAAATCAACATAGGCCATTGGAATACCAGAAGTACCGTTTTCTTTAGCGGCGGCTTTCCTAGCTTCCATTTTTTTTCTTTTTTCCTCACGTTTTTTCAAACGTTTTTTTTCTTTTTCGGTTTTATTAAAAGTCTGTTGCGATTTTGCCATATACTATTTAAAAATTTATGCTGTGCTTAAAAGGAAAGAATTACTAAAAATGATTAGTATGGAACATCGCCAAATTGTGTAGAAACAACAATGATACATAGGGAGCATAACAAGGAAATCCCAATCCTTTTAATTTTTCACAAAGATAACAGCAATATTTTAATTATCGGGCAGATTTAGGACAATGAAGCCCTATAAGTTATTAACCGATGATAATGGTAACTCATCCTTTATAAAAGCTTAATATATCATACTTTATGTATTTTTATACGAAGGTTTTGTCAAGTACGATTCATGAAAACAACATCTTTTTATCTTAAGGCGATAACTGCTCTTGTATTGATTTCATATATGATTTCATGTTCGAGCACCGATGTTCGGGAAAAGGTCTTAAATCCCGATGAACCCGATGTCATTGACGAGCCTGCACCTACGGTTAGAAAAATTACCAAGATTTCGGAATCCGTCCAAAGACCCGGTGATGCCATTGTAGGCAAGGAATATCTCTTTAATGGGGATTATATGAGTTCAGGAGTACCGTATGACGCTTGGATTTTTGGTAATGGGGAGAACGACGATAACGTTCTTGAAAGAACTGGGGACAACGCTATTATTTCCTATGATAATACAGCCGTAAATGCAGTAAACGGTGTGCGTGTGGTAGCGCCTAATTGTTTAAACTGCCACTCGGCAAAAATCAATAATGAGTATGTCATCGGTTTAGGACAGCATGATGGCGATTATACCAATAACCGAGCGGACAATGTTCCCTTGTTGACCGCTGCCATCAATTCTATTTACGGCTCCAATAGCCCGGAAGCGGAGGCCTATCAACAGTTTGGAAGAAGTGTTACCGCTATAGGTCCAAAGACCATCACGGCCAGTAGAGGCGTGAATCCCGCCAACAAAATTGCAGAAGTCTTGATTTCGCATCGTGATAAAAACACGTTGGATTGGAACGATGAACCCTTTGTTCAAGTTTCAGATGAAGTGATTCCTACGGACGTACCCGCTTGGTGGTTGCTCAAAAAGAAAAATGCAATGTTCTATACCGCAATGTCGCGCATGGATTTTTGTAAAAGTTTTGTCGGTGCCAGTCTATTGACGATGGGCGGGTTGGAGAAGGCCAAGGAAGTGGACAAAAATATGGAAGATGTTTTGGCCTACATCTATAGCTTGGATGCCCCGGACTACCCTTTTGAAATAAATACAGGATTAGCGGCCCAGGGAAAGGAAATTTTTGACAACACTTGTGTGGAATGTCATGGCAGCTATTCGGCAAATGAAGAAACGTACCCTAATGTACTGGTAGCACTCGAAACGATTGGTACCGATGCATCACTGTCCGATAAATATACGACGAGCACTACTACGAACACTTATTTTTTGGATTGGTTCAACAACGGTTGGTTCGGGACAGACGAAAATGCTATCGCCATTATTCCGGAAGGGGGCTATATTGCACCGCCTTTAGATGGTATATGGGCAACGGCACCCTATTTTCATAATGCTTCCGTGCCAACAATTGCAGCTGTACTGAATAGTAAGGAACGACCTCAATTTTGGAAAAGGACTTTTGATAATTCTGATTACGATACAATAAATCTTGGTTGGAACTACACGATTGAGACAAATCAATCCGATACGGATACTTACAATACCACATTAAAAGGATATGGCAATGGCGGACATACTTTTGGGGATGCATTGACCGACACAGAACGCACTGCTTTATTGGAATATCTTAAAACGCTTTAGTGCTTAAACAACATCTCTCCTCTCCTATTCACTTTATAAATGGATTCATCAAGAATCTTTTTTTGTTAAAATTCGATTTTTTATTTAATCTATAAATAACTGTTTTTCAATTAGTTAAATTATTTCCTTTTTGAGAAAATGTTAAATATAGTACCTTTTATAACATAGTACTGTAACGAAATTGATTTATCATCGTCTCTTAAGTATACAAGAAATTGTAAATAAAAATTCATCAATCAATTCATCAATTAAAAAACGAACATCATGAGAACTTTTATCAGAAACACGCCAACGGAATCCAGGAGACATTCATTTTTCTCCACTTTCAGGAGCAGCAAAAGGGTACAATGGGCGGAGGTCAGAAACCACACGCACTAGACAACTCAAACATCATCAAACATTCATCAATCATCAAAAAACGAACATCATGAGAACTTTTATCAGAAACACGCCAACGGAATCCAGGAGACATTCATTTTTCTCCACTTTCAGGAGCAGCAAAAGGGTACAATGGGCTGAGGTCAGGAACCACACACATTAATAATCCTTTCATCAATCAAATCAATTCAATTCATCATCAATCTATATCCTCCCTCATCAGGAGGATTTAAAACAACACCATGAAAAATTCAAAACGAATGTCCCCCATGGTATCCAAAAAGTTTGCTTTCTTTTCCATTGCGAAGGGAAGTAGACCTGTACAAAAGGTAAAACCTAAACAACCAAAAGGGTAAGCCAAATTTGAATTAGCTAAAAAAGGGAGGACCAAATTGGTCCTCCCTTTTTATTTTAGCTTGAAAATGCTGAAAAAATGAATCTAGTCCTTAAGCGAAATTTCTTCTTCTACGCCGTTAGGATACATAATGGTAGCGACATCGTCACAAGATCCGTCACCAAAAGCAACGGTGATGTTCAATCCATTTTTATCTATGTTCATATTACCGGAAACCAAGTAAGCACAACCTAAATTGCCCTCTAAAGTATCGGTCACATTTACTTTATAGGTATCACCATCAACCATTAAGGTCCAATTGCCGTCAATAGTGAAAATGGTAGTTGCCAAACTGTCTCCAAAGCTTACTCCTAATGTTTTAGTACCGTTTTCAGAGATGACCGATTCATCTTCCATTACTAGCTCCATATCACTCGTAACAGAGAAAGAGACTATACTTTGACCGGCATTACCAAGTACACTATAACTTCTTGTTCCGTTAATTTTGATGTTACCTACATAAAAATCAACATAAGTAGCTGTATAGGATACGGCGTCATTTTCTAGACTATAAGTTACGGTTACCGTACCATTTACATCTTCGGTACCATTAAGTACACAGTTATTGAACGTGACCGTATAACCGGTGTCCGTATATGTAGCGCTATAACAATCATTGGTATTGTTTGATTTTCCGGTATTACCGTTTGCATAAAGTTCGGATAAAACAGTATCGGCTACGCCAGAAACATCATCGGTCTCTAAAATAGTTTTTACTTCGGTCTGCGTTAAAACAATATCCTCTGCCATATCCTTATCATCACTACAATTGAATGTGACAAATGCCATAATTGCTATAAGCCAAATGTTTTTAAATCTTAAAACTGATGTTTTCATAAAAATTAGTTTGTGGGTGTACTGCTAAAAACGAGCTGGACCGGTATTTAGTATGATAAAGGTTCCCCGTTCATCGATTTTATTTAAAAAAATAAGTGTAACTCAGAAAGGCATTACATTTTTTTATACACTAAAAGCATATCTTTTCTCGTTAAATCGTATACGATATACTATTTTAGTTCGATGATTGTAAAAATGAATTTGCGGGACCAAGTGCGGGAACATCTTTTAAAGCAGATGGTCAGCGGGGCATTACAAATTGGTAAAACCATAAATCTGGCGGCGTTGTCCCGTGAGTTGGATGTGAGTGTAACGCCCATTCGTGAAGCGTTGACACAATTACAGCAGGCACATATCATTAAAGCGATACCCAACAGGGGTTTTGTCGTTTCCGAGTTGGACGTTGATGAGGCGGAAGACCTTTACAATTTAGTGGCCAATCTTGAAGTAATGGCGATTGAAAATTCAGAGTTCGATACAGCTACCATTGAAGCCTTAAAAAAGCAACAAGAAGTTTTTGAAAACGCGCCCAACGCGCTACAACGCATTCAGGCCGACTTGGAATTTCACAAATTAATGACGCAAGGATACGAAAACAAGTTGGCGTTACGCATTCTAAACGACCTCAAAACTCGTATTTTCTTTTACGAGCGTGCCTTTATGTTGGATGATTCCTTTTACAATAAATCGGACAATCAGCATGAGGCCATTATTTCTGCTATCGAGGATGATAATGTTCCTACCGCTTCCCTTTTACTTAAGATGAATTGGATGCTAATTCTTAATTATATTCAGAAGAAACTGACCGAGTGATTATTCCAGTTCATTGATAATATTTTCAGCCGAGTTGGTCATTTTCCTATAACCTTTGCCAGCCCAAACAATCATACCGATTATAAGCAAAACAGAAAATGCCATGGCTACATAATTCCAACCATTGCGCTCAACGAGGAAAAAATCTTTGCCCGAAAATAATTTGGCAAATACGATGGCAATAGAAAATAACTGAATTAAGCTTAATCCCATAGTAATGCGTTGCCATAACATGAGATTGTTTTTCTCTTTAAGATATTCATCCAAAGCTTCTTTATGAGGCCTGTTCACGATATCCATGTTCTTTAGTTTAAAAATCGATCTAAGCACTACTACGGGTAAAACCAACAGGAAAACCAAGGAGAATATTCCGCAAGCCATCAGATACCAGGTATCCAGTTTTGAAAAATTGATGATAATGTAAATAGCGGTCACGAAACAGAACACTGCCCCTACCGTTTCAAAAATTGATACTGTTTTAAACTTATTACGATATTTTTCCTGTGTCATTTTCATTATGATATTATTCGTCAATTTTTTTTGATTTTCCAATTCTTGGCTCATTTGCGACCAAGCTTTTTGCAATTCTTCAAGTTCCATAGCCTACTGTGTTAGCATGTTTTTCTTTAATTTTTTCTTGATGCGCGATATACGCGTGCCCACATTGGAAGCTTCCAAACCGGTTATTTCGGCCATTTCCTTATAGCTTTTGCCTTCCAATAGCAAGAGCATTAGCCCTTTGTCCAAAGCATTGAGCTCACCAATATGTCTGTATAATAATTTAAGACGTTCCTCAAGGAGGGAATCCGTATTTTCCATCTTTCCAAGAACAGCATCCGAAATAGGAATGGCGGTACCTCCTCTCTTCTTTCTCTTTAAGTGCGTAATCGCGGTGTTCATTCCTACGCGGTACATCCATGTAGAAATTTTGGATTCTTTTCGAAACGAATCAAAATATTTCCAAAGCTGAAATACAATTTCCTGAAACAAATCTTCTTGGTCCTCTTTATTATCGGTATAAATGGAAGACACCTTAAACAACAGTCCTTGATGTGTTTGTATGAGCTTGGTAAAAACTTCTTCTTTAGGCATATGCCTTTTTATTTTTTCAATAAGTATGGGGCTTTGTTTATTTGTCACACAAAATCCGAAAAAAATTAAAAACGTGGTTTTGATATATCGAATAAAGACAACAAATAAAAAGCGCTATCGTTCTAAAATAAAACAACATGCAGTTTTTAAACAAGGAAATAGAAGCATTGACCAAAAAAAGAAAAACCTCTTCCTTGATCAAAAAAAAAGAGGTCTCATGCGGCATTTTCCAGAATTATGACGCTAAGCCGTATAGTCCAAAAACCAAAGAATCAAAGGATTAAGGACTATTTTGAGAATCTTTTACTTTTTGAATGAATTTACGCAATTGCGCAGGCATATTGGTGTCGTCATAGGTATTGGTATGCAGGCCATTATCCGTGATGAAGGATATTAAGTATGAGAAACCGTCCCTGACATTATGATTCTTTTCGGGAGGGTTTTGTAGGGCAGCTATCAATTCCTCCTGCTCTTGAGGGCTAAGGTCGGTTTCCCCAATGTATACTTCGGGCAAACCACGAAATCCTCCTTCTATTTTAATTTTATATTCCATTTATACCGAAATAGAAACTAGACCCACAGCTTCAAAACTTTTGGATATCGCCTCTTTGGCATTTGTCGAAACTCTATTATCGTCCGATAACTTTTGGGTCGTTTCCAATATTACCTCCAACATATCATTAAAATCTGCCGTCCTCCAAAGCCCTTTTAAGGTTTCGAACCAGATAAGTGCACAGTCCGCTATTCCCAATTCCAAACAACTTAAGTAAAACGCCTTGTTCGGAATACCGGAATTAATGTGAACCCCCTGGTTATCGGCCAAACCGGAATAGTAGTTGTCCATATGATCGGGTTGCGTATCAAAATCATTGGCGGTACCGGGTGATTTCATAGACCTGAGGGCCACTCCGGGGAAGTTTTCCGTCACAATGGTATCCCCAATAAGCCAATCGGCTTCCGTAATATCTTGCTTTAAGAATTTTTGTTTGATGATAGTACCAAAAACATCGGAAAAGTGCTCGTTTAACGCTCCGGATTGCGACCGATATTCCAAATTAGAAAGAAACTGGGTAACACCGTGGGCCAGTTCATGCGCAACCACGTCTATAGCACTGGCAAAATTGGTGAATTCCTTTCCATCCCCATCGCCGTACGTCATTTCGTCTCCGTCCCAAAAGGCATTGTTGTACGCCTCTCCATAATGAATATTGGAAATAACGGATAGGCCATTGCCATCAATGGAATTTAGACCGAACGTCTCCTTGAAATAGTCCCGCACGAACCCGGAAGTCTCGTAAGCCCCATTGGCTACTTCATCCTCTACCACTGCTCCTCCTTCCTCGCGCACCAGTTTCACACGTTGTTCAAATTGGTTTTGGGAGTCGTATATGAATCGGTCTCCACTATCTTCCTCTAATTCACGGAACAATAGATTGTTTAGAGCCGCATTTCTTTTGCCAAGAATTCTGTACGTATCGTTGAGTGTTTTCTTGCAATTTGTATTTCCTCTTTTTGCCAATGCTTCCAGAATATGTGGCGGCACGATGTGGCATTGATGCTTATTGCACATTGTAATCAGATTTTGGGGTTTCACCCACAAGTTCAATTCTTTTGGGGCGATGGCCAAATTTTATGCGTTAAACTCTTTTTAAAAAATTAATTGGAAAAAAGGGTTTTGTCCAGACCGGGAATAAGATTTAGCGCGTTCTGATAGTATAATTTTTTCAATACTTCATCGGGGAGGTTTAAACCGTACATGGCCCAGAAAGCATGATATTTCTTGTAATATGGGAAATACTCGTCATTGCTTTCCAACACCCTGAAATAGGTGGGAAACTCCTCTGGTCTCCAACTGTCCTTTCCAAACAATACCCTGTCTTGATACTTAATGAAAAAGGCACGGGCGTTCTGGGGTTGCCTCCCCAATTCTGCAATGACCGCGGCAATGCCTACGTTCATGTTGGGAATTTCATCCAATAACTCGCCCAGTCTTCCTAGGTTATTGGCATACCAGCCCATGTGCGCATTAATGAACTTGGTTTTAGGGTGTTTTTTGAACATACGATGCTGTTCTTGGATAATTTGCTCCCACGGGGCGGGATCGGTCGCGGAACGCTGTCTTCTTGGATGTGTTTTAAGCTCCAACCAACGCTCATTGTCACTGTCCATATCATCCCAAAATGATTTTGGATCTGCGGCATGAATCAAAACGGGAACACCCAACTCCCCGCATTTGGCCCAAATAGGGTCCAACCTTACATCATCAATAGCCAACCGCTTACCTTCCGTGTCTTTGTAACGTAATCCCAAGCTTTTGAAAATTTTTAGCCCTTTGGCACCATTTTTAATATCGATTTCTAACTGGGCCGCGGCTTTTTCTCCCCATCCGGGTTTTCCCACGCCATCAAAATCAACATTGGCAAAAACTACAAAACGGTTTGGATGGCTTTTGTTGATATTATCTATTTTAGTTTTTAAACTGGCTCCTGAACCGCCGCTTAGATTTACCATAACACCCTCGTTGAGCGCGTCCATATCTTTTACAAGTTGGTTTAATCTTGAGACGGACATGTCCCTTTGGTGACTATGGACATCCACGAAGGGAAATTTCGCTTTTTTTATTTCTTTTCCGGGGACAACGAGTGTAGAAGATGGATTGTATTCCTCAAAACTCATTTCTTGGCCCGAAAGTCCGTGGCAGCCTAATAGAAATACTGCCAATAATATAAAGGACTTTTTAAATTTAAATTGATGGGTCATTGTCATGGATTAATGGTATTTATGATACAGTTCGTGATATGTTTCTTGTGTGTCAATATCTTGGTTCATCTTTCCCGAATCCAGAACCAAGTTGAGATTTGCATACTTTTTCATGATTTCCTTGGCACCAAAATCTTCCGATAGATCCAGTAATTCATCAAATAAACTCTTATGAAAAACTGCGGGTACTCCTGCCCTGCTTCCGTATGCCGTTGAAACTATTTTGTGCCTTTCTTGTTTAAACTCAGCAAGCATTTCGTTAAAATATGTTACGGTAAACAGCGGTTGATCCGCTAGCATCACCAAAATTCCGTCCAAATCATATTTTTTCTCATTAAAATACTGTACACTGGTAGCTATACTACTACCTAGCCCTTTTTTCCAGTCGTCATTCATGATAATTTCAACATTCAGGACTTCCAAAGAACAAGCCTTCTTAATTTTGTGCGCGCTGGCCCCTAGTACTATAAAAACTTGGTTTGCGGTCGTTTTTAATGCGGTATGAATAGCGTTTAAAAGTAAATTTTCATGTTCCCATGGTAGTAACTGCTTTATGGATTGCATCCGACTGGATCGTCCTGCCGCTAAAATCAAGATGCCTATGTTGGATTTTGTTGTCAATCGTGAATACCTTGTTTCTTATCTCTGAGCGATATGGGTTCTTGGTTTCGTATGACGGCCAGGATTTCTGAAATAATGGCAATCCCAATTTCCTCGGGAGTTTCAGCCCCTATATTTAAACCAGCTGGACCATGAATGTTTTCGAAGAAATCAAAATCCATTTCGGGATACAACTCCATAAATTCATGGAATAGTTTTTCTCTTCGTTTCAAGGGACCTAAAAGCCCAAAATACATTGGTTTAGCATCGCTTAATCTAAACAAATACTTTAAGTCCTTTACATAACTGTGTGTCATGAGCGCTACAGCAGTTTGCGCATCAATTTTAGCCGACGGAAAATCCGAGGGCTCAACATTCCAAAAATCATGTATCCCTGGAAAATCGGCAATGGTTTTTTCTTCCTGCGGAACAGCACAAACGGTTACTTCCCAACCCATGGACAGTGCTAATTTTGACAATTGCACGGCATCATGCTCCGCACCGATGATTATCAATTTCATACAGGGTTGAAATACCTGCTCAAAAAATTCAAGTGTTGCTTCAGGTTCTTTTTTAGGCTGAAGTTCAAACTTCTTTCCGTTTATAGTGAAAGAGGAGCCAATACCTTTGAAAGAACCGTATTCTTTTTTAAAACAAGAAGTTATACTAAAAGGTTTTCTATTAGAGATGATGGTGTCAAAAGCTTGAAGTAATTCCAAATCAGGGGCAAACGGTTCTATTAAAATATAAAGAATACCTTCGCAACCTAATCGGTATCTGCCGTCATAGGTCATCATCTTTGGGTTACCAGTGGTCAGCACGGTTTCTGCTTGTCGTGCCACTTCTTTTTCTACGCATCCACCACTTACGGCCCCAGTGAGTTGACCATCTTCCCGAATCAGCATTCGCACTCCCGGTCTTCGGTAAGAGGAACCATCCAAGGCGACGACGGTAGCCAAAACGGATTTCAATCCTTTCTTTTGGTTACTCAAATAGTCGTTGAAAATCTGCTTCAACTCATGCGTCATACAATAGTATATTAACTCTTTATACTGGATGAAAATACCTATTTAAGCCTGTTTTTTAGGGCATATTTGACTTCTTTAACAATGTTTAACATATTTTTTTATGCTGCTTATACTTTAAACAAAGTTTGTCCGTTCTGCTTGTTGAACTCAAAAATTTATGATTATGAAGTTTTTTTTGAAAACCATTACACTTCTTTTTTCAATTTCACTATTTGTTTCATGTGGAAATGCCGATAACGACATTAATTTTATTCCTGATTTTGGGGACGGTCTGGGAAAAGGGAAACCCGTAGATGATTGTCTCGGACTGGATGAGGGGGAATTGGTGCTTTCTATTCAAGAGGAATTTACTACGTTACCGGGGAAGGTCTCTATTTTTTTTAAAGTATCCGATACGGACGGAAATCCCGTTTCCGGTTTAACAGCGGACCAATTTACCATATACGAACAAGGAAGGAACGATGATTGTTTCAATACCATATCCACTTCAGAATCTGCCGCGCGCATTTCGCCTAATTCTCAGATTTTCAATAATAATACTCTGCTGGTCCTAGACTTAAGTAATAGTGTTTTGGACAGTAGTTTGGATGAATTAAAAGTGGCTTCCACCAGTTTTGTAAACAATGTTATGCCCGCAACGGATGTAGATTCCTTTAAAATGGCCATTTACTGGTTTGATGGAGAGGATGAATTACACCTTCTAAACGAGTTGACTTCCTCCAAACAAGAATTGATTACGGCAATAGATGGTATTACTACGGATATTAGCAGCGATCCTTCTACCGATTTGTACGGAGCGGTCATAAAATCGACCGACATTGCATCCAATTTAATCCAATCAACAACGACAAACGGAAACATTGGAGCCGCATCTGTAGTTATTTTTACGGACGGTACAGATCAAGCGTCCCGTTTTACCGAAGCTGCCGCTTTGAAGAAAGTAAACGAGGCCAATGCCAATATTTCATTCTTCACCATTGGTCTGGGAAGCGAGATAGATACACAGGTTCTAGAAGATATAGGAAAGACCTTTAGTGTTTTTGCCCAAAATAAGGAAGAATTGGAACAGACCTTTAGGGATATCTCCGAAAAAGTATCGGAAAGGGCCAATAGCTTCTATTTGTTCGAATACTGTAGTCCTAAAAGAGATGGTAGCGGTGAGAATAATTTGGCCATTCAGGTTAAGACCGGTTCCCGCCAAGGTGCCGTGCAGACCAAATTCAGTGCCAACGGATTTACGGGAGGCTGCGAATAAGATTCTTTCATTTCAAACAATATAAAAAAGAGGCACAGTGTTGCTTCTTTTTTTGTTTTAATAAAGACAAAACAACAAATTGAAAATCAAAAACTTATGCACTTTTCTATTTGAAACGGGTATCTATTTTGAAATCCTTGAAACATCCGTTTGTCGATTTTATGCGTAGATAAGGGCTATAATACTAATATTAATCTAAAAGGAATATTCAAAATGAAAAAATTATCAATAGTTGGATTGCTGTCCGTAGCACTTTTAACTTCATGTGTTTCCAAAAAGAAATATGTTGCCTTGGAGGATAACTTGGCACAGACAAAAAGTGCTTTGACCAAAACTCAGGTAGAAAAAGAGGAGTTGGAAGGTAAAATGGCTAAAATAGAAGCTAGAGTTGCCGAATACAACGCTAAAATCAATTCTTTGAAAGAAGTAAACGATAGTCAATACACCGTTAACGATGTAACGGTAATGAGTAATAATACCATGGACAACATGCGCAAAACCTTAGCAAACGTTGATCCTGCTAAACTTGCCGAGGCAAAAACCTTACAGGATTCGATGAACTTGGCCGTCTCTTACAAGTTAAAACAGTCTATTTCCGATGATAGCGAAGATGTAGACGTTAGTATTGACAAAACGGTAGTCATGATCAATATTTCCGATGAACTGTTGTTCAATACTGCTAGTTATAAGGTAAGTAACAAAGCGGATAACATCCTTCAAAAATTGGCGGACGTGATCAATTCCGAGCCAAGCATGGAAGTAATGGTAGAAGGTCATACCGATTCCAGAACCATAAATACCCCAATGGTAACGGATAATTGGGACTTAAGCGTAAAACGTGCAACATCTATCGTAAGAAAATTACAAAAGGATTTTGAGGTAAATCCATCGCAGCTTATTGCCTCCGGTAGAAGTAGCTATGTACCCTTGGTAGAAAACGACTCAAGGGAAAATATGGCCAAGAACAGAAGAACAAAGATTGTTATTCTTCCTAATTTGGATAAGTTTTTCGCGTTGTTGGATACTGCTGAGTTATAGGAAAAGTATATTTCTAAATATAGAAAATCAATTAAGGGAGGCGTAAGCTTCCCTTTTTTATTGGACTAAAATGTACAAGACCTCAGTAGGGTTTTTGGCCCGATAATTGTTTTAACATAACAAACCCTAACTGTAACGAACAACATCCTAAAACTGTAAACTATTAATTTAAAAAGAAAATTATGGATGTACTTAACGAAATTATCCGAAACAGTGCCATAGGACCATTGTCCAAGGGGTATCAGAGCTTTGTTTTATTTTTATTTTCGGCAATAGTGGTTACTTTGGGCACTATGCTCTTTGTTTTGTTGACCTATGGGCGTTACGTGAATGTACAGTTTGGCTACTAAGATTATCTGAAAATCATTGCATTTTTATTCGCGAATTCAAATATGATTTGCTTAGAATCTTTGGATAAATCGATTAAAAAACCATTGATGACCGCATATTTCAACTCGCCCTCTTTTTCCAAAAAGAAGGTAGGATTCACACCTGGTTGCAAGTTTAGCTCCGGAATTTCAAAGCTTTTACTGATCAAATGAAAAGGGAATGGAGAATTCAACTGTTTGTTTCCAATCCTATGAGTTCTAATATATCCATACCCAGCTTTTAATAGTTCTTGAAAATTTAAATTCCTCAAATCTTGAATCGAATTAAGTACTTCAGGATAAACTTTGGCTTGTTTTATGGTATACCCCGCTGCATCAAAAGTGTCATATCCATAATAGGTAGATAAATCTCCTTGGTCCCAAATACGGTTGCTATACCAAAAATCATCATGGTCTTCATCATCAACCTCTACGTGATGTATCCCGATATCAATTTTATAGTTTTTTCCAAATAATGGATAATTTGCCCCTATAATTTTTAGATCGAACAATTTTCTATCGTTTTCCGGAATTTTTTCATAATCGGAAAGCGGTATATTTTCATAGTTTTTGATAGCGATCGTGTAAATTGCCGATAGGATGGAAA
Organism: Maribacter algae; assembly: GCF_047345745.1. Lineage (NCBI taxonomy): Bacteria > Pseudomonadati > Bacteroidota > Flavobacteriia > Flavobacteriales > Flavobacteriaceae > Maribacter > Maribacter algae. The sequence goes on from NZ_JBLFES010000002.1 coordinate 821,906, forward strand.
CATAATTCAGCTTACGGATCTCCTGTTTTTCAATATCGTTTTGATACCCGCCAGATTCAATTAAAATAGTGCTTGTGCCCCATTTCTGAATATTATCGCCAAAAGCCCTTGGTTCAAAATCATCATTATAACGGCCCACCTGTCCTGGAGCATATTCTTGAATGATATTATTCATAAAAACGATGATTTTCATAGCGTTTCCCCGAACCATATTAATATCCTTTTCATAATTATAGGCAGGTGCCAAATAGGAAATAGTAGCAGGTTTTGCCGTTCGTTCCGCATTGTAATATTTGCTTTGGTCATGGAGGTTAAAACCAAAATCGGCCTCCAAACTATCGCGAACACGTTTTAAGGTTTTGGATTCGGGAGATTGTAGCCTGAGTGCATCCCTATTGATGTCAATTCCCAATAAATTTCGTCTCTGAAAAAGTTCAGCTCCGTCCGGATTCAACATCGGTAGAAAATGTAAGGTCACTTCGGACAGTATTTGTTCTTTCTCGGTTACGAAATCATCATTGTTCAGAAAATTTAAAATATCAAAAATCGCTTGGGTAGCCGTAGGCTCATCGCCATGCATTTGCGACCAAAGCAACACATTTACAGGTCCTTTGCCCGTACTTATCAAGGAAAGTGATTTTCCTCCAATGGATTGCCCTACTTCAGTCACTTTAAACCTAGGATTGGCAGTATATTGTTCGATTAAGGGCTGAAGCTCACTGTGCTTTATTCTTCGCTCGTTTAACGAGCTTTCCTTATAAGTGTCATAGGTGTCATATAATTCGGCGGTAAGATTCGTTTCTTGCGCAAATACTGAGAAGGAAAAAAGAAATAAGTAAAAAAAGAGTGTTTTAATCTTCATTTGGTAATGGTTTAAAATTCAAATCGGAAACTGCATCTCGCACTTTTTGCATAAAATACTGCCCAGGATCGGTTTTCTTTGTACGATAGCCATCGTCTCTCTCCAACCACAGCGGATGGTTTTCAAAAAGGGTATATTCATAATGACCTATGAGATAATCAATATCATACTTGTCTTTTAAATAGCGTACCAGCCAGATATTGGATTTTAGTTGAGCCTTGGTCAAGGGAAGCTTTTCCGTACCGCCTACATTTTCTATCCCAATGGCACAGTGGTTTAGGCCTATTACGTGACGGGCCATAGTGGTCTCGGGCAATAATCGGTAAATAGTCCCATCCCGGTCTATCATAAATTGGGAGGAGACGTTCAGTCCGCTGATATCTTTGATTTCTGGCCGCCAATTGGGCAAAGTAGGATTATCAAATGCTTCGAAGGATTTTTCAAAAGTGGGAATAACGGTCCAATGTAACACAATCATTTTGGGAACTATTGTGGGGGTGTTTTGGACCAATCCGTATCTGTTCTCCAAATACTCCAGCGTAAGCGCTTCACGCTCATCATTGAAAACAATAGGACGGTCTACGATTATTTTTGTAGAAGTACAGGAAAAGAAACTTGCCAGAACGATTAATACCGTTATTTTTTTCATGGTGAAGTGCTAACAGTATCGGTGGTTACCGCGTATTGAATAATAACTTTTCTTCTTCCCCATTGCCTTGCCTTTTTGATATTATTTCCCATATAAATATCGATTCTATTTCTCCAACGCCAATGCATTTTGTCCTTTACCAAATAAACCCCTTCAAAAGTATCTATTTTCACCATGGTATTATGGGTCAAGCCTTTTCGTAATAAATCCCTGGAAACAGCGATCCATTTTACACCGGGCTTTATAGAATCGCCCCAAGCGGTTATTTTGGGATGCTCATAAGATGTTTGACTCGGAACGGAGTTATATGCCGTAGCGGTAACTTCCATGGGAATCCATTCGTAACTAGGTGTCATTTCCCGTTCTTTACAAGAAAAAAATAGCAGAAAGAGGGACAAAGAGAACAGTTTTTTGAAATAAAACATCATTTCAAGATAAGAATAACTTTTAAAATGTTGAAAATCCTATGGGAACGGAACTTCCCATAGTCTTCCATTTTGTTTAATTTTGTAATGCTATGACGAAAGAAAAGAAACCGGATTCCGTTGTTTTTGATGAAGAAACACAGGCCTATCATGGGAAACTAATGCCCTACGCCACCGGGGTATTCGCACCAAAAATTACACCGCCCGATGTTACTTCTTGGAAGAATACCAACATCGTCAGTGCCAACAATCAATTCAAGGCAAAGTACGAAGCCATTCAAGAGGAATATAAAAATTTGATGGCGGAGTTTGAATACAATAGTTTGGTCTATAACGCCAAGTTCAACTTTGAACCCATTGTTGGCAAGACATATCATTTATACCGGTCTAAGGATGAAAGCACTTTTCTCTCCCTTATTTTACCGCACGAATGCAATTTTGAGCACTTGGGAACTTTTATATTGGCACCGGATAGAACTTGGCAGAAATTATGATCCCGGCAGCGGAACGTAGCTTTTATCGTTCTTCATCATAGGGAACGTTTTGTCCTCCCATGCTTGTTTGGCAGTTTCAATTTTCTGGGCATCATGTGAAACAAAGTTCCAATGGATATGGCGTTTTTCGGGAAAAGGCTCACCACCAAAAAGCAGCAAGTGGGTATTGGGTTTTAAAATGGTTTTACAGGTATCGGCTACCTTACTGACCAAAATATTTCCTTTTTCCACAGATTGACCACAAGCTTCAATACCGCCATCCACAATGCAAATTCCAATTTCGCCTTTAAGATTGTCCATCGTATTCAATTCATAGGTTTCCTCCGTTTTTATTTCGACCATAAATAATGGGGAATGTACCGGTACGGGCGATTTTCTTCCGTAGCCTTCCCCGGCAACCAGCTTAAATTGGGTCGTACCGTCTTTCCAAGAAGGTAAATCCGTGGCCGGAATATGATGGAATTCCGGTTCAATATCTTCCATGTCCTTGGGCAAAGCCACCCATATTTGATAGCCGTGTGCGGTAAATGTATTTCCGTTGCGAAGATGTTCCGGGGTTCTCTCAGTATGGGAAACCCCTTTTCCGGCAACCATCCAATTTACGGAACCGGGTTGTATAAGTTGTCGGGTGCCCAAACTGTCCTCGTGCATGAGCTCACCCTCCAATATAAAGGTCAAAGTGGACAACCCAATATGTGGGTGTTGGTCAACATCCATATATTTTTTAGGTCCTAAATCCGTGGGTCCCATATGGTCAATGAAGATAAACGGACCGATCATCCGCTTTTTTCTAAAGGGAATCAATCGCCCTACCAGAAAATCTCCAATATCCCTGCTTCGCTCTTCAATAATCAATCCAATATTCGACATAATTACGTTTCCTTTTTGATAAATTTACAATAAGAACTCATTCAAACTTTTATACTTGAAAAAATTAAGGAATTTTCTGCTTGTTCTGTTACTTATCGTTAGTGTTGCCATTTGGTGGAACTATCCCAAATTAAACATGATTTCTGGCTTTGCCTCCAAAAATTTAGCTTCTTGGAACCATATTTCCCATAGAATGTACAGCGATATTGATGCAATGGACAATGACATGCCCCTCATTAAAATGGCGGAATTAGAAGAAGTCGTAGGGAACAAGGTCACGAGTTCGGTTTATGGCTTAATGCCAAGAACTACGGTGTGTAGAGATGGTCTGGGCTGTGTTTTGGTCAATGAGGCATATGATGCTTCGTTCGTGTTGCCAAAGCCCAAAAGAACTGTTTTACAAAATAAGCTGCCCTTTCCCTTTGGAAACAATAGCGTTAAGGATACAATTTTCCCGGAAGTAGATTATGATCAGTTGCAAAAGGCGGTCGATTTTGCTTTTGCAGATTTCGAGACCGTAAAAACCCGAACAGTTTTGATCGCATACAAAAATGAACTATTGACGGAACGTTATATGGAAGGGTTTTCTCCCGAGACCCCTATTCTGGGCTGGTCCATGACCAAAAGTATCCTGGCAACCTTGTACGGGATTTTGGAATACCAAGGAAAAATAGATGTAGCGGAAAATGCCCTTCATCTTAAAAGTACCTATCCAAGCATTACCTATGATCACTTGTTGCGGATGCAAAGCGGTCTGGAATGGAACGAGGACTATGCCTCTATTTCCGATGTTACCAAAATGTTGTTCTTGGCCTCCGATATGACCAAAATCCAGGCTGAAAAGAAAGCGATAGCCGCACCTACGGAAATATGGAACTATTCCTCAGGGACTACCAATATGCTGTCCGGAATACTAAGGGAGCGGTTTTCTTCACATCAAGAATACCTTGATTTCCCCTATACATCGCTTATTGATAAAATTGGAATGCATTCCATGCTTATTGAGGCAGATATGGAAGGTAATTTTGTGGGCTCTTCTTACGGATGGGCCAATACACGGGACTGGGCCAAATTTGGACTACTCTACTTGAACAAGGGGAATTGGAACGGGGAACGGTTATTTGATGCCGATTGGGTAGATTACGTAACGACACCTACCCAACATTCCAATGGAGTCTATGGGGCTCATTTTTGGCTGAATGCCGGTGGAAAATATCCTGATGTCCCCCGCGATGTATATTCCGCTAACGGATTCCAAGGGCAACGTGTTTTTATAATTCCCTCCAAAGAATTGGTTGTGGTTCGCACCGGTCTGGCCAATGAAGATGTTTTTGACAGCAATACTTTTCTAAGCGAAATTATTAAGGCATTGCCTGAATAAATTATAAAATTGTAAGATTTTTCTTTCTAAACCACAACAATCAGTAGGTTCACCACAACTTTTGCTTGTCCCACAACATTAGTTACGTTTTTTTTAGGGCTACTTCTATATTTACATTGTAGTTAAGAAAGTAAGATAACATTTTAAAGACTGACAAAAATTTTTTCATTTTCATATAGTGTTCTCGTAAAAGAGTCCTGTTTCTAAAGCAGGGCTCTTTTTAGTTCATAAGATTCTCAATGGAAAAGTGCGCAATGCGAATGACATGGAGCCAATCGAATTATTTCCGCTGAAAAAGCGGAATTTCAGAACTCAATTCCAATCCGTTTTTGATATTATCTTAGTATATCGACTGCCTTTCCTACTATACCATTCAAGCGGGCGTTCGATAGGACAGGAAAAAATACTCGGATGGTATTGAAAAGTTGTTTTAATGGAACTATCAACAGACAGTTAAAATGTTCCCCCTTCGGAGGTTAGGAGGCTTTTATGGCAGCCACTTATCCTTCCCAAAATTGGGTTTGCGTTTTTCAAGGAATGCATTTCTGCCTTCTTTGGCTTCCTCGGTCATATAGGCCAATCGTGTGGCTTCCCCGGCAAAGACCTGCTGTCCTACCATACCATCATCCGTTAGGTTCATCGCGAATTTGAGCATTTTTATGGAGGTAGGCGATTTTTCCAATACTTCCTGCGCCCATTGGTAAGCGGTAGCTTCCAATTCCGCATGTGGCACCACAGCGTTGACCATACCCATTTCAAAAGCTTCTTGGGCGGAATAATTGCGACCTAGAAAGAATATTTCGCGAGCCTTTTTCTGCCCTACCATCTTAGCAAGGTAGGCCGACCCATATCCTCCGTCAAAACTGGTCACATCGGCATCGGTTTGTTTGAAGATAGCATGTTCTTTACTGGCCAAGGTCATATCACAGACCACATGCAGGCTGTGTCCGCCACCTACGGCCCAACCCGGTACCACGGCAATGACCACTTTGGGCATAAACCGGATCATTCGCTGTACCTCCAAAATGTTAAGGCGGTGCTGACCGTCCTCCCCAACATACCCTTGGTGTCCCCTAGCCTTTTGGTCGCCACCGCTGCAAAAAGACCAAATCCCATCCTTTGTAGAAGGGCCTTCCGCAGAAAGCAATACCACACCAATACTCGTATCTTCTTGGGCATCATAAAAAGCTTTGATTAATTCACTGGTGGTATTGGGTCTAAAAGCATTACGTACATCGGGGCGATTAAACGCAATACGGGCTACACCATTGCTTTTTTTATAGGTAATATCTTCAAATTGGAGGGCAGTTTGCCATTGGGCTTGTTTCATAATAAGAATACTCAAATTAAAGACTAAAGATACGGTTTGGAATTACTAGAAGCAAAATGTTAAACCAGTGCTGTTTTAGTAGAAGAGCGAAGGGAAACTGTTAAAAACTTTCTCAACAAGAACTATAGGAAACCCTTGAAATTATTATTAGAAACAATGAACTTCGTTATCAGTCACTAAATAGAAATTAAAACTTCTTTTAGCTTATCGATGATGTCGAATACGCCTGCGGCGTACTTTTGTTGCACTGCTAACGCAGCTACCGCACCAAAAGCGGGTCGACATCATCGCCGCGCTATGCCGGATCGCCAAATCCGTAGGACAAGGACCCCTTTTGCCAATATCGCCGCAACGGCTTAACTACTCGACATATCAGGACACTAAATGCAATCCGGTACGGCGAATTTTATTCCCAATACCGCAAAATCCACAAGGCTTCACGGCCTGCCCTGCAGGCCTGGCCGAGAACCATAACGAGAGACTAAGCGGAGGAACCTTTCTCACGTTATGGTTTTACAGGATTTTGCTATATTTCCTTAAAATTAGCCGGACTGCACATAGCGCGGCGATAACTAAACCAAAAAATTTCGTTGCCATCCCTACATTTTAAAAAAGCTTGTATAGCATAGTCTTGATAACTCCTTTGCCATCCGTTACCGGAACTGTCAATAGTTGTTTTGCAGATTTTACTTTTAAATGAAATGGTGCCGCTAATACATCTACTCCGCTCTGTTTTTTAAGCCGTATGCCCTGCCCAGAGATGATGTCTTTGTTGGGTATAAAGTCGCCCTGAGGGAGATGTTCCGTAAGCAGTACATATTTATAATTACCCAGTTTGGAAACGATTTGCTGTATTTCTGCATTGGATAGGTGCTGTAACACTTGCCTCAAAATAATACAATCCGCTTTGGGCCAGTTCTCTTTGGCAATATCCAAACACCGAAACTCCAAGTTTTCAGCGTTAAAAGTTTTTTTATTATATGCAATGAGGTCCGGTACAATGTCTACCGCGATATATTTTCGGGTATGGGATACCAACGCCTTCCCCACGTTAAAATCCCCGCAACCTAGGTCCAACACGATAAGCGGCTTTTCAAAAGATTGTAAAAAGTGTATGACCATTTTTAGATAGGGAACCACCAGTTCCGGATGATGGGAGCCTTCCCCGGAGTAAAATGGAATAGCGCTTTCCCCTCCCCATAGCTTCATTTCATAAATCTGTTCCATAGCGGCTTTGGTGGGCCAAGCTTGTTTTTTCTTTTTGGAGGGATTGGTATTCACTTGTTTTTAGCTTCGATCCATTTACTCATAAACTTGGTGCTTTGCAGGGTTTGATGTTGGAGCAAACTTCCTATAAAATTGGCGTCTCGGTGCTTCTGTACATCTTGTTGCAACCTTTTTAGGGTATTGTTCAGTGTCTTTTGAAGCTTGCTTTTGGAATAGATGGCGTTTATCAGTGTAATGCCCTTTGCCTGAGCCATTTCCCATTTGTTTTTGCTTGAATATATTTTCACCGCAGCTCGTGCAAAAGCAGCTGGATTGGTTGCGATGCTTCCATTCCAAGGTAAATCGCCATGCATTCCTTCGGCACCGATTGGAGTGGTGATACTCGGTGTTCCAAATTTCATGGCCTGTAACAACTTTCCTTTTATTCCGGCCCCAAAACGTAAAGGCGCTAGGCAGATTTTAGCATTGCACATCACTTCTCCAACATTCTCCACCCTACCATGTACATAAAAGCTTTCTTCGGGTCGGTTGAATTCCAAAATTTGTTGCGGAAGATAACTCCCGTAAATATGGAGTTTTGCTTCGGGAAGTTGTTGATGGATCAAGGGCCAAATCTCGGTCTTCAATTGTTTTATAGCATCTATATTTGGCGTGTGCTTCCCTCCGCCGATAAAGATAAAATCGTTTCGCGCTTCAAAAGGGTTCCAATCCGGTTTTTTGGGGAGTTCTTCTTCCATAAAGGGAAGGTGGAGCAACAAATTCTTATCGATTCTAAGCTCCTGTAGCAACAATTCCATTTCAAAACTTGAAATAATCAAGGAAATGTCGCATCTGTAGATGCTGGCTATTTCGCGTTTGGTCTTGTCGTCCTGTTTCCAGAGTTGTGCGGTAAAAGGAACTTGTTTTTTTAAGTATTGTTCCCGCACATGGCGCAAGGAATGCAAATCTTCTGCATCCAAGATGCGCAGCGCATTGGGTACTTGTTCCGCAACACGCCAACCGAACTGCTCTTCGGTCAAAAAACGGTCGAACAAAACGATATTGGGTTGTAAATCACTTATGAAAATATCAAAAGAAGTATGGTTTAATTGAATGGCCTGTTTCTGAATTCCAAGGATTTCTAACGGAAAGGAATACTGAGTTTCAGCAGCGGAAGAGGCAAATGTAATTTTATAACCTTCCCTAATAAAAAACTCCAACAGTTGCAGCATTCTGACCCCGGCCGCGGTAGAATCAGGTTCTGGCCAACGAAGCCCTATCACAAGGAGTTTTTTGTTCATTTTAGCTATTCGTATATGTCGACTAGGCCCATTTTGAGCGGAGCCGAAAGATTAGAGGTGACGTCTTATTTGTTTAGCTAAGTTCAAAACCCTGCAATTTTATTACGGCAACTCTAGTTTTTATAAACTTTGAGCCTATTTCGTCATTTCGATAGAACAGTTACGATAACTATCGGGAGATAGACGGAAAATCTTAAAACAATGAGATTCCTCTCTTCGTACCTCATTCGGAATGACAACTATTTCACTAAGTACTGATTCCTAACCACTAATCCTCACATCTTCGCAGCAAACTTCTTGGAAATCTTACTACGCAACTTACGTTCGTAATCCTCTTCCAACCACTCTTTATAGTTCTTGGTGTTGTTCATGATGCAATAGGAATATTGCCGCACGCGGTATTGAATCTCTTCTTTCAGCTTTTTGGCAAGAATGCGGGCATCAAAGACATCTTCGGCATTTTCTACACAAATCTGTGCATGTTGTTCTATGCTTTTTTCCAAGACCAGCTTGGATTTTTCGCCGTTTGCAAAGGCTTTTTTATACTCGGCCTTAATATCGAAATCAATACACGGGCTTTTTGAGAATTCCGCCTTGAGTTCTTCGGGCATTTCATAAACGAACTCCCGTTCAATCTCCTCATCGTTCTTAATATTCTCCAAATAGAAATCCGGAAAGTGGAATATCTCCTGCCAGTCTATTGGAGCGTTCCACATACCAAAACGGGCAATATTGTTCCCCATGTCCACCACGGTAAACTCCTCTTTATTGGGCAGATACCTGGAGCCACGCCCGATCATCTGAAAATATAGGGTGAGCGAACGCGTAGCGCGATTTAGAATAATGGTTTCCACGGAAGGTTCATCAAAACCCGTGGTGAGAATACTAACGGAGGTCAATATGGCATCCGGGGTTTCCGAAAACCACTGCAAAATTTCCTTTCGCTCCGCAGCCGAATTTTTATTGTCCAAATGGCGAATATTATATCCCGCCTTTTTAAAAGTTTCATATACGTAGCGAGAGGTATTGATACCGTTATTGAAAATCAACGTTTTGGTACCTTTCGCAATATCATTATAGGCCGAAAGCAACTTGCCCAGCATACTGTGGTTTCCATACAGCTCATCGGAAGACTTTACCGTGTAATCCCCATTGATCCCCAGTTTGAGGCTTTGAAGGCTTACGTCGTAATTATACATATTCGCCTTTGCCAAAAATTTCTTGCTTATCAAAGATTCAATAGATTCCCCAACGATCAACTTTTTGTAGTTGTCCTTCATGGGGAGCTTTATATTGGAACTTAACGGCGTTGCGGTAACGCCCAAAATGGTAGCTTCCTCAAAATATTTGAACAGTTTACGGAACGAATTATAGTGGGCCTCATCAATTATGACCAAACCAATATTGTTGATTTCCACTTTTTCCTCTTGTAGCCTATTGTTCAAGGTTTCTACCATCGCCACAAAGCACATAAACTCATCCTGGTCCTGAAGTTCCTTTACTTCGCTATTGATAATTTTATTGTTTACCCCAAAGCCGTGGAGCATTTTGGAGGTTTGGAGGCTCAGTTCTATACGATGGGTTAGCACCACTACTTTTTTTCGTGTTCTTTGTGTATAGCGCTTTGCGATTTCGGAGAAAACCACCGTTTTACCTCCACCTGTAGGCAATTGGTAAAGGATATTGGAATTATCGGAATTGTTTTCCAAACACTCAAAAATGGTGTTAAGATCCTCTTCCTGATAATCATAGAGCTTTTTTTCGGCGATGTCAGTTTCAGATTTCAATGGAGAGCTATCCGTTTATTTGGGTTAGGTAAATGAAAACCTTCCAAAATTAGGAGAAAATTCACCTTCAAAAAAATATTATTTTGGAAAAGCGAGAAGAGTTATCCACGGGTTGTATATTGACGCAGTGTTGCATTAATACCCATTTTTTCTATCCACTTCGTTCAAAAGAGGCTTCCCATTTTGGAGCCGTTTATAATTCTCCAAAATTTGGGGTATCACTGAATTTGTGTCGGAAACGCTTGCGTAATGGGGGGTCATCAATATTTTTGGATGCTGCCAAAAAGGATGTTCCTCCGGTAAAGGCTCTTGATGGTACACGTCCAAACATGCCCCGGAAAGATGGTCGTTGTCCAAATAGGCAATCAAATCGGCATCCGTTAAATGCCCTCCTCGGGCCACATTGATGATATAGGCACCTTTGGGAAGTTGCCGAAACAGACTGGCATTTAAAATGCCTTCCGTAGCTGGTGTTAACGGGAGCAGACAGACCAAGATTTCCGTACTATTCAAGAATTCCGAAAGGCTATCCGTGCCGGAGAAGGTCTTAACGTTACTGATCGATTTTTGTGAGCGGGACCATCCCTGTACCTGAAAACCAACCCGGGTCAAGTCCGCTGCGGTCAATGCGCCCAATTCCCCTAGTCCCATAATACCGACCGTTACATCTTTTATACGGCGGTAGTCTTTAGGCTTCCAATACGATTTTGTCTGATTTAATTTGTAGGTATTGAAATTTTTGAGTTCCGATAAGATTACCGCTAGCACATGTTCGGACATATCACTGGTCAAATAAGGATCTACCAAACGGGTAATAGGAATATTTTTGGGAGCCGTGCTGTCGGCAAAAATATAATCCACACCGGCCCCGGCAGAAGCAATGCACTTTAGATTGGGATACTTTGCTAGCGAGCCTTTTGGGTGTTTCCAGATAAGCGCCATGCTGATCTCATCCCCAGGGTGTTCTTCTAAATAGCTGTATACCTTACTATTTGGGTCGAAACGTGTTATCGCATCTTTCCATGAATCTATTTTTTCGTCCTGTCTTATAATGACTATGCCCATTTAATCCAATATGTCCATTGCCTTATGAAAATCGTCTTCATAAAGCCATTGTTGTTCTTCTACTGTTCGGTGAATTTTCAAAATTCGATCTTTAAAATCAGGTAATAGCTGGTTTTGCGAAATATGCTGTATCATTTCCGTAAACGAGTTGAGCATGCTTTTATAAAAAGCATCGGGTACGTTTTTCTCGGTAGCAAAGGTATGTGCCACTTCCAGATTATAGCACATGACATCGGCTATTAAAAATGCTTCCATCCCCAAAGTTTTAAAGTGCTTGATGTATTTCTGCGCTACGGAACGTCTCGCTTTGGGCCTTCTCCGCTTTAAGGGAAAATACTCGTTGGATATTTTTGCCTTGGCTTCCTGTACCAGTTTTTCTTCCTTTGGGTTGAATACAAAGTCATAGTATGTCTTAACCATGGGAAACCGTTGGTACAAATCCAAAATTTGTGTTTCCAGATCTGTTTTGGATAAATTTTTCAAATATTCCTTTAACGCTCTTTTACTCATGCATTCAACTGTTTTTCAAAAATACGCTTTGCCAAGGGATTACCCGAAATACGGTAAACTTTTCTTAAAACCTCATAAATTATGTATAATAAAGTCCCATACCTTTTGGAAAAGACATAAAAAAAACTTATTATGAGAACTTGTACAATCATAAAATCCATTCACATATATGAGGCAGCTAAAGATTATCAAGCAGGTTACCAACAGAGAGTCAAAATCATTGGACAAGTACCTGCAAGATATCAGCAAAATAGATTTAATTACCGCAAATGAAGAAGTTGAACTCGCACAGCGTATAAAAGAGGGAGACCAAGTAGCCCTTGAAAAATTAACGACGGCCAATTTACGTTTCGTGGTTTCCGTGGCAAAACAATATCAAAACCAAGGCCTAAAATTACCCGATTTAATTAACGAAGGAAATCTTGGACTTGTGAAAGCTGCAAAACGCTTTGATGAAACAAGAGGTTTCAAATTTATATCCTATGCCGTTTGGTGGATCAGACAGTCTATCTTACAGGCACTGGCAGAGCAGTCTAGAGTCGTGCGACTTCCATTGAATAAAATAGGCTCTATCAATAAGATCAAGAAGACATTTTCTTATTTGGAGCAAACACACGAAAGACCACCATCTGCCGAAGAAATTGCAAAAGAATTGGAGATGACGGTCAGTGAGGTGAAGCAGTCCCTTAAGAATTCGGGTAGGCACGTATCCATGGATGCCCCTTTAAGAGAAGGTGAAGATTCTAATCTGTATGACGTATTGCGTTCGGGAGAATCGCCAAAGCCAGACAATAAGTTATTGCACCAGTCTTTAAATACCGAAATCAACAGAGCTTTGGAAACCCTTTCTCCACGTGAGGCTGATGTTGTAAAGCTCTATTATGGTATTGGGGACCAGCAATCCATGACCTTGGCAGAGATAGGACAGACTTTTGACCTGACCAGGGAAAGAGTGCGCCAAATACGTGAAAAGGCCATTCGTAAGTTAAGACACAATTCCAGAAGCAAACTCCTTAAAACATATTTAGGATAAAACTGGTACTGCTTTATATAAAACTAAAACGCCCGTATAATACGGGCGTTTTTTTGTTGGTCGGTATTTTTCTTTTTCTAAAAGTATGATAATTTGCTGATATTGAAATCAACAAGAATATCGTTTAAATCCTGAATAAAATTCTGATAGGAATTGTTGTCTTGATTGTGCAGGGCCATAATAATAGGTTTTGGGGTTGTTGAAATGGGATTACTGAAATAGATATCGAACTACATATAGTCCAATTCCGCTAATTCGTTAATACTTAAAATTTCGTTTAAATCTTGAAGGAAAACTAAATATTCCTCACCGTAGGTATCGTAGAGCATTTGTAGGATTTATATGTTAATACTGATTTGGGTACTCATAATTTTCTGTATTAAAAGTATATTTTAAGTACCCACAAAACAATTAAATGTGGTGAAGCATTAAATTTTTGTTGTCAAAGCGATATTGGATATAGGTAAACAGTATTAAAGCCGTTCTTATTGAAGATATTACTACATAAAAAAGAATGTAGTTCATCGATATTTTTAAGATTCCAATAAAGAAAAAGATTGTAATGGGTCGCATTTTTGATGTCAAAAAACACGAAACAAACTGAAAAACAGTGTTTTATAAACACGCTTAGGTGTTAGGACATAAAAATTACAATCTTATTTCATAAGAAAGTCCTGCACTGATGGCCCAAAAGAAATTACCGGAACTAAAGGCCAGTTCCTGCCGATTGACACCAAGATTGGTGTTATACACATTGTTTCCCTTTTTGTTGCTAAACTGATATTCCAATCGTAATCTTTGGGATTCCAAAAACAATTGGGTTTCCGAAAGGAGTTCACCGTCTACGATAAATTGATTTAACTCAGCGGAATATCCCATCCCTGCGTCCAATCCTAAATAGTTGTCACCGTCCTTAAAGTACTTGCGCACCAATAAAGCGCCGGAAGCACCCCAATTTCCAGTGGGTTGTGGGGTAATGTAAGGTCTAAGGGAAAAATAGTAGTTTCCCTTATAAAGACCAAAAGAGCCAGTTAGAATGGCTACGTTCGTTCCTGAAAAATTCAAATAGCGCATTCCCAAAGAAGCTTCTTTAGCTTTGGGAAGGTTCGCATATAGCTCCGCTCCTGCCCTATGGCCTGGATATATGGTAGCGTCCGAATAGCCGTAATTCAGGTAAGCATAAAAGGTTTTAGAAATCTTTGGATATAAATCTACCTCATACTGAATGCCATTGGTTTCAAAACGATTGCTATAATTTACTCTTCCTATAATGGTGCCGTATTCCGTTTTGCGTCCGTATCCAATACTGGAATAGATCATGGGATTAAATACGATATCGAACACATCAATTGAATTTCTAAAATTGATACTGTTCTGTAAAGACTTGGTCTCAACGGACTCTTTTGCCTTCTCGGCCGCCGAAGGGGATTCATTTTCTTTCTTGATATTGGCCAAAGCGGTAGCTCTAAGTTCTTGGATATCCGTATCATTTTGCAAATAAAGCAGTGCCTTGTTGGATAACCCTAAAGCCAAATCGTTCTTTTTGGCATACAACTCATTTTTTATCGCTGCTATCCAAACTTCCTTGTTTTCCTTATCTGCGGATAGAATTCTGTTAAAATGTCCTCTTGCCTTCTCATACTTACCATCCCAACTGTAAGTACTGGCCAGTAGACTACGAACATCCGCGTAGTTCGGATATTTGGTCAGGATATTGGTCAGGGTATCTCTTGCGATGCTACGCTTTCCGTTAAAGGCCAAATCCCTCGCGGTCAAATAAGAAGTGTCCGGGTTTCCGTTATATGCAATCTCCTGTGCCTTATTAAATAAAGGCAATAAAAAGAAAGCCAGTAATATTATTTTAAAAGGTTTCATTGGTTGCTCACTATTTGGGTTGATTCTGGTGTTTCGGGAGAAATGACCGATATTTTTTCTTCGGTTTCCACTGCGGATGCCTTCATATATTGCTTTCTGGCCCTGCTGATCTTATCTTTTAATATCGCCGCATCCGAACTGTTTTCCTCGACGGTATCAATGAGTACATAAGCTTCCTTATAACTGTCCGACCAGAAGTAGACGTCAAAAAGTGCAGCATACGAATCAATATAATTGGGATTCATGCTAATGCAAGATTTTAAGATTGAAATGGATTCCTCATAATTGCCATTCCAGGCGTTGATTCTACCCATCAGTATTTTAGTATCGATATGACTTGGGATTTCAGAAAGAATATAACGGGACAATAACAATGCCTTGTCATAGTCCTTTTCAAAAGCAAGCTCCCGTGCCGTCAAGTAAGCATTGTCATAATTTCTACCGTTACTAACACTATTGATCCAAACAATTTCACTTTCCGTGAACGCTTCCTTTTCCAATTTAAAGATGGCCAGACTATCCGGTATGATTTTATTTTCTTGGGTAACATAAGAATTCATTGCCTTGAACGCATTGAATTTTGAGGCGATAGCATCACTTGCCGTCAGAGTGGAATTTAGGTGCATGTCTTCATTCAATTGCAGTACTTCTCCATCAGTATATAAATAATCCCCACTAATAAATTCTTTCAGTTCGTTTTTGTTTCGCATCAGCGGAATTTGCTTTGTGGATCTAAATGCTTCCTGCATGTCCAGCCCATCCCCCATCCAAGCCACTTTTTGCGGCATCTGTAATTGATAGTTATCCTTCAATAGTGCCAATAAGGAGGGGACAACATCAAAATGTGAAGAAACGGAACTAATTTTCTTGCCGGATTTTAACATGGGACTGTAAATCAGCAACGGCACGTGAAATCTACTTAAAGTACTTTCCTGTGGGATGGGAATCAGCCTGTGATCACCCGTAATGATGAAAATGGTATTATTGTAGTTGGGTTGTGTCCTATAGGCGTTCATTACCCATGCTATGGACTCGTCCGTATATAACAATGAGCCAAAAACATTATCGTTTTTAGTTATGATTCTTTTGGTCCTATCGTTAAAGTCTCCTTTGGATACCAACTCCTCTACTTTATTCTCATAATAGGCCCAAGCTGGTGGTATGAAGGGTTCGTGATTGCTAATGGTCATGTAAACCTCCATTCTGGGCTGTTCCTGTGCTCTTTTAAAGCTCATACTCTTTTTGAAAAGCTCTTTGTCCGGATATCCCCATGAAGAACCTGCCGCATCCTCTTCTTGTAACGTGTAATTTTTTCCAAAACCGGAGCGATCTAATACAAAATCCACTTTTTCGCCCATGAGGAAATTATCCACATTGTCAAAAGAACTATTGGTTCCTTGGTAGAAAGAAGTATGGTAACCGTTTTGTTTAAGAATACCATAGAGCGTCAATTTATTCGGGGGTTCCTCCAACTCCATAAAGCCGCTTTTTCCAAAAGGGAGCGACCCAATGAGCGACGGTAACACTCCAAATGTCCTCCCGGTATTGCTTAAAAAATTTTCAAAATAAAGCGATTGGGTGCTCAACGAATCCAAATAAGGCGTAAAACCACCAAATTCCGCTCCTTCGCCCATAAAATCCCTTCCCAAGCCTTCTACGATGATAAAAACGATATTGGGTTTTTCCGGCTTAAGTTCAAAGTATGCGCCGAGCACATTTTCGGAATCAACATCCTTAATAAGCGGATATTCCACATCGGCCACATAATCGTTATTGTCCGTATAGGAGTTATATAGATTTACGGCCAAATATTGTGTCTTGTTTTGATTGATGGGTTTTCCTTCCGTGAAAAGTGTAGCAACAAACAAACTGAAGAAAACAATTGTCAAAGGATACATGCCACTGACCACATGATAGAGCTTTGAGGTTATTTTGTAAAAAACCAAAAACAAACTTATCAGAATTGCAATACCTGCTAATAGATAAAGTCCTATGGACAACCCGCCGGAATTAGCAATGGTAGCTTTGATATCCGCGAAACTGTATCCCATTAGATCCGAACCTAACGGAACCAGCGTTACGCAGTAATAGGAAATCAATATGGCCTCTATAATCAGTAGAATAGATAATAAAAGAATAATGATCCTAAATCCGTATTTAGGTCTTAAACTTTCCCAAAAATTGAAGGTAAAGACCAGTATAATACCCAATAATGCGGTGTAGCCCAAATTGTGCAATAGCGAAAGGCCAAAACTTTCCGTTAGAATACTTTCTACGATACCCTTTGCGTAAAGAATACTATATTGAATGAGCGATAATACTACCAGACAGCCAAAGAAGGCTATCATCAACCTAGTATAATGCTTTAAAACGTATCTATTTATTTTACTTGAACCCATATGTAATTTGCCTTTAGGTGGCTTTGGCGAATCCCTTTCTTACCTGAGATCCCCAACCTGATTTTATATTGAACAATTTTTTATAATTGCCCCTTACTGCTGCATAAACAACAATGGGGTGAAATAATATTGGTTCTATGAATGCGCAGAACATCAAAATAAGAATGTCCTTGGTTTTGTTGTACTCATTATAGGAATACACGTCCCATAGAATGGCATAAAAGGAAAACATAACGGAGAAGACGTAGACCGCTACGGTAATGGACCAGAAAAAGGTCCAGTTAAGCACCCCGGCCCAAATGAAAAATATGATGGTGAACGCTCCGAAAAATTCCAGCAACGGTGCCAACCATTCATAAAAGAACCAATAAGGATAACTTAACATTCCCAGTAACCCGTATTTGGGATTAAAGAACATGTCCCGGTGTTTATATAGCGTTTCCAGGTTTCCTCTTGCCCAACGATCTCTTTGGTTTACCAATATGTTAAGGTCCTCTGGAACTTCTGTCCAGCAAAGTGGATCGGGAATATACTCGACCGTGTAAGGCTCCTTTAAATTGTTCATATAGCGTCTCATCTTAAAGACGATTTCCATGTCTTCCCCTACCGTATTGGTATCATAACCGCCCACTTCCAAGGCTATTTCCCTATCAAAAAAACCAAAGGCACCGGAGATGATCAATAGACTGTCTATCCTGCCCCATGCCATTCTCCCTAAGATGAAGGAGCGAGTATATTCCAACAATTGAAAGCGTGCCAACCAGTTTTTCGGTAAGCGTATCTCTTCCAATTGGCCGCCATTGATGACGCAGGAATTTGCTACACGAATAACGCCCCCAACGGCGATTACCCTTTTTTCCGAGGGTTGATAAAAGGATTTTACCACATGTAAAAGAGCATCCGGCAACAAAAGGCAATCCACATCTATACAACCAACATATTTATTGGTGGACAGGGCCATACCCGCATTCAGTGCATCGGATTTACCTCCATTTTCTTTATCGACTACGGTTAATTTTGAAAAAGATTGCTGTTTGGATTTATATATTCCTCTTACCGGCTTTGATTTCCAATCCGGGTCAATCTCCTGTTCTATTTTCTCCAGATCATACGCTTCGATTATTTTTTGGAGCGTATCGTCCTTACTGCCGTCATTTACTACCATTACTTCAAAATTCACATACCGGAGCGACATTAAGGAACGAATGTTCTCTACTATGGTGAGCCCCTCGTTATAGGCCGGAGCAATAATCGTAATACTAGGTGCCAAGGGCGATGCCATAAGTTTTGACATGTCGCCAAAACTGTTCTTATTTCTATAGTGGATGGAATTTCTCGTGGAGAGATAGCCCATTGCAGTGAACATGGTAAAGAGTACCAAGGTAAACACCAAAAAGACGATGTTTATATATTCCAACAATACTTCAAATAAGCTACTGTCCATCTTTATTGTTGTATAGTTTAGAAGTAGCCGAACAAATCTGATTAAAAAGCGTGATTCCCGGGATAAAGGAGTTTCCTACCGTGATTTTTTCTTCTTTTTTGATAGTTTTTTCAGGTTCAAAATCTAAATTGAAGAGTTCATTATAGGTAATTGTGCTATCTATATTTTCTATGGTTTTAGTTTCTGCTTCAATCTCTTTTTGTTTTTGATCGATGTTATCGATCAAGCGATTGTTCAGAATAGCTAAGGCTTTTTTTGCATTTTTTGCTATGATAGTATTGTTGTCCTTTGAAAGCTTATGCAATAGCGGTAATTCTTTTTCATCACCTACTTTTCCTATTTCTTTAAGCAACATCACTTTTGAATCCAAATCACCTCTTTTGATGAGGTCGTTGAAAACACTATCGGTCACTTCATAGCCTGTAACTTCAAAGTTCGGTTGGCCTTTAGTCTTTTGTGGGTCGTTCTCCATAGTGGTCAATTTTGCTATGATTTCCAGACTTTTCTCTATGACCACATCAGAGGTTTCATCGATCAATAAATTTTTCAGGAAAGGAATTTCCCGTTGGTCGCCCAATTCGGCTATGTTTTCAAGAAGGGCCATTTTTTCCAATATCGCTTCATCGTAAAAATCTGACTGCGGAATCTGAAAATCCAACGGATTCTGAATGGCATCCATGCCGGATTTTAAACTTGAGAACGCTTGTTTTTCTTTACTCGCAAAAGCCTCGATATCATTTAGGTTTTTCTCCCGTAACGCATTGATTACCGTTTCTTCAGTATGATTTTGATTTTCTAATTCAGAAGAGATTTCTAATGTTTCTTCCTCCATGACTTCTTGGTTTTGTACCATAGGTACAGTCTCAATTTCTTCTTCTAAAGGAACATTGGATTGTGTTTCAATTTCATTGGTCAATACGCTATTTTCATGGTCAACCGCAGTAATGTCATGGCTCAAATCCATTAAAGTTTCAAGAACACCTTCATTGGTGGCTTCCTCTAGAACTTCATCGACAGTACTACTTTCTTTAGCATCTATTTCGGATATGTTGATCTCCTTAATATCGTGAGTTGGTAAAATAAGGTTGGGGCACAAGGTGTTTATGGCACTGATTATCTTTCCTTTTATAGTGAAATCTTTTTCTTTAAGTTCAACGGACAGCAGAAAATCCACATCTTCTTCGGAGCCTATTTGTGCTATGGCACCTAAAATTGCCATTTTTACACTATTGGTACTTTTTGTAAAAACGGTCTTTAGTAATGGTATCGCCTGCGTTACATTAAAATCACCAATACATTCAATAGCTTCTTTTTTTATATGGTTGTTCCTATGCTTTACCAATTCAATAATCGGTATTCCGGCATCGTTTTGATTGTAAAACTTTATCAATCGTAAGGCAAAAAGCACCACATGATTATTTTTGGAAGTAAGCCATATTCTAAAAGATGGTGGTATTAGGGTTTCCTTATTTCTGACGACATCTAAAAGTTTTAACTGCTGCCATTCGGAAATTTTACATTTGGTATGGTCCAAGAAGTATGAAATGCCATTCTCATTTAGGGTAACTACAGCTATTTCGGCTTGTTTTCTAAGGGTAGAATGTTTGTTGTTTATATACCTTGTAGTATGCTCAAAAGCATCCGTTACGTTCATTTGGGTCAATTCAAACAAACCCTTGGCCACCACTTCCCAACGCCAGCTGCCCATTTTTTTGAAGGCATCTTTGTGAAGTTCCAAATCTCTATAGATATCATAGATCAATTCCCGTGTGTTCCCGGATACATCCTTTATAAGGTCCATTAGAATTCCGGTCAAAACCTTTCGGTCAAAATCGTTTTTGATATGTTCCCTGATGAGAATTTTTAATTCCAAATAATTGATCCGCTCGCCCTTGTCACAGTTCTCCTCATAAAACAGAAATTCACTTATGATGGGAGCAAGTTCCTTCTTTTTCTCCTTTACCTTTTTAGTCTGACTCGCAATCTTATTGCGGATAAAAAAGGTGGAAACAAAGTAGATGAATGCCAAGGCACCGAAAAAATAGGCAAGGTTCCATAATATTTCCGTGGGAATTACGGGAGCACTTACCAAAGCGGTCAGGTTGTAGGTTGGGGGATTTGGGGTCAAAATCTTAGGCTTTGTTGAGTTCCCTGGCTACTCTGACAAGTAGTTCCGATGGACTCACAGGTTTGGATATAAAGTCATTGGCACCCATTTGAAAGGCGTCCAACACATTTTCTTCATTTCCGGCGGAAGAAATGATAATGATCGGCACTTTGGAAGAAAGTGTATTTCTCACATGGTCAATGAGCTCTATTCCAGAGAAATAGGGCATCATAATATCTGATACGATGATATCTGGCATGGACTTGTCCAAAAATTCCTTTACTTCTTTACCATCGGCGGAATGGTGAACATCATAACCACCCTTTTTTAGTCTAAAATTTAATAATGATGCTAAAAGTTCATCATCGTCTGCCAGTAAGATTCGTTTTTGGGACATGGTCGTTTATTTTTTTAATTCATTCATTGCTTTATCTATTATGGCTTCATTTTCAGGATAGACTTTTAGAAAGGTTTCGTAAAGTCGGGTTACGGTATTTTTATCTTCTTCTTTTGCGGAAAGCTCTATATTCACCACTAAGTCCGTAAGATAATCGGCATTTATCATTCTTACACCGGCCTTCATTTTATGTGCGGCAAGCGCAACCTCCTTAAGATCGGTATTGTCAAGGTGTGTTTTCACATGGCCTATAAACTCAAGCACATTTTGCTTAAAAAGTCCTATGAGTTCCTCTAAAATTTCTACTTCTCCAAAACAATCTTCCAATACAGCTTCTAGGTTTACGCCAACATTGGTAGTAGGAGTAATGGTTTCTTTCTTTAAAAATGCCATGCTGTTTTCGGTTAATTCTTCATCGTTCGTACTTCGTACCATGTTCAATACAGGTTCTTTTTCTATTACTATTTTATGTTCCGGTCTGTATATCTTGTCTTCCAGATCCGTTTTAAAATTTTCAAAAGATTGCTTTAGGCTCGTCGCTTCTTGGGTGCTTAGGTTTTCAAAGGAAAATTGGTTCATGGTTACTTCTAATTCCGCTATTAAATCAAGTAGGTTTACTGTTCTGGAAATTGACATTCTTAAAAATTCGTTTGGTGGTGAATTATTCTATTTTGACATAAAATTCCTACAAAATGAATGCACGGACAATTAAATGTTTTCTGTACTTCGGTTTTTGTTGTGAATAGGCTTTATTTGTAGGTGTAAACTTAAATTATGAAACAATTTGTCTATTTATTAAGTCTATTAGCGATGATTTCCTGCGGAAACAAAGAGAAGAAAGTTGAGCAATTTGTAGAAGAATCTATGGAAGTAAAAGCCATGCGTATTCATAAAAAGGTGATTACCATAGACACCCATAATGATATCAATGTCAAGAATTTCACGGATAGTGTTAATTACACACAACGCCTGGATACCCAAGTAAATCTTCCCAAAATGGAAGAAGGTGGTCTGGATGTTTCTTGGTTGATCGTATATACGGGCCAAGGTGAGTTGACTGAAGAAGGTTATGAAAAAGCTAAGGCAAATGCCATGGACAAATTTGATGCTATACATAGACTATGTATGATATACGCTCCTGAAAATAAAATGGATATTGATCTTGTAACTACCTCTAAAGATGCAAGACGCAGCCATGCTTTTGGAAGAAAGGCTATTATGATAGGCGTTGAAAATGCTTACCCAATGGGCGAAGATCTATCGGAATTTAAAAAGTATTATGATTTGGGCGCCAGATATATTTCACTTTCCCATAACGGGCATAGCCAATTTTGTGATTCCAATACTGGGGAAGCGGACGGTGTATGGTTACACAACGGCCTGAGCGATCTGGGCAGGAAAGCGGTAAAAGAAATGAACCGGCTTGGAATTATAATCGATGTTTCCCATCCTTCAAAGGAATCCATGAAACAAATGATAGCCCTGTCCAAAGCACCGATCATTGCCTCGCATTCTTCGGCAAGAGCCTTATGCGACCATAGCAGAAATTTAGATGATGAGCAATTACAACTAATGAAAGAAAATGGTGGTGTCGTACAGACGGTGGCGTTCAGTTCTTACCTGAATACCGAAAAGCACGAAGCAAGAGCGGCGTATATGAAAGTTATCCATGAAAACATTGCGGACTCCCTTGGTGTAAAATGGTACGATCGGTCAGCGTTTAGAAAACTTTCCGAAGCGGATATTGCCAATTATATGGGTTATCGTTCTAAAGTATTGAATTTGGGAAAAGCGAAAGCAGACAAGGATGCTTCTGCTCCACCAGCCGTAAATGTCGCGGATTTTGTGGATCATATTGATTACATGGTCAAATTGATAGGCATAGACCATGTGGGTATTAGCTCTGATTTTGATGGCGGTGGCGGTATAGAAGGATGGTCGGATGCTTCTGAAACCTTTAACGTGACCCTAGAACTGGTCAAAAGAGGATATACCGAAGAAGAAATAGAAAAACTCTGGGGTGGAAACCTGTTACGTGTTTTGGACAAGGTGCAGGAAGTCGCTAAAAGTATGGCCAAGTCCTAACCAAATAATTACTAGAGCTCTGCCATAGGCCTGTCTACGGCTAAGCAGGGTTCCTGAATTTTCCTCCCCTCGGGGGAGGTCAGAATTGACTTTTTCAATTTTGGGAGGGGCGAATAAAAAAATTCAATAATTTTTTTTATTCCTCGTTAGCGGCCAGACGGTCTTTTACAAATTCTACCTTTGTTTTGCCATGGGGTTGGGGCCTCCCGTTTTCACCAAGGTTGACCATGATGATATTGTCAACGGTCACGATAGTTTCATGGTTCATTTTATTCCTGACCTCGCAATTAAGGGTTAACGAAGTTTTTCCGAATTTCACCACTTCTATCCCTATCTCTATAATATCCCCCTGTTTGGCAGCACTCATAAAATTGATTTCGGACATATATTTGGTCACTACCTTACCATTTTCAAGCTGTATGATAGCATAAAGAGCGGCTTCCTCGTCTATCCATGCTAAAACCCTTCCTCCAAATAAGGTTCCATTGGAATTTAAATCTCCTGGTTTGACTAATTTTCGCGTATGGAATTTCATAATGTAGGTTTTTAATACGGTAAAATTAGACCGAAATAAAAAATAGACCTAATCGCTAACCATTTAATAAAGAAGAATTCACATGTTTAAAAGTAGTGTCTGCTTAAAATAAGTATTCCCAAATAAAAAACAGTAATTATTGATAATTCTACTTTTAAAACAATGTATTTGGTTGTACCAGTGTTTTAGGAACGGTCAAATTACAATCAAACCTTTCGTTTAGTTTTTTGATAAAATGAACCGATAATAAAGGGGATTCCAATTCCATATTTTGATGTACAAAGAAATTAATACGTTTTAAACCTTGAGCTTTCCAATGTGCCAAACGGGTAACCCAATCATCCAATCTGGAATAATCGGATTCATGGTTGGCCCCGACATAACGAATAAAAGCTTCATCGTTTGTCAACCGCATATGCATAATATCCCTTCTCCCGGCTGTATCTACCAACGTATTGGCAATATTGTTTTCTTCCAAAAGATGATATAGCTCTTGTGCCACTTTTTCATCATTGAACCAATCCGTATGTCTAAATTCCATGGCAAGACGAAATTCCTTAGGCCATCTTTCCACGAACCGCACTACCCTATCCCAATCCTTTGGGCTAAAATTATTATGCATTTGAAGAAACATAGTGCCCAATTTCTCTTTGAGGTTGCTAGTAACGTCAAGGTAATTGTCCAAAACGGGATACGCTTGGTCATTGAGTCTTCTAAGGTGACTTACATTTTGTACTATCTTAGGAAAAAAGGTGAAATTTTCAGGGGTCTTCTCTCTCCATTTTTCGTATTGTTCCGCAGGGAAAATACGGTAAAAAGTTGCATTTAATTCAATACAATTAAACTGGGAGGAATAGTATTGCAACTCGTCTTTTGTGCCTCTTGGATAAAAGTTTTTAAGGTCTTGCCTATTCCACTTAGCACAACCCACTTTAATTTGAAAAGGTTCATCATTTTTTATGCTTTGTAATACCACAGCTGTATCAGCGTGGTCTTCGGGTATGGTAAAATCTATTAATTCTGGCTGTTCTACTTTTCCGAATTTCATGGAAGAAAAGATTTTTAGTTCTGATACTAAAATTAGGAAAAATCAAAGGATTACTATGACAAGAGCACATTATAATTATTTTAAAAATAGAATAAAACAACTTCTGTTACGTTGGAGTATAAAGCTAAAAAATGAGTTTCAAGTTCGGTGAAAATACGCTTACGTACAGCAGTGAAGGAAAAGTTATATTCACTGGAGAAGTAGAGCTCGAAAAAGCATACTTGAACCCCACAACGGATTTGACTTCCGTTGAGAAAGAGACCTATGAAAAATTCTTTGATTTTCCTTTGGGTGGTCTTAACGTAAAAAAAGTGATTTGGATAACCAAAAAGTGACGAGCTGAAACTATTTCCCTAAAGACATCCTATTTATTCCGTGATTATTGCTGTTCATAACCCCTTCAAAACTATTTGAAATTAAGAAAAAATAGGTTATTAGAATTCCTACCTTTAAAAAAACTGCTTATCATGAATGACAGGGCACAACAGTTACTACATATTAGGCCTGAAATACCGAATGCCAAGATCTTACCCAATATGAGTGCCGATGAACGTTTTCAGAACGAAACTTTAAGGCCCATTATAAAGCTACAAAATGACCTCCTGTTGGCTTCTTTCCAGAATTATATTATCAAAGGGAAAAATAGATTTTACGAGTTCACCTTGGAAAAGCGGCTGAATTATGTCACGAATGCCATTCAAAAGGATGTAAAATATAGAAACGCTCTAAAAGGAATGATTATTGGTCAATTTACGGTGGCGGAATATGAAGTGTATATCCAGAATTCATCGGCATTGAACAAACGTATGATGAATATGGTCATCAAAAGAATACAGGACCAGCTACAATATTTTGAAAGGGAAGTGTTAATCTAGAAGGGATTCCCCATTTAAATTGGTGGTCAGGATATTGCTCATTAAATCAAAATAAGGACGTATCGCCTTAAACGATTTGTTCACTTCCAACAAAAAATCCTTGTCCAGTACTTCGGCATCAGTAAAGTTTCGGACAAAAATGAATTGCTTTTTTTTGATGAAATCAATATTCTCGTGTTCCTTATCAAAACCTTTAGGTGCCGTTTTTACTTCATCTCCGGCCAAATCGCCCCAAGTTTCCTTAAAACTTTTTTTATCGATAATCGATTTTAACTCGTCCACATCCAATTCCCATTCTTTCCTTATTCTGAACAAATCCTCTTTGTTCGGATTCCAAAAACCGGCAGCAACAAAACTACCTCCTGGTTGTATGTGCAGGTAATACCCTCCCCTTCGTTCGTTTCCAGCTCTTGAAAAAGAGGCGGAAAAGTTGTATTTGTACGGGGTTTTATCTTTGGAAAAACGAACATCCCTGTAAATACGGAACACTTTTAATCGTTCTATTTCATCATGTTGTTTCATCAACTCCAATAAGCTATTAAAGAATGTTTTGGCCGTTGCTTCCCGAATTTTAAATTCAGGTTTGTGTTCCGTAAACCATTCGCGATTATTATTCTTTTTCAATTGGTTTAAAAATTGAAAGACCTCTTTGGTAATTACAGGATGTAACATACGACTTAGCTGTTGTGATTTTAAGCTAAAGTTAACCATTTGCCTAAAAGTCTATAGGTTTTATTGGTTAATTTTGAAAATTGAACCTAAGCATATGAGTCATCAATCTGTAATAGATAAAATCAACCTTCACAAAAAGCAGCCAAACCTCAGGTTTCGGCTCAAAAAAGAGGTAGAACAATTCACGGACCTTCTTTATTATACGCTGTTTGATATAGAGACACCCGTGGCGGATAACCTGAGCGAATTACAACAACGCTTTGATTCTTTAGTGAATCTGGCCTGTTGGGAAAGTGAAAAACCTTGTAAAAAAGTTTGGGAGAACTATGTAGAAAAACTACCGGGAATTTTGGAAAGCCTAAATCTGGATGCGGAAGCTACGGTAAACTGCGACCCCGCTTCCTTATCCATAGAAGAGGTTTATATGGCTTATCCCGGGTTTTATGCCATTGCCATTTATAGGTTGGCCCATGAACTGTACACCATTGGTTTTCCTTTGGTACCGCGTCTAATGACGGAATATGCACATAGGCAGACCGGAGTGGATATCAATCCCGGAGCACAGATAGGGAAATCCTTTCATATAGACCATGGTACCGGTGTGGTCATTGGGGAAACGGCCATCATTAAAAACGATGTGAAGCTATACCAAGGGGTAACCCTAGGAGGACATTTCGTGGCGAAACATTTACAGCAGACCAAACGACACCCAACCATTGAGGATAACGTGACCATTTATGCGAACGCCACTATTTTGGGCGGTGATACTATAATCGGTGCCCACAGTACTATTGGTGGAAATGCTTGGTTAACAGCTTCCGTACCACCTCACTCTACCGTTTTTCACACACCTGAAATCAAGATAAAAACAGAACATGTCTAAATCTATCATAGCACTTATCGGGAATACACCACTCGTGGAATCCCGTGTTTTGAATACCAATACCAATGTAAAATTGTTTTTTAAGCTTGAGGGGCATAATCCCGGAGGGAGTGTAAAAGATCGGGCTGCATTGAACATGATCAAAAGTGGTCTGGAGCGCGGCAATATAAAGACTTCCGATAAACTAATTGAAGCTACCAGCGGCAATACCGGTATTGCCCTGGCGATGATCGCTGGAATGTACGGTTTGGATATTGAACTCGTAATGCCCGAAAATTCTACCAAAGAACGGGTGCAAACCATGCGCGCCTACGGTGCAAAAGTAACGTTGACCTCCGCTGACGTGGGTATTGAAGGTGCTCGTGACTATGCTGAAAATAAAGTGACGGAAGAAGGTTTTATCATGCTCAACCAGTTCGCCAACGACGATAATTGGAAAGCGCACTATAAAAGTACCGGACCTGAAATCTGGAAGGATACCGAGGGCAAAATCACGCATTTTGTTTCCTCCATGGGGACTACGGGTACTATTATGGGAACTTCTACCTATCTCAAGGAGCAAAGTGCCAATGTGCAAATTGTAGGGGTGCAGCCTACGGATGACTCCCGAATACCGGGCATACGAAAATGGCCGGAAGCCTATCTGCCAAAAATTTTCAATCGGGAAAAAGTAGACCGCATCATGGAAGTGAGCCAAGAAGAGGCCGCCACGATGGCCAAACGCTTGGCAAAAGAAGAAGGTATTTTTTCCGGGATGAGTAGTGGCGGTGCCGCTACCGTTGCATTACGCTTGGCCAACGAATTGGAATCCGGTACCATTGTTTCCATTGTCTGTGACCGTGGAGATCGTTATTTGTCCTCAAATTTGTTCGATTGATTTTTAGATTTCTCACGCTCGTTCCATTCGGTTCGAAATGATCTGTAACTCTCAAAAGTCCTTTCAAAACGAAAAGCAATAAGTACCAAAAGCTCCTTCCCTTAGACAAGGGAAGGTAGTCAAACCTTGGTTTGGGCGGAAGGGATGGATTTACATAATCCTAAAGCAACACAAAACCCAATGCATTTAGATTTCTCAAGCTCATTCTATTCGGTTCAAAATGACGAACTGAACCTTCCAGTCGTTTCGAAATGAAAGGCGAAGATCTCGATTTGGATACCCAAGAAATTTATCGCTAAAAATTAAGAAGCATGTAAAAATTATATTTCAGGAGTAGCGCATTTATTTATTGTACCTTGAATTGGGCAAACAGCCGAATACCGAACCTAAAATTCTATTTTTTGAATATCCAATTGGACATCACCAAAAATTTAAAGGACCAGTTTCTACAATACTTCAAAATGAAAAAGGTAGAAGGGTCATACTTTTTGGATGCTGCTATTGGTGGTGGTCAAAGCATGCTGTTTATCGACTTCCCAGGACAAATGGAATTCTATCACTTTAGAAAATCCTACTTTAAAATTCCTGTAGAAATGAAATCTATAAATCCGGCTAACAGTGATTGGTTTTTAATACATATTAATCTTTCAAAAGTGGGACAACAGAAAAAAGTGGACAATCAAATCATAGATTTTCAAAAGCACCTCCCAATAGGACTTTTGCTCTACGGTCCTGATTTGGAAATAGACACATTATTGCCCCCAAATGTAGAAATGGAATTGGCAAGCATACATTTTCATCGTTCTTTTTTGGATACTTACTTTGATGATTGGCAGAAAAGCATTGACACTGACAAAAATTTAATTTATGAAGATTTAGATTATAGGCTAGAAAATGCCCTATACAAGGCATTGCGCTCCATCGATAACAAAATAGAATGTCATGCCAATGTGCTGTTCTTCATGAACCTTTTTTTCGAAAAGATTCGAGCCCATTCCCCGACCACACGTCATAAAATTCTGCATTCCGAGGATGTAAAAAATTTACTTGTCGCTTCTGCCCATTTAAGAAATCCGTTATCAAAAAAAGTTCCTTCTTTGAACGAATTGGCTTGTATTGCAAATATGGGTGTTACAAAATTCAAAACGTCTTTCAAGCAATTATTTGGAACTCCGCCAATTCAATATAGAAATAAGATACGGATGGAATTCGCAAGAGAGGAAATCGTTGCGGGTAGAAAGACGCCAACCGAGATCAGTTATGATTTGGGATATTCCCATCCATCCAATTTCACCTTGGCCTACAAGAAATATTTTAATGAATTACCCTCGTCCCAAACCTGAATAGTTTCGTCTTATAGCACTAATCAATCGGCTTCTTAAGTTAATGTCAAAACAGTTTTAGATTTTAAATTGCTAGAAATCAAAACTATAAATATGAAAAGTATTCATTTAGCACTGATATTCATTTTTTTTATTTCAGGAGTATTTTCTCAGGAAAAGAATAGAACTCGAACAAACCAACAAGAAATCAATAAGGAAATTGCCCGTAACTTTTATCAAGACCTATGGTTTACCAATAATACCAATAACTATAAAAAATATGTGGCAGACGAATATGTGGTGCATGACATAGGAGATAGAAAGAATGTCAAGGAACTTGCCATAACGCAAAAAAACATTGCGGACTCTTTTTGGGAAAACGGCTATTTTAATTCTAAAATCGATTATCAAATCGCAGAGGACGATTTGGTAATGACCAGATGGACAGGGTCCTTTACGTCGAATACTTTATTTGGACGTATTGCTTTGGAAACCAAGGAACCTATAAGTATTATTAATGTATTTAAGATTAAAGATGGAAAAATAGTGGAGTTTTGGAACCACAGGCACGATATTGAAACACCCCAAACATTAAAATTTACGGTGAAAGGCTTTGCGATAGGTTTACTCATAGCCTTGATACCCATTATGCTATTGATCAGGGTCAAGAGAAAATTGAAAGTCATTCGAAGTAAAAGGCAATAATTATCAAAGGTTACTTCCCTTGTCTAAGGAAAGGTGGTCAAACCTTGGTTTGAGCGAAGGGATAGATTAACGTAGACTAGAGGCAAAAGACGCTTTAAAATCAGATTTATCACGCTCGTTCTATTCGGTTCGAAATGAATAATTGAACCTTCCAGTCATTTCGAAATGAAAAGCATAGCTTTGATTGAGAAATTTATTCCTGTTCAAAACTTTCTTACAAAAATTCACGAAAACCTCTTCAAATTCCTATTGGAAACGCCGAACTTCGTTATCAGTCGCTAAATGAAATTAAGATTTCTTTTAGCAAGTCGATGATGTCGAATACGCCTGCGGCGTACTTTTGTTGCGCCGCTAACGCAGCTACCGCACCAAAAGCGGGTCGACATCATCGCCGCGCTCAATCCCTAGGATAAGGGACCTTCTTGCCATAATCGCCGCTACGGCTTAACTACTCGACATATCAGGACACTAAATGCAATCCGGTTCGGCCAATTTTAATCCCAATACCGCAAAATCCCTAGACCATAAGACCGCTGCGCGGTCCGGCCGGGAACCATAACGAGAGACTAAGCGGAGGAACCTTTCTCCCGTTATAGTTTTACAGGATTTTGCTATATTTCCTTAAAATTCGCCGGACTGCATATAGCGCGGCGATAACGAAACCTACCGCAAAGCCTGATCCACTCCTTCTTTAAAAGCATCAAAATCCTGCAAATAGTTGTGTCCTGCACCTTCAACTTTATAAAAACGACCTTGACCTTCCGGGATTTTATTAAATAAGTTTTGCGCCTGCTCAAAAGGAATAATACGATCTTCCGTACCGTGAATTACATATACGGGACAATCTACTTTTTGAATATATTCGTGTGACGGAAAGCGGTATTGGGACAACAAACCTACCGGAAGGATGGGAAAACGATGTTTGCCAAGTTCAACGGCACTATAGTATGGCGATTCCAAAATGACTTTACAAGGATTGTTTTCCGCAGCCAAACCCGTGGCGACCCCCGTACCAAAGGAACGACCGTAGACCACAATCTTATTTTCATCATAGCGTTCTTTGGCGTAGTCATAAAACAATTGCGCATCTTTTTTGATGGCGTCTTCACTCATTTCACCCGTACTTTTCCCGTAAGTCCTATAATCCACAAAAATACCGTCATAACCGTATTTGGAAATCAAGTTGGCCACATGGCCTAAATGGGAAATATTCCCGGCATTCCCATGAAAATAAAGTACCACCCCTTTCTCAGAATTATTTTGGATATGAACGGCGTTCAATTTGGCACTATCCGCTGTGTTGATCCAAAATTCTTCAAACGGTTGACAAAAGTCATATACATGATTTTGCGGCATCTTGGTAGGGATGAAGATGAGTTTTTCCTGAAAAGCGTAGGCGGACCATACAAAAAGTGCATAGAGCACCAAGAGTACTATCCCAATTTTCTTTAATCTGCGCATGCTATTTTTTTGTGGAATGTTTTACACCAATACTGGACCCTACCAAATTTACGGGTTTCGGTTTAACGGTAATAATGGTTTCCAGCATTTTGTGGTAGGATTCAAAAGTATTCAGGTTTTTGTGTCCGCCGCCGATAACAGTGTGTAGCGTGGTGATAGCTGGTTGTATCTTGGATAGTTTTACGCTGGTTTTATAGGGAATTAATTTATCGTCCGTGCCATGGATGATATGTACAGGACATTTTACATATCTCAACCATTTATATGTGGGCATCGGAAATTTAATTAAAAGGGACAAGGGCATGAACGGCACATATTTTTTGGCGACTTTGCTCAAACTATAATATGGCGCATCTAGAATAAGCATCCTTGGATTGTTCATAGAGGCTAATTTTGTGGCAAAACCAGAACCCAACGAACGCCCATAAAGAATAATGTACTTTTCCGCCACATTTTCCCTTAGTTTATTGTATACCAGTTGTAAATCTCGTTTAATGGCTTTTTGGGTTCTTCTTCCCGTACTTTTACCAAAACCGCGATAGTCTACCATAACCACATCATAGGAATGCCTGGTAAAATCGACCGCGAATTTACCCCACCCTTTAATACTTTTGGAATTTCCCTTCAAATAAAAAACCACTCCTTTAGGGTTCTGAGTCTTAAAACGAAGTCCATTGATAATGGCACCGTCACGAGTTTCTATATTGTATTCCTCGATTTCTTGGTTCTCATAATGGAATTTGAAATCCTTCGCTAGTTTTTCGGGCTTGAACATTAAATAATCCTGTAAAAAATAGACGATAACATTCACGCCCAAATACACCAACAAAACTATGGTCAGCATGTATTTCCAATCTAAATCCAAAAACATAGTTTTGAATGTACAAAAAATACACACCTTCTCAATTTAAAGTACTAAAAAAGGCCCTTTTTAAAAGGGCCTTTTTTAGTACTGGGTCAGATGATTATATTATTTGGAGTCATTCATATTATTCCATGAATTATCATATTCCTCTACCATAAATTCAATCTCTTTCCCATTATTATCGGTGAAAATATAAGCTTGATTATTTCCTAAACTGTTTTTGGATTTTAAACTCATATTTTCTAAAATTTTCAGATTTTCACCATTATCAATAGCTACCATTAATTCGTTATCGTTAGATACCAACACAAAGTCTTCGGGAGTAGCGGATTTATAACTAAATACTATTTTCTCATCAAAAGCATCATCTTTATCCTTATCAATTTTTACCGTTTTGGTAATCATTGATTTTGATTGTACGATTCTGTCTTGATTTATTTTTGTGCTATCATTCTCATCCAATTTAATATCGTTGTTTCGCACAGTACTGATTTCTACCGTTCTTTTTTCCACTTCATCACCTTTGTGAATCATGTAGGTTTTAGTAGTTGTGGTTTTCAGAGCTTCGGTGTCTTTTTCCTGCGCCATGGCCATACTGGTTACCAGGCATAATGATGCTACGGATAATTTTAAATTTCTTCTAATATTCATTTTTTGTGTGTTTTAAGGTTAATAAATTATTTCTGTTGGATTATGTGAAGTCTATGCTTCTTTTAATCGCTCGGTATTTTTTCTGTTCCAAGCATCGAGCATCCAACTACTCTTTTCCAGTTCCCTGATGTAAGCCCCAATTAAATCAATGGTGCCTTCATCACTGATATCATCTGCTTTTTTCACCACTTTGGTCATTTGTTTTAATAAAAGACTGTGAGCTTCGAGAATATCGTTTACCATCTCCACATCACTCGAGTTGGTTTCACTTTCATTGATAGACGATGTTTTTAGATATTCGCTATAATTACTCATAGGATGATATCTCAGGGTTAAAATACGTTCTGCAATTTCATCTATTTTGATTCTTGCATCTCCGTACAATTCTTCAAATTTTTCATGCAAATCAAAAAAATTCTCTCCCAAAATATTCCAATGGAAGTTTCTAAGTTTTTGATAATACACGTGATAATCTGCAAGTAGTGTATTCAATTCTACAACTACGGGAAGTAATTTTTCTTCTTTTATATTCAAATAATTCATTGAATTATAATGTTTTAAGGTTAATAAAATTATTTTCTGTTGGACAGTGAAGTATCTTGGTGGCCAAGAGAATATTGGCGGTACTGGCAGGAAGCCTTTAAAAGAATGTTAGTTTAATTATCCAACTCTCCTAATATAAAGGATAAACAAAATTTGTCAAGTGATTTAACGGGCTTTAACGTCCGTTGGGAAAAATTAACATAACTATTGTTAAAGCCATTGCTTCTTTTTAAAATAGATTAACATACCCGCAAGCAGTATAAACATTACTCCCCAGAAATAATAGTAACCGTATTCCCATTTAAGTTCCGGAATATGTTCAAAGTTCATCCCGTAAATACCCGCTATGAAAGTTAAAGGAATAAAGATAGATGCCATAATGGTCAAGACTTTCATTACCTCGTTCATCTTATTGCTCATGTTGCTCATGTACATCTCCATAAGACTCATACTCATTTCCCTATAGATTTGTAGGCTTTCATTTATTTCTAGGGTGTGGTCATGTACATCTCGCAGAAATATTTTGGTGTCTTTTGTAATCAATGTACTTTCAGAATCTATAAGACGACTTATCAGTTCCCTAACGGGAAAAATCCATCTTCTTATTTTCAGGATTTCTTTCTTTAAAAGTTGTATTTTCTGCGCCACTTCCGGTCTGGGGTTATCGTAGACTTCATCTTCCAATTCCTCTATTTTTAGATTGATGTGCTCCAACACTAAAAAATAATTATCGATAATGGCATCTAACAAAGCGAAAAACAAATAGTCCGCTCCCCTACTTCGTATACGCCCGGATTTGGACTTGATCCGATTACGGACACCGTTAAAAACATCATCCTCTACCTCCTGAAAGACCAGTACCGTATCCTTAAATAGCGATATGGCCACATGTTCCCCAATAATTTCCTTCCCACCATTGATGTACAACATTTTAAAGACCCCAAAAATATAATTGTCATATTCATCAATTTTAGGCCGCTGTTCCGTATTTATGGCATCTTCTAAAACCAATCCGTTCAAACCAAAATATTCCCCTAACGCTTCTATAAAAGGCTCGTCCGTAATGCCAACGACATCTACCCAAGAAATCTTGGATGAAGTGCGAGTGGCCTCTATAATCTGTAATTCTTTTGACGAATCCTCATCGTAGGAATCTTTGTTATAGGAAATAACGTGGGCAACGCTTTCCGTTTTTTCCTTTGTTCCCATATAACTGACCGTACCCGGAGCCTTGCCCATTTTTCCCTGAATCCTGGACACTTTTTTCTTTCTTTTGGGCAAGATTATCTTTCTGCGAGAAGCCATATAGATTGTTTGTTTAAATATACTAAATGATGGGCAAGATTATTCAAATATAACAGCATTCAGCATTAAACCGGAACCCGGAGCTACTGTGGTCAACTTCATATTGGAGTCTGACCGAAGTGACGCTTTAATATCCGCTATGGAAAGTTCTCCCTTTCCCAATTGAAATAGAGCACCCATGATCATGCGTATTTGGTAACGCATAAAACCTTCTCCTTTAACAATAAGGGCAAAACTCTTTTCTGGAAAGAAATTGGCAGAAAGAAGGGTATTCGGTACAATTTTGCAACTTGTAATAGTCCTAACCACTTTTGTATTAGGCTGAAGCCTGGCCGTGTAGGCCGAAAAATCATGATTGCCCTCAAAAAGAGAGGCTGCTTCTACCATCAACGCTATATCCAAGTGGGTTATAACATTGGTTAGAAAAGGCGCACAAAAAGGGTGGTTTTTTTCACCAAAGGAAAATAGATATCTATATTCCTTGGCTTTACTATCCCGGATAATATTAAAGCTCCTGTTGGTTTCCGTTATTTCAAGTGCCCTGATATCTGGCGGTAGGTTCGTATTGATCAACACAAGAAAATCAGGTAAATTGGTTAGCGGTTCATCTTCTAAAAAAAGTTCAAAAGCGGAGTCCAAGGCAGATACCTTGGCATCTGTTCGTCCCGCTCCCAATATTTTGAATTTCCTTTCTGAAAGAACAAATTTTAGAGTTTTCTGAAGCATCCCTTCAATGGTCCGTTGTCCAGGTTGTTTCTGCCAGCCACTATATCGAAATCCTAAAAACTGCAATCGTATGATATAATAAAAACGTTTTGGCTCCATTTTACGGTTTAGAGTGAAAGTTTATTCGGCTGATAACAAGTAGATTAACTAAAAAGTATTTCTTTTTTTGTAATTTACCGTAGCAAAATAACCTAAACCAATTAATTATGACAAATTCTACAGTTAAACCACCCGTGTGGTTTTGGATTGTTAGTGTATTAGCACTATTATGGAACCTGGCCGGTGTAATGGCCTACCTAGGGCAGGCATACCTGAGTATTGAGGACCTTGAAAAAATGAGTCAGGCAGAGCGTCTGCTGTATGAATCACAACCCGCATGGGTCACCGGTGCTTTTGCTCTTGCCGTTTGGGGTGGTGCGCTCGGGTGTATCTTATTGTTATTTAGGAAAAAGTGGGCCACCCCCATTTTCATTATTTCGCTCGTCGGAATTTTGGGCCAAATGTCCTATAACTTTTTTATGAGCAATAGTTTTGAGGTATATGGACCAGGAGCCATGATCATGCCGATTATGGTGTTGCTCGTTGGGATAGGACTCGTTCTCTTTTCCAAAAAGGCAGTCGCTAAAAATTGGATTAACTAAAAACAGATTGAAATTGAGAATTCGAGGGGCAACTTGCCCCTTTTTTTATTCGTTCAAAGTATGTTTTAGCGTTTTATCGATTAATTAAATCGAACATAAATATGTTCCCGTACTTTATCCAAAAATAGTGGTTCCCCATGACCGGAAAAATTATCAAAATGAATTTCATTAAAGAAATTTTACCCTGGAAAAAGACACTGATAGCATCTATAATCGTACTGATTTTATTGAGCATATTTAGTTTTTACGGCCTTTACACCAACACATTTTATTTCTTTAAGGTTGGGAATTATGTTTTCCCTATTGTATCCATAGTACATTTTGTTTTCTTGTATGTAATGTGGTTTAAGATTAAGGAAGATGAATATAGTGATCCTCCCATGCAAAAAATAGAATATGCACTATATGTCATTTCATTCATATATCTGTACAAGCTAGTGGATACGGTAATTATGCTCTTCTCCTTTTCAGAATATGAAAACCATGCTATGCCCGTTACCTTTTTACCGCTAGGTATTGGCATTCTGTTATTATACGTGTTTTTAATAGTGCTAACGGTACTTGCGATCAATTACAGAAAACAGCTCGTGGGCACCTATCAGTTTGATGAAATGAACCAGCACGTAGATAACTGGAACTAAACTTTTTCTAAGTTTTTTTTCTGAATTCATCCCTTTTATTATTGGTTTCATGTAAGGAAGTGATACAAACTTTGACCTTTTAGGGGTATCATTGGAATTGCATTCGTTAGGCAAATCATTTATGTAGCGTTGTGATAACTGTGTGATACTTTTTAACGTGTTTTGTACGACCCTATTATGAAAGAAATACTAATCATAGAAGATGATCCAGAGATTGTAAAACTATTGGAAATTCATCTTACAGATTTAAGTTACAAACCTGTAAAAGCCATGGATGGGGCCTTAGGTCTAAAATTAGCCCTTGAAAATGACTATGATCTGGTTCTGTTAGACTTGACGTTGCCTACTTTGGACGGTGTAGAAATCTGCAAAAAATTAAGGGCGGAAAAAAATACCCCGGTAATTATGCTTACCGCAAAATCCGAGGAAATAGATAGAGTTTTGGGATTGGAGATAGGTGCCGACGATTACATCACTAAACCCTTTAGCATTCGGGAGCTTTTGGCAAGAATTAAGGCGGTCATTCGCAGAACGGCCACTCAAAAAGTTATCGAAAAAGATTCTTCGGCCATTGCTGCGGAAGGACTTTTTATAGACATTGACAAAAGGAAAGTATTGCTGGACGATAAGAAAATAGAACTTTCTCCCAAGGAGTTTGAACTATTGGTCTTAATGGCATCTAACCCAGGTAGAAATTATTCCAGAAATGAGCTTTTGAACATGATATGGGGCTATAATTTTGAAGGTTATGAGCATACGGTAAATTCTCATATCAATAGGTTGCGGGCCAAGATAGAATCGGACATGGCGAACCCAAGTTATATTTTAACCACTTGGGGCGTAGGATATAAATTTAATGAAGATATTTTAGAATGAGTACTAAAGAAAAAGCCCTTACCCCAAGATTGGTCAAAAAGCTATGGCTCGCCTTTGTTCTATTGGTAGTCTTAATGGGTGCTTCCTATATTTTTATTACAGGTTATCTTACGAACAAGCATAACCAAGCCATTACCCAGCGTGTAAATGCCAACGTTGCAGAGCATGTCATTCAGGAAAAGTTCCAGAATGCTTCACCTTTTTTGGAGGATGGCACCGTGAACAAGGAGCTTTTTGGGGATTTGATGCACGATATGATGGCGGTGAACCGTAGCATTGAGGTGTATCTACTGAACAAATTAGGAGAAATTCAATATTCCGTAGTATTGGAGCACAAAGAGAACGAACCCATGAAAACGGTTTCATTGGCTCCTATTCATTCATTCGTTAACTCCAAAGGAAAGGAATTCGTGGTCGGTGACGACCCTTTGAATCCCGGTGAGGAAAAAATCTTTTCGGCCGCTCCGTTTAATGTAGATGGGAAGGAAGGTTTCGTTTATATCATATTGGCAGGAAAAGAATTTGAACTCATTAGTGATAACCTTTTAGGGCAATATTTCACCAAATTAGGTATTGGAGCCACACTTCTAACCATGCTATTTGCTGCGATTATTGGAATGTTGAGTATTTGGTTTTTGACCAAGAACTTAAGATTGATTACCCATACGGTACGGAAATTCCAAGAAGGCGACTTGGATATCAGAATAGAAAACCCCCAAGAATCAGATATTGAAGTCTTTGCCCATTCCTTTAACGATATGGCCGATACTATTGTAGACAATATGGATAAGATGAAATCCGTAGATACGTTGCGGCGCGAATTAATAGCCAATGTTTCCCATGATTTAAGAACACCGTTGGCCATTTTGAAAGGATATGTGGAAACCCTTCAGATAAAGAGGGATTCACTTACCGAAGCTCAAAAAGACGAGTACTTACAAATTACCCATGATAATATTGACAAACTCTCAAATCTTATTAATCAATTGTTCGATTATTCCAAATTAGAGGCGGAACAAGTAGTGCCTATCAAAGAACCATTTTCCATTACGGAACTGTCGCATGATCTTATTGCAAAATTCAAGGTAATAGCGGATAAAAAGAGTGTGGAACTTGAGTTGGACAATCCCAAGGATAACTGTATGGTATTCGCCGATGTGAGCTTGGTAGAGCGTGCTTTACAGAATCTTTTGGAAAATGCCATAAAATATACGGAACCCAATGGAAAAGTAACCTTAAGTCTGATCAAAAAACAAAGTGATGTTGAAATCAATATCACGGATACCGGAGCTGGTATACCGGCAAATGAGCAACCGTTCATTTTTGATCGCTACAAACAAGTAGATAAAAGTGCACAGAAAAAGAGCGGTTATGGTCTAGGTTTGGCCATTGTTAAGAAGATTATGGATTTGCACGAAACCACCATCACAGTATTGAGCAAACCTAAGGAAGGAAGTACGTTTATTTTTAATTTACCTGCTTATCAAGCATAATGGGAATTAATTGTTGTGAAGAAAAAGCCCTTTCGTCTGAAAGGGCTTTTTTTAGTATTCTTACAATCCACTAATATAACTGCCGTATAAATCTTTAAACTGGTATCCTTCGCTAAAACGATGTTTGTTCAATTTCTTATGGGCTACCAATCCCCAAAGCAGAAGCTCCTTTAAAAAATAAGTATCCGCTTTAGAGACATCCGGTTGGTGTTCTTTCACCAAAGCATTCAATTCCGGGATGCTATCCAAAGTTCTTTTGTATTCGGCATCGGTAAAGTCGTCCAAAAGTTCAAAGCCCTCTCCTTGGAAAAACCAATGTAACAAGTCGTCATAGGGCGTTTCGGCATCTTTTCGTTCCAACTTATTGATTTTTGGAAAATAATTGTTGAACAATGTTTTTACGGCATCGTCTATCAAAATAGCGGCAACACCGTCCGCTCCCTCCTGCTCTCCTTCGTAGACCAATTCGATTTTTCCCGTAATAGCGGGAATCACACCCAAAAAGTCGCTTAACCGAACCGATGTTTTATCGGCACCGGTCAATAGGGCACGACGTTCCGCAGTACTCAATAAATTTTCAAAAGCGGTAATACTGGTTCTAGCGCTCACCCCGCTCTTTGCATCTACATATTCACTATTTCTTGCTTCAAAACTGATTTGTTCCAACAAATCCTTTGCCGTATCGGGAACGTATACGAAATCTGACTGTCTACCATCCAAATTGGCTTCTTGCTCCGTTATTTTTCGAGCAGTGGAAATATCATCCGGGTAATGCGTCAATATCTGCGAACCAATCCTGTCCTTTAAAGGTGTTACAATACTTCCCCTATTCGTATAGTCCTCTGGATTCGCCGTAAATACAAATTGAATGTCCAAAGGCAATCTCAATTTGAATCCACGAATTTGGATATCGCCTTCTTCTAAAATGTTGAAAAGCGAAACCTGAATCCGAGCCTGTAGATCGGGTAATTCATTGATTACGAAAATACAGCGGTTGGCTCGTGGAATCATCCCAAAGTGAATCACTCTATCATCCGCATATGATAATTTCAAATTCGCCGCTTTTATGGGGTCAACATCGCCTATCAAATCAGCTACGGTCACATCCGGTGTGGCCAGTTTCTCGTAAAATCGGTCGCTCCGATGTAGCCAAGCAATCGGGGTTTTATCTCCTTTTTCTTTTATAAGTTCTGTGGCAAACCGGGACATTGGCTTTAGCGGATCATCGTTGATTTCCGAACCCTCTATTACAGGAATCCATTCATCCAAAAGGTTCACCATCAATCTGGCCAAACGTGTTTTTGCCTGACCCCTAAGTCCCAATAAGTTTATATTATGCCTAGAAAGAATGGCACGCTCCAACTCTGGAATTACAGAATTTTCATAGCCCCAAACACCGGTAAACGTATCTTCCCCGGACTTTATCTTATCCCGAAGGTTATCACGTAATTCATCTCTAATACTTTTGGTTTGGTAACCTGTTTTTTTAAGTTCTCCCAAGGTGGAGATTTCTTTGTGGTTCAATTTCATAGTTTTTTAATCAAATGGTAATAAATCTGGTTCCAGGAATATTGTTTTAGCATGATAAGAATCAAAAATATCAAAACTGTAATGTGTATTGATAAGGTCTTTAAAGTTTGTTAAGAGTCTAGGAAACTCTTGTGTAAATGCCATAAATGTATCTGATTCGGATTTTAAGTTAAAGTGATGAACCGCTTTCACAGCCGCCGTGGTCAACGTCATATTATATTTATCGGTAACGCCCAGATTGTTTACATAATCTTGAATCTGCTGCAGTATATTGGTTAATGCATTCTGAATACCATATTTATTGATATGAATCCACGCCAGCCTAAGGTGTGCTTCGTGTGTAAAAAGCTCAGGACTTAATTCACACTTTTCAAACTTTTGTTCAAATTCGTCATCCGTAAATTGAAAATGAGTAATCATGAAAATATCAACTTTTATTTTTTGTTTTAGATATAGTTTATGGTATTCTAGTTTTTATCCTACTTGATTTCATGTATGAATATGATGACTAAAGACAGTCAAAATTATTTTAGTCTTTTTCTTCTGTTGGATTCATAATCCTCAAAAATCATTTCACCCAATCCCTTTAACCCGGTGAAAAACGCCTTTCCTTTATTCGCTTCGGTAAAATGACGGATGAATTGCATTAAATAGGGGTCTTGGGCAATCATAAATGTGGTAATCGGAATATGTAGTTTGCGAGCTTGCCTCGCCATATTATAACACTTCTCCACAATGAAATCATCCAAACCTACACTATTCTTATA
This sequence comes from Maribacter algae, assembly GCF_047345745.1. NCBI lineage: Bacteria > Pseudomonadati > Bacteroidota > Flavobacteriia > Flavobacteriales > Flavobacteriaceae > Maribacter > Maribacter algae. The sequence continues at coordinate 863,542 of NZ_JBLFES010000002.1, forward strand.
ATAAGTGCCATCTGGCATGCGCAAACAACTAGGTTTACCGTCCGTAATCATAAAAATTTGTTTGTTGGTGTTTCGTTTTCTTCGGAGCATATCCATCGCCAATTGCAACCCGGCAACCGTATTGGTGTGGTAAGGACCCACCTTTAGATATGGCAAATCTTTGATAGGTATGGGCCAGGCATCATTTCCAAAGACTAAAATGTCTAACGTGTCTTTAGGGTATCTGGTCGTTATCAATTCGGATAGTGCCATAGCGACTTTCTTGGCCGGTGTAATCCTGTCCTCGCCATACAAAATCATGCTATGACTAATATCAATCATTAATATAGTACTCATTTGGGCCTTGTATTGAGTATCCTCAACGACCAAATCCTCTTCACTCAATCGAAAACTACCGATACCGTGGTTCACCTGCGCATTTTTAAGGCTTTCCGTCATGGAAATATGTTCCAGTCCGTCACCATACCGGTATTCCCTGAAATCGCCCGTATGTTCATCGCCCTGACCGGATTTTCCAGTCTTATGATTTCCTGCACCACTACGCTTAAGTTTACCAAAAATCTGGTCCAACGCCCGTTGTCTGATAATACGTTCCATTTTAGCGGTTATGGAGATGGTACCGTTGCCGGAACCATCACCCTCTTCGCCTTCCTCGCCCATTTGTCCGCCGCCATCTTCAAACTCTTCACGGATATAGCCTTTGGCCTTTAAGTCCTCAATAAAATCATCGATCGTATAGTCTGGAGTAGTCAATTCATATTCCTTGTCCAACTCCCTTAACCAATCAATAGCTTCATCAAAATCGCCCGAAGTATGGGTAATCAACTCCTGAAAAATTTCAAATAATTTATCAAACGGGGATTGCTCCGGTGCTTCGTAAGATACAAAGCGGAACCCATTTCTCATATTCATAGCCATACTATAAAAATAAGACTTTTGGGAGGATGATGAATTCTTTTTAAGAAAACTTAAAGGTTTGTGTTAACTTTAAAACCATGCTATTGGAACAGTGCCTTGGCTTTATCAGTACGCCACCTTTATGGATAAACGAACAGTTTAACATCATTCAATTCAAATTCCCCGAAATTGATTTGGCGCAGTTTGAGCCACAACCTATTCCCACAAAAATTAGATTGGGCCACCAAATGGAACATATATTCAAACAGTTGCTTGAATATTCTCCCGACTATGAAGTATTACTGCATAATCTTCCGATCAAAAGCGGCAAACAAACCCTTGGTGAAATTGACTTTATCCTGAAAGAAAAACGAACTCAAAAATTGATTCATGTTGAACTTACCTATAAATTCTACATTATCAATCCCAAGATATCAGAACCCGTTCACCAACTGATGGGACCTAATAAAAGAGATATGTTTTTCACTAAAATGGAAAAGATAAAGAACCATCAATTTACATTGCTTCATTCCAAAGAGGGTTCCAAAGCTTTAGCGAAAGTTGGTGTTGACCAACAAAAAATAGAACATCAAACTTGCTATAAGGCCTTGCTATTTGAACCCTACAGGAGCAATGCCATTTCTATAAGACCTTTAAATACCGATTGTATTATGGGATATTGGCTCCGGTTTTCCGAATTCAATGCGGCAGAGTTCAAAAATCATGAATTCTACATACCCTTCAAATCCCAATGGGTCATTGCGCCTCATGATAATGTAGAATGGTCTTCACACTATGAAATACTTCTGGAATTGAATCTGAGAATACTCAAAGAGAATGCACCTATGGTCTGGATGCGTAAATCCGATACAGTCTTTGAAAGGTTTTTTGTGGTTTGGTGGTGAAATCATTTATTTTAACTACGCTTATTGCATGTGCAATATAGTATTGAATAGTGCCGGACTCTTTGACCCCGACACTATCAACACATTCAAAAAAAATCAACCTAATCTTCTACAAAAGTATAACTGGCCTTTACGACTTCCGTCACCCTAAAGTAACCATGGGCATAATTTTCAGGATTGGTCACATTAATACAGTTTCCCTTTACCGCTACTGGCACAGCTTCAAAAAGTCCCACACCGCCTAATTGACTTATTAATATTTCTATATAATCGTTATATGCCTCGGAAATACCATAAAATTCAATGTTTACTATATCTCCGGGTTCAAAGACCTCGATTTCCTCCGTATCCTCATCTTCCTCGATCTCATACCACCAATCAATTTCCTTTCCGTTTATGAACTTATCGTTTGCTACTTCCAAATCTGGCAACAATTCCCCTTCCTTTTGAAATTTAAAAAGATAAGCATTCCCTTCCTCGGCCGGATCCGTAAAAACCAAATGGACTTCCAGTTTCTCTTCATCAAAACCATCTTCCCTAGCTTGATATATTTCCGTGAGTTCCGGAACGGCATTCAAGGTTTCGTTCGCGTTATAGGTTTCTCCATCATGGATGATATTCAAGGTATAGGAAGCACCGATAATGGGAATAAAGCTTTCCGTCAGGTAGGTTCCGTCATTTTGGTCCGTAAATAGAAAAACCGTACCATCAGTATCATTGGTCACCTGTACCGATGCTCCGGTGACCGCCGTATTTCCATCGGTATTGAAAAAGGAAGTGGAAGTGCTTAACTTAATGGTTTGTACGTTACCGGAAGTTCCTTTTTCCCAATCCAAAGAGGCTTCTACAACCAATCTACTAGGGGCTGTTTGTACGGGTACCTCAATAACATCTTCACAAGCGGTTATGGTAAAAAACAATACCATCAATTTAATATAGGTCTTCATATTCTAAAATTTAAAGTTATAGGTCAAGGAAGGTACAATACCGAATATTGCGGTCCTTGTGGCTTCGTTAGCTCCCGTTTCCGCATTTTGTCCAAAGGAAACAGAAGCGGCATTTTTTCTATTGTACAAATTATAAATACCTAATACCCATTCCCCTTTAAATCTATTGTTGGGCTTTCTATTGGGCTTATAGTTCACGGAAACATCCAAGCGATGATAGGTAGGCAATCTGTCCGAATTTCTATCCGAGTAACTGGCAATGGACAATCCCTCATACTCATACTGACCATTGGGATATGTTACAGGTCTTCCGGTCTGGAACACGAGATTGGCACCAAAACTCCATTTGTCATTTAATTTATAGGAACCTGAAACCGAAACATCATGGGTACGGTCAAAAGCCGTGTTGTACCATTGCCCGTTATTGATTCCAAGACCGCCAGCGTTACCTCCGGGGGTTCTTTGCTCTGCTTTTGAGAGCGTATAGGCTATCCAACCTGTAAATTTGCCTTCGTTCTTTCTCAGTAAGAATTCCAACCCGTAAGCACGGGATTCTCCATTTAAAATCTCTGTTTCAATCGTATTTTGACCAATAAGATCGGAACCGTCCAAATAATCGATCCTGTTATCCACATTTTTATAATACGCCTCCACTTCCAAGGAATACATCTTGTCCTTAAAATTCCTAAAGTAGCCCAAGGCATATTGATTGGAGAGCTGAGGGGATATATATTTTCCGCTGGGCGTCCATACGTCCAAGGGTGTCACGGAAGAAGTATTGGACAATAAATGAATATACTGTGCCGCCCTGGAAAATCCTGCTTTGATAGATGATACGTCATTAAGCTCGTAAGCGAGCGAAATCCTCGGTTCAAAATTCCCAAAACGTTTTATAGCGTCTCCTTTTTCAAAATTGGTTTCTCCAACTGCTGCCCCTCTCTCATAGATTCCCAAAACATCATTATATACTACAGGCTGATCGTTGGCATATTCTACCATGGCCTGACCGCCCAAACGGGTAAAGGCACTGTATCGCAAACCATATTGTGCCGTGAGTCTATTGGTGATTTTATGCTCAGCATTGATGTACAATCCACTTTCCAGAGCTCTTTTACGGTCTAATTTCAATTCGTTTACGGCAGATGCTTCCGAAGTAGGATTAATTTGTCCTGGGTCAAATTCATAATAAATGGTACTCGCCCCAAAGTCCAGCTTAAAAGCATCGTTCCAGTAGTACTTAAAGTCATACTTTAAGTTATAATTATCGATTGCCGAAACCCAATTAAACTGGTCCGAGGTAAAGCCAAGCTTATAATCGTACCGACTTACAATGGCCGAGAGGTTTGAAAACAGTTTGTCGTTAAAAATATGGTTCCAACGCAGGTTTCCGGAAGCGTTCCCATAACTGGCGTCAAAATCCGACCCGAATTTGAAGGTATCACGACCAAAATAACCCGAAACGAAGAGCTTATTGTTCGCTGTGAGATTGTAATTTGCTTTTAAGTTCAGGTCATAGAAAGAAGCACTGTTGTCTTCTCCGGAGGCTTTAAGAATCAAATCGATATATGACCGTCTGCCCGACACTAAAAAAGACCCTTTTTCCTTAAATATGGGACCTTCTGCCGTAAGCCGACTGGAAATAAGTCCTATCCCCCCTGTGAACATTAGGTTTTTGTTGTTCCCGTCCTTTTGACGTACATCCAATACGGAGGAAACCCGCCCGCCAAAACGTGCCGGGATTCCACCCTTGTATAATTTAACGTCCTTGATGGCGTCCGCATTAAAGACCGAAAAGAATCCGAACATGTGCGAAGTATTATAAATAATGGCCTCGTCCAAAAGCACCAAGTTCTGGTCCTGCGCTCCTCCCCTCACATGAAAGCCACCGGTCCCCTCGCCATTGCTGGTGACGCCCGGAAGCATCTGAAGAGATTTTAAAACATCTACCTCACCCAAAACCACGGGCATTTGCTTTACGGTGGCCATATTCATTTTTACGATACTCATTTCCGGTTTCTTGAGCAGTGCCCTTTCCGGTTCATCACCGGTAACGACTACCTCTTCCAACTCTGTGGAGATTGCCGGTATCTCAAAGTCAATTTTTTGGTTTTTATCCAAAGTGACATCCGTGCTAATTTCACGATACCCCATATAGGATATGGTAAGCGTATAATTTCCTTCAGGAGCGGTCAAGGAATAAAAGCCGTACTCATTGGTCACCACCCCTATGGTAGTTCCTTTTAAGAACACCGAAGCCCCAAAAAGCGTTTCCCCATTATTTTTGTCCGAGATAGTACCACTAACGGTATAGGTGGTTTGCGCTATAGTGGACGTGCTAAAAAATAAGGTTAAAATCCATAGTGCACGTGTATACGGATTTCGAAAATTAAATTTTTTAAACATGCTTGATCGATTTTTGATTGTTGTTTTGATTCACCCTATAGACAATTGGAAAAATGAAAGGTTGCATCAATTGAAATTATTTGGGTTTTATTTTGAAAACAGATAGATGTCCTATCCTTTTCACCAAACGGCCATTTGCAAAAGGTTAGCGGAGGCCTTAGTCATTTCAAAGTGAAAGGCAATAAGTACCAAAGGCTACTTCCTTGTCATCCTGAGCGGAGTCGAAGGAAAGGGAAGGTGGTCAAATCTTGGTTTGAGCGGAAGGGATGGATTTAGATGGCCTTGAAGCGACACATAACCTCCAAACATTTAGATTTCTTATACTCATTCCGTTCGAAATGACAAATAAAACCTAGTAGTCGTTTTTAAATGGAATAGTAAAGCCTTGATTGAGAAATCTACTCCTGTTGAAAACTATTTTGTAAACAAAATAAGAAGGTCTTGAATATGATTTTAGAAACAATCAACTTTATTATGAGTTATTAGATAGAAATTAAAACTTGTTTTGGCTTAACGATAACAAAACTCTTCTATTACTTAATAATTTGACCAATAAAATGATTGCCAATGGTTATCTCAAAAAACCAATTATATGAAAAAACACAAGTATACTATTCAAATAGACTGGACCGGTAACGAAGGAGATGGCACATTGAATTATAAATCCTATACCAGAAGCCATACGATTTCCGTAAATGGAAAATATGATAAAATAATGGGATCTTCGGACCCTTCATTTTTAGGCGATAAAACAAAATACAACCCTGAAGAACTTTTTCTCGCTTCCATAGCTTCCTGCCATATGCTCTGGTATTTGCACTTATGCTCCGTGCATAACATAGTGGTTACCGATTATATGGACCATACTACGGGCGTTATGCAAGAAGATGAAAACGGAAGTGGAAAATTTGTGGCCGCGACCTTGCATCCACAAGTTAAAGTAGCACAGATTAGTATGATTAAAAAAGCCCATGAACTGCACAAAGAAGCCAATACGATGTGCTTTATAGCCAATTCATGTAATTTTGATATTGGACACGATGCTACAATCACTACTTAAATAACAATTATTGAAATCGACCATCCCCGAGACAATCCCAGGGGTTATCGCCTGCGGCCGGCAGGTCTCGCCAATTTATTTTTGACATATGCCAGAGAAAAAGTGAACGTACTTCCTTTTGGGCCCAAAACTTTCCTAAGCCTTTCAATTTAATTTTTTTCGCTTCCGTGCAACCTTTGTACTTTACGGTTGTCTTTACCTTAACAACAGCAATAATAAAGGGTTAAAAACTACCTGAATTCATTGGAAACCAATATTCGTTTTACGCATAAAACACTCGTAGAAAAGTGTAAGACCGGTCATAGCAGCTCACAGTACCAACTGTACAGTCTCTATGTGGATGCCATGTACAACATTGGCATGCGTATGTTGGGCAGTAAAGAAGATGCTGAGGATGTTGTTCAGGACAGTTTTGTAGATGCTTTTAAAAACCTGTCAAAGTTTAAGTATGAAAGTACGTTCGGCGCATGGTTAAAACGTATCGTAATCAATAAAAGCATCAATCATCTAAAAGCAAAAAGGATTCTTGCGGTGCCTATGGAAGACCATGAGTATCACCTAAAAGAAGAAATAAATGAGGAGCCCATAGCTGCCGTTGACATTAAAAAAGTAAAAGCGGGAATGGCGCAATTGCCCAATGGGTACAAACAAATTATGAACCTGTATTTGATAGAAGGGTACGACCACAAGGAAATTTCGGAGATATTGGATATTTCCACGGCTACCTCCAAATCGCAATACCACAGGGCAAAAAAGAAATTAGTTGAAATCATAAACGAATTGTAATGGACAATTTTGAAAAACATATTCGGGAGAAAAAGGCCCTTTTTGACGAGCACAAAGCGGACAAAAGTAAAATGTGGGCCGCTATCGCTACGGAATTAAGAGCGGAACAACCTAAGGTAATTCCCTTATGGAAATCCCCAATGCTCAGAATAGCGGCCAGTATTGTTATCATACTTGGCATATCCGCTTTTGTGGCCTTTTCCGTCATGAATGTTTCCGATGACCACACGCAATATGCCTCCAAAGAGCTTTTGGACATAGACATGCACTACAAAAATCTAGTTTCGTATCAGGTGAAATTGGTACAGAATCATCCCGAACTATCCGATGAGGATAAGGCGGAGTTTTTATCCTTTATGGATGAGCTAGATACGGAATATGAGCAATTACGGGTAGAGATGCAAAATAACCTGGACAATGAGGTGGTGCTAGAGGCCATTGTAGCCAATTATAAAAAGCGGATAGAGCTCATAGAAAACTTGTTGAAACAAATAAACGATTCCAAATTAACAGATGATGATTATGGATACACTTTATAAGAAAATGCTATTGTTCTCCGTAGCCATTTTTCTGGGTCATTTGGTAACGGCCCAAGAAAAAGTATCTAAACAGATAAAGAAAGATTTCACCGTGAACGGCGAGGCGGCGCTGCATTTGGAGAATAAATATGGGGACATACGCCTGTACGGTTGGGACCAAAACAAAATATCGGTAGCCATAACCGTCACGGTGACTCGTAGAAAAAAAGAACAGGCCGAAGAGCTCTTAAAAAGAATCAGACCTAAGTTAACAAGTTCTGGTACATTGGTAGATGTAAGCTATGAAGTTGAAGAAAAGAACAGCGGTTTCTTTGCTAAATACTTTAACAAAGCCAATCCGTTTGATTTTGATAGGAGCAACCTGCAAATAGATTATATCATTTATATGCCTACGGATGCTACTTTAAAAGTGACCAACAAATTTGGTGATGTGGTCCTAGAAGATTGGAAAGGAAAACTAAGGGCAAACATAGAACATGGGAATTTATGGATCAACGAAAACCTTAGTAAGGCAGATGTAGAGATGAAATATGGTAAACTTAGGGCCAAATCTTTGGATTATGCCGCGCTACGTATTAAGAATGCGAGTTTAAACATGGATGCTTCCAAGAGTTTACGCATCAATAGTAGTGGTAGTACCCTAGTGATCGGTAAAACGGCCTCCTTGGAAATTTATTCCAGTAAGGATGAAATTAAGATCGAGGAAATGGGGAGCATGTACGGCACCTTGAAATTTACCAACGTAGCTATTCATAAATTAAAAAAGGACATTGATTTGAATATGAAAATAGCGGATTTTAGAGTGAATACCATTATTGATCCAAAATCTGAAATAAATATTGACCAAGAATCTTCTGAGGTAAGTTTGATAATTACCGATTTCCCGCATCGGTTTGAAGCAACTTTGGAAGAAGGACTGGTTCGCTTACCAAAATCCTATAAAAATATAGATTCAAAGATGTTGGATAAAGGAAAAAGGTTACGGAAAATCAGTGCTTCTTATGGAAAAAATCCCAATGGGAAAGTAACGATTACAGGAAAAAAAGGACTTGTTCTTATGAAAGAAATTGATTGATTCCCCCAGCATTTTAAAAATCATTCTAAGAATGCAACCTTTTGAAACCAAGGTTGTCTTTAAAAATAATCGACATAAAACAGTATATGAAACTTCAACCAATATTATTATTTCTATTCCTGACCTTTATCTTTCTCTCGCTGAACGCGCAAAATACGCCCAAAGATTCCATTGAAACTGTGGATTATATAGAATTCAACGACCGTAACAATGTTGTGCACGGGGTGTATTTGGGTCTTAATACGCACTATGGGCAAACCTTTAAAGAACCCTCATACGGATTTGGATTTAATATAGCTTATGTGGCAAACCAACAGTTTGAAATAGGTCTGGCCGTAAATGTTTTTCAATCGGACCAACAATTCATAACGAGCGAACTCATTGATAACAAGCTTACCGGAGGATATATTGGACTACACTTAGAACCTATCTTTTTTAGCAAAAATAGAATTAGTCTCTCCATTCCGATAGTCATAGGACTCGGTGCCGTAGGGTATTTTACCCAAGGGGATGGGGATTTTGATGATGATTTCTTAGACGCCGAATTTGACGATGTAAATGTAATGCGGGTCTTTGAACCCGGAGTAAGCGCACTTTTTAATATCTCCAGATACCTGCAATTAGAAGCGGGAGTAAAATATAGGTTCACCAATAGGTTTGATTTTGCTACGAGTCCTGTTAAAAACCTAAACGGGTATTCCGTGGGATTAGGAATTAAAGTAGGTGTGTTCAACATGGGGCGGAACCGCTATAAAAAGAAGGTTCCAAATTAAAAAAACAAATTTTATGCAACCTTTTGCATATTGTTTTGTCTATTGATACAAGCCTTAAACAATCAATCAAAAGAAATCAAAATGAAAAAAATAACAATAACCCTTTTAGCTCTTTTTCTATTGGCGATATGTAATGTTCGTGCTCAAGAAGAAGATGCAGATGAGTATTTAGAATTCAATGACCGTAACAATGTAGTGCATGGCGTTTATTTGGGCTTTACTATGGGATACGGTGAAATAGACAGCCAAAATGCATATATGGCCGGTTTAAAAGTAGCCTATGTGGCCAATCAGCAATTTGAAATAGGTTTCGCCGGCAATTTTCTATTTTCTGAACAAGATGTCTTTAATAATACGCTTTCCAGAAATGAAGATTTGATAGGAGCTTATGGTGGTTTCCATTTAGAACCCATTTTCTTCAGTAAGTCCAAGGTAAACCTCTCCTTTCCTTTACTCATAGGAGCTGGTGCCGTTGGATATATAGATTCCAATTTTGACGATGATGATTTTGATGAAGAATTGACAGAAGATGATTTTGATGCCATTTTCGTGGCAGAGCCAGGAGTAAGCCTACTTTTTAATATTTCCCGCTACCTACAGTTAGAAGCGGGCGTTAAATATCGTTTTTCCAGTGAAATAGATATAGCTCCAGTTCGGTTAAAACGAATCAACGGTTTTTCCGGTGGAATAGGTATTAAAGTGGGCATATTCAATATGGGCCGTAATCGCTATAAAAAGAACTTGTAAAATGAAAACAAAGTATGTGTTTATAGAGAACGATCAGGTCTTTCTAAAAAAGGAAAATCAATGTACTTCTTCTTATGAAACGGAAGAATGGTATCCAATACATTTTCAATGGATTCCAATTATGGAATTACAAAAAGAATAAAAATAATAAACAACAATCAAAAAACAATCAAAATGAAAATCAAATCAAATATCGTGTTCGCCATATTGGCATTGGTATTATTGGGCTCATGCAGTACCGAAACCATAAGGGTATCCGGAGAAGTAACTTCCGTAACATATAATTTTTCAGATTACGATGTACTAAATGTTTCCGATGATTTTAATGTATTCGTACGGTTTTCCCCAACGGAAGAAGAAATTCGCGTGGAAGCCAATGCCGATTTACAAGAGAAAATTATCGTCCGAAAAGAAGGGAATGTATTGACAATCAAATTTGATAGAAATTTAAACGTAAGAGGAAATGCCACCCAAAATGTTTATATCACTACGGCATCGATTACCCAATTCAAAGGGTTTGGTGATGTGGAAATTGATTTGGAGAATATTTTGATAGCGGAAAACATAAAAATAGAGCTCTTTGGAGATTCCAATTTCGAAGGCGAAATAGCTACCAAAAACCTCACTTTGTCATTACGGGGAGATTCAGATATGAACATTTTTGGAAACGCGGATGATGTAGTGGCCAACTTACAAGGCGATAGTACATTCCGGGATTATGATCTTTCTACCCTAGATTTGGATATTGATCTAAGCGGGGATAGCGATGCCTATTTATCCGTTTCGGAATCCATTAAAATTAGGGCATCCGGAGATAGTCGACTTTACTATAAAGGCAACCCGGAAATAGTTAGACAACGTCTTACGGGAGACTCAAAATTAATTAAACGTTGATTATTTTTTCCTAGACTTTAAAACAGCCTCGATATCCTTTAACGTAAATCCTTTTGCCTGTAGCAAAATAAGGTAGTGAAACAGTAAATCCGCACTTTCGTTTAGAAATAGGTCATCATTGTCATCTTTGGCCTCGATGACCGTTTCTATCGCTTCCTCCCCTACTTTTTGCGCAATTTTGTTGATTCCTTTTTCAAAAAGTGACGCTACATAGGATTTTTCGCCATCGGCAGAATTCCTTCTATCCTCAATGACCGATTCCAACTTGGAAAAAAAACCAAAGTTACTTTCATTGCTTTCGTTCCAACAGGTATCGCTCCCTGTATGACATGTTGGACCAACAGGATTGACAGTCACCAACAAAGTATCGCTATCACAATCATTCTTTATATCGACCAAGTTCAAAAAGTTTCCACTTTCCTCACCTTTTGTCCACAATCGTTGTTTGGAACGGCTGAAAAAAGTAACTTTTTTGGTTGTTTGTGTTTTTTCCAATGCTTCATTGTTCATGTAGCCTAACATCAATACATTTTTCGTAACGGCATCCTGTATGATGGCCGGCACGAGTCCATTCTCTAATTTGGACCAATTAGGTTCGGTAAAATTATATTCTTTGCTCATGTAATTTTGTTTTCGGTTTGCGTCTTCCTTTTTCCATATCGGGCAGTCTATTCATTCGTAACATATAAATGGGAAAACCTAGTTCTTTTTCTACATTGAAAATTTTAAGTCCAAATTTTTGATATAGCTGAACATGCTCCTCAGATGCAGTGTCCACAATAACGGGAAGCTCATTGTCCATATGTCTTTTAAAAACTTGCATAATGAGCTTGGCAGCGGTTACCGTACCCTTAAATTCATTTTTCACGGCAAAAATCATGGGGCGTATATAGTTGCCTTTAGGATAATTACGCTGAATGATTTGTTGTCTTTTCAATACTTTCCTGACCTGGGTAATCCCTATGCCGCGTATGGCCAAATTTAAGGTGGACAATAATTTCTTTATGCTAAACTTATCCTTATCCGCATAGGTAAGCAATAAACAACTGGCCCTATTATCGGATAGGTAGACTTTGCCGGTGCGCATGGCCTTGTCAAAAAGAAAGCCCATAAGGATATGCATGCGTTTTAGACGCTTTTCATCATATCGTACTATAAGATTTATGGAATTCTCTTCCTTGATAGGTTCAAAAGCCTCTACCAAAATACCAACGACCAAACTCTTGTCTTTCTGCTGCGCCTCTATCATTTATCCAACTAGATTCTTACCGGGATTTTGGCCTGTTCCAATTCTTCTTTTAAATCTTTTATAGCAATCTCTTTAAAATGAAAAACACTGGCAGCCAATGCCGCATCCGCTTTTCCATATGTAAACGTATCCGTAAAATGTTGTATGTTTCCTGCCCCACCGGAGGCAATTATCGGAATATTAAGTTCATCCGATAATCGTGCAAGTGCGGCATTGGCAAATCCGTCTTTGGTGCCGTCATGATCCATAGAGGTAAACAAAATTTCTCCTGCCCCACGTTCCTCTGCTTCTTTGGCCCACTCGAACAAGTTCAGTTCGGTCGGAACCTTGCCCCCGACCAAATGAACGATCCATTCTCCCTTAATATTTTTTGCATCGATTGCCACAACGACACATTGAGAACCAAATTTGGCAGCTAAATCATTGATAAGCTGCGGATTCTTAACGGCAGATGAATTAATAGACACTTTATCCGCCCCGTTTTGTAAAAGGATATCTACATCTTCAACCGATGATATTCCACCGCCTACCGTAAAAGGAATATTTACTTTTTCCGCTACACGATACACTAGATTGGCCAGCGTTTTCCGTTTTTGTTCCGTAGCCGAGATATCTAGAAAGACTAGTTCATCAGCTCCTTCTCGACTATATATTTCAGCAAGTTCTACAGGGTCACCCGCATCACGCAAATCCACAAAGTTTACACCTTTCACGGTGCGTCCGTCCATAATATCCAAACAAGGGATGATTCTCTTCGCTAACATATTTTTAGATACGAAATTTGAGGTTCAAAATACGAGAAATTCAAAAGTTTAAAATATTTTATGAATAGAATCATTTTCTCTGATTCTTTCTAGCAGTTTTAATCGATGCTACGGTTATTGCCAATAACTCTTCCCCTTCTTTTTTCAATCGTTTCATCTCTTCATGATTTATATTCAACACTTCTAAAAATAATTCGAGCCAATAAATTGTTTCGTCCGCCTCTTCCTCTACAATTTTAAGCTTATTGATAAAATCCGCCGTAGATTTAGCCCTTTGAGATGCTCTAAAATTTGCTCCAACGGAGCTAGAACAACGAATAAGCTGTCTTGCCCAAGCATCAAACTCTCTTGATTTTGGAATTATGGAACAAAGCTGCCAACAATCAACGGCAAATGTCTTCGTCCTTAATTTCAAATCTTGCATTCTTAATTACTTATGGTATAAAACTTTGAATCTCGTATTTTGTACCTCTAACTTTTTCACTATGTACTAAATACTTAATTTATTACTCATTCTTAATTTTCAAGTCCACACCTTTATAAAATCCTAAATCTTTATTCTTTAATTGCTTGGTCCAAAACGCAATTTGACCTGTGTGATATGAATAATGCTCTACCGCATGTAAAATAACACCTATTCCCGAGAAATAAAATCCTTGAACATTTCTTTTTCTTAGCAATTGCTTCATAGAAGCATCATTGATAGCACGTTTTGCCTCATCTACCGTTTCCTTCAATTTCTTTAGAAGTACTTTCTTGGGAAAATACTGTTGCGTAGCAAATTCGCTGTCCCGGTCACGAGTGTCCTCTTTCTCTCCCAAAGAAGAAATTACATATTGCGTTATATTTCCGCACAAATGCAAAATCAAATTACCAACACTATTTAAAGTCTCATTGGGTCGCTTCCATAGCTCTTCATTAGAAAGCTGCTCCAATGAAATACCGTTCATACGCGTGCTTTCATCTAAGCGATATAAAGCATTTTGAACAAATTCTTCCCTAAATTTCTCTTCCATGGTCAATTAGATAAGATATAATTTTCCAATTGTTTAAGACTGATTCTATTTTCATAAATTGCTTTACCGATGATAGCGCCTTCACAACCTATTTCTGAAAGTCTCGGCAACTCATTAAAAGTAGATATTCCTCCTGAAGCAATGAGTTTCAATTGCTTTTTGACTTCATTTGAATTATAGGACAAGTCATTGATTATCTTTTCGTACAAATTAAAAGAAGGTCCTTGAAGCATACCATCTTTACTGATATCCGTGCAAATTACATATTGAATTCCCTCCGTTTGATAAGACCGAATGAAAGGCAGCAATTCCTCATTGGATTCTTCTTGCCATCCGGAAACTGCAACTTTTTCGTCCATCGCATCGGCTCCCAAAATAATTTTATCGGCACCATACGTGCGTATCCAATTTGTAAAGGTTGCTTTGTCCTTCACCGCAATACTCCCGCCTGTTATTTGGTTAGCACCGTTTTCAAAAGCAATTCGTAAATCATCATTCGTTTTTAATCCGCCTCCAAAATCGATTTTTAAATTTGTTTTTGTGGCTATTTGTTCCAAAATTTTATGATTGACGATATGTTTGGATTTTGCACCATCCAAATCTACCAAATGTAAATACTGAATCCCATGGTCCTCAAATTCTTTAGCTACTTCCAATGGGTTTTCGTTATAGATTTTCTTGGTATTGTAGTCGCCCTTGGAAAGACGTACACATTTACTGTCTATAATATCGATTGCGGGGATGATTCTCATACAATTAAATTAGAGATATGAAATTAGAAATACGAAAGCCAAATATTCACTTCCTTCCATTGTCAATTCTTTTTCTTGCTGTATTAATTGAAGCAACTACAATAGATAGGAGCTCATTTCCTTCTTTGTGCAGTCTTAGCAACTCCTCTTTTTTAGAATTCTGAATTTCTAGGAACATTTCAATCCAATACATGCTTTCATCACATTCCTCCTCAACAATTTTTAATTTGTTTATGAAGTCTTTGTCAGATTTGCTACGTTGTGAAGCTCTAAAATTAGCGCCAACAGAACTTGAACTTCTAATTAATTGATTTACAAAAGCGTTGTATTCTCTAGATTTTGGAAGCGTCGCACACAAATGCCAACAATCCAAGGCAAATCTTTGAGTTCTTTTTTTCAAATCTCTCATTTCTATTTTCTAGTTTCGTATTTCATGACATTCCTAAAAAATTCCTCAAAATCCGTTCTCCTACTTCACCACTCTTCTCTGGATGAAACTGGGTGCCGTAGAAGTTATCTTTTTGTAATGCCGCACTATATTCCAAATCATAAAAACACGTAGCTATGGTTTCGTTGCATTTTGGAGCATAGAAGCTATGTACCAAGTAGATATAGTCTTCTGCTATGTTATCAAACAATGCTGATTTTAGATTTTCAATTTTATTCCAACCAATTTGTGGAACTTTAACTTGTTTAGAGAATTTAACTACATCCACATCAAAAATTCCTAGTCCTTTAGTAGCTCCTTCTTCAGAGGAGTTGCACATCAATTGCATACCTAAACAAATGCCCAAGACCGGCTGCTTTAATTCTGGAATAATTTCATCCAATCCGCTATCCTCTAGTTTTTGCATCGCGCTACTGGCCTCTCCCACTCCTGGAAAAATAACTTTATCCGCCTTGCGTATTTCATCCGGGTCTCTGGACAAAACGGCTTCATGACCCAAACGCTGAATCGCAAATTTGATGCTCTGAATATTCCCTGCACCGTAATCTATAATAACGATATTGGCCCCCTCTAACTCCCCCAAAGAGGGAGAACTCTTACTCGGGCGAATATTTTTATTTTCTTTAATCATACGATTATACTAACTGAATGAATTTCCACTTTCTGAAGAAAACTATAGCACTCCCTTCGTCGATGGTAAAACCATCTTTTCAACATCTCTTTTAACGGCCATTTTTATACTCTTTGCAAAAGCTTTAAAAATAGCTTCTATTTTGTGATGCTCATTGGTGCCTTCCGCTTTTACGTTCAAATTGGCCTTAGCGCCATCGGTAAACGATTTAAAAAAGTGGTGAAACATTTCTGTAGGCATATCACCGACCATTTCCCTTTTAAAATCCGCATCCCATACCAGCCAATTACGACCGCCAAAATCTATGGCTACCTGTGCCAAACAATCGTCCATGGGAAGGCAAAAACCATAGCGCTCAATCCCTAATTTATTTCCCAAAGCATTGTGAAAAATTTCTCCTAGCGCAATACCAGTATCTTCTATTGTGTGGTGTTCGTCCACTTCCAGATCGCCATCTACTTTAATCTCTAAATCCATCTGGCCGTGACGCGCCAGTTGGTCCAGCATATGGTCAAAAAACGCCAGACCCGTTTTAATATCGCTTTTACCGGTACCATCAAGATTTAGTTTGATAAAAATATTAGTCTCATTTGTTTTTCGGGTGATTTCGGCCGTTCTCTCCTCCAGTTTTAAAAACTCATATATCTTTTCCCAATCATTATTTTCCAACGCAATAACCGGGTCTAGTTCCTCCCTTTTCACAGTAATCTCCCCCGTACCCAAGTGGGTGTCATCATTGATAAAAATACCTTTGGCCCCAAGGTTTTTGGCGAGTTCTATATCGGTTAGCCTATCCCCAATGACAAAAGAATTGGCAAGGTCATATTCCTCTGAAAAAAAATCAGTTAATAAGCCTGTGCCCGGTTTGCGGGTATCGGCATTGTCAGCAGGAAAAGTTCTATCCAGAAACACCTTCTCAAAAGTTACCCCCTCATTTTCAAAGGATTTCAAGATGAAATTGTGAACAGGCCAAAAAGTTTCCTCTGGAAAAGCAGTTGTTCCCAAACCGTCTTGATTGGTAATCATAACCAGTTCATAATCCAGTTCTTTGGCAATTTTTCCAAGAAAAGTAAAAGCCTTGGGATAAAAAATCATTTTTTCAAACGCATCGATCTGTTCGTCAACGGTCTCTTTGATGATGGTCCCGTCCCTATCAATAAAAAGGACTTTCTTTTTATTCATTTGTCATATCTTTTAAAGCTTGTATCAATTTCTTATTTTCATTTACCGTTCCAACGGTAAAGCGGAGCGTATTTTCACATAGTGGTTGTGTAGTTCTGTTACGTATCACGATTCCTTTATCAATGAGCTGATGATATCTTTTTGTGGCATCATCTACTTTAGCCAGAATAAAATTAGCATCGGATTTATAAATCGATTTAACAAAATCAATTTCAGATAAAACAGCATTCAATTTTGACCTTTCGTTTACTATTTTGGAAACTTCAGATTGTACCTTCTCCTTATCCAGAATTCGTCCCAGTGCTTTTTGTTGGGTCAATTCGTTGACGTTGTACGGAGGTTTTATTTTGTTTAAGATGGAAATGATTTCTTTTGAAGCTATACAAATTCCTAATCGAATCCCGGCCATTCCGTAAGCCTTGGAAAGGGTTTGCGTAACCACCAAATTTGAAAATTCCGATATTCTGGACACCCAACTTTCTTGAGCTGAAAAGTCGATATACGCTTCATCTATCACCACCAAACCTTTAAACCGGTTCAGCAAACCTTCAATAATTTGTGTAGAAATGCTGTTTCCCGTGGGATTGTTGGGGGAACAAATAAATACTATTTTAGAATTAGCGTCAATTTCGTGTAAAACAGCATCCATGTTTGGCTGAAAAGCTTCGGTGAGTAAAACTTCCTTATTTTCAATATTATTGATTTCCGAAAGTACCTTGTACATCCCGTATGTTGGGGGCAACGAAATAATATTATCCACTTTTGGCTCACAAAAAGCACGGAACAATAAGTCCAAAACTTCATCGCTACCATTCCCCAAGAGTATATTATCGGATGAAATCCCTTTTTGTGCTGCTAAAACAGCCTTTAGGTTTCGTTGTTGTGGATCTGGATAACGATTCACGCCGTTTTCAAACGGATTCTCGTTAGCATCTAAAAATATCATTTCAGAACCGTCCGATACATATTCATCACGCGCAGAGGAGTAAGGCTTTAAACCTTTAACATTGTCCCGGACTATATTTTCTAAATTGAACTTCATATCAATCATTTAGCATTCCCTTTTGGGGAGGGTTGGGAAGGGCTTAAACTTTTTAGTCTTAGTGTTACTGCATTTTTATGTGCTTGCAATCCTTCCGCCTCTGCCATGATTTCAATGGCATTTCCTATTTCTTTTATTCCAGCTTCGCTTATTTTTTGAAAAGTCATGCTCTTCATAAAACTATCCAAATTTACTCCGCTATATTGCTTTGCATAGCCATTGGTAGGCAAGGTATGATTGGTTCCCGAGGCATAATCCCCGGCACTTTCGGGAGTATAGTTTCCAATGAAAACAGACCCTGCATTCACTGTGTTTTTAATATAGAAATCTTCATTCTCAACACAAATAATGTAATGTTCCGGAGCATACTCATTAATAAGGTCTATGGCAACTTGATCATTCTCAACAAAAATCAACTTACTGTTTCCTATCGCTTTTTGGGCGATTTCCTTTCTTGGCAAATCCTCTATTTGCAGTGCCACTTCTTTTTCAACAGCATCAATCAAAGTTTTAGAGGTCGAAACCAAAATCACCTGACTATCCACACCGTGTTCCGCTTGACTCAATAAATCGGAGGCTACAAAAGCGGCATTCGCCGTATCATCTGCCGCAACGAGTAATTCACTAGGGCCTGCCGGCATATCAATGGCTACCCCGTGTTTTGTAGCAATCTGTTTGGCCACTGTAACAAATTGATTGCCAGGACCGAAAATTTTATACACTTGAGGAATACTTTCCGTGCCAAAAGTCATCCCCGCAATGGCCTGAATACCGCCTACTTTAAAAATTTTGGTGACACCGCAAAGATTAGCAGTATATAAAATAGCTGGATTTATGTTTCCTTGACTATCCGGAGGGGAACATAATATAATTTCCTGACAACCAGCAATATTAGCTGGGACCGCCAACATTAAAATAGTAGAAAATAATGGAGCGGTCCCACCCGGAATGTAAAGTCCCACCTTCTGAATAGGTCTTTTTTCTTGCCAACAGTGCACACCGTCTGTTGTCTCCACTTCCACGCTATCTGTTTTTTGGGCAACATGAAATTTTTCAATATTGGATTTCGCCAATTGGATAGCAGCCCTTAATTCCTCCGAAACAAGTTCATTGGCTTGCGCAATTTCATTATCGGAAACCATGAATATGTCCAAGGAAACACCATCAAATTTTTTTGTGTATTTGCGCAGTGTAAGGTCTCCATCTCGCTTCACTTCATCAAAAACAGTGTTGACCGTAGCTTCAATATCGGCCACTGTTTGGGTTGGCCTCTTTAGCACCACATCCCAATCTTCTCTCCGTGGACTATCTATTTTATTCATTTCTTTTAGTTGACAGTTTCATGTATAAATCTATTGTATCTCCCATCGCTTTATACTTTAACTCCTCCCCTTTGCGGAGGTCGGGAGGAGCTTATAATACCATTTTTTCGATAGGACAAACCAATATGCCTTCCGCACCTGCTTTTTTTAATTCATCAATAACATCCCAAAACTTATCTTTTTGTATTACGGTGTGTACCGAGCTCCAACCTTCTTCCGCCAACGGCAGAACAGTGGGGCTTCTCATTCCCGGCAGTAAGTGCAGTATTGACTTCAATTTATCGTCCGGGGCATTTAAAAGCACATATTTAGATTGTCTGGCCCGTAAAACCGACTGAATCCTAAACTGTAATTTTTTCAAAATCAGTTTTCTTTCTTCTGAAATTAATGGGGAAACCGCTAAAACAGCTTCGCTCTTTAGCATTATTTCTACTTCTTTCAAATTATTTTTGAACAGCGTACTGCCGCTAGAAACAATATCACAAATAGCATCGGCCAATCCTATATTCGGGGCAATCTCCACCGAACCACTAATAATGTGCAAATCTGCCTTTACCCCTTTTTCGTTCAGGTATTTTTGAACCGTGTTTGGATAAGACGTTGCAATACGCTTGCCTTCAAAGTCCTGTAATGAGCCATATTTCACAGATTTTGGAACAGCAAGGGAAACTTTGCACTTGGAAAACCCCAGTTTTTCGGCAATACTGATATCTTCTCCTTTCTCAATCAATACATTCTCGCCAATAATAGCAATATCCACTACTCCATCCCTTAGGTACTGAGGAATATCACCGTTTCTCAAATAAAAAACTTCCATGGGGAAGTTTCTGGAAGATGCCTTTAATTGGTCTTTGCCATTATCAATGGAAATTCCGCAGTCCTTTAAAATCTGTAAAGAGTCTTGATTCAACCGACCCGATTTTTGAATAGCAATTCTAATTTTTGTCATTTTTATTTCTTAATTCCGAACCATCAAAAAGATTCATTAAAAAACCCGTTTGATCGCTCAAACGGGTTTTACATATGTTGTACTACTACAAAACACTTTTACCTCGCCTGAGAGCCAGTATAAAAATGATGATGTGTAGTGTTGTTTTTCATGATGGAGTAAAATTATAACTTAATTTTTATACAAAAAAGTAAATATTAGTTATTTCCTAAAATTAAGGGTAATCCAGATTCGCCACCACCAACAACAATTACCTTGGTATTTGGAGATTCCGATAATTTTAAAGTGGCATCTATACCTTTGTCCTGTAAGATTTTATCTGTTAGGGAAGCACTTAAAATACGGTTGGCATCCGCTTTACCTTGTGCTTCAATAGTCACTTTCTCTGCTTCTTTTTTAGCAGTAACCAATCTAAACTCATATTCCAAAGATTCTTGTTCTTGCCTAAGTTTACGTTCAATAGCTTCTTTTATGGTAGGCGGTAGCGTAACGTCACGAACCAATATTTCGTTAAGTTGAATGTATTCATCGTCAACAATTTTTTTTGTTTCATCAAAGATTTCCGCCTGAATAGCATCCCTTTTACTGGAATACAATTGCTCTGGCGTATACCTACCCACAACTGAACGAGCAGCTGAACGTATGGTAGGTAATAACACCCGTTGAACATAGTCCTCTCCTTTTTCTTGATGTAATTTTCCTAAATCGTTGTATTTAGGTTGAAACCATGCCGAAGCATCCAATTTTATGTCCAGTCCATTGCTAGAAAGCACGTTCATTTTTTCAAATACTTCCTGTTGCCTTACTTCATAAACATAAACTTTGTTCCAAGGGGCAACAATATGAAATCCTTCGCCAAGCGGTGGCTCATCTGTAACTACACCTCCTCCAAAAGTCCTATATAATACTCCCGCCTCACCGGAACCAATGGTTACGGCCGATTTG
Source organism: Maribacter algae (assembly GCF_047345745.1). Classification (NCBI taxonomy): domain Bacteria; kingdom Pseudomonadati; phylum Bacteroidota; class Flavobacteriia; order Flavobacteriales; family Flavobacteriaceae; genus Maribacter; species Maribacter algae. Next base: position 884,868 of record NZ_JBLFES010000002.1, read on the forward strand.
GAAATTAAAATAACTAGTAAAATAATAATGAAAATTGCAGGTAACGCAATCTTAGGTAGTTTGTCCATTAGGTTCTGTTTTTAAATTAATCCGTTATATTTTCTGATGAACCATTCCGTTGCAAAGGCAAAAGCGATTATGGCCAACAGTATACTGTAATCTATTAAAGATACGACATTTTCAAAGCTTTTTTGGGTAGGAATATATACGTCGTTGGTAACTAATTCCTCTAAAAGGGAATCTGACTGTGTTTCAAAATAATGTTTTCCACCAGTATTGGCGGCCAATAATTGCATCTTCCTATAATTGCTGGATACAAACTGCTTTTCCATATCAAAATCTGAAATAACGAAACTCCCCGATTCCGAATAATTTTCATTGGCCACTGTGACCTTAAAAGAATAATTGCCCGGTGAAAAATTGGTCAAATCTGCTTCGAAAAAACCATTTTTCAATAACATAGGTAAACTTGTGGTCTTTCCTGTTTCATTTTCCGTTACTTGGATAACAATACTTGCGTTCGGATCAAAAATATAAGCCTCGTCAAAATACGTTGCCGTAATTATGGCCTCGTTACTGCTTGTATAATTCTTGTTATAAACTACATTCAATCTATTTTTTGCCTTGTCACTGCTCAAATAGCGTACAAGTTTTCCCATAAATTCATCAAAGTTGGAAAAATCGCCATTATTTCTAAAAGATTGTATTCTCCATTTCCAAATACCTTCTCCAACCAACAATGCCTTACGCTGAGCATTGTCATCAAAAACGGTGAGTAGGGGTGTATTCATGTTCTGCCCCTTTATTTCCGTACCCAATAGCGGTTCGTTCTGCTGTTCAAAGCCTATAGGTCCGGCATCGCTGATGAGTGGTGGAAAATCGGTAATATCAAAATTGGCGATATCAAACTTTGTAAACCCATTATAGAGCGTAGCAATAACTTCTTGTTTTGGGTATCCATCCTCTATATCGAAATCGAGCTGATTTCTATTTAGAAAATTAAAATCGCTATTGGGTCCGGCAATAATAATATAATTTGATTTTTTCTTTTTGATAAAATCGAAAATCGAATTAAAAATCGATGTAGGCTGATACAAAATGAACAAATCGATTTCTTCTAGCTGTTGGGAGCTTATATTTGGTTTTAAAATCCGTACAGCTCTTTGTTCGTTACTTTCAATGGATTTTTTAATGGCACCCAAATCCGGATGGACCATATCACTTATCAAACCGATATTCGTCTTTTCATCAATGACCTCTACAACAGTTTTTCGTGAATTGTTTATGATGTTTTTTTCCGATGCAATAGGTCTGACGGATACTTGTATATTTTTGATTCCTGTAGTGTTCGCATCAATTTTTGTGTTAATACTTTTCAGGGTATTTGTATTAGACAAATCAATATGTTCCGTGTAGACCGATTTACCATTGACAGATACGGAAACATTTGCGGTTACCTGACCATTGCCCTGATATACTACATAAGTTTCCAACGGGTATTTGTTCTTCAAAAAGGCATACCTGTTTACGTTGATGGGCCCAATACTTAAGTCTTCAAATTGGGTGGTATCACCAACGGTAACAGGATAAACGGTAAAATTATCCTTTACTTTTTTAAAAGTATAGTCCTGCCCTATGGTCTGGTTACCGTCCGAAAATAGTATAACAGCCGTATTTTCCTTCGAATAAACCTCTTCCAATAAATCAATGGATTCACTTATATTCGTTTGCCTTTCTTGAAACGAAAGGCTATCCAACGTTTCTAGCTGCTCTCCAAACCGATATGTTTTAACTTTGAACCGATTTTGAATGTCCGTATCAGCGGACAAATCATTCAGAACTCCTTGTAATAATGATTTGTTGTTCGCCACCGAAGATGAATTATCCACCAAAACCGCCAAATTGGGCTTTTCTAACCGATAACTCGTTTTTTTAAACTTGGGATTAATCAGAAGCAACAATAGTCCAAAAACACCGATAAATCTTAGAAAGGAAAGGAAAAGGTTTTGTCTTGAATTCTTTTTAACCTTAAAATGATATTGCAGTATGACTACCACCAATGCCGCTACTCCGGCTAAAATTATAAGTAGTATTGTTTTTGTTTGCATCAATAATTTCGCTTCTCGAAATCTTCATTCTTTTTATCCACTATTCTTTTGAATATGAAATAAACCAGAATAATAAATAACCCCCCATATACCAACATCATCAATATAACGGGAACGTATTTCATTATTTTAGTTTTACGGCCGTACCGTACGCCAACATTTCCGCAGCACCTTGCATAACTTGTGAAGTATTGAACCTTACGTTAACTACGGCATCGGCACCTAATCGCTTTGCGTCATCCAGCATTCTTTTGATGGCCTGCTCCCTTGCTTGGGCCAATAACTCTGTGTATTCCGAAATTTCTCCGCCGACCAGATTTTTAAGTCCGGCAAAAACATCCCTGCCAATATTCCTGGCCCGTACCGTGCTTCCCCTTACGGTTCCCAAGGATTCCGTAATTTCCTTTCCGGTAATCTGTTGCGTGGTAACGAAAATCATAATTGGTATATATTTGATTAGGTAAGCATGCCACCGTCCACATTAAGTACTTGCCCTGTGACATAGGCCGATAGATCAGAGGCAAAATATAAGCATGCGTTTGCGATATCCTCGGGAGTTCCGCCTCTTTTTAAGGGAATTCCGTCTCTCCATCCCTGAACGATTTTCTCATCCAATTTATCCGTCATCTCCGTTTCTATGAAACCTGGCGCAACCGCATTACATCTAATGTTTCTGGAACCTAATTCCAACGCCACAGATTTCGTAAAACCGATCATACCGGCTTTTGACGCGGCATAATTGGTTTGACCGGCATTTCCTTTGACACCGACCACGCTACTCATATTAATGATAGAACCTTTCCTTTGCTTCAATAAGGTACGCTGAACAGCTTTTGTCATATTAAAAACCGACTTTAAATTGATGTCTATAACTGCGTCAAAATCAGCCTCAGACATGCGCATCAATAAATTATCTTTCGTGATACCGGCATTATTGATCAACACATCAATGACACCGTCAAAATCTTTTAAAACTTGCTGTACTAGAAGTTCCGCTTCCTCAAAATTAGCGGCGTTACTTTTGTAGGCCTTGGCTTTTACCCCCTTTTCATTTAACTCCTTTTCCAAAGCCAAAGCAGGAGCCTCACTGGAACTATAGGTAAAAGCAATATTAGCACCGTAATCCGCAAAGACCTGTGCAATACCCATTCCAATGCCACGGCTTGCTCCCGTAATAATTACGTTTTTTCCTTCTAACAGTTTCATATTCCTCTCAATTAGTTGGTTGCATCAAATATAAGTTTTGTTTTAGCTATTGGCTAAAAAAAATCCCGTGAAACACGGGATTTAGTATCTATTTAACAACTTGCTAAGCCATTACTTCTTTAACTTTTTTGCCTATTTCCGCAGGGGAATCCACAACGTTGATACCACATTCCCGCATAATTCTTTTCTTGGCCTGAGCGGTGTCATCACTGCCTCCAACAATGGCACCTGCATGCCCCATGGTCCTTCCCGCTGGAGCTGTTTCGCCTGCTATAAAACCTACAATTGGCTTTTTGCTACCACTGGCTTTGTACCATTGTGCCGCATCTGCCTCCAATTGCCCACCGATCTCTCCGATCATTACCACGCATTTGGTTTCTGGATCGTTTATCAATAGTTCCACAGCTTCTTTTGTAGTCGTTCCAATAATTGGGTCTCCTCCAATACCAATAGCAGTGGTAATACCCAACCCTTGACGTACTACTTGATCGGCGGCTTCATAAGTCAACGTTCCCGATTTTGAAACAATACCTACATTTCCTTTTTTGAACACGAACCCTGGCATAATGCCAACTTTAGCTTCTCCCGGGGTAATTACTCCAGGACAGTTAGGACCTACCAATCTACAATCTTTTCCTTTTATATAATTTGCGGCCTTTACCATATCTGCCACTGGAATACCCTCGGTAATGGTAATAATTACCTTTATTCCGGCATTGGCCGCCTCCATAATCGCATCTGCCGCGAATGCAGGTGGCACAAAAATAATGGTCGTATCCGCTCCAACTTTCGCTACAGCTTCTTCAACGGTGTTGAAAACAGGTTTCCCCAAATGCTCTTGTCCTCCTTTGCCCGGTGTAACGCCTCCAACGAGATTGGTACCATACTCGATCATCTGTTCAGCGTGAAAGGTACCTTCACTTCCCGTAAAACCTTGAACTATTATTTTGGAATCCTTGTTTACTAAAACACTCATGTTGTTGTCCGTTTATATTTTGTTGCACAAAAATATACGTTTGAGAATAAATTCTAAAGTATTCTCTCGCTTATTTATCTTCTAGTTTCTTTATGATTTCAGGAATCTTTTTGACGTAGGCCAATTGCTTCAGTTTTTCCCTTGACTCCTCTATTGGGGTTCCAAAATAGCTCTTACCGCCTTCAACAGACTTGGTGACCCCTGTTTGCCCCATTACTACCGCCTTTTTTCCAATGGTAATACCGCTGTTTGTTCCTACTTGGCCCCACAAAGTGACCTCATCTTCGATAATTACACAACCTGCAATTCCGGTCTGTGAGGCAATCAGGCACTTTTTACCGATTATCGTATCATGCCCAACATGTACCTGATTATCCAATTTGGTTCCTGCCCCAATAGTAGTATCACCCGTAACACCCTTATCTATGGTGCATAATGCACCAATATCTACACGGTCTTCCAATACTACGCGACCACCGGATAATAATTTATCAAAACCCTCAGGTCTATTTTTGTAATAAAAAGCATCTGCCCCCAATACCGATCCAGAATGAACCGTTACCCCATTTCCTAAAATGCAATTGTCATAAATGGCTACGTTGGCATGGATTACGCAATCATCACCGATTACCACATTATTACCAATAAATACATTTGGTTGGATAATAGTGTTTTTTCCGATTTTAGCGGATACTGCTATCGATTTATCCGAAGATTTAAAAGGTCTAAAATAATTGCTAAGGATATTAAAATCCCGAAAAGGATCATCTGAAATGAGCAAGGCTTTCCCTTCCGGACAAGCTACTTTTTTATTGATAAGCACAATAGTTGCAGCAGATTCGAGTGCTTTATCATAATACTTTGGATGGTCTACGAAAACAATATCACCTTTTTCCACTACATGAATCTCATTCATTCCCAACACTGGAAAATTAGCATCACCAACAAATTCAGCTTTAATAAGCTCTGAAATCTGCGCTAATGAAAATGCGGTCGGGAATTTCATGTATTACAAAAGAATTAAGTAAATCGTATTTTATAAAAAAGTACACAGTAGACCTGCTATTTATTACTTCTTGACTTTGTGCTTTTTAGCTTACTCCTTCACACGTTCCATATAGGAGGCACTAGAAGTATCTATTTTAATTTTGTCGCCTTCATTGATAAAAAGCGGTACGTTTACCTCGGCTCCAGTTTCCACCTTCGCAGGTTTTGTAGCGTTGGTAGCCGTGTTTCCTTTTACTCCCGGTTCGGTATAGGTCACCTCTAGAATAACACTGGCAGGCATATCTACGGATAACGGCATACTATCTTCCGTATTGAACATGATTTTTACCACTTCCCCTTCTTTTAAAAGCCCCGGAGCGTCCAATGAACTTTCCTGCAGGGTAATTTGATTATAGTCGTCCGTATTCATAAAATGATATGTCTCCCCCTCAGCATACAAAAATTGATAGGACCTTGTTTCCACCCTTACATCTTCAATTTTATGACCTGCGGAGAAGGTGTTGTCCAATACCTTTCCCGTGGAAACACTTTTTAATTTCGTTCTAACAAAAGCGGGACCTTTACCAGGTTTAACGTGTAAAAACTCTATTATTTTATAAATGTCATTATTATATCTGATGCACAATCCTTTTCGTATGTCTGATGTAGATGCCATATTGGAATTCTAATTAGTAGTAATTTGTTAAGTATTTGATTTAACTGTTGCTAAAATAGCCTTTCATGATCCCGCGTTGGGAATCTCGTATAAATTGAAGTATTTCATCCCTTTCTGGAGTTGCTTCCATCTCCGCTTCCAGAATTTGTACCGCTTGCGAATTATTGTAATTTTTTTGATAAAGGATTCTATAAATATTTTGAATTTCCCTGATTTTTTCCGATTCATATCCCCTTCTACGCAAGCCAACCGAATTAATCCCAACATAAGATAATGGTTCACGAGCGGCTTTTACATAAGGCGGAACATCTTTTCGAACCAAGGAACCACCAGTTACGAAAGCATGTTCTCCCACGGATACAAATTGATGCACAGCGACCAGACCGGCCAAAATTACATTATCCCCTATAGTCACATGACCCGCCAAGGTGGAGTTGTTTGAAAAGATACAATTGTTGCCTACCAAGCAATCATGTGCCACATGGCAATAGGCCATGATCAAACAATTTTTCCCGATTACCGTTTTCATGCGGTCCGAAGTCCCTTTGTGAATGGTAGCACACTCCCTAATGGTTGTTCCATTGCCTATCACAACGGTCGTATCCTCGCCCTCGTATTTTAAATCTTGTGGTGGGGCGGAAATAACGGCCCCCGGAAAAATATTACAATTTTTTCCGATTCTTGCGCCTTCCATTATGGTAACGTTGGAACCGATCCAAGTTCCATCACCAATAGTTACATTGTTGTGAATGGTAGTGAAAGGTTCAATAACAACGTTTTTGGCAATTTTAGCTCCGGGGTGAACGTAGGCAAGCGGTTGATTCATAGGACTATTCTTGTTTTGTTTTAACTATTTGCGCCATAAGTTCGGCCTCCGATACTAATTTACCGTTTGCATAAGCGTATGCTTGCATGTGACAAATTCCTCTTCGAATAGGAGAAATTAAAGTACACTTAAAGATTAAAGTATCTCCAGGTAAAACCTGTCTTTTAAATTTGACATTGTCCATTTTCATGAAAAATGTCAGGTAATTTTCAGGATCTGGCACAGTACTCAAAACCAAAATACCTCCAGTTTGTGCCATAGCTTCAACTTGCAAAACACCTGGCATCACGGGTGCCCCCGGAAAGTGACCTACAAAAAAGGGCTCGTTCATGGTCACGTTTTTCACGCCGACCACATGAGAATCCGATAGTTCCAGTATTTTATCTACCAACAAGAAAGGTGGTCTATGCGGAAGCATGTTCATGATTTGCGTAACATCCATTAACGGCGTTGCATGCAAATCATATTGAGGTACATTGTTCCTTTTTTCGGTCTTAATGATTTTGGCCAACTTTTTTGCAAACTGCGTATTTACAAAGTGTCCAGGCTTTGTGGCAATTACTTTTCCTTGAATTCTACTTCCTGCCAAGGCTAAATCACCTATTACATCCAATAATTTATGCCGTGCCGCTTCATTGGGCTGATGTAAGGTTAAGTTGTCCAAGATACCATTGGGTTTGACCGAAAGCTTTTTTTTATTGAACGCTTTTTCCAGTTTGCGCATCGTTGCTTCGGATATTTCCTTATCCACATAAACGATGGCATTGTTTAAATCGCCCCCTTTGATCAGGCCATTTTCTAAAAGCATTTCCAATTCGTGTAGAAAGCTAAAGGTTCGTGCATCTGCAATTTCGGACTTAAAATCAGAAAGGTGCTCCAAAGTAGCGTTTTGGGTGCCCAAGACCTTTGTACCGAAATCCACCATCGTAGTAACCTGATACTCTTCGGAAGGAATTACGGTAATCTCACTTCCGGTAGCTTCGTCCTTATAGGATATAACATCTTTCACCACATACACCTCGCGCATTGCTTCCTGTTCCACAATGCCCACTTTTTCCAAAGCTTCAATGAAGAATTTTGAAGAACCGTCCATAATAGGAGGTTCTGGAGAATCCAATTCGATTAAGGCATTATCAATCTCTAAACCGACCAAAGCGGCGAGAACATGCTCCGAAGTATGGATTTTGACCCCTCTCTTCTCTAAATTGGTCCCTCTTTGGGTGTTTACTACATAATTGGCATCCGCTTCTATGATAGGTTCTCCTTCAAGATCTACTCTTTTAAAAGCATACCCGTGATTTTCAGGGGCAGGTAAAAATTTTATGGTGACGTTTTCACCAGTATGCAAACCAACACCGGTAAGTGATACCTCCTTCGCGATGGTGCGTTGTTTATCAGTTGTTGTTTTCATCGTCAATCTTTATTTTCCAAGCTGTCGATCCTATTGATTATTTTGGGCAAATTTTTGAAGTGTACATAAGACTTGTTATAGTCGCCATAAGCCAGCGCAGGAGACCCTTGGAGTACCTCACCATCCTTTACATTACGTCCGATACCGGATTGTGCTTGGATCTTTACGTTATCGCCGATAACGATATGGCCAACAATACCCACTTGACCACCGATCATACAATGCCTCCCGATTTTAGTGGAACCCGCAATACCCGTTTGTGCAGCAATTACGGTATGTTCCCCAATTTCTACATTGTGCGCTATTTGTATTTGATTGTCCAGCTTCACCCCCTTCCTCAAAATAGTTGAACCAAGCGTAGCCCTGTCTATAGTAGTGCCGGCACCGACATCTACATTGTCCTCCAATATAACATTCCCGGTCTGTGGAACTTTTGTGAATTCCCCTTTTTCATTGGGCGTAAAACCAAATCCGTCCGCACCGATAATAACACCGCTATGTATCACGCAATTATTACCTATAATACTTTCGGAATAAATCTTGGCTCCCGCAAAAACGGTTACATTGTTGCCTATGGTAACGTTATCCCCTACATAAGCATTCGGATATATCTTAACGTTATTCCCTAAAACGACATTATTTCCTAAATAGGTGAATGCCCCTAAATAGAGATTTTCACCACAGGAAACCGAATCAGATTTAAAAACCGGTTCTTCAATCCCTGTTTTATTATTTTTCACCTGATTGTAATATTCCAATAATTTGGAGAAAGATTTGTAAGCATCCTCTACTTTTATCAAGGTAGTGGTAATATCTTGTTCGGGAACAAAATCCTTATTGACAATAGTAATAGAAGCTTTGGTTTTGTAGATGAAGGAAGTGTATTTTGGATTGGCCAAAAAAGTAAGGGAGCCTTTTTCTCCCTCCTCTATTTTTGCAAGTTTATGGACGGCAATCTCTGGATTTCCTTGTACTTCGCCCTCTAAAATACCTGCGATTTGCCCTGCTGTAAATACCATGAATGCAAAAGTAAGAAAAATAGTTAAACAGCTTCTTTAGGGTAGCAGATATAATATTTGGTAACCGTTTTGGAAAGGGCATCCAAACTCAGATGGTCGGAGAGCTTGGCAACATCTGTTATTTTACCGTTCTTTCGTAAGATATTTATGTTCTGGTTTTCTTTATTGTAGGCTTTGTTTTCAATTTTTCCCGAAAAAACAAAATAAGAGACCTCCTTATCGGTCAATTTATATTCTTTTTTCACCTTTTCCATTCTATTTTGCATTTTGGAAATATCAATCGGTTCTTTTTTAATCTTGATATGCAACAACCTCCGGTTAATGATCATTTTGCAAAGCTTGGACAATACAATGTCCTCGTGTTCCTGCCATTCCTTAATGGCCGACATGATATCCACATCATCCAGCTTTGAAAATAGTCTTAGGACGTTATCTCCAAAATTCTCCTTTTGAATGTTGTTCTCCAAAAAATATTGTAATGTGCTACTTGCTTTAATAGTGCTTCCTTCTCCTATTAAAAAACGGGCTCGCCTCAAAATATTGATGAGCAATTGTTCCGCCACAATACCCGTCTTGTGCAAATACACCTGCCAATACATAAAACGGCGGGCCAATAAAAACTTTTCCACCGAATAAATTCCCTTTTCCTCTACCACCAAATTACCGTCCACAACGTTCAACATGGTAATCAACCTTTCTGCATTGGTGTTCCCTTCCGCCACGCCGGTATAAAAACTATCTCTCTTGAGATAATCCAACCGATCCATATCCAATTGACTTGATACCAATTGATTTAAGAATTTTTTGGGATGGTTCCCGGTAAAAATGGCTATGGCAACCGTTAAACTCCCGTTAAAATAATCGTTCAGTTCTTCCATGAATTTCAAGGAAATATCCTCATGGCTAATGTTATTGACAATGCTGTGTTCCATGGCATGCGAGAAAGGACCGTGCCCAATATCGTGTAACAAAATAGCGGCCAACAGACCGTCTTCTTCCTCCTTGTTCAATTCAACACCCTTAAAACGAAGCGCTTGAATGGCCTTCTGCATTAAAAACATGCTGCCCAAAGCATGGTGAAAACGAGTGTGATGCGCACCGGGATATACCAAATAAGATAGTCCCATTTGGGAAATTCTTCTTAATCTTTGAAAATAAGGGTGGCCAATAAGGTCGAAAATCAAGGTATTGGGGATTCTAATAAATCCGTAAATTGGATCATTGAATATTTTGAGCTTGTTGGAAGATGCCAAGTTTTGATACGGTTTTGAGTAATCTTCCACAAAGTTAGACAAAACGCTTCGGTTTAAAAGGAAATAGAAATATTCCGATAGAGCGATTTTTTTTAAATCGATATAAAAAACTTTAATGAACAAAATAAAGATACTTTGGGTAGACGATGAAATAGATCTGTTGAAGCCCCACATTCTATTTTTAGAAGGAAAGAATTATGAGGTCATTACTTGCAAGAGCGGACAGGAAGCTTTGGATGAATTGGCCGATACTAGGGTAAATATCGTTTTCTTGGATGAAAATATGCCGGGTATTTCCGGCTTGGAAACACTAAATGAAATCAAGGTTCTGGATGCTTCGCTCCCAGTGGTCATGATTACTAAGAGCGAAGAGGAGTTTATTATGGAGGAAGCCATTGGCTCCAAAATAGCGGATTATTTGATCAAACCGGTCAATCCGAATCAAATATTGCTTTCGCTCAAAAAAAACCTTGACCATTCTCGACTTATTTCCGAAAAAACAACAAGTAATTACCAACAGGAGTTTCGAAAAATAGCGATGGACTTGTCCATGGTAAATTCATACGAAGAATGGGCGGAACTTTATAAAAAATTGATTTATTGGGAACTACAACTTGAAGAGATCGAGGACAGTGGCATGTTTGAAATCCTGGAATCACAAAAGGTAGAGGCCAATCAACAATTTAGCAAGTTTGTGGATAAAAATTATACAGATTGGTTTTCGGATATGGATGCACCCGTGATGTCGCACACCCTTTTTAAGGAATGGATTGCCCCGGAAATACAGGATAGTAAGACGTTATTGATCGTGGTGGACAACCTACGGTATGACCAATGGTATGCTTTTGAGGAAAGCGTAAGTGCTTTTTACAATAAACAAAAAGAGGAATCGTACTGTAGCATACTACCTACGGCAACGCAATACGCACGGAACGCTATTTTTTCAGGTTTGACTCCCTTGGATATGGAAAAAAAATATCCCGATTGGTGGAAAAACGATACGGATGAAGGCGGAAAGAATTTGTTCGAGGATAAGTTTTTGGAAGCCCAGTTGAAACGATTGGGGTTGGATATTAAATGGGAATATCATAAAATAAGTAGCTTAAAGCAAGGAAAACACCTTTCCCAAAACTTTAAATCGCAAAAAGACAATGATTTAACGGTCATCGTGTACAATTTTGTGGATATGTTGTCCCATTCTAAAACCGAAATGGAAGTCATTAAGGAATTGGCCTCCAATGACAAAGCCTACCGGTCGTTGACACAAAGCTGGTTCAAAAACTCGCCCATGCTGGAAATGATACAACAGGCACAATCTTTGGGAATGAAACTAATCATTACCACAGATCACGGTACTATTAATGTAAAGGGACCTTCAAAGGTAGTGGGCGACCGTGATACGAGTTTGAACCTACGCTATAAGACCGGAAGAAGCCTCACCTATGAGGACAATGATGTGTTGGCGGCAAGAAACCCCAAAAGCATTCATTTGCCCAGCATTAACATGAGTAGTTCCTATATTTTTGCAAAGAACGATTTATTCTTTGCCTACCCTAATAATTATAATCATTACGTAAGTTACTACCGAAATACCTATCAACACGGAGGGGTCTCGTTAGAGGAAATGATTATTCCGTTTGTGGTGTTGGAGCCTAAGTAAATATTTAATCGATAATGGAATTAATCTATTCTGAAGGTGTTGGAGCCTAAGTAAATATTTAATCGATAATGGAATTAATCTATTCTGAAAACGATTTGGAAATTATTTCCAAAAAAATCCTACAACATTCTACATCCAAAATATTGGCATTTTATGGTCCTGTGGGTGCGGGAAAGACAACTTTGATCAAAGCCTTAGTAAAATTATTGGGCAATAACGAGGAAACGCATAGTCCTACCTTTGGTATTGTGAATGAATACGAAGATACAACAGGAGCGCTATTGGCGTACCATTTTGATTTTTATCGCTTACATGATGAAATAGAGGCTTTGGACATGGGGATTGAGGACTATTTTAATACCGACGAATGGATTTTCATAGAATGGCCCGAAAAAATCCAAAGCTTACTTCCAGAAGAAACCCAGGCACTTACCCTAGAAGTTTTGGAAAACCAAAAACGAAAAATTTCCTTTAGTTAAATTTTAAAGAGGTAAGAATTCAGCTACGCATCGTTTTTGACTCGGTTTTATTGTATTTTTTTCGATGAAAAACCTAATTTTCGATGAAATGTAATTTTTTTGGGTTAAAATGTTCACTTTTAACGTTAAATAACATTTTATTTGTCGATTATTTCCTACTTTTGAAATACAAATCATTTTATTTAACTAAAAACCCCTATTAAAAATGAAAAACAAGAGAACATTTTTAGCATCTGTAGCTTTAGGAATTTTTTTATTCGCAATGGCTGCGCCCATTATCTCAATAGATAAAGGAGACATAAGTGTAAAAAAAATGAATTTAGGCAAAAGAATATAATTTTTATTACAGATTAATTATAAAAAGGGAAGTGTAATCTTCCCTTTTTTTTATAATTTTTTTTAAAATGAATCGTTAGCAATTAGTAATAGTGTTTTGACTAATGGTTTTGAAATCAAATAAAAATAAAGTAAGGATAAAGATTTACCTAGAATCTTTACTGGTTTTCTTTATAGCTATTTCGCCGTTCCTCTATAAATTATATGAATACTTACCAAGTAATTCAGATGGTACTATTTCAATTTTTGGAATGGTTTTTAGCGCAAATGGTTTTCCGGATACAGCAACTTATTTATGGTTTTTGACTAGTAAAATAATCCCTTTATATTTACTAATATTTTGGTTTTTAACATCTCGTAATTGGTGGTATCATATCATTATTATTCCCATCGCTATGTATGCATTCCAACTATTTGAAGTTATTTACGACTCTGATGATATAGTTGATACAAAAAATATATGGTGGTTACTTCCTGTTTGTATGATAGTCATTCCTATTGTTTATTTCATAAGAGTGAAATTATATGATAAACACGTCCATGGTATTGATTTGGAGGCCATGGATGCAGAATTACAGGAATTAAAACAAAAAATGGGTCCCGAGGAAACTTCATCTGGACTTTCGGATGATGATACCATTGAAAAAGAAACATATACAGATGAATCCCTTTCCGATAAAATTGACAGAAAATTATCTACCGAAAGCCTGGAACAAGGTTTAAAACAATTCTCGGAACGCCTAAAGGATTGGAAACATTCTTAATTTTCTGATTTCCCAATTATTCATTTACCCTTACCATCCCTTCAATTATTCGCTAAAAATTGTACATTTGAATTGACCCTTTTTTAGGTCAATGACAATCAATTATGGATCAACCTTCCTCTCCTTTTAGCAAACAGCAATTACTCCCTCAAGAAGAAACCCTTGAAATCCTGAAACAAAAGGGAGAACTTTTCATCGGCCTGCCCAAAGAAAATCAATATCAAGAAAAACGTATCTGTCTTACCCCAGATGCCGTAAATGCGATTACCGCTAACGGACATCGTATTTTAATAGAATCCGGAGCCGGGAAAGGAGCCAATTTCAGTGATATGGATTACACCAATGCCGGTGGGGAAATCACCAAGGATACAAAAAAGGTGTTTTCCTGTCCCTTATTATTAAAGGTGGAGCCTCCTACCCTATCCGAAATTGCGATGATCAATCCGCAGACCACTATAATTTCGGCGCTACAGATAAAAACACAGCATAGGGCCTATTTTGAAGAGTTGGCAAAAAAGAGGATTACGGCCATCGGTTTTGAATATATACGGGATGATGATGGTAAATTTCCCGCCGTGCGTTCCTTAAGCGAAATAGCCGGAATATCATCAATACTTATCGCGGCAGAGCTAATGGCGGCCAGTAACAAAGGAAACGGACTAATGTTCGGGAACATCAGCGGTGTTCCTCCTGTGGAAGTCGTTATCATCGGTGCGGGCACCGTTGGCGAATTTGCAGCTAGATCGGCCATTGGCCTCGGAGCCAACATTAAGATATTCGATAATTCCATTACCAAGCTTAGGAACATACAGACCAATCTAAAACAAACGGTCTATACCTCTACCATTCAACCCAAGAATCTATTAAAAGCATTGAAACGTTGTGATGTGGCCATCGGTGCCACTCGCGGGAAAGACCGTTCTCCCGTAGTGGTGAACAGCACCATGGTAGAACACATGAAAAAAGGGGCGGTTATTATAGACGTGAGTATAGATACCGGAGGTTGCTTTGAAACCAGCGAAATTACGGACCATAACAAACCCACTATAGAAAAATTTGGAGTCGTACACTATGGTGTGCCCAATATTCCTTCAAGATATCCAAAAACTTCCACGGTTTCCATTAGCAATATTTTTACGCCTTACCTTCTGAAAATTGGGGAAGACGGCGGCTTGGAAAATTCCCTACGATTTGACAAAGGTTTAAGAAACGGACTTTATATGTATCATGGCATTCTTACGAACAAGTCCGTTGGGGAATGGTTCGATCTGCAATATAGCGATATCAACTTCCTCATTTTTTAAACAAAGTTTAAGTGCCGCTTTTTTCTGTATGCTACACGAAAACAATAATTTTACATTCTCATTGAAATTAAATTGATGGTTGTTTTAAAACGCTTGGGTTTTTATTTGGTCGGGCTTTCCATAGGGATTGTATTCCTCACCTTTTTCTTTAAAAAAAAGTCCGATGAGACGGGGGTTTCCTTTTGTTATTTTCCAAATTGTAGAACTCTTAAGGATATCAGGTCCAAGCCATTTAATTACGCGGCCAACATCGAAGCGTTATTAGAAAATGGCAGCTTGGATACTATGGCCATAAAACTTTTTTTAACCGAAGGTTCTGTCGATTTTAGAAAAAGTGACACCAAAACAACACCATGTAAAACCTATATTATTAAGGGTGTACTTCAAGAAAAAGAAGCTGTTCTAAAAATTAAAAACTGCCCGGATAAAGCCCTATTGGAAAGCATATCCTATCCGAACTAAATTTTCCTACGCTCGCGTTCTTTTTTCAACAAGGATAGCTCCCTACTCGTTTGTCCGGCGACAGAGGTATTTTCTTCAGCTCTTCTGATCAAATAGGGCATGACATCCCTTACTGGACCAAAAGGCAAATATTTGGCCACATTATAGGCATTGGCTGCCAAATTAAAGGAAATATGATCACTCATCCCGTACAATTGCCCAAACCAAATACGCGCATCGCCCTTGTCTATTCCTTTTGTTTTCATCAACTCCATAAGTCTATAGCAGCTCTCCTCGTTATGCGTTCCCGAGAAAATGGAAATGACATCAAGATGCTTTACCATATAGGCTATCGTTGTGTCGAAATTTATGTCCGTTGCTTTTTTAGATTCGCATATGGGCGTAGGATAACCAAGTGCTTTGGCCCTATCGTTTTCTTTTTCCATGTAGGCACCGCGCACCACTTTTATTCCAATTTTGAAATTATTATGGACGGCTCTTTCGTGAAGCGCTCTTAGATAATCCAGTCGATCCCATCTATAGGTTTGGAGCGTATTGAAGACCACTGCCTTTTTGGTATTGTATTTTCGCATCATGTCTTCCACTAGATTATCGGCAGCATCCTGCATCCAGCTTTCTTCCCCATCGATCAATAGTGAAACATCAAGTTCAAAGGCTTTTTTACACACTTTATCAAATCGGTTCACTACACGCTGCCATTCGGCCGTCTCGGAGTCGGTCAGCTTTTTTCCTTCCCCAATTTTTTGATATAGCGCGAACCTTCCAAACCCGGTTGGTTTAAAAACGGCAAAAGGTATGGCTTCTTTCTCCTTTACAAAATCCAATATTTTAAGAATCATTTCCGTAGCATTGTCAAAAGGGTCTTCTTCATCCTTTCCCTCTACGGAATAGTCCAATACGGAACAAACTTTGCTTCCCCACATTTTTTCTACCACGGGTAGACAGTCCTCTTCGCTCACGCCACCGCAAAAATGGTCGAAAACGGTAGCGCGGATAAGACCTTCTACCGGCAAACGTGCCTTGATCGCAAAATTGGTCATTAAAGTACCCATTTTTACCAAGGGCTCATTGGCTATCATCTTGAACAGGAAATAGGCCCGTTCCAGTTCAGAATCGGTTTTTAAGGCAAAAGCGGTTGCGGTATTCTCAAAAATCTTATCCATTTACAACGTTTCTTATAGCCGTCAAATATAAACACAGAAAATATATTCCAATGATTAAAAATTACCTTTATTTTGCGAATTGATTCTTGCTTTTAAAGATTAAGTAGACACTATGGAATCCATCATTTCTGATTCATATGCGGTTCATTTCAATGATACGGCTTTTAACGAATTGAATTCGATTTTACAGCTTCGTCAATACTCGACCATTTTTATTTTAGTGGATGAAAATATCCATACCCATTGTTTGGCTCCATTTATGGGTGCAATTCACGGGGAATATCATTTTGAAATTATCGAAATCGAATCTGGGGAAATCAATAAGACCATTGAAACCTGTGTTGGCGTTTGGGAAGCTTTATCTGAACTGGGTGCCGACCGAAAAAGTTTGTTGATCAATCTCGGTGGCGGTGTTTTAACCGATTTAGGTGGTTTTGTAGCTTCCACTTTTAAAAGAGGAATCCATTTTATCAATGTACCCACTACCCTATTGTCTATGGTCGATGCATCCGTTGGTGGTAAAACAGGTGTGGATCTAGGGCCTTTAAAAAATCAAGTCGGGGTCATCAATCAACCTGTAATGGTCTTGATCGTTACGGACTTTCTGGAAACCTTGGAAGAAAGACAGGTAACCAGCGGTTTTGCCGAAATGCTGAAACATGGTTTGATAAAAGATGTTACTTATTGGAACCGTTTGAAAAAAGTATCCGGCCTTGCCGAAATGAAAAATCACATTCTCGCTTCGGTACATATAAAAAATGAAGTAGTCCTTGAAGACCCAACGGAACAAAATCTAAGGAAAATTTTAAATTATGGGCATACTTTGGGGCATGCTATAGAATCTTACTGTTTGGAGCATAAAACGAAATCTTTGCTACTACACGGTGAGGCCATTGCCATTGGAATGATACTGGAAGGATATCTTTCCCATAGATTGACAGGGCTTCCTAAACAAAGTCTGAATGACATTAAAACAACTTTTTTGACCTATTTTGAAAAAGTTTCCTTTTCCGAAGAAGACATCACCAATATTTTGAATTTGCTGAAGTACGACAAAAAGAACTCGCACGGAAATATCAACTTTGTGCTCCTAAAAACTATTGGTAAAACCGAAATAGATGTGCGTGTTCCGGACAATCTTTTTAGGGATGCTTTCGCTTACTACAAAGAATAAAAACTTCATATACTAAAAACACGCTTTTCACAACTCTTTGCAATTCCCCATCCAAAAAAGGTTTAGCTTGGGCTAACAAACCAATTAACCTATATAGCGATGACCAGACGTTTAATAGATTACAAGAAATTAGATCACAAATTAGCCGCCCAACTCATAGACAGCTACCCGTATGGTTATGGAGATGAGGATATTATTACTTTTAAAAACCAGCATGGAGACGTAGTGGAAGCCGTAGAATTGAAAACTGTGGATACGCTGTATTTGGTAAAAATCAGCAAAAGCTTATCCGACTTTATTTCCAATTTTGAGGATACTATCGAAAAGGAGATGGAATCTAAAACACCTGAAGAAGTCATGGAAGGCGAAATTTCCAACGCTTCTGAAATGGAACTCAATTTTGATAACGATACCGAGGATTATTCTGATATAGAATAATATCAAAGGTAACGCTCCAACAAAATATTGGTATGGTGTTTTTGATGCCCGCTAATGACCAAACCCAGTGCGGCAACACTCCACGGCATATCACTTGCCGTTCCAATACGTTTTAATTTTGTATCGTCCATTGTTTCAAAAAGAGTGATGGTCGCATTTCTTACCGAAAGGTATTCTTCCAAAATGCTTTCTTTGTTTCTTCTTTCAGATTCGCATTCCGCAACAAAATCGTCCTGATCAAATCCTGGCAAAGGTGTCATATCATTTCTGGAAAAGCGAAAAGCACGGTATTGAAATACTCGTTCCGTATCAATGAGATGCAACAATACTTCGGCAATGGTCCATTTTCCTTCTTGATAGTTATGGCTTAATTTCTCCTCCGGTAAATTGTTGACAAAATCTTGGAACCATTTTTTACCATCTTTTAATGCATCCATCAACGCAACATCATCCAATACATTTAAATAGGTTGCATAAAAATGAGCGAATTCCGTTGGTGCAAGGTCAGATACTTTCATGAGGTTTAAATTTATGGTACAAAAAATGCCCAACCGATAAAGTTGGGCATCGGCAATTATATGTTTCGCTTACATCTCGTTAAAGATGGTGTGCATTAATCGCTTTTTATCGTTAAAGCTTTCTTCCAAGGAAATCATGGTTTCGGTTCTACTAATACCGTCAATATCATCTATTTTAAAAATGATGTTTTTGGCATGTGTAGTGTCCTTGGCCCTAATCTTACAGAAAATGTTGAACTTTCCCGTAGTAATGTGTGCAATAGTAACGTTCGGAATTTGATTTAAACGTTCCAACACAAATTTGGTCTGATGCGTTTTCTCCAAAAATATTCCTACGTAGGCAATGAACGCATAGCCTAATTTCACATAATCCAAAGTCAAAGAGGAACCTTTTATAATACCCGCTTCCTCCATTTTCTTAACACGCACATGAACCGTACCTGCAGAAATCAATAATTTTTTTGCAATGTCCGTAAAGGGGGTTCTGGTGTTGTCTATTAACATGTCCAGAATTTGGTGGTCTATTTCGTCTAATTTTACTTTTCCCATAGTTGGTGATTTTGTGACAAAAATAGATAATTATAAAATTATATTTAAAGAAGATTACATTTTTATAATGAAAATGTAATCTTGCTATCATTTTTTATGATAAAATATAGTTTGAATTATTTCAACAAAGCGAGTATTCCCCTTTTTGCCAACCAATCCAAATCGGTTTGTTTATGGCAATCCATCTGTTTATGAGCAAAATAGGTTTCATTTTCAAAACCTATTTTTTCAACAGTAGGTTTAAAATGGATTGCGCACTCCTTTAAAACTTCCTTATATAAGATACCGATAGGCTCTGATTCCTTATATTTTGAATTGACAACTGATGCATTTTCAACAATTACATCAAAAAATTGCTTGCTATTTTCAGGAATATTTTGATACTCCGCTATTTCATATAAATTGATTTCCCCATGGGCAATGGTGCGAACACCTGACAACATAGCCTGAAATATATATGCTCTGGTTATTTCCCGTTCATAATCATCCTTAAAATGTCCCGCTTCAAATAGAACAGTCGGTGTCTCCAACATTTGAAAAGCATCGCCTACACAATTGGCATTAAAGGCATCATCGTATCGCCCGACCTGACCAGGTATCTGACTTTGCAATGATTTGTTCATAGCAGCAATCAAAAGCATGCTTTTTTTTCGCGAGGGAGAAATATTTCGCGCTTCATCAAAAGCAGGTGCTAAAAAAGAAACCGTTGCCGGTTTATTGGTACTCCCTACATTGAAAATGGTGCGTTGGTCATGAAGATTAAAGCAATAATGCGGCGTAAAACTATTATAAACAGCTCTCAATATCTTGCTTTCCGGTTGAGAACGCTCCTGAGCATCCCTGTTCAGGTCAACTTTATTGGCGTTAACTCTAGTATAGGCAGCAGCACCGTCCGAGTTCAAGATTGGAATGATGGTAAATGTGCAGGCGTTTAATATAGATGCTACATCTTCTCTTTTTTGAAATATCAAACTTATAAAATCCAAAACAGCTTTGGTGGTCGTAGACTCGTTTCCGTGCATTTGCGACCACATCAAAACCCGTTGCTGCCCTGTGCCGAAAGTAATGCTCTTTATGGACCTTTGTTGTACGGATGTTCCGATCTCCATAATTTGAAAGGAAGCATCCAGTTTATCAAAAAAATTAAAAACCTCATGGTTGGTCACATATCTTCCTGTAACCTCCTTTACTTTTATTTCGGAATAAACTTTCTGGTCAATCTCCATTGCATCTAATTATAAAGCAAAATTACTACGGATATAAATTACATATGTAAACTGTATAGGATATAATATGACAAAATTTTATACTGAAATTCAATTTTCTAAACAACATTCACCATTACAAGTAAATTAATATTTAATTATTTATTAATCAATTATTTAAAATACTTTAAATCAAATAAAACTACAAATATAATGATGTATAAAAATCATATTTTATGTGTAATTTTAAAATTGAAGCGATGGCATTGTTTATTTTTGTAAACTGAAATGAATACGGAAAAAATCATCAAAAGAATAGATAGGCTGCTCACCTATTACGAACTATCCGCCTCTAATTTTGCGGATAAAATCGGGGTGCAACGTTCTAGTATTTCCCATCTTTTAAAAGGTAGGAACAAACCAAGTCTTGAATTTATTTTGAAGATTGTGGACAATTTCCCAGAAGTAAATTTGTATTGGCTTTTATATGGCAAAGGCACGTTTCCCTCTGCGGAAACGAGCGCAGAAACCCAAATTGAAACCGTATCCACAAAAATTGCATCGACCAAAAAAGAGATGACCAAATTAAACTCAAAAACTTCCATTGACAAAATTGTTATTTTTTATACCGACGGGACCTTTGAATCTTTCAAAGATTCATCCAGTGACAATTGAAGAAAATAGCATAAATGAAATGGGGCGATTGCTATTTTCCTTATTTTGCAAATATGTCAAAACAAATACTCTTAACACTTTTTACAATACTATTTTTATCTTCCTGCTACCAACCACAAAGGGACTGTGAAGCCTTTAAAGAAGGGGCTTTTCAATTTGAATATACCGTTGGTGATGAGATTAAAATAGGGAAGTTTATCCGAGGTAAAAAGTATAGTATAGACTATTATGATAACAAGATAGATAGTGCCACCATCCGTTGGTACAATGATTGTGAATTTGTTTTACAGGACATCAATAGCAAAACCGCGATACAATATAAAATCATAAGCACTACCGATAGCTCTTACACTTTTGAATATAAGAGTGCCGTAAAAGACCCGAATAAAAAATTGGTCGTAAAAAAAGGAACTGCCATAAAAATCAACTAACATGTTTGAAATTTTCACGAGTCCAGACGCCTGGATAGCACTATTGACACTTACTTTTCTAGAAATTGTATTGGGCATAGATAATATCATTTTTATTTCCATTGCCGCCGGTAAATTAGAAAAAATGCAACGCAAAAAAGCGACCAATATCGGTCTTGTTCTGGCTATGGTAATGCGCATTGTTCTACTTTTTGGAATTACTTGGCTCACGGCGGCCAAAAAGCCTTTTTGGGTTTTTGATGCGGATTGGATTTCAGGCGGCATCAGTGGTCAGGCACTGATTCTGTTTGCCGGAGGACTGTTCCTACTTTATAAAAGCACTAAAGAAATACACGAAAAAGTTGAGGACCGCGGACATGATGAACGTGAAGTAACTAACGCGAGGGGGAATACGCTCACCAAAGCGATAGTTCAGATAACGGTTATAAACATTGTCTTTTCTTTTGATTCCATATTGACCGCAATAGGAATGACTAACGGTATTTCCCCAAACCCCAATGATGCTTTGTTGCTGATGATCGTAGCAGTTGTGATTTCGGTGGTTATTATGATGCTTTTTGCAAATCCTGTGGGCGATTTTGTGAACAGACACCCTTCTATTCAGATTTTAGGGCTATCCTTTTTAATCTTGATTGGATTCATGCTTATTACCGAAGCGGCCCATATTGGACATCTAATCGTTTTTGGAAATGAAATAGGTGTAATACCTAAAGGATACCTCTATTTTGCTATTGCATTTTCCCTAATGGTAGAGTTTTTTGATTTACGGATGAAGAAAAATAAGGCCACACCTTAAAAATTCAATATACATATCCGTTGCAAATCTTTGATTAAAGCTTTAATTAGGCCTACTAAAAGCTATTTCAGGGTTTTCGGCCATTTGTTTTTTGAACAGTCTCTGCTGTTGCTTTACCGTCATTGTGCTCCCATCATGGCTCCACCCTGGAGGGCCAAAGATGTACATCAATTTGTGTGATAATTTGGAGGATTTCTTAGTATCTGCCCAAATATCTTTAAACTCGTGCGTCAATATTACCAATGGATTATAAGAGTCTGGCGCGTGTATTACTCCAAACTTCACTTCAACATCATCATCCAATTCTTTCCAGGTGCCGAATATCTTATCAAAAATGTTCAGGAAACCTCCATGGTTTTTATCCAAGTACTCCACATTTTGGGAGTGGTGTACTTGATGCATGGTATGGGTATTGAATATTTTTTCTATCCACCCCATTTTAGGTACATATTTGGAATGTAACTGAAACTGCCAAAAGGATTCTATGGCCAAAGCAAAGATGACTACTTCCACGGGAAAACCAACAGCGGGCATCCACATGTAAAAGAAAGGCTTATAAAGCAATGTGAACCAACCGTTCCTAATGGCCGTTCCTAAATTAAAATGGTCCGAGGAATGATGCACGATATGTGCGGCCCATAACAAACGAATCTCATGATTGGCACGGTGAAACCAGTAGTATGTAAAATCATCTGCCAACTGGCAAAGCAAGAAAACATACCAAGCATAACCAAAAGACTCATACCCCATGATATTGGTACGCACGCCATCAACCAACGGGTTGAACAGTTCGTACGTAAAATTAAAAACTACAATGAGTACGGTCAATTTGATCAATGGCCCAAGAATGGCCGAACCTATCCCCATAGCACCGCTGGCCATTAAATCTTTCCACACGTACAGATCTTCATCTCCATGGGTGTGGCTATAGGTGATTTCGAGTAAAATTAAAGCTATAAAACAAGGTACTCCGTAAATCAGGGGGTTTGTCAAATCCATTCTCTAAGTCAATTTTTTTCAAATATAGCCATTAATGTAGCTTCAATAGCACTTGTTTAATCTTTCATGTTATTACTGCATAAGATATCCTTATCCCTTAAACAACAACGCCAAATCATTAAAATAACGTAATCTGACCTTCGCCGTCATCGTCGTTTTCTTTGCGGTTTTCCTGATTATCATCTTTGGCTCCAGAATCTACATTTTCCTCATCCACCACTTCTATTTCGGCAGCTTCTTTCTCTTCCGGTTCCTCAAAAGGCAGAGGATCCAACAAATTAATGTTTTTTACCTTTTCGGTAATCAGCTGATTGCCTTGCGCTTTTATTCCTTTTATGGATATAAAATTCTCCACATCAACTGTTTGATTTTCTTTTGCTTCTTTTCCCCTGGGTTTTGGAAACTCCATTTCTATCATAGGTCGCCAATCGGTCGAGACCAATTCCAAATAGGATTTTGGATGTTCCGAGATGAAAAGCTCTTCTTTATTTCCGGCCTCAATCAGAAAACGTTTTACGTAAAAACGTTCTTTTTCCCCTTCCCAGTAAATGGCGGATATCGGTTTCAACGGATTCCATTTCTCCAAGACGATCATATCATCATCAAAACGGGCCGTAAGAACCGGTAAAACAGTTTTAGCGATTCCTTTTTGGGTGATAATCAATAACAAATCATCGCCCCGGAATTCTCCGAGCAACTCTCCCCTTCCGTCCACATTTAGACGCCTTACCACATCATCAAACCAAATTTTTCTTGGTTTTAGGGTTGAAACGCCCTTCTCTTTTAGTTCGATGCGTTTTACGGTGTATTTAGTGACAATGTTGCCTTTGGAACCACGACCTTTAATCAGTACATCGGCAAAATCGATATCCCATTTCAATTTTTTGATACTTCCCGCTTGTCTTAGATTTACCGTAACCACCTCTGCTTCCCCATTGGGATTGGCTGAAAAATAAAGTACTTTGGAGTTAGCGCTTCCTGCCGTAAGATCGTACTGTTTATCTCTCGTGACGCTAGTAACATTAAAACGTTTAATATAGGTGGGCCCGCTCTTACCATCTTTATATACTAGATTATAAGTGGTACGCTTGTCTTTTTTCTTGAAAACCGCCACGTGTAGAATACCTTTCCCCACGAACGTTTTACTATCTACTTTGGTGACCATCATTTTACCATCGCTGGTAAAGACAATAATGTCATCTATGTCGGAGCAATCGGTCACATATTCATCGCGTCGCAATGAAGTACCTACAAAACCCTCTTCCCTGTTTACATAAAGCTTTGTGTTCCGAATAACCACTTTAGTCGCTTCGATATCATCAAAAACCCGAATCTCGGATTTACGCTCTCTCCCCTTCCCATAGGTCGTTTTAAGGTTGTTAAAGTAATCAATGGCGAATTCGACCAGATTCTCCAAGTGATACTTTACCTGCGTTATCTTTTCCTCAAGCGATTCTAAGTGTTGTTGCGCCTTGTCCAAATCAAATTTTGAGATACGTTTGATGCGTATTTCCGTGAGCCGTACAATATCTTCTTCGGTAACCGCTCTTTTAAGATGTTTTGTATGAGGCTTTAATCCTTTATCTATTGCTTTGATAACTCCTTCCCAAGTTTCCTCTTCTTCGATATCGCGATAAATTCTGTTCTCGATGAAAATACGTTCCAGCGACGCAAAATGCCATTGTTCCTCTAGCTCGTTCAATTGAATCTCCAGCTCTCGCTTCAATAATTCAACCGTAGCATCCGTGGAACGCTTTAGCATTTCCGTGACCCCTATAAATAGCGGTTTGTTATCTTCAATGATACATCCCAAGGGTGAAATGGAAGATTCACAAGAGGTGAACGCATACAGCGCATCAATGGATTTGTCCGGAGAAATACCGGAGGGCAAATGCACTAAAATCTCGACTTCGGCAGCCGTATTGTCTTCGATTTTCTTTACTTTGATTTTACCTTTATCATTTGCTTTTAAGATAGAATCTATTAAAGAAGAAGTATTGGTTCCATAGGGTATTTCATTGATTACCAATGTATTTTTATCTTTTTGGGCTATTCTTGCCCGAACCCTGATCTTTCCTCCGCGCAGGCCATCATTGTAATTGGTAACATCTATAATGCCGGCAGTCGGAAAATCGGGAAAAAGTTTAAATCGCTGTCCTTTTAAATGCTTAATGGAAGCATCGATCAATTCGATAAAGTTATGGGGCAGTATTTTGGTCGATAATCCCACCGCGATTCCCTCCGCTCCCTGTGCCAATAACAATGGAAACTTTACCGGAAGATTTACGGGTTCTTTTTTACGGCCATCATAGGACATTTGCCATTCCGTAATCTTTGGACTAAAAACAACCTCCAGTCCAAATTTGGAGAGTCGCGCTTCAATGTATCTTGAAGCAGCGGCCCTATCTCCGGTAAGTATGTTTCCCCAGTTTCCTTGCGTATCTATCAAAAGGTCTTTTTGGCCTATCTGCACCATGGCATCAGCAATACTGGCATCACCGTGAGGGTGATATTGCATAGTATGCCCCACCACATTGGCCACTTTGTTATAACGACCGTCGTCCAATTCCTTGAGGGAATGCATGATCCTACGTTGCACCGGCTTAAAGCCATCTTCAATAGCGGGCACCGCACGTTCCAAAATCACGTAGGAAGCGTAGTCCAAAAACCAGTCCTTGTACATACCGGTTACCCGGGTCAGGGCCTCTGAAGTATCTTCTTGGGGAGATTCACCAGCAGATAGATTTTCATTCTGTTCCTCGTTCAAGTCCTCATTTTCCTCCATTCAGAAGTGATCGTATTAGCTTGGTTTATAATTAGTTTTCTTGTATTAAATCTATTTCTACTTTAAGATTTTCAATTATGAATTCCTGTCGGTCCGGAGTATTTTTGCCCATATAGAAATTCAATAATTCCTCAATGGACATGGCCTTGTCCAACATCACCGGTTCCAAGCGAATATCATCCCCTATGAAATGTTTAAACTCGTCAGGAGAAATTTCCCCCAACCCTTTAAATCGGGTGATTTCCGGTTTACCGGTCAGTTTGTTTATGGCATGTTGACGTTCTTCATCGCTATAACAATATATCGTCTCTTTTTTGTTTCTCACCCGGAAAAGCGGGGTCTGAAGAATATATAAGTGATTTTCCTTGATAAGCTCCGGGAAAAATTGCAAGAAAAACGTAATCAACAATAAACGTATATGCATCCCATCTACATCCGCATCCGTAGCGATTACAATATTATTATATCGTAAATCCTCCATGGACTCCTCAATGTTCAAAGCCGCTTGCAACAAATTAAATTCCTCGTTCTCATAAACAATTTTCTTGCTCATGCCATAGGAATTCAAGGGTTTGCCCCGTAAACTGAATACGGCTTGCGTATTTACGTCCCTGGATTTGGTGATAGAACCAGATGCAGAATCCCCTTCCGTAATAAAAAGGGTGCTTTCCAATCTGCGATCATTCTTCATATCGCCCAAATGTACCCGACAGTCACGTAGTTTCTTATTATGTAGGCTTGCCTTTTTAGCACGGTCTTTAGCGAGTTTTCGAATTCCGGAAAGTTCCTTCCGTTCTTTCTCCGCCATCAAAATTTTGCGCTGTAGCTTATCACGTGTTTCTGGATTCTTATGTAGATAATTATCCAAGTATCGACCTACAAAATCATTGATGTAGGTTCTTACCGTTGGAAAATCCCCTCCCATTTCCGTAGAGCCCAATTTTGTTTTGGTCTGACTTTCGAACACGGGCTCCATCACTTTTATGGATATAGCCGAAATAATGGATTTACGAATATCCGATGCATCATAATTCTTACCATAATACTCACGTACCGTTTTTACAATGGCTTCACGGAAAGCCGCTTGGTGCGTACCGCCCTGTGTTGTATGCTGGCCGTTTACAAAGGAATGGTACTCTTCACTATATTGCGTTTTGCTATGCGTGATAGCCACTTCAATATCATCACCCTTTAAATGAATAACGGGATAGAGCATATCTTCCATGTTGTTATTCTCTTCCAAAAGGTCTTTTAATCCATTTTCCGAATGAAATTTTTCGCCATTAAAAACAATGGTGAGACCCGGGTTTAGATATACGTAGTTTTTGAGCATGCGCTCCACATACTCATTTCTGTATTTAAAATTCTTGAAAATAGCTTCGTCCGGGACAAAGGTTACTTTTGTTCCTTTACGTTTGGTAGTCTCAACGGGACCTTCCTCGTTTTCAAGGTTTCCTTGACTGAATTGCGCTGTTTTCACTTGATTGTCACGGGAAGATTGCACCTCAAAAAAACTGCTCAGCGCATTTACCGCTTTGGTTCCCACTCCATTTAATCCAACCGATTTCTTAAAGGCGCGACTATCGTACTTACCGCCCGTGTTCATCTTGGAAACTACATCGACCACTTTCCCCAAAGGAATTCCTCGACCGTAATCGCGTACTTTTACCATTTTATCCTTAATAACGATTTCAATGGTTTTCCCGGCACCCATCACAAATTCGTCAATACAATTGTCCAAAACTTCTTTTAGCAAAATATAGATGCCATCATCCGCAGAAGAGCCATCACCCAACTTACCAATATACATACCAGGGCGCAATCGGATATGTTCTTTCCAATCTAGCGAACGGATGTTATCTTCAGTATACTGACTGTTCTTGGACATTTAACGAAAATTTATGAAAGTGATGCTAAAGATAACACGACTTCCAAAAAGAACAAACCCCTCCTGGGTAAAGTAATTAACAATGAAATCAGGGGTTTTGTTGATATATTTCCTGTCAAAACCAAACTTTACAGGTTAGTTATCGACTAAGATTTTTTTCTCGTGACCAACAAAACACCAAAAATCACAACTATTATTCCTGAAAATTGAAGCCATGTAATTTCTTCATTTAAGAAAAGATAAGCGAATATAATAGTTGAGATGGGTCCCAAACTTCCGAAAATGGAAAATGTATTGGCTCCCAAACGTTTTATTGCTCCAGAAACTAAAAAAGAGGGCAATAGCGTAGAAAAGATGGCCATACTTAACGAAAGATAATATACTTCTATTGGATAATCCAGCAATTTAAAATCCCCTTTAATACAGTAATGCGCCATGACACAAAGAGTTGATACAATCATAGCATAAGAGGTGAACTGCAGTACTCCAAATTTTGGAATCAACCATCCGCTACCGACTAAATATGAAGCGTATGTTATGGCACTTAACAGAATTAAAAAAGCACCCCAATATACTTGGTTTCCTTCTAGACCAATTTCATCCCAAAACGTAACTATGATTCCCAAATACGTAACTATGATCGCCCATGTTTGTATTTTGGAAAGTCTTTTTTTGAAAAATAGCCATGACAATAACACCACAATGGTAGGATAAACAAAAAGTATAATCCGTTCTAGACCAGCTTTTAAGTACTGAAGCCCCATGAAATCGAATAGACTGGCCAAATAATACCCTAAAAAACCAAAAATAAATATCCATAAATAATCCTTCTTGGTAACTTCTTTTGGTGCTATGGGTTTTTTCCGAAAGGCTACAGCGATATAAAACGGTAGGGCAAATACCATTCTGAACAATAACAGAGTAAGATGGTCTATTTGGTATTTATAGGCTAGCTTGACCAAAATGGCTTTGGCCGAAAACAGGACTACGCCAAGAATAGCAAAAAGAACCCCAATTCCTTTTTCCGATGTGTTTCTAAACATAGAATGAAAATACTAATCAGAAGAAAAGTGGGAAGCAATCTTATTACAGGACTACGAAGTTCAGAAGGCTTTTTATAAAGAATTGGTTAGAGGGCCTACACATTAAACCTAAAATGCATCACATCACCGTCCTTTACAATATAATCTTTCCCTTCTACACGCATTTTACCCGCCTCTTTTACTTTGGTTTCGCTCCCATACTCCACATAATCATTATAGGCGATCACTTCCGCGCGGATGAATCCTTTTTCAAAGTCGGTATGGATGACACCGGCCGCTTGTGGCGCTGTGGCACCTACAGGAATGGTCCAAGCGCGGACTTCTTTCTCGCCTGCCGTGAAATACGTTTCTAGATTCAATAATTTATACGCCCCCCTGATTAATTTTGCGGAACCGGGTTCGGACAATCCCAAATCTTCCAAGAACATTTGTCGCTCTTCGTAGGTTTCTAATTCGGTGATATCCGCTTCTGTTCCCACTGCCAACACCACTACTTCTGCATTTTCAGAGGCCACTGCAGTTTTCACTTTTTCAACGTAGGTATTTCCATCGACAGCAGCACCTTCGTCCACATTACAAACATACATAACGGGTTTGTCCGTAATGAATTGAAGTGGTTTCACATATTCGTTTCTGTCTTCTTTTGAAATTTCAATGGCACGTACGGAAGTTCCGGCTTCCAGTCCATTTTTTAAGGCCAGCAAAACGACTTCTTCTTTTTGGGCCTCCTTATTTCCGGTCTTTGCAGCTCTTTTGACCTTATCCAGTTTTTTATCGACCGTTTCCAAATCCTTTAACTGAAGCTCCATATCAATGGTTTCCTTATCCCGAATTGGGTCTACGCTACCATCAACATGAACAATATTATCATTGTCAAAGCAGCGTAACACATGCAGAATAGCATCGGTCTCCCTAATATTCCCCAGAAACTGATTACCAAGACCTTCCCCTTTACTTGCACCTTTGACCAACCCGGCAATATCTACGATTTCTACCGTGGCGGGAATCACTTTTTCGGGATTTACCAAAGTCTCCAACTTCTCCAGCCTGGTATCCGGAACGTTTACCACACCAATATTAGGTTCAATAGTACAAAAAGGAAAGTTTGCACTTTGCGCCTTTGCATTGGACAAACAATTAAAAAGGGTGGACTTGCCAACATTGGGCAATCCTACGATACCTGCTTTCATTCTTATAGACTTTAGATGCTAGACTTGAGACGTTAGATGTATAAAATTGGATGCAAATATAACATCATTTGTTTGTATTAAACGATTCTGAACCACTCTTCATCATTGAAGAAAATGAACCAAACAATATAAATCAGTATAAATAAAAAATAAGCAGTGCAATAATGCTTAACCCACAGCCTATTTTTTTCCAAAAACCGTTATAGATACTTTGTTTTTCCATAAAAAAAGCCCCAGTAAGGGGCTATCATCTAAATTTTCTGTTTGCTGTAGGCTAAGAACTTCTACTCTTCAGGATGCATAAATGCCTGTTTTTCTAAAAGTACTTCTTCGGATTCTACCCTGTCTTCATCGGGAACACAACAGTCCACAGGGCAAACGGCGGCACATTGCGGTTCTTCATGAAAGCCCATACACTCCGTACATTTATCCGGGGCTATATAGTACACTTCATCGCTGATCGGTTCTTGAACTTCATCCGCATTGACGGCTTTACCATCGGGCAGGACCACGTCTCCTTTTAGGGAAGTACCATCTGCATAACGCCACTCATCGGCCCCTTCATAAATCGCGGTATTCGGACATTCCGGCTCGCAGGCCCCGCAGTTGATACATTCATCCGTTATAATGATCGCCATATATCTTTTTTTAAGCTGAAACGCCCAATCGGGTCGCTTACATTCAATTTTCTATCTCTCTAACGTAATAGTGCTACTAAAAAGTATCCCTATTTT
This sequence comes from Maribacter algae, assembly GCF_047345745.1. Taxonomy (NCBI): domain Bacteria; kingdom Pseudomonadati; phylum Bacteroidota; class Flavobacteriia; order Flavobacteriales; family Flavobacteriaceae; genus Maribacter; species Maribacter algae. The sequence goes on from NZ_JBLFES010000002.1 coordinate 915,923, forward strand.
TGCACAAAGGTAATTCCTAAAAATTCCTATTACAAATATAATGACGCAACACAACACAAGAATCAAAGCTTTTGTTAAACTAGGTGAATTTTTACGCGAATTTTGTGAATATGACAAAACGAAGTCTGTCGTTGAAAAAAACTCTTCCGAATGGTTCGAAAAATTGGACAAAGCCACCACTATTGCGGGTCATCATAACGGATGGTTTACCCGTGAAAGTATCATTCACGCGCTATCGCAATGGGGGAATGAACTAACGGAAGAACGCTTAAATAGTTGGTTATCCAAATATGATTTGGAAAGGAATACTGAAAAGAAAGTAGCTTTAATAATGGCCGGAAACATACCATTGGTAGGCTTACATGATGTATTGGTAGTTTTGATTACGGGAAACAAAGCGTTGGTCAAACTTTCCAGTAACGATAAAATTCTATTGCCCGTATTGATGGAATACTTGATTTATATGGAACCCTCTTTTAACTCAAGCATTGAATTCACGGAAGAAAAATTGAACAATTATGATGCTGTTATTGCAACGGGCAGTAACAACACGGCACGTTATTTTGAATATTATTTCAGCAAAAAGCCAAATATCATTCGAAAAAACAGAAATTCAGTTGCGGTATTGACCGGGAACGAGACCAACGGCCAACTACAGGCACTTGGCGAGGATATTTTTAGGTATTATGGCTTAGGCTGTAGAAGTGTTTCAAAAATTTTTGTTCCCCGAGGATATCATTTTGACACTTTTTTTAAAGCGATATTCCCTTTTAATGAAATTGTACAACAGGCTAAATATGCCAATAACTACGACTATAATAAGGCAGTGTACTTGATGAGTGAATTCAAAATCCTTGACAACGGATTCCTTATTTTGAAGGAAGATGAAAGTTACGCCTCTCCTATCGCTTCACTTTTTTATGAATTTTATGAGTCGGCCAAAATACTTCAAGAACGTTTAAAGTACGATGAAGAATATCTTCAATGTGTTGTATCATCTGGATTTATAAATGGTGAAATTGACTTTGGAGCAACGCAATGTCCGTCACTTTCCGACTATGCGGATGGGGTAGATACTGTTGAATTCCTGTTAAAAACATCGTAGAATTATTTTATTTCCGCTTTTTGTTACGCAAGAAATTCAAGACCTTTAGCAACTTAATTTAAAAGCACCATGAAGAAGCATAATTTTAGCGCAGGCCCTTGTATACTGCCCAATGAAGTACTCCTAAAAGCATCTGAAGCTGTGATGGACCTTAACGGTTCCGGACTCTCTTTGGTCGAAATTTCGCATAGGAGCAAAGATTTTGTTGCTATTATGGAAAATGCCCGTGCATTAGCACTGGAATTACTGGGTTTGGAGGGCAAGGGATATCAAGCTCTTTTTCTTCAGGGTGGTGCGAGTATGGAATTTTTAATGGCCGCCTATAACCTCTTGGAGAAAAAAGCAGGATATATAAATACGGGCACTTGGAGCGATAAGGCGATAAAAGAGGCAAAATTGTTCGGTGAAGTGGTTGAAGTAGCTTCCTCCAAAGACAAAAATTACAATTACATTCCAAAAGGATACGCCGTGCCCAAAGGTTTGGATTATCTACACTTAACTTCCAATAACACCATTTTTGGAACGCAGTTTAAAGAATTTCCAAAAACGGACGCGCTCTTGGTCTGTGATATGAGTTCCGATATTTTTTCCAGAGTGTTGGATTTTTCGCAATTCGATTTGATTTATGCCGGAGCACAGAAAAACATGGGTCCTGCCGGAACGACCTTGGCAGTGGTCAAAAAGGATATTCTCGGGAAAGTTTCAAGGAAAATTCCCTCCATGTTGGATTATCAAGTTCATATCTCCAAAGACAGCATGTTCAACACGCCTCCTGTATTCGCGGTTTATACTTCAATGCTCACATTGGAATGGCTTAAAAATAAGGGCGGTATTGCCGCCATAGAAGAAGTAAATGATAAAAAAGCGCAGTTATTGTATTCCGAAATAGACCTCAATCCTGTTTTTCAAGGTTTTGCAAAGAAAGAAGACCGTTCAACCATGAACGCTACGTTCAATTTGGCTGATCAAGATTTAAAGGAAACTTTTGAAAGCATGTTGCAAGAAGGCGGAATCAATGGTTTGAACGGCCACCGTAGTGTGGGAGGATATCGCGCGAGCATGTACAATGCACTTTCTTTGGAAAGTGTCGGTGTTTTGGTCGATATTATGAGTGAAATGGAACGCAAAGCATAGAGAAGCATGAAAATATTGGCTAATGATGGGATTTCCAATACGGGAATCCATGCTTTGGAGAAGGCCGGTTTTGAAGTCTTGACCACCAATGTTGCACAAGGGCAACTCATTAATTTTATCAATGAACATCAGATTGATGGTTTGCTGGTTAGAAGTGCCACTAAAGTCAGAAAAGATGTATTGGACGCATGTCCTTCTTTAAAATTAATAGGTCGTGGTGGGGTCGGCATGGATAACATTGATGTAGCCTATGCTCAAAAAAAGGGTTTACATGTCATCAATACGCCAGCTGCCTCCTCCGAATCAGTTGCGGAATTGGTTTTTGCCCATTTGTTCGGTGGGGTCAGGTTTTTATACGATGCCAACAGAAATATGCCTTTAGAAGGCGATAGTAAGTTTAAGCAATTGAAAAAATCATATGGCAATGGAGCCGAATTGCGGGGAAAAACCTTAGGCATCATTGGTTTTGGAAGAATAGGGAAAGCCACGGCAAAGATTGCTTTGGGCGTAGGAATGAAAGTGGTCTATTCAGACCCCATTGTTGAAGAAGTTTCTCTGTCACTATCTTTTTTTGACGGACAATCAGTTGATTTTAAGTTGGAAGCAATTCCTAAGGAGGAATTATTAAAAACTTCCGATTTTGTGTCCGTACATGTTCCTGCTCAAAAAGAATATATCATCGGCAAAAAAGAACTGGAATTGATGAAAGACGGTGCAGCAATCGTAAATGCGGCCCGTGGCGGTGTTATTGATGAAGTGGCCTTGGTAGACGCTCTGGAAAACAAAAAGCTTGCTTTTGCCGGCCTCGACGTTTTTGAATCGGAACCCTCTCCAGAATTAAGAATACTCATGCATCCCAATGTGTCGTTAACACCTCATATAGGAGCCGCCACAAAAGAGGCCCAAGATCGAATCGGTCTGGAACTTGCCCAGCAAATCATATCGCTTTTAAAATAATGTCCTATTAGGGATTTTAGGAACTCTTTTGTACATTACTGAACGAACATTAAATTAACTATAAAATGTCAGGATTATTAGATTTATTAGGTAGCCCAATGGGCAAACAATTAATACAGGGTGTTGCTAGCCAGACAGGCCAAAGTACAGACCAAACAGGAAGTGTGCTGAGCATGGCACTACCTGTTTTAATGGGAGCAATGAAGCGCAACGCCGCTACCCCCCAAGGTGCCCAGGGGCTCATGGGAGCAATTTCAGGAAAACATGATGGGGGTATTTTAGATAACCTCGGGGATTTATTCAATGGAGGTGTGGATGATGCCGTTATGCAAGATGGAGCCGGAATATTAGGTCACGTTTTGGGTTCCAAACAACCACAGGTAGAAAATGCATTAAGTAGTAAATCTGGAATGGATGCCGGTACGATCAGCACTATTCTCAAAGTTGCCGCTCCCCTATTGATGGGCTATTTGGGAAAACAATCACGTCAGCAAAATGTCTCGGATTCCAATGGCATAGGAGATCTATTAGGCGGTCTAATGGGTGGTGGACAAGCGGCGAACCAACAACAGTCTCTAATCGAATCTTTCTTGGACTCCGACGGAGACGGAAGTATTTTGGATGACGTGGCTTCTATGGCCCTAGGTGGCAATAAAGGCGGTATTGGGGGCTTGCTAGGAGGTCTATTTGGAAAATAAGGTATTTTAAGCATATTTTATAAAGCCATTTGAAACAACCAAATGGCTTTTTTTGTATCTTAAAATCATGAAAAAGAAACTATTGAAATTTACATTGCTCTTCGGAGCTATAGGAATTCTTACGTATAGCTGTGGATCTACAAAAGAAAAGTCACAGATAAACCAAGTCAATACGGATGAAATTACGCTCAGCGAAGCGGAAAAAAAGGTTTTTGAAAAAGTAGAAGGTGATACGATTACCATCGCAAATGAAGAAACCGAGTACGAAATAATAATTATTGAACCTGGTTTTTTCACTTGGTTGAACAGCATAGCAAGACCAGAAGGATATTACTCTCAAAACTTCTTGGAGAACAGAAATCAAATTCTGGTTATCAATTGGAACCAAAGAGTGCTTCAACCTATGCGGTTCAATCCTGACCTATATATGCAGCAGATAGATTATCAACCTAATATTGATTATGGGTATGAGGTTAATTATAAGTTGTACAATTATTTCATTTTTTTTCAGCGAAAATATAATCAGCGTCTTGGCCCTTTTATACCCCGCATTTAACCTATATATTTGTTAGCGAAATTTCGCTATGGAAAAATTGAAAGAAAGATGGGGCATAACCAATAATTTTCAATTGTTGGTTATTTTTATCGTATTCGCCATTACAGGTTCTTCTTCGGTATTTGTGGCCAAGCCCTTTTTGAATTTAATCGGTTTACAACTGGATAATTTTCCGGATACTTGGTGGAGAGGGCTTCTCTATTGGACATTGCGCATTTTATTGATATTCCCATTTTATCAAATTTTGCTGGTCATTTTCGGATGGCTGTTCGGGCAATTCAAGTTTTTCTGGGCTTTTGAAAAAAAAATGCTGAGCCGAATGGGATTGGGATTTTTATTTAAATAATGAACTGTTAGGGTTTCTTTAACAAAGAATTCTCTTCCATTGCTTATTTTCGCATCGTGAAAAATACTTTTTTTAGAAATAGTATAGGTGTATTCCTACTTACTTTAATGTTCTTTAAAGTAAGTTCTTTTCATGTATATGCACACGAAGACAATGCTTCGGATACGGTCGAAAATTGTAGTATTTGTGAAGTTGCCATAGAAAATCAAAATTCGGATTTTTTACATGCGGCCGCGCAATCAATTCCACGACCCTTACCGCTAATTATTTCTAATGAATCACAGATAACAGTTGATTCATTTGTTTCTTCTTCATTGTTACGCTTTCGTTTTTTTGGGAGACCGCCACCTTCCCTTTAATCACTTTCAAAATCTCGCTCTATAACTGGAATATATTGATAACATCTTTGTTTCTAAATCTAGTATACAAAGCTGATTTTAGTTACAGAGCTACCAGAATTGGTATTTTTAGTACCATTCTCATGAACAATCTAGTAGAAGCAAAATCATAGGCTTATAGATTACCCATAATAATGAAGATTAAATCTCTTTTATTGATTTTTCTGTTTTTTTCAACTTATATAAATGCACAGTCGCAAACGTGCCGCTATACCATGAGCGGAACCGTTTTGGATATTGAAACAAAACAGCCTATACCCAATGCCATTGTGAAGGTTAAGGGGTCGGAAAGATACGCCAGTACAGATACCGAAGGTAACTTTAAAATTGATAGGCTATGTTCAAAAGAAAATACGCTCGTTATATCTTGCATAGGTTATGCTGATTCAACGAAAGAGCATGAGCACGATTCGGCCATACACTTTTATTTAACCCAAGAGGTCACAGGATTAGACGAAGTAACTATACAGGCGGAACGTCATAAGGAAAAAGGTACGGAAACAATCTCGCAGGTGAGCATAGGAAAAGTGGAAATTATCAGCAATCCTACTCAATCATTGGCATCTACCCTGTCTAGTCAACAAGGAGTTACTTTTACATCTACAGGTACTAATGTACAATTACCTGTTATTCATGGTTTGTACGGTAATAGGATATTGATTTTAAACAATGGCCTAAAGCACGGTTTCCAAAATTGGGGAACAGATCATGCACCAGAAATAGACATTACTGCCGCAAACAGTATCACTTTGGTGAAAGGTGCTGCTGGGGTCAGATATGGCCCAGAAGCCTTGGGTGGAGCTATTATTATTGAACCGAATCCCTTACTTTTAAACGACCCATTATACGTAAGTATCGGTATGGGATATCAAACTAATGGAAGGGGATACAACACCAATATAGAAGTTGGAAAAGGAAACAAAAACTGGAGTTATTTTGTTAATGGAAATTATACAAAAATTGGTGACCGAAACACTCCAAAATATAATTTAACCAATTCAGGAAAAGAAGAAAAAGCGTTTAGCTTTGGTGTACTCCACCATCTGGATAGGTTCGATTTTAAGATTTATTACAGCTTTGTTGACCAAAATCTAGCACTTTTACGATCTTCCATAGCAAGTAGTCCTGACGCTTTCATTAGAGCAATCAATTCCGATGAACCTGTTATTGTAAACCCTTTTTCATATGATATTAATGAACCCAACCAACTTACCCAACATCATTTGGCCAAGGCAGAAGTAAATTGGTGGTACAACGAAGCTGCAAGATTAACTCTGATAGGCGGGGTACAACTGAATAAAAGGGATGAGTTTGATGTAAGAAGAAATGCGGAACTTCCCATCATTGATCTTGATTTAATCACTTATGATTACCAATTGGAATGGAAACATCCTGAATGGAATAATCTTGATGGTATTCTGGGAATCCAATATTTTAGTCAAAACAATGATAATAATCCAGGTACGAATACCACTCCCTTTATTCCCAATTACAACACAAATAGGTTTAGTTCCTTTGCCATTGAAAGTATAGATTTTGGAAAAAACACCATTGAAGCCGGGATACGATTTGATTTCGAATCCAATGATGTTAGAGGCAGGGAAACCAATCAGGATATTTTTAGGGACAACTATAGTTTTAGCAATTTTACCGGATCCTTGGGTTATGTAAGGCAACTTTCTGAAAACAGTACCTTTAGAACCAACATAGGTACCGCATGGCGCACACCCAATGTGGCGGAGCTTTTCAGCTTTGGGCAAGAGGGTTTTAGAACTACCTTCGGTCTACTCCGTTTTGCTGATACCAATGGACAATTAAGTACAGATGAAGTGGTACTCTTGGAAGAAAGCACCGTAGATTCCGAAAGGGGCTATAAATTCATTAATGAATTTAAGACCAATAAAAACGGTAATCTTCACAACCTGACCGTTTACTCACATTACATTGAAAATTACATATTTGATAAACCTTTGGGAGTCTTTGGAACAGTAAGAGGGCCAATGCCCGCATTTATTTTTGATCAGGCGGATGCATTATTTTTTGGAGCTGATTACAGTTGGAAGAAAGAATGGTCAGAAAAATTTTCAAGTGTTTTTGGATTTAGTTATCTCTGGTCCAGAAATATCGGAGATAATGAACCCTTGATAAATCAACCTCCTATTACAACAAGTTTTGAGTTACAATGGGACCATGGAAAACTCTGGGAACTGGAATCATCAAAATTAACGATAAGACCAAGCTACACCTTTCAACAATTCCAAGCCCCAAGAACGGTTTCTCCCGAAAGTTTAGTTGATGGTTCCGCTGTTATTACCACAAATTCGGAAATTTTTGATTTTATAGATGCTCCTAAAGGCTATTTTCTACTTGACCTCACTTGGCGATTTAAATGGAAAAGTTTAAACGTTGGCATTACAGCTCAAAATCTTTTAAATACCAACTATCGTGATTATCTCAATGAAATGAGATACTTCGCTGACGAACCCGGTAGAAATATATTATTTAACCTGAATTATTCATTTAAAACAAAGAAGTAGTATGATTGAACAGAATTAATCCACTAATAGATGACCTTATGAATTTATTTAAGACTATGTAAAATTCCTGAAACAATTAATAATAATTAAAATTAAAGTAAAATGAAAACAATTGAAAAATTTATGAATTATCGTTTATTGGCCATCCTACTCACCGCTTTCATGATAAGTAGCTGTAGTAGTGATGATGATGCTCCTGAAGAAGAAAATGATGAAGAAGTTATTACCAATGTCACATTAATATTTACCAATACCAGTGATCCCAATGACGTTGTTAGAGCAAGTGCAGAAGATCCTGATGGTGAAGGGGTACAGGAATTAGAGGTAATGGATTTTATTACACTTAGCCTGGATACGGAGTACACATTAACGTTTGAAGTTTCGAATGCATTAGATCCCAATGATGTGGAGGATATTACAGCAGAAATTCTTAAAGAGGATAATGAGCATCAAATTTTCTTTAGTTTCACGGACGGAGCTTTTGCTAGCCCAACGGGCAACGGAAATGTAGATAATGCTTCTGATCCATTAAATTATAATGATGAAGATGAAAATGGTAATCCTGTTGGTTTGTCTACCTCTTGGACCACCCCTGCTACAAGCTCAGCTGGTGGAACTTTCAATGTTAGGCTTCAACATCAACCTGACCTTAAAACAGCTACAACAGGGGCCGATGTGGGCGATAGTGATTTTGATCTGGATTTTGTGTTGAATATCCAATAATACAATTTCTCATATTTCAGACTTAAGGACTTTGAATCATAAAAATAAAACCAGCTATAAAGCTGGTTTTATTTTTTAAAAAGTCGAACTGTTTTAAACTACTGCCCTTTTTTGGATTTTAAAATCCCGTAGGTATTTTGTTGTACAAAGTCACTGGGGAAATCTTTATCCCCCGGAAAACCCAATTCAACTTCTCCAGAATCCTCGGGAATATAATCCGTTTTAAAGATGTAGTCCCAAAGGCTTAGACTAATTCCAAAATTTACCCCATACTTTCCTTTTGGAAGATGGTATGCATGATGATATAAGTGCATCACCGGATTGTTCAATAGATATTTGAACGGGCCCCACGTGATTTTTATATTGGAATGATTAAAGTGACCTATTGCAATCGCAGCAAAGTGGACAATGTAGGCCTGTTCCGGTTCAAAACCGCCTAAAACCATTACTGCCAAGGTTTTTAAAGGTTTATACAGGATATTTTCCATCCAGTGATAGCGTAAATGCGCTGCAAAACCCATCTCCTTTACAGAATGATGCACTTTATGAAACTGCCATAAAAATTCATATTTATGCAATAATGTGTGCGTAAACCACTGTACAAAATCCAATAGGATAAAGAAAATAACCAATTGCGACCATGCAGGAAGACTATCCAAATCTATAATGGAAAAGCTTGTGGATGCCATACCCAAATCCTCAAAAAACAATGACAATAATTTATAAAATCCACTGATGCAGATAGAAAAAATAAAGAAGTTGAAAAACATATAAAAACCATCCAACCAAAAATCTTTTCTAAAAGCACCTTGATTTTTTCGCCATGGAAAAAGAACTTCCAATCCCCAGACCATCAATGAAATTAATATAAGTCCCCAAAAATAATTGGTGTGCCAAGGAACCTCGAACAAAATAGATTTCCAGGTCCAGTTTACCGAACCTAAAAAAGAATCCTTAAATGCTTCTAAATAAGCCTGCATTACTTTTCTAGTTTATACCAATCTATATTTGTTAAAACCTGTCTCCTACCCTTTTTTGCCAAAGGATAATATTTTGTCAAATAGTTAACAATAATATCTTCATTTTCGCCCAAATCCCATAAACCTTGCTTTTCCTGCATCCAGCGTATGGTAGCATGCCATTGTTCTGCGGTCATTCTGTTTTGGATAATTAGTTTCGCGGAATGACAGTTAGTACAATTGTTCACTGTTTCCTGCAAGCCATCTCCGTCTACCAATCCGGTGCGTACATGAACACCGTTTTCAACATGATTTGGGTCGGAAAAACCCTCCCCATCCTTACTTTGTGGAACATCTACGTATTCAGATTTATTGGGAAAGATTTTAAAGAGGACAATGACTACTGCGCATAACAAAACTATCCACAAAAACCCTTTCTTCATGTCCAAACCGCTACTTTTCATTACACGATTTTAATGGCTATTCTGTGACAGGCATTGTTCAGGTATCCTTTTGGGTTCCAACCCGGTAAAAGCATCGGTTGTGATGTACCTCCGGTATCCGTAGCCTTGGCCCAAACCTCGTAATATCCTTTTTTTGGAAACGCTATTTCTGCCGAAAAATGTTGCCATGCCAAACGATTGGTCGGAGGTTTCACTTGACAGTTCATCCAGCTAGATCCAAAATCTATGGAATATTCCATTTTGGCGACCTGCAACTCCCCTGCCCAAGCATGACCGTTAATGATTAGTTTTTTTCCTTCTGAAATCATGGCACCCGATTTTGGATAGGTAATCAAGGATTTTACCGGCATGGATTCAATGATACACATGTCCTCATCTTTTACATTTTCTCCAGGTGCAACAGGATTGCAGGGAACACGATAGGCAGTACCCGTCATTTTAGCGCCATCATGAACAATGTTTCTTATACTTAGTCTATTGATCCATTTACCGGAAGCCGAAGCAGGCCATCCTCCCGCGACCAATCTCAAAGGATAACCGTGTACCATTGGAATATCTTCTCCGTTCATCTGAAAAGCTAGCAAGGTTTCATCCTGCAAAGCCTTTTTCATGGGTACACCGCGAGAAATTGCTTCTTTATTGGGATTTCTACTTAAGTGGTAATCGGCCGCGTGATAACCAACATATACGGCATCATCTTTGATTCCGGCATCCTCAAGGACGTCGCGCAAACGTACACCGGTCCATTTGGCACAAGATATGGCACCTACCGTCCATTGATTTCCCTTTGCGGGTGGGTCAAATTCACTTCTACCGTTTCCCCCACATTCCAAGGTTAATTGATAGGTATGCCTTTGAAATTTTGATTTTAAATCCGATAAAGTGTATGTTTTCTTTTTTATGACCGATTCCCCATCTATGGTCAATGTCCAATCCGCAGCGTTTATATTTTGGGGAATAATGCCATTGTTCCGGATGAACATATACTTGTTAGGCGTGACATCATCATTCAGTAAATGTGCCTGCGCCTCCATATTCCAAGGTTTGTCGTTCAATAAAATCATCTCAGGGTCCTTCTTGAACAATTTAAAAGGGTCTGGATTCTGTAAGGCCAATGGAACATAACCTTTTGGCATGGTAGCTCCAAAAACGATTTCAGCTCCTATTATACTAGTGAAAGAGGCAGAGACGGTCTTTTTGAGAAAATTTCTTCTTTTCATATGGTATCAAATAGGACAAAAAATATGAACCGTTTTAAAAAGCTATAAATATTTCATCTGGTCAAGTGCTATCCATGAAATGTAATCAAGCATCCAATAGCTTCTCTTTTTTCGCTCCTTTGAAAACATATGTATACAACCACATCAACGTAAAGGAAGGAATAATGTCCAACCCGGGAATTATCTCTTCAACAAAAGTTACTAGACCGGCAGCTTGACCAATCTTCCCCTTATACATACGGGTCATTAACCATGCAGAAAGCGGTGCCCAGATAATATCGGAAAAATCCCCTATAAAAGGTATAGCAAAGGAAAGCATTCCTATACCATCAAATAGCAGCCCCATAAAGAGGTGCTTGATTTTTTTGTCCTTATTTTTTGACATATTGAAAAATAATTAATTCATCAATATAAAACAACAAAGGTGCCAAAAGTATTTCCCAAGAAATTCAGGGTTAGGAAAGTTTTGAACCGATAAGTTTTAAGAACTCGTTCCGGGTCTCGATTTTTTCAAATTGTCCTCTAAATCCTGATGTTGTAGTAACCGAATTTTGTTTTTGCACCCCGCGCATCATCATGCACATATGGGAAGCCTCAATGACGACTGCAACACCTTTAGGCTGTAAGGTGTTGTTTATACATTCCAAAATATCATGCGTAAGGCGTTCTTGCACCTGTAACCTTCTTGCAAAGACATCTACGACCCTTGGTATTTTGCTCAAGCCTACAATATGTCCGTTTGGGATATAGGCAATATGGGCCTTTCCAAAAAAAGGTAGCATATGATGCTCGCAAAGTGAATACAATTCTATATCCTTAATAATGACCATATCATCATAATCCTCTTTGAACATGGCACCCTGTAAAATTTTGACAGCGTCCTGTTTGTAACCTTGCGTGAGAAAAAGCATTGCCTTTGCAGCCCTTTCCGGAGTTTTCATAAGGCCTTCACGCGTAACATCTTCTCCTATTTCATCAATAATGGAGGAGTATCTGGACTTTACCTCATCCGTAATTTCTAAATTGTACTCTTCTAAATTTCTATATGGAGCCATGCAGAACTATATAATGTTTAATTATTTTTTTTATTTGTTAAACAAATCTATTGAATAAAAATATAATTTTCACTAAAGTATGCTTAAAAAATAGTATTATCTTAAAATTGGATAAAGTTTGCTTATAGCCTTATTTTGTTATGTGCCGACCATTAGCTAATTTCACTCGATAATCGAGATTTGATGCTCCAACGCCTGTGTCAAAATCTAATTTACGGTTTGCACCAATGCCACATAGGTTTACTTTTAAGACTGAAGTTTAGATGATCAAAGCAACCAATATTCATAAGTATTACGGGGAGTTAGAAGTTTTAAAAGGTGTTGAACTTCACATCAAAAAAGGAGAAGTGGTCTCAATTGTTGGAGCCTCCGGTGCTGGGAAAACCACGCTCCTACAGATTTTGGGGACTTTGGATGTGCCCACTAACAAATCAGACAGCCAACTACTCATCAACGGCACACAGACCAATAATTTGAACGATAAGGAACTGGCTCGTTTCAGAAACGAACATATTGGTTTTATCTTTCAGTTTCATCAATTGTTACCGGAATTTACGGCACTTGAAAATGTTTGCCTTCCGGCATTTATCAAAAAAACACATAAGACCGAAGCTGAAGAACGTGCCAAAGAACTCTTGGATTTTTTGGGTCTGACCAAACGTTATCACCATAAACCCGCTGAACTATCTGGCGGTGAGCAACAAAGAGTTGCCGTGGCAAGAGCCTTGATCAATAATCCTTCCATTATTTTTGCCGATGAGCCCAGTGGTAACCTAGATTCCGAAAGTGCGGATAATTTACATAATCTCTTTTTTGAGCTACGCGAAAAATTTGGACAAACCTTCGTCATTGTCACCCACAATTCCGAATTAGCGGAAATGGCAGACCGCAAACTAACCATGGTAGACGGTAAAATAGTTGGCGAAGCGGTACCTGTCTCCTAACATTCCTTATCCGAACGATGCGCAGACAACTTTGGGATTTTCTTAAAAATCCAACTTATAGGGAAGATGAGAATAAGAATATAGACCATAGGTTACGTATTTTCTCAAAGTTGGTATTGTTTTCTTTGGTGTTGAGTTTTTTGTTTGCAACTTTTCTCGGAATATTGGAAATAGTATTTAAGCTTAATTTGGGCGAGCACGCCATGGATACTTTCGTAAAAGAGTATCCGGTCCTTTCTCTATTTTTTGGAGCGGTAATCTTAGCTCCCGTTCTTGAAGAATTGGTTTTTAGGGGACCGATGTTGTTTTTTAAGGAGAAAAGTTATTTCCGTATCGTATTTTATGTGCTCACCGTTCTTTTTGGATTTTTGCATATCTCTAATTTTGAACTCAGCACAATTGTTATTTTGTTATCGCCCATCTTGGTCTTGCCACAATTGGCAATTGGCGTCATTCTAGGTTTTATACGTGTACGTTTTGGCCTATTGTGGTCTATGGCACTTCACGCTTGTTACAACGGAATATTGATAATTCCCTTAGTGCTGGCAAAACTTCTAAAACTACCGTTAGCATGAAGAAGGCCGAATTGAAAGCATTTTTGAATGAAAAAGTAGTTTTATATGAAAATCCAAAATTTTTGGAAAGCGATCCTTTGCAAGTACCCCATGAATTCTCTAAAAAAGAGGATATAGAAATCAGTGCTTTTTTGACGGCGACCATTGCTTGGGGAAATCGGAAAAGTATCATTGCCAATGCCAATAGGTTGATGGAACTTATGGGAAAAAGCCCTCATGAATTTGTGCTTCACCATACCAAGGCCGATCTAGAAAGCCTACAGGAGTTTGTGCACAGAACTTTTAATGGTATTGACCTTGCTTATTTCATCCATTCATTAAAGAATATTTATATAAACCATAATGGATTGGAAACCGTGTTTACCAAGTACCAAGAAATGGACTCTTTACAACCGGCCATTTCTAAATTCAAGGAGGTTTTCTTTGAGCTGCCACACCAAGTAAGAACCATGAAGCATGTATCCGATCCTTTAAAAGGTTCTGCTGCTAAACGTATTAATATGTTTTTACGTTGGATGGTTAGAACGGATAAGACCCAAGTAGATTTTGGAATATGGAAAAATATTCCCTCTTCAAAATTATCTTGCCCGTTGGATGTGCATTCCGGTAATGTAGCCCGAAAACTAAAATTGCTCCAACGAAAACAAAATGATGCCAAAGCACTGGCTGAACTGGATAAGAACCTTAGAAAGCTAGACCCAAAAGATCCCGTAAAATATGATTTTGCACTATTTGGCCTAGGGGTCTTTGAAAAATTTTAGCTGAATGCCCGTCCCGAAATTTCGGGAAGGACCATTCCATTTAATTCTATTTTACTATTTGAAATCTATAAAGAAAGTTCCCTTATAATTTCCTCGGGCAATAATACTTTATCCACTACATGAATAACTCCCTTTAATAATTCCTTATCTGATGCGGTTACTTTGGCGGCGTCCATCGTTTTATCCAAAACGTAAACGCCTTCATCGATGCTTATTTCCAATTTTTCCCCTTGGGCCGTTGTTAAAAGTTGTCCATTGATTAAATCGTCAGCATTCAACTTTCCGGTTTCCACACAATGATATTTAAGAATGGTAATCAATAGTTCTATTTCCTCCACCGTGTTAAAATCGGCAATGGAATTATAACCTTCCAAATTATCAAAAAGTTCTAAAAATGCCCGATTAGTGGGAAGAAAAAATGTGAATTCGTTATCCAATAGTCCGTTAAGGTTATCACCTACCATACTTACAATTTTGAATACATTGGTAAGGTTCTCCTATTCGGATAAAAAACCCAACAAAGCCCTGCTTGCATCGGTATGGATATCATTTATGACAGATTCCGGCAATAGAAGTCTATCTATGGTATGGACAACCCCATTATTTGCGGGTATGTCAGTAACCTTAAAATTAGCATCCAATTTTGTGACATCGTTTAACACATAATTTCCGTCTTCAAACGATACATCAATTATATTATCCTCGGAAAGGGTGGGCAATTCCCCAATGGATAAATCCTGAGCGGTAAGTTTTCCGGCATGGATATGATAGGAAAGTACATCCCGTAATAAACCGATTTCAAATTCGGTATCAAAATCATTGATTTCAGTCAAACCTGCGCCCAACAAGGTAAATACCGCACTTAATGCTTCACTGGTCGGGGCAAAAACGGTAAATGGACCATCTTCTCCAAGGGTATCCAGTAATCCGGTAATTTCTAGGGCTTCCTTTAAAAAAGAAAAATCATCGTTTTCTTCCACCAATTCCTTAATCGTTTTGGATTCCGCTTGGCTTACTTCGTCCAAAAACTCTTGAACCTCCGCAGGGATTAAAATTTTATCGATGACATGAACTACTCCGTTTGATGCCATGTTGTCCGTAACGGTTATTGTAGCATCTACTTCGGAAGCATCACCTATTACAAAACTGTCATCCGAAGCTATAATTTCGATACTATTGTCAGTGAACAAAGTGGGTACCGCTCCCGGAGTTAGGTCGTCTTTCATAATGTTACCGGAAACTATATGAAACTTTAGAATACGCGTCAGTAATTCTATCTCCAAAAAATTATCAAAATCATTAAAACTATTAAAGCCGTCACCTAGCGCTACGAATAAATCTTCTATAGCGGTATTGGTAGGTGCAAATACGGTATAAGGTCCTTCACCGTTTAACGTAACGGACAAATTTGCTTTTTCTATCGCCTCTACCAATAACGATAATTGCTCTGTTTCGCCGGCCAGTTCTACAATTGTTGGGAGCAATTCTTCCTTCTCCTCTTCTTTAGGTGAAGGATTATCATCATTCTTATTACAAGATGAGATAAATAAGATGCTTATAATCAATAGCATCCAGTTGAATTTAAAAAAGATTTTCATTTTCATAATTTTAATGTTCGGATAATTTAAAATTAGACCTTTGCCAGTTCAAAAAGGTCAATACATTTTTAACTCTGGGTTAGGAAAAGTTTATATTTTGTTCGCTTTGTTAATTTTAGATTTCTTGCCAGCTTTTACGACAACATCTCTTTTATATTCCCCCACATTTATATTCCCCCACATTTGTGTCCGTAAGTGTTTTTACAAAAGTCACTAACGCCTTCAATTCAAGATCGGTCAGGTTCAATTCGTCAAAAGGCAGGGTTTGATAATCCAAATCAAAGCCCATTCCGCCTCCGCCACCTTTATTGTAAAAATCCATGACTTGATCTAAATTGGCATACACACCATTGTGCATGTACGGTGCCGTAACTTCTGCATTGCGCACGGTAGGAGTTTTGAACATACCTTTATGGACTTCCAATTTTTGGCCGTGTCTCCAATAATACCCTAAATCGTCATCCAACTCTTTGTTTGCCATAGTCTCGGGCACCCCGACCACCTCTTTTTCATGCTCCGTGAAGAAGGGAGGCACAGTACCGTTGGTCAATGGAATAAAATGGCAGGTTGCACATAGGCCCTTGCCCATGAACAAATTCATGCCTAACTTTTCCTCCTCGGTGAACGTATTCTCCTCGCCTCTCATGTTCCTATCAAATTTGGAATTGAAAGCATTCAAGGTACTTATATAGGAAGATATGGCCCTTATGATTTCGGTGTTTGTTTTAGAGACACCTCCGTAAGCCTCTTTAAACAGTGCTATGTAGGTAGTATCACTTAGGATTTCCGTAGAAAATTGATGAACGGAACTATCAAACTCTTCTTTATTGGTAAAGACCATGGTAATCTGATCCAGTAGATTTGGCGAACGACCGTCCCAAAAGAAGCTTTGTTGAAAAGCCGAGTTAATTAGTGTTGGCGTATTTCTTTTTAATTTTTTCCCTTGATTGTCCGTATTCAGCACCAGTCCATCTGCCCAAGCTTTACCGGGGTCGTGACAACTAACACATGCCATATTGCCGCTTTGCGATAATTTTGGTTCAAAAAACAACTTTTTGCCCAAGGCTATTTTCTTTTCATTTGCGTTTCGGTTAACGGGAGGAATAAAAAACTCGACATTAAAAGCATCTTCCTCGAAAAAAGTAGGGGCATCAAAATTGAAGGGCTTATTGTTTACAGGTTCCCATATATCAGCCGTTTTTCTAATTTCTACCCAATTTCTCGTAATCGGGTTCATATAATTTCTGATAAAACTATACCTATCAAAGGTTTCAAAATTTTTGTTCGATGCTATGAAATCCACAGCCCTATTGATATTATTCCCAAAAATGGAATCTAACGAACTGGATTTAGATTGTATGAGTTTACCAATGGTGATTTCATAAACCTCCTTTAAACTTTCCAAGGATACTATGGTTTCATCAAGGCCCAACTGGCTCACAGGAGTATCAAATCCAGTTATGGAAAGACTGATAATACGCATAAGTTGTTGGTGGGTAGCTATAAAAAAACGCTGGGGTGTGAGTTCATGTTCGCGAATGTTCCGTTCGAGATTTTTCAACAGGCCTATTGTCAATTTAATTTCTTCTCGATAACGGTCTTCTTCCTCGTTTCCTTCATAAATACTCTCCTCTATTTTTTGAAGACCGAAGGGCAACAGTACCTTTTGACTGTCATCCGTAACGATAGGTAGCGCGGGACCGTTAGCCCTATGCCCTACTTTAGGATTTAGATACGAAGCAAAAGGTTCCGCTTTCTTAAATGAAACTCGGGTCTTGGCAAATGCTTGTTCCGTTTCTTTACCGGTCACGGGCATTTTTGACAACTCCTCCAAAGAAGCAATGACCTTGGATATATACTTAAGATAATATTCCTGCCCGGACCGCCAATCTACCGGGGAGGTATTCTTTTTAATTACCGTGGCTTGCTTTGGTTGTTGTTTACAACCTATTACCGTAAAAGCAAATACTAAAAGATATATGAATAACCGACTCATTTATTAGATGGTTTGTTTAAATAGGAAAAAGACCTCCACCACTGGTGAAGGTCTTTGCTTGTTCAATTTTTTGTAATGCTTATCTGGGAAGACCTTTTAGGATAACTATTTGCCCTCCTTGGTCATCTTCTCTTGCCCCTCTTTCAATCGCTTCAGGTCTTGTTCTCATATCATGACCGTCCACGTTTTGGAAATCTGGGCTTTCCCAATAATGCGGTTGAAGGTTCAATAAGAACGTTCCCGGTATACCAACTTTATCCGAGATATCTTCTAATGCACCATATTCCCCGCTAAAACCTGTACTTCCTGTAGGGTCTAAATCCTGACGGATTACAAATTCCAATACTACTTTTGTATTGTTCCCATTTAAATCTGACTGATAGATATAGGCGGCATGTCCTCTGTCAAAAGAGTTAGGGTCTTCTTGCGTATAAATAAAGTTTTCCGTAACCGCAATATTATCAGGACTTTGTAGTGAGGCAACATTACCATCTGCATTATTGGTATCCACATTTCCGGAAATGATCTGGGTAAGTTTACCTGTTAACGGAGAATCTTCGGAAAGTTCCAATTTATAGACCGTTCCCCAGTCATTATAAGTTCCCCTTCCAGGTCCTCTACCCGTTACGGCAAAATAGATATTTCTTCCTGCGGCATCAGAACCTTTTTGATAGTCAACATCTTCCACTCTCATAAAAGCAGAAGCACCGGCAGCTACACAGGCATCTTCCATTTCATCTTTGGTCAGCGCGGCCCCATTTTCTATTTCAACGAATTCAACATCATAAGTGCTCCCAAAATCCAAGTTGCTCTCATTATAAATGGTTTCTTCAGCGGTATCCATTACACCACCTGAACCGTCTGAAACTTGCTTTAATTTTAACACATAAATTTTACCGTCGTCAAGATTTTGATCTCCGTTTTCCGAATAGTATAAAGTGACCTGACCTTCGGAACCGCTTGAATCATCATCACCTCCGATAATTACCGTTTTTCCGGAGTAGGCATCCCTTGGTAACGGTACGGCATTTTCCCATGCAAACTCGCCAAGGGCATCCAATCCAAAATCGGCTGTTGGCGTTGGCACTGCCTGATAAGGATCAATTCCTTTTACATCATAGTTAAAACTTTCCGAAGCGGACAGAAATAAATCCCTAGTACCACCATGAATGGAAGTATCCCACATGGTACCGGAACACTGTCTTGCAAAATCGGCGACACCTGAGTTAAGCATCCATTCCCCGGAGAGTGGGTTTAAATTTTTGTCGAGCATAATCCTTGCAACGGCATAATCATCCTCGGCATTCACTAAATACATGTAGCCGTCACTATTTGGGTCTTCCAGAAATCCGGCACCGTCCTGCGCACCCACTAAACGAAATCCGTTATCCAATATATCGGTAGAACTGATAAGGGAGTAAGCTTCCACAAAATTAAATTGTGGTTGAATGGCTACCAAAGGTTCAAGACTTGACTTGTTTTCGAAAATAGTGCCTTGTTCTTCACCACCGCCGTCTCCGCCGTCTCCGATGAAATCATCCAGTTGGTCACATGATGCCATTGTAGCGAAGCCTGCCGCACAAAAAAGCAATTTTTTAAGTGTTCTCATTTTTAAAATTTGTTTTAGATTATGAATAGTCCAAAACTATAATGAGAGCCTTAGGTTAAGGTTTACTGCAGATTAGTATTTTATTTTTAAAACCTTACCAAATTGTTACTATGTTATCTTAACCTATTTTTAGGTTGAATTAATCTTGAATATAATGTAAAATTATATTTAGGGAGCAATAAATACGGGCGCTAAGAAGTGCATTAACGAACAATACCCATATTCCCTAGATCCAAAAGTTGCTTCTTTCCTCCTTCTTTAATGGATTTGTATATGGCTTCAACAATGATCATATCCCGTTTGCCCATTTCCCCAGGAGCTACATTCGGGGTTTCTTGAAGAATATGCTTGGCAAAATCGTCCATCTGTAATTTTTGTTGGCTTTCTTGTTTGAAATTGAGTGGGCCACTTGAGGTTTTCCCACTCAACGGAGCATACGCGCTCGCGGGGTCCAACGCTATCCATCCAGATTCACAGGATACGCGTAATCTATTTGCATTTACATTATGGGAGGTCATCATATGCCCCACCGTATTGCCCGGAAATTCGAATTGAGCAGTTATTGTCTCGTCCGTCTCCTTAAAGTATTCGGGGCGAGTGCTAAACTCTTGGGCACTTACGGAAATAGGATTGCTTCCCGTACCGTAAATTGAACTTTGTATGGAATAGACACCCATGTTCATCAAAGCTCCACCCCCACTTAATTTTTTGTCCAACCGCCATTGATTTGGATCACCCTTGGAAATATAGGCAGCATCCGACGATACAAACAGAACATCCCCATAAGTTTTGTTTTTGACCAATCGTTTCACCTCATTTGTAAAAGGTTCGGATTGCAAGCGATAACCAACGGACAACTTCACTTTTGCATTCTCACATGCTGAAATCATGGCATCACATTCCGCTACGTTCATCGCCATGGGTTTTTCACAAATAACATGTTTTCCCGCTTTTGCTGCCCTTATAGTAAACTCTTTGTGCATACTGTTCGGTAGGACCACATATACGATGTCTATATCTGGATTATCCGCTATATTGTCAAAATTCTCATAGTTATATTGATGTGTTTTGGGAATATTATATTTTGCTCCCCAGTCTTTGGCTTTCTCTGGCGTTCCGGTGACGATACCCGCCAAGTAGCAGTATGATGTATCTTGCAAGGCAGGTGCCAATTGATAGGTGCTATAACTGCCCAGCCCGACCAGTGCCATACCCAACTTTTTCTTTTCAGGCTTATTTTCCATTCCACAGGCCAAGGTAGTACTTCCCAAGATAGAGGTTCCGACTATTCCCTTTCCAATGGTCGTTGCAAATTGTCTTCTGGAAATCTTTTTCATACTATATTCTTTCTAGTTCCAAATAAAGGTAAAAAGAATTTTGATATTGATTTATCATAAGGTGATAGTCATCATTCATTCTAAATACTTATTTTTAAAACGACTAATTCAATACCGGACATGAAAAACATATTACTTCTATTTACGGCACTATTTTTATTTCAACTCAACAGTGCACAAGAACGTAAACTCCCAATCGACACCATGGTTACTACACAACATAGTGTAACCATTAACGGAACACCTA
Source organism: Maribacter algae (assembly GCF_047345745.1). NCBI lineage: Bacteria > Pseudomonadati > Bacteroidota > Flavobacteriia > Flavobacteriales > Flavobacteriaceae > Maribacter > Maribacter algae. Next base: position 937,142 of record NZ_JBLFES010000002.1, read on the forward strand.
TAAACTACACGGCCCAAACGGGCACGCAACCTGTTTGGGATGAAATGGGCAAACCGATAGCTTCTTTACATTATACATATTATACAAGAAATAACATCAAAGACCGTGCTTCCAGGCCATTGTTAATTTCTTTCAACGGGGGTCCAGGTTCGGGGTCTGTTTGGATGCACTTGGCCTACACCGGACCACGGATCTTAAAAATAGACGATGAAGGTTACCCGGTTCAGCCGTATGGAGTAAAACAAAACCCTTATTCTGTTTTGGATGTTACGGATATCGTATATGTAAACCCTGCAAATACAGGATATAGCAGGACTGTACCGGAAACTGGAAAAGAAGTGGACCGCGACACATTTTTTGGTATCAATGCCGATATAAAATATTTGGCGGAATGGTTGAATACCTTTGTAACCCGAAACAACCGTTGGCGTTCCCCAAAATATATTATTGGTGAAAGTTACGGGGGAACACGTGTTATGGGGCTTTCCCTTGCATTGCAAAACCAACAATGGATGTATCTAAATGGAGTCATTATGGTTTCACCGGCAGATTATAAGGTGATACGGGTTGGCGGGCCTGTTTCGGAGGCACTCAACCTTCCCTATTTTACGGCGGCCGCTTGGCACCATAAAGCATTGCCACCGGCATTGCAACAAAAAGATTTATTGGACATACTTCCCGAATCCGAGGAATATACCATTAACACCGTGATTCCCGCTCTTGCCAAAGGATGGAATATCAGTGATTCGGAAAAAAATGAAGTAGCGGAAAAAATGTCTTTTTATTCCGGTTTATCAAAGCAGGATATCTTGGACCAAAACCTTTCCGTGCCCACTTCTTTCTTTTGGAAGAATCTTTTAAGGGATAAGGGCTCGTATACCGTAGGCAGATTGGATTCCAGGTATCTTGGAATTGACCGTCAAAAACTGGGTATGCGTCCGGATTACAATTCCGAAATAACTTCTTGGTTGCACAGCTTTACACCGGCCATCAATTATTATTTACAGGAAGAGTTAAAATTCAAGACCGATATTAAATATAATATGTTCGGTCCGGTACATCCGTGGAACAATGAAGGTGACAATACACGCGATAACCTAAGGCAGGCAATGGCCCAAAATCCATACCTGAACGTTTTGGTACAGTCCGGATATTATGATGGGGCAACCACATACTTCAACGCCAAGTACACCATGTGGCAAATAGACCCAAGTGGTAGAATGAAAGATCGTTTTAGTTTTAAAGGGTATCGCTCGGGACATATGATGTACCTAAGAAAAGAGGATCTTGAAAACGCTAACAATGATATACGGGATTTTATCTCAAGAACATTGGCTAACGGTAAAAGTGCTAAATATTAAGGATTCTGGTATGCTTTAAAAACCGAGGAGGAAAAACGCAGTGCATGAATCGATGTAATTTGGGTAGGAGAAGAATTGGATAGTGGTTTTTGATAAAGCTTAAAACTTACCGCTTCCCTAAAAAGTTGGTCACGCTTTCTTATTTTACGTTTTTTGAACAGGTCTATGGTCACACCTACCGTGGCCCCACCGAGAACGGTAGCCAATAAATCTTCATTGTCCCAACCTCCGTATTGGTTTTGGTCAATACTTTCTTTAGCCAGCCCTATTAGTAAGCTACCGCCCAAAGAACCCACGAAAGTCCACGTTCTATCCCCTTTGGAAATCTCATTGGCCACACCTGCTCCCACCAAACCATACAAATTCCCTCCTAAAAAGTGCAATGCCTTATCTTCCTGTATTTGGGAGTATGAGGTATAAACCAATGCTAAACAAAAGAATATTGAGAAGATTTTTTTCATTTAATGTCAAAGATATTAATATGAATTCAAAATAGAACAAGATATAGATTTCCTTAATTCGCCATTCCACTTGGTGATCTATAACTTTATATAGTATCTTAGAATTTTTAATGCGCATTATGGAAATCAAGACCTATTTGAAATCATTGTCCTTCTTACATTTATCGTTAGTGGCCGGAGTGGCGCTCTTTACTATTTTTGCCGTGTCTAAAGTACAGCGTTTCGACACAGCAAACGGACAAGGAAATGTCCTGCTTTACGCTGTTCCAGTAGTGGCTTTAATCGGTTATTTTGGAAGTCAATTCATATTTAAAAAATTGCTTTCAAGTCTAAAGAACACGGATTCCTTAGAGGACAAGCTTAAAAAATTTCAATCGGCCTCTTTGGTCAAATATGCTTTTATAGAGGCTCCTACATTTTTAGCCCTTTTTATATATTATTCTTCGGGAAATGCGCTTCCCTTGGTCATCGCACTTTGTTTATTGGCATATTTGTATGTGCAAAAACCCAATAAAGAGCGTATTATTAAGAGTCTTCCATTGACTTCCGAAGAAGTGCGAACGTTACAACAATAAAATAGGTATCAATGAAAATTATGAAATATTTTATTTTGGGCATCTTAACCACGCTATTTAATATTAAAGCTACCCATGCGCAGGATTGGGCCGATTTGAAACATTTTCAAGAAGATAATGAGCGGCTTGAAGCTCCAAAAGCGGATGAGGACAGAGTCGTTTTTATGGGAAATTCCATAACGATTGGATGGTTACATGCAAGGCCGGATTTTTTTGAGGGCAAGCCGTACATAAATCGAGGAATCAGTGGGCAAACAACGCCACAGATGTTAATACGGTTCAGACAAGATGTTATTGACCTACGACCCAAAGTGGTGGTCATTTTAGCCGGAACCAATGATATTGCAGGAAATACCGGTCCGTCTACATTGAACATGATAGCGGATAATCTTAAAAGCATGGCGGAAATAGCACAGGCCAATGGTATAAAGGTAGTTCTGTCCTCTATCTTACCAGTGTATGATTATCCTTGGAAACCGGGATTGGAACCAGCTGGTAAAATCATAACGTTAAATGAAATGATCAAAAAATATTCCGAGGCGAAAGGACATGTTTATTTAGACTATTTTTCTGCTATGGTAGACGAACGGAACGGGTTGCCAAAAAAATATGCTTCGGACGAAGTACATCCTACCGTTGAAGGATACATGGTAATGGAGCCTTTGGTAGAAAAGGCCATTGCAAAAGCTTTAGAATAAGGCGATACAGGTTGAAGGAAAACGAAACATATAAATTACTCGTAAATCAAAAATGGGATACGATTATCATTGGTTCAGGTGCCGGAGGGTTGGCAGCGGCCATCTGTTTATCTCGCGCAGGTCAGAAAGTATTGGTGCTAGAACAGCATGATGTTCCCGGTGGATGGTGCCATAGTTTTTATTTGAACGGCCACAGGTTTACACCAGGAGTCCACTATATAGGGCTGTTGGGTGAAAATGAGGCCACAAGTAATTTATATAAGGGATTAGGTATTGCCAATGATCTGGTCTTTTTTAGGATGAATCCAGAAGCGTACGAGCATGTTCATTTGGGAGAACATCGATTTGATTATCCGGATGACCCAGTTAAATTGGAAGCCCGCTTAATCAATAAGTTTCCCAAAGAAAAACGCCGAATCAAAAAATACTTAAAGCTTATTCGCTTGGCAAGCGAGGAATTATATTCGTTACCCTACATCAAAGGTTTTTGGCAAAAGTTGACCCTGCCTTATCGCACAAGGCATTTTGGTAGATATGGCTTATTCAGTTTAAAGAGGGTCATTAATTGGCATATAAAAGACCCGCTCTTAAAAAACATTTTGAATATTCAATGCGGTGACCACGGCGTACAGCCCAAAAAAGCGGCATTTATTCTACACGCTGCCCTAATGTTCCATTATTTTAAAGGAGGATACTACCCCATGGGCGGTGGCGGAGCCTTGATAAAGGCTATGACCAATGCCATTAAAAAGCATGGCGGCGAACTAAAAACTTCCATGGCCGTCAGAAAAATTTTATTGGAAGGTACAGAACATAAAAAGGCCGTCGGCGTGGTATTGCAGAATGGGCAACAACTTTTTGCCAATAACATTATTTCCAATGCAGATGTAGGCATCACTTATAACCAATTGATAGGGAAAGAACATCTTAGTGATAAGCTTCAAAAAAAATTGAACAAAACCATTTATTCCTGTACTTCATTAATGTTATTCCTTACGGTAGATATGGATGTTCGCAAAACAGGGCTGGATTCAGGTAATATTTGGATGATGCCCGATAAGGATGCCGATGAGTACTACGACAATGCAATGAAAAAAGATATTCTCAAAGGAGATGCTTTTGAGGGAATGTTCATTAGTTGTACAACATTAAAAGACCCAGCTAGCTATGATGGAAAACATCACTGCATAGAGGCCATTACCTTTATAGATTACAGTGCTTTTGAGCGATTTGAAAATGAAGCGGAAAAGCGATCTAAGGAATATTTGGAATTCAAGGAAAAGCTGCTTCAAAAGATGATAAGCACCGTTGAAAAAGTATTGCCCAACGTACGCGAACACATCGTACAAAAAGATCTTGGGACTCCCATCACCAATGAATACTACATCAATACAACAAAAGGAAACGTTTATGGCACGGAGAAAAGCCTAAAACATATTGGCCCCTTTGCTTACAAAGCTAAAAGTGAAATCGAAAACCTGTATCTATGTGGTGCCAGCATCCTTTCGCATGGGGTGGCGGGCGCAAGTCATTCAGGCGTGGAAACTGCTTCTTTAATATTGGGGTGTACGGCCGATGAGTTAAAAGAACCTAAACCCGAACAATCATTATTAGTGCTTGAGGCAGAAGCAGAAATAGATTCCTATCCAGAAAATATTAGAAGAAAAATCGAATTGCGCCGAAAGAAAGCCCAAGAAAAATTTGCAACTCCTCTTACCGGAGAATAAAAAATCTCTAGGAACGAAATATCCTCGACGCTTAGCGTCAAGCAATTCTTTTCAATTAAAATAAGTTCATCTTTAGAGCGATTATTTAAGTTATTTGACGGAAAACAACAATTTTATAGAATACCGCTACGTTGCACACCCATAAACAATCTGAAAATTTTAAAATTATGGAAAACCATCAAGCACCCAACCTACAAATGGTCAATGATTTATCTCAAGAAGCAAGAGCAACTTTCTACAAGAAAACATATGCTCATTTAGCCGGAGCGGTTTTATTATTTGTTTTGATCGAAACCTTCTTTTTTCAAATTGATGCTATTGTCAACCTTGCTATTTCCTTAACCGGTGGCATAAGTTGGTTATTGCTTTTAGGGGGATTTATGTTAGTAACCAATTATGCAGAAAAAATGGCCTTGAAGAGCGATAATGTAAACATGCATTATGCCGGATTAATACTTTATGTGATTGCAGAGGCATTCATTTTTATTCCGCTAATCTTTATGGCAATCATGATTTCCGGGGAAGGAGCTTTCAACATCCTCAATCAAGCAGCAGTCCTTACATTATCACTGTTTACTGGACTATCCGCCGTGGTTTTCTTAACCAAAAAAGATTTTTCGTTTTTGAAATCGATATTATCCATAGGATTCGCCATCGCTTTGGGATTGATTATTGCAGGCACCCTTTTTGGGTTTAATCTTGGTCTTTGGTTCAGTGCAGGTATGGTGGTGTTGGCATCAGGTTCTATACTGTATCAAACTTCCAATATGATTCATAAGTACCAATCGCACCAACATGTGGCGGCTTCTTTAGGCCTGTTTGCTTCGTTAATGCTTTTATTCTGGTATATTCTGAGTATCCTTTCAAACGATTAGTGCAATTTGTATTGCATAAAAAGACGCCCAAGTTGTGGGCGTTTTTTTATGTTATTTATTCACTTTGAAAGTCAGTTACAATCCTAAGCGTTGATTTACAATACCTATTTCATAAGAAGCATTCTTTTAGGTACTTTTGAAAATTAACGATGACTAATAAAATGAAAAAAACACTAATTATCCTAACAGGAATTATTTTTAGCTGTAATTCCTCCCAAAAGACGGTTTCGGAAAAAACGGTAAAACCGGAAGCAGACCCAACGGAATTTGCGGCTACCATTACCCAAGAAGAGCTCAAAGAGCATTTATATACCTATGCTTCGGATGAATTTGAAGGGAGGGAAACCGGTGAGCCCGGGCAAAAAAAGGCAGTGGCCTATCTAAAGGCGGAATATGAGAAAATTAATATTCCCGCGGCTCAAACCAATGGGGATTATTTTCAAAAGGTACCCTTGGAAATGAGTAGAATTCCCTCCGGGAGTTTGTCATTGAACGGAAAAGAGTATCCAATTGGAGAACATGTTTTAACCTTTACGGCCGGAAAAAATAGTTTTGAAGAAATAGTATATGTGGGATATGGTATTGAGGAAGAAGGCTATTCTGATTATGAGGGATTGGACCTGACCGGGAAATTAGTTTTAGTGAAATCCGGTGAACCCATGAACGAGGATGGAACTTATAGAATAACAGGGTCTCAGGAAAAATCCATGTGGAGCAACATGTCAGAGTCGATGACCAAAAGAATCCAATTGGCCGGTGAAAAAGGTGCGAAAGGAATTTTATATTTTGATGATGCCAATTTTAGTCGCTTCAAGAGAAGATTTGATTATATGACCACTAATAATAGCGGTAGAATGTCCATTAGAGATGATAAAGCACCAAAATTTTCCAGTCTTTTTATAGATGAGACCTTGGCAACAGCAATTATAAACAATATCAAAGAGGATGACCAACCAAAAATAGTGGATACTAAAATTAGTATTGCCTTTGAAAGCGCTAATCAAAAGGTAGACTCTGAAAATGTGGCGGCCATTTTAAGAGGGTCGGAAAAACCGGATGAATATTTAGTTATTTCTTCACATTTGGACCACATTGGTATTTCTGCCAATGGGGAAATAAATAATGGTGCAGATGATGACGGTTCCGGTTCCGTTGCCCTTTTGGAAATTGCGGAAGCTTTTAAAGAAGCTGCCAAAGCTGGATATACGCCAAAAAGGTCAATTGTGTTCTTGCACGTGACCGGGGAGGAAAAAGGGTTATTGGGCTCCCAGTACTATACCGATTTTGACCCGATTTTTCCGTTGGAAAAGACCGTTGCCAATTTAAATATTGATATGATCGGTCGTATTGATCCAAAGAGGGAAGGCGATAGAAATTATATTTACCTTATTGGTTCCGATAAATTGAGTACGGAACTTCACGAACTGTCCGAAGCGGTAAACACAAAGTATGCAAATATAGAGCTGGACTATACCTATAATGATGAAAATGACCCTAACCGATTTTATTACAGGAGCGACCATTATAACTTTGCAAAAAACAATATTCCGATCATCTTCTATTTTAACGGCACCCATGATGACTACCATAGACCCGGGGACACTCCGGACAAAATAAACTATGATTTACTTGAGAATAGAGCTCGCCTTATATTCCATACGGCTTGGGAAGTTGCCAACAGAAATGAAAAAGTAATTGTAGACAAAGCAAGCAAATAAAATTTAATCTAAAAATTATATAAAAAGGCCCGTCTATATAGACGGGCCTTTTGCTTTAGTGAAGGGTGGAAGACGGGATTCGAACCCGCGACCCTCGGTACCACAAACCGATGCTCTAACCAGCTGAGCTACAACCACCATTTGAAGCGGTGGCAAAGGTAATTTTTTTACTTATTCTGAACAAATATAAACTAACAAATGAGTGATTAATGAAGTACAAATCAAAAATGTTTATATAACTTGTAGATGTTCAGGTTTTTCTCTTCAATATATTTTAACCAACCCAACAAAATGAACATTTTAAAATATCAAATTACACTAATATTATTTCTTGTCACTAATCTCTCTTCAGTAGCTCAAAAAGATAGTATTATTCATCTCAACCAACAAATAACCAATCTTCAGCTTAAAGATGATTTTGCCCAAAATGATACACTTTACATAAACCTATTGAACAAACTAGCTTGGGAAATAAAATTTTACAACCAAGACTCTTTAAAGTTGTTATCCGATAAGGCATTTGAGTTGAGTAAGGCCTTGAATTATAAAAAAGGAATCCTTAATTCCTTGGCTAACCAAAGTTTGTACCATTTATATGTTGGAAACTCGAGGAAAGCTATTGATCTTGGAGAAAGAATTTTGAAAAAGGAATACAAGGATAAATTCCCATACCTGGTAATGCGAGCGCAAAACCAAATAGGACAGGCTTATTTTATTCTCTCCGATTATCCCAATACTTATAAAACATTTTTAAAAGCGATTAAAAAGGGGGAAGAACTAAATGCAACAGAGCAATTATTCATTATGAAATTAAATTTGGGAACCATGTTTTTGCTATTGGAAGATTATGAAGAGGCAGAAAAATTTTATACCCAGATCATGAATAATTCTACATATTTAGAAAAAAAACCAATTAATAAAGGAATGGTTTACAGTAATTTAGGGTTTCTTTATCTAAAAACCCGAGATTTTGAGAAAGCTCAATATTACCTTGAAGAGAGTACTAAAATTTTTGCGGAATTCAAAGTAGCAGAATGGCTTGCATTTGTATACGGAACCAAGGGGGATTTAAATTTGGTAAGGAAAAATGAGGAAGAAGCATTACAATATTATGACAAAGCGGATTCCATTCATCAAAATTTAGAGGACACCAAGGGAAAGGCAGATATTACTTACGGTAAAGGAATGGCATACATGGCCTTAAAAAAAGCTGACAAAGCAAAAAAACTTTTTAACGAAAGTCTACAGCTTTATAAATCCTTCAATTTAAAAACGGGGCTTGAGAAATGTTATCGTAGTCTATATATGTTGGCAAAGAACGAAAACAATACAGAGGAATCGTTGACCTATCTAGAACTTGCGGGAAAATTTTCCGACAGTATCCTGAGGGAAAAAAATAAAGCAAACATTGTAATGCTGAGAACTAAAAATAATTTTGAAAATGAAAAAGAAAAATTAAAAAAGGAAAATTTAAACAATAGCGTAAAGCAAAAAACCTATATCCAATTATCTACTGCAGCGCTACTTATTTCCATTATGATCGCGTTTTTAATTTTTAAGTCGCGTAGTGCACAAAAAAAATTAAATCTAGAGTTAGAGGATAAGACAAAAATTTTGTTGGAAAATCAAGAAAAATTAAATCAGACGAATAAAACACAAGACAAGTTGTTTTCAATTGTTGGGCATGATTTAAGAGGTCCCATCGTTTCCCTTAAGGAATTGGTCAGTTTATGTCTTGAAGAAAAAGAAACGGGAGAAATCTATTTTAAAAAATTTGCCCCCAAGCTAAGTACTAAATTGGACCATATTCATTTCACTTTGGATAATTTACTGAATTGGGGAAGAACACAAATGCAAGGTGCCAGTATATCTTCCGAAGAAGTTGATATAAAAGAAGAAATCGATGCTATTTTTAATTTGTTCAAACCTAACTTAAAGCAAAAGAAACTAAGTTATGCCAATAAGATAGCTGATGGTTTTATCGTATTTGTAGATTTTAACCATTTTAATATCATTTTTAGAAATCTTATCAGTAATGCAATTAAGTTTACTCCGGAAGGGGGGCATATTGATATAGATGCTATAAAAAGGAACAAATATATAGTGATTTCTGTTACGGATACAGGCTTAGGTATGAGTCATGAAACGATAAACAAAGTATTTACAAGATTAGAGCACTACTCCACTTATGGTACAAACATGGAAAAAGGAACTGGTTTGGGATTGTTGCTATGTAAAGAAATGGTTCAAAAAAACAAAGGAACGATTACGGTGGAAAGTGAAAGGGGAAAAGGGACTACTTTTAATATTTCCATACCAAAATTTGGATAATCTAAAATATAAGCAAATTAATTAATATTTGTTGATAGAATTTTTACTTTATCGATGAATTGCATTTATTGATTGATTAAACACACAAATATCACTGTTTGACAACAAAATTTATTTTACGCTCAATTAAGTTAATATCTTGCGAAACATTAGTACTAAAATCATTGTGAAAAGAACAATATATTTTATTTCGTTTCGCACTCCACAAAGAAATATCCTCCTATTGGGATTGCTCTTTTTGTTTGGGTTATTCTCTAATGCCCAAACTCAAAATATAGAGGACGTAAGAAGTAGAATTCTGGAAATAAAAGCCCAAAAGGATTTCAATGAAAAAGATACTACATATATTGAATTGTTGGATAGGCTTTGCTATGAATACAGTTATTATGATACGGATACATTGCTTCATTATACCAAGAAAGGTCTCAATCTAAGTAAACAGGCAAATTATACCTACGGTGTAAGCCGATTCTTATTTAACTATGGACAATATTTTTCCTTTTCGGGAGAATCGGATAAAGCGTTGGAACATTATAAAAAAGCATTAAAGATTGCCAAAGACATCAATTCTTACGAACTGATTGCGAACATTCAAAATGGGATAGGTTTGCAATATAGTATGCGAGGAGAAAAAGCAAAGGCTTTGGACGTTTACCTATCTAGCATAGAAGTAGCGGAAAAATTAGAGGATAAGGTTTTATTATCCGTAATTACTGAAAATATTGCGAGTCTATATGCTGACCAAAATGATTATACAAATGCCCTGTCATGGTATGAACAAGTAGAAAATATCAATCAAAAAATCGGTGACGAAATAATTATTGCGGAAACCAGTTGTAACGTTGCATCTATTTACAACGAAATCAAAGACTACGAAAAAGCTCTTGAAAATATAAATAGAGCCATAAAGACTTTTGAAAAAGAAAAGATATATGACTGGTTGGCGTTCTCATACGGCATTAAAGCCTCAATCTATCTAAAACAAAAAAAATACAAATGGTCCAAACACTGGCTTGAACAAGGTATTTCATTACATGAAAAATTGGACGATGAGAATGGCAAAATGATTCTCCTTCATGGATTATCGGAAGTATATTTAGATGAAGAGGAAAAAGAAATATCAAAGGAATACGCAACGAAAGCTTATGACATAGCCAACAAACTAAAAAATTTAGAAGGTCAAAAAAATTGCGCTGAAATTTTATATAAGATAGAAAAAAGCATAAATAACAGCAAAGCGGCCCTACACTATCATGAGATATTCAAAAAATTATCGGACTCCATTACTGTAGATGACAGTCGAAAAAATCTATCAATGCTGAAAGCAAAGATGGATTATGAAAAACAGAAAGAAGGTTTAATTCTAGAAAATGAAAAGGCACTGGCACAGCAAAGAAATTATATATATGCATTTATAACTATTGCAATATTACTTCTTGGCATTCTATTATACAGAAGAAAAACTATCAGATATCAGAAAAAACTAAATAAAAGGTTATTGTCCAAACAAAGGGATTTAAAGAAAAACCGAAAACATTTACGAAAGGTCATCAAGACAAAAAATACGCTTTTTTCTATTATTGGTCATGACCTCAGAGGCCCCATAGGTGCTTTACAAGGGCTATTGGATATGTTCAAACAAGGTCAAATCGAAGAGAAAGAACTCATTGGGTTTCTTCCTAAAATGAAAAATGATGTGGACAATATTGCCTTTACCCTTAATAATCTTTTGAGTTGGGGGCAGACACAAATGAAAGCGGATGTTAACAAACCCAAAAACGTTAATTTGGGAGCTATATTTGAAAAGAACATTTCATTGTTATCTGAAATAGCGTTGAGAAAAAATATCAAAATTGTAAATAAAGTAAAAAAGAATACCATTGCATGGTCGGATGAAAACCAAATAGATGTTGTCGTTAGGAACTTAATCAGCAACGCTATAAAGTTCACCCCGGAAAATGGAAAAATTGTCGTTGGTGCTGTTGAAAAAACAAAATCCTGGGAAGTTTTTGTCAGAGATAACGGAGTAGGAATGGATTCCGAAACAATGACAAAAATCTTTAATAAGGATAGTAACCATACCACTTACGGAACAAATGACGAAAAAGGGACCGGATTAGGACTTTCCCTATGTAAGGAAATGGTAGAGACAAACAAAGGTATTATTTGGGCAGATAGTGCCCTTGATAAAGGTTCAAGCTTCTATTTTACGGTTCCTAAGGTAAAAAATAAAACAGGTGCCGATGTTGAGGAAAAGCTAAAACAATCCGCTTAAATAAGCATATCCAGATTATCTACCGCTATCATCCTCTCTACGGTAAAACCTTCTGCATAATCTTTTCCGATTAACCTTCCAAGATCTCTTGCTCGGTAATTTACACTATCCAAAAATGTCTTGCTACTTATAGGGGTTTCCGGTTCATCACTATTAGGGTCATGAAACTGGGAAGAATAGGCCAGGATAGCCTCTGTTTTCTTTTCGATAAAACTACTGATGTCCATCACGAAATCAGGTACAAGGTTCTTCCACTGAATAAAATGATACACTAATTTTGGTCGCCATGGTTCCTGATTTTCATTTTCTATTTCGGTCTCAATTTTGACCAAACCACTTAAAAAACAGGCATCACTAACTAATTTACTTCCTTTTGCATGGTCAATATGTCTATCATCGATTGCATTGCAAAGCACAATTTCCGGGCGATATTTCCGAATTATTTTGATAATTTCCAATTGATGCTTCTCGTCATTCATAAAAAAACCGTCCCGAAATCCTAAATTCTCCCGAACGGAAACTCCCAAAATCTTCGCCGCCGCCGCCGCTTCTTTATCCCGTATCTCAGCGGACCCGCGTGTACCGAGTTCTCCACGGGTCAAATCTATAATACCTACACGTTTACCGCTATCAACTTCTTTGGCTATAGTACCGCCTGCACCTAGCTCTGCATCATCTGGATGTGCACCAAAAACTAATATATCTAACTTCATAAATGGGTTTCGGATTGGTTTACCTCAGTCGCTAAAAAATAATAGCACTTACAGGATTGTTATTTATCCGATGCGATAGCGGTTTCCAATTTGGCTTTTTTTATTGCTTGTCCGATATCTGCCATCAAATCTTCCGGTTCTTCGATACCTACCGAAAAACGTATCAATCCATCAGATATGCCCTGGGCTGCCCTAACTTCTGGACTCATAAGTGCGTGTGATGTTTGTGTTGGTGACAATACGGTACTTTCCACACCGGCCAGACTCATAGATGATTTTATCAATTTTAAAGACTTCTGAAAAACGGAAGCATCTACATATGGCCTTAATTCAAATGAAAGCATACCCCCAAAACCTTTCATTTGTCTTTTTGCCACATCGTGACCGGTATGTGTTGGCAAACCAGGATAATAAACAGCATCGATATCATCTAAATCATTTAGAAAATTGGCCATTTTTAAGGCGTTTTCATTCTGCGCCCTTACACGCAAGCCCATAGTTTTAATGCTGCGCTCCAAAAGCCATACTGTATAATCGCTAAGACTGCCGCCAAAATTCTTGGCCAATTGAAATATGCGATTTATATTTTCTGAACTCGAGGCAACTGCTCCCGCACAAATGTCGGAATGCCCTCCCATATACTTGGTAGCACTATGAATGACAATATCAATTCCAAAATCAACGGGATTTTGGTTCACCGGACTGGCAAAGGTATTGTCGATCATGGAAATGATACCCTTATTTTTTGCCAGTGATGCCACTGCCGCTAAATCCGTAATGGTCAATAACGGATTGGATGGTGTTTCTAAATAAATCACTTTTGTGTTCCCCTTGATTTCTTCTTGAAAGTCCTTCGCTTCCCAACCTTTTGTAAAAGAAAATTCAATACCATACTTTGAAAATTCTTCGGTGACCAAATTATAGGTGCCTCCATAAAGCGTTTGCTGTAAGACCACGTGGTCCCCTGCTTTCAAAAAAGCCATGAGTGCAGTACTCACAGCTGCCATGCCGCTACCGAAAATCAATGCGGACTCCGTATGCTCCAAAGCCGCTATTTTTTTGCAAAGCCCTTCTTGGTTGGGCGTATTAAAGTACCGGGGGTACCGCTTAACGTCCACATCATCAAAAGCATAGGAACTGCTCATATATAAAGGAGATATGGCACCCTTATATTGTTTGTCCTCTAACTCCCCAACGTGCGTACAAATGGTATTTAATCCTTTATTTTTCTCTTCCATTTAATGAAATATTTTCTCTTTAAAAGTACGAATTTCGATTTACACCTGAAACGATTTCCACTTTCCCCTTTTGAAGAGAAAAATTGAAATGACGGCCAATAGGACTTCGGCAAGTGTTATCGCCATAAATACGCCAATGGCTCCCAAATTAAAATAAAAAGCCGCTAAATAGGCAAACGGCAACTGAAAGGCCCAAAAAGCGATTAAGTTGATTCGTGTTGGAGTACCAGTGTCCCCTGCACCATTAAAAGCTTGCGTAACGACCATGCCATAGGCATAAAAAATATAGCCCGCAGCAATAATCTGTAAACAAAGTCCCCCATTTTCTATAACGGCGGGAGTATCGTTAAACCAACCGACAATATCTTTTGCAAAGAGCAAATAGACTATAGATACCAATCCCATAAAATAGGCATTATACTTTCCTGTTTTCCAAACGGACGTTTCGGCCCTCTCAAGTTTCTTGGCACCTAAATTCTGCCCTACTAAAGTGGCAGCAGCATTACTCATGCCCCAAGAAGGCATTAACGTGAAGAGCATCACTCTGATGGCAATGGTATATCCTGCCAAAACCTCACTGCCAAATTCGGACATCATTCGCATTAAAAACACCCAGCTAGAGGTGCCGATTAGAAATTGCGCTATGCCACCCAACGAAACCCGGATAAGGTTTATCATCACTTTAATGTTCAATACCAAGTCTTTTAAAGCGAGTCTTATTCTACTCCAACCGAAGAATAAAATCCCGATTTGAAATAAAACTGCGCTTCCCCTACCAATATTAGTGGCTATGGCAGCTCCCATGACTCCATATTCCGGTATGGGACCCCAACCAAAGATAAAAAGTGGGTCAAGGATTATATTTAGTCCATTGGAGAGCACCAAAGTCCACATCGCAATGGAGGCATCCCCGGCTCCCCTGAAAATAGCATTGATCAAAAACAAAAGCATGATGGTAATATTACCTCCCATTAAAAGTTTGGTATACCCATATCCTTCTGCAATCAAGTCCGGTTCGGCTCCCATAAGCGAAAGAATATCCTTCGCGTAAACAAACCCGAACACGCCTACGAGCAATGAAATTAAAATTCCTAGCGCAATGGCCTGCACGGCAGCCTCTTTAGCTCCAGAAATATCCTTTTCCCCCACCCTACGCGCTACGATTGCCGTGGCAGCCATACTCAATCCAATGGCCAGTGCATAAATAAGGGTGACAACAGATTCCGTAAGTCCTATCGTAGCAACCGCATTTACGCTTACTTGTGATACATAGGCAATATCTACAAGAGCGAAGATAGACTCCATCAGCATCTCCAGAATCATTGGGACCGAAAGCATGAAAATTGCTTTACGAATACTCCCCGAAGTAAATTCCGATTCTTTTCCTGTAACGGCTATCCAGAAATAGCCCAAATACTTTTGTATTGATTGTATATATGATCTCATTAAATAAAAATTATGTGAATAAAAAAGAGAATGTCTTTAGAACCGAAGAAGTAAAAAACGGTTACAAAAATCGCTCGGTGGCAATCAAGACATTTATTCCAAACATAATTTTAGAGCTTCATAATGGAACAAATATGCAAAAAAAATTTATATCTGAAACAAATATTACAGAAAACATGATTTTAAAGGTAAAATGCGTTGTAAGACAATAGCTAGAACAAGCTTATTTAGAATAATTGACTTTATAACGCCAATAACTCAAAGCACCCAAAGCAAATACTCCAACTATAGTATAATAAATAAATGTTGGCGTAACTACTTGCGCACCACTGGCATAACTATGCAGTCCTACCAAATAGAAATTTACACCTTGGTAAGTCATCATGATACTACCATAGGCAACAACGCTCAAAAAATTAAAGGTCCACTTTCCGCGAAGTCCCGGCACCAAACGCGTGTGTATTACAAAAGCATAAACCATAATGGAAATTAAGGCCCAAGTTTCTTTTGGGTCCCAACCCCAGTAACGTCCCCAACTCTCGTTGGCCCACTGGCCGCCGAGAAAGTTTCCAATGGTCAACATAATCAATCCTACAGTCAGCACAATCTCATTGATAATGGTGAGTTCCTTTAGATTGATTTCCATGCGTGCTTTATTGTTTTTAGTGGTCAATAACATTAGTAACAAACAGACTACACCTAAAATCATCCCTACAGTTAAGGGGCCGTAACTCCCAACAATAACGGAGGTATGTATCATGAGCCAATAACTATCCAAAACAGGGACCAGATTACCAATAGCGGGATCTACCCAATTTTGATGTGCAAAGAAAAGCAGCATGGAACAAACAAAAGCGGCAGCTGACAAGGTCATCATGCTTTTCCTCACGAAAGACATACCCATACCCATAGTTGCCCAAGCTACGAACAATATGCTCTCGTAAGCATCACTCCACGGCGCATGCCCAGAAATATACCAACGTAATATCAGTCCTGCGGTGTGCCATAAAAACAGGAGTACAATAACTCCTTTACAAAGGTAAATTATTGCCCTCCATATTTCTCGGTCCTTTAGTATCTGTAGGACCAATACAAAAAACATGAGTACACCAACCATTGCATAATATTTATACAATCGATTAAAAATATCCAGCTTGTTGTAGATAACTTCCGCATTTATCTTTTCTTCCGATGGAAGCACTTCACTCCCGTGATTTTTCTGATTCTGTTTGAAGGCCGCCAATAATTTATCCGCTTGAGTATAATCTCCACTTTTTTGCGCTTTGCCCAAAGTCATTAAATAATAGGGCATCGCATTTTTAATAAAGTTTGCATAAAGTGAATCAGCAACCTGATATTGTCCTCCACGATATTCAACGGCAGAAATCCATTTGTTATTCTCATCATTCAACAGGGGAAATATCTTTACAATATCCTGACCCAACGCCTGGTTCAAAAGACTTAAGCGTACATTCAAATCCTTCAGATCACGTTGAAACTTATTAGGGATATTAGTAGCCGTGGCTTCTCGTAGAAAAGGCTCTAGTTTATACTGTCCTTTCTCATTGAAAAAATCGGTTGCCTTTATAAATTCTTGTTCCTTTGGAACCCCAATAACGTTTCGGATACTATCATTTTGCCCTTTTTTATCCAACGCAATGAATTCCGCATTATACCAAGCGGCAGGATTCATCATCATGGATAGAAAAACTTGGTCGGAACTATAATCCAAATACGTATTCTTTAAGCTCAGTTTTCGCAGTAATTCCGAAGAAAAGGTATTGATAGGTTTCATTCTACCGCCAGGGTCTTGTATGACGAGTTTTCCAAAGGCCTCCGCATGTTCCTTGGCCACGATAGATGTTTTAATGAGGGAATCTACCTGTGCAGCACTTGGTGCGATACTGTGGTCATGACCATCATCAATAGAATGTTCTTGCGAAATGGCAGGAAAAGTAAAACCAATCAATAGAACAATGGTAGTCAATATCTTCTTTTTCTTCTCCTTTAATTTTCCAAGGGATTGCGCCAAATCCTTAAAACGGGTCTTCCCAAAAAACATGATCCCCAACAATCCTATGTACAATAGAAAATAACCAATATAGGTAATCCATGTTCCCCATAAGTCATGGTTTACGGACAATGTGGTTCCTTTTTCATCAGGGTCAAAACCAGATTGAAAAAAGCGATAGCCTTCATGGTCCAATACATGGTTCATAAAAATATCATAATCAAAAGGGCGTTCATCTTTTACGGTGACCTTGCTCATAAAAGAAGCATAGCTGTTTTCCGTTCCCGGATGCTTTTCAGCTATAAAATCGTTCAATTGTATGGAGAAGGGAAGTTCATATACTTTAGATCCGTACCGTAAAGAAAAGTCCAGACCACCAACTCTTACTTTGTCAGTATAGTTGGTGCCTCCTTTTCCTCCTAAAATTTGAACATTTTTGGTTTCTCCGTTGGAAGTAATGGCCACTTCCAGAGCATCTAAATCTACTTCGGTCTTTTCTTTCTCGGGTATTTCAACAATGCCGTATGTTCCTTGAACCAATGGCTCGGGAATTACAAACTGCATATTGGCCATATTGTACAGGGAGCGTAACTGTAATTGTTGTAAACTGTCCTTGACCACAGTTCCTTGAAACTGATCTGCCATACGCATAAAATTCCCATTGAAAGGAGTTTCTATTTGATAGCTACTATCTGTGGCATAAATATTTATGGCACCCTCCGTTTTTTTGTTCACGGCGAACAATACGTTATGAATACTTGCTACTTTTCCATTTTCTAAAAAATGCTCGTGACGTTGACCATCGCCGGCCTCCACTATCTTGAGATACGTATTTCCTTCTTTTCCTGGAATCAACCCTTTTTTGGCACCGGCTATAAAATCAACATATTCAATCTTAAATTCTTGATCATTAAAATCGGATTTCCAAGGCAGATTGGATTTAATGGCTTCCGTAGTAACGATTAAATCATCTTCCAAAATTTTTCGTCTGGGCTCGCCATTAATTTCACCGTCTACGTTGGCCGTGAGGAAGGTTTTATCGGAATAGAATATCTTCTCTGTCCGGCCCTCGCGTATGGGCATCATTCCCTCGTAACTAATGTAACGAGTGACAAAAGCACCTATAATAATAAGAATCCAAGAAAGGTGTAATGTTAAAACGGGCCATTTTTCCCAACGTAATAATCTGTACCTAAATATGTTTCCTGCAAAATTAATGACAAAGAAAACCATGATAACTTCAAACCACGTAGCATTGTAGATCCATATACGGGCAGTTTCCGTGCTATACCAACTTTCGACAAAAGTTCCGAAAGCCATTGCGGTAGCGAAAACAATAAAAAGTACGGCCATTAAACGGGTAGAGAAGAAAATTTTCTTGAGCAATTCTGTCATGAAAAATAACATTGATTTTCAACAGGCAAAAGTACGGACTATTTCTCTTTCGCAATGATTATAAGCCCTTTAAAAACTTAAACAGAATTGTTAATTTTAACACAAATAGCTACTCACTTTTCTTTGTATTTTTGGTTCATGATTTCAGTTGTTCTTGTGGGTACAGGAAATGTTTCCAAATTACTGTTCAATGCTTTTTTGACGACCAAAGAAGTTAATGTCAAACAGGTTATTGGGAGGTCCGAAAAAAAACTTAACTACTTTAAAAAATCCGCCCATACCAGTACAAATTTTAAAAAGCTCTTTAAAGCTGAAATATATATCATCGCCGTAAAGGACGATGCTATTATTGAAGTGTCCGAAAAAATGAGCTCCGTAGATGGCCTTGTGGTGCACACTTCTGGCGCAATTCCCATGGAAGCCTTGAAAGTCAATGCCCATACCGGTGTTCTTTATCCCCTACAAACATTTACTTCGGGCAAAAAAGTGGATTTTAAGGAAATCCCGATATGCATTGAAACTTCGGAGAAAGATGATTTGGCCCTATTGAAAAGGCTGGCCAATTCACTAAGCGATAAAGTTGAAGTAATCGATTCCGAAAAAAGAAAGATACTTCATATAGCTGCAGTTTTCTCCAATAATTTTACCAATTACCTATTCACGGCGGCAAAAGAAATTTGTGACGACAATGAATTGGATTTCAATCTGTTAAAACCTCTGATTTTAGAAACGGCTTCTAAAATATCCGATATGACTCCGCGACAAGCCCAAACAGGCCCTGCAGTACGAAATGACCAAAAAACGATGCGCGAACACTTAAGTTTATTGGAAAACGAAAAACACAGAGAAATATATATACTTTTGAGCAATGCGATAAAAGATACCTATGGATAAAAGTTACAAGGAGTTTTTACAACAAATCACTACATTCATTTTTGATGTTGATGGCGTATTTACAGATGGTTCGCTATTGGTCACCACGGATGGGGAAATGCTAAGAAAAATGAGTGTTAAAGATGGTTATGCCCTAAAAGTGGCATTGAGCCAAGGATATAATGTCTGTATCATCACCGGAGGAACCAACGAAGGGGTTAGAACGCGTTTAAAAGGACTGGGGGTGAAGGATATTTATATGGGAGCACATCATAAAATTGATGTATTGAACAAGTACTTGGATAAAAATGGGATCAAATACGAAGAGGTATTATATATGGGAGATGACATCCCGGATATTCCACCAATGGAACGGGTACAATTGGCTACTTGTCCCCAAAATGCCGTCCCAGAGGTAAAAGCGGTAAGTATCTATATTTCGCATATAAAAGGTGGGGATGGCTGTGTCAGGGATGTAATCGAACAAGTGTTGAAAGTAAGAGGGGATTGGATGAGTCATTTTAGTGCCGCAAACGATTAATGATACTACAGGAAAAACTAAAAAACTATAAACTTATTCTTGCTTCCGCCTCTCCAAGAAGGCAGCAATTCCTCAGGGAAATGGGGCTGGATTTTGAAGTTCGGTTAAAAGAGGTGGAAGAAATGTATCCTCTACATCTAGAAGCTTCCGATATTTCGGACTATTTGGCAAAATTAAAGGCATCCGTTCAGAAAGATGATTTGAAATCCCATGAAATACTCATTACTTCGGATACCGTAGTCTGGCACAACGGCGAATCCCTGGCCAAACCCAAAGATGCCCAAGAGGCTCAAGAAATGCTTGAAAAACTGTCCAATGATTGGCATGAGGTGATTACTTCCGTATGCTTTACGACCCCGAAAACTCAATTGATCAAAAACCATTCAACACAAGTCAAATTCAAAGAATTGTCCATAGCGGAGATTATGTATTATATAGAGAACTATCAACCTTATGACAAGGCAGGGGCTTATGGCATTCAAGAATGGATAGGGCTTATAGGAATCAAGGAATTGAAAGGTACTTACACCAATGTTGTGGGGTTGCCTACGCAATTGGTTTATGAAACGTTAATGCACATGGTATCTTAGCGTATTTTAGGTAATTTTGCTAAAAATAGATGAGTCATGTTTAAAAAGTGGTTGAAATTAGAACTTACTGTCGTTGTTTTTGCTGCATTGTGCAGTTTCAATCAATCCTGTAAGGAAGCGGAGGTAGCAAAATCGAACGATATCGCCATGGCCTCCGAAGACGAAGACATCAAAACGCCCAAAAAACATTTATCCCAAGAGTTCAAGGATTATTGGTATGCCGGAAAAGCGGAGATTACATCCTATACCTTGGAACAGGCCAGATATGGTGAGATACGGGAAGGCAATGCCGTCCTGATTTATGTAACCGAACCTTTTTTACCCGGAAAGCAAGTAAAGGCAGACCGTAGCAACCCTAAAAACATTCCTGTTCTAAAATTGAACGCCACAAAAAAGTACTTGACCGGTATTTATCCCTACTCCATTATGAGCAGCAGTTTTTATCCGGTTCATGATAATGAACATGCCATAAAGGTTTCGTTCTCCGCACAGGAATGGTGCGGTCATGTATATGCGCAACTTAACAATAAGAACGATTTTCAAATACAGTCCCGCTCTTATTTTGAAAGCGAGGCCGATGAAGATTTCAGTATTAAAAAAGCTGTTTTGGAAAATGAAATATGGAATAAAATTCGAATCGACCCAAATAATCTACCTGTTGGAGCTATTGAAATAGTGCCTTCTCTGGAATATGCACGACTATCACACAAAAAGTTAGCACCTTATTCCGCCAAAGCAGCACTTACCGATAATGGCAATATGAGCACCTATGAAATTTCATACCCAGAATTAAATCGCACGCTCAAGATTAATTTCACCAAAAAGTTTCCACACACCATAGAAAGTTGGGAAGAGACCTATAAAGACGGTTTTGGGCCAAATGCCAAAGTTTTGACTTCTAAAGGAACCAAAAATAAATCCATTAAAACTGCGTATTGGGGGCAAAATTCAAATAGCGACCTCTATTTACGCGATAGTTTGGGCCTGTAACCTATGAAAACTTTTTTTATCGATCATCAAAATGAACTACTGACCAGTTCGGTAGTCATTATTCTTGTCATTATCCTCAAATTAATACTTACCAAAACTGTTCGGAAGGTTGGTAAATTAGGTGATTTTAATCCGGTACGCACCAATCTTATTGTAAAATATATCTCGATAGCCCTTACCATTATAACCATAGCGACTTTCACCTTGATTTGGGGCGTAAATTATAAAGATTTGGGAGTTTTGGTGTCTTCGGTATTTGCCGTTATTGGAGTTGCCTTGTTTGCGCAGTGGTCTATTTTGAGCAATATTACCGCTGGTGTTATCATATTCTTTTCCTTTCCGTTTAAAATAGGAAATACGATACGTATTTTGGATAAGGAACTAGCGGATACCGATGCCGTGGAAAAAGAGGTTTTTGTAATAGAGGATATTCGTGCTTTTCATTTGCATTTGAGGAAAAAGAACGGGGAGATCCTTACCTATCCGAACAACATGATCCTACAAAAAGGCGTTACTCTTATTTCTACGTATAACGGACAATTGGTCGCGGATATAGATGAAAATTAGGGTGTTAAAGAAGTTGTAAAAAAATCCCATAGGTATATTATCTTCCTATCTTTGACCAAAGACTAAAACAACCGAATATGCGCCATTTGCTGGTACTTTGCCTCACCTTCTTTTTTATTTCCAATACTACTGAAGCTCAAACTCCCAAAAACAATACTCCCTCGGATATTTATCACTCCGTTCAAAAACTTAATTTTTTGGGAACGGCATTGTTCGTTGCCGCCCACCCAGATGATGAAAATACGAGACTTATCTCCTATCTGTCCAATGACGTAAAAGCCAGAACTGGTTATTTATCGTTAACAAGAGGTGATGGCGGGCAAAACCTTATTGGTCCAGAACTCAGGGAACTATTGGGTGTATTGCGTACTCAAGAACTTCTGGCGGCAAGAAGAGTGGATGGCGGCGAACAGTTTTTCACAAGGGCCAACGATTTTGGATATTCCAAACATCCCAAAGAAACCCTGAAAATTTGGGACAAGGAAACTATTTTGGGCGATGTTGTGAGAACTATTAGAACTTTTAAGCCAGATATTATCATCAATAGGTTTGACCATAGAAGTCCGGGAACGACCCATGGGCACCATACTTCATCTGCCATGTTGAGTGTTGAGGCATTTGATTTGGTCAATGACCCAATGGCCTACCCTGAGCAATTGACAATGACGGAAACTTGGAAACCAAAACGTTTGTTCTTTAACACCTCATGGTGGTTTTATGGGAGTAGGGAAAAATTTGAAAAAGCGGATAAATCTAAAATGCTTTCTGTGGATGTGGGGGTCTATTACCCTACTTTGGGTATGTCCAACAACGAGATTGCCTCTTTGGCGAGCAGCCAGCACCTCTGTCAAGGTTTTGGTAGATTGAGCACACGGGGAACACAACCGGATTATTTGGAACTTTTAGAGGGAGATTTACCAAAGGACATGACAGATCCCTTTGAAGGAATCAATACCACATGGTCTAGAATTGAAGGAGGCGAAGCCATAGGTGCCATTTTGGAAGACGTAGAAAAGAATTTTGACTTTACGAACCCAAGCAAACATGTTCCTGCTCTGGTCAAAGCATATCAATTATTGCAAAAAATAGATGATGCACATTGGAAAGGCTTAAAATCGAAAGAATTAGAAGACATTATCTTGGCAGCCTCGGGATTATTTTTAGAAGGCACTACACAATCGGCCTATGCAAATCCCGGAGAAACTACCCAAGTAAATATTGAGGCACTTAACAGAAGTAACGTTTCCATTACTTTGGAATCGATTAAGATAAATGACAAATCGGTCTACAGCGAGGCTATTGGATTAGGTGCCAATGAAAAAATCACAAAAGAGATTTCCTTCAATATTCCGGAAAACACTTCTTTCACAAGTCCTTATTGGTTAATGGAAAAAGGAACTTTGGGCACTTATACCGTCACCAACAAGGAATGGATAGGAAAGCCGGAAACACCACGTGCCTTTGATTTAACCTTCAACTTAACTGTTGATGATGTTCCCATTTTTATCTCCAAGCCTTTAGTGTACAAATATGCCAAACCGGATAAGGGGGAATTATATCAACCTTTTGAAATAGTTCCGGAAGTTACAGCTAGTTTTCAGGATAAGGTGCTAATCTTTTCGGACGGATCCTCTAAGAATATTCCCGTAACCATAAAAGCACATGCTGACAATGTATCGGGCACAGTACAATTTTGTTATGATAAAGCTTGGACAGTAGACGCGGAAACAAAACCTTTTTCTATAGCGAAAAAGGGTGACGAACAGACGGTATATTTTAAGTTATCGCCACCGGATACGGAAAGTGAAAGCTATATTTCCCCTTTGGTAAAAGTCAACGGAAAAGAGATTGACAGAGAATTGGTTACCATAGCCTATGACCATATTCCTACACAAACCATATTACTTCCTGCGGAAACTAAAGTAGTCCGTTTGAATATTCAAAAAGCCGGTGAGCATATCGGCTATATTATGGGGGCGGGAGATGATGTTCCTACCAGTTTGGAACAAATTGGCTACACGGTACATTTGATAGACCCATCCGAGATTACTGAGGGTACTTTGGACAATTATGACGCCGTAGTATTAGGCATAAGGGCCTATAATGTTGTAAAAGACCTTAGCTTTAAGCAAAAGTATATATTAGATTATGTGAAAAAGGGCGGTACAGTAATCACGCAATACAACACCGCGGGCAGATGGGCGGCACAGTTTGAGAATATTGCACCTTATTCCTTGGAAATCAGCAGGGATAGGGTAACCGATGAAAATTCGGATGTGAAAATAATCGCAAAAGAAAATTCACTTGTTAATTTCCCGAACAAAATAACGGAAACCGATTTTAATGGATGGGTTCAGGAAAGGGGATTATACTTTCCAAAAAAGTGGGACAAATCATTTACACCTATTCTGGAGATGAAAGATGATGGTGAAAATGCAAAAAAAGGTAGTCTGTTAATTGCCCCTTACGGTAAAGGCAATTATATTTATACGGGACTAAGCTTTTTTAGGGAATTGCCTGCAGGAGTTCCGGGAGCATATAAATTATTCTCTAATATGTTATCCGTAGGCAAGGAGTTGGAAATGCAAGACGAAATAAAAGGATGAGTCAAGAGAAAGATGATAGTAAACTTTGGAAAAAGGAATATACCCTTGTTCTGTTACTTAATCTGATATATATCTTGATATTCTCATATTTAATGACCTCATTCGCTTAATATGGGAGTACTTGACTGGACAATTCTTTGTAGCACACTTCTTTTTATCGTTGCTTACGGAGTTTGGAAAACGCGTGGCAGCAAAAATGTAAATGATTACGTAAAGGGCGGTAGCCAAGCACAATGGTGGACCATAGGTCTTTCCGTAATGGCCACGCAGGCAAGTGCCATCACTTTTTTATCCACTCCTGGTCAGGCATTTCATGACGGGATGGGTTTCGTACAGTTTTATTTTGGACTGCCCCTGGCCATGATCATTATCTGTCTGGTGTTCATTCCCCTATATCATAGAATGAAGGTGTATACCGCCTATGAATTTCTAGAAGGTAGGTTTGATTTAAAGACACGTTCACTAGCTGCTATTCTTTTTTTGATACAACGGGGACTTGCCGCGGGTATTACCATTTTTGCCCCTTCTATTATTCTCTCGGCAGTTTTGGGTTGGGATTTGCGTACTTTGAATATAATTCTTGGAACACTGGTCATCATTTACACCGTTTCCGGCGGTACAAAAGCTGTAAGTGTTACCCAAAAACAGCAGATGTTCATTATCATGACTGGAATGTTCATCACTTTTTTCTTTATTCTTGGGTATTTACCATCGGATATTACTTTTAGTAAAGCCTTAAAAATTGCTGGTGCCAGTGACAAATTGAACATTTTGGATTTCAGTTTTAATACCTCCAGCAGATATACTTTTTGGAGTGGCATGACCGGCGGACTGTTTTTAGCTCTCGCCTATTTTGGAACGGATCAAAGCCAAGTACAGCGTTATTTATCAGGTAAATCTATACGTGAGAGCCAATTGGGTCTTGTATTTAATGGTATGCTCAAAATACCTATGCAATTTTTCATTCTCTTGGTCGGGGTCATGGTTTTTGTTTTTTATCAATATAATCCGTCGCCCTTAAATTTTAATCCTTCGGCGACAAATACCGTGATGAACTCTGAATATGCTGAAGATTATACCCTATTGCAAGAAGGGCAGATTGAATTGGAAGCCGAAAAAAGAATTGCCCAGAACGATTTTTCCGCAGCGCTTGAAATAAAAGAATATGCTGCCGTTGCGGAAGCAAAAAATAAAATCATACGTATCAACGAAAAGGATAGGGTGAATCGCGAGGCCGCAAAAGCATTGATCGAACAAGCGGATGCATCCGTGGAGACCAATGACAAGGATTATGTTTTCATCCATTTTATCCTGAATAACTTACCAAAGGGACTTGTTGGGCTTCTGTTGGCCGTGATTTTATCTGCGGCAATGTCCTCCACGGCTTCCGAACTGAATGCTTTGGGTACCATAACCGCTTTGGATTTGTACAAGCGAAGCAAAAAAGGTAAAATGACCGAAAAGCATTATGTAATGGCTTCCAAGGGCTTTACCCTTATTTGGGGTATTATTGCCATTCTCATTGCATGTATCGCCAATCTTTTTGATAATTTGATTCAGTTGGTCAACATTATAGGAAGTATATTCTACGGTAATGTACTCGGGATATTTCTTTTGGCTTTTTTCTTCAAATTTGTAAAAGGAAATGCCGTTTTCTTTGCCGCTGTCCTCACCCAGATCATTGTCTGCATCATATATTATTATTTGATTCACATTTATCCTTCAGGCGAAGAAAAATTGGGTTATTTATGGTTGAATTTCATTGGCGCGGCATTAGTTATCGTCATTGCATTTATTTTTGAATTGTTTGATAAAATGCTAAGCCGTCCCCTAACTTCCAACTAATAACATGTTTTTTGTGAAAGGTGAAGCACAATTTTCAGCTTTGATTATATTGCGGTTCCTAAACCAATGACTTTTATGATTGCCTCAGAAATCAAAAACTATTTTGAATCCAATTATAACTCGCGACCCCTTGTGGTAAAGGCTCCGGGAAGAATAAACCTAATTGGGGAACACACTGATTACAACTTGGGCTACGTGCTTCCCGCCTCTATTGAAAAAGGTATCTATTTTGCGGTTTCTGGCAATGCAAAAGCCGAAATAAATATTGAGACGTTCTTGACTTCCCCAGAAAAAATAACTTTTAATCTAAAAGGAAAACATACTGCATACAATGCCGGATGGGGTAATTATTTTAAAGCGATTATCGAGATTTTGGTGGAAAACAATTATCCCTTAAAAGGAATGGATTGTGTTTTTGGCGGTGACATTCCTATAGGTTCGGGACTTTCTTCTTCCGCTGCGCTATGCTGTGGGTTTCTGTACGCGCTTTCAAAGGTTTGTGAACAGCATATTACTAGAGAGGATATTGCGTTAATCGCTCAAAAAGCAGAACATAAAATCGGTTTGAACTGCGGGCTAATGGACCAATATGCGGTTTTGTTCGGCAAGAGCAAAAATGCGCTTTTTCTGGATTGTAGAGATTTAAGTCATAAATATATACCTGTAAACCTCAAAGGATATAGCTGGGTCTTGATCAACTCTAAAATCACCCATAACCTAGCGGTAGATTCGGAATACAATAAAAGAAGAATTTCTTGTGAGAATATCGTTGCCAAAATTGCTGAAAAACGTTCCGAAATTACTTCTTTGAGAGATGTTACGATGAACGATTTAAAAAGCATTGAAAGCGATGTAAACCCGACCGACTATAAAAGGGCGCATTATATCATTGCCGAAAATCAACGGGTGTTAAAGATGATAGAAGTACTGAACTCCGGTGACGCCATACAGGTGGGGAACATTCTTTTGGAAGGCCATTGGGCAATGTCAAAGGAATTTGAGATCACTACGAAAGAACTGGATTATTTGGTTGAGAGTGGACAAGACTTAGAAGGAATTATGGGCTCTCGGATGATGGGTGGCGGTTTTGGAGGTTGCACCATCAATCTTATTAAAACCGAAACAGTTGAAGAGAATTTAAAGAAAATACTTTATTCCTATAAAAACCAAACTGGAATTAACGCTGAAGTGTACCGCCTCAACATTGACGATGGTGTCCATATTGTTGAGGATGTTTCAAGAAAAGAGGATTTTAATAAAAAAGCCGTAAAATAGCTTTCTACGGCTTTTTTGAGTTATTTTATTCTAAATTAAGGTTACATTGCACCCCACTCCTTTAAGGAGTCTTTGTTCAATTTTACGTAATCCGCATTCCCTGCCTCTTCTGCTTTTGCCAAGGATTCTTTGGCAGTTTTTATGGCACCTTTTTTGTCACCGGCTTTCGCTAAAATCAAAGACTGCTGTCTCAATTGCCAAAAACGTGGCTCATCAACCATGGACATGGCCTTATCCATCCATTCTTTGGCTTTGTTGATGTCCTTATTTTGGTCCAAGTAATATACGGCGGCTGCATAATAATCTCCTGCTCCGGGGCCAGCCATAACTTTATCAATTTGTTTTAATACCGTTTCGTCGGAGGGCACTCCAAAAGGAACGTCAACATAAACGTTTTCCCACATTAGGCCAAGGTTGGCACCTTCATTGGTAAGGTCATCAATAGTAATGGTGAATGTTTCAATAGGCGTGTCGTCCATTTTAAAAACAGGAACCGTGGCTTTCGCTACTATTTTACTTTCGTCCCAATCTCTAGGTGTTCCTCCACCTTCTGTATCAGTGTAGAAAAAAACTTCCCAGTTGGATTTTCCAGGTTTTGTAAAAATAGAATACGTTCCAGCTTTTACCGGTTGTCCTGCAATAGTAACATCGGTATCAAAACTTATTTTAGTATAAGCATTGGCGCCTGTACGCCATAATTTATCATAAGGAACCAAATCGCCAAAAATGGTTCTCCCGCGCATGGAAGGTCTAGAATAATCGACCATAACTTCGGTCAACCCTACAGTTTGCATCAATTTAGATGATGGGCTTGGAGCGGGTGTGTTTATTTGAGCCTCCAAAGATAATGAGGCCACAATGGCTAAAAGGAAAAGTACTACTTTGTTCATTAGTTATTTGTTTTTTTGTTTACACAAAGCTAAATATAAAGCCATATCTGCCTTGTTAACAAAGTCTTAAATAACTAAAGGGGCATTTTCTACCGTACCACAGCCATAAGATAGACAGCACTATTATCTTGTTGAGCAATAAATTTTAATATTGTTTAACTAATTATTTTTTATGTTAAACAATATTGCGCTTATATTTGAGCAAATTAAGGCATGAAATTATACCAGTTACATTCCAAACAAGCTTTTCCCATTTCTAAAAAAAAAGCTTGGGAATTTTTATCAAACCCAAAAAATTTAAAGGTGATTACCCCTGAACATATGGGTTTCCATATCTTGGACGGAGCGGACAGGCCCATGTTTCCTGGACAAATTATTCAATATAGGGTAAATCCTTTTCCGGGTTTCACAACAAAATGGGTGAGTGAAATTACACATGTGGAACATGGCGAATACTTTGTTGATGAACAACTTTTTGGTCCATATGCGCTCTGGCATCACAAGCATTTTATAAAAGAAATTGATGGTGGTGTAGAAATGGAAGATATTATTGATTATAAAGTTCCTTTCGGAATATTAGGACAATTGGTACATCCTGTTTTGGTAAAAAAACAACTGACAAAAATTTTTAAATACAGAGAAACAAAATTAAACGAACTTTTTGGTCAATTGGAAGGCCATAAAAGTGAACTTACATTAAAATCCATTTAAATGAAAAATATAGTACTAATCGGTGGTTCACATGGCATAGGCTTTGAAATGGCCAAATCGTTACAAAATGATTACAAGGTTCATGTAGCTTCCCGTACCAATGAACAATTGGATGGTATTGAAGTAAAACATATTTCTTTTGATGCTACCGAAGACACTTTGGACGAATCGCAATTGCCCGATGAAATCCATGGATTTGCTTACTGTCCGGGAAGCATCAATTTAAAACCGTTTAAAATGTTGTCCATAGAGGCTTTCAGGGAAGAAATGGAACTGAATTTCTTTTCCATGGTCAATGTGATGAAAAGCATCATGCCCAAAATGGCGGAGGGCTCAAGTATGGTTTTTTTCAGTACCGTTGCCGTAGGTACCGGGATGCCTTTCCATACCAGCGTTGCAGCGGCAAAAGGGGCCATTGAGGGCTTTGCCAAGTCCCTGGCGGCGGAATATGCCCCAAAAGTCCGTGTAAATTGTATTGCACCTTCTTTAGTAGACACCCCTTTGGCGGGCCGATTGTTGAACAATGACAAAAAACGCGAGATGATGTCGGAGAGGCATCCAATGAAACGCTATGGTGAAGCGGAAGACATCGCTAATTTGGCAGTCTTTTTACTAAGCGATAAAAGTTCTTGGGTAACAGGACAAGTTTTAGGCGTAGACGGTGGATTATCAACTTTAAACGTTAATTAAATGACTAAGGACAGGGAAGTTTCGGTTTTTTGGTTTCGGCGGGATTTACGTTTGGACGACAATATTGGCTTTTTAGAAGCCCTAAAGGATGACCTTCCCGTACTACCTATTTTTATTTTTGATAAGGAAATTCTAGACAAACTGCCAAAAGATGATGCCAGGGTCACTTTTATTTTTGAAACCTTACAAAAAATGAGGTCGGAAATCCAAGATGTCCATGATAGTTCCATTGCGATGTATTATGGGAAACCTTTGGAGGTTTTTCAAACCATAATGAAGGATTTCAATGTACAATCGGTTTATACAAATCATGATTACGAACCTTATGCAAAGGAGCGAGACAAAAAAATAAAATCGTTTCTTGATGAAAACGACATCGATTTCAAAACGTATAAGGACCAGGTAATCTTTGAAAAATCAGAAGTGGTAAAGGATGATGGCGACCCATACGTAGTTTACACACCTTATAAGAACAAATGGAAAGAGAATTTTGATCCGGACACACATTTAGAAATCCATTATACGAGTCAATATCTAGATAATCTTCTAAAACACTCTAGACTTCCAAACCTTAGTTTGGCCGACATGGGGTTTGAAAAATCTAAGATAGAAGTCCCTGATTATACCGTAACCCCTACCCTCATTAATAACTACGAGGATACCCGTAATTTTCCTGCCAAAGAAAATGGAACTTCCAGACTAGGGCCACATCTAAGATTTGGAACCGTATCCGTTCGTAAAATGATGAAAAAGGCGATATCCGAAGAAAATGAGGTGTTTTGGAGCGAATTGATCTGGAGAGAGTTCTTTATGCAAATCCTGTGGCACTTCCCCCATACCAAGGACAAAGCTTTCCGTTCTAAATATGACCGTATTGAATGGCGCAACAATGAAGAGGAGTTTGAAAAGTGGAAAAACGGACAAACCGGTTATGCCCTTGTTGATGCGGGCATGCGAGAACTAAATGCCACCGGTTACATGCATAATAGGGTGCGCATGCTAACGGCAAGCTTTTTATGCAAGCATCTACTTATAGATTGGCGTTGGGGAGAAGCTTATTTCGCCGAAAAATTGTTGGACTATGACATGAGTTCCAATGTGGGGAACTGGCAATGGGCAGCTGGAAGCGGTGTTGATGCTGCTCCCTACTTTAGGATATTCAACCCAATGACCCAAGTGGATAAATTTGATAAACAGAAAGAATACATTAATAAATGGGTACCGGAATTACAGGAGCTTACCTATCCCGATAAAATGGTGGACCACAAAATGGCTCGGGAGCGCTGTTTGAAAACCTACAAGGAAGCTGTAGCGTAATGGTAGTGGTCTGGTTCAAACGAGATTTAAGGTTGATGGACCATGAACCCTTGGTGAAGGCCATTACCACTGGAGAAAGAATTCTTTTGCTATACAGTTTTGAACCTTTTTGGATAGCTGATGCCCATTACAGTGAGAAACACATCAATTTTATTAAACAAAGCCTTCAGAATCTTCAAAAACAGCTGTTACCTTGGAATACTCAAGTGCTGGTAGTACAGGATGATATTCTTGAAATATTTGAAAAGCTACACGAACATGAAAGGATAACAAATCTATTTTCATATCAAGAAACAGGTATGAAGATTACCTATGACCGTGATAAGAGTGTCGCAAAGTGGTGTAATAACCGTACGGTCATTTGGGAAGAAAGTGTACAGAATGGTGTTTTTAGAGGTATAAAGAACAGAAAACAATGGAAGAATGACTGGATTACCTTTATAAATCGGCCTTTGAACAAACCAAATATGGAGAAGGGTGAGTTTTTCACGATTGCAGAGGTCAAAACCCTTGCAAAAAATAATTTCAACCCCATATCTCTTAAAACAGAAAAAAACAAGAACATACAACAAGGTGGCACTTCCTATGCCGTAAAGTATCTGGATTCTTTTTTGGACAAACGCATCGGAGGCTATAATCAACATTACTCCATTCCATCTACTTCTCGACTACACAGTAGCAGACTATCCCCCTATCTGGCATGGGGCAATTTATCTACGAGACAAGTATGCCAATATGTAGCCAATCATAAAAACAAGGAAAACCATAAAAGAAATTTAAACGCTTTTCTTTCCCGTATGCGTTGGCAAGCGCATTTCATTCAAAAATTTGAAATGGAAGGTGCTATGGAGTTCCAAAGCATCAATAAGGGATTTCATGAACTGAAAAAACCTGTAAAGCCCCATTTGCAAAAAGCATGGCGAGAGGGTCAAACGGGCGTTCCTTTGGTGGATGCGGCAATGCGATGTTTAATCACCACAGGATTTATAAACTTTAGGCTCAGAGCCATATTGGCATCGTTCTTCACCCATTTATTATGGCAACCTTGGCAAGATTGTACCGAGCATTTGGCACAGAATTTTTTGGATTTTGAACCGGGTATCCATTTTCCGCAATTGAACATGCAAGCCGGTGAAACGGGTATCAATACCATTCGAATTTACAACCCCATCAAAAACAGTAAAGAACACGATGCCGAGGGTCGTTTTATTCGAAAATGGGTTCCTGAATTGGCACGGCTACCGTCACAATACATACATGAACCGTGGAAAATTCCACCTATGGAAACCGAATTTCTCAATTTTAAATTGAATAGGGATTATCCCGAACCCATAGTCGTGTTGGAAGAAGCGAGAAAATCTGCCAGCGAAACACTTTATAGATATAAAAATCAGAAAAAGATACAGGCCGAAAATATTAGAATTTTGGATAAGCACACCCTACCCGGACGACCCGTTTGGGACACGCACGTTTAAGTAGGACATTAATACGCTAGATTATAAATCCTACACTATATACTATTTAAAAATTGTAAAAAGTAAGTAAGAATGTATTAAAGAACTTGATCAGCACTGTTTATTATCTAGAAAGTTGCCGTTTCAATTCGCGCTTTTCAGCAGCTCTTCGTTTTAAAATGTTTACATATCCTAGCGCGTTATTATTCCCATAATCCGAATACGCTTTAGAAGCCCAATCTATGGCTTTTTCCAAATCCCCGTTAATTTCATTTATAATCGCCATGTTATAGTAAGCACGCCCGGCTACTTTCATTTTTGGATTGTTCAGTTCACGTTCCCATAAATCTGCAGCTCCGTCCCAATCTCCAGTTTGAGCCCTACGTTTTGCGATGACAAAATTATCGGTTCCTCGAACAAAATAATCTCTGGCCACCCTTCTTCTTAATGGCTTTGTATTACGACCATATTGAGTGCCCAAATCAGCACTTACTTGCTGAACACCTTCCTTTCTGCCAATAACGGCTTCTATAGCTTTAACCGGATTGATTCCGGCTCCTCTGGAAACTATATAATCCCTAGAAGTATACTCGTCCAATATCACTTTTCCTACTGGGTCATATATCCGCCATCCATTTTTGATAACCGTATTCAATGCTACTTTATGGCCTGGTACTTTGGCTTCAATTCCTAGATTATTGGGAATGGTGACCATGGTCATTTCATAATCCGCCTGCGTATCCGTGTCATAGAACTCCAAAGAAAAAAGAATATCCACATCATGTTCCTTACAGATTTTTTCGACCGTATCCCAAGAAAGTGCAGCCGGAAAAACGCCAAGACCTTTTCGTTGTGCTTCCCCATCGGAAATGATTTCAATTTTATCAAAACGCTCTCCCCTGTTCAATTCATCTTTAAGACCCGTTATTAATGCCTCCGCTCCTTCTTTGTCCAAATTTTTGCCTTCTAGGGACAGTATTTTATCAATCTCGTTTAAAACTCTATTTTCTTCGGATGGAATACTTCTATTAATGATACCGATACGAGCAATATCCGAGCTTAAAGGTATTCGTGCTGGTTCAGTAACGCCCATCGTCAAACGATTGGTAGAGCTACAAGAACTTATAAAAACTAAGAGTACGGCAAGAATTGCAAATTGAAGTAGGTTTTTCATTGGTTTAAGATTTTGGTTTGGTATTAAACTAAGTCTAACGCGTTGAATATTAACGCATAAAGTCCCTTAAAATTGTATGTTCAGCAAAGGAAAACCTCGATTGTTTTTGAACATTGACGGGAATTGGGGTAATGCCATGCTAATTTTAATTTGCCCAATGATGGTGACAATGTTACGTACAGAACAAAAGTTTCCGATGGCACGCCAAGCGGACTTCTTTTGGACTTCAGAAAATAGTATATTTACGCAGTACCCTATTTTAAAGAATAGTTTTTTCAATCTTATTTTTTACGGGGAAGTAAACACATACAAACAACACTAGAAAATGAAAAATGTTAGCCTCACCCTAATACTTGCGATGCTCTGTTTATCCGTGCAGGGACAGAAATTGACCAAAAACAAAAAAGCCGTAATTGCATCGGTAGAAAAACACAAGGCAGCGCTTATCAAAATAAGCGATTCCATATGGGCACTGGCCGAAACTGCATTTAATGAAAGTGAATCTTCACGTATTCTGGCCGATTATGCCGAAAAAAACGGGCTTAATGTTACACGAGGCGTAGCCGATATCCCAACAGCTTTTACGGCGACTTACGGCTCCGGGAAACCTGTTATCAGCATTTTGGGCGAGTTTGATGCTTTGCCCGGGATTTCGCAAAAGACAACTCCCGTAAAGGAGCCTTTTAAAGAGGGTGCCGCAGGACATGGTTGCGGGCATAATATGTTCGGGACCGCAAGTTTAGGTGCCGCCATCGCTATTAAGGAATTAATGGATGCCGGAAAAATTACGGGAACCGTAAAATTTCTTGGTACTCCTGCCGAAGAAAAATACTTTGCCAAAGTATGGATGGTCAAAGCTGGTCTTTGGGACGATGTGGATGTGAACATAAGCTGGCATCCCTCCGCAGGGATTGAGGCAGATGTACAAAGTGGTCTTTCCCTCATAGATTTTATCGTGGAGTTTTATGGGCAAACGGCCCATGCCTCTGCCGA
Source organism: Maribacter algae (assembly GCF_047345745.1). Taxonomy (NCBI): domain Bacteria; kingdom Pseudomonadati; phylum Bacteroidota; class Flavobacteriia; order Flavobacteriales; family Flavobacteriaceae; genus Maribacter; species Maribacter algae. Next base: position 972,482 of record NZ_JBLFES010000002.1, read on the forward strand.
TCCGTGGAACGGAAAAAGTGCTTCGGATGCCCTGGAAATCTATACTACGGGAATCAATTATTATCGAGAACATATTTTACCAAGTTCAAGAATACATTACCATATTCAAGATGGCGGACAAGTTGTAAACGTGGTGCCAGACTATGCAAAACTTTGGGTTCGTGTACGTGACCCAAAACGTAAGATTATGTTGCCAACCTACGAACGTGTAAAAGCTATGGCCGAAGGCGCAGCGATTATGGCAGATGTGGATTATAAGATTTCCCTGGTTTCCGGAATTTACGAGACCTTGGTGAACCGTTCTGGTGGAGCCATTATGCAAAATAATCTGGAACTCTTAGGCCCTATTTCCTACACTGAGGAAGAAACCGCTTTTGGAAAGGCCATACAGAAAGCGACCGGTAAACCAGAAGTGGGCATGGACAGTAAAATTTATCCCCTGAAGGAAACGGAAGAAACACCTGGAGGAGGATCTACGGATGTGGGTGATGTAAGTTGGAACGTTCCCAATATTAATCTTGGGGTTACCGTTGCCCCAAAAGATACGCCGTGGCACTCTTGGGCCGTAGTGGCTTGCGGCGGTATGAGTATTGGGCATAAAGGAATGGTCTATGCTTCCAAGGCTATGGGAATGACAATGTTGGATTTGTTCGAAAACCCTAAAATGGTCAACGAAGTAAAAGAAGAATTTAAAATGAGAAAAGGTGACGAAGTCTATAAACCAATGATCGATGGCCCGCCACCTATTGGTGATAATTAAGAGAATAAAACAATTGCTATGTTCAGATTATTCAAAAAGAAAACGGAAAAGGAAAAACTGCAAGAGCAGTATCAAAAACTCATGAAAGAAGCTTTTGATTTATCAAAATCAAATCGTTCTGCGAGCGACACCAAATATGCGGAAGCAGATGAAATCCAGAAAAAAATAGATGTTTTAGAAAACTAATCTGTTAGTTTATGATTTTAAAAAAAGTATTTTTCATTGTATTGTTGGCAATTCTCGGTATCAGCCCTGGAAAAGCGCAATCGTTCAATTTTCAGTTTGACCATTTTGCCATAGTGGTAGAAGATGTGGATAAAAGTGCAAACTTTTACGGTAATGTGCTAAAGCTTAAAGAAGTTCCGCATCCGGATAAAAAACCTGGATTTCGTTGGTTCACGGTAAACGGAAATTCACAAGTGCATCTTATCCAAAAAGAATTCGCGCCTTTTGAGAAAAACAAGTCTATGCACTTATGCTTGGCCACACAGGATTTGGAAGGTGTCATCAAGCATTTAGAGGCAGAAGGAATCACCTATTCGGATTGGCCCGGAAAAGAGAATTCCGTGACCTTACGTACAGATGGTGTAAAACAGATTTATATTCAGGACCCTGATGATTACTGGATAGAAATTAATACGGCAGAGCACTGATAAAGTACACTTTCAGTCCAATCGATGTCCATAACTTTTTTTAGTACTTGAGACTATATCTCTATTCAATAGATCTGTTAAATGATTATAATCAAGGCTTTATCACACTGAACCCATTGAAAATGTTAAACTTGAAGATTAAACAATGAACAATCCTATTAAACAAATCTTTCCGTTAGGTTTTCCATGGCAAACCCAAAATCCTTTTCTTTTCTGTGTATACCATCTGGACCACTATCCGAAGGGAAACGGCGAACTAGGTCCTGATGCATCTTTGGAAGGAAGAAATTTAGGGAATGATTTCACCATTAAAGATGGTTGGCGCATGTATCACGGGCAAACCATTCCAGGATTTCCTGCGCATCCGCATAGGGGTTTTGAGACCATTACCATTGTTAACAAAGGATATTGTGATCATTCTGATTCTTTGGGTGCCGCCGGCAGATTTGGTCTAGGCGATGTGCAATGGATGACCGCCGGAAGCGGTGTACAACACTCTGAAATGTTTCCCTTGTTGAAAACGGACGCTGAAAATCCTTTGGAATTATTTCAAATATGGCTCAACCTTCCTAAAGCGAATAAATTTGTGGACCCGCATTTTAAAATGCTATGGCACGAAGATATTCCCGTAATCGAACAAAAAAATGCAACCATAAAAATCATTGCGGGAAACTTTAGGGAAACCCAAGCTCCTGAACCGGCACCTGATTCGTGGGCGGCCAATACAGATAACGAAGTCGCTATTTGGAACATTCACATAGAGGCCGATAGTTCTTTTGTACTTCCGAAAGCTACGCAAGATCTCAATAGAACGCTCTATTTATACGATGGAGCGGATATTACGATAGCTGACCGGAAAGTTTCTGAAAACCATGGTATTCAAATAGAGGCAACCGTTGATATTACAATCAAAACAGGTGATGCCTCCGCACACTTATTAGTGTTACAAGGAAAACCTATAGCGGAACCCGTGGCCAAATATGGACCTTTTGTTATGAACACCGAAGACGAAATACAAAAAGCCATGGAGGAATACCGTTTGACCCAATTTGGTGGATGGCCTTGGCGGTATCCCGATAATGTACACGATGCATCCAAGGGGAGGTTTGCCAAATATCCGGATGGAACATTAGTAGAAAAGTAAACAGTATATTTCGTTGCAGACTATTTTGTTTAAGTTTTAATAGGGAAAATTCTATTGGATAGTTTTTTTGGCTCTTATTTCTTAAAATCGCTACAGTTGTTTAAACCTTTAATTTGTTATTCTATTTCCTAATTTCATTAATACCGAACAAAAAAATGGATTATCTTTAAAAAAACAATCAATTTAGTTACATGTATTCGCTTATCTACCGTTCGGTGGCGAATGATTCTTTTGATTTGCCCCAAATCTATAGCATGTTGGGCGATTCAAATGAATACAATGCTGAACACGGTATCACAGGATGCCTTCTATACCATCGGAATCAATTTTTACAGCTTTTGGAAGGGGAAAAAAACGAAGTCCAGAAACTGTTCAACAAAATTTCCAAAGATGATAGACACCATGAAGTTCAAGAAATAGAAAAAGAATACAGTACAAAACGTCTTTTTAACAAGTGGAGCATGGCCTTCTATGATTACGGACAGAATGAATTATCTGCACAATTAAAAATGGGTCAAATAGATTCTTTTTTCAATACATCGAACGTTTTTCACCATAAGAGCGATTTGGTACTTCCCTTTTTCTCGACCGTGAGAGAAATCTTATTTCCACGCTAATATATTTTGTTGGATTCCATCACATTATTGTTCGATATGGGTACGTTAGTGCTCATTTGGCTTGTGCAGCTCGTTATTTACCCTAGTTTCATCTTTTATGCTTTACTTGATTTAGAAAAATGGCATAAACTTTACATGATAAGAGTTTCTTACGTGGTACTACCGTTGATGCTTGGGCAGTTAGCTTGTTCGCTTCTTGATGCCTTTTATTCCACTTCCATACTTACATTAACCAAATTAGTTTTAATTGCTTCCGTATGGGCGGTAACCTTCGCTATTTTCGTGCCGTTACATCGTAAAATTTTAAATAACGATTTCAATGTCAACCATTTGAATAAACTTATACGTTATAATTGGATCAGGACCATACTTTGGAGTCTTATTTTTGGTCTTGGGATTTTGATTAAATTCAAATAACGTTTCACTTCTTCTTTAACCGATAAGCAACCGTAGTTGATTAAATCATTGGTATACATACATTATAGCGGGTAAAAAGCAAAGGCTCTTTTCAAACAATTGAAAAGAGCCTTAAATATTATATTTGAAATGAAACAATAGTTATACTCTAACTATTTTAGCTCCTATAGCTCTTAAACGTTCCTCTATGTTTTCGTATCCACGGTCTATTTGTTCAATATTATGAATAGTAGATGTTCCTTTCGCCGAAAGTGCAGCGATTAAAAGCGAGACCCCGGCTCTAATATCCGGAGAAGTCATAGTGGTTGCCTTTAAAGTCGATTTAAAGTCATGCCCCATAACTGCAGCCCTATGCGGATCACAAAGAATGATTTTGGCACCCATATCCAAAAGCTTGTCCACAAAGAACAATCGGCTTTCGAACATTTTCTGGTGAATAACCACTTCTCCTCTAGCCTGTGTAGAAATCACCAAAATAATACTCAATAAATCTGGAGTGAGTCCGGGCCAGGGAGCATCTGCAATGGTCAAAATGGAACCATCTATATAATTCTGTATTTCATAACCGTCCTTATGCTTCGGTATGTAGATATCATCACCTTTCCGTTCTAATTGGATTCCAAGTTTTCTAAACACGGAGGGTATCTGTCCCAAATCGTCCCAACTAACATCTTTAATGGTCAATTCGCTCTTGGTCATTGCCGCGAGGCCTATCCAACTGCCAATTTCAATCATGTCGGGAAGCATTCTGTGTTCCGTTCCCCCCAATTTTGAAACGCCGTCAATCACCAATAAATTGGAACCGATACCGGAAATCTTGGCTCCCATTCTATTCAACATTTTACAGAGTTGCTGTAAATAGGGTTCACAAGCTGCATTGTATATTGTAGTTTGTCCTTTTGCCAAAACAGCGGCCATTACAATGTTCGCTGTTCCTGTGACGGAAGCTTCGTCCAACAGCATGTAAGTACCCTGCAACTCATCTGCCTCTACTCCATAAAAGTATTCTTCCTTATTGTAACGGAATTTTGCTCCAAGCTTTATGAACCCCTCAAAATGGGTATCCAGACGTCTTCTGCCTATTTTGTCGCCTCCAGGTTTGGGGATATATCCTTTTCCAAAACGGGCCAATAAAGGCCCTACCAACATAATGGACCCTCGCAAGCCTCTACCGTCCTCCTTGAACTGATCGGATTGCAGGTATTCCAGGTTTATATCATCCGCTTTGAAGGTATAGGAGCCCTTTCCTTTCTTCTGAATCTTTACCCCCAAATCTTCTAGCAAGGAAATAAGTTTGTTGACATCTACAATGTCCGGAATATTATTTATAGTAACTTTTTCTGGTGTTAAAAGTACAGCACAAAGAATTTGTAAGGCTTCATTTTTTGCACCTTGAGGAGTAATTTCACCGGATAATTGGTGTCCTCCCTCTATTCTGAATGTTCCCATCTATTTTAGTGGAAATTTAGTAGCGTTTTTTACCGCGATTATTATTTCTTTGATTTTTCTTACCGGAACTGGACCTAGGATTTTTGGCTATCCTATTTTTTAAAAACTGTCCGCTATCGGTAAGGCTCTCTCCGTCCGAAGCTAAATCTATTTGACCATCGCTTAATTCAAATAAATGTTTGAAAATAGCGGAATCGTCCACCACATCCTTGTTCCAATTCAGGTAACATTTTTTCATGTGGTTTGCAATGGCATATTCCAAACCTGAGCGTTTGTCACCTTTTTCCCATTGTACCGCAACATCTATCATTCTTTTGATATTATTGCCATAAAAACGATATTTCGGGAAATTCTGCGGATATTCCAAAGGATCTGGACGTTGTTGCAATACCTCTTTTGAAGTTAGTGGGAATGGGGAATCAACATCCAATTTAAAATCTGACATGATAAACATCTGATCCCAAAGTTTGTGTTGAAAATCCGGCACGTCCCTTAAATGGGGCTGCATATTTCCCATGACACTGATAATGGCCTTTGCCACCTTGTTACGTTCGTCACGGTCTTCTATGGCAACCGCATGGTCTACCATTTTTTGAAAATGTCGCCCGTACTCAGGTATAATAAGTTGTGGACGCTCTGTATTGTATTCGAGGTTATCTACTAAATCCAAATTGGAAAATTTATCTTAAAAATGTTGAAGAATTGTTATTATAACGGCGGCAAATTAAGAAAATTATAGGTCAAATACTATTTTAGAGCGATATTACTCCCTCTACGGCCCCTACTTCCTTATATTTTTGAATTACGGCATCTGGTCCGGAAAGATTCACAGTGACAGAAACACTCGTATACTTTCCTTTTTTTGATTTTTTGGAGTTTATTACCGCTCCGGTATTATCAAATATATCGTGAATCTGTTTTATTTTGTCATCATCGGATAGCACTATGAATTTATACAAATAATCGGACGGCCATGTATTCGTATCCATTAATTGCGCTCTTAATCTTGTGTAGAACTCCTCTGATTTATTCGCTTCCATACATGAAATTTTATACAAAGATAAGTGGAAAATGGCAGTTTTATAATAGGTAGGGTTTACCTACTTTTGTGAAATAAATTGGCGGTGGTGAAAGGTAAAAAAATAGTAGTTACAGGGGGTCCGGGCACTGGGAAAACGGCACTTATTCAATCCTTGGAAGATTCCGGTTCTTTATGCTTTCATGAGATTGTACGGGACATGACACAGGAAGCAAAAAAAAATGGCTCGGAAAATAAAATCAAAACAAATCCACTAGCATTCATAAAAGACCCCTATACCTTTAATGAACAATTGTTAGAAGGTAGATTAAGGCATTACCAAAAAGCCGATACGTTAGAGGAACCGGTTATTTTTTTTGATCGTGGAATGCCAGACGTCCTAGCCTATATGGATTATTTTAAGCAACCCTACAAGGAAGATTTTATAAAACCTTGTAAGGAAAATAGATATGATATGGTTCTCTTATTACCGCCATGGGAAGCCATCTATGTGCAGGACAATGAACGCTTGGAAAATTATCGGGAAGCTGTAGAAATACACCACGCACTGGAAAACACCTATAAGCTTTTGGGTTATCGTCCCATAGAAGTGCCCACCGGGACCAAAGCTGAAAGATTATCCTTCGCTAAAAATATTATCAAAGCAGATGCAAGGGAGTAATCCTGTTCAAATCTTAGAAGAATACTGGGGCCACACTACGTTCAAAGGTTCCCAAGAACATATTATCAATAACGTTTTGAACGGTCATGATGTTTTGGCGTTATTGCCTACGGGCGGTGGGAAATCCGTTTGTTTTCAGATTCCCGCATTGCTTAAGGAAGGTATCTGTATTGTTGTTTCTCCTTTGGTCGCCCTAATTCAAAACCAAGTAGACACGCTAAAAAATCTTGGTATAAAAGCGGTAGGGCTGTCCGGTAGATTATGTTTTGAGGAAGTGGACCATCTTCTGGATAATTGCATTTATGGAAACGTGAAGTTTTTGTACCTCTCCCCAGAACGGCTCAAACAAGAGTTGGTGCAACAGCGGATAGAACAAATGCCCGTGAATCTTTTTGTGATAGACGAAGCACATTGTATTTCGCAATGGGGTCATGATTTTAGGCCCGCCTATTTGGAATGCAACATATTAAGGGAACTACATGTGGAAATTCCAATAATTGCATTGACCGCCACAGCAACAAAAAAAGTATCGGAAGATATTATATCCGCTTTAAATTTAAATGAACCTTTGGTCGTAAAGGATTCTTTTTTGAGAAAGAATATCAGTTTTAAGGTCGAAATTCAAGAAGACAAAAAGTATACATTAAAACAATATTGTATAGCATTAAAAACCAGCGGCATTGTTTATGTAAGAACAAGACGATTAGCGGAAGAGTTGGCGTCTTTCTTAAAATCAGCGGGAATTACGGTTACATTTTACCACGGAGGCATCACTGAAACCGAGAAAAAAACAAGATTGAACGAATGGTTGGAAAATAAAGTGAACGTAATTGTTGCTACGAATGCTTTTGGAATGGGTATCGACAAGCCAGATGTGGGTATGGTCGTTCATTATCAGATTCCTGACAGCATTGAAAATTATTTCCAGGAAGCTGGAAGAGCAGGGAGAAATGGTTTATATGCCGAAGCGATCCTATTGACCAACCAAGCCGATGAGCTTCAGGTAAAGCAACAGTTTTTAAGTGTTTTGCCAGATGTTGGCTTCGTGAAACTGCTATACCGTAAACTCAGCAATTATTTTCAGATTGCCTATGGGGAAGGTCATGGGGAGAAATTCCATTTAAACTTCAATGCGTTTTGCGCAACGTATCAATTAAATTCATTTCTATGTTATAACGGATTGCAAATCCTTGACAGGAACTCCGTGATAGCACTCTCAGAATCGTTTACCAAAAAATCGACCGTTCAATTTGTCACGGATAAGGAACAAATTTTGATCTACTTACAAAAAAATAAAAGATTGGACGATTTTGTAAAAACCGTTTTGCGTACCTATGGTGGTATTTTTGAATTTGAAACTACTATTAATACGTTTCTCCTAGCCAAAAAACTGAACTTAAAAGAAACTCAAATCTTACAAAAGCTGGAACAACTGGCAAAAGATGAAATCATTCTGTACAAACAAGCCCATAATGATTTAGAAATCACTTTTCTTGTGCCAAGGGAAGATGACCGTACCATAAATCAGTTTGCTTCACAAATAACCGTGCAAAATGAAATAAAGGAAAAACAGGTTCTGAAAATGATTGCCTATATAAAGGATAGCAATACTTGTAGAAACCAACAATTGCTCGGCTATTTTGGAGAACAGTTAACAATTGAATGCGGTATTTGCGATGTTTGTCTAGAAAATAAATCAGGTGCAAAAATTGACATCGATATCAATGAAAATATAAAGACATTTTTACAAAACCGACCCAGCACGTCAAGGGAAATCATCGCGCATTTTAAGGGGCAGGAAAAATCGACACTTACAGCACTCAGAGAAATGTTGGAGGAAGGGAAAATTACAATAAATCAGAAGAATCAATACGAATTGAATTAGAACATGAAGGATTTGAGAATAGTGTTTATGGGGACTCCCGATTTTGCGGTAGGAATATTGGATGCCTTGTTAAAGGCAGATAAAAATATCGTAGGAGTGATTACGGCTCCGGACAGACCAGCGGGAAGAGGTAGAAAATTAAATGAGTCCGCCGTAAAAAAATATGCCAACGAACACGATTTGACCGTTCTACAACCGACCAATTTAAAGGACGCTACATTTTTGTCCGAGTTAAAAGCGTTACAAGCCAACCTTCAAATCATCGTTGCTTTTAGAATGTTGCCCAAAGTGGTATGGCAAATGCCCGAATACGGTACATTTAATCTACACGCTTCATTATTGCCAGAATATAGAGGTGCCGCCCCCATTAACTGGGCCATCATTAACGGTGAAAGAACTACTGGGGCTACCACGTTTTTTATTGATGAAAAAATAGATACGGGGGCAATCATACTACAAGAAGAAATTGCCATCCTCAAAGAAGATACCGCGGGAACGTTACATGATAAACTTATGTTATTAGGTGCTGATTCGGTGCTTAAGACGGTTGAACGTATAGCAAATGGTAACTTTGAAACTACGATACAACCCAACGACCAGGATTTAAAATTGGCCCATAAAATCCATAAGAATACCTGTGAAATAAATTGGAATTGGCCTATGGAACAAATTTATAACTTTATAAGGGGGTTAAGTCCTTACCCTGCCTCTTGGACTACATTATATAATGACAATGAAACAACCTTATTAAAAATTTATGCATCAGAGATGATAGGCGATACACATCATCTAAAAAATGGTTCGCTTGTTTTTGATAAAAAGGAAATTAAAGTAGCGGTAGAAAATGGCTTTATCAACTTAAAGGAAATACAACTTCAGGGAAAAAGAAAAATGGACGTTAAAGATGTTTTAAACGGGCTAAAATTGTCAAAAAATGCATATGTGAGCTAAAGCCCCGTCCTTATTGGGCTGCGAGAAACGTAAAAAAACACTTACTTTATCAACAAACCCTCTGAGTTATCAACAAAATGGGGGATTTCCCTACGTTTTACTTGTGTTCGTCGTAAATCCATATAAATTTGTTGAAGGTTTAAAATTATTTAACAACAATTAATTTAATCACATTATGAACAAAACAGAATTGATTGATGCTATGGCAGCTGACGCTGGCATCACAAAAGCAGCAGCAAAGAAGTCATTAGAGTCTTTCTTAGGAAATGTTGAAAGTTCTTTGAAAAAAGGAAACCGTGTTTCCTTGGTAGGTTTCGGGTCTTGGTCCGTATCTAAGAGAAACGCAAGAGAAGGTAGAAATCCATCAACTGGAAAAACTATCCAAATTGCAGCTAAGAATGTTGTTAAGTTTAAAGCTGGTGCCGATTTGGGCAAAGCTGTAAACTAATCCATACAGTCAATGTATTTTAAAAGCGCTTTGTACAAAGCGCTTTTTTTATTTCATTGATTTTTGCATTTAATAGGATTTATCTTATTTTAGATAGCATAAGACTAACGTGTTATGGTAGAGTTAAAGCCAAAAAAAGGGAAATTGTTGATTGCGGAACCCTCGTTGACCGGTGATGTATCCTTTAACAGGTCAGTGGTTTTATTGGCTGAACATAACGAGGAAGGCTCTATTGGTTTTATTCTCAACAAACCTTTGGAATACCAAATAACAGATCTTGTCACAGAAATCCTCATCCCTTTTCAAGTTTATAATGGCGGTCCTGTAGAACAGGACAATCTTTATTTTATTCATAAAGTCCCGCATCTAATTGATAATAGTATCGAGATTTCCGACGGTATCTATTGGGGCGGTGATTTTGATAAAACGGTAGAACTCATCAATGCCGAAACAATTTCAGAAGATGATATTAGGTTCTTTTTAGGTTATTCCGGATGGTCATCCCTACAATTAGATCAAGAGCTGATTTCCAAATCATGGATAGTTGTAGATAATAAATATGAGAGCCAAATCATAAAAAAATCCTCTGTAGCCATATGGAAGGAAAAAATGGTAGAATTGGGCGGAGATTACCTCTTATGGTCCAATGCCCCCGAAAATCCTAGTCTCAACTAGGTTTAAAGACTCCCAATCTTGCCGATGCATTAAGCGTTCCTATTAAACTGGAACTTACTGTATTTTTAAAATTTTTCTTGCGGTATTTTGTAATTGAAATAATTCCGCTAATAGCATTTGTTATAAAAAGCTCATCAGCTTTCTGAAGCTCAAAAGGCGAAATGTGTTCCTCAACAAATTCGTATTCTTCTAATTTCACCAAGATTTCGATAAGTTTTTTGCGAAGAATACCATCTAGGCAACCATCTTTAAGTGATGGTGTTTTAATTTTATTTCCGGAGACTAGGAATAAGTTTCCGTTTAAAGCCTCAACTACCTGTTTTTCATGGTTTAGCAATAAACAATTTTCATAATCGTTTTCTTTGGCAAAAATACTTCCGACAACATTTATAATGCGATTGCTGCTTTTTAAATTGGAAAGCATATCCTTATTGATATAGAAATCTTTATAAAGTTCTACCTCATAACTTCCATCTTGCAACGTATAAAATTGATTCGCTAACTCTTTTACTTCAATAATATAGGAAACATCATTGGTTTTGGGCTCGTAAAGTCCGCCATTATTTCTAAAAACCGTAAAACGAACCCGAACTGCACTTTCGGAAAGATTACTGGAAGCAATCGTTTTTAAAATCTCTTCTTCAAAAAATTCCAACGTAAAAGCCATTGGTATTTCCATACGAAGAATGCGCATGGAAGACATTAATCGTAAATAGTGGTCTTCTAAAAAATAGATATGGCCGTTTACGACCCGCATAGCTTCAAAAAGAGCATCACCGTACCGTAGGCCGCGATTGTTGTGATTAAGATAATTTAATGCTTCATCAACCAATTGTCCATTAAAATTCACCATAAAAAAAGCCCTAGAAAATTAGGGCTCAAAGATACTGCAAATACCGTTATTTATTTTGAACCCAATACTTGTTTTAGGTCACCCACTTGATTGCCCCAAAGCATTTTTGCTTCTTCAACTTCGTCATCTTCGGCAAAATCCGTTATGAACAAAGACACATCCTTCGTAATCTCGTCCACTATTATCTTCATTTCAAAATAAGAGTCATCATCGTTCTCTTCCCAGGCAAAGCGAACAAACTCATCCGATTTCTTTTTCAGAAGTTTGGCCTCTTCCTCTGCCCCGTCCCAAATAAATATGAATTTTTCTCCTCTGGAGTTCACATTATCCGCAAACCATTCCGATAGCCCAGAAGGTGTTGCCAAATATTGGTACAGCAATTGAGGTGATGATTGTATTACGTATTCTATTTCAAATTTTACCTTATCGTCCATTCCCTACATCTTAATAACGACCAATATATATATTTCTAAATGATAAAAAAATAAAAGCGTACTATTATTTTTTAAGTTGCTATTGTTGATGGACATAAAATTAAACTTTATATTTGCAGCCGTTTTAAAACAAGCCTTTTGCGGTTTGGCCGTTAAAAACAATTATATATGGCGAGGTAGCTCAGCTGGTTAGAGCGTCGGATTCATAACCCGGAGGCCGCGGGTTCAAGTCCCGCTCTCGCTACTAATAAACAAAGGGCTTCCGGTTTTCGGAAGCCTTTTTTTATGCTCTGGGTACAACATAGGTACAACAAATTGATTTTTTTTAATATATTATTATTTAAATATATTTCATGTCAAATGGTTGTAAATAAAATCGAAACTATTTCGCCATATAATCCTGCCAAGTCACCAAGACATATTTTTCTTTGCCGTTTTCGTTCGTTTTCAGAAAACCATATTCGTAAACAAAAAGATAGACGTCCCCTTTTTGGTTTTTCCAATAATGTGTGAAGAAGTTCGGGTTAAAACCTAATTCCAAAATAACGCTAGATCTAATTGTTACCTTACCCCCTTTATTGTATTCCTTTAGTATCTTTCGGTTCAACTTAAGCTGGTTATCCACCTTATTATAAAACCTATGAGGATTCTGCTTTTCCTTTTTGTATTGAAAAGCACTCTTGCAATGTGAATCGCAGAACTTCTTGTCCGTCCTACCTTCCAGCTTTTTACCGCAATGAAAACATTCTTTATGTATTCTCATAATAAACAGTTTAGCTAATCATTATACGTATTCTATTCGTATAAGATACGATTAAACCAATCGGAACGCTTATTTTGGCCAAAACATATATTATGAATACTAAGCACAGTATAACCCTGAAACATCTGCTCATCCATAATCGAAAATGCATTGGTCTTCAATATAATACCAACAAGGTTATACAGGCCTTGGTCGATTCATTGCCAAATGTATCTTGGAGCAAAACCTTTGGTATGTTTTATATCCCGAACAACAAATCCAATCTTGAGTTAGTATTTAAAACTTTTCGCGGAGTGGCGTGGATAAACGGAAATTATTTTTTCACTGAACGAACCATAAATAAGGAAAACGCCGAAGTTGATTTTAACCGCTATAGAAATCGACGTCCTAAAAAAGGTCATAAACTTTGCCCTGAAGCTTATCTTCTAAAACTTGAACTTAAAAGATATTCAGAAAATACAGTTCGAAACTATGTCTCCTGTTTTGAAGCATTTATAAATCACTATTATGATACCGATCCGATTGACCTCAATGAGTTGGAAGTCAGTAACTATTTGCAGAAGTTGATTCAAGAAGGGAAATCGAACTCTTATGTAAATCTGGCAGTAAACAGTATCAAATTCTTTTATGAGGTGGTACATGGAATGCCAAATAGGTTCTATTCCATCGAAAGACCAAGAAAGCAAAAGCAGCTACCAAGCGTGCTTTCCAAGGAGGAGGTAGTAAGCATTTTGGAGCATACCAATAATATAAAGCATAAATGTATCGTTGGTCTTCTTTACTCTTCGGGACTTCGCCGGGGTGAATTGCTGAATCTTTTGATCACGGACATTGATAGTAAAAGAATGATGGTACACATAAGGAATGCCAAAGGAAACAAAGACAGATACAGTATTCTCAGCCCCAACATTCTAAAAGACCTTAAGAAATATTACAAGGAATATAGACCCTCGAAGTATCTTTTTGAAGGTCCAAAAGGCGTCAAATATAGTGTTACAAGTGTTCTAAGAATAATTGACTCAGCAGCAATAAAAGCTGGTATCGGCAAAAAAGTCACTCCTCATATCCTTAGGCATAGCTTTGCCACACATCTTCTGGAGAACGGAACCGATATAAGACATATTCAGCTTCTCTTGGGTCATAGTTCTACCAAAACAACCGAAATTTATACTCACGTAGCGAATAGATCCTTTATGGATATAAAGGATTTGTTATCTTAGTTTTTATAAGTGAGATATAGTTAATAACTATATCCAATTGTTAGCGCAAATAGTTTTCGCAATTAATTTTCGGGTTTACTTTCTATCGTATTTTACCAAATCCAAAAAGTGCAAAAGCTCAAATAAAAATAAAAACTTTGTGTTTATCGCGGTACGCTTTTGCGGTTTGTTTGCTCAAGTTCGTACTTTATAAAAAGCTGCGTGTGTGGCTGACGTGAAGTAAGTCTCGCAGTTCCGCAAAATTTTGTTTTTAATTTCAAAGTTCATCTTTTTCTGCAATCAAATCAATCTGACGTGAAGTAGATAAGTGTTAGTAGACGCTGCTAAGTCTGATGTTCGCTAAAGACTGAGTAGAGCAACGATGTGGGCAAAAACTTACTTGCGCTAACACTATATAAACGCAATGCTTTTTAATGCTTTGAGCAAAGGGAGTTGTGTATTTGTGAGGTCGGCGTTACAAATTTTATTATTTTCATACCGAAATATAAAAAACTAAAAAGTGTAACGCCTTGTGCTAGCTTGAAATTCGTTGAATTTCTTCGCCGCACTGACGTTTATATTTAACGTTAGCGCAAATAGTTTTCGCAATCAATTTTCGGGTTTATTTTCTATCGTATTTTACCAAATCCAAAAAATTGCAAAAGCTCAAGGAAAAATAAAAACTTTGTGTTTATCGTGGTACGCTTTTGCGGTTTATTAGCTCAAGTTCGTACTTTATAAATAGATGCGTATATGTCTGACGTGAAGTAAGTCTCGCAGTTCCGCAAAATTTTGGTTGTAATTTCAAAGTTCATCTTTTTCTGCAAGCAATTCAGTCTGATTTGAACTTGATAAATGTTAGTAAGCGCTACTAAGTCTGACGTGCGACAGAGACTGCATAGAGCAACGCTGTGGGCAAAAACTTACTTGCGCTAACACTATATAAACGCAATGCTAATTTCTGTGTTTTGAACAAAAGGAGTTTTGTGTTTTTGAGGTCGGCGTTACAAATTTTATTATTTTCATACCGAAATATAAAAAACAAAAAAGTGTAACGCCTTGTGCTAGCTTGAAATTCGCTGAATTTCTTCGCCGCACTGACGTTTATATTTAACGTTAGCGCAAATAGTTTTCGCAATCAATTTCTGGGTTTACTTCCACTCTATTTTACCAAATCCAAAAAAATGCAAAAGCTCAAATAAAATAAAAACTTTGTGTTTATCGCGGTACGCTTTTGCGGTTTGTTTACTAAGGTTCGTACTTTATAAATAGCTGCGTGTGTGGCTGACGTGAAGTAAGTCTCGCAGTTCCGCAAAATTTTGTTTTTATCTTTATAGTTCATCTTTTTCTGCAAGCAAATCAGTCTGACGTGGAGTAGATAAATGTTAGTAGACGCTGCTAAGTCTGACGTGCGCTAGATAAATGTTAGTAGACGCTGCTAAGTCTGACGTGCGCTAGATAAATGTTAGTAGACGCTGCTAAGTCTGACGTGCGCCAGAGACTGTGTAGAGCAACGTTGTGGGCAAAAACATACATGCGCTAACACTATATAAACGCAATGCTAATTTCTGTGTTTGAGCAAAAGGAGTTTTGTGTTTGTGAGGTCGGCGTCACAAATTTTACTATTTTTAAACCGAATCAATTTCAAAAAATAAAAAGTGTAACGCCTTGTGCTAGCTTGAAATTCGCTGAATTTCTTCACCGCACAGACGTTTATATTTAACGTTAGCGCAAATAGTTTTCGCAATCAATTTTCGGGTTTACTTCCACTCTATTTTACCAAACCCAAAAAAGTGCAAAAGCTCAAAGAAAATAAAAACTTTGTGTTTATCGCGGTACGCTTTTGCGGTTTATTTGCTAAAGTTCGTACTTTATAAATAGCTGCGTATACGGCTGACGTGAAGTAAGTCTCGCAATTCTGCAAAATTTTGTTTTTAATTTCAAAGTTCATCTTTTTCTGCAAGCAAATCAATCTGACGTGAAGTAGATAAATGTTAGTAGACGCTGCTAAGTCTGACGTGCGCCAGAGACTGCGTAGAGCAACGTTGTGGGCAAAAAACATACATGCGCTAACACTATATAAACGCAATGCTAATTTCTGTGTTTGAGCAAAAGCAGTTGTGTATTTGTGTGGTCGGCGTTACAAATTTTATTATTTTACAGCCGAAATATAAAAAACTAAAAAGTGTAACGCCTTGTGCTACTGCCGAAATGCCCTGCATTTCTGCTTCGCACAGACGTTTATATTAGACCGTTGTGCAACATTTTGACAATCCATCAGCATTATTCCACAATTCAGCATTAAAAAATGTTTAAGACTTCGAAAAAGTTGGAGTTTAGAGTACGTTAACCAACTGGACTAGAATAATGAAATCAAAATATTTAGCTACAATCGGACTTGTTTTTTTGATTCTCAATCAAATATTACTCTTAGGAGGAAATGAATTTATACAAAATCAGCAACCGATTGACTATGCTCATTGGTTATTGTTAATTGGCGCATTGTTGTGCTTGGCATTAAACTATATCTTTTCAAATAATATTTTTAGCAACTTAGCGACAATCTTGACTTCTTTAGGTATAGTTGCTCTAATCGGACAAGCAACAATAGACTTCTTATGGTGGAGTTATGGAACTGACTTTGAGGGAATGGACAAGTTAACAAGACAAATAATGGAAAGACCATCTATTAGAATTCCTTTTATGACTATCGGACCTGCTTTGTTTTATTTAGGTCTGACGGCGCACGCTGGAAAATTTATAAAAACTCAAACAATGTGGTCAATGTTAGTGATTATGGGAGTTATTGGAAATGGACTGGGCGCATTTGCTTTTGACAGTAGAATGATGATTGCCTTGGGTCATATTGTATTAACTATTGGAATTGTGGGTTTGATATTCAAAAAAGACATCGGACTTCAAACTCGAACGGAATAATTATTGCGCAGAAAAACGTTGCACAACAAAACCTATAAACAATACGGGCTTCGGGCTTAAACGAATGGTTTGCGTATTTTTATGATGTCCGCAAAATCTTTTGGATTTTGCTTTGGACGGAAAAAAGAAAAAACAAAACAAAAAGATTTCGCTATGCGCGTGGCGGAAAGCAAACGCTAGTTTGCTCCCGTACTGTTCATAGCCCGGCCGTTGTGAGCAATTTGAATGAAGCTTTTAACCAAAATATACATTGGCCTTACAATTCTGCTACTGGCGGACTTAATCTTATATCTAACAGCTGGTATTACCCTAGCCACTAAATTGGCGGACCAAATTCTTTTCTGGACTTGGTTCGTTCTGAGTTTCATCGTGATTTTTGGACAATTCAGGAAAAAATGGGCTAGGATTTATGGACTTGTTTTGGGCATAACTGCACTCCTAAGTTTATTCCCAATGGGCGTTCCGATTTTGAGTATTTATGCATTTATGATTCCTAATCCGCAACCAGAATATTTGTATCAGGACAACGAAATAAAAGTTGAGCGGAGTACAAAAAGTGTCATCGGACGGACATATATAGGAGTGGTTAAAAATTACTGGATATTTGAGAAAGAAATCGCGGAATTGGATGCGGAATTTGAAATTGGAAAGATTTATTATCACATCGATGACATAAAGTCAATAACCCGAATGAATAAGGACAATAAAAACTCAATAAAATTGGACTTTGATTTCGGGACTGAAAACGTAGTGAAAGAAATAAAAACTGCTCACAACAAAGGCTAAAATTCATTGCTTGCGGATTTCCTAAACGGAAATCCTGCGCAAAAAGCTATCTTTAGGTTCGGCTGGATTGTCCTTCGGACGAATCACAGCAACGAACCTTAGCCCAACCGTTGTAAAAAATGTTGAGTAAGTTTAAATTGGATACATAACTGTAAAAAACGCTGCAAATCTTTACGGAATATGGACTTAAGCATTGGCGACTGTTTCAGTTCGCAAGCACTTCGGAATCGGTATGAGAAAACTTTCCAATCTCTGAGGAACGATTCGCAAGTAGAACGATCACTTCCCCCTACCGGGGTGGCAATACGCAAGCAACGTTAACAGAACGCAAGCAGGTCGTGAACAAGACGTAAAAAAACACTTTTTACAACAAAACCTATAATTAATCGCTCCCATTTTCCTCACGGAAAATCTCTCGCAATTATCACTAACTTAGCTACTACGCTGGAAACATCCTGCGGACATTTTCGCAACTAATCATAGCTCCGGCGTTGTGCTTCATTATAACCAACCGCTAACCAATGATAAAATTCTTTAGAAAAATTAGACAAAATCTACTTGCAGAAGGAAAAACTGGAAAGTATTTGAAATATGCGATGGGAGAAATTGTTCT